>NZ_JBXAJE010000001.1:0-311301 GCF_058796955.1 Janthinobacterium sp. GW823-FHT03B06
CGGCTGTAGCTCAGCTGGATAGAGTACTTGGCTACGAACCAAGGGGTCGTGGGTTCAATTCCTGCCAGCCGCACCAGTATCAGCAGTAGTGAAAAAAACCCGGAAAGTTCGCTTTCCGGGTTTTTTTTCGTCCAGCGAAAGGCAAGCCTGCAGCGCGCCGCCCCCATCGCGGCGCGCTGCAGTGGCCGGGCCCCGTCAATTCGGGTAAGGCTGGCCCGACGACGCCTGGTTGCCCAGGACGATGGTGGTCACCCACAATCCGCCGCTTGTCACGGGACCGGTGAACTGGAACAGCGAGGCGCCGGATTGCGCCGGGTCCGCCACGTTCGAGGCCAGCGCATTGAGCCCCGAGGTCGTGAACGTGCACGAGGTTTCTTGTCCAACTGCATTTTGCTCCGCGTTCAGCACCGGCGTGGTGTTATTGAACAGATACAGGCCGCAATTATCCATTTTCGAGCCGTAGGTGGCCGACTGCGTGTAATTGAAGGTCACCGCGCCATCGAGCAGGGCGGCGGCCGGGATGGACGACAGTTTCGCCGGCGTGATGCTGGTGAGCGTGGCGAACAGGCTGGCCTGGTTGGCCTTGGCAAACGCTTTCGACAGGGGCACGGCATTGATCTGGAACGGGAAGGCGCTGACGGCGCCATTCGGCGTTTTCAGGGTCCACACGTAGATTTTTCCAGGCGCCACTTTCGTTTCGTCGATGCAAGCCGTACCCGCGCCCAGGCCCGGCGTATTGGCGGGCAGGCTGGCCAGGTCCTGGCAGCTCTGGATCGCTTCCGCGTTATTGTAGAAAGTGCTGGCGGCGCCATTGCTGTCGGCCACCCGCATGTGGGTGTAGCCGGTGGCCGGCAGGATCAGCTGCAGTTTGCTGCCGGCCGTGCCCGGTATCTGGAAGTCGCCGAACGTCGTCAGGCCCGGTCCCCGCACGTCGATCTTGTTGACGGCCGGATTTTCCTGCAGCACGGTGTCGAGCTCGACGTGGGCTGCCCATTCGCGCGCAAAGCTGGCCGTGCCTGCAGCATCGAAGTTGCGCTGGATGCGCGCATTCATGTGCATGTCCAGGTGGCCGCTGCCGGCCAGTTTCCAGCCGCCGGCGCAGCCGCTGGTGTCGCCCGTCTTGACCAGCTTCCAGTTGAGCATGCCCGCATCTGTTCCTATGCGTAACTGTACCCATGCGCTGCTGGGCTTGCCTGAAGTAAAGGCGATGGCCGTCGCCCCGGCACCGAGGCGATTGCCGATGAAGTCGGCGACGCGCGTCGTCGAAGTGCTGCTCGCGGACGTCAGCGTGGCGATTTCATCGGCGCTCAAAGGCTGCATGCTGACGCTGGCCAGGCCCAGCGCCTCGATCGTCAGGCCCGCATGGGCAGCCTGGTCCGCGCTGCTCAGGGCGGACACAATGTCGGCCTTGCCCACCGCCGCGCCCATGTTGAAGCTGCTGTCGATGAACGGCGACACGGCCGCCGCCGACGGCACGACGAAGCCCGTCTTCGGATACAGGGCGCTGAGTGAGGCCATGCAGGCGCGGATTTCCGGCAAGACAGTGGCCGCGGCCGTCGCCTTGGCCAGGTCGGCGTCCGATGGCGGCGTCGCTGCCGGTATCGTCGGCGCGCCGCCGGCGGCGGCCGGCAGGGTCACGCTGCCCAGCGCGCTGTTGGTGGCGATCAGGGTGACGGTGGCCATGGCGCCCTGCGCTTCCGCGGGCGCGACGAGGATCTGGTCCAGCACGGCGTCCATGCCCGTGCCGTTGGCAACAAAGGCACCCGTCAGCGGATTGGTATTGCCGGTATTAATCGGTTTGATCATGGCGACGACGGCGGCCACGGCCGCATCGAGCCGTTGCTGCGTCGCGGCATTGGCCAGGGCCGAGGTGCAGGCGGCCGATACCGTATTGGCGACGGGGGCGCAGACGGCGGCCAGGGCCGTGCCGCCGGGCTGGCCCGACGCCGTGGAGACGATCAGGTCGGTCAGCGGCGTGATGTTGACGGTTTGTCCCGCCGCGGTGGCGATGGAATTGAGCGTCACCTGCTTGCCGCCGGACGAGCCGGTGATGCTGAGGAAAAACGGCGCCGTCATGCCGGCCACGTCCACCGTAAATGCCCCGCCGGCGCCGGTATTGACCGCCGTGGAGACTTTGCCCTTGCTGTCGATGGCCACCACGCTGCCCGAGATGGGCGCGCCGACGGCGGCAGTGCCGCTGAGCGTCGTTGCCGGCGGCGGCACGACGGGCGGAGCCGGGTCGGCGGGGCTGCTGCTACTGCCGCCGCCACAGGCGGCAAGAAGGAGGGTGGCCGCGCAGGCGGCGGCCAGAGGCAATTTATGCAAGTTTATTTTCATGACATCCCCTTGGTATTTTTTTTGGAATTACTGCTAGTAAACATTCTCAAAGTTTTCCATGAATTGCAATTTATTTTTCTTGAATGCGTTCATAATGGCCAATCAGTCATCAGCGTGTCGGTTTTGCGCCGCAATCAGAACATCAATGTGATTAAAAATGCAAGTGGCGGGGCGGCCGGTGAAAAACCGGGGAGGGCGTCAATTGTGAAATATCGCCGCCACGCCCTTTGCCATTCTGCAAAGCCCTGCTATAATCTTGTCTTAGGCGGCTGTAGCTCAGCTGGATAGAGTACTTGGCTACGAACCAAGGGGTCGTGGGTTCAATTCCTGCCAGCCGCACCAGAATATCGGGGATCAGATTGTAAAATCTGATCCCCTTTTTCGTTTCCGAACGGATTTACGATAGGTCTTTGACGCCGCGCCGGTATTGCAGGCGAAACGCGCGCGGCGTGACGTGCTTGGCGGCGCGGAACTGGCGGTTGAAATGGGCGAGGTTGCGGTAGCCCGCCTCTTGCGCGATGACGGCGATGGCGAGATTGCTCTCGATCAGCTGTTGGCAGGCGCGGCCGATGCGCAGCCGCGCCAGGTACGCGCCCGGCGTGCAATGCGCGTGGCGCTTGAAACAGCGGTGAAACGCGCCCAGCGACAGGGCCGCCCGCTGCGCCAGGCTCTCCAGTGCGATCTCTTCCCGGAAATGCGCGTGCATGAAATCGAACACGCCGGCCATGCGTTTTTGCTGCCCATCGGGCAGCGGCGCCTGCGCCGTCGAGGCCAGCGGCCGCGCGCCCGTATCGCCCGCCAGGTCCAGCAGCACGTCGAGCAGCAGCGGCAAGCGCTGCGGCACGGGCAGGGCGTTCAGTTGCAGCAGTTTATCAGCGCTGCGCGCGCTCGTGTCCGCTGAAAAATGCAGGGCAGGGCCGGCGCGTGCCGCCAGTTGCCGCAAGCTGAGCAACTCGGGAAAACAGGCCGCCAGCCGCTCCAGCCACTCCAATGAAAACCATACGACGACGGCCAGCATCGGCTGGCTGCTGTCGATGCGCTCGCTGGCCGACCACGTGTGCGGCAAATTCGGTCCCAGCAGCACCAGGTCGCCCGGTTCGAAGTCGCCGAGGTGGTCGCCGATGTAGCGCTGCCCCCGCGCATTGATCGTCAGGGTCAGCTCGAACTGCGGGTGGTAATGCCAGATGAAGGGAATGGTGTCGAGTTCGCGCCACAGCAAGCCCCAGGAGTGGCCGGCCGGGATCGTGACTTGTTCAAATAAAGGCGTCATTGTGACGTTTGAAGCGTATGAATAGTCAGGATAGTATCAGTATTGGCCGCTTGGCGCGCATTTCAGCCTGCCATGCCATCGCACAATCTGTCTCACACCAACACAGGAGACAGCGATGCAAGAAGATCGATATCAATACGGCGAAGACCGTCCCGGCAACCCGTCCGTGGCCTACACGGAACAGACCCAGCTGCGCGACATACAAAAACAGCTGCCCCTGCGCGTGCTGTCCGACAGCGATTTCCTGCACTGGCAAACCTATGGCTACGTCATCGTCAAGGATGCGGTGTCGCCCGAGCAAGTGCGGCGCACGACAGATTTCCTGTGGGAATTCCAGGGACTCGACCAGCATGACCCCGCCACCTGGAACCGGGAGCAATTGCGCGACCATGCGATGAAGGAACTCAACGGCTCCGGCATGGTCGAGGCCTATCACAACCAGACGCTGTGGGATAACCGCCAGACCCAGCGCGTCTACGACGCCTTTGTCGACATCTGGGACCGTCAGGATTTGTGGGTGACGATCGACCGCGCCAACCTGAACACGCCCAACCATGGCAAGCGCAAGTTTGGCGGCTTCATCCACTGGGATGCGGACACCACGCTCGACCCGCTGCCCGTCAACGTGCAGGGCGTGCTGGCCCTGTCCGACACCTCGCCCGAGAGCGGCGGTTTCCAGTGCTATCCGGAGCTGTTCAACAACTTGCTCGCATGGCGCAAGACCGTGCCGGCGGATCGCAACCCGTGGCAGCCGGACCTGGCGACGGTGCCGTACCCGATGGAATTCATCGCCATGCAGAAGGGAGAACTGCTGATCTTCAACAGCCTGCTGGCGCACGGCATCCGCCCGAACACGTCGACGGACCAAGTGCGCCTGGCGCAATATATTTCCTTTACGCCCGCCCAGCAAGACAACCAGGCCTTGCGCGACTGGCGGGTGCAAAGCTGGCGCGAACGCAGCGCACCGCAGGGCTATGCGTTTCCCGGCGACCCCGAGGACAAGGAAAAGCTGCGCTATCCGCAGGCGCGCTTGAGCGAACTGGGCGAGAAGATCCTCGGCGCGCGCGACTGGTAAGCGAAGCGCCATCCGGCAGGCTTGCCTGCCGGATAGACAATTACCGGTAAATGCACGATCATGGTCCGACTAGCCATCGACCGAGGAAACGCATGAGTATCATCACCTGCATCGAAGACTTGCGCGTGCTGGCCCAGAAACGGGTGCCACGCATGTTTTACGACTACGCCGATTCCGGCTCCTGGACGGAATCGACGTACCGCGCCAACAACAGCGATTTTGCCAAGATCAAATTCCGCCAGCGCGTGGCCGTCAACCTGGAAAACCG
The DNA here is from genome assembly GCF_058796955.1 of Janthinobacterium sp. GW823-FHT03B06. Classification (NCBI taxonomy): domain Bacteria; kingdom Pseudomonadati; phylum Pseudomonadota; class Betaproteobacteria; order Burkholderiales; family Oxalobacteraceae; genus Janthinobacterium; species Janthinobacterium sp. GW823-FHT03B06. The sequence goes on from NZ_JBXAJE010000001.1 coordinate 4,951, forward strand.
CAGCCTGGCCTCGACCATGGTGGGGCAGGCCGTCTCGATGCCGGTGGCCCTGTCGCCCACGGGCTTGACGGGCATGCAGCATGCGGATGGCGAAATCCTCGCGGCCCAGGCGGCCGAGCGCTTCGGCGTGCCGTTCACCCTGTCGACGATGAGCATTTGCTCGATCGAGGACGTGGCGGCGAACACGAGCAAACCGTTCTGGTTCCAGCTGTACGTGATGAAGGACCGCGAATTCATCAACCGCCTGATCGACCGCGCCAAGGCGGCCAAGTGCGGCGCGCTCGTGCTGACGCTGGACTTGCAGGTGCTGGGCCAGCGTCACAAGGACTTGCGCAACGGCCTGTCGGCGCCGCCGAAACTGACCATACCGAATATCCTCAACATGGCCACCAAGCCGCGCTGGGTGGCGGGCATGCTGGGCACGAAACGCCGCGGCTTCGGCAACATCGTCGGCCACGCCACGTCCGTGTCCGACATGTCGTCGCTGTCGGCCTGGACGCAGCAGCAGTTCGACCTGAGCCTGTCGTGGGCGGACGTGGAATGGATCAAGCAGCGCTGGGGCGGAAAACTGATCATCAAGGGCATCATGGACCCCGAAGACGCGCGCCTGGCCGTCAACAGCGGTGCCGACGCGCTGATCGTCTCGAACCATGGCGGGCGCCAGCTCGATGGCGCGCAATCGTCGATCGAAGCCTTGCCCGCCATCGTCGACGCCGTCGGCAGCCAGATCGAAGTGCACATGGACGGCGGCATCCGCTCGGGCCAGGACGTGATCAAGGCCGTGGCCTTGGGCGCGAAAGGCGTGTACATCGGCCGCCCATTCTTATACGGCCTGGGCGCCATGGGCGGCCCGGGCGTGACCAAATGCCTGGACATCATCCGCAATGAACTCGATCTGACGATGGCGTTTTGCGGCTTGCGCGACCTGCAGCAGGTGGATAAAAAAATCCTGCTGCCGGGGACGTTTTAAGCGGCAATCCGCACGATATCAAAGCCTTCCGAGGCGTCGGGCGGCGTGAAGTGGCGCGTGATTTCATCAAATTGCGCGTCGCTGGTGGAGAACGGGTGCAAGCCGCTGTCATTGCGCCGGCGCAAGCGCGCCTTGCATTCTTCATCCGTCACGTCGAGGTAGTGCAGCACGTGCGGCACGCGCGCCTGCTGGAACAGCTCGCGCATCCAGGCGCGGCTGGCGGGCGTATTCGCGGGGAAATCGAGCACGACGGACACGCCCGCCCGCAGCATCTGCAGGGCCAGAGGCGCGATGGCCGCGCGCAGCCGCGCCGCGCAGGCCACATAGTCGGCCAGGCTGGCGATCTGGCCCGGATACAGCTGCGCCAGCAGGGTGTCTTCGCTGATGCGCACGGTATGCGGCGCTTGCGCAAGCTGGCTGGTCAAGGTGGATTTGCCCGAGGCAATCTTGCCGCACACGAGGTGCAAGGTGGGGATAACGGGGGTGCTGGAAGTGGTGTGCATGGTCGCTCGCTGAAAGTGAAAACAAAGCCTGCGAGACGTCTTGATTGTTTGTTGCCGATCAAAGCCGCCTTGCAGGCGGCTTGGTCAATGTCATTCCTGTCCAGCCACCATGTGTGAAATGGCGGCAATAATCGATGGCAGGGGCGGGAATGGCGATGGCATGGCGCAACGATGCCATGCGACGGTTGGCGTTGTCAATTGTCCTTTTCGAATAACTGTCGGTACTGCGCATACGGTTCCATGCCCATGCTGGCGCGGCGCTGCTCCAGGCGCTGCGGATCGTCGATGGGGAAGGGCACCGTCTTGCCGGTGCTATCCGTGCGGAACTGGCTGCCGTACAGCTGCGGCAGCTTGTCATTGCTCAAGTCGCGGTCGATCGCCAGTGCCAGCTTCGAGGGCGTGATCTCTCCCCGTGCCGCTGCCGCGCGCATCAGCGGCAGGCTGCTTTTGAGGAAGGCACTGGAGCCATGCTGGGCGATCAGCCAGGCGCTGCCCGCCGCCTTGTAGCCGACCATCGTTTGCGTGGGCCAGCCCTTGCTGGCGATGATGTGCCGCAAGCGTTGCTCGCGTGCTTCATCCGTGGCCAGCATGCGCTGGCGCGTGGCCAGGTCCGGCCCCGTTGGCGGGAATCCCGCGCGCAGGGCCTGGTCTTCCTGTTCCATGGTCCGCAATTCGGCTGCCAGCGCCGCCTCGGGCACCGCGGCCGGATACAGCAGGAAGTCCAGCGCGCCCGCCGTGGCCACGCTGAAGATGAGCTTGGGTTCCGCTTCCCAGCCGGGCGATTGCAAAAGCAGTGCCAGTGTGCCGCCTTCCGGTACATCAATGCGGTAGCGGCCATTTTCGACCGTGCCATGTATCTGCGGCTCGCCGTGCATGCGCTCGGCAACGATGCTGATGGCTTGCGGCAGCGGCGGGCCGTTGCTGCGGATGGTGCCGCTCAGTTCGAAGGCGCCCGCATGGACGCTCCAGCACAGCAGGATGGCAAAGCTCAGGCGTGGCATGGGAGTCCGTTCATGCATGGTGGATGTCGAGTTTGCTCCATACATCTTGGAACGCGGTGTCATCGAGCAGCCGCGCATGCGGGTCGTCTGCCTGGAACAGGCCGCCGATCAGCATGTCCTGGATGGCACCCGTGAAACCGCCATACGGCGAGGCGCGTCCCCACTGACGGTGCGTATGGGCGAAGACGACGGCACCTTGCTGCGCGGCCAGTTGTGCCAGCGCTTGCCGCAAGGTGGCGGCCGCTTCCGGGCCCATGTCCGTGGCGATGGCGCACACCAGGCGCTGGGTGAACTGCAAGGGCTTGCCTGCCAGTCCCAGCAGCGATTCATTGGCCAGGGCCAGGAACACATCGGGCGCCTGGTCGTCCTTTTCGCAGACGGTCCAGGTGGGCGCCCATGCTTCCAGGCTCATGAAGCGCGCTTGCGTCGTGGCCGGCGTGTGCGTCCACTTCGCGTGCGATTTGGCGTCCCAGCCCAGGCGGCCAAAGGGAATCGGCTTGCCCTTGGGATTGTACTGATGGCTGCGCACGCCGGCCTTGCCCCGCGCCTGCGCCATCAGGCCGTCGAGGCTGGCGGCAAACGGCGTCCATTGCGCCGCATCCCATAGCGGTATGGCATCGGGCGCGGCCAGCAGCAGGAATACCTCGTAATCACGTGAAAAAAACGCCATGCACAGTCCTTATCGTTGCAGTTGAGATATGGCGGCCCGCTGGCTGGGGCGCAGCAGGTAGACGCCGTACAGGCACAGGGGCAGCACGGCCAGCAGGGCGATATACGGCAGGATCGATGCGCCATCCTCGGCCGGGTGCGGCAAGGTGGCCGTCACCAGCGCGTAATCCCACAGTCCATGCACGAGCACCATGGGCCAGATGGAGCGGGTGCGCAGGCGGATGGCCGCATAGCCGACGCCTTGCAGGGTGGCGGCCACGGCTTGCCACAGGGCGCCGCTGACGTCGCCCGTGGCCAGGCCGTTGGCCGTATGGGCCAGGCCGAACAGCGCCGAGGACATCAGGACGGCGGGCCAGACGGCGTAGCGGTCCAGCATTCCTTGCAGCAAGATGGCGCGGAACATCAGCTCTTCCGAGACGGCCACCAGCGCCGCATTGCAGGCGACGATCAGCAGCACGCGCGGTTGCGGCCAGCCGCCGGCCCAGGCCAGCAACAGCATCAGCAGCGCATACAGCAGGGGCGGCGAGGCGAGCCACACCGTTTTCCACGGCTGCGGCGCGCACAGGCCCGCTTCGCGGGGCCGGCTGGATGCCAGCAGCAGCGCCAGTGCGAACACGGCGGCCAGCGCCCACGACAGGCCGATACGGCCGGTGACGGCGGCGCCCGGCAAGGCGTAGCCGGCCGATTCCAGCCAGCGGCCGCCCATGCTCAAGCCCAGCCAGACGGACAGTGCGCCCAGGGCAAGCGGCATGGTGAGGTGGATTTTAGGGATGGACATGGTCGGCTTCGGTGTTGGCTGCGTGTTTTACTGCGTGCATGAGCGGATCATGAAGTTGCATCAATGATATGGTCGAAATATTGCCATATTACATTAAAAGCACCGTCACAAAATTGCCACTTCGTTATAGTTGCATGGAATAATAAGCATTCGTCCGTTTGCCGCCAGACTGGAGCGCCATGACTTACAGCAAGACCATCACCACCGAACGCCTGATCCTGCGCAAGCCGCAGCCATCCGATGAGGCGGCCCTGTTCGCCATGCATGCCGATCCCGACGTGATGCGCTATTTCAGCGAGCCGCCCTGGGACGATGCCGGCCGCGCCGCGCGCCAGATCGCCGAGGACAGCGCCGCCTTCGAGAACGAAGAGTTCTTCCGCTTCGCCATCGAACTGCAGCAGACGGGCGAATATGTGGGCAGCTGCACGCTGTTTTCCGTGCACCGCCAGAACCGCCGCGCCGAGATCGGCTACGCGCTGGCGCGTCCGCACTGGGGCCGTGGCTATATGCACGAAGCGCTGTCGGCGCTGATCGAGTACGCGTTTGTCGAGCGCGACCTGAACCGCCTGGAAGCCGATATCGACCCGCTCAACGCCGGTTCGGCCAGTGCCCTCGAGCGCCAGGGTTTTAACAGGGAAGGCTTTTTGCCGGAGCGCTGGATCGTCGGCGGCCATGTCAGCGATTCGGCACTGTACGGCTTGCTGCGGCGCGAGTGGGAAGCGCGGCGCAAGGATGCCGCGTGAGCGGGCAAGCGATCGACGCGCTTGAACGCTGGCTGGGTGCCCCCTTGCCGGCGTATTACCTGCGTTTTCTGCAGCATGGGCAAGAGAGCATACGCGGCGAACAGGTATTGCTGTACGGCGTGGACAGCTTACGGGAACGCAATGAAACGTATGAGACGCAGCAATTTTGCCCCGGCTACATGACCATCGGCGACGACAGCGGCGGGCGCGCCGTCATGCTGGCGCTCGATGGCGTTGACCGCGCCGTGTACCTGGTGGACCATGGCTCGATGCAGCGCGGCGATTTCGAGCGGGCCGCCGATGATTTCGCCGCCTGGCTGGCCGCCGATTGCCCCGTCGATTGACTATTCCATGAGTAAACGATGAAACCGGCTGATTTGCCCTGTTCCACCCATCCCCTCGTGACCTTGCGCCCACTGGAACGCAGCGACGCGCCCGCCTGGTATGCCTACCTGGCCGACCCTGTCGTCGTCGAGCACACGAGCTGGGACGTGCGCGGCATCGACGATTTGCAAGCCAATTTCGATGATTACGCGTCGGCCCAGCCGGCTTCGCCCATGCGCCTGGCCGTCGTGCTGCGCGACGGCGGCCAACTGGTGGGCACCATCGGCTTGAATGCGATTTCTCCGCAGCACCGCACGGCCGAAATCGCCTACGACCTGGCGCCCGCCGTGTGGGGGCAGGGCGTGGCCACGTCCATTGTCCAGTCCATGCTGGGCTGGGGTTTTCAACGCCTGGGCTTGCTGCGCATCCAGGCGACCGTGCTGGAAAGCAACGAGCGTTCGCTGCGCGTGCTCGAACGCTGCGCTTTCGAGCGGGAAGGCTATTTGCGCTGCTACCGGCAAATCCGCGGAAGATCGGGCAACTTCTGGCTGTATGCGCGCCTTGCCGGTATTCCATGAGCAAAGCGCCCTTGAGCATCCTGCTGGTGGAAGACCACCTGGCCATCGCGCGCCAGGTGGTCGACTTCCTCGACGGCCTGGGCTGGCAGACGGACCATGCGGGCACGGGCGCGCTCGGTGTCGCGCTGGCCACGCGCAACACTTATGACGTGGTGCTGCTGGACCTGAACCTGCCCGATATCGATGGCTTGCAGGTGTGCCGCGCCATCAAGGCGGCCGCGCCCAGCAATGTGCCGATTCTGATGCTGACGGCGCGCGACTCTTATGAAGACAAGGCACGCGGCTTTCGCGACGGCGCCGACGACTATCTGACCAAGCCCTTCGACTTGCGCGAAGTGGCCTTGCGCTGCGAAGCGCTGGCGCGACGGCAGCAGCTGCACGTGCACCAGGAAATGCGCGTGGGGCCCTTCACCTTGCAGACGCGCGCAGGGCGCGCCTTGGTCGGCGACGTACCGCTGCCGCTGACGCAGACGGTTTTTAAAATTTTGCTGCTGCTGTGCCGAGAACATCCGCATGCCGTATCGCGCTCGGCCTTGCTGCAAGCCCTGTGGGGCAGCCAGCCGCCCGACAGCGACGCGCTCAAATCGCATATCTACGCGTTGCGCAAGCAACTGGAGTTGCTTGGCGCGGCGGGTGTACTCGTGACCATCCCGCAACTGGGCTACCGCCTGGCCTTCGATGCGGCGGCCGGCGATGGTTAGGTCGATCCGGCAGCGCCTGTTTGCGGCCCTGGCCGGCTTCACCGTCCTGCTGTGCCTGTGCTACACGGGCCTGGCGCTGGTGATCGCCTACGTGACGGAAGACATGCTGGTGCAGCGCCTGCTCGAGCGCGAAGCGGCGGTGGTCAGCCAGCGCTTGCGCCAGCACGGTGAGCTTACGCCGTCTGGCAGCGACCTCATCACGGTTTATGGCCGCTACCTTGACTTGCCTCAAGCGGTGCGCGCACACGTGCCGCCGTCTGCCCCGCACGGGGAAGTGTTCACGACGACGGGCCAGCATTATCACGTGCTGGCGCTGGACCTCGTTGCCGCCGGCCAGCCGCAGCGCGCGTATCTGCTGGCCGACGTGGCGCCCGTGCTGGTAGTGCAGCGCCTGGTGCGGGAGGTGGGCGGTGTCGTCGCTGGCGTGGCGCTGGCGCTGATCGCCCTGGCCTTGCTGCTGGCATACTGGCTGGCGCGGCGCCTCGTGCTGCCCCTGCAGCGCCTGGCCCGGGAAGCGCGCCAGCTGGCGCCCGGCGGCGCCGTCCATTTCAGCGAGCGCGATCGTCCCGACGAGATCGGTTTCCTGGCGCGCCGCCTGGAAACCGCGTTTGCCGAACTGCAAACGGTGTTGCGGCGCGAACAGGCATTCGCGCGCGACGTCAGCCACGAACTGCGCACGCCGCTGACCTTGATGCACAACGGCTTGGCGCTGGCCGGCGCGCAGCCTTTGACGGCAGACGGGCAGGCGCAGCTGCACCAGGGTGTCGACGACATGCGCGCCACCATCGAGGTGCTGTTCGCGCTGGCGCGGGCCGAGCAACTGCCCGGCGACGTGATGGAGCTGCGCGCCTGCATCGAGCAATGCCTGCTGCGCCTGCTCGACGAACATCCGTGGGACGCCAGTCTGCTGACCCTGGACTTGCCCGAGCGCCTGGAGGTCGTCGGCAATCCGCAGTTGACGATGTTGCTCATCAATAATTGCCTGGCAAATGCCCTGTTCCATGGCGGCCCCGCTTGCCGCATCAACATTGCGTTTGCGCAAGGCCGTCTGAGCATCGGCAATACCGTGCCGGCGGGGCAGCTGCGGCGCGTCCAGGGATTTGCGCACGGACAAAGTTTGCTGGGGCGCGTGGCGCAAGCCATGCGCTGGGATATCCGTTTCCATCCGGGCGAGGCGCACTATCGCGTCGACATCATTCCCCTCCAGATACGATAAAAAGCAGGGAGATTTCACCGCGATTTCACCGGCGCCTGCGTAAGCTGCAAGCTCTTGATGAATGGAGAAAACCGCATGAAGTTTCTTATCAGCCTGCTGGTGCTGGCGTGCACCAGCCTCCCCGCACTGGCGCAAGTGAGCAGCCTCGTCCACAAGGAGGAAAAGCGCCGCTACATCGTCTATACGCCGGAGGCGTATCAAAGCCAGCCCCAGCAGACCTTTCCCGTCGTCTTCAATTTCCATGGCGGCGGCATGAGCATGGCGGAACAGATGCTGTACACGCAAATGAACAAGGCGGCCGAGCGGTACCGGTTCATCGTCGTCTATCCGCAAGGCATCAAGCAGGACTGGAACGTGGGCTTCGGCATGGATTACCTGGCCGGCACCGATGACGTCGGTTTTACGCAAGCGATATTGAGCAAGCTCAAGCAGGATTACCGCATCGATGACAAGCGCGTGTATGCGACGGGCCTGTCGCGCGGCGGTTTCTTTGCCCTGCGCCTGGCGGCGGAACTGCCTCAGCATTTCGCCGCCGTCGCCTCGGTGGGCGCTCCCATGCCGGAACCCGTGCTGCAGCATCACAAGCAGAAGGACAAGGTCGGCATGCTGCTGATACAGGGCATGGCCGACAAGGTCGTGCTGTTTGAGGGCAAGGCCGCCGGCTACCTGTCGGCCGAAGGCACGTACGATTACTGGCGCAGGCACAACGGCATCGACGGCGCCACGCCGCAGCCGCGCCTGATTCCCGGGCCTGCGGGCGACGCCACGCAAGTGAGTTGGCTGGAGCAGGGTGCGGGCGGCGCCAAGGTGGCCTTGCTTGCCGTCAAGGACGGTGGCCACACGTGGCCCGGTGCCGACGCTTTCAATGTTGGCCTGCCCATCGGCAAGACCACGCGCGCCGTCGATGCGAATGAGGTGATGTGGGAATTTTTCAGCAAGCACCGGCGATAACGCTGCGGGGACGCGGGTGCCTGTGGCACACTCTTGTCATCTTGAATCTTGCACAAGGAAATGATGAACAGCCACCCCGTCGCCATCTTTTGCCGCTCGCTGGGTCAGTTGTCGGCCATGCTGGACAAGCTCGAGGCCCAGCCGCAGATCCTGGCCGCGCGGCTGCACCCGGACATGCTGCCGTTCGCCCAGCAAGTGCGCGCGGCCGTAAGCTTTTCGCTGCGCGGCTGCTGCCCGCTGGCGGGGCTGGAGGTGGCCGATTTCAGCGGCGCCGCCAGCCTGCAGGAACAGATCGCGCAGACCATGCGTTATCTCAAGGCGATTCCCGTGGAGCGCTTCGACGGGCCGCTTGAGCGCATCTGCCGCGACCGCGCCGGCTTTGCCGACATCGCGCTGCCGGCCGGCGAGTATTTGAATTTGTACATCTTGCCGAATTTCTACTTTCACTTCAGCATGGCGTATGCGATTGCCCGCAGCGGCGGCGCGGCCATCGGCAAGGGCGATTTCGATGGCTATCATGCGTATGCGCCGGGTTTCAGTTTTGAGCGTCCCGCCGCGCCGTAAGGCCTACAGCCCCGCTTCCTTCCAGGCAGACAGCCCCAGCCGCTTCAGCAGCCGGCCCGACAGCCCGCAGCTCCAGCAACTGATCTGGATTTGCCGGTGCCGCCCCTGGTCCGCATGCCAGGCTCGCTCGGCGTAATCGAGCAGTGCCTCGCTGAGCGGGGAATGGTCGGCCACGGGCGGCAGTCGCGACATCAGTTCGAACACGCCGTGCGTCGTCTCCCTGATCTGCAGCAAACCGGCCAGCAGCGCGCGCAGCACGGCACCGTCGATGTTGGTACTCGCTTGCGTGAAACGCTGCTGCCAGCACAGGTTGCGCGCTTGCCACAGCGCCAGCAGCGCGGGCACGTCGGCCGTCCGCAGTTGCCCGATCAGTTCGTCCGCCTCCTGAAACAGGTCGAGGCGGTCGTATTCGTCGCCGTCCAGCCCCAGCAGTTCATCGAGTTCGTGCAAGACGTTCATGCCACCACGTTCACGGGAGCGCCGCGCTCGAACGCTTCGATATTGCCGATCAGAATGTCGGCCAGCTTTTGCATGGCCTCGCCGCTGGCCCAGGCCGTGTGCGGGGTGAGGATGAAGTTGGGTAGGCGCAAGTTCAACAGCGGGTTGTCGGGCGACGGCGGTTCCTTCGACAGCACGTCGAAGCCGGCGCCGGCGATCACGCCACGGGTCAATGCGTCGGCCAGCGCCGCTTCATCGACGAGGCCGCCCCGCGCCGTGTTGATCAGCAGCGACGTGGGCTGCATGCGCGCCAGCTCTTGCTCTCCGATGATGTTGCGCGTCTTGTCCGTCAGCGGCAGATGCATGCTCAGCACGTCGGAGCTGGCCAGCAGTTCGTCGAAGCTCACTTCCTTTACGCCGTCTTCCTCGATCGGGGAACGGTTGTGGACGATCACCTGCATGCCGAAGGCGCGTCCCAGCTGGGCCACGGACTTGCCCAGCGCGCCGTAGCCGAGCAAACCCAGGCGGCTGCCGGCCAGGTCGCGGATCGGGTGGCCGAACAGGCAGAAGCGGTCGGACTTCTGCCACAGGCCCGCTTCCACGTCCGCGCGGTAGGCGATGAGCTGGCGGCGCAGGGCCAGCATCAGGGCCAAGGTGTGCTCGGGCACGGTGGCGCGCGCATAGTCGCGGATATTCGCGACGATAATGCCCCGCGCGCGGCAGGCGGCCAGGTCGAGGATATCCGTGCCCGTGGCGGCCACGGCGATCATTTTCAGGTCGGGCAGCTGCGCCAGTTCTGCCGCGCGCAGCGGCACTTTATTGGTGATGGCGATGCTGGCGCCTTGCAGGCGGGCTACCGTCTGCTCGCTGCCCTTGGTATGCGGATATTCTTCCCAGCTGTGGGCAAAGGCGGGCGGGCGCACGGTGGCGATCAGGCTGTCGCGGTCGAGAAAGACGATGCGGTGCGGGTGCGGCGGTGTGCTTGCTGCGGTCATGGCTGGGCCTCGGTCAGGGCGGCACGCGCGGGAAGGGTGCTCTTGCCCTTCAGCTGCGTGGCCGGGTGGTTGGTAAACATGTCGGCGACCCATTCGACGAATACGCGCACCTTGGCGGACAGGTGGCGGTTGGGCGGATAGATCACGTGGATGGGCAGCGGGTCGGATTCCCAATCGCCCAGCAATTCCACCATTTTGCCCTGTTCCATCAGGGGCGCAAGCATGAAATGCGTCATTTGCACGATGCCCAGGCCCGCCAGGCCGGCCGCCGCGTAGGCGTTCGAGTCGTTCAGGGCGATATGGCTGGGCATGGACATCTGGATGCGTTCGCCGGCACGCGTGAAATCCCAGTCAAAGGTCTTGCCCGTCTTGGCGGAGAAAAAATTCACGCCCCGGTGCTGCGCCAGATCGTTCGGGTGCAGCGGCGTGCCATAGCGCGCCAGGTAGCCGGGCGCGGCACAGGTGATGAAATGCAGCACGCCGACCCGGCGCGCGATCAGGTTCAAATCGCCCAGTTCGCCGCCGCGCACGGCGCAGTCGACGCCTTCCTCGATCAGGTCGACGGGGCGGTCGCTGCAGCCGAGTTCCAGCGAGATATCGGGGTAGCGGGCGAAGAAGTCGGGCAGGGCGGGGATGATCAGTTCGCTGGCCAGGGCCGTGGGCGCATCCACGCGCAGCCGTCCGCTGGGGCTCAAGCGCGTGCGCGACAGCGATTCCTCGGCTTCGCGCACGTCCGACAGGATGCGCACGCAGCGTTCGTAATACGCGGCGCCGTCGGAGGTGATGCTGACGTGGCGCGTGGTGCGGTTGAGCAACTTGACCGACAGGCTCGCTTCCAGCGACTGGATCAGGGTCGACACGGTGGCTTTGGGCAACTGCATGTTTTCCGCCGCGCGCGTAAAACCGCCCGCATCGACGACTTGGATGAAAACTTCCATGGCTTGCAGCTTGTTCACTTGATTTCCTATCACTTTCTGCGTGATTATTCAGAATCCTGAACAATCAATTCGGCATTGCACTCTTTATCAGATTGTAGATCAAGTCTATAGTTGTTGTACTGCAGCATAAATGTGATGCCGCAGGAAGTACAACAGGAGAAACATCATGGGTCATCGGAATGGAAACTTTGCAGTATTCGCCTTGGCGGCGAGCCTGCTTGCTCTGGCCGCGATGGTATCGACGGATGCCTACTCGCTGGCGGCGCAAAGCGAAGCCAGCGCTTATAGCGCCCTGACCCATGAAGTGGGCGGCGTCGCCCTGTTGTGCCTGAACGACGCGGTACGCGATGTGGCGGTGCAGCCGGTGGTGGCGCAATGAGCATTGCCGACACCACGGCCGAACTGGCACCTGGCCAGGCGCTGAAGATACGCGACATCCAAGTGCAGGGCGCGCAGGATGCGCTCGGCGCGCGCGTCTACACGGCCGGCGTGCCGGGTGCCAAGCAGCCGAACCTGATGGTCTTCTTCCATGGCGGCGGCTTTGTGGCCGGCGACCTGGACGACGCGGACGACTTCCTGCGCTGCCTCGTGCTGAGCAATCCCGACCACGTGGTGCTGGCCGCGAACTACACGCTGGCGAAGGTGCGGCCATTCCCCGCCGCCGTGGAAGACGCGCATGCCGTGCTGCTGTGGGCGAAAAAGAACAAGTCCAAGCTGGGCTGGACGGGCAAGCAGATGGTGGTGTCGGGCATCGAAGCGGGCGCCAACCTGGCCGCCGTGTGCGCCATGATGTCGCGCGACCGGGGCGGGCCGCCCCTCGCGGGCCAGGTGCTGATCATGCCCATGCTCGACCCCGGCCTGTCGACCTGCTCGATGCGCTCCTTGCCGACCTGTCCGGACCTGGCCGAAGTGGCCGACCAGTGCGCCGCCGCCTACCGCGGCTACCTGCCGAATGCCGCTGACCGTACCCATCCGTACGCGTCGCCATTGCAGTCGAGCCGCCTGAAGAACCTGCCGCCAGCCTTGATCTTGTCCAGCGAAGATGACCCATTGCGCGACGAGGCTGAACAATACGGCAGTAAATTGATCGCCTGCGGCATCAAGACCACCGTGCGGCGCATGGCCGCCGCGCCGCTGCAAGACGCGACCGCCCGTAATGAATGCGCCTGCAAGGTGCAGGTATTGAGCGAAATTAGCAGTTTCGTCGCCGGACTGGGGCAGGAGCCCGAGTCATAAAGCCGCCATCTGCGGCACTGCAAAAAAATTACACTAATCAGTTTACTTTTTGAGTTTCGGTTGCTACACTACGCAGTGTAGTTCCCTTCCTGTCTGCGTTGTGCGTTCGCACAGCCAGCTTCGTCGTCCCCGTCCGCTTTCAAGCAGCTGGCGGCCTGTTTACCTTTGATCGAGCGCCGTCGGGCGCCATGGCACCACCATTCACTTTTTCAGCTGGGTTGCTTTCTGCCGCCCATATCATTAGAAATTTTCATAAAACAGGGAAATAAAATGAAAAACGTTCAACAATTTTCCACCTTAGGTACACTCATCAAGCCCCTGGCGGCCTCGCTCGCGCTGGCGGGACTGGTGGCCGTGAGCCTGGCCGGCTGCGATTCGGCCAATAGCAAGGTGCCCGACGCGCCAGCGGCCGGCGGCCCGCCCATCTCGGCCGCCGCCGTCGTTGAAAAACAGATCACGGAAACGCAGGAATTCTCGGGCCGCCTGGAAGCGATCGAGCGCGTGGAAATCCGCTCGCGCGTCGGCGGCTTCATCACGGCCGTCAACTTCAAGCCGGGCAGCGAAGTGAAGAAGGGCGATGTGCTGTTCGTCATCGATCCGCGTCCATTTCAGGCTGAAGTGTCGCGCGCCGAAGGCACGGCCGCCTCGGCCCGCGCCAAGGCGGAACTGGCCAAGCTGGAACTGTCGCGCGCTGAAAAGCTGCTGGCCGAAAAAGCCATCGCCCAGCGCGAATTCGATGAAAAGGCCTCGGGCCTGAAAGAGCTGGACGCGAATGTCCGCTCGGCGCAAGCCGCGTATGAAGCGGCCAGGCTGAACCTGTCGTACACGCAGGTGCAGGCGCCGATCAGCGGCCGCGTCAGCAAGGCGGAAATCACCGTCGGCAACCTGATCGACGCTTCCGCCATTTTGACGTCGGTGGTGTCGACGGACCGCATCTACGCCAGCTTCGATGGCGATGAAGATACCTACCTGCGCGTGGCCGGCACGGCGCAAAAGGGCACGCCCGTCACCGTCAAGGTGGGCCTGGCCAATGAAACGGGCTTCCCGCACGAAGGCAAGCTGGAATTCGTCGACAACCAGCTCGACCCGGCCACGGGCAGCGTGCGCATGCGCGCCACCTTCGCCAACGCCGAGCGCCAGCTGGTGCCGGGCCTGTTCGCGCGCATCCAGCTCGACGGCGGCAACGGCCCGCACGCGCAAAGCACGGCGCTGTTGATCTCCGACCGCGCCGTCGGCACGGATCAAAGCCGCAAATACGTCTACGTGGTGGGCGCCGACAACAAGGCCGAATACCGCGCCGTCAAGCTGGGCCCGACCTCGGACGGCTTGCGCGTGGTGCGAGAAGGCTTGAAAGCGGGCGAAAAAATCGTCGTCAACGGCTTGCAGCGCGTGCGCCCCGGCGCGCCCGTGACGCCGCAGATGGTGGCGATGGATTTCGACCCGACCGCGCCCGTCGCTCCCGCAAAACCTGAAGCAAAAGACGCCAAGATCGCCGCGAAAGCAGCATCGACTTCCAAGGAATAAACATGAATTTTTCCCGCTTTTTCATCGACAAGCCGATTTTCGCGGCGGTGCTGTCGATCGTCATATTCGTGGCCGGGCTGCTGTCGATATTCGGCCTGCCCATCTCCGAATATCCCGACGTCGTGCCGCCTTCGGTGGTGGTGCGCGCGCAATACCCGGGCGCCAACCCGAAAGTGATCGCCGAAACCGTGGCCGCGCCGCTCGAAGAGCAGATCAACGGCGTCGAGAACATGCTCTACATGTCCTCGCAAAACACGTCCGACGGCGCGATGATGCTGACCGTGACCTTCAAGATCGGCACCAACGTCGAGCAGGCCGAGACGCAGGTGCAGAACCGCGTGCAGCGCGCCTTGCCGCGCCTGCCCGAGGAAGTGCGCCAGATCGGCGTGACGACGGTGAAATCGTCGCCGAATCTGACCATGGTCGTGCATCTGGTGTCGCCCAACAAGCGCTATGACGATATGTACCTGCGTAACTACGCGGTGCTGAACGTCAAGGACCAATTGGCCCGTTTGCCCGGCATGGGCGACATCCAGATCTTCGGCGCCGGCGACTATGCGATGCGCATCTGGCTCGACCCGCAAAAGGTAGCGGCGCGCGGCATGACGGCCAATGACGTCGTCGACGCGATCCGCGAGCAGAACGTGCAGGTGGCTGCCGGCGTGATCGGCGCCTCGCCAGCGAAGAACTCGGACTTCCAGTTGACCGTCAACACGCAGGGTCGTCTGCAGACGCCCGAGGAATTCGGCGCCATCATCGTGCGCACCAATGCCGACGGCGCCGTGACGCACCTGAAGGACGTGGCGCGCGTGGAAATGGGCGCAAACAGCTACTCGCTGCGTTCGCTGCTGAACAACAATCCTGCCGTCGGCATGGGTATTTTCGAAGCGCCGAACGCCAACGCGCTGCAATTGTCTTCCGACGTGCGCGCCAAGATGGACGAACTGAAAAAAGACTTCCCGCAAGGCGTGGAATACCGCATCGAGTACGACCCCACGCAGTTCGTGCGTTCGTCCATCGAAGCCGTAATCCACACACTGCTGGAAGCCATCGCCCTGGTGGTGCTGGTGGTGATCATCTTCCTGCAAACCTGGCGCGCATCGATCATCCCGCTGCTGGCCGTTCCCGTCTCGATCGTCGGCACCTTTGCCGTGATGCTGGGCTTTGGCTTCTCGATCAACACCCTGTCGCTGTTCGGCCTCGTGCTGGCCATCGGTATCGTCGTCGATGACGCCATCGTCGTGGTGGAAAACGTCGAGCGCAACATCGAGGAAGGCCTCTCGCCGCGCGACGCCACCATCCAGGCCATGAAAGAGGTCAGCGGTCCCATCGTCGCCATCGCCCTGGTGCTGTGCGCCGTGTTCGTGCCGATCGCCTTCGTGCCCGGCCTGTCGGGCGAGTTCTACCGCCAGTTCGCGCTGACGATCGCCATTTCGACCGTGATCTCCGCTTTCAGCTCGCTGACCCTGGCGCCGGCCCTGTCGGCCGCTTTGCTGAAACCGCACGATGCGCCGAAAGACGCGCTGACGCGCGGCATGGACATGGTCTTCGGCCGCTTCTTCGCCTGGTTCAACCGCTTCTTCGGCCGCGCCTCGCACCGCTACGAAGCGGGCGTGAAGGGCGTGTTGGGCCGCAAGAGCGCCTCGCTGGGCGTGTATGCGCTGCTGGTCGTTGCCGCCATCTTCACCTTCAAGTCTGTGCCTGCCGGCTTCGTGCCAGCGCAGGACAAGCAATACCTGGTGGGCTTTGCGCAATTGCCTGACGCCGCCTCGCTGGACCGCACGGAAGATGTCGTGCGCCGCATGTCCGACGTCATCAAGTCGGTGCCGGGCGTCGAATCGACCATCGCCTTCCCCGGCCTGTCGATCAACGACTTTACCAACGCGCCAAACGCCGGCATCGTCTTCGCCACCCTGAAGCCGTTCGACGAGCGTACGACCAAGGAGCTGTCCGGCGGCGCCATCGCGGCCGAGATCAACAAGCGCCTGGGCGGTATCCAGGACGCCTTCATCATGGTCTTCCCGCCACCGCCCGTCAACGGCCTCGGTACCATCGGCGGCTTCAAGATGATGATCGAAGACCGCGGCAACCTCGGTTACGACGCGCTGTACAACGCCACCCAGGCACTGGCCGCGAAAGCGTACCAGACGCCGGAACTGGCGGGCGTGTTCTCGGGTTACCAGATCAACGTGCCGCAGCTGTTCGCCGACGTCGACCGCGTGAAAGCCAAGCAGATGGGCGTGCAGCTGCAAACGATTTACCAGACCTTGCAGATCAACCTCGGTTCGCTGTACGTGAATGACTTCAACCAGTTTGGCCGCACCTACCAGGTGCGCGTGCAGGCCGATGCGGCATTCCGTTCGCATGCGCAGGACATCGCGCAGCTGAAGGTACGCAATGACAAGGGCGAGATGATCCCGCTGTCGTCGCTGATGCGCGTCAAGGACAGCTATGGTCCTGACCGCGTGCAGCGCTACAACGCCTATGCCGCAGCCGATTTCAACGGCGGCGCAGCCCCTGGCGTATCGAGCGGCCAGGCGCAAGTCGCGCTGGAGCGCATCGCCAAGGAAGTGCTGCCGCAGGGGATTTCGTATGAGTGGACGGAGCTGACCTACCAGGACATCTTGTCCGGCAATACGATGATCTATGTCTTCCCGCTGTGCGTGCTGCTGGTGTTCCTGGTGCTCGCTGCCCAGTATGAAAGCTGGACCCTGCCGCTGGCCGTGATCCTGATCGTGCCGATGTCGATCCTCTGCGCGCTGTTGGGCGTCAAATTGACCGGCGGCGACAACAACGTGTTCACCCAGATCGCGCTGTTCGTGCTGGTGGGGCTGGCATCAAAAAATGCCATCCTGATCGTGGAATTTGCCCGCGAACTGGAAGAGCATGGCCGCACCGTCGTGCAAGCGGCGCTGGAAGCGTGCCGTCTGCGTCTGCGTCCGATCCTGATGACGTCGATCGCCTTCATCATGGGCGTGGTGCCCCTGGTGTTCTCGCACGGCGCCGGTTCGGAAATGCGCCATGCGATGGGCGTGGCGGTATTCGCCGGCATGCTGGGCGTGACCTTCTTCGGCCTGTTCCTGACGCCCGTGTTCTACGTACTGCTGCGCACCCTGGCGCAGCGTTTTGAGAAAAAACCAGCCGCCGCTGCCGCCAAGCCTGTCGCCGCGCCAGCGCTGGACCTGGAAGGAGATATATATTGAAAACCAATGCAATCATCCGGCGCGCGGCGCCCGTCTTGAGCGCCATGGCCGCCGCAGTCCTGCTGGCCGCCTGCGCGGCGCCCGAGTTCAAGCAGCCGCAGATCGAGACGCCGGCGGCGTTCAAGGAAGCACAAACCTTGCCTGCCGTGCAGACGGCAGCCGACGGCACGCGCTGGAAGCAGGGCGTGCCGGCCGAGCGCCAGGCGCGCGGCGAGTGGTGGCTGGCGTTCAATGATCCGGCTTTGACTGGCCTGATCAACGAGGCCACGCAGGCGAACGCCAACCTGGCGGTCGCCGCCGCCCGCGTCAAGCAGGCGAGGGCGATTGCCGGCATCGCCGAAGCGGACCGCATTCCGCAAGTGGGCGTGAACGTGGGCGGCCAGCGCAACCGCGCTTCCGCCGTGTCGCTCGGCTTGCCGAACGGCGCGCCGGTGGCGGCGACCAACGTCTACCAGGCCAACCTGACGGCCAGCTACGAAGTCGATCTGTTCGGCAGGGTGGCATCGAACGTCAGCGCCTCGCGCAGCGATGCGCTGGCCGTGGAAGCGACTTACCGCTCGGTGCTGCTGTCCTTGCAGGCCGACGTGGCGCAAACCTACTTCCAGCTGCGCGCCACGGACGCCGAACTGGCGACCCTGGAACAGACGGTGCGCCTGCGCGAGGAGAGCGTGCATGTGAACCAGCGCCGTTACGACCTGGGCGACATCGGCGAATTTGACCTGTCCCGTGCCCGCACGGAGCTGTCGACCGTGCGCGCCGAAGCCATCGGCCTGCAGCGCCAGCGCGCCACCAGCGAGCATGCGCTGGCCGTCCTGCTGGGCAAACCTGCCGCCAGCTTCACGGCCGGCGTCAACCCCCTGCAGGACAGCGGCTTCCTGCCCGTGATCCCGGCCGGCATGCCGTCGTCCCTGCTGGAACGCCGTCCCGACATCGCGTCGGCGCAGCGCACCATGGAAGCGTCGAATGCGCGCATCGGCGTGGCCAAGTCGGCCATGTTCCCCGCCTTGAGCCTGAACGCTTCCGGCGGCGGCGCGTCCGATACCTTCTCGGACATCTTCAAGTGGAGCAGCCGCTCCTGGCTGCTGGGCGCCCTGATGTCGATGCCCATCATCGACGGTGGCCGCAACAAGGCGGCCGTGAGCCGCAGCGAAGCGCAGCTGGAAGAATCGGTGGCGACGTATCGCCAGAGCGTGCTGGTGGCCTTCGCCGAGGTGGAAGACAACCTGGCCGGCCTGCGCATCCTGTCGGGCCAGACGCAGCAGATCGACGAAGCCGTCGTCTCGGCGCGCCGCTCGGCCGACCTGGCGCAAAAGCTGTACGACGCGGGCCGTTCCAGCTACCTTGATCTGCTCGACGCGCAGCGCAACCTGGCGGCCATCGAGCGCAATGCCGTGCAGCTGCGCGGCAACCGCGCCGTCACCACGGTGGCGCTGATCCGCGCCCTGGGCGGCGGCTGGGGCGAGACGGAGCCGCAAGTCGCGGCCAACTAGTATCCCGGCGATAAGCCAGTCAAGAACGGCGTCGTGCATTGCACGGCGCCGTTTTTTTATGGTTGGCGCAGGTCGGCTCAGCGCTGTAGGTCGGCTTAGCGCGCAGCGCGTAAGCCGACAATACCCTGTTCATTACGTCCATGCTGGCCGCCAGCGCCCCCTTTGCCGCCGACATGGCGACCATGGTCGGTGGCCAGAGCATGTATCCGTCCAGGGACATCGTCGACAACGCCGTCAATTCGGCCGACCACACGACCCTGGTCGCCGCCGTGAAGGCGGCTGGCCTGGTCGACACCCTGGTCAAGCCGGAAACAAGGCGACCCTGACGAAAATCCTCACCTACCACGTGGTGCCCGGCAAATACGACTTCAAGGCGCTGGCCAGGGAAATCAAGATGCATGACGGTAAAGCCAGCTTGCCCACGGCGAGCGGTGGCAAGCTGATGTTCGCCATGAACGGCATGCACAACATCGTGGTGATGGATGAAGGCGGCAACAGCGCCAACATCGGCACCTATGACGTGTACCAGTCGAATGGCGTGATCAATGTCATCGACACGGTGCTGATGCCACAATAAGCGGACGAAAAAAAAGACAGGGAAAACCCTGTCTTTTTGGCTTGCGCGGCCGCGATTACTTGGCTGGCGCTGCTGCTGGTGCGGAAGCTGCTGGTGCGGCCGGAGTTGCTGGCGTTGCTGGTGCCGCTTTCTTCGCCTTGTGATGCTTGGCTTTCTTGTGCGCGGCCGGCTTGACGGCTGCTGCCGGGGCTTCGGCCTTGACGACAGGGGCGACGACAGGAATCGGTGCCACTGGAGCGACTGGCGCGACGGCTGGCGTCTGGGCGAAAGCGGCGGTGGCGAACAGGCTGGCGATCAGGGTGGCGATAACTTTTTTCATGATGAGATCCTTGGTGTTTTTTCGGGTGAATGCAGTGGGAAGAAATTACTTCGCTGGAGCCGCTTCAGCGGTGGCCGATGCCAGCTTTTCGTCAGCCTTGGCCTTGGTTTTCTTGGCTTTGTGGTGGGCTTTGGCCTTGGTGGTGGCCGCTTCCGCTTTGGCGCTGGCGACGTCCGTCTTGGCGGCGACGACGGCTTTCGCTTCTTTCGCGTCCGCTTTGACGACCGTTTGCGCTTCCTTGGCATCGGCTTTTACGACGGCCTTGGTGTGGGCCGCTTCCACTTTGGCGGGAACCGAGGCTGCCGGGGTGGCTGCAGGAGCTGCAGGCGTCTGGGCAAAGGCAGCGGTTGCGAACAGGCCGGCGATCAGGGTAGCGATTACGTTTTTCATGGTGCAGTCCTCAGTGGTGGTTTGTCTGGTAAGTCTGTTGGTGCCGGGATGATTCCCGTGTCACTGAGCATAAAACGCGGCCCCGGACGCTTGCGTTGACGGTCATTACAAACGCTTACATCTGCGTGGCATCGGCTTTCAGGACGGCTTTCAGGATGTCTTCCGAACGGCGCTGCCCATGCGCCTTGCCGTAGGCGCTGGATGCCACGCTCACCACCATGCGGCGCGTGGGAATCACATAGATCTTGTTGCCGCCATTGCCCGAGGCGAAATACACGGCGATTTGCTGTCCCCCGATATCCTGCGTCTTCGCGTACCAGAAATAGCCGTAGCTGTCGGCGTAGCGGTCGACGGCGCCGATGGCCACGCGCGGCGCCAGCGCCGCGTGCAGCCAGGCGGCGTCGATGACCCTCTTGCCGCCAACTACGCCATCGTCGAGCACCATCTGGCCGATCTTTGCCGTGTCGCGCGCCCGCAGCGACAGATTGCCCTGTCCCTTCGGATGGTTGGCCACGTCGCGGCCCCAGCTCCAGCGCCTGATGCCCAGTGGCGCGAACAGCACCTTGGCGGCGTAGTCTTCCAGGTCGGCGCCGCTGGCGTTTTCCACCACCCTGCCGGCGATGTACGCCCCCAGCGAGTTGTAGCGGTAGGCGCTGCCCGGCTTTATTGCGGCCGGCACGCCGCGCACGAAGGCGGCGGGGTCGGGCGCCGCATCGAGCTTGTCTTCATTGCCGGGCGACTGTTCGTCTTCATCGAAGGCGGCCAGGCCCGAACGCATGGTCAGCACGTCGTCGAGGACGACCTTGCCCGCCGGGCTGCCGGCCACTTCGGGCCAGTAGTCGCCCACGGTTTTTGTCGTCGCCAGCTGGCCGCGCGCCACGGCCGCACCGGCCAGCAGGGCGGTGATGCTCTTGCCGGCCGAGCGGATGTCGTGCAGGGTATCGGCCGTCTCGCCGTTGTAATAGCGTTCGGCGACGATGGCGCCGTCGCGCAGCACGACGACGGCGCGCAGGTCGCCATGGCTGTCGCGGTCCTGGGCTTGCAGGACTTGCGCGATGGCGGCGGGGGCGCTGTCCTGCGCCAGGGCGGCGCAGGACAGGAGGAGGGTAGTCAGCAAGGACGAGGACAGGCGGCGCATGGACAGCTTTCGTGGCGATGGTCGGATTGCCAGTGTCGCCCAGTTGCGCCGTTTTGTGGCGTTTTACTGCACCTGCTTGCTGAAGTTGGCATGCAGCGGCGCCGGCGCCTTGCCGGTCTGCGCCGCGCGGGCACGGCGCTTTCTCAGCCAGATGATCAGGCCCGTTGCGCTCAGCATGGCCACCACCAGGCCCATGGCGGAAATCAGGATGCGCCCGGGCAGGCCCAGGATGCGGCCCGAATGCAGGGGGAATTGCGCCTGCAGGAAGATGTCGCCCGCGCTGCCCGTGCCGGGCACCACGCCTCCCGCCGGCTTGCCGTCGCGCCCGTCGAAGTACAGCCATGCATTGCCCAGGCCGCCGTCGCCATGGTCGTTGTCCGCCGCGAAGAAACCGACGCCATACAGGCCGTAGGCGGAAGAATAGAACACGCCGCCGGCCGGCAGCGTCCAGCCCCGTCTTGCCGCTTCCGTCTTCGCCAGCGCCACGGCCTCTTCGCGCGTCAGCAGCGGCTCGATGGGGTTCCCGGGGGGCTGCGGCGTGCGGCTGTCGAAGGCGTTCGGGCTGAGCGTGGACAACTTCGCGACCAGGGGACGCATCACCTGGGTTTGCAGATTCATCGACACGGACGTGACGGCCAGCACCAGCAGCAGCAACCAGACCCACACGCCGCCCGAGCGGTGCAGGTCGAAGTTCAGCCTGTGGCCCCCTTCGCGCCAGCGGAAGGCCAGCGACTTGCGCCAGCTGCGCCAGTTTGGAAACGACAGGTACAGGGCGATGCCGCAGTCAAGGACCCACACGATGCCGATGATGCCCATGAACCACACGCCCAGTTCGATGCCCCAGCCATCGGGAATGTGCATGGTGTAGTGCAGTTTATACAGGAAGGGCAGCAGGTTTTCGCGCGTCAGCGAGACCGCGCCCCACTGGCGCGTGCCCTGGATGGCGCCCGTGGCCGGGTCGACGGCCACCTGGTTGAAGCCCGGCTCGAACGGCTTGCCGGTGGCCGGGTCGGGCCGGCCTTCCACCGCGATCAGCGCCGTGTGGCCAGGCTCGATCGCCGTGAGCGCGTAGTTCACGCGCAGGCGCCGGTCCTGCGCCTCGAGCTGGCGCGCCAGTTCCAGCCCCGATTTTGCGGGGCCGACATCGGCGGCGCTGGCGGCGTGGAACAGCTGCGGATTGAGCCAGGCATCGAGCTCGTGATCCCACGAGATCACGGCGCCCGTCAGGCCGGAAATGAACAGGAAGAGCGCCACCGCCAGGCCGAACCAGCGGTGCAGAACAACCATGGGAGGACGCAGTCGCATGGTGGCTCCCTAGTATTTCCAGCTCAGGGTGGCGCTGCCATTGCGGCCTGCCGCGTACAGCGACTGGGTCCAGTACAGGCTGGTCAGGTGCTTCTTGTCCGTCACATTGTTCAGGTTCAGCGACAGGCTGACGTTGCGGCTGATGGCATAGCTGGCCATCAGTCCCAGTTGCGCGTAGGCGCCCTGGTGCAGGGTGGTGCTGTCATCGACCTTGTTGTAGATGGCGTCCTGCCAGGTCAGGCTGGCGCCCAGCTTCAGCGCCGGCACGGCCGGCACGTGATAGGTGGTGGCCAGGTGGAAGCGCTTGCGCGGGATGAAGGTGCGCGCATCCTGGCCGTCTTCGCCTTCGATGCGCAGCTGCGCATAGCCGGCGTTCGCCTGCCAGCCTTTCGCCAGTTCGCCCGAGGCGTCGAGTTCAAAACCCTGCGACTCCGAATCGACGCCCTTGTAGAAGGTCTTGAGGTCGGGCGTGGTGCCGGCCGCTTCGGCCACGTTCTTCTGGCGCGTCTTGAACAGGGTGCCGGACAGGTTCAGGCGGCCGTCGAACCAGTCGCTTTTCAAGCCTGCTTCCAGGCTCTTGCCGGTGGCCGCCGCCAGGGTCTGGCCCGTGCGGTCGATGCTGCTTTGCGGGTTGAAGATTTCCGTATAGCTGCCGTAGGCCGACACATGGCGGCCGATGTCGTACACCAGGCCGAGATAGGGCGTGGTGTCGCTCTGCGACTTGGCCTGGCTGACGCCATACGCGCTGCCCGTGCTGTCGGCCTTGACGGTGTTCACGCCCGCCAGCAGCTTGGCGTTGTCGGCCAGGTTGAAGCGGGCTGCCAGGTAGGCATTCTTGCGTTCGTCCTTGTAGGCGCTGCCATCGGTGGAGGCGTCGAAGAGCGGTTCCGGGTAGGAGCCGTCGAAGGCCGTGCCGTTCGGCAGGGCCGTGCCGATGCCGCGGCCATAATACGACACGTCGTCGAGCGTGGATTTCGACCAGGCCAGGCCCATGCTGAGGTCATGCCGGCGCCCGGCCAGCGTGAATGTGCCCGTGGCGGCGACATCGAGCAGGCGCTGCTTGTTGGCCGAGGCATAGCGCGAAGGGTAGCTGAACAAGCCGTTGCCCGTGGCCTTGTCCGGCGTGCCGTAGACGTAGAACAGTTTGGAATCCGAGGTGGAGCGGTTGTAGGTGGCCGTGGCCGTCACGCGCCAGTCGGCATTGAACTGGTGCGCCAGTTCGGCGAAGGTGCTGTTGTTGAGGATGCTCCAGCGCGACCAGTCGGCCGACGTCGAGGCGGAAACCGGGTAGTCGGTGGGCATGCCGTCCGTGTAGGCGACGGGCAGGGCGCCCCACATGCCGCCCCTGGCCAGGTTGTTCTGGTAGCTGTGGCCCACGGCCAGGCGGGTGTCCGGCGTCAGTTTCGCTTCGACGATGGCGTAGGCGACATCCTTGCGCGGCGAGTAGCGGTCCAGGTGGGAATCGCCTTCCTCGTGCGCGGCGACGAAGCGGGCCGCCACCTTGCCGTCGCTGCCGAGCGGCGTCGAGACGTCGGCATCGACGCGGCGCGTGTTCCAGGAGCCGAGCGTGACGCCGGCAGCAGCGGCCAGGCCCTGGGTCGGGCGCTTGCGCACGAAGTTGACGGTGGCCGACGGATTGCCGGTCGAGGAAATCAGGCCATTCGCGCCGCGCACGATGTCGACGCGCTCGAACAGCGCCGTATCGAGGTCGCCCATCACATTGCCGAAGACGAAAGGAATGCCGACGCCGTCGAACTGGAAGTTGGTGATGTCGTAGCCGCGCGCCGTGTAATAGGTGCGGTCCGTTTCCACCGCTTCCACCGTCACGCCCGTCGTTTGCGCCAGCACCTTGCTGGCGTTATCGAGCCTGAAATCGTCCATTTGCGCGCGCGTGACCACGGAAACGGCCTGCGGCGTCTCGCGCAGCGACAGGTCGAACTTGCTGGCCGAGGCGCTTTTGCGCGCCGTGTAGGCGTTCGCGTCGCTGCTGCCCGTGACGGTAATGGTTTGCATCACGGGCGTATCTTCGCCAGCGTCATCGGCGGGGGCGCCGTCGGCGCCATGCGCCATGCCGGCGCCGAGCGCCAGTGAAATGGCCAGGGCCAGCGGGCGCAACGACAGCGCGGCGGGGGAGGATGGGGTGGACGGTGCGGCGGAAGGGGTGATGCGACCTGGCATTGAAACGGCTCCTGAATCAAGGATGAGAATGAGAATAATTCTCAATTCTATTTGAGGAGGGGCCGGAATGGGGACTTTTTGTGACTGAAAAGCGTTGTTTTTTTACATCTTTACACGGTTTTACGTGGAAAGCTCCTGCTCCCGAGCGTAAGTATCGGTCATGCGCAGCCGATGCCGGGCGCGAAAAAAAAAGACAGCCGAAGCTGTCCTTGGTATTCGGGGCGAAGCCGCCACGGAAGCGCAGACCCGGCGGACGCGCTCCCGTGGCTACCGCCGCGATTACTTCGCTGGCGCTGGCGCAGGTGCTGCCGGTACGGCTTCTGCCGCTTTCGTTGCATCCGCTTTTACCTTGGCTTTGCTGGCTTTGTGATGGGCCTTGGCCTTGCTGACCTTGGCGTCGGCCTTGGCGCTGGCCACGTCGGCTTTCGCATCGGCGACGACGGCCGCTTCTTTCGCATCGGCTTTCACGACGGCCTTGGTTTCCTTGGCTTCCGCTTTTGCTACGGCTTTCGTGTGGGCCGCTTCCGCCTTGGCGGGAACCGGTGCTGCCGGGGCGGCAGGGGTTTGGGCGAAGGCGGCGGTAGCGAACAGGCTGGCGACGAGGGTGGCGATAACTTTTTTCATTGTATTGTCCTGGAGAGTGGTAAGCGATTGTCTGGGTGATTACTTGGCTGCTGCCGGTGCTGCTTCAGCGGTGGCCGATGCCAGCTTTTCGTCAGCCTTGGCCTTGGTTTTCTTGGCTTTGTGGTGGGCCTTGGCTTTCGTGGTGGCCGCTTCCGCTTTGGCGCTGGCGACTTCCGTTTTCGCGGCGACGACGGCTTTCGCTTCTTTGGCGTCCGCTTTCACGACCGTTTGCGCTTCCTTGGCATCGGCTTTTACGACGGCCTTGGTGTGGGCCGCTTCGACTTTGGCGGGCACTGCCGGAGCTGCTGGGGCTGCGGGCGTCTGGGCAAAGGCAGCGGTTGCGAACAGGCCGGCGATCAGGGTAGCGCTCAGGTTGAAAATGCGTTTTTTCATGGTGCAGTCCTCAGTGGTGGTTTGTCTGGTAAGTCTGTTGGTGCCGGGATGATTCCCGTGTCACTGAGCATAAAACGCGCCCCGGAAGCTTACCGTTGACCTTGTTTACACTTTCTTACAATCAGGTGTTTTATAGGATGTTGCTGCATGATGCTGGCATTAAAATGAAAAAAGACAGCCGAAGCTGTCTTTTTGTGTGGCGCAAAAAATGCGCTGTGGGGATTACTTGGCTGCTGCTGCGGTCGCTTCAGTTTTGGCTTCGTCAGCCTTGGCCTTGGCTTTTTTCGCTTTTTTGTGGGCTTTGGCTTTGGTGACGGCGGCATCGGCCTTGGCGCTGGCGACGTCGGCTTTGGCATCTGCAGCGACAGCGGCTTCTTTCGCATCGGCTTTCACGACGGCCTTGGTTTCTTTTGCTTCTGCTTTAGCCACTTCCTTGGTGTGCTTGGCTTCGGCCTTGGCCGGCGCTGCTGGTGCTGGGGTTTGAGCAAAGGCTGCGGTAGCGAACAAGCCGGCGATCAGAGTAGCGACAATGTTGACAGTGCGTTTTTTCATGATGCAGTTCCTCGAGAAGTGGGGTTGTAGTTCAGGAGATCAATCCCCTGTCACTGAGGCAAAAACGCGCCGTGCGGCAATTGCGTTGACACGTTTTCTCTCAATTACAAACACTTACATTTGCCGGGGCAGGCGCTCTGTTAGCTGGCGTACCGCGCCTTGGCCCCTGGCGGCCTAGACTCGATGCCATCGTCACCGCATGGGTCCGCCATGAAAGCCGCCTTGAAAACCTATCAAGCCAAGCGCAACTTCGCCGTCACGCCCGAGCCTGCGGAGGGCGGCGAGGCGGCGGGCGGCGGGCTCAGCTTCGTCATCCAGAAGCATTGGGCCAGCCGCCTGCACTATGACTTTCGCCTGGAACTGGACGGCACGATGAAAAGCTGGGCCGTGCCGAAAGGCCCCAGCTACGACCCGCGCGACAAGCGCATGGCCGTGCAAGTGGAAGACCACCCGATTGCCTACGCCAGCTTTGAAGGCACGATCCCCGAAAAACAGTATGGCGCGGGCAAGGTCATCATCTGGGACAAGGGCACGTGGCAGCCCCAGCCGGCCACGCCCGATGCGCGCAAGGCGCTGGCGGCCGGCGAGCTGAAATTCACCGTACATGGCCACAAGATGCACGGCAAGTGGGTGCTCGTGCGCATGAAGGGCAAGGGCGAAAAGCAGCCCGCCTGGCTGCTGATCAAGGAAAAAGATGAATATGCCCGGCCGGCGCTGGAATTTTCTGTCGTCGACGAATTCCCCGACAGCGTCAAGCACAAGGCCATGCCCAGGCGCAAACACAGCGCGGAGCAGGCGGCTGCGCCAGCCGCGAAGCTGCCAGCCGCCCTGTCGCCGCAGCTGGCCACGCTCGTCGATGCGCCGCCGCCAGACGCGCAAGACTGGATGTTCGAGGTGAAATTCGACGGTTACCGCATCCTCGCGCGTTGCGATGGCGAACGGGTCAGTTTGATCACGCGCAATGGCAACGACTGGACGGCGAAACTGCCGAAGCTGCGCCAGGCGCTGGAAAAGCTGGGCTTGCCGCCTGGCTGGTATGACGGTGAAATCGTCGTCAACGACGCCAGCGGCCACCCGGATTTTGGCGCCTTGCAGCGCGCCTTCGAGGCGGACACCACCAGCGAGATTGTGTATTACCTGTTCGACGTGCCGTTTTTCGACGGCCACGATCTGCGGGGCCAGCCCGTCGAAGCGCGCCGGGCCTTGCTGGAACAGCTGCTGCAGCGCTTGCCCGCTTCGCCGCTGCTGCGCTTCAGCGAAGCGCTCGACGCCAAGCCCCGGCAATTGCTGGCCCACGCCTGCCGCCTGGGGCTGGAAGGGGTGATTGGCAAGCGGCGCGGCTCGCCCTACGTCACGCGGCGTTCCGGCGACTGGATCAAGCTCAAATGCGGGCTGCGCCAGGAATTCGTCATCGGCGGCTATACGGCGCCGCAAGGCGCGCGCGAAGGCATCGGTTCGCTGCTGCTGGGCGTACACGATGACCAGGGCAAGCTGCGCTATGCGGGCAATGTGGGCAGCGGCTTTGACGATGCGGCCTTGCGCGACTTGCGGCGCCGCCTCGACGCCCTGACCATCGAGACGAGTCCGTTCGCGGGCAAGGCGGGCGGCGTGCGCCAGCCCATCTGGGTCAAGCCGGCGCTGGTGGCCGAGGTCGGTTTTGCGCAATGGACCAGCGGCGGCGCGGTGCGCCACGCCGTGTTTCACGGCTTGCGTGCGGATAAACAGCCGGCCGCCATCGTGCGCGAGCGGCCACAGCGAATCGACAGGGAGAAGACGATGCCAAACCAATCCAGGCCGGACAGCGTCTTGCCGGCCAGTTTCAAGGTCAGCCATGCGGACAGGGTGATCGACAAGGACAGCGGCGCCAGGAAGATCGACCTGGTGCGCTACTACGCGCTGGTGGGCAAGCTGATGCTCGTGCATTTGCGGGGCCGGCCCGTGTCGCTGGTGCGCGCGCCGTCCGGCGTGGGCGGCGAGCTGTTTTTCCAGAAGCATGCGGACACGTCCGCCATGCCCGGTGTCAAACAGCTCGATCCCGGCCTCGATCCCGAGCATGCCAGCATGCTGGAAGTGGCCAGCGTACAGGGCCTGTTGTCGGCTGCGCAATGGAACGTGGTGGAATTTCATACGCAAAACGCACTGGCCAGCGCCTATGACACGCCGAACCGCCTGGTGTTCGACCTGGACCCGGGCAAGGGCGTGGCTTGGCCCGCCATCCGCGAAGCGGCCGTGCTGCTGCGCGCCTTTTTGACGGAACTGGGCTTGCCCGCCTGGCTGAAAACCAGCGGCGGCAAGGGCTTGCACGTGGTCGTGCCGATCCGCCCGAAACACGACTGGGATACCGTCAAGGCGTTTTCGCAAGCCATCGTGGCGCACATGGCGCAGCTCATTCCCCAGCGTTTCGTCCTGAAAAGCGGACCCTCCAACCGGGTCGGCAAGATCTTCATCGATTATTTGCGCAATGGCCGGGGCGCCACCACCGTGTGCGCGTGGTCGGCCCGCACGCGTTCGGGGCTGGGCATTTCCGTGCCGCTGGCCTGGGAGGAGCTCGACCAGCTGAAGGCGGGCGACCAATGGAACGTGGGCAATGTCCACAGCCGTCTCGACGTGGGCAACGCGCCGTGGGCTGGCTATGCGCGCAGCGCGAAAGGGCTCGATGCGGCGATGAAAAAGCTGGCCTTTACGCCTCCGGCTTGAATGTCACGGTGGCGCGCGCCAGCTGCAGGGCTTCGTCGATGGCGGCGTTGAGCTGGGGAATCTCGACGGGTTTGGTCAGGTAGCGGAAAAAGCCCGCGGCCAGGCCATGCCGGATGTCGCCCTTCATGGCGTTGGCCGTCAGGGCGATGACGGGAATGTGCGCCGTGCGCGGATCGTTGCGCAGAATGCGTTGCGCCTGGTTGCCGTTCATGCCGGGCAGGTTGATATCCATCAGGATGACATCGGGCTGGCGTTCCAGCGCCAGCGCGATGCCCTGGCGCGCATCGGTGGCCGAGATCATGCGCAGATGCGGCAGGAAGCTGACGATGTCTTCCACCAGGCGCAGGCTGGCCGGATTGTCTTCCACGTACAGCAGCAGCGCCTGGCCGCTGGCGTCGTCCCCGGCGTCGCCGGCAGGCTCGGATAACCCCTCCGTATCCAGCGGCATGCTGTCGGGCGGCGCGGCCATGGTGTCGAGTTCGATCCAGAACACGCTGCCCTCGCCAAGGCAGCTGTGCACGCCCATGCGTCCGCCCATCAGTTCGACCAGGCGCTTGGTGACGACCAGGCCGATGCCCGTGCCTTCTTCGCTGCCGGCCTCCTGCCCCAGGCGGTTAAACGGCTGGAACAGTTCGGCCATCTGCGCGTCGTCCAGCCCCTTGCCCGTGTCGCGGATGGCGATGCGCACGCACAGCGCATCGGGCTGCGAAATTTCCAGCTCCACCTTGCCGGCCGGGCGGTTGTACTTGATGGCGTTCGACAGCAGGTTCAGCAGCACTTGCTTGAGGCGCGTATGGTCGGCCCTGAGCGTCAGCGCTTCGCAGGCGGGAAAGATCAGGTGGATCTGGCGCTGCTGCGCCTGTTCTTCCACCATCACGCGCACTTCCTCGATCAGCGCGGGTAGCGTCACCGCTTCCATCGACAGGCTCAGGCTGCCTGATTCGATCTTCGCCAGGTCGAGGATTTCATTGATCAGGGTGAGCAGGTGGCGTCCCGAGGTGACGATGTTTTGCACGAAGGTGCGTTTTTGCAGCACGGTGGCGGGCAAGGCTTCGTTGGCCAGCAGCTGGGCAAAGCCGAGGATGGCGTTCAGCGGTGTGCGCAGCTCGTGCGACATGCTGGTGAGAAAACGGTCCTTCGCCTGGCTGGCCCGCTCGAGTTCGACTTTCTGCTCGTTGAGCGTGCGTTCGATGCGCTTGCGCTCGGAGATGTCGCGGATGGCCGACGACACGAGCACGCCTTCGTCTGTTTCCAGCGGCGACAGGCTGATTTCGACGGGAAATTCGGTACCGTCGCGGCGCAAGCCGTACAGTTCCAGCCCTGCGCCCATGGAGCGGGCGCGCGGCGCCGTGGAAAACGCATGGCGGTGGCGCGGATGGTCCATCGCGTAGCGGGCCGGGATCAGCACTTCCACATTGCGCCCGAGCAACTCCGCGCGCGAGTAGCCGAACAGGCGTTCCGTCTGCGAGTTGACGAGCACCATCTCGCCATCGCCGTTGACGATGACGATGGCGTCCGGCGCCGATTCGAGCAGGCCGCGGAACTTCTGCTCGGCGCGGCGGCGGTCGCTGACGTCGCGGATGGCGCTGATGACGAAGGTGCCGATCTCCGTCTGGATGGGCGACAGGCTGATTTCGACGGGAAACTCGATGTTGTCCTTGCGCAGGCCCAGCAACTCCAGGTCGGCGCCCATGGTGCGCGTGCGGGGCTGATCGAAATAGCGCGCGCGGTGCGCCACGTGCGAATGGCGCAGCCGTTGCGGCAGCAGACTATCGATTTGCCTGCCGTTCAATTCGCCTTCCGCGTAGCCGAACAGGCGCTGCGCCTGCTGGTTGGCCAGCACGATGGCGCCCGTGGCATTGACCATGATGACGCTGTCCGGCGTCGATTCGAACAGCACGCGGTAGCGCACCTCGACGAACTGGGCGTCGCGTGCCGCCTTCAGCAAGGTCGTGTCTTTCATGGTGGAAATCAGGTAGCGGGGGGCATCCGCCCCGGCCTGTGCGACCTGGCA
This sequence comes from Janthinobacterium sp. GW823-FHT03B06, assembly GCF_058796955.1. Lineage (NCBI taxonomy): Bacteria > Pseudomonadati > Pseudomonadota > Betaproteobacteria > Burkholderiales > Oxalobacteraceae > Janthinobacterium > Janthinobacterium sp. GW823-FHT03B06. The sequence goes on from NZ_JBXAJE010000001.1 coordinate 35,960, forward strand.
CGCGACATCGACGTGGATGAGTTCGCCATCCTTGCGCCGCCGCAGCGATTCGCGGTCGTAGCTGCCATGCAGGGTCAGCTGTTCGTCGATCAGCTGTGCCGCCTCGGCTTGTCCGGGCAAGGAGATCAGCTCCCACAGCGTGCGGCCCAGCGCTTCGTCGCTGCCATAGCCGAAGATGCGCTGGGCACCCACCGTCCAGCGCACGACGGCGTGCTCTTCGTTCGTGATGACAACGCCGCCAGGGGCGCCGCTGAGGATAAGCTGATCTAACTCGGCATCCATTTTTTTCCGCACGCGAGACAGGGCTTGCCGGCTGGCAGGCCTGTGCATAACGTAGCGAGAAGCTTGATCAAAGTCAATGCATTTATAGTATTGACTATTCTCGGTGGCGTGGGGCGTGCCTCAGGCCGCCTTGCGCCTGGCGGACGCCGTTTTGCGCGCAGGGGACGCGGCCGTCCGCTTGCGGACCGGCGCCGCGGACGCCTTCTTGCCCAGGCTTTGCTGCAGCAGGGCGACCAGGTCGATCACATTGCTGGCGTGTTCCTCTTCCGGTTCGGGGGCGGGCGGCGTGATGGTCTTGGTCTGTTTCGCCTTGATTTTCTTCTTGACCAGCGCCAGCACGTCTTCGCGGTAGCTGTCGTGGTATTGCTCCGGTTCCCACGCTTCGCTCATGCCTTCCACGAGCGACAGGGCCATCTTGAGTTCCTTGTCGGAAATGCCGGCCGCCTTCAGGGTGCTGGCGGGCAAGTCCAGGTCATCCGTGGGGCGGATTTCATCAGCGTAGCGCAGGGTGTTGAGCACGATGGCGTCGCCCACGCAGACGAGCGCGCACAAATGCTGCTTGGTGCGCATGACTACGCTGGCGATACCCACTTTGTTAGCCTTGCGCAAGGTTTCGCGCAGCAGCGCATAGACTTTCTCGCCGCCCTTGGCGGGCAGCAGGTAATACGGGTGCTCGTAAAAGGTCAGCGGCACCTCCGCCGCATCGACGAAGGTGAGGATGTCGATGGTTTGCGTGGCCTTCACGTTCGCCTGCCTTAAATCCTCGTCGGACAGCACCACGTACTCGTCCGTCTTGTATTCATAGCCCTTGACGATGTCGTCCCACTCGACTTCCTTGCCCGTCTGCTTGTTGTAGCGCTTGTAGCCGATGGGCGCGAAGTCGCGCCGGTCCAGCATGGACAAGTCCAGCTCGTGGTCGAGGCTGGCAGAAATCAGCTCGACGGGAATGTGCACGAGCCCGAAGCTGATGGCGCCTTTCCAGAGTGCGCGCGCCATCGGCTAGTCTCCCACGCTGCCGGTGACGGGCAGGACGATGCCGCTGATGTAGCTGGAACAGGCGGGCGAGGCCAGGAAGACGTAGGCGGGCGACAGTTCCTCGGGCTGGGCCGGGCGGCGCATGTCCGTGTCTTGGCCGAATTTCTCGATCTCCTCGGGCGACTTGTCGGCCGGATTGAGCGGCGTCCACACGGGGCCGGGTGCGATGGCGTTCACGCGGATGCCCTTGTCGAGCAGGTTGCCGGCCAGCGCCATAGTGAACGCATGGATGGCGCCTTTGGTGGTGGAATAGTCGAGCAGGTGTTTCGAGCCCTGCAAACCCGTCACGGAACCCGTGTTGATGATGGACGCGCCCCGCTGCAAATGGGGCAGCACGGCCTTGGCCATGTGAAAGTAGCCGTAGACATTCGTTTTCATGGTCAGGTCGAAGCGTTCTTCGCTCAGGTCCAGCAAGGATTCGGCGTGCTCCTGGAAGGCGGCGTTGTTCACCAGCACATCGATGTGCGTGAAGCGTTCCAGCACCTGGCTGATGGCTTGCTGGCAAAAGCCCTGGTCGCGCACGTCGCCGGGGATCAAAAGACAGCTTTGGCCTTCCGCTTCCACGTAGCGCTTCGTTTCGTTGGCGTCCGCGTGTTCGTTCAGGTAAATGATGGCGACATCGGCCCCTTCGCGCGCGTACAGCACGGCCACGGCGCGCCCGATGCCCGAATCGCCGCCCGTGATGACGGCCACCATGCCGGCCAGCTTGCCGCTGCCACAGTAATCGGGCGCCAGGAAGCGCGGTTTCAACTGCATTTGCCCCTCGATGCCCGGTTTGTCCAGGTGCTGGGCGGGCAGGGGTGTGCCTGGCTGGCTGCGGCTGCCCGTCTGCACGGGGGGCTTGCTGTCCTGTTTGCCTTTTGCTACGGCATCACGGCCATCCTGCTCCTGCTGGATGGCGCGCTGCAAGTTGCCGGCGGACTGGTCTTTGTTTTCGTTCATGCTGGCCTCCCTGGAAACGAAGACCCAGTATCGGCGCGGCGCCGGCATCAAACGGTGCGCTTGCTAACAGAGTGGCGCAAACGGGCGTAAAGTTATATGATGATTGACATAAATGTAGGAGGGCAGCATGAAAGTGAGCAGGGAGCAGGCGGCGCTGAACCGCGAGCGCATCGTCGACGTGGCGGCAAGATTGTTCCGCGAAAAGGGCTATGACGGCATCGGCGTGGCCGACCTGATGAAGAACGCGGGCCTCACGCATGGCGGCTTCTACGGCCATTTCGCGTCCAAGGAAGACTTGATGATCGAGGCGTGCCAGCATGCCTTGAATAAGTCGCTGGAAGGCTGGCGGGCGAAGGTTGCCAGCGACCCGCAGCGGGCGCTGCCGGCCATCATCGACAGCTATCTGACCGCCCGGCACCGCGACCAGCCGGGCGGCGGCTGCCCGGCGGCGGCCATGGGCGTCGACGTGGCGCGCATGTCGCCCGGCGCGCGCCCCGCGTTTACGCAAGCCACGCGGCAGCAGTTCGCGCTGCTGGAAGGCTTGCTGCCCGACGGCGCGCCCGATGGTGCGCCGGAGCGGCGGCGCCAGCAGGCCATTGCCACGTTTGCCGCCATGGTGGGCGCCATGGTGCTGGCCCGTTCCGTCGATGACGAAGCGCTGTCGGCGGAAATCCTCGATGCCGTGAAGGCGCAATTGCTGCCAGACTGATCGCGTTCCCCCTGTCAGCCGGCCTCGTCGCATGATAGGCTTCGGTTTTCAGATTTTGGGATCATCCATGCTGCTCTGGCTCAGGCAATACCGGCGTCCTCTGTTGGCCGGAGACATCACCGCCGGTATCGTTGTCGCCATGATGATGGTGCCGCAAGGCATGGCTTACGCCTTGGTGGCCGGTTTGCCGCCCGTGGTCGGCATCTACGCCAGCATCTTGCCGCCCGTGCTGTATGCCTTGTTCGGCAGCAGCATGACGCAATCGGTGGGCCCCATGGCCATCGTCTCGCTAATGACGGCCGCGGCCCTGGCGCCGCTGGCCGACCCCGGCTCCTCGCTGTACATCGTGCTGGCCGCCCAGCTGGCCTTCATCAGCGGCCTCGTCCTGTTGCTGTGCGGCGTGCTGCGGCTGGGCTTCATGGCCAGCTTTTTGTCGCGTCCCGTGATCAGCGGTTTCAGCAATGGCGCCGCCATCCTGATCATCTGGGGCCAGATCACGCCCCTGCTGGGGGCCACCTGGCCACACTGGCACACGCCCAGCCTCGTGCTGGGGCTGTCCGGCCTGCTGTTCCTGTGGCTGGCCAAGCGCTACGCATCGCGCCTGCTGCAGCGCTGCGGGCTGAACAAGGTGGCCGCCGACGTGGGCGCGCGCCTGGCGCCTATGGCGCTGGTGCTGGCCGGCATCGCGCTCGTCGCCTATGGCGGCCTGGAAGCGATGGGCGTGCAGACGACGGGCCACGTGCCCAGCGGCTTGCCGGGGCTGAATCTGGCCACCTCGGGCGCCCATTGGCGCACCTTGCTGTCGCCGGCGTTGCTGATCGCCTTCATCATCTTTCTGATGAGCATGTCCGCCGCCCAGACCCTGGCGCAAAAGCGCGGTGAAAAGCTGCATACGAACCGCGAACTGCTGGGCCTGGGCGCGGCCAACGTGGCCAGCGCACTGTCGGGCGGCTTTCCCGTCACGGGCTCGATTTCGCGTTCGGCCGTCAATTTCCAGGCGGGCGCCAACACGCCCCTGGCCAGCATCATCACGGCGAGCCTGCTGGCGCTGGCGCTGGTGGCGCCCACGGGCTGGCTGGCCCTGCTGCCGCTGCCCGTGCTGGCCGCCACCATCATCTTTGCCGTCAGCAGCTTGCTGGACTGGGATACCTTGAAATTGTCGTGGCGCTACGACCGCAGCGATGCGCTGGCCCTGCTGGCGACGACGGCCGGCGTGCTGGTGCTGGGCGTGGAAGCGGGCGTGGTGATCGGCGTGCTGCTGTCGATGGGGACGCTGATCTGGCGCGCCAGCCGCCCGCATATCGCGGTGCTGGGGCGTATTCCGAATAGCGAGCACTTCCGCAACGTGGAGCGCTACGAGGCGCAGACCTTGCCCGACGTCTTGCTGCTGCGCATCGATGCGGGCCTGTTCTTTGGCAACGTGGAAGCCGTCACGGAGCGCGTGGAAGACGAGCTGCGCGGCCACCCGACGGCGCGCCATCTGGTGCTGGTGCTGTCGGCCGTCAACCAGATCGACAGCACCGCCTTGCTGGGCTTGATCGAGCTCAACAGCACGCTGGCCAAGCGCGGCATCAGCCTGAACCTGGCCGAAGTAAAGGGCCCCGTGATGGACCGCCTGCGCCAGAGCAGCCTGCTGCAAGACCTCAGCGGCAAGCTGTATCTGAGTACGGCCCTGGCGACGAACGATTTGAGCGGGAGCACAACATGACGATGGAATTGAATCTGCATGGGGAGGCGCGCGCCGTCGACACCATCGCTGCGCTGGAACAGGCGCTGATGGAAGCGCGCGCCCTGGCCCAGTGCGAGCTGTGGCTGACCATGGCGAGCGATGCGGAGCAGGGCCCGGCCCTGTGCATGCTGCGCAATGGCGGCAACGCCTGGCTGATGTATCTGTCGGGCCAGGAAGACTTGAGTTTTCACTCGCTGGGCGACGAGGAGGCAGACGGCGTTTGCAGCTATCTGCTGGCCAATGGCCAGGTGGATGAGTATCCGGAAGCCTGGTGCATTGATGTGGAACACTGCCAGCGTGCCTTTGCCGCATTTTTCAGGACGGGCGGCGCGCGGCCGGCCGCCATCGCTTGGGAGGCGGATTGACATGCCGCACACCATCATCGCCGACATCGACAGAGACTTGCTGGCCGCACTCGACGCCAGGGCAGGTTTATTGACGCTGCGCGCCATCCTGCTGCGCTACAAGGCCAGCGGCGTGACGGCGGCGCAAGTGGCCGGCTTGCTGCAGGAATTGCGCCCGTCTGCGCAGGACGGCGCGCAGGATGAGGCGCGGGAAGACGTGATACTGGATGCCCTCGACCTGGTGACGGGCTGGTGCGCGCCGCAGCTGCGGGTATGGGACGAGGCAGGGGAAAACCGTGCATCCTGAAAAGTTCAAGCAGGTGATGGGTCTGCCGTCCGCCGAACGCCATGGCTATTTTGTGCGCAAGGTAGCCGATACGCAAGAAGTGTGGGGCTTGTACCGTGAGGGCTGGGCCACGGCGCAAGCCGACGCCAAGGTGGCTATACCGTTCTGGCCGGAAGCGGCATACGCGCAAGCGTGCGCCGGCGGCGAGTGGGAACATTTCCAGCCGCGCGCCATCGCGCTGGGCGATTTTTTGCATAAATGGCTGCCAGGCATGGCGGGCAACGGCCAGCTGGCGTCCGTTTTTCCCGTGCCGCAAGGCCGCGCCAGCATCGCGGCGCCGGACGATTTACGGAGGGATTTGCAACATGAGGCGGAACAATATGAGTGAAGACAAGGATCGCCTCGACGCCTGGTACGACGGCTCGGCCATCTGTCTGATCGCCGTTGGCGCGCATGGCGACCCGCTGGACCTGGGCGACGACGAAGTGCGCGCCCTGATCGCCAAGCTGCAGCAATGCCTGGCCGAGTCCGAGGCAGGCGCGGTGCCTGACTGAAAATTCAGGCGGCCGCCAGCGCTTTTTCCATCGCCACGCTGGCCAGGCTGATGCCGCTCGGGTGCGCATAGGCTTCCGCGCGCAAGGCAACAAAACCGGCGGCCCGGTAAAACGGTTCCGCATTGAGCGAGGCGGACAGGTGCAGGCGCACGATGCCGCGCTGGCGCGCCAGCTGCTCCAGCGCCGCCAGCAGGCGCTTGCCGATACCGAGTCCCGCGCGCGCCGGGTCGACGAAGACGGCATCGACTTCCTGCTTGTCCGCATCGAGCATGGCATAGCCGGCGATGGCCTCGTCCTGCATGGCCACGATGCCGCCACCGGCAGCCAGCATGGCGCCATACGATGCCGGCACGGGCGAGGCGGTCCAAACAGCAATTTGCTCCGGCGCATAGTGCGTGGCGCAACTGACGCGCACGGCCACCGTGCGCAGGGCCCACAGGGCGTCGATGTCGGCTGGCAGGGCGGGGCGCAGGGTGATGGGCACGGGGGCTTTCCGGGTAAAAGGAGCATGCTAGCGCAATGGCTTGCACGGCGCCAGCATGAGTTTGTCAATTGTCACTGCGCCGGCTTGTCCGGATCGAAGTAATACGAACCCGGCGGCGCACCCGGCACTTTCACGCGGAACTTCAGGCCGGACAGCAGCTTGTCCCACAAGGCGATGGCCTCTTCGTCCGTCAGCGACGCGGCTTCGGCGGCGCCGACCATGTTGTGGGCGACTTTGGTGTACATGGATGCTTCCAATACCGCTGGATAGGCGATATCGCGCGGCGTACCGACCAGCGTCCATTCAAAATCATGCACGCCATCGGTACGCCGTATCAACGATTCCTCGCCGTGCCAGTGCTGCACGTCACGCTTGCCTTCGCGTAGCAGTGTGCGAGCGGGATAATTCTTGCCTTGCTGGTCTTTCGCTTCCTGGATGCGAGCAAGTAATGATAATTTCCCACGTACTTTTGCATCATATTCGGCAGGAGGATAGTCACCGTAGGCATTTTTATTTGATGTGATGGAAAAAGTCACGTCTGGAAAGCTGGGGAAATACAGGCCTGCATCTGCCATTTCCTGACTATCATATTTGTTGTCGGTCATGAAACTACTTTTGACGCAATAGCCAGGTTCCTTGGGAACTTCATTTTCATCGCGCAGACGTAAGTTATTAGCGCGAACCATTTGATTTTCTATGGAATCTGCTATTGTTTCACCTTTTCGTGTTGATCCGTCAAGAATGAATATATGGTTTCCTTTTGTGATGTAGGTTTTGAAGATTAAACGCCCACCTTTTTTGGAGAATTCTCCATCATAGTATTGAAGTTGCCAGCTATTTTCTATTGGACCTTTTCCATTGTATGTAATTTCAGAGGTTGGGTCATTTTTTTTTATTTTTTCAATTTCTTCTGCTATGCGTTCGTTTTTTTCTGGTATTCCGCCTGGTATGGTCTTGATTTCCGAAAGAATTGTTGTCCCTCCTGATATGAGTTGTGCTTCTTGCGGAATCTCTAGGGCATAGCGCCCGAAGCATACTATTTTTGTTTTTAAAAATAGTGTTTCCAGGCGTTTGCTGATTTTGAAATTTTCAAGCATTATGATCTCCTTGGCTGAATTTTTTTTCGCGTAGGCGGATAGGAATACCATCGCAATAACCGTAATCGTGAGGAAAATTGTTTTCTCGATCTTATTGTTCATGGCTTACTCCCATTTTGCCGTCTTGGCAATTTGTACGATGGAATACAGCATGGATGCCATTACATTTGTATCGGCGTAGCTGTTCTGGTGTTCATAACCGTTCGCTTCCGCCGTGCCATGTACGAAAAGTGTGCCTGTGATATGCTGGGCAGAACGGTCTGACGGCACCGTTCCATCACCGCGTGCATTAGCTGCTTGTAGCCTTAACTTTAAGAATTTACCTCCGGCCTGGACCAGGAGTTGTCCCTTTGCATCATCTTCAAGTAACTTCCATTTTTCAGGTAACGGCTCGAATTTATTCCACGGATCATTTGAGCCACTATGAAGACCTTCAATTAATTTAAATACGACGTCGCCGTAACTTAAAAAATTTCGGGAAGCGCAATAGCTTGCATAAGTCTTTGGATGGAATTTTTTTTCTATGGACGATAGAAATTTTGAGGCGGATGTTATTCTCTCCATTGTTCTTTCTATACCCCCACCTTTTTCATAAGGAAGGTCTGCGGGGTTTACCCATTTTGGATTGATTAGCCTCCACCACGCATTGGCGGGTTGAAGGTAAATGCTTTCCAGTGCAGTGGCCTTATCGCGAGGCCAGCTCCATAAAACTTTATCCTGTGCATCTACAATTTTCAGCCAATTCTGGCCATATGCCGCACCTGGCAACATTTCCAGTGGCGCTGGTGCATTTGCCAGAATGGCGGTGGCGTATTCACCGTCGATCCCTAGAATGCTGGCCTCTATTTTTGCTATCGAACCTTCTCTTTCCTGAAATCCAAAACGCATGCGTTTATACGCTCCTGCGGCGCCAATGGTCGGCATCACGTTGTGATAAATGCCCAGAATTTTTACATCTTTATCGTCTAACATATTTCCATAGCTGGGGTGTATTAATGCACGGGCCAGCAAGCCCCCCATGCTATGGGTAACGATGATGACTTCGTTACATTTGAATCCGCGTTCCTGGTAGCCTTTGACCAGGCCGCGTAGTCGCTCTGCAATAGTGACGGCGGATACCCCATTGCTCTTGATAAAGTTATAACCCATCGCATGCACTGGATACCAGCAAGGAGAAATTTTCTTTAAATCGCTGACGGTAATGGCTTTCCCAGATGACGCGCCAAAATTTTCTGGATCTTGCAAAAGCAGTGCGCCAAGGCCACTTGTTTGACGCCAGACAGGATGTGGCTTACCGTCGGAAATCATGTTATTGAGATGCAATTCGGCAGCCCGCAACATTGTTCCGTACGCACCAGCAAATAACACTTCACTCCATCCTCGCCAACGGGCTATTTGTGCTGGGCTTTGATATGAGCAGGCTTTACCTTGATTCGGGCGTGATGTTGTCGCTATCCTGTTCGTTCCCATCAGAGGAGGAATGGGCGTAAAGCTGTCAGGCACATTTTGATGCCGCGCATCCGCGGCTTTGGTTTCCGCACCATCTGGATCGAAGCGGCTATTGCTCTCGGTATAGTGGTAATACTCGACTTCGGTTTCAGTGGGATCAAACACCAATTGACGCTGCCGTGGCGACGCATCTTTGAACCAGCCACCCAGGCCATTGCTTGTGAGGACAGCTGCCTTGCCTCCCGCACCCATCATATCGTCTGGCCGCCAAGCCCGATTGTCTGGACGGCGCAATTCCTCCTGGCGAACCTTGCTCATCCTTAGATTGCTCCCCATCACGCCTGGCAGGAAGATGACAGGAATGACTTTGCCTGGCGGCACAGTGACGTCGTGTCGGGCAGTATCTTTTGTTTCCGTCATCGAAACGGCGAGTTCCGCCCAGCCTCCCACGCCCTGACTAAATTTTGCAGGATGATTGCCACGGTTATTCAAGTCGTCACATTTGCTCATGGCAGTTCTCCCTTATAGCGAATGATGTAGCTGTCCATGCCCGTAGATTTTTGTAGTTGCGTGGAACCGTCTTCCGCGCTTTTGCCGGCCATGTTGCCGTCATCGCGCAGGATTTCAAAAGCAAGGCCAACGGCCGGTGTATCGTCGACATTCACCAGCAACACTTCCTGGTCAAAACTGCTGTGTGGCCGTTCATTAAATTCCTGCGACACGCTCTTCGGCGCCAGGGTTTCCAGGTTGCCGTTGAAGAGCACGGGGGAGGAGGTGAAGAACTGCACCTTGTCGCTGATTTCCAGCATGTGGTTGGCGCCGTGCAGGCGCACGCCTTTCTTGCCCTTGATGTTGACCCAGTCCGCTTCGCTGATCAGCGACAGCACTTTCCGGGCGAGGATTTCCACCTCGTCGCTCTGGGCCTCGATGGACACCTTGCCGCTGGCGGCGATCAGCTTCATGCCGGCCTTGTGCACGAACAGGCTGAAGGTTTTGGCGATGCTGGCAAACATGCTGTCGCCGCTGGCGAGTGAAATATGCTTGCTGCTGCTGAGTGCCACATGCTCGCTGGCGGCCAGGTGGATGGACTGGCCCGTGCTCAGCTCGATGCCGGCCGGGCTGGCCAGCAGCAAATGTGGTTCGGACAGCTCCGGGAAATCGCCGCCGGCGCCTTTGATGGCGGCGTTTTGCCGTTGGATGGCGTCGGCCACGGCGCCTTGCTGTGCGGTACTGTCCTGCGCGCCCGCATCGACGGCCATGCCGGCCAGTCCCTCATGCAGTTGGCGTGCCTGCGCCAGACGGGACTGTGTTTCGTCGAGCTGTTTGACCGATCCCGTTCCTGCTGATGTTTCCGTGGTGATCAGCATGCCTTTGGCGGCGCGCAGGGCGCCCCAGGCATTGCTGGCCAATTCAAAGCCCGCGCCGCGCGCTTCCTTGCGGCCGGCGTTGTCGTCGATGCGGGTGATGTTGCCCAATGAAAGCCTGCTGTCCTGGTGCTCGCTGCGCAGCTGTGCCTGGATCGCGCCCTTGGTGTCGTCGAGTACCAGATGGTTGGCGCTGCGCGCGCCCAGCTCGCGGCTGCGCACGCCGGACAGGGCACGTTGCTGCGGCAATTGCCACGGCGGCGGATTGGCGCTGTTGTAGACGACGCCGATGACGATGGGATGGTCGATATTGCCGTCCTGAAATTGCACGACCACTTCCTGTCCCACGCGGGGCAAGGCGATCTGTCCCATTTGCGCTCCCGCCATCGGCATCATGACCCGTATCCATGGCGAGCTGCGCTCATCGAATTTGCCCAGGCGGTCCCAGTGAAATTGCAGGCGGATGCGTCCCAGGGCATCGGTATGGATTTCTTCCCCGGCCGGCCCGACCACCAGTGCCGTCTGCACGCCGGCAACCACGCACGGCGTGCTGTTGTAGCCACGGCCCGGGCGCCAGCGGATGTCCCGCCGCACGCACACCAGCGTGTTCGCATAATCCGATGGCGCGCTGGGGCCAACCTGATAATTGTTGCTGGCGATATGCTCGGCTGACAGGATCAGGTACTCGCGTTCGGCAATACTGTCCGGGCGTTCCTGGCCAGGCTGATAGCGCTTTTCCTCGGCGCTGAAATGTCCATCGAGCCGGAAGCAAAGGCCGGGCTGCGCGCCACGGTGATTGCCTGCCGCCTCGAAATACTGGCGCAGATGGTCGCTTTCTTCCATGCGGCGCTGTGCCAGAGATTCTCCATCATCAACATTGCTGTAGCCGTAGGCGCCCGTATCTTCATACAACTCGTGGGCAAATACGTCGCCCTGGCGATTCAGCGAGTAGCCGCTGGCAAGGCGTGGCTGCGGATTTTTATAGTCGAAACTGGCCAAGGTCAGCTGTCCCGAGCCGATCCGGCGCACGGCTTGCCATTGTTGCAGGCCATCGTCTTCCAGGGAACCCGACTCGGCGTGAAAGCGCATGGCGCCGTCGCCGGCTACCGTGGCGATCATGTCCGCCAGGGTGCTGTTGTCTGCGAGCCACAAGGTGTGGCCATCGGCGCGGTGCTCGTACCAGTAATGCCAGCCGAGGGCTTCCCAGCGCCGGTGCAGGTGGTTGTAATCGGTTTCATTGTGCTGGTTGGCGCAGGTAATCTGTGGATCGTCGCCATGGATGCTGGTTTTCCAGTCGCGCTGCTCGTAATGCGCAAACGTTGTTTCGGTCAGCTGTATGACGCTTTGGCCATGAAAGGAGACGTTGTCCTGGCGCAGCCGGGCAAAGGCCAGCCACGGTTGCAGCACCATCCGGTACCAGGCGAAGCCGCCGTCTGCGCGCAGCAGGCAGAATTCGCCCACATAGCCGTTAAAGTGGCGCAGCGTGCCATCGTCGCGCACCATGGAAATGGTGACCATGCGGCCCATCATGGCCTTGAGCGCGATGTGTGCGTCGTCCGACAGCAGCTCGGCTTCGAAACGGAAGTCGCGCGATACTTCTTCCCTGGCGGTCAGCGAATTGACCAGCAGGATGGCGCCGGCCGGCCCATCGTCATGGGGGAAGTCGATCTTCAGCAGGCGCCGCTCTTGCGCGGCGAGGTCGAAGGCCGATAACGCCGCCTGTATGCTTGCATGCATGGCCTGCCTCCCTTATAGCGATGTGATCAGGCGGGCGCCGCAGGCGGTGGCATCGCCGTCATAGGCGTACGGCTTGCCCATGTGCTTTGCGCCGGCGCCGTCTGGCGTGATGGGAAAGCTGCCCTTGCACTTGGGGCAGAAAGTCATGTCGTCGGCCAGCGCCGCCGTCTTCCCCATCACGGTGCTGCCCGACGATGCACTGGTGACCTTGCCGCCGTGATCGGTTGCGTCTCCTAGCCGGATGACGCCGCGTCCCGCATGTTTCATGCTTGCCTCGCTTTCAGGGATAAACTGCTCAAGCCAGTTGCAGCAAATAACGCACCTGCGCGCCGCGTACCTTGCCCTGTGCCGTCTGCAAGAACGTCGTCCAGCCAAGGCGCCTTCTTTCCGAAGGCTTGGAACTCAGGAGCAGGGGCCGGATGCATGGCGGACTCAGTATCAGCCGCACTTCATATTGCACATCCGGCACGCCAAACAGCGCCAGCATCTTTGCCAGTGCCGCCGCACCTGCGCTGTGCGGCAGGAAGCGTTGCAGGCCGGCAGTATCCAGCGGGCCGATATGCAGGCAGACGCGCATGTCCTGGCGCCACAGCCGCAGGCCAAGCGTTGCGCCGCGCGCCAGAACGAAGTTGACACTGCCCAGCAGGCTGCGCCGGTTTTTTTCCAGATAGTCCCAGCCCCCGACAAATTGTTGCAGGGTGACAGGTACGCCGCAGTATTCGGCCAGCACGGGGCCTATCGCCTGAGCTGAAACGGGGCGGCAGCGCAGCAGGCCAGCGTACCAGGCTGCGACGTCCTGCGTCACGGCGCCGGCCTCGCCGTTCGATGGCAGCGCATCGCGCGGTACGCCAGCGAGCGCCGTCAGCAAGGGCAGTTGCGCATCTTTTGCATGGGTCTCGCGTGCGGACTCCAGGCGATATTTTTCCCATGCCTGGCAATACAGCGAGACCATGCGGTGCGAAAAGATGTCGAGGAAGGCCGAGACGCCGGCGTCCTTGCTCGACAAACGGCAGGCGGCGATGCGTTCCGAGTGATGCAAGGGTAAGGTGCCGCTGGCGCCCAGAAAACGCATGAAAGTCGGTGTCAGGATCAGTTGTTCATGCTCGTCGAGCGAGAGCTGCTCGATTTCGCTGGCTGGAAAATTCAAGGACAGGCTGTTCTTGAAGCGCAACACCTGGCTGAAGGCTTGTGCATGGGACACGTTCTGCTGACGTAGCCAGCACAGCAGAATACGCACCGCCTGCACGAACTGGTAGCGGTAAGGCTCGGCGAGCAAGTGTTGCATTACACCAGATTCTGCAATCCGCTTCTTGGTTTGCATCGGATCAGCTCCTCTCCGCTTTGCAGTGACAGCACCACCAGTTCGATGAAACTGTTGATTTGCACATACAGGCCAAGAAAGTGGTCGATCACCTGCACAAACAGGTGCATGCCGCTGCCGATAAAGGCTTCCTCGTCCAGCGTGATGCGCACTTCCACGCCATGCGCCAGCGAGGTGCCGCGCCTGTGCCGCAGCCATGTCGTGGTTGGCGAGTGCGCCAGCGCGACGATGCCGCCTATCTGGCGTTGCGAACTTGCCGATTGGGACAGGTCGTACAGCGTCAGCATTTCGCGCAGCGCCGGCAGTCCCTCCTGGACCAGTGCGTGATGATTCAGCGCCAGATGCGAAATCAGGCGCCAGTGCAGACCTGCGCCTGGCGAAAAGCGTCGCGGCTGGCTGGGGCGTCGCAGCATGTGCAGCGCGGGTCCGCCAGCGCACGGTTGCAAGTCTCCTTGCGGCTGGCCGTATTTGAGTGCAAGGGGAAGATCGCGGTTACTGCATGTCAGCGACAGCGACAAGCTGGCCTTTTCATGGATCAGGGGATTGAAGTCGCTGTCGACCAGCGTGATTTTCTTTTCATGACCAGGGCTTTTGATGGCCAACGCCGTATCGTGGCGCATGATCCAGTAATGGCCCTGTTGAGACGTACCCTCGCCATGCCGCAGGCTGTACAGCGGGCGGAATTCGGTCAGCGTGCTTTCGCCGCCGCGTTGGCGCAGCAAACGCACGGAGTCGATGGAGACGACTTCGTAACCATGCGCATGGGTGGCATGGGCCAGCACGGGATAGTCGGTTTTCTGCCGGGTGACGGAGATCGGTACGCCTTCCTGGCGGAAGAGATTGACCGCCGGACTGCAGCCCAGCCTTAAGTTTTCGCTGGAAATGCTGGACAACATGCGCGCCGTAGCGGAATCGGGCCGCAAACCGGCCATGCACAGATGCAGGGTAAAGCGCTGGCTGCCAGGCGGCAGGGCCGCACTCAGCGCCGCGATATCGATATCAAAGAAATTGAATTTTTCCGGATACGCAAAATACTCGCTCAGGATGCGGTATGCCGGCTGCGAACGGGCACCGAACGGTATCAAGGCATCCGCGTCGGCGAAGCCGACGGGGGTCAAGGGAACGGCGGGCAATGCCATCCACTGCATCGCGTCGATGGACACAAAAGCGCAGATTGCATGCATGAACAGGGCATCGCGCAATGCGGCGGAAAAAGAAGCCTCGCCATCGATGAAAACGCGCAGCGACGCGGGCGCCGCACCGGGATGCCGGATGCCGATGTTCAGCGAGGCGCTGGCCGATGCTGGCAGGCGTACTCCCGGTGGCGCCTTGATCATCGCATCGAAAACGGCGCTGTCCAGTAACGATGCGCCGGTCGTCATATCGTAGGCCGTCTTGAAGCGGCAGCGTACGCCGCGCACGGGCGCTGTATCCATTTCACTGCCGGCAGGCAGCTGCAAAGCACCCGCTCCGGCCGCCGGGGCGCACTGGCGCACGATGCTGCAGGATGGAAAAGGACGCAGGTAATGCGGGAACAGGGCTTCGAACAAGGCTTCGGTAAATTGCGGATAGTCGTCATCGAGCCGTTTTGAGATGCGTGCCGCCAGCATGGCCACCGATTCGATCAAATGTTCCACATGCGGATCTTCGCAAGACTCGCCGGACATATGCAATTTGCCGGCGATTCTCGGATAGCGCTCGGAGAATTCACGGCAATGTCGCCGCAGCATCACCAGTTCGCGTTCGAAATACGGCAGCAAGTCTTCCATCTTTCTTTTCCTGTGTCTTCGCGGCGGAATGGCCAGTATCCGAGCGTTTGCTCCAAGGAAAATTGCGTTTGCGCAAATAATTGAACAGGGATGCTGCGCAACATCAAGGACTTTCAAACTGGCAACATCAGACTGGCAAGGAAGCAAGATTTCAACAGCCAATATGGAGAATGCAATGACATTGCCATCCAAATTACTTTGGTCCGAGGGGCTGGCCATCGGTCCCCAGCAATTCCAGCAACTGGACCGCTACCATGAAGCGCGCCTGCAACGCCTGGCCTCACTCATCAATCCACATTTATGGGGCGTGCATGGCGTCAGCTGGAATGCGGATGCGCTGGCCAACAATAGCCTGCGGGCAGATGCCATGTCGCTCGTCTTTCAGGATGGAGAGCTGTTTGAAGCGCCGCTGGGCGATGTATTGCCCAGTGCGGTTGACCTGTCCAAACTCCCTTCCAGCGAACATAGTTTTACTTTTTATGCCGCGCTGCCCGCGCTGCAGGCACATGGCGGCAATGTGAGCTCTGCCGGTGCGCGCTATGTCCAGGCGGATATCGAAACACCGGATCTGTACAGCGAGGCAGTCAGCATAGACGTGGCTTACCTGAAGAAACGCGTGTATCTGCTGTCCCAACTGGACCCTCTGAATGATTACCTTGCCATCCCGGTGATCCGTTTGTACCGCGCTGGCAATGGCGGCTTTGACATCGATGCCTCCTTCATCCCACCTGGCCTGACCATCAGTGCAGAGTCCTCGCTGCAGAAAATGCTCGATTCGCTGATCGATCGCGTGGGGGCGAAAATTGAGGCGCTGTACAGCCGCCACCGTCAGCCTGGTAACAATACGGTGGAATTTCATAGCGGAGATGTTGCCTCGTTCTGGATGCTCCATACTTTGAGCATGGCCAGCGCCACGCTCAGTCATTGCGCCAGTTACCGGCGCCACCATCCCGTGTATTTGTTTGAAAAATTGATGGCGTTGGCCGGTGGCTTGATGACGTTTTCGAAGAAATACACACTGAGCGACTTGCCCGCTTATTGTCACGATGACGCGGCTGCCGGCTTCGGCAAGCTCGATGGCATCATTCGTGACCTGATCGATACTGTGCTCCTGTCGCGCTATTTCCCGATCGCGCTATCGAACGACGCGCAACAGAACACCCACTATTACGGCTTGCTCGATGCCAAGCGGATTGACCGTCAGACCGAACTCTGTCTTGCGGTAAACGCCGATATGCCGGCGCTGGAACTGGTCGCCACGGTGCCGTTGCAGTTCAAGATTTCATCTCCGGACAATATCGAACTGCTACTGGGCAGGGCGCTGCCGGGTGCCGAGTTGCGCCATATGGCCCAGGTTCCCGCCGAGGTGCCAGTACGGCCCAATACGTATTACTTTTCGATCGATAACAAGGGCAGTATCTATGACAGCATGATCAAGGCCCAGGCGATTGCGATTTATGTGCCGTCTGGCATAAAAGGGCTGAAGCTGGAATTGTTCGGTATCAGTAGCGCCGCCGCGTAATGATGCTTGGCCTGACGCGCCGGGGTATTGTCAAAAGATTGCCCTAAGGAATAGACTTGCCCCGGCAGTTGACGTTATCATGTTTTTGTAAGTGTCGGTGGCTGAATGGCCGGCGCATAGTTGAAACATGGTGACAGGCGAGGGTGAGCATGGGCATGGCGAATGATGCGTGATGTGCCTGGCGGCGGGACGAGCAGGGCAGCGGTGTACCGCTGCGGCCGCGCATTGCTGCTGGCATTCTGTGTCGCCGCGGCCCCGGCCGCCGTGCCGGCAGCGGCGCCAGCCGCTGCGCCGCCGCACCAGGGCCAGCGCGTGCTGGTCCTCAACGCCTACGATTACGGCCGCGCCGGCGTGGAATCGTACACGCGCACCTACGTGGCCGCCATGGCCGCCGCGGGCCTGGCCAGCGAAGACATCATGGTCGAGCACCTGAACCTCAATACCCAGGGCGACCCGGCGCTGCGCAACGAGATGCGTGATTTGTTGCTTTTAAGATACACCCAGATGATGGGGCGCAAGGCCGACCTGATCATCGCCATGCAGCAGCCGGCGCTCGATTTTTTGTTGTCCGACCTGGCGCCGCTGGCGCGCGGCGTGCCCGTGCTGGCGATTAACACCTCGGGCAAGGCCTTGCCGGCCGGCAGTCCGCTGGCCATCTGGCAGCAAAAGGCGAACGTCGATTTTCCCGGCACCCTGGCGCAAGCGATGGCGCTGTTCCCGGAGACCAAAACCATCGTCATGGCCGTTGGCGTCAGCGAGGCCGACCAGGCCTTGAAGCGCAGCCTGCAGCAGGCGGCGCAGGCGTGGCAGGGCAGGGTTTACATCGAGTATCTCGACGGCCTGACCCTGGAGCAGATGCGCGTGAAGGTGGCGCACCTGCCCGCCGATACGTTGCTGGTGGCCGGCAATGTCAACCGCGACGTGGCCGGCGCCATCGCCACACCCGTGCAGTTTGCCGGCGAACTGGCGCGGCTGGCGAACGTGCCCGCCTTCGGCATGTATAACACGAACGTGGGCAAGGGCATCCTGGGCGGCTCCCTCCTGCACATCGAAGGGGCTGCGCAGCAGGTGGCGCAGATGTCGCTGGCCGTGTTGGCCGGCAAGGCGCCTGCCGCGCCGGGTGCCTTGCTGCCGCCGGTCCGCCCCGTGCCCATGTACGACTGGGAGCAGCTGCAGCGCTGGGATGCCGACAGCAGCCAGCTGCCGCCGGACACGCTGTTCTTCAACCGCCCGCCGCAGCTGTGGCACGAACACCGCGCCGCCGTGCTGCTGGCGGCCGGCGTCTTCATCGTGATGGCCGGCTTGCTGAGCGCACTGCTGCTGCAGCGGCGGCGTTTGCGCCGCGCAGAGAGCGAGGCGCGCGAAAGCGAACAGCGCTTCCGCATCCTCGTCGAGCATGCGCCTGAAGCGATCGTCGTGTATGACCTGGACCAGGACCGCTTCATCGACGCCAACAGCAGCGCGCAACGCATGCTGGGCATGTCGCGCGAAGCGCTGCTGGCGCGCGGGCCGTTCGACCTGTATAGCACGGAGCAGCCCGACGGCATGCCTTTGGGCCTGATGATGGAAGAGCATCTGCGCCGCGCCATGCTCGGTGAACCCATCCTGGTCGAGCGCCATGTGCGGCGCGCCGACGGCAGCGTCTTTCCCTGCGAAGTGCGGCTGGTGCGCTTGCCGATGGAAGGGCGGCGCCTGGTGCGCAGCGGCATCGTCGACATTTCCGAGCGCAAGCAAAGCGAGCAGGAGCTGCTCGGCTACCGCGACCACCTGGAAGAACTGGTGCAGCAGCGCACGGCCGCCCTGTCGGTGGCCGTCACCGAGGCCGAATCGGCGAACCGCGCGAAAAGCGTTTTTCTCGCCAACATGAGCCACGAATTGCGCACGCCCTTGAATTCCGTGATCGGCTTTTCGCAGATGATGGCCGATTCGAGCAGCATGTTCGAGGAAGAAAAACACAACCTGGCCATCATCAACCGCGCCGGCCACCATTTGCTGACTTTGATCAACGATATCCTGGAATTGTCGAAAATCGAGGCGGGCCGCATGCAGCTGCAGGCGGGGCCCGTGGACTTGAATGGCTTGCTCGACGAGGTGCTCGAGATGGTGCGCATGCGCTCGGGCGACCAGGGCATCGCGCTGCGGCTCGAGCGCGACGGCGTGCCCCCGCTGGTGCGCCTCGACGGCGCCAAGCTGCGCCAGGTGCTGCTCAATTTGCTGTCGAACGCGCTCAAGTTCATCGAGCAGGGCAGCGTGACCCTGTCGCTGAGCTGCCAGGCGGACGGCGACGGGCAGATGGCGCTGGCGTTTGCCGTGCGCGATACGGGCAGCGGCATCGCGGAAGAGGACCTGGAACGCATCTTTGAACCGTTCGTGCAGGCCGACAGCGCCGTGGCGCAGGCGGGCACGGGACTGGGGCTGACCATTTCGCGCGAATTCGTGCGCCTGATGGGCGGCGAGTTGCGCGTCGAATCGACCTTGGGCGCCGGTTCCCGCTTCAGTTTCGAGCTGCACGCGCCCGCGCTGCGGCAGCCGGCCCTCGCAGTGCAGGCGCCGGGCCGCGTGGCGCGCCTGCCGCCATCCCAGCGCGGGCGCATGGTGCTGCTGGTCGACGATGACGACAACTGCCGCAAGCTGCTGGCCGGCTTGCTGGCGCCGCTGGGCTTTCAGCTCCAAGAAGCGGCGGGCGGCGTGCAGGCGCAAGCGATGCTGGCGGCGCAGCGCTACGACATCGTGCTCAGCGACTGGCGCATGCCGGACCTGGACGGTTTGGCGCTGACGCGCTGGCTGCGCGCGCAGCCGGCGCTGGTGCAGCCGCGCCTGGTGATCATGACCGCCTCAGCCTTCGAGGAAGAAAAGCAGGAGGCGCTGGCGGCCGGCGCCGACGGCTTCCTGCGCAAACCGATCGAGCAGGAACATCTGTTCGCCATGCTGGAGCAGCAACTGGGCCTGCGCTTCCAGCGCACTGCCGCCCAAGCGCCGCGCGTGCCGGCCGCCGCCTTCGACCTGCAACAGGCGCTGGGCCAGCTGAGCGCCGCCCAGCGGCAGGCGCTGCTCGAATCCGTGCAAGCCCTCGATTTGCGGCGCAGCGCCATCGTGCTGGCCGGCGTGGCGACCAGCCTGCCGCAGCTGACCGCGCACATCGCCGCCATGCTGGAGCAGCACCAGTACCAGCCGCTGTGCGCCCTGCTGGCGCAGCCAACCAGCGAGCCGCAGGGCGAAGGCGCATGACGCCATACGCCCCCAAAGATGCGCGCCTGGGCGGCGTCTCCATCGTGCTGGCCGTCAGCGTAGCGCTGACCTTTGTCGTCACCGCGCTGCTGCTGGTGTTTGCCGTGCTGTTTTACCAGTCCGAACGCGAGCAGCGCTGGCAGCAGCTGCAGGGCAGCCTGTCCGTGAGCGCGGACCAGCTGGCCGTGGCCATCGAACTGCCATTGTGGAATCTCGATGAAAAGCAGATGCAGGCCATCATGCGCAGCATGCTGGGCAAGCGCGACCTGGTGGCCAGTTCCCTCACGCCGGGCATCGGCAAGGAAGCGCTGGTCCTGCGCCGCACTGCGTCCGGCGCCATCGGCAGCTTTTCTTCGCTGTCCGCGGAACCCGGCTGGCTGGTGCAGCGGCGCCCCGTGACGATGGGCGGACAGGTCATCGGCAGCGTGGCCGTGTATGCGACGCCGGCCCTGCTGCACGCGCAGCTGCGCCAGCGCGCGCTGGGCATCGGCGCCATGATCGTGGCGCTCGACGTGATCCTCGTGGCCAGCATCTGGCTGCTGATGTGGTGTCTGATGCTCAAGCCCCTGAAGGCGATCGGCCAGTATGCGGCCGGCATCCAGGCGGGGCAGGGCGAAGCGCCCGGCACGCCGCCGAAAGCGTGGTTCCTGGGCGAGCTGCGCACCTTGTACCGTTCCATCCGCGACATGGTGGCGCTGCTCGACAGCCGCTACCGCGCCCTGCAGCGCAGCGAGGAGCGCGTGCAGATGGCCACCGGCGCGGCCAGCATCGGCATCTGGGACTGGAACGTCAGCAGCGATGCCTTGCAGTGGGATGAGCAGATGTATGCGCAGTTCAAGGCCGACGCGGAAAGCGGCATGGCGCCGGCGGCGATCTGGCGCAGGGCGCTGGTGCCGGACGACGTGCCCGCCGCCAAGGAGGCCCTGCGCGCCGCGCTGGGTGCCGGCCAGGCGTTCACGCACGAATACCGCATCCTGTGGCCCGATGGCGCCATCCGCTACATCAAGGCCGATGCCGTGATCTTCCGCGACGGCCAGGGCCGCCCCATGCGCCTGGTGGGCTCGAACTACGACATCACGGCGCACCGCGAGGCGGAACTGGAACTGCTGCGCCACCGCCATCACCTGGAAGAACTGGTGGCCGAGCGCACGAGCGCCCTGTCGGTGGCCGTCAGCCAGGCGCAGGCGGCGAACCGCGCCAAGAGCACCTTCCTGGCGAACATGAGCCATGAACTGCGCACGCCCTTGAATTCCGTGATCGGCTTTTCGCGCCTGATGGCCGCCTCGCCGAACATGCAGGACGATGAGAAGCGCAATCTGGCCATTATCCACCGCTCGGGCAACCATTTGCTCACCCTGATCAATGAAATTCTCGAACTGTCGAAGGGCGAGGCGGGGCGCCTGCAGGCACAGACGGCCGTGGTGGCGCTGGCGCCGCTGCTGCAGGAAGTGATGGACATGCTGGGCATGCGCGCCGAGCAGCAGGGGCTGGCCCTGCGCCTCGACTGCGCGAACCTGCCGGCGGCCGTGGTGCTCGATGCGACACGCTTGCGCCAGGTGCTGCTGAACCTGATGTCAAACGCCGTCAAGTTCGCCGGCGGCGGCGAAGTCACCCTGCGCGTGCGCGGCGAGCGGCGCGCTGGCGACCAATGGGGGCTGTCGTTCGCCGTCAGCGACACGGGCATCGGCATCGCCCCGGAGGACCAGCAGCGCATCTTCGAGCCCTTCGTGCAGGCCGACAGCGCGGGACCGAAGGATGGCACGGGGCTGGGCCTGGCCATCTCGCGCGAATTCGTGCAGCTGATGAACGGCGAACTGACGGTGGAGTCGACGCCGGGGCAGGGCGCCACCTTCCGCTTCAGCATCCCCGCGCAGGCGGCCGAAGCGCCCGTGCCGGCGCCTGTGCCGCTGCCCGTGGCGCAGGCGCCCGAGGCGTTGCCGGCACTGCGGGCACAAGACTTGCTGCTGCTGACGGGGGAAGAACGCGCCGCCTTGCTGGTGGCGCTGCGCGAATTGAACCTGGCCAGGGTGGCCCTGCTGCTGGCGGCCTTGCCAGCGGTGGCGGCGCCGTTGCTGGCGCCGCTGCAGGCCATGCTCGACCAGCATCAGTACCGCCAGCTGTGCGGCTTGCTGGAAAATGAGGGGGCGCTGGCGCACACGTAAAAGTGTGGGCTGACAACATCGGTTTCGCTGAAAAGACGGACTAAGTAGGGCCGATGGATGGTGCTAAATTGCAATAAAGATTATGATGATAGTACGTAGTTCATCGCAAAGAAAATGTCTTGTCCAGCGTGGCAACGGACCGCCGCGCCTCATCCAAAGCTGAGAGAACTGCTACATGCACCGCGATTTTTCGGAAGTGAATTCGAAGGGCGAAGTACTGATCGTTGAAGATACGCCGGCTTCGCTGAAGCTGTTGAGCGATTTGCTGGGCGGCGCCGGCTACGCGGTGCGCCAGGCGCCGAACGGCGAACTGGCCCTGTGGACGGCCCAGGCGCGCCCGCCGGAGCTGATCCTGCTCGACGTGCGCATGCCCGGCCTCGACGGCTTTGAAGTGTGCCGCCGCCTGAAGGAGATACCGTCCCTGCAGCAGGTGCCGGTGATCTTCCTGTCGGCCCAGTACGATACGGACGACAAGGTGCGCGGCTTTGCGCTGGGCGCCGTCGATTTCATCGCCAAGCCCTTCCAGGCCGAGGAAATCCTCGCCCGCACCGATGCCCATGTGCGTCTGGCGCGGGCGCAGCTGCAGCTGGCGCAGGAGCGCGCCAACCTGGAACGCCGGGTGGCCGAACGCACGGCCGAACTGGAACAGGTGGCCAGCACGCTGGCGCGCGAAGTGCAGATCCGCCGCGCCAATGAAGAATTGCTGCGCCTGTCGGGCCAGGTCTTCGAAGCCACCCAGGACGCCATCCTGATCACGGATCCGGCCGGCATCATCGTCACGGCCAATCCCGCCTTTACCCGCATCACCGGCTACGCGGCGCAGGAAGTGGTGGGCACGGACATCATGCGCCTGCATGCCGAATACACGGGCGAAGCGGTGCTGCTGGCCTTGCGCCAGGGCTTGCGCAGCAGCGGCTGCTGGTCGGGCGAGGTGCAGACGCGGCGCAAGAGCGGCGACACCTATCCCTGCCTGCTCAGCGTCTCCACCGTGCACGGGCCCGATGGCGCCGTCGTCAACTATGTGGGCGTCTTCCTCGACATCAGCGAGCGCAAGGCCGAGCAGCATCTGATCGATTTCCTCTCCTACCACGACGCGCTGACGGGCTTGCCGAACCGCGTGCTGCTGCGCGAGCGCTTCGAACAGGCGCGCGCGAACGCCGTGCGCGACAGCCAGCAGGTGGTGCTGATGTGCCTGGACCTGGACCGCTTCAAGAACATCAACGATTCGCACGGCCAGGCCGTCGGCGACAAGGCGCTGCAAGTGGTGGCGCGCTTCCTGTCCGGCTGCGTGCGCGAGGGCGACACTGTGGTGCGCCAGGGCGGCGACGAATTCCAGATCCTGCTGCAGGACGATGCCCTGCTGGGACGTACCTTGGGGCTGGCGCAAACCATCCTGGCCGGCTTGCGCGAAGAATTGAGTGTTGACGGCGAGCGCCTGGCGCTGACCACCAGCATCGGCATCGCCATGTGCCCGGCAGACGGCGACAGCCTCGACGACGTGCTGCGCCACGCCGACACGGCCCTCGTGCGCGCCAAGGAAATGGGGCGCGACCATTACGCCTTCTTCACGGAGCGCATGGGCAGCGATATCCGCGCCCGCCTGGCCATGCAGCAGCAGCTGCGCGGCGCCATCGGCCGCGATGAATTTGAAGTGCACTACCAGCCGCAGATGTGCTTGCGCACGGGCGCCATGCTGGGTGCGGAAGCGTTATTGCGCTGGAATAATCCTGTGCTGGGCAAGGTGCCGCCCGGCCTGTTCATCGCGCTGGCCGAGGAATATGGCTTGATCACGGCCATCGGCGAATGGGTGCTTGAAAGCGTGTGCGCGCAGATCCGTGTGTGGCACGATGCGGGCCTGGGCAGCATCAAGGTGGCCGTCAACCTGTCCGGCAAGCAGTTCGCGCAGGACCGCACGGTGCCCTTCGTCGAGGCGGCCCTGCGCAAGTACGGCATCGCGCCCGCCTGCCTGGGCATCGAGATCACGGAAAGCACGGTGATGGGCGACCCGGACAAGGCCGTGGCGGCCCTCACGCGCCTGAAGGACATCGGCGTAGGCATTTCGCTCGACGACTTCGGCACCGGCTATTCCAGCCTCGGTTACCTGAAGCGCTTTCCCATCGACGTGCTGAAGATCGACAAATCTTTTGTCGACGACGTCACCACCAGCAGCAGCGACGCGGCCATCGCCCGTTCCGTCATCTCGCTGGCGCACAACCTCGACATGCGCGTCATCGCCGAAGGCGTGGAAACGCGCGAGCAGGTCGCCTTCCTGACGGAACACGGCTGCGATGAAATGCAGGGCTATTATTTCAGCCGCCCCCTGGGCGCCGCACTGTTTACGGCCTTGCTGCGCGAACGGCGCACCCTGGCCATGGCCCAGGCATAAGCGCCGCGGTGCGGTCGCTGCACCATGCCGGTGCATTCGCTGCAACGCGGTGCACGATTCTCACGTTTCCTTCACCTGATGCTGGCACATATCCTGCTTAGGTAATCGCTTATTTACGCGATTGCCCCGCATGCCAGACAGCAGCCATCCAGTCATGCCTCCACCAGCCAGCGCACACGGCGCCTGGCAGGCGCACCTGCGCCTGGGCTTCGCGCTGCACGATGGCGTCAGCCGCCTTGTCGAGCGCACGCACAGCGGCCCCCTGCGCGTGCAAAAGCCCCTGTATCCGGAAGGCGATGCCGTCTGCCACGCCATCATCATCCATCCGCCCGGCGGCGTGGTGGGCGGCGACCAGCTGGCCGTCGACGCCACGGCGGGCGAGGGCGCGCACGCCTTGCTCACGTCACCGGGCGCCGCCAAATGGTACCGCGCCAACGGCCATGTCTCGGGCCAGCACATCGTGCTGCGCGCAGGCAGCGGCGCTGCCATCGAGTGGCTGCCGCAGGAGAGCATCTTCTTCGACCAGGCCTGCGTGCGCCTGCGACATGAGGTGGACCTGGCGGCGGACGCCGGCTACATCGGCTGCGACATCGTTTGCCTGGGCCGCAGCGCCGCAGGCGAAATTTTTAATACGGGCAGCATCAGCCAGCAGGTGCAGATCCGCCGCGGCGGCAAGCTGCTGTGGTGGGAGCAGGGCGTGCTGGCCGCCGGCGGCGCCCTGATGGCCAGCCCGCTGGGATTGGGCGGGCACACGGTATGCGCCACCCTGATCGCCGTCGGCCGGCCCGTTTCTTCCGCCGTGCTGGCGGCCGTGCGCGACATCGCCGTGCCGGCCGGCGCCGCGTTTGGCGCCACGCACATGAAATCGCTGGTGGTGGTGCGCCTGCTGTGCGGCGACAGCGAGGCGGCGCGCCGCATCATGCTGGCCGCCTGGCAGTTGCTGCGCCCCGCCATGCTGGGACGCGACGCCGTCGTGCCCCGCATCTGGAACACTTAATCAGGAAAGAAGCGCAAGGAAAACCATGGACCTGACTCCCCGCGAAAAAGACAAGCTGCTCATTTTTACGGCCGCGCTGCTGGCCGAACGGCGCCTGGCGCGCGGCTTGAAATTGAATTACCCGGAAGCGGTGGCCCTGATCAGCGCCGCCATCATGGAGGGCGCGCGCGACGGCAAGTCGGTGGCGCAGCTGATGTCGGACGGCACCAGGATACTCTCGCGCGCCGACGTCATGGACGGCATCGCCGAGATGATCCCCGACATCCAGGTGGAAGCGACTTTCCCCGATGGCAGCAAGCTGGTGACCGTGCACCACCCGATACCGTAGTTTTTTTTGCGAAGGAGCCCCTCATGACCCCAGGCGAATACCAGTTGGAAGAAGGCGAAATCAGCTTGAACGCGGGGCGCGCCACGGCCACCGTGGTGGTGGCCAACCGCGGCGACCGGCCCATCCAGGTCGGCTCGCACTTCCACTTTTTTGAAGTCAACCCGGCGCTGGCCTTCGAGCGCTGGCGCGCCTACGGCATGCGCCTGAACATCACGGCCGGCACGGCCGTGCGCTTCGAGCCGGGCCAGCAGCGTACGGTGGAACTGGTGGCGCTGGCGGGCGAGCGCAAGGTGTTCGGCTTCAATGGCGCAGTGATGGGCGAACTGCAAGACACACCACCGGGAAAGGATTGAGATGGCCAGCATTCCCCGCGGCGCGTATGCCGAGATGTTCGGCCCCACCAAGGGCGACCGCATCCGCCTGGCCGACACGGAACTGTTCATCGAGATCGAGCATGACTACGCGATCTACGGCGAAGAAGTGAAATTCGGCGGCGGCAAGGTGATCCGCGACGGCATGGGCCAGTCGCAGCGCTGCGCGGCCGAGGTGATGGACACCGTCATCACGAATGCCGTCATCCTCGACCACTGGGGCATCGTGAAGGCCGACATCGGCCTGAAAAACGGTCTGATTTTCGGCATCGGCAAGGCGGGCAACCCGGACATCCAGCCCGGCGTCACCCTGGCCATCGGCGGCGCCACGGAAATCATCGCTGGCGAAGGCATGATCGTCACGGCCGGCGGCGTCGACACGCACATCCACTTCATCTGCCCGCAGCAGATCGAGGAAGCGCTGATGAGCGGCGTGACCACCATGCTGGGCGGCGGCACGGGGCCGGCCGTGGGCACGGCCGCCACCACGTGCACGCCGGGACCGTGGCACTTGCACGCCATGCTGACGGCCGCCGACGCCTTTCCGATGAACCTGGGCTTCATGGGCAAAGGTAACGTCAGCTTGCCGCTGCCCCTGGAAGAACAGGTGCGCGCGGGCGCCATCGGCCTGAAACTGCACGAGGACTGGGGCAGCACGCCGGCCGCCATCGACAATTGCCTGTCCGTCGCGGACCGCATGGATATCCAGGTGGCGCTGCACAGCGACACCCTCAACGAGGGCGGATTTCTCGAGCACACCCTGGCCGCCTTCAAGGACCGCACCATCCACACGTTTCACACGGAAGGGGCGGGCGGCGGCCATGCGCCCGACATCATCGCCGCCGTGGGCCAGTCCAACGTGTTGCCGTCGTCGACCAATCCCACGCGCCCCTTCACCGTCAACACGCTCGACGAGCACCTGGACATGCTGATGGTATGCCACCACCTGGACCCGGCCATTGCCGAAGACGTGGCCTTTGCCGAGTCGCGCATCCGCCGCGAAACCATCGCCGCCGAAGATATCTTGCACGATATCGGCGCCATCTCGATGATGTCGTCCGATTCGCAAGCGATGGGCCGCGTCGGCGAAGTGATCATGCGCACGTGGCAGACGGCGCACAAGATGAAGGTGCAGCGGGGCGCCCTGGCGCCCGACACGGCGCGCAGCGACAATTTCCGCGCCAGGCGCTACATCGCCAAGTACACGATCAACCCGGCCATCACGCACGGGATATCGCACGTGGTCGGTTCCATCGAGGCGGGCAAGATCGCCGACATCGTCCTGTGGAAACCCGCGTTTTTCGGCGTCAAGCCGTCGATGATTTTAAAAGGCGGCATGATCGCCGCCGCGCAGATGGGCGACCCGAACGCCTCGATTCCCACGCCGCAGCCCGTGCATTACCGCATGATGTTCGGCGCCTTCGGCGGCGGCCTGAAAAAGTCGTTCACCTTTGTCTCGCAGGCGGCCTACGACCTCGATATCGGGCACCAGCTCAAACTGAATAAATCCGTCATCGCCGTGAAAAACATGCGCGGCTTGCGCAAGCACGACATGATCCACAACGGCGCCACGCCGCACATGGAAGTGGACCCGGAAACCTACGCCGTGCGCGCCGACGGCCAGCTGCTCGTGTGCGAGGCGGCGGCCGTGCTGCCCATGGCGCAGCGCTATTTTCTATTTTAAGCGAGAGACATCATGCTGACTTTGCATACCAAACTGGCGGCTGACGATCCTCGCGCCGCCGTTGCCCAACTCGTGCTGCCCTACGACCAGCGCGAAAAATGCCGGCTGCGCGCCGTGCTGTCGGATGGCGAGGATGTGGCCGTGTTCACCGTGCGCGGCACGGTGCTGCGCGACGGCGAGCGCATGACGGGGCCGGGCGGGCAGGTGGTGCAGATCGTCGCCGCGCGCGAACCGACCTATCTGGTGCGCTGCGCGGATGCCCATACCCTGCTGCGCTGCGCTTTCCATCTGGGGAACCGCCACACGCAGGCGCAGGTGGGCGACGGATTTTTGCGCATCCGCAAGGACGTGGTGCTCAAGGAGATGCTCGAAGGCTTGCGGGCGACCGTGACGGAAGAAAGCGCGCCGTTCGAACCGGAAGCGGGCGCATATGGCGGCGGCCATGGCCACCACGACGGCCACGGCCAGCACTTGCTGGCGCCCGTGCCGCTGCGGCAGAAAATCCACCGCCCCGGTGACACTGCGTGATGCAGGCGTCGGCCCTGCTGCATCTGCTGCAGTTCGCCAGCCCGGCTTTGCCCATCGGCGCTTATAGCTATTCGCAGGGGCTGGAAGCGGCGCTCGAGTCAAGCCTGGTGCACGACGCGGCCACGGCGCGCGCATGGATCGCGCAACACTTGGCGCAGGTGGTGGCGCGCTGGGAGGCGCCCCTGTGCTGGCGCTTGATGCAGGCGTTTGCAGCGCAGGATCTGCGCGCCGTGCAGCGCTGGAGCGAGCGCTTCATCGCTTCGCGCGATACGGCGGAATTTCGCGCCGAAACCATCCAGATGGGCTATTCCTTGACCAAGCTGCTGGCCGAGCTGGGCGTGGCCGATGGCGTCTTGATCGACATGCTGCAGGGCGAACCGGAAGTGGCTTTACCCACCGCGTATGCCTGCGCCGTGGCGGCGCTGGCCATTCCGCGCGAAGAGGCGCTGCTGGCCATGCTGTTCGCCTGGGCGGAAAACCAGGTGCTCGTCTGCGTGAAATCCGTGCCGCTGGGGCAGGTGGCGGGCCAGCGCTTGCTGCTGTCGCTGCGGCCGGACCTGGAAGCGGCGGCCCTCGCGGCGCAAACCTTGCCAGACGACGAGATGGGCAACTGGGCGCCAGGCCTGTCGCTGCTGTCGATGCGGCACGAAGTGCAGTACAGCCGCTTGTACCGTTCCTGAACTATTCAATGAGAGAGCAAACATGACATCGATTACCTCCAATCCCTTGCGCGTGGGCATAGGCGGCCCCGTCGGCTCGGGCAAGACGGCCCTGTGCGAAATGCTGTGCAAGGGCATGCGCGAGCGCTACGACATGGCCGTCATCACGAACGATATCTACACCAAGGAAGACATGGAAATCCTGCTGCGTGCCGACGCCTTGCCGGCCGAACGCCTGATGGGCGTGGAGACGGGCGGCTGTCCGCACACGGCGATCCGCGAGGACGCGTCTATCAACCTGGAAGCCATCGCGCGCATGCAGGCAGATTTTCCGCATCTTGATTTGATCCTGGTCGAATCGGGCGGCGACAATCTGGCCGCCACCTTCAGCCCGGAACTGTCGGACCTGACGATCTACGTGATCGACGTGGCCGGCGGCGAAAAAATCCCGCGCAAGGGCGGGCCCGGCATCACGCGCTCCGATTTGCTGATCATCAACAAGACGGACCTGGCGCCGTATGTGGGCGCCAACCTCGACGTGATGGCGCAGGATGCCAGGCGCATGCGCGGCGAGCGCCCGTTCGTGTTTACCAACCTGCGCAGCGGCGACGGCGTGCAGGTCGTTATCGATTTTATCCGCGAGCAAGGTCTGCTCGATCAACCAGGCAAGGAGCTGCAATGAGCGCAAGACTGATGAAGAAAACAGCCGCCGTGGCGGCACTGTGCCTGCTGGCCTTGCCCGCCATGGCCCATCCCGGTCACGGCGACAGCGTGGGCTTTCTGGCCGGCTTCGCCCATCCGTTCACGGGCATCGACCATTTGCTGGCCATGCTGGGCGTGGGTCTCTGGGGCGGCCAGCAGCGCCGTGGCTGGGGGCAGCCCGCCACGTTTCTCGGCATGATGCTGCTCGGCGCGCTTGCCGGCATGGCAGGCTTGACGGTGCCCGGGCTGGAAACGGGCATCGCCGCCACGGTGGCGCTGGTGGGACTGGCCATCGCGCTGGCGCTGGCCTTGCCGAACTGGCTCGGCATGGGGCTGGTGGGCGTATTTGCGCTCGCGCATGGCAATGCGCATGGCCAGGAATTGCCGGCCGCCTCGGCCGCGTGCGGCTTCATGCTGGCCTCGGCCATGCTGCTGTGTGCGGGACGTGTCGTCGGCCAGGTGCTGGCCGAGCGCGTGCTGCGTGTGGCCGGCGTGGCCTTGACGGCCGCCGGCGTGGTGCTGATGGGGGTTGCTTGAGCGGCTTAAGCGCCGGGGCGCTTGTCGGACAGCACGATGGGCGCCGCCATTTCAGGATGCAAGCCCTGGTGGCCCGCATACACGGCGGCAATCGCCGCCATGTCGGCCTCCTTGTCGCCCGTCAAGTATAAATGGTCGACGACGCCCAGCACCTTGTTCGGGTAGTCGATGTAGACCAGCAACAGCGGCACCTTGGCGGCGACGGCCAGGTGATAGAAGCCGCTTTTCCAGTTCGGACGGTAGCTGCGCGTCGCTTCCGGCGTGATGGCCAGCCAGTACCAGTCGGCGGCCAGCATGCGTTCGGCCTGGCGCTGAATCGTGCCGCTGGTGGTGCTGCGGTCGACGGGTTCGCCGCCCAGGTAGCGCAGCACCTTGCCCATGGGGCCGCGGAACAAGGAATCCTTGGCCAGCCAGCGGAACGGCAAGGACAGCGCCCATTTGCCGAACAGGCCCACCATGAAATCCCAGTTGGACGTGTGCGGGTAGACGACGGCGATGCCGCGCGGCCCCGGCAAGGGGCGGAAGCGCAGGCGCCAGCCGAACAGGTGCAGCACGCGCAGCGCGCAGCGCTGGTGCCAGGTCGGCAAGTCGCCCGCTTGTACAAATAAATCGTCCATCGATACCCTTCAGTGACACTGTTTTAATGGGATGGCGCTGGTGGCCATTTTCCTTGAAGCAAAAATTCTGCGCAGGCATTTTATACGGGGCTGGCGGTGGCGACAAGCAGCCGAGGCCGCTATCCATGCGGTGTCGGCGCCGTTTGTACTGCCATTTTAACCATGCTTGCTTCCTGTGCCGGGCACTAAATGCACGGTATGTGGTCAAAACTTGATACAGGGTTGATTCACCCGATAGGGAGCCATGGCATGAAAAACAGTGTCGATGATGTACACGGAAATAATGTCCGAACGGACAAAGTGATGGCCGAGCTCGTCGAGCGTGGCGTGGCGTTTCATCACGCCCTGGGCCGGACGGTGGCGACGGCCTATTTGCGCGAGCATGCGGTACCGGCCGAAGTGATACGCCGCGTCTTCAGTAGCGTGCAGGCGCGCCGCCCGGCCCGGCCGGCACGGCGCCGATGGCGCTGAAAGACAGGCAAAAACGGCGGCCGCCACGATCATTGCGCAGCGAACTGCGTTGGTGTCGTTGCGCCCGCCGCGTGGGGGAATGAGCGGCGCAGAGCCGCTCG
The DNA here is from genome assembly GCF_058796955.1 of Janthinobacterium sp. GW823-FHT03B06. Lineage (NCBI taxonomy): Bacteria > Pseudomonadati > Pseudomonadota > Betaproteobacteria > Burkholderiales > Oxalobacteraceae > Janthinobacterium > Janthinobacterium sp. GW823-FHT03B06. The sequence goes on from NZ_JBXAJE010000001.1 coordinate 67,355, forward strand.
TGCTCAGGGCGCTGTTCAGGCGTGTGCCGCCAGTGCCGGGTAGTCCGTATAGCCGGTCGCGTCCGGCGCGTACAGGGTGTCCGGGTTCAGCGGGTTGAGCGGCGCGTCGCTGCGCAGGCGGATGGGCAGGTCGGGGTTGGCGATGAACCACAGGCCAAAGGCCACGGCATCGGCTTCGCCCTTGGCCAGCAAGGCTTCGGCCGCCGCCTTGTCCATTTTCTCGTTGGCAATGTACACGCCGCCAAATTCCTGCTTCAGGTACGGGCCCAGGCGGTCTGCACCGAGCGCTTCGCGGGCGCAGATGAAGGCGATGCCCCGTTTGCCCAGCTCGCGCGCCACATAGCCGAAGGTGGCGCGCGGGTTCGAATCGCCCATGTCGTGCGCATCGCGGCGCGGCGCCAGGTGCATGCCGACCCTGTCGGCGCCCCATACTTCGATGCACGCGTCCGTCACTTCCAGCATTAAACGGGCGCGGTTTTCAATCGAGCCGCCGTAGTTATCGGTGCGCAAGTTGGTGCTGTCTTGCAGGAACTGGTCGAGCAGATAACCATTGGCGCCATGGATTTCCACGCCGTCGAAGCCCGCTTTTTTCGCATTTTCGGCGCCCAGGCGGTAGGCTGCCACGATGCCGGGAATTTCTTCCGCATCGAGCGCGCGCGGCGTGACGTATTCCTGTTTCGGGCGCACCAGGCTGACATGGCCGGCCGGCTTGACGGCGCTGGGCGCCACGGGCAGGTCGCCATCGAGGAAGACGGGGGCGGAAATGCGGCCCACATGCCACAGTTGCAGCACGATCAGGCCGCCCGCGTCATGTACGGCCTTGGTGATGTGTTTCCAGCCTTCCACCTGCTCGTCGGACCAGATGCCGGGCGTGTCGGCATAGCCCACGCCCTGCGGCGTGACGGCCGTTGCTTCCGAGATGATCATGCCGGCCGAGGCGCGCTGCGTGTAGTACTCGGCCATCAGGGCGTTGGGCACGCGGCCCGGATTACCGGCGCGCGAACGCGTCAGCGGCGCCATGATGATGCGATTTTTCAGTTGCAGGCTGCCTATGGTGATGGGGTCGAATAAAGTTGCCATGGTTGCTATCTTTCCTGTCGAGAATGCCGCGAACGGCGATATGGATGGGGGGTGCTGTTACAAACCTTGCTGCATGTGGTCCAGAAAGGCCTGGATGGTGGCTTCATTGCGCTTGAAAAAGCTCCATTGGCCAACTTTTCTGGCGGAAATTAAACCGGCCTTTTGCAGGGTGGCCAAGTGCGCCGAGACCGTCGATTGCGACAACCCCAGCCGCCGGTCGATCAGGCCGGCGCAGACGCCAAAGTCGAGCGGATGGTCCTGTTCGCAAAAATACTGCTCCGGCTCCTTCAGCCACTGCAAAATCTGCCGCCGTACGGGATTGGCCAGCGCCTTGTGAATGGCGTCGATGTCCATGCTGTTTCTCCTGGTCGATGTTCGTCTTCAAGCGATATATGTATCGTCTTTTATGAATTTCAATATCGGAATTTTACGATATAAATAAAAAATGTGCTGGCCGGTGGATTTATCAGGCAGGGGCGGGTGCCAGCGCCGGCCGGTCGGCCGCCCCGGCAGGTATCAGGCGAAGTGGAACAGCAGCAGGGCGATGACGGCAGGCACCGTTTGCAGATAGAGAATGCGCGTCATGACGGTGGCCGCGCCCCACACGCCGGCCACGGCGATGCAGGTCAGGCCGAAGACGGTGAATGCATGGGCGATGGCCGCGTCCGGGTGAAAAAAGCCCAGCGCCAGCGCGGCGACAAGAAAGCCGTTGTAGCAGCCCTGGTTCGACATGGCGGGGCGCACGATCTCCGCCTTTTCCTTGGACAAGCCAAACACCTTGCGCCCGCGCGCATCGAACAGCACGGTTTCCAGCAGCACGATATAGACGTGCAGCAGCAGGATGAGGGCGGTAAGGATTTGGGCCAGCAGTAGCATCATTGTTCCCGGGAGTGAGTGGATGCCCAATTATGCTGCCATCAGCATATCTTTTGGCAATAGCAGCAGAAAAAATGTTCTGGCGGCAAGAGTTTTCACCCGATGGTATACTTTTCCTTTTGCTCCTGTGGGGACGACCCCGCTCGATGTGGGGGCTGCATGGCGGGGACGACCCTGCCGCCTCGGGAGAAATAGATGGCGTGGATCATTCTGGTATTGGCGGGCTTGCTGGAAATCGGCTGGGCCATCGGCCTCAAATATAGCGCCGGTTTTACCCGTCTCGTGCCCTCCGTCTTGACGGCGGTGTCCATGCTGGGCAGCGTGGTGATGCTGGGCCTGGCCTTGCGCACCTTGCCTCTGGGCACGGCCTACGCCATCTGGACGGGCATCGGCACCGTGGGCACGGCCATCTTCGGCATCATGGTGCTGGGCGAACCGGCCAGCGCCGCGCGCATCGCCTGCATCGCCCTGATCGTCTCCGGCATCCTGGGCTTGAAATTGCTCAGCCCGCAATAAAGGATGCCAGCATGAGTCTCACCATGACGTATTTCTACCTGGCCATCGCCATCATCGCCGAAGTCATCGCCACCAGCGCCCTGAAGGCATCCGAGGGCTTCAGCCGTTTGTGGCCCAGTGTCATCACCGTGGTCGGCTACAGCATCGCCTTCTGGTGCTTGTCGCTGACCTTGAAAGTCATTCCTACCGGCATCGTGTATGCGATCTGGTCGGGCGTGGGCATCGTGCTCATTTCCGCCGTGGGCTGGTTCTGGTTCAAGCAAAGCCTCGATACGCCGGCCCTGATCGGCCTGGGGCTGATCATTGCCGGCGTGCTGGTGATTAATCTTTTCTCCAAATCAGTGGGGCATTGATCAGAAGCTGCTGGCCACCCGCGCCAGGTAATACCACTCGGCATTGGCTTGCGCGTTGACGTCCGGGAAGAGGATGTAGGCGTCGAATTCGGCCGTCACGGGCGTGCCGTCCGCGCGCACGCCGATCTGCTCGCCCTGTTTGACCTTGTCAAAGCTGGACCAGGTCTTGATGAAGCGGTCGCTTGCATGCAGCTTGTCGTGCACGACGACCATGTTCAGCGCTTCCATGTCGGCGTCGGCGATCGGCTCCGGCTGCGGTGCATCGATAAAGCCGAGGAAGGCCAAGGTGTTCATGATGGCGCGGTAGGCCACGTCCGGCGCGGCCGGGTCCGCGTGCTGGCCGCATTCCAGGGTCAGGGCGTAGCCGCCCGTCGAGCGCATGTATTCGGTCGTGCCCACGCCATAGCGCAATACCATGCCTACCTGGTCGCTGCTGCCCAGGCGGCGCTGCACGCCTGCGCCATACGTTTGCAGCCAGCCATCGACGAAGCGGCGCACGCCCAGGCGGCGCGCCAGCGCGCGTTCCTTGTCTTCATGTTGAAACGGTTGCAGCGGGCCATCGTTGTTGCGCGGCCCCACCATGACGAAGGGCTGGCTGTCGGCATTGAACGAGTGCAAGTCGAGCAGCACGTCGTGCTGGCCCAGCAAAGGGCACAGCCAGTTGGCGATGCGGTCCTCGAAATCCTGCGGATTGTCGTTCGGAAACAGATTGCGGTTCAGGTTGCGGTCGCCGCTGCGCACGCCCTTGGCGTAGGCCAGCGGGTTGGTGATGGGCACGAAGGTGACGCTGCCGGCCAGAATCGAGAGGGCGCCGCTGTCGAGTTCAGCCATCACGCGGTGGATGCCCTTGGTGCCGCAGGTTTCATTGCCGTGCACGGCGCCGGTGACGATCAGGCGCGGGCCGCTGCCCTGGCCCGTGTAGTTGATGGATTTGAAGTGGAGTGCGCTGCTCATGCTGGACATATCCTATGCTGTTGCGGGAAGGGAAAGCGGGGTCGGCATATTTTAGCGGGATTCGCCGTGCACGCCTGCAAAAAGTTGGCCATGGCAAGGTGCGCCGTGGCATGATCGGCGCCACCGTTGTTTTCCCTTGCCGATTCCATGTCCAGTACGTCCCATCCTTCCCGCCTGTATGGCCTCGATACCTTGCGCGCGCTGGCCATCGTGCTCGTCTTCATGAACCACTATCTGCTGTTCGTCAGCGAGGGCGGGGCGTTCGGTTTCTGGGGCGAAATCGGCTGGGTGGGCGTGGACCTGTTCTTTGCCCTCAGCGGCTATCTGATCGGCAACCAGATCTTTGCGGCCCTGCGCAGCGAGCACGGCTTTTCCTTGTCGCGGTTCTATGCGCGGCGCTTCCTGCGTACCTTGCCCAATTTCTATGTCGTGCTGGCTTTGTATTATGTGTGGCCCGCGTTTCGCGGCGACAGCGCGCTGCTGCCCCTGTGGAAATTCCTGACGTTTACGCAAAACATCAATCTGACGCCGGGCACGGCGTTTTCCCATGCGTGGTCGCTGTGCGTGGAAGAGCAGTTCTACGTGCTGCTGCCGGCCGTGGCGTTGTTGATCGCCGCCTGCCGCAAGTCGCTGCTGTGGGCGTGGCTGGCCGTGGCCGCCAGCTTGATCGTCGGCATGCTGGTGCGCGCCTATCTGTGGGATGAATATGTGCACCTGCCGCGCGGCGGGCTTGGCTACTACAAGTATATTTATTACGCGTCGTGGTGCCGCTTCGACGAACTGGTGGCGGGCGTGGCGCTGGCGCTGCTGAAGAATTACCACCCGACCGCCTGGGCACGCCTGACATCGCACGGCAACCGTACCTTGCTGGCGGGAATCGCGGGCACGGCGCTGATGTTTTACGTGTTTCTCACCGATCACTATGGCTATACGGTGACCGTGTTCGGCTATCCGGCCCTGGCCGCCAGTTTTACTTTATTGCTGGTCGCCGCGCTCAGTCCCGGCAGTACGCTATATAAACTGCGCGTGCCGGGCGCGGCCAGCCTGGCCCTGTGGTCGTATGCGATTTATCTGTTGCACAAGCAGCTGTGCATCCTGCTGCGGCCGGTGTTGCAGGATCTCGGTTATGGGCCGGACGGCGCGCCGGCGATACTGCTCAGTGCCGCCGTCAGCATCTTGACGGGCTGGCTTTTGTATAGAGTTGTGGAAACGCCATTCATGCGCTTGCGGGCGCGCTACGTTCCCGCCAATCATGCATGACGATTACATGTCGATCACGTCCAGCCCCCGTGGCGTGCCGACCAGCAATTCCAGGATCGCATGCACGCGCAGATTCGTGTCTTCGTGTTCCGTGTTGTAGATCAAGGTGCGCAGCCCGGGCACGGCTTCCGTGATGTGGGGGCTGGCGTAGGCATTGATCAGTAACAAGACCAGGTCCGTGGCGCCCGCGCCGGGCTGGCGCCGCAGCCGGTCGTGGATCACGTTCAGCAGCGCGCGCTGCATGCGCGGCGTGGGATTGCTGATGTAGGCGAAGACGCTCGGCGTGTTGGCGATGGCTGCGCAGATGCGCCGTTCGATCTCGTCGGGCTTCACGTCGGAGGCGATATCGAAGTACGCGGCTTCCCAGCGCGTGCGCGCATAGGGATGATTGGGCGGGAAGGAGTCGGCCGTTTCAAAACCGCAGATGCGGCTCAGGGTTTTCAGCCAGGCGAATAGGGTGGAGTTCATGCCGCGATTCTAGCGGCATTCCGGGCATGCCGGGCCGACTCTATATAAAGGAGGCTGACGCCCGGGAAGCGGATGAAAAACAGATTAAAGTTTCCTGTAAAACAGCCCTTGTCATTCTGGGAAAGCCTCTCTATAATGCTGGTCTTCGGGGCGGTTAGTTCAGCTGGTTAGAATACTTGGTCGACATCCAAGGGGTCGGGGATTCGAATTCCTCACCGCCCACCAGAATTTGGCAGTAAGTGGTTTTAAAGAGTTTTAAGCTGGCGCAAGCCGCAAGCGGTCATTTGAAATACAATGATCAACAAAAGTTTTACGGGCGGTTAGTTCAGCTGGTTAGAATACTTGGTCGACATCCAAGGGGTCGGGGATTCGAATTCCTCACCGCCCACCAGAATGCAGTTAGAGAGAAAGGTAAAGCCGGTTATGACACCGCGAACTACTACCAAGCTTTGGGAGTGACGCTAGTCGAACGGGTTTCCTTTGTCTCAAAAAAGTGAAAAACGCGGCTAGTCCGCGTTTTTTTGCGTCTGCGTTTTCCTTTCAGTTTTTCAGTCCACACCATTCATTGCAGTTTTACCTGGCGCCAGCGCCGATATGGAGATCAATATGCTTACAATCCGACTTCCCGATGGTTCCGCCCGTCAATTTGACGGTCCGGTCACCGTGGCCCAGGTTGCGGCCAATATTGGTACCGGCCTGGCCAAGGCTGCCCTGGCGGGCAAGGTCGACGGCAAGCTGGTCGATACCTCCTATCTGATCGAGCAAGACGCGGAATTGGCGATTGTCACGGACAAGGACGCCGATGGCCTGGAAGTGATCCGCCACTCGACGGCCCACTTGCTGGCGTATGCCGTCAAGGAATTGTTCCCGGACGCGCAAGTGACCATCGGTCCCGTGATCGACAACGGCTTTTACTATGACTTCGCCTACAAGCGTCCGTTCACGCCGGAAGATCTGGTCGCGATCGAAAAGAAAATGGCGGAACTGGCCAAGAAGGATGAGCAAGTCACGCGCAAGGTTGTCGCGCGCGACGAAGCCATCGACTACTTCAAGGGCATCGGTGAAGCGTACAAGGCTGAACTGATCGGGTCGATCCCGGCCGACCAGGAAGTGTCGCTGTATTCCGAAGGCAAGTTCACGGACTTGTGCCGCGGTCCCCACGTGCCGTCGACGGGCAAGCTGAAAGTGTTCAAGCTGATGAAGCTGGCCGGTGCCTACTGGCGCGGCGACTCGAAAAACGAGATGCTGCAGCGTATCTATGGCACGGCCTGGGCCAAGAAGGAAGACCAGGAACTGTATCTGCACAACCTGGAAGAGGCGGAAAAGCGCGACCACCGCAAGCTGGGCAAGCAGCTCGATTTCTTCCATTTCCAGGAAGAGGCGCCGGGTCTGATCTTCTGGCACCCGAAAGGCTGGTCGATCTGGCAGCAGGTCGAGCAATACATGCGCAATGTGTACCAGGTCAACGGCTACCAGGAAGTCAAGGCGCCGCAAATCCTCGACCGTGGCCTGTGGGAAAAGACCGGTCACTGGGATAATTACCGTGAAAACATGTTCATCACGGAATCGGAAAACCGCGCCTATGCGCTGAAGCCGATGAATTGCCCTGGCCATATCCAGATTTTCAACAATGGCATGCGCAGCTACCGCGACTTGCCATTGCGCTACGGCGAATTCGGTCAATGCCACCGCAACGAACCGTCGGGCGCCTTGCACGGCATGATGCGCGTGCGCGGTTTTACGCAGGATGACGGCCACATCTTCTGCCTGGAAGAGCAGATCGCCGGCGAAGTGACGGCGTTCCACCAGCAGGCGATGGATGTGTACACGGCATTCGGCTTCACGAATATCGACGTGAAACTGGCCTTGCGTCCCGATAACCGCATCGGCACGGAAGAGTCGTGGGATTTCGCCGAGGAATCCCTGCGTTCGGCCTTGCGCGCCTGCGGCGTGGAGTGGACGGAATTGCCGGGCGAGGGCGCGTTCTATGGTCCGAAGATCGAATACCACCTGAAGGATAGTCTGGGCCGCGCATGGCAAGTGGGCACCGTGCAGATCGACCCGTCGATGCCGGGCCGCCTGGGTGCCGAATACGTGGCCGTGGACAACACGCGCCAGGTGCCGATCATGTTGCACCGCGCGATCGTGGGTTCGCTGGAACGTTTCATCGGCATCCTGATCGAACACTATGCGGGTGCCATGCCGTTGTGGCTGTCGCCGGTGCAAGTGTCAGTGTTGAATATTTCCGACGCCCAAGCTGATTATGTACAAGAAGTAACAACAAAACTGCGCAAAGCGGGGCTGCGCGTACAGGCTGATTTGCGTAACGAGAAGATTACCTATAAAATACGTGAACATTCCGTACAAAAATTGCCTTACATCTTAGTAATTGGCGACAAAGAGCGGGATGCGAATACAGTGGCCGTGCGGGCGCGGGGCAATGTCGATCTGGGCGTCATGTCCGTCGATGCCCTGATTGAGCGACTCAAACATGAAGTCGACACCAAGGCCTGACGAGGAAACTCGCTGCACGACCGTCTTACAAGATTTTTAAAGGAAATTACAATAGCTACTGACAAGTCACATCGCATCAATGGCGAAATCACTGCCCCTGAAATGCGTTTAAGCGGGGTCGATAACGAGCCACTCGGTATCGTAAGTTTGGCTGAAGCCTTCCGCCTGGCGGAAGAGGCAAACGTCGACCTGGTGGAAATTGCGCCTACCGCGCAGCCACCGGTGTGCCGTTTGATGGACTACGGCAAATTTAAGTATTCGGAGCAAAAGAAAGCTCACGAAGCCAAATTGAAGCAAAAGATCATCCTCGTGAAGGAAGTCAAATTCCGTCCGGGGACTGATGATGGTGACTACAATATCAAGTTGCGTAATCTCATCAAGTTCCTTGAAGATGGCGATAAAACCAAGATCACCTTGCGTTTCCGCGGTCGTGAGATGGCGCACCAGGATATTGGCTTCCGCATGCTGGAACGTCTGAAAGCCGATCTGGAGCCGTACGGCCAGGTCGAGCAGTTCCCGAAGATGGAAGGCCGCCAAATGATCATGGTTCTTTCGCCTAAGAAGAAGAAGTAAGTTACAATAGCGTTTTACTGTGGGTGGACACAGCGCGTGCCAGCATTGGCGCGGCGTCAAACCCCAGGCAGAATTTGCGCGGCCCGCTCAGCAATGTGCGGGCCGCGTGAACTGTAGCGGACTCGCATCCGCTGCACAACATGTGAAAGCAGGCATCTAAGCGCAGCGTCGTGTTGCCACCTGCAATCCTGTTATAAATGGAGCTGTCCGTAAGAGGACAGATTGCTATGCCTAAAATGAAGACCAAAAGCTCCGCGAAAAAACGTTTTCGCGTGCGTCCAGGTGGAACTGTCAAGTCGGGTCACGCGTTCAAGCGCCACATCCTGACCAAGAAGACCACCAAGAACAAACGTCAGTTGCGCGGTACCCGTAACATCAACGCATCGGATGTCACATCCGTTATGCGCATGATGCCGACTGCTTAATCTCACACTCAATTTAAGGAGTTACTATGCCTAGAGTAAAACGTGGGGTTACAGCTCGTGCCCGTCATAAAAAGATTCTTGTTCAAGCTAAAGGCTACCGTGGTCGCCGCAGCCGTGTATACCGTGTTGCCAAGCAAGCAGTTATGCGCGCTGGCCAATACGCTTACCGCGATCGCCGCAACAAGAAGCGCGTTTTCCGCCGCCTGTGGATCGCCCGTATCAACGCCGCTTCCCGTGAGCATGGCGTAACGTACAGCGTATTCATGAACGGCTTGAAAAAAGCAAATATCGAACTGGACCGTAAAGTCCTGGCCGATATGGCTGTGATGGACAAGCCAGCATTCGCTGCGATTGTCAACGCAGTGAAAGCAAAAATCGCTGCGTAAGCATCGGTCATTGCACAACGTCATCCGTAGGGTGACGTTATAAAGAGCGGGGCAGGGGTGTGAACCTTATGCCCCGTTTCCGTTTTTGATTGTTGGGTTCTAGATTACTAAATCCAGGATTGATTTCCAAAACAGGAAAAGCCGCATGAACTCCCTAGAAGAACTCGTCGTCTCGGCCCAGGCTGACTTTATCGCCGCCGCAGACGCTGCCGCACTTGAAAACGCCAAAGCCCGCTACCTGGGCAAGACTGGCCAGATTACCGAAATGATGAAGGGCCTGGGCAAACTGGACCCGGACGCGCGCAAGGCGCAGGGCGCCCTGATCAACGCCGTCAAAGTGCAGATCGAAGACGCGCTGACGGCGCGCCGTGATGCGCTGGCTGATGCCCAGATGCAAGGCCGTCTGAACGCCGAAGCGATCGACGTGACCCTGCCGGGCCGTGGCCGCATGCCCGGCGGCATCCATCCCGTGATGCGCACGTGGGAGCGTGTCGAGGAAATCTTCCGCTCGATCGGCTTCGACGTGGCCGACGGCCCCGAAATCGAGAACGACTGGACCAATTTCACGGCGCTCAACAGCCCGGAAAACCACCCAGCCCGTTCCATGCAAGACACGTTCTACATCGATGGCAACGACACCGACGGCAAGCCCTTGCTGCTGCGCACGCACACGAGCCCGATGCAGGTGCGCTATGCGCGCACGCATACGCCGCCGATCAAGGTCATCGCGCCGGGCCGCACCTACCGCGTCGACAGCGACGCCACCCATTCGCCGATGTTCCACCAGGTCGAAGGCCTGTGGATCGCCGAAGACATCAGCTTTGCCGACCTGAAGGGCGTGTACCTGAACTTCGTCAAGGCCTTCTTCGAAACGGACGACCTGCAGGTGCGCTTCCGCCCGTCGTACTTCCCGTTCACGGAACCGTCGGCCGAGATCGACATCGCCTTCGGCTCCGGCCCCCTGAAGGGCCGCTGGCTGGAAGTGTCGGGCGCCGGTCAGGTGCATCCGACCGTGGTGAAGAACTTCGGCCTCGATCCCGAGAAATTCATCGGTTTTGCTTTCGGCTCTGGCCTGGAACGCTTGACGATGCTGCGCTATGGCATCAACGACCTGCGCCTGTTCTATGAAGGCGACTTGCGTTTCCTGAAGCAATTCAACTAAGCGTTGTTCCGTTTGATTCATGGCGCTGGAGCGCCCGTGCGCTCGCGCTGTGAGCTTTGACCATTTGAAGGCTTGATTATGCAATTTTCCGAAAACTGGCTCCGTACCATGGTCGATCCGAAGATGACTTCGGACGAACTGGCCCATCTGCTGACCATGTCCGGTCTCGAAGTCGAGGACGTCGATCCTGTCGCGCCCCCGTTCTCGAACGTGGTGGTGGGCCTGGTCCTGGAGATGGAAAAACATCCGAACGCGGACCGCCTGAATGTGTGCCAGGTCGATGTCGGCACGGGCACCATGCTCAACATCGTCTGCGGCGCGCCGAACGTGCGTCCGGGCTTGAAAGTCGTCTGCGCAATGGCGGGCGCCGTGCTGCCCCCTGGCGCCGATGGCAAGCCGTTTGAAATCAAGGTGGGCCAGCTGCGCGGCGTCGAGTCGCAAGGCATGCTGTGCTCCGCGCGCGAATTGAAATTGTCGGAAGAAAACGCCGGCTTGATGGAATTGCCGGACGACGCGCCGATCGGCCAGAATTTCCGCGATTACTTTGCTTTGAACGACTTGAAATTCACCATCAAGTTGACGCCGAACAAGGCGGACTGCCTGTCCGTGCTGGGCGTGGCGCGCGAAGTGTCGGCATTGACGGGCGTGCCCCTGCATGCGCCGCAGTTCCGCACCGTGCCGGTTTCCAGCGATGAAATCCTGCCCGTAAAAGTCAGCGCGCCGGACCTGTGCGGCCGTTTCACGGGCCGCGTCATCCGCGGCCTGAACGCCCGTGCCGCCACGCCGGACTGGATGAAGCAGCGCCTCGAGCGCAGCGGCCAGCGTCCGCTGTCGGCACTGGTCGACATTTCCAACTATGTCATGCTGGAACTGGGCCGTCCCAGCCACGTGTTTGACCTGGCAAAGATCCACGGCAGCCTCGACGTGCGTTGGGGCAAGGCGGGCGAATCCGTCAAGCTGCTCAATGGCAACACCGTTGCCGTCGACGAGTGGATCGGCGTCATTGCCGATGAGCAGGAAATCGAATCGCTGGCCGGCATCATGGGCGGCGACGCCAGCTCGGTGTCGGACGATACGGACAGCATCTACCTGGAAGCGGCATTCTGGTGGCCGAACGCCATCCAGGGCCGCGCCCGCCGTTTGAATTTCTCGACCGATGCGGCGCACCGCTTCGAGCGCGGCGTCGATTTCGCCACCACCGTCGAGCATATCGAGCGCATCACGGCCCTGATCGTGGAAATCTGCGGCACGCCGGCCACCACCGTCGGCCCCGTCGACGACCATGTAGTGAACCTGCCGCAACGCCAGCCCGTGACCATGCGCACGGCGCGCGCGCAAAAAGTCATCGGTGTGCCGCTCACGGATGAGCTGATCGCCGATATCTTCACGCGCCTGGCCCTGCCGTTCACCCTGGCCGACGGCGTGTTTTCCGTGACCTCGCCCAGCTACCGTTTCGACATCGAGATCGAGGAAGACTTGATCGAGGAAGTGGCGCGCGTGTACGGCTTCGAAAACATCCCGACCTTGCCGCCCGTGGCAGCGAACGTGATGCAGATTGCACCAGAAAATACCCGCTCCTTGTTTGCGGTACGTCATGAGCTGGCCGACCTGGGCTTCCAGGAAGTGGTTAACATGAGCTTTGTCGATACGGCATGGGAGCGCGATTTCTCGGGCAACACGAATCCGATCAAATTGCAGAACCCGATCGCCAGCCAGATGAGCGTGATGCGTTCCTCGCTGATCGGCAGCCTGATCGCCAACGTGCGCTACAACCTGAACCGCAAGACGAACCGCGTGCGCATCTTCGAAGTGGGCGCCATTTACCAGCGCGACGACAGCGTGCAAAACGGCCCCTTGTCGGTGGCCGGCTATGCCCAGCCCAAGCGCGTTGCCGCCATGGCCTACGGCGCGGTGGCGGACGAGCAGTGGGGCCAGCCGTCCCGTACGGTCGACTTCTTCGACGTGAAGGCGGACCTGGAAGCGCTGTTCGCGCCGCTGGTCTTGCGTTTTAGCAAGGCGGAACACCCGGCTCTGCATCCGGGCCGTTCGGCCAACGTGGAACTCGATGGCAAGGTCATCGGTTTCATCGGTGAATTGCACCCGCGCTGGATGCAAAAGTACGACTTGCCGCTGGCGCCCGTGCTGTTCGAAGTCGATGCCGCTGCCCTGACGCAAAGAGTCGTGCCCGTGTACCAGGAAATCTCGAAATTCCCTGGCGCCAGCCGCGACCTGGCCGTGGTCGTCAAGCAATCGGTGGCCGTGCAGGATCTGCTCGACAGCTTCCATGCCGCCGCCAAGGCAAGCCCGGCGGCGCGTATCGTGCAAGCCATTGTTTTATTTGATGAATATCGTGGAAAAGGTCTGGAAGCGGATGAAAAAAGCCTTGCTTTCCGGATTAGCTTGCAAGATACTCAAAACACCCTGCAAGACGATGTCGTCGATGGCCTGATGGCTGTCCTGATCGATGCCGCCAAGCAGGGCCACGACGCGAAACTGCGTTCGTAATTACCGGACTGGCCGTCGCTTTTTGCGTGACGGCCTTTCCGTCGTCAATCGTAGACGAGCTTGCCATGTGGCGGGCTCGGGCGCACAGAAAAGGCAGGGCAGGAAAATTAATAACAGCGACGTTGATTCCGCCGTACTGCAATCCGCACTGGCCGCCGATTTGCATCGGGCCATGCTGGTTGCCAAAGTGCGCCAGGAAGCGGAAAAAGATTTACCCACCTTGACCAAGGCGGAACTGGCCGAACTGTTGTTCGAGCAAGTGGGCCTGAACAAGCGCGAAGCGAAGGATATGGTCGAGACCTTTTTCGACGAGATCCGCAATGCGCTCGAGCGTGGCGAAGCCGTCAAGCTGTCCGGTTTCGGCAATTTCCAGTTGCGCGACAAACCGCAGCGGCCGGGCCGTAATCCGAAGACGGGTGAAGAGATTCCCATCACGGCGCGCCGTGTCGTGACCTTTCATGCGAGCCAGAAGCTGAAAAGCATGGTCGAAGAGACCAGTCCGCTGGCACGTGCTGCCTGAGTGAGTGGCGATGAACGAGCGCATCAGTAAAACCGAGTTGATCGCCCCCTTGCCGCCCATTCCGGCGAAACGCTATTTCACGATCGGCGAGGTGAGCGAGTTGTGCGGCGTCAAACCGCATGTACTGCGCTACTGGGAGCAGGAGTTTTCCCAGCTCAAGCCGGTCAAACGACGCGGCAACCGCCGTTATTATCAGCACCATGAGGTGCTGCTGATACGCCGCATCCGCGAATTGCTGTACGAGCAGGGCTTTACCATCAGCGGCGCGCGCAACAAGCTCGACAGCCGTGGCGCATCGCATGCCATCGCCGACGAGCTGCCAGTGCTGCCGGCCATGCCTGCCGTGCCGCAGGAAGCGCCGCTGGACCGCGTGTGGATACGCAATGAATTAATTGCGATTTTAAACTTGCTAAAATAAGATTTGTACCAATATAGGTCGGGTTGTCCGGTAGCGGTTGACTAAGTTGACTATACTGCATGGGCGCTCCGCCTTGGTGCTGACGCTACCGTACGGCGCGCCATATTTTGAATATAATGTTAATGTTGCGTTTTTGTTAGTGACGCTAAGCCGGAGCAGCGTTCAGGTTCCGGTAGTCTTTCCCAGGCCAGGAAAATTTAAGGGGAAACAATGATACGCGTTGCCATTTGTGATGATCACCAAATAGTACGAGCTGGGTTCAAACAGATTTTTTCGTCGTCAAGCGACTTCAGTGTGGTGGCGGAAGCCGGTACCGGGCGCGAAGCGCTCGATATCGCCCGCCGCGAAATTTGCGATGTATTGCTGCTCGATATCGCCATGCCCGATCAGAGCGGCATCGATACCTTGCGCACGATCCGCCAGGGCCAGCCGGAATTGCCCGTGCTGATCCTCAGCGGCTATCCCGCGCAGCAATATGCGCTGAATCTGTTCAAGATGGGCGCGAATGGCTATCTGAACAAGGAATGCGAAGCCGACGAGCTGATGACGGCCGTGCGCACCGTATTCCAGGGGCGCCGCTATGTCAGCTCCACCGTGGGCGAGTTGCTGGCGCAGTCGTTCGACCGCGACACGAATGCCGCGCTGCATACGGAATTGTCGGACCGCGAGTTCCAGGTCTTCCTGCGCCTGGCGCGCGGCGCCACCGTGTCCGATATCGGCGTGGCCTTGTCGCTGAGCATCAAGACGGTCAGTACCTACCGTACGCGCATCATGGAAAAAATGGGCTTGCAATCGAACAGCGACTTGACCTATTACGCAATGAAAAACAATTTGCTTGACTAGCGCTGCGGTGCGATCATGGAAACATGATCGCTCAGCCAGCTAACCGGGCACGACTTGATGTTGTGCAGTGCAGCAGTTTGTGGCGAGGACTATAATTGGCCGGCGCCGGCGCTCTCTCCCGCGCCGAACCTTGCTAAGGATGCACACCAGGATGTATTTCACCGCTCAACCGGCCCCGAATCACCGCCTGCCCCTGTACAAGACGATCCTGTGCGTGACGTGCGCCTTGTTGCTTGTATTGAATGGTTTCAGTCTTTACCATAACCTGGAGTCGCTGAAGGGCACGAATGCCTTGCTCAGCCAGAGCGCCCGCGTGGCCGACCGCCTGCAGTATCTGAACGTGCTCGTGCTCGATGCGGAAAGCAGCTTGCGCGGCTATTTCATTTCCGGCTCCGAAACCTATCTGGGGCCGTCGAAGACCGCTGCCACCGAAATCGACAACGAATTCAACGAGCTGCAAACCTTGCTCGCGGGCAGTCCCACCCAGTTGAAAAACCTGGGCCAGCTGAAAAGCCTGATCCGCCGAAAAATGTCGATGTTGCAACAGTCTATCGACGTCTACAAGCAGGGCGGGTTGGCCGAGATCGTCAACATTTCCCGCGTGACCGATGACCGCGCCACCATGGACGAGATTCGTCTGCAGGTGGTGATCATGACGCGCGAGCAGAATGAAGCGCTGTCGACCGGCAGCGCCGCCTTTTATCATGAGTACCAGAAAGCCGTGCTGCTCGGCATCGGCATCAATGCCCTGGCCATCCTCGTGCTGATCATGTTTTACCAGCTGGTGCGGCGCAGCTTCCAGAACCGGGCAGCCGTCGAGTATGCATTGCAAAATGCCAACGACACCTTGGAATCGACGGTCAGCAAGCGCACGGAGCAGTTATCCGTGCTGTCGCGTCATTTGATCAGTGTCAACGAAGTGGAAAAAGCGCGCCTGGCGCGCGAGCTGCACGATGAACTGGGTGCCAACTTGACCTCGATCAGCATGGACCTGGGCGCCGTCACGCAGCAACTGGCGCATACGCAGCCGGAACTGGCCGCGCAGCTGCGCCATGCCAAGGCGACCTTGCTGGAAACGGTGGAACTGAAGCGCCGCATCGTGGAAGACCTGCGCCCCAGTCTGCTGGACAACCTGGGCCTGTGCGCCGCCATCGAAAGCTATTGCGAGGATTTTGCGCGCATGAGCTCGGTGCGCTGCGAAACGGATGTGGCCATCAATATCGATAACCGCGAAGCGACCTTGACGATCGCCCTGTTCCGCATCGTGCAGGAATCGCTGACGAATATCCTCAAATATGCACGGGCCGGCATGGTCAGCGTGACCTTGAAACGCAACGAGCACGGCCTCGTGCTGCGCGTGATCGACGACGGCATCGGCATCACGGAAGATGCGCTGCAAAAACCGATGTCGCACGGCTTGCTGGGCATGCGCGAGCGGGCCCTGCTGCTGGGTGGCACGCTTACCGTGCGCCAGGGGCCGGAAGGCAAGGGGACGTGTGTGGAAGCCGTGATTCCCATGCCGCTGACGCCGGAGCTGGAAGATATCGATGCGGATGCCGAAGCATAATTTTCCTTGAGATAAAAAAATGGCCGGGCATGCAGCCCGGCCATTTTGCTAACTATCTTGCCCGATCAGCAGCGTGAAACGTCGCGCAGCAAGCGGTCGTATTCCGTCTTGGCGACCTTGTAGCACTCGCCCGCATAGCATTCCAGGCCGGCGCGGTCCAGCACCGTGATATTGCCGCGGCGATAGTGGATCAAGCCTTCTTCCTGCAGCTTGCCGGCGGCGGCCGTGATGCTTTCGCGGCGCACGCCCAGCATGATCGAGATCAGCTCTT
The DNA here is from genome assembly GCF_058796955.1 of Janthinobacterium sp. GW823-FHT03B06. NCBI lineage: Bacteria > Pseudomonadati > Pseudomonadota > Betaproteobacteria > Burkholderiales > Oxalobacteraceae > Janthinobacterium > Janthinobacterium sp. GW823-FHT03B06. The sequence continues at coordinate 84,046 of NZ_JBXAJE010000001.1, forward strand.
GCGTCACTTTCAATTCATTCGATGGCGAACGGTCCAGGCGGTCCAGCAGCCAGCGGCACAGCTTTTGCTCGATCGAGCTGTGGCGGCCACCGACGGCGTTCTGCGCCATTTGCGCAAACAGGGCGTTGGTGTAGCGCATCAGCAGCTGGGGCAGGGCGCCGCCTTGATTGAAGGCGTCGCGCAGGCTTTGCGTTTTCAGGCGGTAGCCGTAGCCGGCGCTTTGCACGACGGCCGTGCACATGGCGCGCTCGCCTGCCAGCAGCGAGGCACCGGCCACGCCTTCATGGCCGACCACGGCGATTTCCGTCGTGGCGCCGTCTTCCATGACATACAGCAGTGAAATGATGGCGGTGGTGGGGAAGTAGCTATATTCCAGGTTGTTACCATAGGCATACAATTCCTTGCCGAACGGCAGTTCAACCAGTTCCAGGTCTTCGAACAGCGATTCGAGCGCGGCGCGCGGCAGGGCGGCCAGCAATTCATTCTGTTGGGCACTGCTGAGGCTAACCCGCGACGCAAGCTTGATTTCCCGTCCGGCCGCCGGCATGGCGCGCGGCAGCAACTGGTTCTTCTGGACCGGGGTGCTAAGTTGAGTTTGGTTCATAGTATTCCTCACAGGCTTTTTCTTTTTACATCGGAGTGCGACTGCCGCGTTGCTGGTCAAAGAAGCTGCCGTACTCATGTGATAACGGCGTTTTTTTCGACCGCGCGGTGCAGATCGCGATGTAGCTACTTTAAGAGCTTATGTAAGTGGCGAACATAAGATTAGCAGTCGCCACTTTGTAGTCTCTTTTGAGGCGAAATTGTAGTCCTTGTCCTACGTGCACACTTTTGACTAGCTAGCCTTGCGCCGTTCTGCGCGATTTTGTGATATGACACGCGGTTTGTTGGCGCTCCACAGGCCGGCCGGACGCACGCTGGGTAAGCCGTCGCGCACGGTCGCGGCGGGCGCCTGGCGCGCGTTTGGCGCCTCGTGTTCGCCCAGGCGGAAGCGGCTGACGGCCTGCGTCAGCGCTTCGCCTTCCTGGTGCAGGCGCTGCGAACCGGCGCGCGCCTCGTCGACCAGACCCGCGTTCTGGCGCGTCATGTCGTCGATCTGCGCCAACGCCTGGTTGATGCGGGCGATCTCGCCATTCTGCTCGGCACCGGCGTTGCTGATGCGTCCGATCACCACGGCCACCTGCTGCACCGCATCGACGACCTGGCGCATGGTGCTGCCGGCTGCATTGACCAGGTCGCCGCCCGCATCCACGGTGGCGACGGAATCGCCGATCAGGCGCTTGATTTCCAGCGCCGCCTCGTTCGAGCGCTGCGCCAGGCTGCGCACCTCGGATGCCACGACGGCAAAGCCGCGTCCTTGTTCGCCCGCGCGTGCCGCTTCCACGGCCGCGTTCAGGGCCAGGATATTCGTCTGGAAGGCGATGCCGTTGATGACGCTGATGATGTCGACGATCTTGTGCGAGCTGGCCTTGATCGAGGCCATGGTCTCGACCACGGCGCCGACGGTCTGTCCGCCTTTCAGGGCCACGTCGGCCGCCGTCGCCACCAGCGTGCGTCCCTGTCCTACGTGGGCTTCGTTGCGGCCCACGGTGGCCGTCAGTTCGCGCATCGAGTCCACGGTGGCGCCCAGCGCGTCCGCTTGCGTGGCCGTATGGCCGGACAGGGCGGCGTTGCCCTGGGCGATATCGGCGCCGGCCGCCGCGATGACGGCCGCGCCGCCGCGGATTTCCTGCACCAGTGCGGCCAGGCCGTGCGTCATGGCGCCGAAGTCGCGCACCAGGTCGCCGATCTCGTCGTGCGCCTGCGAAGTGATGCGCTGCGACAGGTCGCCCGCCGCCGCCGCGCCGACGGCCACGCGCAATTGCGTCACGTCGCGCGCGAACGCGGTATAAAAGCCTGCGCACAGGTAGGCGGCGGCCAGCAGCACCAGCAGCATGGCCGCCAGGATCAGGGCGCGGCGCGCCTCGTCGCGGGCGATGCGCTGCGCCAGCAAGTCGTCCAGCGCGGTGGCGGAGGCGCCGGAGAGCGCGTGCAGGGCGTCGATCGCCTGCATGCCGGCCGCGTGGAATTGCGCGCCCGACGTCTGGTCGTAGGAATTCGTCACTTCATTTTTCGTGCGTTCGAGGAAGGCCAGCGCGGCCGGCACGGCTTTCAGGGCCGGCTGCAGGCTGGCGCGCAGTTCCGGCCTGGCGGCAAGGATCTCGTCGAAACGGGAGGGCAGGCGTTCCAGTTCGTGGCGCGCGATCAGGGCATTGGCGTTGACGAGCTGATCTTCGTTCGCTTCGAACAGGCCCGTGTCGATGTAGGCGGCGCCGCGCCCGCCGATGTCCGACAGGCTTTCGGCCAGGTCGGGCAGGGTGGCGGTGAAGACGGCGCTCAGATGGTTGGCGCCCGCGTCCGGGTCCAGGCTCAGGTGCGAACGGTCGGCCACCAGTTGGCCCAGTTTGGCCGCCTGGCGCAGCAGCGCCGTGTGCGCCGCATAGCTGTCGCGCGCCGCCAGGCCCGCCTGGCGGCCCAGCAGGGCTTGCCACTGTTTCGTCAGTTCGGCCGCCTGGGGCAGGCCGGCGCCCGCCGGCAAACGCGCCAAGGCCGCCAGAGAAGCCGTGATGCGCGCGTTGAGGGCCGTGTTGTCCATGCCTGCCTTGCCGCTCAGGCGCAAGTGCTCGAGGCCGCGCCGCTGCTGCAGCAGGCGCGTGCCTTCCTGCAACTGGCGCACATAGGCCACGCCCCGCTGCGCATCCTGCGCCTGGGCCAGCGACTTGCCCAGCTCCGAGATCAGCAGGGTGGTCGCCAGCGCCAGCGGCAGCAGGAAGACCAGGCAGACAAGCATGAATTTGGGCAGCAGACGCAAGCGCTGCATGAGTCGGATGGCGGGGGTGAGGAGCATTTTCATCGGGTTTCCAGGGTAGGGTGACAACATTTCTGCAGTGCAATGTTGCCTGCGGATTGTGACCCCTTGATGAAGCGGGCGATTTTGCTTTTCTCCACAGTGAAGCAGTTCACACGGAAGGCCGATCCTTCTGTAAAATCGAGGGTTTTTTGCGAGGGCCATATTATGGTCACCAATATGGCCAACGAGAACGACATCACTACCCCCGATTCCAGCGACAATGCGGACAACGCCGCAGCGCCGGCGAGCAGCAAGGCGCCGGCCGTGATCGCGCGCGAAGTGCAGCGCCGCCGCACCTTCGGCATCATTTCCCACCCGGATGCGGGTAAAACCACCTTGACGGAAAAACTGCTGCTGTTCTCGGGCGCGATCCAGATGGCCGGTACCGTCAAGGCCCGCAAGTCGGGCCGCCACGCGACGTCGGACTGGATGGAGATCGAGAAGCAGCGCGGCATTTCCGTCGCCTCCTCGGTGATGCAGTTCGAATTCCGCGACCACGTCGTCAACCTGCTCGACACCCCGGGCCACCAGGACTTCTCGGAAGATACCTACCGCGTGCTGACGGCAGTTGACTCGGCGCTGATGGTGATCGATGCGGCCAAGGGCGTGGAAGCGCAGACGATCAAGCTGCTGGCCGTCTGCCGCATGCGCAATACGCCCATCGTCACCTTCATGAACAAGATGGACCGCGAGACGCGCGATCCGCTGGACCTGCTCGACGAACTCGAATCGGTGCTGAAGATCCAGTGCGCGCCCGTCACCTGGCCTATCGGCATGGGCAAGAACTTCCGCGGCGTGTACCACCTGCTGAACGACGAGATCATGCTGTTCAAGGCCGGTGAAGAGAAGGCCGACGGCGCCTTCGAAATCATCAAGGGCATCGACAACCCGCGCCTGCAGGAGATGTTCCCGCTGGAGATGGACCAGTTGCGCATGGAAGTCGAATTGGTGCACGGCGCGTCGAACCCGTTCAACCTGGAGGAATTCCTCTCCGGCGTGCAGACGCCCGTGTTCTTCGGTTCGGCCATCAACAACTTCGGCGTGCGCGAGATTCTTTCCGCGCTGGTCGACTGGGCACCGGCGCCGCGCCCGCGCGACGCGACCGTGCGTTCCGTCGATCCGACCGAGCAGCCATTCACCGGTTTCGTCTTCAAGATCCAGGCGAACATGGACCCGGCGCACCGCGACCGCATCGCCTTTTTGCGCGTGTGTTCGGGACGTTTCGAGCGCGGCATGAAGGTCAAGCACTTGCGCCTGGGGCGCGAGATCAAGGTGTCGAACGTGGTGACCTTCATGGCCTCCTCGCGCGAACAGGTGGAAGAGGCGTACGCGGGCGACATCATCGGCTTGCCGAACCACGGCAACATGCAGATCGGCGACAGTTTTTCCGAAGGCGAGATGCTGACCTTTACCGGCATCCCGTACTTCGCGCCGGACTTCTTCCGTTCCGTGCGCATCCGTAATCCGCTGAAGATCAAGCAGTTGCACAAGGGCCTGCAGCAGCTGGGCGAAGAGGGCGCGGTACAGGTCTTCAAGCCGGTGCAGGGCGGCGAACTGGTACTGGGCGCCGTCGGTGTGCTGCAGTTCGAAGTGGTGGCCAGCCGTTTGCTCAACGAATATGGCGTCGATGCCGTCTTCGAAGGCACCAGCATCAGCAGCGCGCGCTGGGTCAGCTGCGACGACAAGCGCGTTCTGCAGGATTTCGAGAACGCGCTGGGCCACAACGTGGCCTATGATGCGGCCGGCAACATGGCCTATTTGGCCACATCGGGCGTGAACCTGCGCCTGACGGAAGAGCGCTGGCCGAAATTGACATTCCACGCGACGCGCGAGCATTCGGCGAAATTGGCTTGATGTAGCTGGTGATGTCGGATTAAGCGCTTTGCGCTAATCCGACCTACGCCGACCTGCCTGTGCATGGCGTAGGTCGGATTAGGCCAACGGCCGTAATCCGACACCATCGTTGGCAGCAACTCAAGCCGGCAAAATCGTCCGCGTGCTCCAGTCGCGCCGCTCCAGCAGCAATGCCGTCAACTGCGCCGCCGTCATCGGTCGCGCAAAGAAGTAGCCCTGCACGTTGTCGCAGCCCGCTGTTCTTAAAAATTCCACCTGCTGCAAGGTCTCCACCCCTTCGGCCACCACTTTCAGGTGCAGGCTGTGCGCCATGGCGATGATGGCCGTGACGATGGCTTCGCCCTCGCCGGGCAGGTCGTGCACGAAGCTGCGGTCGATCTTCAGCTGGTCGATCGGCAGGCGCTTCAGGTAGGACATCGACGAATAGCCGGTGCCGAAATCGTCGATCGACAGGTGGATGCCCGTCTCCTGCAGGCGCCGCATCAGTTCCACGTTGGCGTGGACGTTGTCCATCAAGACCCCTTCCGTGATTTCCAGCTCCAGCAAGCCATGCGGCAGCTGCGTTTCGTGCAGGATGGCGCGGATGTCGTCCATCAGGCCCGGGTCGCGCGCCTGGCAGGCCGACAGGTTGACGGCCACGTGCTCGAGCGAGTCGAGCAGCCCCGCCTTGCACCAGACGGCAGCCTGGCGGCAGGCGCTTTGCAGCACCCAGCGTCCCAGATCGACGATGATGCCGCTTTCCTCGGCCACGGGGATGAATTCGGCAGGGCTCAGCTGGCCCATCTCGCGGCAGTTCCAGCGTACCAGCGCTTCCACGCCGACGATGCGCCCGCTGCGCAAGTCGATCTGCGGCTGGTAGTGCAGATACAGTTCCTCGTTTTGCAGCGCGCGGCGCAGGTTCGCTTCCATGCGCAGGCGGCGCTGGGCGCGCAATTCCATTTCGGCCTTGAACACGGCGTAGCGGTTCTTGCCCTGGTGCTTGGCGTGGTACATGGCCGTATCGGCATTGCGCGTCAGGGTGGCCACGTCCTGCGCGTCGAACGGGTACAGGCTCACGCCGATGCTGGCGCTGACATACAACTGGTGGCCTTCGAGGTCGAACGGTTCGGCCAGCACGGCGAGGATCTTGCTCGCCACGCTGGCCATTTCCGAGGCGTCGTCGGCCGGTTCGACGATGACGACGAATTCGTCGCCGCCGATGCGGCAGATGATGTCGGTGCCGCGCAGGATGGCCACGAGGCGCTCGGCGACGAGCTTGAGCAACTGGTCGCCGCAGTGGTGGCCCAGCGTATCGTTGACGATCTTGAAGTTGTCCAGGTCCAGCAGCAGCAGGCCCACGCTGCTGTCCTGGCGGTCGGCGCGCGCCAGCGCGTAGGCCAGCGCGTCGTTGAATTCATGGCGGTTCGGCAGCTGCGTAACGGAGTCGACGTGGGCCAGGTAGTGCAAGTGGCTTTCCGCATGCTGGGCGGCGGTGCGCGTGCGGCGCACCATCAGGAACGTCAGGCCGAATGCGCACAGGCAGACGAGCAGGGTGAAGGCGGCAAATTGTGCCAGGCTGGCGTACAGCGGCGCCAGGCTGGCGCGCAGGTACAGGGCGCCGCCGCCGGGCAAGGTCTTGAGGATGGCGGCGCTGCCGTCCAGGTAATCGAGGTGCACGCCGTTGCGCGGCGCCGCAGGCACGCTATCGACGCTGCTACGCGCATAGCGGGCAAACGGCGCGCCATAGGGACTGTAGAGCAGGGCTTGCCGGATATGCGGGGCGGCGGCGAGGGGAGCGAGCAGTTGTTGCGCCGCCAGGCGATTGTCCTGGCGCATGGCCTCGGTGGTGGCGGGCGCCAGCATGTCGGCCTGGATCTGCAGGCTGCGCTGGAGGGATGCCTGGAGGGAAAACAACTGGAAGAGGATCAGCAGCAGGCTGGCCATGGCCAGCATGGCCGCCGCGGCCAGCAAGTTCAGCCGGGCTATCCGGTCGCCGCGTAATTGCACGGACGGCAGTATCAATGGCGTCATCATGACGCTTCCTCCTGCCGGCCCCGCTTGCCGCCGCCCCGTGTGATCGCGCCTCGCCCTGCCATACTTTACGTTCCAGTCTGAAGAAAACCGAAGTGAGCCGGAACTCTCAACGTGTTGCTAAGTGTTGCTAAGGCCGACATATTGTCATTTTGCAGCGTGAAAGTACAGGGCGTGCGGCAATTTAGTATCCATGCCGGGCACCGCTGGCGGCAGACAAGGCGACAAGACAGGCGGAAAAGGCGGGCGTGTCTTTCTAATAATAATACATACTGAAGTTTAATCCTTTTTTTGCCTGCCGGTTTTTTTCTCTAAAAACATGCTGAAGGTAAACAAAATACCGCCAAGAATAACTTCAATGTGCCCGGCCATTCCGGCACGGATTAACTTTTTGACTGTATCGGCCATTGCAAGTCATTGATTTTAATAAATTTTAATGAAGAATGCGCGAACGCTATGGCCTTGCTTCGCGAGTTCGTCCATAATCCGCTGATGATGGACGTTCTGATGCTGTTTGTTTTGTCTGCCGCGGCCAAGCAAGTCGCCGCCAGCAAAACCGGACGCCGCCCTAATGATCAATAGTGAGGATATCTTGGAAAAAAAACCAAAAATTATTTTGTCGTCACAAGACCTGGAACGACTGGAAGCGTTGTTGTATGCCTTGGGTAATAACTTATCGCCGGACAAGGCCGCCTTGCTCGATGAGCTGGGCCGCGCCGAGGTGCTCGAACCGCAAGAGATTCCCCCGACCGTCGTGACGATGAATTCCACCGTGCGCTTCACGGTGGAAAACAAGGAGGAATTCTGCCTCACGCTCGTATATCCGAAGGATGTGGAAGGCCAGGCCGACCGCATTTCCGTGCTGGCGCCCGTCGGCAGCGCGCTGCTGGGCCTGTCCGTGGGCGACAGCATCGCCTGGCCCATGCCGGGCGGCGTGGTGAAGGTCAAGATCGAGGAAATCGTCTATCAGCCTGAACGGGCCGGCGAGTACCACCGATAAGCAATGACGGCGGACGGCGCCTGCCGTTCGCCTGCCAGGCCGTGCCGGGACGGAAATTAACTGTTTCGCTGCACGCGCACCACCAGCCATCCCGCCACGACCGTAAATGTGACGATGATGGCGACGATGATCCAGAAGCCCTGCGGATGCTGGGCCAGCGGAATACCCCCCACATTCATGCCCAGCATGCCGGCGATGATATTGATCGGCAAGGCCAGTACGGTGACGATGGTCAGCACGAACAGGCTGCGGCTGTTTTCCTCGTTGACGCTGGCGGCGATCTCTTCCTGCAGCAGCTTGATGCGTTCCTGTAGCGAGGACATATCGCTGAGCACCACCGAAAATTCCTCCGTCGATTGGCGCAGTTCCAGGCTGTCCAGTTCCGACACCCATGCGGGCGGACGCTGCAGCAGGCGGAACAGGGCGGCCGGTTCCGGCGCCAGCAGGCGCTGCAGCCGCACCAGCACGCGCCGCATGGCGCCCAGGTCTTCGCGTTTCGGCACCAGGCGCCCGGCCAGCAAGTGATCCTCGATATCGTCGACCCGCGCCACGGCATCGCGCACGATGTTGACCAGCACGTCGGCCTGGTCGCGCAGCAGGTGGATCAGCAGTTCCACCGACGAGCGGATCGGTTCGTGGTTCTTGATGACGGCCTGGCGCAGCCGTTCGATCGACTGCAGCGGCGCGCGGCGCGCCGTGATGACGAGGTTTTGCGCCACGCTGGCCCACATGGTGGAAATGTCGGACGCTTCGAACGAGAAATTGTGCACCACATCGTTGACCACGGCGATCAGGGTGTTTTCCGCCTGCTCGATGCGCGTGGACCGGGAACCCTGGTGCAGGGTTTCATAGAATTCGTCGGCCAGCTGCGTGTGCGTCATCAGCCATTTTTCGCTGGCCGCATGCGATAAATTAAAATGCAGCCAGACGAATTCCTGCGCCGGCCGCGCCGCGCCATCGGCCAGCCAGGCCAGCGCGGCCGTCGAGTCGAGCGCCAGCGGCTGCGCCGCGCGGCCAAACAGGAAGCCCCAGACCAGGCCCGAGGTGTCCGAGCCGTAGGTGAAACCGGCAGTTTCCATCGCCATCGTGAATCTTTCTCGCGCAGTGTGATTGATCGTCGCGCGATGTTAATACACAGATGTGTCCGGAAAATGACAAGGCCACCGCAATGGGTGGCCTTGTCCGGACTACGGCTGCATATTAATTGCGATGGGGATTATCGGGACGGCGGTCGTCGCGGTTCGGAACGCCGTCGCCGTCGCGGTCGTGGCGGTTGCCGTTGTCGCGGTCATAGCGGTTGGGGATGCCGTCGCCGTCACGGTCGTGGCGGTTGCCATTGTCGCGGTCATAACGGTTGGGGATGCCGTCGTGGTCGCGGTCGCCGTTCGGGCCGCGTGGCGACCAGCGGCCTTGCTCCATCTGCCAGCGGCCGTCGCGCTGGTTCCATGCGGGCGGCGCATACACGTAGCCGGGGCGTTCGGCGATCCATACGCCAGGCGTCCAGGCGTAGCGCTGGCTGCGCCATTCCCAGTGGCCGGGCACCCAGGCGTAGCCGTGGCGGGCGCGCGGGATGGCTTCGCGGCGCGGCGGCGGCGGAGCGATGCGGATGTCGTCATAGCGCACCGGCTGCACCTGTGCGGCGACCCAGCCGCCACGGTCCAGGCGCCAGCGGTTGTTCTCTTGTATCCAGGCGGCGCGGCGGTACTGGTTGCCGCCGCGTTCGCGCAGCCATTCTCCGTCGTTCCACACATGGCGCTGGCCATCCCAGTTCCAGTAGCCTGGCGCCCAGACATAGCCGGCGCGCGGTGCCGGCACGCTTTCAAACCGTGGCGGAGGCGGGGCGTTGCCGACGACAATGCTGACGCCGAGCTGATTCTGTGCCATGGCCTGCGCGGGCAGGAAGGCTGCGGCGCTGATGGCAAGCATGGCTGCTGCGTAGAGTGTGATGGGTTTCATGATGTGCTCCATTTCGGTGATTGCGTGAAATGGACTATAGGCGCTTGCCGGCGGTTTTTCGCCTTTGATTCAACTTATTACAATTGACACAATGCTGTGTGTCCGTGTATCCGTGGCCGATACAAATGGCGGCCTGGCGCGGTCGTGTTCAAACTGGCGCCAGGCGGCGTGGGGGCAGCATCGGTGACTCACAGGGCGCTGGCGGTGGTGTTGCCCAGCAAGGCCTGGCGTTCCTCGATCAGCGAAATTTTCTTTTCCTGTTCCGTCAGGCGCTTGGCGCTGACGACGACGACGGGGATGGCGCGGGCCTGCGCCGTATTGCCGGTTTCTGCCGCCTGTGGCCTGGTGAAGCTGGCATAGCTGGCACCGCAGGCGATGGCGACGGCGACGGTGAAGATGGCTTCCATGTTTTTCAAGGCTTTCATGATCGTTCCTTTCGGTGGCGGGTGGGTATGCATGCACTGTAGCCAAGCGCGCGCCCGCCCGCCATGCGCATGCGACCAGCCGTGGTTTTGGCGGGATGGCCTGCAAAAAAACGGCGCTGAAATGCCTGCGCACGGGGCCGGCGGGCGACCGCTTGAATTGAGGCCTAATTAGCCCTGTATCCGTGCATATGAATGTACTTGCCGCGTGGCATTATTTGATACTGCGCGGTGTAGCGTGCGCCGCCGGCGCTCCTGCTAGAATCGCTACGGTAGCCAGCGCGCACGCAATCATTCTCATCAGGAGTCACACATGTTCCAATTGTTTGGTTTTGGCGGCGCCCGCTGCCCGCGCTGCGAGCACAAGAACGGCGCTGCCGCCGGCTATTGCGCGCGATGCGGCTTGTCGCTGGGCGCTCCCGACAGCGACGCGGTGCTGCATGCCAATCAATGGCATCTTGCTGATGGGCAACTGGCCCTGTTCTTTGGCGTGCGCGAACTGTCCTCGCTGTTTGGCAGTGCCGCACGCCGCCTGCAGGTGCCCGCCGAGTCGCGTGCCTGGATCGTGCAATCGGACGCTTTCACCTTGATACCGGCTGGCGACTACGACAGCGCCGCCTTCTTCGCGCGCCTGCCGGCGCTGCTGCCGGCGCGCCCGGCCGAAGTGCTGATCGCGCGCGCCGACGCCGTCAGCCTGGAATTCGATCTGCCCGGCCTGGCCAGCACGGAGCTGCTGGACGTCGCCGCCGCGCTGCGCGTGGATATCGCGCTGGGCCAGCCCGATGCGTTCGCGCGCCAGTTCATGCGCGCGCCGGGCGCCGTCACGCGCGCTCACCTGCACGCCTTGCTGCTGCCGTCCGTGCGCCAGATCGCGCTGGAATTCATCGGCAGCCGCGCGCTGCGCGAGATGGACGCGAATGCCGACCTGCGGCCCGAATTGAACGAGCGCCTGCAATCGGCCCTGACGCAGCGCCTGGCGCCGTCCGGCCTGGCCGTGGCGCGCGTGGAAACGCTCAGCCTGCGGCACGACAAGCGCGCGGGCGAGGGCGATGCCGCCGCCAGCATCGGCACCCTGTGGCTAGGCGGCTTGCCGGCGCAGGAACTGGAACAGCACAGCCTGGAGCGCATGAAGCAGCTCGACCAGCTGTATGACGAGGAAGAATGGCAGCGCATCCGCCGCGAGGAACTGGCGGCGCGCCACGCGCACCGGCGCGCCGAACTGCGGCAGGACGCGACGCTGGAAAAGGCCGAGCTGGGCCATCAGGAAGCGGAGCGCCTGCAAGCGCTGCGCGGACGCCAGATCGACCTGTATGGCCGCATCCTGGAAGCGAAGTCGCGGCGCCAGGCGCTCGACCATGGCGCCGCGCTGGCGCTGGGCGAGCTGGAACAGGAACTGGCGCAAAAGGGCGCGCAGCGCGCCGATGAGGCGGCCAACTGGGAACACGTGCGCGCGCTGGCCGCCATCAAGATGCGCAGCGAGCTGGAATTGTCGCAGCTGCATGGACGCGAACAGATCCAGATGGCGCAGCAGCGCTTTACCCACCAGGTCCACTTGCAGTCGATCGCGCAGCAAGTGGAAAGCGCGCTGCTGATCGACGACGAGACGGGCCGCCGCACCCAGCTGGCGCGCCTGCGCCAGGCGGAAGCGGATGCCGCCCAGCGCGAGGCGCAGCTGGAGGCGGAGCAGCACCAGGCGGCCTGGCAGGGCCTGATGCTAGCGAACGCGGCGCGCAAGCGCGAGGCCGAGCGGGTACAGGAGTGGGAAGACCAGATGCAGCTGGCGCGCCAGCGCGAACTGCTGCGCGCCGAAGCGCACAAGGATGAAGCGGCCCAGGTGCAGGCGGCGGAGATCGCGGAAAAGGTGGCGGCGCTGCGGCGCGGCGGCGCGCGCGAGGACGCCATCGCGCAGCAGGAAAAGCTGCTGCGCACCATCGAGGCAGACGGCGTGCACGCGCGCCAGCTGCAGCAGCAATCGCAGCTGGCGCAGCTCGACGCGCTGGCCATCGAGGAACAGCGCCAGCAGCTGCGCCAGCTGGAACAGGAAGCGCAATGGCAGCGCGACTTGCTGGCCATGGCGCAGCAGCGCGAAAGCGATTACGCGCGTTGGAAGGGAGAATATGAAGCCCTGCTGGCGCAGCAGGCGCATGCGGCCGAACTGGCGCGCATCGATATCGACCGCATCGAGAAAATCGGCTCCCTGAGCGACACGGGCAAGGTGGCCATGGCCGCCGGGCAGAACGCGGCCGCGTTGGCGCAAGTACTGAAAGTGCAGCTGCAGGCGGGCATGAGCGCCGAGCAGATTCACGCGCTGGCGGCGCTGGCGGCGGCCGAGAACAGCGTCGCGCCGCTGGACGCGCTGCGCATGGCGCAGGACAGCGTGGCGCAGGAGCGCAGCTACCTGGAAGGCCAGGCGGAACGCGAACGGCGCCAGCAGCTCGACCTGATCAACCTGCAGAACGCGGCGCACGCGCACGGCCTGTCGGCGCAGGCGCAGCTGGGCGTGGCCGTGGCGCAGGCGCTGCAGCCTGGTGCAGCTTCCGCCGCGCCGGCATCGGCGCCGGCCCGCTGCAAGAACGGCCATGCGCAGCGCGCGGGTCACCCGGAAGATAAATTCTGCGCCGCCTGCGGTGTCGCCCTGCAGCCTTGATGGAAGCGTTTCACCCCAGATGATGCAAAAAGCACGAGACAAACTGCGGGAACTGCGCGCCCTCCACGACGACGGGCTGCTCAGCGAGCAGGAATTTGAACGCCGCAAGAACGCCATCCTCGACGCCGAGTACGCGCCGCCCGGCGCCGCTCCCGTGGCCGCGCCGTTGCCCGTGCGCCAGGGCACGGAGCTGGGCTTCATGACGGGCCAGGAAATCGGCCCGCAGAACCGCCGCTACCGGCTCGAACGGCTGATCGGCACGGGCGGCATGGGGCAGGTGTGGCAAGCGACCGACCTGGCCACGCACGCGGAACTGGGCAGCAGCGAAATGGTGGCGCTGAAGATCTTGCCGCCGCAGCTGACGCAAAGCGCCACGCATGCCAAGTTGCTGATCGAGGAAGCGACCCAGGCGAGGAAGCTCGCGCATGAAAACATCGTGCGCGTCTACGAGTGGGCGCAGGACCCGGCCACGGCCAGCTATTTCATCATCATGGAATGCCTCGATGGCGAAGACCTCGAGCATTATCTGGCGCGCGAGGGCGCGCTGCCTCTGTCCACGGTGCAGCAACTGCTGCAGCCGGTGGCCGACGCCCTGTCGTATGCGTGGGAAAAGCACAAGCTGGTGCACCGCGACATCAAGCCGGGCAATGTCTTCCTGACGGCGAAAGGCGACGTCAAGCTGCTCGACTACGGCATCGCTTCGCGCGTGCGCAATGCGGACAGCAGCCTGGCGCTGGACATGCCGAATGCGGGCACGCACGGTTACCGGGCGCCCGAGGCCGGCGCCAACCAGCGCCAGCCCAGCCCGCGCCTGGACGTGTATGCGGTGGCCGTGATGATCTACCAGATGCTCGAAGGGCGCATGCCGTTCGACGACGCGCGCAGCGCCAGCCATCTGCCGTCGGCGCCGCAAGCGCTCAACGCGCAGCAGTGGCAGGTGCTGCAGAACGGGTTTTCGCTGACGCCGGAATTGCGTCCGCAATCGGTGCAAGCCTTGCTGGAAAACCTGGAACGCGCGGCCGGGCCGTCGCCCGAAGAACTGGCGGAGCAGGCGCGCCAGCAGCAGGCGCGCGCGGCGCAGCAGCAAAAGGAGGCGGCGCTGGCCGCCGAACAGGCCCGCGAGGCGGCGCTCAAAGAGGCACGTGCGCGCCAGGAAGAACTGGACCAGCGCCGCAAGGCGGAAATCCAGGCCGCCGCGCTGGAAAAGCAGCGACTGGACAAACTGCGCCGCGAGCAGGAGGCGCAGCGCCATTTCGAAGCGGAAGAGGCGCGCAAGCTGCGCAAGGAAGCGTTGCGCGGCCAGCTGCGCGCGCGCCGCGAAGCCGATGCCGCCACCGCCTTGCAGGAACACCAGGAATTGCAGCGCAAGGCCATCGTCGCCAAGGCGGAGGCAGCCTACCGCGCCGAGCAGGAACGCGCGCGCCGCGAAGAGGCCAGCCGCGCCGCCGCAGCCGCTGCCCCCGCGCCGGCATCCGCGCCTGTGCCGGAAGCGGAACACGTGGAACCGGTGCCCAATGCGGAAGGCGTCTTGCGCGACGATTTTCTCGATGGCTCGGGACAGGGGCCGGAACTGGTGCTCATTCCCAGCGGCCGTTTCCAGATGGGCGCGCACGAGACGGAACACAAGGCCGCCATCCAGGCCGGCTCGCAACAGGCCTGGCTCGAGCGCGAGATGCCGCAGCACTGGGTCGGCATCTCGCGCCCGTTCGCGCTGGCCCGGCATCCCGTCAGCGTGGGCGAATGGCGCGCCTTCGTCAAGGCGACCGGCTGGGCGGGCGGTTCCGAGACGGACTGGGACAATCCCGGCTTCGTGCAGAACGACCAGCACCCGGTGGTGGGCGTGAGCTGGAATGACGCGCAGCTGTATCTGGGGTGGCTCAGCGAGCGTACCGGGCGCAAGTACCGCCTGCCCAGCGAAGCGGAATGGGAATACGCATGCCGCGCCGGCACGCGCACGGCCTTCAACGTGGGCGATACGATCAGCACCGAGCAAGCCAACTACGACGGTCTGTATGTGTACAACGGCGGCCCGCGCGGCGTGTACCGGGGCGGCACCAGCCCGCTGGGCACCTTCGCGCCGAATTCCTGGGGCCTGTTCGACATGCATGGCAATGTGTGGGAATGGGTGCAGGACGTGGTGCACGACAATTACGAAGGCGCGCCCGTCGATGGCAGCGCATGGGAAGAGGGCAGCGACAGCAGCCGGCGCATCCTGCGCGGCGGCTCGTGGCTGTACCACCCGCGCTACCTGCGCTCGGCCCTGCGCAACGGTTTTTCCACCGTGCTGTCGAACGACATCGTGGGCTTCCGGGTGGCGCGCACGCTCGATTAGGCAAGTTGGCAGGAGAGCGGGCTGCGCCAAGCGGGCAAACGGTGTAAATTGTGGCTTTCCAAACGCACCAAGGAACGCCATGACCATCAAAGCCATCCGCGACCAGTCGCAACCCATGCGCCACATCGTGCACGTGCGCGATCACATCATTTCCGCCGACGCCTCGGTGGAGGAGGGCGGCGGCGACGCCGGCCCTTCGCCGCACGACTTGTACGATGCGGCCCTGTCGGCCTGCAAGGCGCTCACCGTCGTCTGGTACGCCAGACACAAGGGCATCCCGCTGGAACACGTGGAAGTGTCGACCGAGCGCGATGCCAGCGACGAGCGCAAGGGCGTGTACCGCCTGGCCGCCACCCTGCACCTGACGGGCGAGCTGACGGATGCGCAGCGCCAGGAATTGCTGGCCGTGGCCGGCAAATGCCCGATCCACAAGCTGATGACGGCCGTCACCACGGAAATCACGACGGTGCTGGCATGAGCGCGGCCATCCTGAAAAGCCACGAAAAAGACCTGGGCGGCGGCTTCGTCGTGCGGCGCCTGCTGCCTTCCGCAGTCAAACAGGCCGTCGGCCCCTTCATCTTCTTCGACCATTTCGGCCCCATCGACGTGGCGCCGGACGCCAACCACGACGTGCGCCCGCATCCGCATATCGGCCTGGCCACCGTCACCTATCTGTTCGAGGGCGCGATCGACCACCGCGACAGCATCGGTTCCTGCCAGCGCATCGAACCGGGCGCCATCAACTGGATGACGGCCGGGCGCGGCATCGTGCATTCGGAGCGCACGCCGCACGACCTGGCCGGGCAGCCGCACCGCACGCACGGCTTGCAGCTGTGGGCCGCGCTGCCGAAGGCGCACGAAGAGGATGCGCCGAGTTTCACGCACACGCCGCAGGCCGACATTCCCGTCGTGACGCGCGATGGCGCCGTGGTGAAAGTCCTCATTGGCACGGCGTTTGGCCAGACTTCGCCCGTGCGCACCTACATGCCCACGCTGTACCTCGATGTAGCGCTGCAGGCGGGGCGCGAATTGCGCCTGGAGGGCTTGCCGCCGGAAGCGGCGATCTATCCGATCAGCGGGGAGGTGCGGCTCGACGGCGTGGCGCTCGCGCCGCACACCATGGCCCTGCTCGAGGCAGGCGACGTGCCCGTGGTGACGACAGGCGGCGGGCCGGTGCAGTTCGTCGTGATCGGCGGCGAACCGCTGGACGGCCACCGCTACCTGTTCTGGAATTTCGTCTCGTCGAGCAAGGAGCGCTTGTCGCAGGCGGCTGACGACTGGAGCGCCCAGCGCATGGGACAAGTGCCGGGCGAGACGGAATTCATCCCGTTGCCGAAGGCGCCATTGCGTCCTCCGGCATAAGCTGGCTTAGAAGCGTGCGCGCAAGGTCAGTTGCGCCTTGCGCGGCTCGCCGTAGAAATTGCCCCAGGCCGGCGCGCCCACCGTCTGGTAGTAGCGCTTGTCGAGCAAGTTCGTCACGGACAGCGACGCCGTCCAGTTGCGGTCGATCTGGTACGCGGCGCGCGCGCTCCACAAGGCATACGCGCCCTGCGCCACGGTCACGTCGCGCGTGACGCGCGAGCTCTCCGTCTGGAAGTTCACGCCGCCGCCCACGCTCCACTGCTGCAAGGCGCCGGGCAGGCGGTAGTCGCTCCACGCGCGCAGCATGTGGCGCGGCGAGTAGGTGCTGGCGAACATCACGCCCGCGTTCGACGTCTGCTCCAGGTACTTGAAATTGTTCAGCGTGTAGCCGGCGAACAGCTGCCAGCCCGGCGCCACTTCGCCGCTGATTTCCGCATCGAGGCCTTCGCTGCGCACCTTGCCCGTCGAGAAATAGCACTCCGTGCCGCTGGAGCAGGTATTGGCCAGGTCGAGTTCCGCGCGGTTGCGCTGCTCGATGCGGAACAGCGCCAGCGAGGTGTTCACCTTGCCGTCGAACAGTTCACCCTTGACGCCCACTTCCAGGTTGCGGCCCTTGAGCGGGTCGAGCAGGGCGCCATCGGCCGTGCGCTGGTTTTGCGGCTGGAAGATGTCGGAGACGCTGGCGTAGCCGGACCAGCGCTTGTCGAATGCGTAGATCACGCCGCCATACGGCGTGACGACGCCGTTTTCGCGGTACGGGTCGATGTACACCTCGCCCGTGTCGCGGTACACGCTGCTCCATTTGTAGTTCGACACGCGGGCGCCCGCCACCACGGTGAGCGGATCGCTGACGCTGAAACGGGCCACGCCGTAGGCGCCCGTCTGCGTCATTTTTGTTACGCTGGGGTCGCCCCGGTAGCTGTGTTCGCGGAACCAGGCGTCGCTCGGTTCGGCCACGCTGTGATTCGGCTGCAGCGGATTGTTCGCTTGCTGCAGCAGGGCCAGACTGAAATCGCTGTCGCTTTCCAGGCGGTTCGTGCTGATGCCGGCGCTGAAGCCGTGGCGGCGGCCAAAGGCGTTGAATTTGCCGTCGAGCGACAGGTCGAGGCCCTTGTTAGTGCTGCCGTAGTCGAACACGCCGCCATACATCATCATGCCGGCCAGGGTGGCGGGGTCGATCGCGCCCTGGCTGAACATGTATTTCACGTCATGCCGCTCGCGCGTGTAGTTGGCGCTGGCCTTGAGCGACCAGTCGGCGTCGAAGTGGTGCTCGAATTCGGCGAAGACGGCCGTCTGGCGGCTAGCCCAGCGGTTCCAGTCGGCACCGAGGAAAGTCTCGCGGGGCAGTTTCGGATCGCTGCCGTCGCGGTAGCGCGGCATGCCGGAAAAGAAGGGCGTCGCGTGCAGTTTTTCGTAGCTGGCGCCCGTCGTCAGCTTGCTGCCCGGCGCCAGGTCGAATTCCAGCACGCCGTACAGCACGTCCGTGCGGCTGTCGGCCACGTCATAAAAATAATCGCGCTGGTCATGCGCGGCCACGGCGCGGCCGCGGATGCTGCCCGATTCGTTCAAGGGGCCGGTGACATCGACTTCGCCGCGCACGTCGTTCCAGCGGCCCGCGCTGAGTGCCAGCTGCACCTGCTTTTCCGCCAGCGGACGCTTGCGCACCATGTTGATGGCGGCGCCCGGCGAGCCGGTGCCCTGCAGCAGGCCCGTGGCGCCGCGCACGATCTCCACGCGATCGAGCATGGCCGTATTGCTGGTGAAGCTGTTCGCCTGCGGGTAGTACATGGCGCGGTTGACGCCGTCGAACTGGTACGTGTCGACCATGAAGCCGCGCGAATACACATAGCGCCCGCCCATGGGGCTGTCGTACATGGTGATGCCGGTGGTGTTGGCCAGCACGGCGTCGATGGTGTTGAGGTTCTGGTCATCCATCTTCTGCCGCGTGACGACGCTGACGGACTGGGGAATCTCGCGCAGGGTCTGCACGCCCTTGCCGACGGTGACGGCGCGCGCCGCATACGAGTTGCTGTGTTCACTGACGGGGTCGCGCTCCATGCTGGCGTTCACGACCACGGGCGCCATGGTCTTTTCCACGCCGGCCGCCGGCGCGGAGGAGGGCGCCGCCTGGCGCAGCACGTAGGCGCCGTTCGGCAGCTGCACCGCTTCCAGGCCGCTGCCGGCCAATACCTGGGCAAAGCCCTGCGCCACATTGTGGCTGCCGCGCACGCCGGGCGAGCGCAGGCCGCGCGTCTGCGCGGGATCGGTCGACAGGCTGACGCCGGCGGCGACGGCAAAATCGTTCAAAGCGGTGGCCAGCGGGCCGGCCGCAATGGCGTAGGCTTGCGGCGCAGCGCTTGAAGCGGCGGCCTGGCCTTGCGCCAGCGCGGGCGCGGCGACAAAGGCGGCGGGGGCGGCGCACGCCATGGCGAGGACGGCCAGGCGGATGGCGCGCGCGGCGGGATGGAGGACGGGGGTGGTCAGCTGCATGCTCGGTCTTTCTGCTCAGGGTAAGGGCTATGGTGGATGAATCGGCTTCTTACCTGTCAAGCCGAAGCAGCGCAGCGAAACACCAACCCCTGGCGCAAAAAAAACTGAAAATAATTAGCTTGAACGGGCCGCCACCGTGGCCCAGTAGCGCGTGAAGTAGGTCACTTGCAGTCCGTGCGAGGCGCACAGGCTTTCCAGCACGGCGTCGATATCGTCGATCCGGTAAGTGCCCGTGACGGGGCGTTGCGCCACGCTCGCGTCACAGGCCAGGCGTCCGCGCCGGTAGCGGGACAGTTCCTGCACCAGCCGTTGCAGCGGCCAGTCTGCCGCCACCAGCATGCCGCGCAGCCAGCTGTCCTGGTGCGCGGGCATGGCCAGCACGGCTTCCAGACCGGTGCCGCCAAAGCGCAGCTGCTGCCCCGCTTCCAGGCGACGCACGGCGTCCGGGCGCGCCGCGCCGCGTACTTCCACGGCGTGTTCGAAGACGCTGACGACGCTGCCACCGTCATCGCAGCGCACGCCGAAGCGCGTGCCCAGCGCGCGGATCACGCCGTGCGGTGTGTCGACGAGGAAGGGGCGCGCATCGGGCGCCGTCGTGACCATGACTTCGCCGTGATGCAGGCGGATGCGGCGGCGCGCGGCGCTGTAATCGACGTCGACGGCGCTGTCCGTATTCATCTCCATCTGCCCGCCATCGGCCAGCGCCACGTGGCGGCGCTGGCCCGGCACCGTGCGCAAGGACGCCGTCCACGCTTGCCAGGGGGCGGACTGCAAGCCCGCCTGGCCCAGCATGATGCCGCCGCCGGCCGCCACCAGCATGGCCAGCACTTTCGCGGCGCTGCGCCGTCGCTGCTGCGCCGCCTGCAGGGCAGGAATTGCCAGCGCCGGCGGTATGATGGCCAGCTGGCCGTCCATGCGTTGCAGCAGCGCCCAGGCCCGGTCATGCTCGGCGCTGGCGTCGCGCCATGCCTGCAGGGCGGCCGGGTCGGCGCTGCCGCACTGGAGTTCCACATGCCAATGGGCGGCGGCGGCCAGCACCTTGCGGGGGATGGGCGCTGACTGCGGGGTGGAAGGGGAAAACATCAGGCGGCCGCCAGCATCAGGCATTCCGTGTAGGCGCGCACCAGGTGCTTTTTCACGGTGGGCAGGGACACGCCGAGGCGCCGGCTGATGTCGACGTAACTCAGTTCTTCGATTTGCGCCAGCAGGAAGATGGCCCGCGTGCGCGCGCCCAGGCGGTCGAGCAGGCGGTCGATGGCGAGCAGGGTTTCGATGATGATGGCGTGCGTTTCGGCGCAGATCGATATCGGCTCGGCTTGCTGGGCCAGCGCTTCCAGATAGGCCTGTTCCAGCGCCTGGCGCCGGTAGCGGTCGATCAGCAAGCCGCGCGCGATGGTCGCCAGGTAGCCGCGCGGCTCGCGCAGCGGCGCCAGCGGTGCCACCTCGCGCTTGCCCAGCAGGCGTAAAAAAGTGTCCTGCGCCAGGTCGGCCGCCTCGGCGCGATTGCCCAGCTTGCCGCGCAGCCAGCCATACAGCCAGCCATGGTGTTCGCGGTACAAGGTGCTCAGGTGGCTGGCATGGGTGGGACTGACGGTACTCACTGCGTTCTCCAGGCAAGGGTAGGGCTGGGCTGACGGAACGCGGGGTGCCGGCTGGCTGGGCTGTTTGAGAATGATACTCATTATCACATTGCCATGCGGGCGGCGTCAATTACTGTCCGCCACCGAGGCGCCAGCGCTCCTGCCACTGTTGCAGATCCGCCCAGGCTTGCTGCAGGGCAGTGGCGGACCAGTGCAGCAGGCCGTCGAACGCCAGCTCGGTGCGCTGCCAGTGGATGCCGTCGAAAAACACGTGGTCGGCCACGATGGTGGCGGCCAGCCAGGCGGCGATGATGACGATGATGTCGTGGCGGCCGCTTTTCCACCAGCGCAGCGAGTGGCGGCGGAAAATCCACGGCACGCCCAGCGGATTGGGCCAGTCGGCCAGCAGATGCATGATGCCGCCGGCGGCAAAGCCGAACAGGGGCGGCGCCCACAGGTGGTGCGGCAATTGCAGGTACGTGTAGACGAGCAGGGCGATCCAGGCCAGGCCCCAGTGCGTCCACGTGCGGTGCGTGATCCACAGCTTGTGCGTGCGCGCCCACCAGGCCACTTCCAGCCAGTCCGGCGCCGTGCCGCCCAGCGCCCCCATGACAAAGGCGAGCATGCTCAGCACTTGATAGGGGCCGCCGGCGCCAGCGTGCGCGACCAGGGCCGCGGCGATCACGCCGGCAGCCCAACCGGTCGCATGATGCGCTTTGTTGGAAGCCATAGGAAATGTAAAACGCCGCGCAGGCGCTTTGTGAAATGTCATGGATATTAACTGGATGAATATACAGTACGCAAGGGCGTCGCTGTGGGCTATTTGCGCAATATCTGCTATTAAAGTGTTAAATTGTGTGTCGGGATGGACGTGATGGCGGACTCGGCGCCTGATGCCGGCCGGCCAAGTGTGTTGTGTGGCTGATAATGCATTTGGCGCAGGGCGCGCTATGCTGAAAGCAGTCTTACGTTTTAAGAGGTGTCGCCATGAAAATCCCGCGCGAATTGCAGATTCCCGCCATCGTGTTTACGCTGGAAGCGGTGTTTATTCTGGGCTTGTCGATGATTTTTCTCGTACTGATACCACGCTAGTGCCTTGCGGATAACTGCAGATTTACAACAGTGTTCTTATGCAGTTTGCATGGTGCTATCGCACAGCGCCGCGCCTTCGGTACGGATGATCCAGCATTCCGGATACGGTTCGCTGGCGAAGCGGTTGTGCCGCGCGAAGCCGCTGAGCTTGTCGAGCGGTGTGGCCGGGGCCAGTGCGGTTTCCTTGCCGCTGGCCGTGTCCAGGTGCCAGAAACCGCCGTTGCGGTGGAACAGCAGGGGAAGGCAGCTGGCCTGCGGCGTGGCCAGGTGGCTTGCCGGCGTGGGCTGGGTGTCGGGCAGCAGCAGGTAAAAACACTCGGCGCGGGCGCCGTGGTCGATGCGGTGCAGGATCACGCCGTGCGCGAGGATGGCCGTGACGCTGAGCACGACGATGCCCTTGATGCTGGCGGACAATTCGATGCGCATGCCCAGGCGCAGCGGCACGGGCTTGTGCTTGCCCGGCCAGACGCCGTCGAGCAGCACGCCGTAGCGCGACACGTCCTCGATTTCAAAGCCTTGCTGGCTGCGCCGGATGATGGCGTGGCGGCCCGACAGGCGGCGCGTCAAGCCATTGTTGTCCTGGCCGTCGGGGCTGAAATGGCTGAGCAGCACATCGGCTTCGGGGTCCACCAGCTCGAAGCGTCCCAGCATGCATTCTTCCAGCGCGAACAGGCGGATCTGGCGCTGCTCGCCCGCTTCCGGCGCCGCATTGACCAGGCAGGCAGCCTGGCTCGGGTGCGGATGG
This sequence comes from Janthinobacterium sp. GW823-FHT03B06, assembly GCF_058796955.1. Classification (NCBI taxonomy): domain Bacteria; kingdom Pseudomonadati; phylum Pseudomonadota; class Betaproteobacteria; order Burkholderiales; family Oxalobacteraceae; genus Janthinobacterium; species Janthinobacterium sp. GW823-FHT03B06. The sequence goes on from NZ_JBXAJE010000001.1 coordinate 106,426, forward strand.
CAGTGGCTGGCGGCGGGCAGGTCGACTTCGATCAATTCCTCGTCCCAGGCGATGGTGGTAAAGCCCATGTCGATCTTGCCTTGCGGGGCAGACAAATCCACGTGGGCGATGCCGGCATTGCGCGCGGTGACGTCGAGGTTGCAGCCGTCGCCGCCCGTCACGCGGGCAATCGAGGCGTCGTCGGCCATCACGCGCACGTTCTTGTGCGTGCTGAGGAAAATCTGGTGGATTTCCGTCAGGGTGGCGTCGCGGCGCGGTACGAGGATGACAAACGTGCATACCCATTTCTGCGCCACGGCGCCGTCGACGTGGCTGTGCACTTCGACCTCGATCTGGTATTGCCCGTGCTCCTTGTTACGCGAGGAAAACTCGACAAATACGGGGCGCCAGTCGCCGCGCGTGGTGCGCACGAAATCATGCTGGACGGCGCCGCGCGGGATCAGGTCCGAGCGCAGGCGCAAGGTCAGCTGCGGCGCGCAGGCGGCGCTCATGCCGCGCAATTCCATTTTCAGCGTTTGCCGTCCGCCTGCCGCGCGGGGATCGAAGCCGCTGATGTGCAGGTGGGCATGTATCGGCTGGTAGGCGGGCGCAGTGGCCGGCTGTGCGGCGGGCACTGGGGTAAATGCCGGCAGGCTGGCGGGGGGCGAGGCTGGCATGGGGTTGGTCAGGCTGGTCACCGCTTGAGCAGCATCGCGTATCACCGCATCGCGCAGCCCGGCATCATGCGCACGGGCGTGCGGAAGCGCCGTTGCCGATGGTTCGGAACGGGCGCTGCGCAGTGCGGTCAACAGGTCGTAGCTGCTGGGGGCATTCGTCGCTTGCGGGTGGTTGCCCGCGCAGACTGTTTCCCCAGGCAAGACCCAGAACGTACAGTGCGGGTGCTCCGGGTTGCTGCATTTTTTCATGACATTCTGACTCGAATCGAGCGGGGACATTGCGCCCTCTGTTCTACATGAGAGCTTACGCGCTTTTGCGCCTGCTTGGCAACTTTCGCGGCGCTTGAATGCGCTCTTTTTGCCCAAATTCATCCCCTTGGTCACACCTTGCCATACATGTCATGGAAACTATTGCTCAAAAACACATTTTATGTCTTTCCAGATATGTTATTTTGATATCGCCAGTCCAGCTGCGTTCAGCTGCGCTGTTTGCTGACGATGACTTCCAGATACTCGCCCGGCACCACCAGCGAGTGAGTGCCCGCTGTATTCAGGCGTTCGAGCAGGGCGAACAGCTCCTGCTCCAGCGCCTCGGCGCCAGGTGCGTCCAGCGCGGCAAAGGCCTTGTGGACGGGGCCGTAATAATCGCGGAAGACCTGCACCCAGTGGTGAGCGGAGGCGTAGCGGAAATTGAAGACCTTGCGCTGGCTGTGCACCTGCTCTGCCGCCTGGCCGAACAGGTCGCGCACATACGCTTCCTCGCCCCAGCGGGCCGGCGACACCACGCCCGCCGGGGGCGGCACATATTTGCCGATGGTCTTGAAGAGTTGCCCGATAAAGCCGTCCGGGGTCCAGTTGGCCATGCCGATGCGTCCGCCGGGACGCAGCACGCGCAGCATTTCGCTGGCCGCGCGCCGGTGGTCGGGCGTGAACATGACGCCGAAGGTCGACAGGGCTGCGTCGAAACTGGCATCGGCGAAGGGCAGGGCTTCGGCGTCGGCCACGCGGAAGGTCACGGCCAGCCCTTCCGCCTCGGCGCGCGCGCGCCCCTTGTCCAGCAGCGCCGGCACATAATCGGTGGAGACGACGCGGGCAAAGCGGCGCGCCGCCGCCAGGGTGGCGTTGCCGTTGCCGGCGGCGATGTCGATGACGTCTTCGTGGGCGCGGATATCGGCAGCCTCGGCCAGCGACTCGCCGACCGGCTGCAGGGTCACGCCGATGACGGCGAAGTCGCCGCTGGCCCAGCCTGCTTGCTGGCGCTGCTTGATGGCGGCGTAGTCGGGCGCGCCGGCGGCGCCGGCCTGCGGTGTAGGAAGGGTGTTGCTCATGGCATGCTCCTGTGACGTTGGAGAGATCCTTTCGTCAGACCGCGCGCCATGGGCATGGTTCATTTATACAGGCTGTCGTGAGCGTGGCGGCATTTTGCATTATGCTGGCGCAACTGTTGCCCTCAACGCCGCCTGACGCCGAAAGATGACCATGCCTGCCCAACGTCCGTTCCAGCTTGCCATTGCCTATGGCGCCGCCTTGTGCGTATTTCTGGCCATCGACGCCCTGTGGCTGGCGGTGCTGATGAAACCCGTGTACGCCGCGGCGCTGGGGCCGCTATTGGCGGACACGCCCCGCTGGGCGCCGGCCGTGTTGTTTTATCTGCTGTACGTGGCCGGACTGCTGGTCTTTGCCATCCTGCCCGGCTTGCGGGCGCGCCGCGGACGCACGGCGGCGGCGCTGGGCGCGCTGTTGGGGCTGCTTGCCTACGGCACCTATGATTTGAGCAACTATGCGACCTTGCGCGACTGGCCGCTGGCCTTGACGGCGATCGACATGGCCTGGGGCACCGTGCTGTCGGCCGTGTCGGCCACGGCCGGCTACCTGGCCGCTAGCCGCCTGGGACGGTGAATGCCGCATCGAAGCGCAGCGCCACCACGGTAATGTTATCGCTATACAAGCCTTTTGGCGGATGCAAGAGGAAGTCGTCGAACAGGTCGCTGACGGCCTGAGCCGCAGTCTTGCCGGCACACAAGGCGGGCCAGCGGGCGGTGAGGGCGAGCGGATCCTCGCAGGCCCAGAAACCGTCGCTGGCCAACAGATAGTGGGCGCCGGGACGCACGCGCAGCACGCGGCGGTCGCCCAGGTGCGCGAGGAAGGGCGGCAAGGTGGCCGCATCGAGGCCGCGCAAGGGCTTGTCGAGCTGCAAGCTGTCGCTGATGGCGTTGCCTAAAATGAAGGCCTGCGAGATTTGCGGATGGTGCTCGCCGTGCACGGCGGCGCGCCAGCGCGTCTCGTCGAGCGCGCCGCGCATGGCGTACACGGTGGCCGGCACGTGGTCGACGGTGAGGATGCTGGCAACCCCGTCGGCAATTTCATACAGGCGCGAATCGCCCACGTGATACAGCAGCGGGGCTTCGCCGGGCGGCACTTCCAGCAAGGTCAGGGTGGTGCCCGGCGGGCGCGCCTGGGCGGGCGCCGTCCTGGCGAAGGTATCCTGCAAGCGCGTGTGCAACTGGTCGAGTTTGGCTGCCAGGCTGGCCGTGTCGAGGCAGGCGGGTACGGCAAGCAAGCCTTGCACGGCCGCTTCCGCCGCTTCGCGCCCATGGCCGTGGCCGCCCATGCCGTCGAGCACGGCGGCACGCACGTGGCCGCGCGGCCAGCCCGGCACCTGGCAGTGGAACGGCGCCTGCCGCGACAGGCAGACGGCGTGGCCGCTGGCATCGATCAGCAGGAAGTTGTCCTGGTTCTCGCGCCGGGGCATCGGGCCGGCGCCCACGCTGGTGCCGGCGGCGGCATCGAGCCAGGGGCCAAAGTCGAGCGCGTCTTTAATTAAATGCATCGGTTGGTGCGGTCCAGGCGGCCAGCAATGTTGATCGTAGGACACAGCTTAGCCGAAATCGTGCGGGGGCGATACCTTGCCTGTTTCGCAAAAAAACCTGCGGCAGCAGGCTGGCGCAGGTTTTATGTGGTGGCGGGTGTCGCTTAACGGCGATGGCCCCAGCCGTGGCCGTGACCGTGGCCACGGTCATAGTAGTCGTAGCGGCCATGGTCGCGGTAGTAGCCGCGGCCCGGTTGCACGTAGACGACAGCCGGCGGGCCGTAGTAGCGCGGTGGCGGCGCGTAGTACACGGGCTGCGGCGCGGGGGCGTAGTACACCGGTTGCGGCGCAGGCGCGTAATAGGTTTCGCGGTAGCCGCCGCGATAGCCGCCACGGTCGTAGTAGCGGTCATTCGTGCTGATGCTGTTGCCGACTGCGGCGCCCAGCACGCCACCGACGATCGCACCATTGCGTCCGCCGGTGCTGTTGCCAATGGCCGCCCCGACAACGGCGCCTGCAACGGTATTGAAGTCGCGGTCACCGGCGACTGCGGCCGAAGACACAGCCACTGCCGCTACCATTACCGCACCCAGGAGTTTCTTGTTCAACATGGCATTTCCTTCCATTCCGGCGAGATCACAATGATCTGCATGAACTGGACTATATCTGCTGCCGCAAGCTTGTTCCACGTCTAATACAACTTATTACAATCGGGGCGGGGCGGTAACAAGTCAGCGCCGGCGCGCCTGCCATTCTGGACGAAGCAGGCTGTACATTTTGGCGTCGCGCATCACGCCGTTGATAAAGAAAGCCTGGCGTATCAAGCCTTCCTGGGTAAAGCCGTTCTTTTGCGCGATGCGCTCGGAGCCGATGTTCAGCGGGTCCATCAGCAGCTCGAGCCGGTGATACGGATAGGCGCTGAACAGGTAATCGACCACCAGGCGCGTCGCTTCGCTGATGTAGCCGCGCCCGTCCCGCTGCCGGTCGAACAGGCGGTAACCGATTTCGCGCGAGGCTGGCGTGCGGCTCTTGAAGTGCGTGATCGTGCCGATGATGTGCTGTGAGTGATCTTCGATGAGGAACAATTCGCTGTCTTCGGTGACAAAGCCCGATTGCAGGAAGTCGCGCCGCATGGCCTCGGGCGACTTGAATTGCATGGAGAAAAACTCGCCGCGCGAGGGCAGGTCGTTGACGAGGGAAATATAGGTATTCAGGTCGGCAGCCTGCAAATGCCGGATGGTGCAGAGGGTTCCCTTGAGCATGTCGGTTTCCGGTAGCGATCACGAATCTTCATGGTAATCGACTCTGGGGGCAAGAGGCAATCGGTCCCGTAAAAGTTGCTGCAATGACAGAACAAATACGCTATCGTAGACAGCCGCGCCTTGCCCATGGCCACGGCGTACCCGCTTCGACCTCGTTGACTGGAACTGACATCACATGCAAATCATCCTGACTGGCGCGCCATTGCGCCGTTCCGTTTTATCCATCGCCCTTGGCTGCATCGTCAGCGCCGGCGCCTTTGCCGCCGCACCGGGCAATACGCCGCAAGCGCTGGCGCAGGTGCGCGACACGGCGCTGCAAAGCGACTGGGCCTACGCCCGCCTGGCCGACATGACGGATTTGATCGGCCCGCGCCTGTCCGGCTCCGCAGGCGCGGCCGCCGCCGTGCAGCAGGTGGCCGACGCCATGCGCCAGCTGGGCGCCACCGTCACCCTGCAGCCCGTGAAAGTGCCGCACTGGGTGCGCGGCGTGGAAACGGCGGAAATCGTCGACTATGCGGGCCGTCCGCAGGGTGTCTCGCAGCGCGTGGTGCTCACGGCCCTGGGCGGCTCGGGCGCCACTGCGGCCGCCGGCCTGACGGCACCCGTGATCATCGTCAAGAGCCTGGACGAACTCAAGGCGCGCGCGCCGGAAGTGAAGGGCGCCATCGTGCTGATCGACACGCCGTTCGACCAGGAGATGGCCGAGCGGGGCCTGGCCGGCGTTACCTACGGCCAGGGTTCGCGCGCGCGCTTCCTCGGGCCGAAGGCGGCGGCCGACCTGGGCGCGGTCGCCGCGCTGGTGCGCTCGGTGGGCGGCGCGAACTTCCGCATCCCGCACGCGGGCGCCACGGGCCTCGATGACAACAAGCGCATTCCGGCCGCCGCCGTCACCGTGGAAGACGCCTTGCTGATCGGCCGCCTGGCCGCGCGCGGGCCCTTGAAAATGCACCTGACCCTGACGCCGCAAAATCTGCCGGAAGCGGACAGCTACAACGTGATCGCCGACTGGCCCGGCACGGACAAGGCCGGCGAGGTGGTGGTGGTCTCGGGCCACCTCGATTCCTGGGATCTGGCGACGGGCGCGCACGACGACGGTGCCGGCGTCGTGGCGGCCATGGGCGTGGTGGAAACCTTGAAGAAGCTCGACTACCGCCCGCGCCGCACCATCCGCGTGATCGCCTGGATGAACGAGGAAAACGGCGGCCGTGGCGGCCAGGCCTACTTCGAGGCCCACAAGCAGGCGCTCGGCAAACAATACGCGGCCATCGAGATGGACAGCGGCGCCGGCCGCCCGTTCGGCATCCTCGCCAGCGTGGGGCCGAAGTCGGAAAAACTGTTCGCACCGCTGCGCGCTGCCTTGCTGCCGATGGGCGCGCACGCGTTCACGCGCCGCGATGCGCTGGGCACGGGCGACCTGCACCGGCTGGAAACGGGCGGTGTGCCCAGCTTCGAGCCGCTCGTCGACAGCCACAGCTACTTCCACTACCACCACACGCCGGCCGACACGCTGGACAAGGTCGACCCGGATAACCTCAAGCGCAACGTGGCGCTGATGGCGTCGCTGGCGTGGTTCCTGGCCAATATCGACGGCGAGATCGGCCGCGCGCCGGAGCAGGGCGAGTAAGCGCCAATGTCGCTACCCGATCTGAACCTGTTGATCACCCTCGATGTCCTGCTGGCCGAAGGCAGCGTCACGCGCGCGGCGCGGCGCTTGCGTCTGAGTCCATCGGCCATGAGCCGCGCCCTGGCGCGCCTGCGCGAGACGACCGGCGATCCGCTGCTGGTGCGCGCCGGGCGTGAACTGGTGCCCACGCCGCGCGCGTTGGAGCTGCGCGAACGGGTGGGCCGCCTGCTGGGCGAGGCGCTGGCCGTGCTGGGACCGGTGCAAGCGCTCGATCCGCGCCAGCTGGCGCAGACGTTCACGCTGCGTGCGAGTGACGGCTTCGTGGAAAATTTCGGCCCGGCCCTGCTCGCGCATATCGGCGCGCAGGCGCCTGGCGTGCGCCTGCGCTTCGTGCAAAAGCTCGACCGCGAAAGCGTGCAGCTGCGCGAGGGCAGCATCGACCTGGAAACGGGCGTGATCGGCAGTCTCACCAGCCCGGAAGTGCGCACGCGCAGGCTGTTCGGCGACCGTTTCGTGGGTGTGGTGCGCAGCGGCCATGCGCTGGCGCAAGGAGCGATCAGCGCCGAGCGCTATGCGGCCGGCCAGCACGTGCTGGTGGCGCGGCGCGACCAGGATACGGGACCGATGGACGACGCGCTGGCCGCGCTGGGATTGCAGCGCACGATCGCCAGCATCGTCGGCGGCTTTACGGCGGCGCTGGCGCTGGCCGCCGGCTCCGACCTGATCGCCACCGTGCCGGAACGGCATACGGGCAATCTGCGTGCCGGCATGTTCAGCTTTGCGCTGCCGCTGGGCATGCCGGACCTGACCGTGTCGCTGATGTGGCATCCGCGCATGGATGCCGACCCCGCCCACCGCTGGCTGCGCGGCTGCGTGGTCGACGCCTGCGCGGCCCGGATCAGCGCCGGCTGATGGCGCCGGCAGCGGCCTGCTGCACGGGCCCGTCGAAGCCGCCGGCCATGGCAGTATAGCCGCGCGCCGTGGCGATGGCCACGTCGCGGTGCGCCGTCACCAGCTGCTCCTGCGCGGCCAGCGCAATGCGTTCCGCTTCGAGCACGCCGAGCAGGCTTTCTGCGCCTTCCTGATAGCGCACGCGCGCCAGGCGCGCGCTTTCCTGCGCCAGCCGGTGCGCCTCGCGCAGTTCCGCTTGGCGGTTGCGCAATTGCACCCATTGCGCGATGGCGCTGTCGGTTTCCTCCAGCGCCAGCGCCAGCGCCTTGTCGAAGCCGGCCTGCGCGGCCTGCACCTCGGCCCCGGCCGCGCGGGCGCGGGCGCGGCGCGTGCCGCCATCGAACAGCGGCAGGGAAAACGCGGCGCCCGCATGCCAGCGCGCCGCATCGCCGCCATTCCAGTCGCCGGCCACGCCGGAGGCGCCAAACAGCGCGCCCAGGCTGATGCGCGGGAAGCGTTCGGCGATGGCGGCGCCTTCGCGCGCGCTGGCCGCTGCCAGCGCCCGTTCGGCCGCGCGCACGTCGGGCCGGCGCAGCAGCAGGTGAGCCGGCTCATCCGTCAACAAGGTTTGCGGCAGCGTCAGCGGCATCGGCTGGTCGAGCGCCGCCAGTTCCGGCGCATCGAGACGCTGTCCGGTGAGCGTCGCCAGCCGGTTGCGCGCCAGGCGTTCTTCGGCGTTCAGGCTGGGCAGGCGGGCACTGGCCAGGCGCATCTGCGCCTCGGCGCGCATGCGCTCGGCCGGCGCGGCACGGCCGGCGCTTTCGCGCTCGCGCACCAGTTGCAGGGTGCCGGACTGGTTCGACAGCTGCTCCTGCAGGCTGGCGCGCATCTGCTGCGCGCCGCGCAGCACCAGGTAGGCGTCCACCACCTGCGCCAGGATCAGGCGCCGCACATCGTCGCGCACGGCGGCGCGTTCGTCCGCCGATGCCTCGGCAGCGGTGATGCTGTGGCGCACGCGGCCGAACAGGTCGAGCTCCCAGCTGAAGACGGCGCTCCACTGCAACGGCGAGGCGATGTGCGGCTGGCCGCCGCGGCTCTCGATCGCCGCCAGGCGCGCGCGTCCGGCCTGGGCGTCGAGATCCACCGCCGGCAGGCGGGCGCCGCGCGCGGCCTGCGCGAACTCGCGGGCGCTGACCAGGCGCGCGGCGGCGATGCGCACGTCGTAGTTGTCTTGCCAGGCGCGTTGCACCAGCTGCGCCAGCCTGGCATCGCCCAGTGCTTGCCACCACAGCGCCGGCGGCGCCCCGGCCTGCAGTTCCGGGTCGCCAGCCGAGGGCAGGACCGGCAGCTGCGCCGGCTCGAGCGCCCGCGTTGCCGTGGGCGTGCCGGCACTGCAGCCGGCCAGGGCCAGCATGGCCGCCGCCAGCAGCGGCGCGGCGCGGCGCGTGTTCAAGTGTGTCATGCGGCTCATGCGGCCTCTCCCAGCGCGACCGTGTGCGTGGCTGGCGCCGCGCGGCGCCTGCTCAGCAAAGTGAAAAACAAGGGTGTAAACAACAGGCCCGACAAGGTCACGCCCAGCATGCCGGCGAAGACGGCCGTGCCCATCGACTGGCGCATTTCCGCGCCCGCACCGGAAGACAGCATCAGCGGTATCGCACCCAGCAGGAAAGCCAGCGACGTCATCAGGATGGGACGCAAGCGCGTGCGGGCGGCGGCGATGGCCGCTGCGCGCGCATCGGCGCCGGCCGCCATCGCCTGGCGCGCGAATTCGACGATCAGGATGGCGTTCTTGGCGGCCAGGCCGATCAGCACCACGATGCTGATCTGCGTCAGCACGTTGTTGTCCAGGCCGCGCCACGACACGCCGATCAGCGTGGCCAGCACGCAGCTGGGCACGATCAGCACGACGGACAGGGGCAGCAGCCAGCTTTCAAACAGGGCCGCCAGCAGCAGATACACCAGCAGAACGGCCAGTCCCAGCACCATGCCGGTGCTGGCGCCCGCGTGTTTTTCCTGCAGCGCCAGTTCCGTCCACTCGTAGTCGAAGCCGGCCGGCAGGCGCGCCTTGAGCAGTTCTTCCATCGCGGCGATGGTCTGCCCCGTCGAGTAGCCGGGCCTGGTGCTGCCCTGGATTTCGGCGGCAGGATACAGGTTGTAGTGCGGCACGCGGAACGGCGCCGTTCCTTCGCTGAAGGTGGCCACGCTGCCCAGCGGGACCATGTCGCCGCTGGCGGCGCGCGTCTTGAGTGCGGCCAGGTCGGCCACGCTGCGCCGGTAGGGCGCGTCCGCCTGTGCGGTGACGCGCCAGACCCGGCCCATCAGGTTCATGTCGTTGACAAACACGGGTGCCAGGTAGCTTTGCAGGGTCTCGTTGATGCGCAGCGGCGGCACGCCCAGGTATTCGGCCCTGGTGCTGTCCAGTTCAACCTTGATCTGCGGGCTCATGGCGTTGAACGGCGTGAAGGCGCCCGTCACCGAGGGCAGCCTGGCCGCTTCCTCGGCGATGCCGCGCGCGGCCACCTGCAAGGCTTGCGGTCCCAGGCCGCCCGTGTCGCGCAGCATCAGCTTGAAGCCGCCGCCGGTGCCGATGCCGCGCACGGAAGGCGGCGGTATGACCATCACGCGCGCCGCGCTGATGGGCGCCAGCTTGCCGCGCAGGGCGCCCAGCATGGCCGGCCCGTCCAGGCCACTGCTGGCGCGCGCGCCGAAGTCCTTGAACATGGTGAAGATGACGGCCGTGTTGGGCGCCGACGTAAACGTGGCGCCGTCGGTGCCGACGAAGGCGGCCGTGTGGGCCACGCCGGGGTGGCTCATCAGGCGTGCCGTGACGTCCTGCACCACTGCGCTGGTGCGCGCCAGGGTCGAGCCGGCCGGCAGCTGGATCGAGACGATGGCATAGCCGCGGTCCAGCTGCGGCACGAAGCCGCGTGGCGTCGCGTCCAGGCGCCACAGTGTCAGACCCGCCAGCACGAGGTACACGGGCAGCATCAGCCAGCGCCGTGAGAGGATGCGCCCGGTCAGTTGCACGTAGCCGCCCGTCAGGCGGGAAAAGCCGCGGTTGAAGATGGCCATCCAGCGCGCGCCCAGGCTGTTGGCATCGTGCTGCGGCTTGAGCAGCAGCGCGGCCAGGGCCGGCGACAGCGTCAGCGAGACCAGTGCCGAGATCACGGTGGAGGTGGCGATGGTGACGGCGAACTGGCGGTAGAACATGCCGGAGATGCCATCGATGAAGGCCGTTGGCACGAACACGGCCACCAGCACCAGCGCGATGGCGACCAGCGCGAAGCCCACCTCGTTCATGCTGCGCTGCGCCGCGGCGACGGGGCTCATGCCGCCCTCCATGTGGCGCTCGACGTTTTCCACTACCACGATGGCGTCATCGACGACGATGCCGATCGCCAGCACCAGGCCGAACAGCGACAGCGTATTGAGGGAATAGCCCATCGCGGCCAGCACCGTGAAGGTGCCGACCAGGGACACGGGAATGGCCAGGATGGGAATGATGGCGGCGCGCCACGAGCCGAGGAACAGCAGCATGGCCAGGCACACCAGCAGTGCCGCCTCGAAGATGGTGTCGCGCACCTTGTCGATCGAGGAACGGATGAATTCGGTCGGATTGTAATAGGCATGGTAGGCGACGTCCTGCGGGAAATCGGCTTCCATTTTGGCCAGCAGCGCCAGCACGCGGTCGCCGGTGGCCAGCGCGTTCGAGCCGGGCAGCAGGCTGATGCTCAGCGCGATGGCCGTGCGGTTGTCGACGAAGCCGCTTTCCGCGTAATCCTGCGCGCCCATCTCGACGCGCGCCACGTCGCGCAGGCGTACCACGCCGCCCTTGGCATGGGCGGCGACGATGATGGCCTCGAATTCGGCCACGTCGCGCAAGCGGCTTTGCGCCTGCACCTGCACCTGGTAGGCGCCATCGCTGCCGCCGGGCGGCTGGTTCAATACCCCGGCGGCGACCTGCGAGTTGGCTTGCCGTACCGCCGCTATCACTTCCGGCGCGCTCAGGCCCAGCGAGGCCACGCGCGCCGGATCGAGCCAGATGCGCATCGAGAAGTCGCGCGCGCCGCGCGTGTAGATGTCGCCGACGCCTTCGATGCGGGCCAGCTGGTCCTTGACGGCGGTGCCGATGAAGTTGGAGATGTACTGCTGGTCGCGCGTGCCTTTCGGCGAATCGAACAGCACTACCATCAGCTGGTCGGGCGAGGCCTTCTTGACGGCCAGACCCAGCCGGCGCACGGCGTCGGGCAGGCGCGCTTCGGCCACCGCCACGCGGTTCTGCACCAGCGACTGCGCCTGTTCGATGTTGGTGCCCGGCTTGAACACCACGCTGATGGTCAGCTTGCCGTCGCCTACCGATTGCGAGGACATGTAGAGCATGCCGTCGACGCCGTTGATTTCCTGTTCGATCGGCGCGGCGACCGTATCGGCGATTTCCTGCGCCGAGGCGCCCGGGTAGCTGGCCTTCACCGTCACCGTGGGCGGCACGATCTCGGGAAACTCCGAGATCGGCAGGCGCATGGCCGACACTGCGCCCACCAGGGTGATGAGGATCGACAGCACGATGGCGAACACGGGACGGCGGATGAAAAATTGGGAAAAACGCATGCTTGCTCCTTATGCGCCGCTGGCGCGGGGAGTCGCCACCAGGACCTGGTCGCCCGGGCGCACCTTGGCCGCGCCGGAGACGATGACCCGCTCCCGCGGTCCGAGGCCGGACAGCACGATCTGCTTGTCGCCCTGCAGGCCGCCCAGTTCCAGCTTGCGCGGCGCCACCTTGCCCGCCGCGTCCACGATGAACACCATCTTTTTGTTCTGGTCGCTGAGGATGGCGGCGTCGGGCACCAGCAGGCGCTCTTGCGCCGCGCCGACGGGAATGCGCACGCGCGCAAAGCTGCCCGGCATGACGGCGTGGTCGGCGTTGGCCAGGCTGGCGCGCAGGCGCACCGTGCCCGAGCGGACGCTGATCTCGTTGTCGATAAAATCGACGCTGGCTTCCTGGGCGGGGCCGCCGCCGTCGAGCGCCAGCTGCACCTTGGACGGCAGCCTGCTGTGCTGGCGCAGGCGCTGGAAATCCGCTTCCGACAGGTCGACCGTGGCGCGCACGGGGCTGTGCGCGACGATGGTGGTCAGCACGCCACTTTGCGCGGCGCCGCCGGCCACGTAGTTGCCGACGTCGACGCGGCGGTCCGACACCGTGCCGGCGATGGGCGCGCGCATGGTGGTGAAGGACAGTTCCAGTTCGGCGCTGCGCAATTCCGCCTGGCTCAGCATGACGGCCGCCTGCGCGCCTTCCAGCTCGCCGCGCGCCCTTTCCAGCTCCTCGGTGCTGGCCGCGCCCGTCTGCTGCAGCCGGCTGCTGCGTTCGAACTGGGCCGTGGCCAGCTTGCTGCGCGCATGGGCCTGGGCCAGGCTGGCCCGGGCGCGGTCGCGCGCCGCCGCGAAGGGGCGCGGGTCGATGACGAACAGCGCATCGCCGGCCTTGACCTGCTGGCCATCGCGAAACGCGATTTGCTGCAAGTAGCCCGATACGCGCGAGCGCACTTCCACGCGCTGCGACGGTTCGATGCGGCCCGTGTAGTCGAGGCTTGCCTGCACCATCGACGATTCGGGCAGGGCCACGGACACGGTGGGCTTGGGCGGCAGGCCGCCAGGCGCGGCCTGGGAACGGCCGCAGCCGGATAAAGTGGCGCTGCAGGCCAGGGCCAGCAGCAGTGGGAAGGGCAGGGACGGGATCGGACGGGGGCGCATCATGCGGGGTCTCCAGAAGACGTAGGGGGCTTGGCCAGGGCGCGGCCGAGCGCGAAAATGGCCAGCGCGGCGAGTATCAGCGCGCTGGCGACGGCAAAGGTGGCGTGCATGCCACGGATCATGGCGGCAGGCCGGGCGCCAGCGATATCGCCAGCGCCGGCGGCGAAGACGGCGCCCATCACGGAGGCGCCCGTGACGAGGCCCAGATTGCGCGACAGATTGAGCATGCCGGAGATGAGGCCGCGCTGGTCGGCAGCGATGTCGCCCATCACGGCGGTATTGTTGGCCGCCTGGAACAGCGCATAGCTGGCCGTGAGCAGCATGATCGGTGCGACGTAGCCGGGGATGCCCAGGCTGGCCGGCAGCAGGGACAGCGCCAGGCAGGCGGCGGCCGCGCCGCACAGGCCCGCGCCGCCCATGCGCTGCGCGCCGTAGCGGTCCACCAGCCAGCCGGACGGCACGCCGCAGAACGCCGCCACCAGCGGCCCGGCCGCCAGCACCATGCCGGTGACGGCCGTGCCCAGGCCCAAGCCGCGCGCCAGGTAGAAGGGACCGACCACCAGGGTCGACATCATGACCGTCGACACCAGCATGCTGGTCGCCAGGCCCGCGCTGAGCACGGGCGCGCGCAGCATGGCCAGGCGTATCAGCGGCGCCGGCGCCTTCAGTTCGACGCGGACGAACAGGGCGCCGCCCACGCAGGCGGCCAGCAGCAGGGCTGCGTTGCGCATGCCGAAATGGCCGCGCCCCAGGGTCATGGCCAGCGCGTACGCGGCCAGGGTCAGCGCCAGCAGCAAGGTGCCGCGGTGGTCGAACACGGGCCGCCTGGCGTGCGCGCCGCCCCGGTCAGCCGGCAGGTAACGCCAGGCCAGCAGCAGCGCCACGCCGGCCAGCGGCACGTTGACGAGAAAGATGGATTGCCAGCCGAAGCGGGCGATCAGCAGGCCCCCCAGCGCGGGGCCGAGCGTGGTGCCGACGGCCGACATGGTACCGAGCAGGCCCATGGCGCTGCCCGTCCTGGCCTTGGGCACGGTGCTGCCGACAAAGGCCATGGTCAGCGCCATCATGACGGACGCGCCCAGGCCCTGCAGGGCGCGCGCGGCGACCAGCAGCCACAGGGTGGGCGCCAGGGCGCACAGGATGGAGGCGGCGGCGAACAGGGCGATGCCGGCCAGCAGCAGGCGGCGCCGGCCGATCATGTCGCCGAGGCGGCCCACGCTGACGATCAGCGCGGTGATGGCCAGCAGGTAGGCCAGCACGATCCATTGCACGTCCTGGAACGGCGCATGCAGGGCCCTGGCCATGTCGGGCAGGGCCACGTTGGCGATGCTGGTGCCCAGCGCGGGCAGCAGCATTGACAGGGACAGGCTGGCAAGCGCGCCGCGCACGGGCATCGTGGCGGTGCCGGCCGGGGTGGTCTGCTGGCTTGGAGGTAGGGGTTTTGACGGCGAATTCATAAGGTGGCTTGTCCATCCAATAAGAGTCATTCCATGGTAGCGAGGGATTTGGCATGGCGGAAGACGCATCATTTGCACTATATTGTTGCGTTTGACGCCATGTCTGGTGCGTGGGCGCCGCTGCAGCATCTGGCCCATCTCGAAGGCGGGCGGGCTGTCGGCCAGGTGGCAGCGGACGATGCGCCCGGGAATGCCGGCCACCGTGCAATGGGCGGGCACGTCCTGCAGGACCACGCTGCCGGCTGCCGCCTTGCTCATGGTGCCGATTTCGATGTTGCCGAGGATATTGGCGCCCGCGCCCAGCATCACGCCCGAGCGTATCTTCGGATGGCGGTCGCCATGCTCCTTGCCGGTGCCGCCCAGGGTGACGTTCTGCAGGATGGAAACGTTGTCGTCGACTGCGGCCGTTTCGCCGATGACGATGCCGCTGCCCTGATCGAGCATGATGCCCGCGCCGATGCGCGCGGCCGGATGGATGTCGATGCCGAAGACGCCGGCCGCATGGCTGGACAGGGCAAAGGCGGCCTCGCTGCGGCCCGCCGTCCACAGATGGTGCGCCATGCGGCAGGTTTGCAGCGCGTGAAAACCCTTCAGGTTCAGCCGCGCGTGCAGGCTGTCGGGGCAGGCGGGATCGCGCTGCGCGATGGCCGCAAGGTCGGCCGTGATGCTGGCCAGGATGGGCGGCTGCGTGCTTGGATTGTCCTCGAACAGGGGCCGCAGCACGGCCGGGCGCATATCGCGCGCGCCCAGGCGCTGTGCCAAGATGGCGGCAGCCCGGCGGGGCTGTCGCGCGGCAGTATCAGCTTGGCGAGCTGCTGCGCCATGCCGCGCACCTGCGTCCACACGCCGGGAATGTCGTCGGACTGGCTGGCTGCGGCGGCATCGATGCGGCGCAAGGGCGGCGCAGGCGGCAGGGGGCTGGCATAGGTCAAGTAAGTCATCGTGGTGCCTGTCCAGGCAAAGGAAGGGGGAAAGTGGAGTGCATGGCAACAGGGCCGGCGCCGGCTGGCAAGTGCCCGGGCTCCCGGAAGGCAGGGCCAGGCGATTGCGGATACACGATAAGCCGCCACGAAGGACGAAGCAAATCGTAAATACTGAGCGCGCGGCTCACGATTCCTGATGCTTGGGGAGGCAGGGGCGCATGCCGCGCTGGCGCGCGGGCAGGCGGCGCCAGGGGGAGGTGCGATGAGGCGGGAAGGAGGGGGCGGAGCGTGGCCCCGCGAAATTACAGCGCGTTGAGCGGAATCTTCAGGTAGCGCACGCCATTGTCTTCCGGCTCGGGCAGCTTGCCTGCGTTGATATTGACCTGGATGGCAGGCAGGATCAGGGTCGGCATGTCGAGGGTGGCGTCGCGGCCCGTGCGCATGGCCACGAATTGCTCTTCCGTGATGCCGTCGCGCAAGTGGATATTGCTGGCGCGCTGTTCGGCCACCGTCACTTCCCAGCGCGCCTCGCGGCCGTTGGGCGGGTAATCGTGGCACATGAACAGCCGCGTCTGCGGCGGCAGGGCCAGCAAGCGCTGCACGGAGCGGTACAGCAGGGTAGCGGAACCGCCGGGGAAGTCGCAGCGGGCCGAGCCTACGTCCGGCATGAACAAGGTGTCGCCCACGAAAACGGCGTCGCCGATCTGGTACGCCAAGTCGGCCGGCGTGTGGCCGGGCACGTGCAGGGCGCGTACTTCCAGTTTGCCGATATGAAACACCTGGTCTGGCGCGAACAGCTGGTCGAACTGCGAACCGTCGGCTTTGGCGCCGTCCTGGTGATAGACGGCCGCGAAGGCCTGCTGCACCGTCTGGATGGCGGCGCCGATGGCCACGTCGCCGCCCAGCTGCTGCTGCAGGTAGGGCGCGGCGGAAAGATGATCGGCGTGCGCGTGGGTTTCCAGCAGCCAGCGGCACTGCAAGCCGTGTTCGCGCACGAAGGCGATTACCTTGTCGGCCGAGGCGGTGGAGGTGCGGCCCGCCTTCGGGTCGTAGTCGAGCACGGAATCGATGATGGCGCAGTCCCGTCCATCCGCTTCGTAGACAACGTAGGTGACGGTGGCGGTGGTCGGGTCGAAGAAGGCTTGGATTTGTGGAGTCATCGCGGCGGCAAGGGACGGGCAAGGGAATGGCATTATATCGCCAGAGTTCGCTAAAAAAATGCTGCAAATTGACATTTGACATGCGGAAAACAGATAAGCAGGCATGCATGCCTCCGTCGCAGCCGTGCGCACGCTCGCGCTTGCAGCATGGTAACCTCATTCTTCCAAGGAGGAATTCATGAACGATATCACTGCACGCAGCGAACAGTACCGCGGTTTTACGATTTCCGTGACCCCGCAAAAGGATAACGACGATTTATGGGATTTTACCTACCGCCTGCAGCGCGACGGTGAGCCGGAAGCGCAGGCGATCACGCGCAGCCGTACCCTGGGCGGCTACGCGGCGCCCGAGACCGCCTGCACGGCGGGCCTGGAAGTGGCCAGGACGGAAGTGGATAATCTGCTGCGTCCTTGAGCCAGCGTAAATCGTTTAGCCTGAAAGTCGGCCTGACCGCGCGCCGGCGCGTGAAACACGTCGCTAGCGGTCACGCTTCATGCTACGATTTCCAGTATTGAGTCAGTCAAAGGAGGCACCCCATGAATAGCAGTTCTAAAATTCACTATAAAGGCTGGGAAATCGTTCCCCTGGCCGTGCCCACCACCGATGGCAAATGGTCGGCCAGCTGCGACATCGAACGCGCCACGGCGGAAGGCCTGGAGGTGTTCGAAGGCTCGACCATGCAATTCGTGCGCGACGACGAGGAGGGCGCCATTGCCGCCGCCTGCGAAGAAGCCGTGCGCCAGATCGACAACATCATCGCCAATCCGCTGGTGCGGCTGGCCTAGTCCTTGAATTTCCGGCAAATCTGCAGCCGGCGCCCGCCGGCTGTTTTTTTATGCGCGTCGCCGGTGGCAGTCTCATATGTTTCATATTTCATGTTTCAATGTTTCAAATGGAATGATTGAAACATATTTGAAACATCATTGGCCTGAATCGTGACATCGCTGTTCCCTGGCGTGACAACGCGTGCAGCGCCGATACGTGGCCATTTCCCTGGTTTTCACTGTGCCGTGGCGCATTTTCCGCGCGAGCGCATGGTGCTGGCACGGCATTTGCAATACCAATGCTCATAGCCACTCCATGAAACATTCGGGACCATCCGAAACCCATAAGGTGAACACATGACTCAATACTCAGCAGGTGCCGCATTCCGCAAGGCCGTCCAGGAAGAATCCCCGTTGCAAGTCGTCGGCGCCATCAACGCCAACCACGCCTTGCTGGCCAAGCGCGCCGGCTATAAGGCCATCTACCTGTCCGGCGGCGGCGTCGCGGCCGGCTCGCTGGGCTTGCCAGACCTGGGCATTTCCAGCCTGGACGACGTGCTGACCGACATCCGCCGCATCACCGACGTATGCGACCTGCCGCTGCTGGTCGACGCGGACACGGGCTTCGGTTCCTCCGCCTTCAACGTGGCGCGCACGGTGAAATCGATGATCAAGTTCGGCGCGGCCGGCCTGCACATCGAAGACCAGGTGGGCGCCAAGCGCTGCGGCCACCGTCCGGGCAAGGAAATCGTCAGCAAGGAAGAGATGGTCGACCGCATCAAGGCGGCCGTCGATGCGCGCACGGACCCGAATTTCGTCATCATGGCGCGCACCGATGCGCTGGCCGTCGATGGCTTGGAAGCGGCACTGGAACGCGCCGTCGCCTGCGTCGAAGCGGGCGCCGACATGATCTTCCCGGAAGCCATCACGGACCTGGACATGTACGCCACGTTTGCCAAGGCCGTCAACGTGCCGATCCTGGCCAACATCACGGAATTCGGTGCCACGCCGCTGTTCACGCTGGACGAACTGCGCAGCGCCCACGTGGGCCTGGCCCTGTACCCGCTGTCCGCCTTCCGCGCCATGAACAAGGCGGCGGAAAACGTCTACCAGGCGCTGCGCCGCGACGGTACGCAAAAGAATGTCGTCGACACCATGCAGACGCGCATGGAGCTGTATGAATCGATCAACTATCATGATTTCGAGCAAAAACTCGACGCGCTGTTCGCCGCGCAAAAGAAATAAGTAAAGAAACAGGGACCGCATGCCGGTCCCGCAGTGACGCACCCGAGACTATTCAATCTGGAGAATACAATGACCGCACCGCAAGCCGCCACTTTCAAGCCTAAAAAATCCGTCGCCCTGTCCGGCGTCACCGCCGGCAACACGGCGCTGTGCTCGGTCGGCAAGACCGGCAACGATTTGCACTACCGCGGCTACGACATCCTGGACGTGGCCGACAGCTGCGAATTCGAGGAAATCGCCTACCTGCTGGTGCACGGCAAGCTGCCGACTTCCGCCGAACTGAAAGGCTACAAGGCCAAACTGAAATCCTTGCGCGGCTTGCCATCGGCAGTGAAAGCGGCGCTGGAAGCGCTGCCCGCCGCCGCCCACCCGATGGACGTGATGCGCACGGGCGTGTCCGTGCTCGGCTGCACCCTGCCGGAAAAAGACGACCATAACGCACCGGGCGCGCGCGACATCGCCGACCGCCTGATGGCGTCGTTCGGCTCCATGCTGCTGTACTGGTACCACTACAGCCATAACGGCAAGCGCATCGAAGTGGAAACGGACGACGACTCGATCGGCGGCCACTTCCTGCACTTGCTGCACGGCGAAAAACCGTCGGCGTCGTGGGAAAAAGCCATGCACACGTCGCTGATCCTGTATGCGGAACACGAATTCAACGCGTCGACCTTCACCAGCCGCGTCATCGCCGGCACGGGTTCGGACATCCATTCGGCCATCACGGGCGCCATCGGCGCGCTGCGCGGCCCGAAACACGGCGGCGCCAACGAAGTGGCGCTGGACATCCAGAAGCGCTACGACAATGCCGACGAAGCGGAAGCGGATATCCGCGAACGCGTCGCCAACAAGGAAGTGGTGATCGGCTTCGGCCACCCCGTCTACACGATTTCGGACCCGCGCAATAAAGTCATCAAGGAAGTGGCGCGTTCGCTGTCGCAGGAAGCGGGATCGACCAAGATGTTCGACATCGCCGAGCGCCTGGAATCGGTCATGTGGGAAATCAAGAACATGTTCCCGAACCTGGACTGGTTCTCGGCCGTGTCCTACCACATGATGGGCGTGCCGACGGCGATGTTCACGCCTCTGTTCGTCATCTCGCGCACCTCGGGCTGGGCTGCCCACATCATCGAACAGCGCATCGACAACAAGATCATCCGCCCGAGCGCCAACTACGTCGGCCCGGAAGACCTGGAATTCGTGCCAATCAAGGACCGTAAATAATGAGCACCGCAATGAGTACCCCCATGAATACCCTGTACCGCAAACCCTTGCCGGGAACAGGGCTGGACTACTTCGACACGCGCGCCGCCGTCGATGCGATCGCCCCAGGCGCCTATGCCACCTTGCCCTACACCTCGCGCGTGCTGGCCGAAAACCTCGTGCGCCGCTGCGACCCGGCCACCCTGAACGCCTCGCTGAGCCAGTTCATCGAACGCCGCCGCGACCTCGATTTTCCGTGGTTTCCCGCCCGCGTCGTCTGCCATGACATCCTGGGCCAGACGGCCCTGGTCGACCTGGCCGGCCTGCGCGACGCCATCGCGGCCCAGGGCGGCGACCCGGCCCTGGTCAATCCGGTGGTTCCCACGCAGCTGGTAGTGGACCATTCGCTGGCCGTCGAATGCGGCGGTTTCGACCCCGACGCCTTCGCCAAGAACCGCGCCATCGAAGACCGCCGCAACGAAGACCGTTTCGACTTCATCGACTGGACCAAGAAAGCGTTTAAAAACGTCGACGTGATCCCGCCCGGTAACGGTATCCTGCACCAGATTAACCTCGAGCGCATGTCGCCCGTGATCCAGGTGCAAAATGGCGTGGCCTATCCCGACACCCTGGTGGGCACGGATTCGCATACACCGATGGTCGATGCGCTGGGCGTGATCGCCATCGGCGTGGGCGGCCTGGAAGCGGAAAGCGTGATGCTGGGCCGCGCCTCGTGGATGCGACTGCCCGATATCATCGGCGTCAAGCTGACGGGTAAACCACAGCCGGGCATCACGGCGACCGACACCGTGCTGGCGCTGACGGAATTTTTGCGCAAGCAGAAGGTCGTCTCGTCCTACCTGGAATTCTTCGGCGAAGGCGCATCGCACCTGACCCTGGGCGACCGCGCCACGATTTCCAACATGGCGCCGGAATTCGGCGCCACGGCCGCCATGTTCTACATTGACGCGCAAACCATCAAGTACCTGAAGCTGACGGGCCGCGACGACGAACTGGTGAAACTGGTGGAGCTGTACGCCAAGGAGACGGGCCTGTGGGCAGACAGCCTGGTGGACGCGCAGTACGAGCGCGTCTTGAGCTTCGACCTGTCGTCCGTCGTGCGCAATATCGCCGGGCCGTCGAATCCGCACAACCGCGTGCCGACGTCGGAACTGGCCGCGCGCGGGATTTCCGGCGTGGTGGAAAACGAGCCGGGCAAGATGCCGGACGGCGCCGTGATCATCGCCGCCATCACCAGCTGCACCAATACGAACAACCCGCGCAACATGATCGCGGCCGGCCTGATCGCGCGCAATGCGAACCGCCTGGGCCTGACGCGCAAGCCGTGGGTCAAATCGTCGCTGGCGCCCGGCTCGAAAACCGTGGAACTGTACCTGCAGGAAGCGGGCCTGATGCCGGAACTCGAAGCATTGGGCTTTGGCGTCGTGGCTTTCGCCTGCACCTCGTGCAACGGCATGTCGGGCGCGCTCGACCCCGTGATCCAGGAAGAAGTGGTATCGCGCGACCTGTACGCCACGGCCGTCCTGTCGGGCAACCGCAACTTCGACGGCCGCATCCACCCGTACGCGAAGCAGGCTTTCCTCGCCTCGCCGCCGCTGGTGGTGGCCTACGCGATCGCCGGTACCATCCGCTTCGATATCGAGAAGGATGTGCTGGGCCATGACGCCGATGGCAAGCCGATTCTGCTCAAGGATATCTGGCCGTCGGACGAGGAAATCGACGCCATCGTCGCGTCCAGCGTCAAGCCGGAGCAGTTCCGCAAGGTGTATATCCCCATGTTCGCCGCGCAGGCGGATGACGGCATCAAGGTCAGCCCGCTGTACGACTGGCGTCCGCAGACGACGTATATCCGCCGTCCGCCGTACTGGGAAGGCGCGCTGGCAGGCGCGCGCCCCTTGAAAGGCATGCGTCCGCTGGCCGTCCTGGGCGACAACATCACGACGGATCACTTGTCGCCATCGAACGCCATCATGCTCGACAGCGCGGCCGGCGAATACCTGGCGAAGATGGGTTTGCCCGAGGAAGACTTCAATTCCTACGCCACGCACCGGGGCGACCATTTGACGGCGCAGCGCGCCACGTTCGCCAATCCGACCTTGAAGAACGAGATGGTCATCGAGGACGGCAAAGTGAAGGCCGGTTCGCTCACGCGCATCGAGCCGGAAGGAAAAATCTCGCGCATGTGGGAAGCCATCGAGGTGTACCTGGAGCGCAAGCAACCCCTGATCATCATCGCCGGCGCCGACTATGGCCAGGGTTCCTCGCGCGACTGGGCCGCCAAGGGCGTGCGCCTGGCGGGCGTGGAAGCCATCGTGGCCGAAGGTTTTGAACGCATCCACCGCACCAACCTGGTGGGCATGGGCGTGCTGCCGCTGGAATTCCTGCCTGGCGTGAACCGCAAGACCCTGGGCCTGGACGGCAGCGAAACCTACGACGTCGTGGGCGAGCGCACGCCGCGCTCCACCTTGACCCTCGTCATCCACCGCAAGAACGGCGACAAGGTCGAAGTGCCCGTCACCTGCCGCCTCGATACGGCGGAAGAGGTGTCGATCTACGAGGCGGGCGGCGTTCTTCAACGATTCGCGCAGGATTTCCTCGAATCTTCGAAAGCCGCGTAACGGTAGGTCGGACTAGCGCTTGCGCGTAATCCGACCTTATCTGCCGAAACGCGCCAACAATGTGTCGGATTACGCGTGGCTAAGCCACGCTAATCCGACCTACCTCTTCCAGGAAAATTCATGACCCACGTACCCCAAATCAAGATCCCCGCCACCTATATGCGCGGCGGCACCAGCAAGGGCGTGTTCTTCCGTCTGCAGGATTTGCCCGCCAGCGCGCAAGTGCCGGGCGCGGCGCGCGACGCCTTGCTGCTGCGCGTGATCGGCAGTCCCGACCCTTACGGCAAGCAGATCGACGGCATGGGCGGCGCCACGTCGAGCACCAGCAAGACGGTGATTCTGGCGAAAAGTACGCAGCCGGAGCACGACGTCGACTACCTGTTCGGCCAGGTCTCGATCGACAAGCCTTTTGTCGACTGGAGCGGCAACTGCGGCAACCTGTCGGCCGCCGTCGGCTCGTTCGCCATCGCCAGCGGCCTGGTGGACGCCGCCCGCGTGCCTGCCGACGGCATCGCCACGGTGCGCATCTGGCAAGCCAATATCGGCAAGACCATCATCGCCCACGTGCCCATGACGCAGGGCGAAGTCCAGGAAACGGGCGACTTCGAACTCGATGGCGTGACCTTCCCGGCCGCCGAAGTGAAGCTGGAATTTCTCGATCCGGCCGCGGACGAGGAGGGCGGCGATGGTGGCAGCTCGGCCATGTTCCCTACCGGCAATCTCGTCGATGACCTCGACGTGCCCGGCATCGGCGTGTTGAAAGTCACGATGATCAACGCGGGCATCCCGACGATTTTCGTCGATGCGGACGCCATCGGCTACACGGGCACGGAACTGCAGGACGCCGTCAATGGCGATCCGGCCGCGCTGGCCCGCTTCGAGACCATCCGCGCGCATGGCGCGCTGCGCATGGGTTTGATTTCCCATCTCGATGAAGCGGCGAAGCGCCAGCACACGCCGAAGGTGGCCTTTGTCGCCAAACCGGCCGGCTATGTGTCGTCGAGCGGAAAAAAGGTGGAGGCGGGCGACATCGACCTGCTCGTGCGCGCTCTGTCCATGGGCAAGCTGCACCACGCCATGATGGGCACGGCGGCAGTTGCCATCGGCACGGCGGCGGCTATTCCCGGCACCCTGGTGAACCTGGCAGCGGGCGGCGGACCCCGCAACTCGGTGCGCTTCGGCCACCCGTCGGGCACCCTGACGGTGGGCGCGCAAGCGCAGCAGGTCGATGGCCAATGGCGCGTCACCAAGGCCATCATGAGCCGCAGCGCGCGCGTGCTGATGGAAGGCAGCGTGCGCATTCCCGGCGACGCGTTTTAAGGCCAGGTAGGCCGATGCGCAGGCAGATCAGTTGATATTTCTGCTAGCAAAGAAACTGAGCGACAAGGAAAATGGGGGAGCGTCAGCCGCGATGCGTGCAGCGCAGACGCTGGCGACCTCCCATACTTCCCGACGGGTGAACTGATGTTATTTAACTCTTACGTCTTCCTGTTCGCGTATCTGCCCATCACAGTGGCCGGTTTTTTCATCCTGGGACGGCGCAGCGAATTATGGGCTGCCGCCTGGCTGGCGTCGTCGTCGCTGTTCTTCTACGCGTACTGGGATTACCGCTACCTGCCGCTGTTGCTGGGCTCCGTCGTCTTTAACTATGGCTGCGCGGCCTGGCTGGCGACCAGCCCCCGGCCGCGCAAGAAATGGATACTGGCTGCCGCCATTGCCGCCAACCTCGGCTTGCTTGCTTACTATAAATACGCGGGATTTTTCGTTGCCAGTCTGGCGCAATTGCTGGCGCAGCCAATTCCCGCTTTGCACGTGATTCTGCCGGTCGGCATCTCGTTTTTCACGTTTACGCAGATCGCCTTCCTGGTCGACACCTGCAAGGGCAAGGCGCAGGAAAGCCGCTTCGTCCACTATCTGCTGTTCGTCACGTATTTCCCGCATCTGATTGCCGGTCCTGTCTTGCATCACAAGGAAATGATGCCGCAATTCGCCGACCGGCGTACCTTCCGCCTGTCGGCCAGCAATATCGCCATCGGCAGCACGATTTTTTTCATCGGCCTGGCCAAGAAGGTGCTGATTGCCGACAATATCGGCGCCTATTCGGCGCCCTTGTTCAGTGATCCCGCCGCGCCATCCTTGCTGATCGCCTGGGCTGGCGTGCTCGCGTATGCCTTCCAGCTGTACTTCGATTTCTCCGGCTATTCCGACATGGCCATCGGCTTGTCGAGATTATTTGGCGTGCGGCTGCCGCTGAATTTTGCTTCGCCCTATAAAGCGCGCAATGTCGCGCAATTCTGGCGCCGCTGGCACATGACCCTGTCGCGCTTCCTGCGCGACTACCTGTATATCCCGCTGGGCGGCAACCGCTGTGGGCCCGTGCGGCGCTACCTGAACCTGATGATCACCATGGTGCTGGGCGGCCTGTGGCATGGCGCCGGCTGGAATTTCATCGTCTGGGGCGCGCTGCATGGCGCTTACCTGGCGATCCACAAGGCCTGGAGCACGGTGACGCGCAAGCTGCACCTGCCGTCCGATACGCGCGTTGGCAACATCCTGGCGACGGTCCTCACTTTCATTGCCGTCTGCGTCGCCTGGGTCTTCTTTCGCGCACCCGACATGGCAACCGCCCTGACAATCATCCAAGGCATGGCGGGCGGCTTTGGCCTGGATTTGCCAGATGCGCTGGCTCCCCATTTGCTGCCGCTTCAGTCTGTGCTGGCCGCCATGGGCATGGGCTATTACCTGGGCGGCGGCACGGTGTTCATTGAAAGCTGGACGTGGATAGCGGTGGCAGCGCTGATTACTTTTTCCATGCCGAATACGCAGCAGATCATGCGCCACTTTGATCCGGCGCTGGATTTTCCTGCCGGTGGGCGACACCTGCGCGCCTGGCTCACCTGGCGCGCCTCGCCTGCGTGGGCGGCCGCCATCGCCGTGCTCGCGCTGGCGAGCATGCTGGCCCTGAACCGGCCCGCTGAATTCCTGTATTTTCAATTCTAGAGAGGGCGCATCATGACGGCATCCCCTTTCAAATCCTATCTGGCCGTACTGGCGCTGGTGCTGGCGGGGGGCGCCGTGCTGGTGGGCGCCTTCGTTTTCGTTGTCGACCCTTATGGCCTGTATGGCGTCGTCCGGCGCGATAATTTCAATGCCGTCAAGCCGGGCCTGAGCCGCTACCAGAACCAGATCAAGCAGGAACATGCGCTGCGCAGGCAGCCGCGCTTCATCATCCTCGGCAATTCGCGCGCGGAGATCGGCTTCGATCCGCGCGCCAGCGCCTTGTCGGCGCTGGGCGCCGGCTACAATCTGGCGATTCCGGGCACGGGCCTGGCGACATCCGCCAGCCAGTTTGCGCAACTGCGCCAGGCCGGCGTCAAGCCGCGCACGGTCATCGTGGGCATGGAATTCATCGATTTTCTCAATCCCGCCGTCGCACCGTCCGCACGTCCGGCGCCAGCGGCCGCCGCGCCGGCGCATGGCCGCGCGTTCTGGCGCTTCGATGCGCTCTTTTCGCTGGCCTCCGTCAAGGATGCCGTGCACACGCTGCGCATTCAGCACGACGATGAGGCGGCCACCTTGTCGGCCGATGGCTTCAATCCCTTGCTGGAGTACGGCGCCCATGCGCGCCGGGATGGCTACCACAAGATGTTCACGCAGCGGGCGCAGGAAAGCGCCGCCAGCTTGCGCCGCAAATCGACGCGGAGCCTTGCCACCGAAGACTTTCGATTGCTGCGCACCTTTTTGCTGGCGATGGCGGCCACCGAGGCCGATATCAAGCTGGTGATCTATCCGTATCACGCGCAAATGCTGGCCATGTTCGAGGCTGCCGGGCTGTGGCCCCTGTTCGAAGTATGGAAAGCACAGCTGGTGCGGGAAATTGGCGCGGTCAAGGCGCGCTACCCGCACGCGCATATTTCCCTCACTGATTTCAGCGGCTATGGCGCATACAACTGCGAGCCGATACCCGCCGCCAATGAGCGCGGCACGGCCACGCGCTGGTACTGGGAGGCCGGACATTTCAAGAAGGCGCTGGGCGATATCGTGCTGCAGCGCGTGATGTCGCCGCAGGATCATGCGCCTGGCGATGGGCAGTTTGGCATGCCGCTCGATGACGCCAGCCTCGAGGAAAACCGCGCGCGGATCGCGCAGGAACGCAACAGTTGCGCGGCGGCGCAGCCGGCATTGTTTTCAAGGCAGCTGCTCGCCACACAGCATAGCCACACTGGAGGAAGCAGATGAACAGATAAGCAGAACATGCACGAACAAAAAAACACAGATTGCACGCCTACCGGAGGAGACATGAATTTCGCAGCATTTTATCAACGCTCGATCGACACGCCTGACGTTTTCTGGCGCGAGGAAGCCGACAAGATCGACTGGCATACCCCGTTTTCGCAGGTCCTCGATTATTCCCGCCCGCCTTTCGCCAAATGGTTCGTCGGCGGCACTACGAATTTGTGCCACAACGCCGTCGACCGCTGGGTGGACAGCCAGGGCGATGCCGCCGCGCTGATCGCCATTTCCACCGAAACGAACACGGAACGCAGCTACAGCTTTAGCGAGCTGCAGCGCGAAGTGGAGCGCTGCGCCGCCATTTTGCTGTCGCTGGGCGTGGTCAAGGGCGACCGGGTATTGATCTACATGCCGATGATCGCCGAAGCGGCGTTTGCCATGCTCGCATGCGCCCGCATCGGCGCCGTGCATTCCGTGGTGTTCGGCGGCTTTGCCGCCAACAGCCTGGCCAGCCGCATCGACGATGCGCAGCCCAAGATGGTATTTTCCGCCGATGCCGGTTCGCGCAATGGCAAGGCGATTGCCTACAAGCCGCTGCTCGACGAAGCCATCCGCATCGCCGCGCACAAGCCGCAGCACGTGCTGCTGGTCGACCGCCAACTGGTGCCGATGGAACGGACGCCTGGCCGCGACGTCGATTACGCGGCCCTGCGCGAACAGCACCTGGACGCGCAGGTGCCCGTCGCCTGGCTCGAATCGAACGAGCCGTCGTACGTGCTGTACACCTCGGGCACGACGGGCAAACCGAAGGGCGTGCAGCGCGACGTGGGCGGCTATGCGGTGGCGCTGGCGTCGTCGATGCAGTACAACTTCTGCGGCAAGCCCGGCGAAACCTTCTTTGCCACCTCGGATATCGGCTGGGTGGTGGGACACTCCTACATCGTCTACGGCCCGCTGATCGCCGGCATGGCCACCATCCTGTACGAGGGCTTGCCCATCTGTCCCGATGCGGGCATCTGGTGGAGCATCGTTGAAAAATACAAGGTCACGCGCATGTTCTCTGCGCCGACGGCCATCCGCGTGCTGCGCAAGCACCCGGTGGAACTGATGCGCAAATACGATTTGTCTTCCCTGAAGGCCCTGTACCTGGCGGGCGAGCCGCTCGATGAAACCACCTCGCAGTGGATCGCCGACGAACTGAAGGTGGACATCATCGACAACTACTGGCAGACGGAGACGGGCTGGCCCATTCTCTCGGTGGCCAAGGGCATTGCCGACATGCCGACGCGCCTGGGCAGCCCCGGCCAGGCCATGTACGGCTACCGCGTCAAGCTGCTCAACGAGGCGACGGGCGAGGAGTGCGGCGCCAACGAGAAGGGCGTGCTGGTGCTGGAAGGCCCGCTGCCGCCCGGCTGCATGCAGACGGTCTACGGCGACGACTCTCGTTTCGTCGACACCTACTGGTCCACCTTCAGCGGACGGCAAGTGTATTCGACCTTCGACTGGGGCGTGCGCGACGCGGACGGCTATTATTTTATTCTGGGCCGCACGGACGACGTGATCAACGTGGCCGGCCACCGCCTGGGCACGCGCGAAATCGAGGAAAGCATCACCAGCCATCCGAACGTGTCGGAAGTGGCCGTGGTGGGCGTGGAAGACAAGCTCAAAGGCCAGGTGGCGATGGCTTTCGTGATCCTCAAGGACCCGCGGGGTTTCGACAGCGTCGAGGCGAAAACGGCGCTGGAACGCGAAGTGATGGCCGTGGTCGACCGCCAGCTGGGCGCCGTGGCGCGGCCCGCGCGCGTGCTGTTCGTGGTGCAGCTGCCGAAGACGCGCTCGGGCAAGCTGCTGCGCCGTTCGATCCAGGCCATCTGCGAAGGGCGCAGCCCGGGCGACCTGACGTCGATGGATGACCCGGCATCGCTGCAGCAGATCCAGGCAGCGCTGGCTTAAGCGCCATGATGATAATGAAGTTTATCAATCGATAAACTTCGTTCTCAGATCCGGTCGCTTTCCTTGCGCACGACCCTGCCGACGATCAGGCATTCATTGCCGCGGCACAGCTTGCGGTGGTATTTGCGCTGGTCGGGGTTGTCCGATGTCAGCCACCATTCGCCGATGTCGCGCGCCATGCGCTTGACCACCGGTTCGCCTTCGTAATTGATGGCAAACACGATGCCGTCGGCCGGCCGGTTGTCGGCCGTATTGATGATCACCACATCGTCCTCGTACAGGGCTGGCTCCATGCTCTCGCCCTTGACCTTGATCGCCACCAGTTTTTCAGGGTGGTAGCCATTGCGCTCGACCCAGCTGCGCGGCACGCTGATGGTGCTGCCGTCGTGCGTTTCCGGTTCGATGGCAAAGCCCGTGATGCCGGCCGACAGGCGCAGCTTCACCTTGCGGATCGGGTAGAAGCGTTCATCTTCGCCATCTTCCACGACCACGGGCTGCACGCCGGCCAGCGCGCGCGCGGCCATGGCCGCCTGGTCGGGCGCCGCGCCCTGGTCGAAGTACATGCTGTCCAGCTGCAGATCCGCTTCCAGCTTGCGCGCGATCTTTTCGCTGAACGCGCGTCCCTCGCGGTAGGTGGGCGAGAGGATTTGCGAGATGCGCGCCTCGCTCCAGCCGCTGACGTCGGAAATTTTCTTGCGCGTGTTGTCGTAGTGCTCGCGGATCAGGGCCAGCAGGCGGTCGCGTCTGTATTGATACATATTCATCTCCACATTAAACCTGAAATTTACCGTTTGATAAATTACCAAATGCTTGACTTTAACATTAGCGATTGATAAAGTCCACTCGTTGCCTGTCGCAAACGCACTACAGCGTTTGCCGGTTGGCGACACCACGGGAGGTCAGGCAGATGTTGAACAGCAGTCAGTCGGTTGAAAGCAGGGCGGCGCCGCGGCAGGGGCGCCAGTTACAGGGACGCAGCAAGAAGTCGCAGCTGCATATCGCCCGCATCGCGCAGTACATCCGCGAGCAGGGCCAGGCCAGCGCGGCGCAGTTGTCCGCCTTGCTGGGACTCGACGCGGGCACCATGAGCCGCTATTTGCGCCACATGTGCGGCATGGGGCAGATCCACCTGGCGCAGCGCCATTGCACGGAGCCGGGACGCCAGCGGCCCGCCCTGTACGCGCTGGGCGAGCAGGACGACGAGGTCGACGGCTGGGCCGAACTGCCGCCGCAGGTGCGCCGCACGGCCAGCTGGCCACGCGGTGCGGCGCGCCGCGATCCGCTGGTGGCGGCCCTGTTCGGGCCGGCGCGGGAAAACTAAGACAAGAATCAACGAGGAGAAAATCATGGGGTTTGCAGAAAAATTCATCGCATCGCTGTCGTCGCAGAACCTGCGCGACGATGCCGTCCACCACGACCTGGACGTGATCGCGGCCGCGGCGCTGGCCGGCGACATGGGCGCCTTGCTGTGCCGCGTCAAATACGCGGACGGCACCGTCAGCCGCTTGTTCGAGGGCAATGCCGGCAACCTGGCGCAGCTGCTGCGCGCCTGGACGGCGGCCGTGACGCAGAAGGGCCGCGCGCGGCGCTGGGTCAAGGCGCAGACGGCCTGGGATGCGCAGGCCGCCAATACCTTGTACCGCCGCGTGGCCGAAGCGTCGCTCGCGCATTGGCTCGACAGCAAATGCAAGGTTTGCCACGGCACGGGCGTCGTCGCCGCCATGCAGGCGGGCGCACCGGTCGTCTGCAAGGCGTGCCACGGTGCCGGCGAAGCGGCCATCAGCTGCTCCGGCGGCTTCGAGCTCGAACGCATCAAGGATATGGTCAGCGAGCTGGAAGGCATCTTCCAGTCGCACGGGGCCCGCGCCATGCGCCGCCTGGGTCACTGAAAAGTTTTTTGCAATATGCCTGACGCTGAAAAAAATGCCCCTACAATAGAGTCTCGATCACGCAGCAACAGCAACACCGCAACACCGGCAACACCGCAGGACCACATGCTTCTCCACTCGTAATAGACGCGCTTTCGGCGCGACACCGATAGGAGAAATCAGCGCAGCGAACCGCCTTCATGGCCCCTTCGCCCATCTTCCGTCCGGCATGGCCCCATGCCATCCGGACGCCAGCCCGCCGCCTCACCGCGTGCGGGCTTTTTCGTTTCATCTCCCATTTTTCAGTTTCTCCCACAAGACCGCCCCGGCGGTTTTCATCCCACGAAAGGTATTACTTATGGCATCGACAGCAAACGGCATCGACAGCTTGATCGTTATCAGCAAACAAAGCGCCGAAGGCAGCAAGGCCGCCGCCGGCGGCGGCCAGATTTATCCCCGCGTGACGGCCACCTTCGACACGGAAGCGGACAAATACGCGAGCGCCGAAATCGACGCCAGCCAGCAGCAGGGCGATACCCGCCTGGGCAATTTCCGCACCACGGGTGCCATCAAGGCCGAAGCGGCGTGCGGCACCTACGCGCCGCTGATGGCAGCGCTGCTGCGCCGCGACTTCACGGCCGGCGGCGTCGCTGTCGCGCAAACCACCATCGCTGCCGCCGCCTCCGGCCTGACGCGCAGCGCCGGTTCCTGGCTGGCCGAGGGTTTCCGCGCCGGCAGCGTGGTGCGCATCACCGGCATGACGGCGCCGGCCGCCGCCAACAACGCGAAGAACTTCTTCGTCACGTCGGTGACGGCGACAAACCTGAATGGCCAGTTCATGGACGGTTCGGCCATGATCGTCAAGGCGGCCGGCGACTCGGTCGGCCTGGCGGCCGTGGGCAAGCGCAGCTTCACCCCTTTGAGCGGCCACACCACCGACTGGTTCACGGCCGAAGTGCAGGACCCGAAGATCGGCGTGCACCGCAGCTTCGTCGATCAGCTGGTCAGCAAGATGGACATCGCCGTGCAGCCGAACGGCATCACCAGCCTGGACTTCACCCTGATGGGCAAGGCGGAAGGCCCGACCACGGCCGTGCCGTACTTCCCCACGCCGCTGGCCGCGCCGGGCACCGGCAAGTTCTCGGGCGCCACGGCGATGCTGTCCGTGAACGGCATCCCGTCGCAGATCTGCACCGGCATGTCCGTCTCGCTCGACGGCCAGGTCAAGGTCGACCCGGTGATCGGCTCGAAGTACGCCACGGCCGCCTCGCGCGGCAAGGTGATGGGCTCGGGCCAGTTCACGGTGCTGCTGCAGGACGCCACCTACCTCGACTACTTCAAGTCCGAGATGGAAATCCCGCTGGCCTACGCCATGGCGTCGGGCACGGCGCCAACCGCCGACGTGCTGGCGCTGGCCATGGGCCGCATCAAGATCACGTCGGCCAAGATCGACGATGGCGAGAAAAACAAAATCGTCACCTGCGCCTTCGACGTCCTGCGCTACAAGGGCGCCGATGCGCAGCATGAAGCGACCACCTTGAGCATCCAGGACAGCGCGCTGTAAGCGGCTGACGCTTGACCCGGGGCCGCCGTGAGGGCGGCCTTTTACTTTTTACTTCATACAGAAAGCAGCACACATGAACAACGCACAAAAAATCCAGGCAGGTTTCGACATCGGCAATATCCATGCGGCTGCCACGCCCGTCACGTTCGACGTGCCCGTCATCTTCGACGCGGACGGCGAAGCGGTGGCCGGCCTGACCATCGTCGGCAAGAACAGCGAGCAATACCGTCTGGCCAACAACGCCGTGCGCGCCGAAGGTTATAAAAAATCGGCGCGCCGCAAGACGGCCATCGATGCCTCCACCGACGAAGGCGCGGAACTGCTGGTGCAAGCGATCGACGGCAACCAGAAACGCCTGGCGCTGGCCGTGGTCACGGGCTGGTACGGCTTCACCAGCAACGGCGCACCGGTACCCCTCGATCCGGCGCTGCTGGAAGCGGCCTTTGAAAAATACCCGACCTGGCAGGAAAAAGTGACCACGGCGCTGGAAAACGAGTCGAATTTTTTGAAACTCTGACGGCCAGCCTGCTGCGCTACGCCGGGCACCAGTTCGAGCGCGGCGCGCGGGCGGCCGATGGCCATGCCAAGGGGGAGCATATCGATGCGGCCCGGCGCCATCCATTGTTCCGCGCGCCGCCCGAGGAAGCTGCGCCGCCCATGCCGTTCGAGCTGGCCCACGTGTGGGAATGGTTCGCGCAATTGAACCGCAAGCGGCAGAACGGCATGGCCGTCAACCCCATCGCCAGCACGGAAATCCTCGCCTGGCAGGCGCGCCACGGCATCGCCATCGAGCCGTTCGAGCACCAGCTGCTGGACCAGCTCGACGCGCTGTTCCTGTCGCACCAGCATGCGGTGGGCTGACCCGCATTTTTCAACCCGGCCGCCATGCGCGGCTTTTTTTATGGGCCAAACATGCCAGAGATAACTGAGTTAAAGATTGCCGTGAATACGGCGGAGATAAAGACGGGGACGCAGGCGGTGAATGACCTGGCTGCCGCCAGTAAACAGACAGGCGAACAGGCCGAGCAAGCCAGCACCAAGTTTCGCAACTTCGAACCACGGGTGCGCGCGCAGGCTGAAGCGGCCCGCATGGCGACCGAGATGAACGTTGCCATGGGCAAAGGTGGCAGCGATGCTGCGGACGGCTTGCTCAAGGCAATGGAGGCGGTCGATGGCTTTGCCAAGGCCTCGGCCAAGATCGGTGCAGGGGGATTGAACGCCGACATCGGGCAAATAAAGGATGGCCTGGGCGAGATGGCCAATGCCACCGGCTTGACGGAGCTGGCCATGAAGCGCCTGGGCGCGGGGCCGCTGCTGGTGCTGCAGATGGCCGCCGACGTGGCGGCGTTCGTGGCGGAGGCCTTCGTGCAGGGCCAGCTGGAATCGGACAAGTTTTCCCGTGCCCTGGAACTGACCGGCAATGCCGCCGGCATCACGGAAGGTCAGTTCAACACCATGGTGGCGTCGGTCTCCGATGCCAGCCAGGGCGGCCTGGGTGATACGCGCGTGGTCTTGCAGACTCTGGTGGAAACGGGGCAGTTTACCAGTGAAGCGCTTAATTCCGTAGGTGCCGCGGCCGTCACGATGGCGCAAATGAATGGCCAATCGGCCGGCGCCGTGGCTGCAGACTTCGCGGCGATGGCCGATGGCGTGACCAACTGGGTCGATACGCACGATAAGAACTACAACATCCTGACGGGCGCGCAGTATGCGCATATCGCCGCGCTGGAAAAGGAAGGCAAGACGCAGGAAGCCATGGTCGTGGCGAGCGACTTGATCAACGCGGGTCTGCAAAAACGGGCTGAAAAGCTCAGCATGATCGGCACCTTGCTGCAAGGCAGCAAGAATCTCTGGTCCAGCTTCATGGATGGCATGCGTTCCATCGGACGCGAGGAGACGCCGGAAGACGAAATTGAAAAAATCAAAAAACGCACGGCCGACGTGCGCCGTACCGGCCAGCTGGTTCCCGGCACGCACCCGGCGGCACGTCTGACTGGCGAGCAGATGCAACAGTTCGAGCAGGAGCAGGCCAAGGCGTTGGCAGTGGCAATGAGCAAGCAGACGCAGCTGGAAGCAAAGGCGAAGGCTGATCAGGCGGAATCGAAACGCAATGCCGACTCGAAGCAGGCTGTGAAGGACCTGGACGAAATGCAGAAGCGCTATGTCACCAAGGCGGAACGTGAGAGCGCGGAAATAAAGAAGCTCGAGGAAACCTTTGCCAATGCCAGGGCC
The DNA here is from genome assembly GCF_058796955.1 of Janthinobacterium sp. GW823-FHT03B06. Classification (NCBI taxonomy): domain Bacteria; kingdom Pseudomonadati; phylum Pseudomonadota; class Betaproteobacteria; order Burkholderiales; family Oxalobacteraceae; genus Janthinobacterium; species Janthinobacterium sp. GW823-FHT03B06. The sequence continues at coordinate 140,661 of NZ_JBXAJE010000001.1, forward strand.
GGCGGTGTCGCCGTCTCTCCCGAAAAGGAGAAAGAGTTGCGGCAGAAAGTGCACGCCTCGTTTGCGGGATCTGCCAAGGTTGCCGCGCCCCCTGCGGCTGGCTCGGATCCCCGCGACGCCGTGCTGGCAGGTGAGCTGCAGGCGATACAAAGCGCATTGCGCATCAAGACCGAAGGTTATGACCAGCAGGCCAAGCTCGATGAAGCGCGCCGCAAGGGCGGCGCCTTGAGCGAGGATGAGTTTTTTGCGACCCGCCGCATGGCCATCAGCGCGCGTGGTGCGGCTGAGGTGGCGGCCTACCAGCAGCAAGCCGACGTATTAAAAGGTTTTCAGGCGAAGACGGCGCAGGGCCGCCAGGAAAACGCCAACAAGATCGCCGAAGCAGGCGCGGCGCAGGTGCGCGTGCAGCAGCAAGTCAACGCCGATCTGGCGCAACTGGAGGAAACGGCGCGCCAGGAAAAAGAAGCGGCGGCGAAGAAACGCGATGAGGAGGCCAAGGCAAAAGAGACCAAGAACCGTGCCGATGCCAAGGCGGCGGATGAAAAAACGTGGAAAGACATGGTCGATGGCGCCAAGGCCATGGGCGACGCGCTGGAAAAAGCCTTCGGCAAGGCTGGGGCGGCGGTAGGCAAGCTGGGCACGGCCTTTGCCGATTATCAGAAGGCCCAGCGTGATGTTCAGCGCACCTTGGGAGAAGGGCTCAAGGACGCCGGCAACGATGAACCCAAAAAAGACGCTGCGTATGCGAAGGCCCGCGAAGATGGCGCGCAGGCGCAAATCAAGGGCTATCGTGACATGGCGGGTGCGGCCAAGGGATTTTTCAAGGAAAACAGCGCGGGCTACAAGCTGATGGAAGGGGCCGAAAAAGCGTTTCGGGCGGTGGAAATGGCCGGCCAATTGCAAAAACTGGCCACCAGCCTGTTTGTCTCGGGTTCGTCCGCCGCTGGCGTGGTTGTCGGGCAGGCGACAGAGACCGGCGCGGTAATGGCTGGTCAGGCCGCGCAGAATGCGGCCAAGGTACCCGGCGTGTTCATGTCCTTCATGAGCTCCATGGGGCCGTGGGGCTATGCTGCAGCGGCAGCGGCGATTGCCGCCGTGCTGGGCGGCGCCTTCAGCGGCGGCGGTGGCGGCGTCGACACGACGGCCAAGGATCGCCAGGCCGCCAACGGCACTGGCACCGTGCTCGGCGATTCATCCGCGAAATCGGCATCGATCGCCAAGAGCCTGGAAATCATGGAGAAAAACTCCGGCCTAGGCCTGGCGTATTCCTCGTCCATGGTGGTCTCGCTCAAGCAGATCGTGTCGGGGATCGGTGGTCTTGGCAGCTTGCTGGTACGCTCGGACATCCTGACGTCCGCATTGGGAACCAAAGGCAGCTCCAGCGGCGGCTTCATCGGTAATGTCGTCAGCAGCATCTTTGGCGGCAAGACCACGGTGCAGGATGTGGGCATCGTGACCAACTCGTCAAGCCTTGGCGCGCTGGAAAAATCCGGCTTCAATGTGAATTCCTATGTCGACATCAAGAAGTCCGGCGGCTGGTTTTCCAGCGACAAGAAGTCCACGAACCTCACGGCCATGGGCGCAGAAACGAACGATCAGTTTACCAAAATCGTGCTGGGCCTGCGCACGAGCATCGTTTCGGCTGCCGACTTGCTGGGTATTGGCGGCGATGCCTTCACGGCGCGCTTGAATTCCTTCGTCGTCAGCCTGGGCAAGATCAGCCTGAAGGATTTGAAGGGCGAAGAAGTACAGAAGGCGCTGGAAGCGGCTTTTTCGAAGCTGGGCGACGACATGGCCAAGTTCGGCGTGGGCGGCCTGGAGAAATACCAGGCCGTGGGCGAGGGCTACCTGGAAACATTGGCGCGTGTGGCCAACAACTACATGCAGGTGACGGACGTGCTGGCCGTGTTGGGCAAGTCGTTCAACAGCTCCGGTCTTGCCGCCGTGGCCCTGAGCGAAAGCCTGATTAACGCGGCTGGCGATCTCGATACCCTGACCAGCGGCACCAGCTTCTTCGTGCAGAACTTCCTGAGCGAAGCCGAGCAGATGGATCCCATCACCAAATCGGTGCGCAGCGCGATGGCGGCGATGGGACAGTCCGGCGTGACGACGAGCGAGCAATTCAAGGCGCTGGTGCTGGCACAGGACTTGAACACGGTCGCCGGCCAGAACATGTATGTGCAGCTGCTTGCCATCGCCGAGCCGTTCAAAAAGGCGGCCGACTATGCGGCCGACCTCAGCGCCGCCACCGGCGAGCTCGCCGAAGTGAGCAAGACAGCCAGCGATATCGCCAGCGAGCGCAAGGATATGCAGCAGCAGTTGAACGAAATGACGAAGACGGAAGCGCAGTTGCTGGCTGCTCAACGCAGCAGCGTTGCCGAAGTCAATCGGGGGCTGTTCGACCAGATACAGGCCGTCAAGGCGGTGACCAGCGCGAAGGATGCGCTGGCCAAAGCCTACGAGACGGAATCGGCGGCGGCCAAGTCGGCGCTGGAGAAGTCGAAATCGTGGGTGACGACTTTGAACGGGCTCAATTCCAGCTTGGCGCTGGGCGCCCAGTCGACGCTGACGCCGGAGCAGAAGTACGCCGAGGCGCGGGCGCAGTTCGAGAAGACACTGGCGGCCGCGAATGCGGGCGACGCGACGGCGCAATCGGGCTTGTCTGCCGCCGAACAGGCGTTTTTGACGGCATCGCAAGTGGTCAATGCGTCCGACGCCCGCTATGCGGCCGATTATGCCCGCGTGGTGGAAGCGAACAAGGAAGCGTTGAAATGGGCAGCGGCGCAGGTCAACGTGCAGCAGGCCAGCCTCGATGCACTCAATGCCCAGGTATCGGGCTTGATCACGATTAACGACAGCGTGCTGAAGGTGGCGCAGGCCATTGCCGGCCTGCGGGCGGCGATGGGCGGTGCGGCGGATCTGGGTGTGCAACTCGGTAATCCTCCCGTCATCGCCGCGCTGGCAGCGATGACTTCCCCTGTTGCAGCGGCAGTCTTCGACCCCGCGCGCTACTCGTCGGCGGCGAACGTCGGCTCCGACGTCCTGGTCGCCGAAATCCGCGGCCTGCGCGAAGACAACCAGGCCATGCGCGTGGAACTGGAAGGCTTGCGCGCCGACCAGCGGGCGCAAACGGGCGCCACCATCCAGGCCACCTTTGAATCGAACGCCAATGCCGCCAGGACGGTGGTCGATGGCGTGGACAAATCGTCCCGGGCATCCGCCTGGGCCAATGCGGTGAAAGGAGAATATGCATGACCGATGCGCAATTTCAGAAATGGCTGCAAAGCCCGTCGGCCATCCGCATGGTGCTGATCGAGGCGCAAGTGAATATGGCCGGCAGCGAAGTGACGCGGTATATCGCTTCGCGGCCCTACGTGACCGGCCCGCAGGAGGTGCCGGAAAATACTGCGTACCTGCCGCTGGCCAAGGGCGGCCTGGCCTTCACGGAACAGGTCAGCCTGTCCGGCGAGGCGGGGCTGTCGGGCGGCGATATCGAACTCGATAACGCCGACGGGGCTCTCGATGGCTGGCTGGATGACGTCTGGATGAACCGGCCGATCAAGGCCTGGGCCGGCGATCCTTCCTGGCCGCGGGCCGACTTCCAGCTGGTCTTCGACGGCATCATCGCCGACGTCGCCAGTGCGGGGCGCGAGTCGGTCAACCTGGTGCTGCGCGACAAGCTGCAGCGCCTGAATACGCCGATCTCCGAAGCCAAGTTGGGCGGCACGACGCCCAACAAGGACGCCATCCTGCCGATACCGTTTGGCGAGTGCCACAACGTGGCGCCCTTGCTGACCAATCCCGCCACCCTGGAATATGGTTTTCTCGGCGCGGTCGAATCGACGTTCGAGGTGCGCACGAACGGCAAGCCGATTGCCGTGGGCTTGAATGACCAGACGGGGCGCTTCAATCTGACGACTGACCCGTTTTCCACCACGATCACGGCCAGCGTGCAGGGCGACAAGGGCGGCGGTTATGCGCCGCGCATCGCCCCGCTGGTGCAGCGCATCGCCACGGCCTACGGCAAGGCGGCCGACCGTTTTACCGTGGCGGACCTGGATATGGACAACCTGGCTGCCTTCGATGCGGCCCACCCGCAGCCAGTGGGGCTGTATGTTGCGGACCGCACGAACCAGGCGCAGGCCATCCAGCAGCTGGCGGCGAGCGTGGGCGCGCAAGCGCTGATGTCGCGCACCGGCCAGCTGCGCCTGGTGCAGATCGCATTGCCGGCCGCCGGCGTGCCGGTGGCGATCGGTCTGGAGCAGATGCGCGAACGCTCGCTGCGTCCCGCTCAGCGTTTGCCCGTGACGGCGGCCGTGAAGATCGGCTTTGACCGCAACTACACGCTGCAGGCCGGCCTGATGACCAGCATTCCGCCCGCGCATGCGGATTTGTATGCCACGGAATGGCTGACCGAAACGGTGGTCGATGAAGCCGTGCGCACACGTTACCGCCTTTCCGACGACCCGGCGCAGATCGATACCTGCCTCAAGACGCGGGCCGACGCCCGCGCGGAAGCGCAGCGGCGCCTGGCCTTGAACAAGGTGCCGCGGACCATTTACGAATTCGATGGAGAACCCGAAATGATGATGCTGGAACTGGGGCAGCCCGTACAACTGCGCGCCGAGCGCTTTGGCTTGCAGGATGGCGTGCCGGGCGTGGTGGTGCTGCTGTCGCGCTTCTGGCTGACGGGCCGGGTGACGGTGGGGGTGCTCGTATGAGCGCGATTGTGGGGGAGCGCGACAGGTTGATCATGAGTACCGTGCCGCGCTTCGCACCGGCCAACGACCGCGTGCTGCTGCTGGCGGCGACTGCACAGGCGTTCAAGGTGGCCGCCACGACTATTGCCGCTCCTGCCAGCATCGATTTCACGGCTGGCCTGGTGAATATGCAGGGCCAGGTGGCGTTCACCGCCAGCAATGCCAGCGTGCTGACGCGCGTCGGCAACGTGGCCAGCCTGGCGTATGCCGGCATGGTGGGCGACAGCGTGACGATCACGGCGACCATTGTGGCTGACGGTTTGACCTACACGGCCAGCCAGACGGTGAGCAAGATTTTCGATGGCGTGACGGGCAATTCTGCTCGCGTTGCCTACAGCAAGACTACGCTGCTGTCGCTGGCCAGCGCCCCGGTGACGCTCAGCACGCAGGGCGATGCATCTTTCCCGCCAATTGACACCTGGGGCGCCGGCACGGTGTGGGAGGGTTCGCCGCCGCTGTTTGGCGCAGGTGAATCGTTGTACCGGTCCGATGGTATTTTCAATCCGGCCAGCGGCACGACCAAGTGGGCGGCGCCGTATCTGAATGCGCTGAAGGTGGGGCAGTTGAGTGCGATTTCCGCCGATCTCGGCAAAGTTACTGCCGGCGATATTTACAGCGCGACGCTGCACGGCGGTAGTGGTTATCCCAACAATGCCTATGCATGGCCAAGCAATGGCGGTAGCGGTTTTCATCTGAGCGAGAGTGGATTGCTGTTTGGCAATCCGGGCCTGGGAAAGTATGTGCAGATCGATGCGGCAGGCAATATCTATGCGCCTGGCTTTTCCATCATTAATGGCCGCGCCGTTTTCAGCGGCAATCTGGACAGTGTCGATGGGAGCTTCACCGGTGAGTTAAAAGCGGCGAAGGGCAGCTTTGCCGGTGTGTTGGATGCAGCCAAAGGAAAATTTTCCGGTGAGCTGGACGCTGTGAAAGGTACATTCTCTGGCGATCTTTCGTCTGCACGTGTGTCTGTTGGCACTGCCTCCGCTGCAACGGCATTTTTCGAACCCGGTTATCCATCGATTTCCCTGCAATCGTCCGCATCCGGAGTATTTGTTGAAGCTTCGTCGCTCAATTCTGCTGCCGTATTTACGAATCTGGAAGTGCTGTTCAAGCACAACGCTCCAGGGTGGCCTGCCGCGCTCCGTATCCGCTCTGGCAGAGTCTTTTTTTCAATCGTTTGCACGGCGGTGGTCGACGATCAACTGAGCATCTGGTATCGCATCAATAGCGGGAACTGGCTCTGGTTGAGCGGAGTCCAGGAGCGGCAGGATGGCGATGCTCCTGCCGCAACGGTCTACGGACTTACCTTGGATATCAACGTGGGTGACACCGTGCAGTTCGGTGTTTCCGGCACCAATGCATACCTTACCGCTGCGAATATGGGCAAGCTTTATGTTAAACAATGTCAGGCGATTGTGATCGCAAGGAATTTTTAATGGGAACAATAATTATTAACAGTGACGGCACTCAAACAAACGAGCGCACAGGAAAAACGATACCGCCCCAGCCCAGCGAATATCACGAATATGATGTGGCGGCAGACATGTGGATAGATGCAAGAACGCTGGATGGCGTCAAAGCGCGCACTTGGGATCGCATCAAGGCGGCACGCTGTATGGCTGAAGCTGCGGATTTCGCGTGCGATGGCGTCGTGTACCAGGCAGACAAGGATCGCATAGTTGGTGCGACGCAGCTGGCCCTGATGGCGCAGGCTGCCGGCCGGCCATACAGCATTGACTGGACCTTATCAAATAACACCCACCTGACGCTCGATGCTGCCGGCATGATCGCCGTTGGCGCAGCTCTGGGGGCGCAAGTTGCCGAGGCATTCGCCATTGGCCTTCACTTGCGCCAGCAGATCGCGGCAGCGAATTCCTTTGAAGAACTTGAGGCCATTGTTTGGCCAGCGCGGAGTGACGTATGAACAACTTGCGCATCATCCATGACAACGCCGGCGACCGGGCGGTGCTGACCGCGTCCAGCCAGGCTGGCGCGCTGGGGCCGGCCAACCTGCAGCACGAGGGCAAGTATGACGTGCTGCGTTCGCTCGGTCAGGCCTTGACCATTACGGCCACCTGGCCCACGCCCGAGATCATCGGCGGCGTGGTTCTGCCATTTTGCAACCTGACGCCGACGGCGACGATTCGCGTGCGCGGCTACGTCGAGCCAGGGGATGCCGTACCCGATTTCGATATCGGCACCGTGCCGGCATGCGAGTACGCGCGACTGGGCATGTGGAACTGGGGGGCGCTGCCCCTCGGTGTGAATGCATTCAGCTACGGAGGTGGCACGTATGGCCGCAGCTGGTTCCAGATGCGCAGCGTCAAAAAACTGGTGATCGACCTGGTCGACCCCGACAACCCCGCCGGCTACATTGAGGCTGCGCGCCTGGTGGCCGGCGCCTGGTGGAGCCCCGAGCAGAACGCATCTTACGGCGCCGGCGTCACGCCAGGCGATACCAGCAGTCAGTACCGCAATGGCGCCGGCGAGCAGAAAGTCGAGCGCGGTGCGTTGTACCGAAAACTGTCGATTTCTCTCGACCACATGACGCCACTGGATCGAGCCGAGCTGTGGCGCATCGTGCGCGGGAATGGTCTGTCGCATCCGCTATTTGTCAGCCTGTTTCCGGACAGCGACGACGTCGAGCTCGAGCAGACTCACCAGGTGTATGGGCGCCTGGCCAACTTGGCCGCCATCACCACGCCATCTTTCCAGGCATATACCACTACCATTGAAGTCGAGGAGCTGTAATGACTGATGCTTTTAAATACGGCCAGCAGGATCTGATCTATCAGCTGAACCAGTTGGCCAAGGCGAAGGATATTGTTGATATCCCGCAGAATTCCGCGGCGGCGGCCGCGAGCGCTGCTGCTTCGGCGGCTGCAGCCGCTGCGGCGGCAGAGTCGGATGGTACTGCTGCCATCGCTGCCTCAAAGGCGGAGGCAGCGCTCAAATCGCTTGAAGTGCGCTATCTTGGCGCCAAGGCGCTTCCGCCGGACGTTGACAATAATGGCGGTGCGCTGCTGGCCGGCGCGACCTACTGGGACACGGTGCTGAACGGCGGCTGCCTGCGCGTATTCCAGGCTGGCGCCTGGGTGACGATTCCGACGAACGTGGCGTCGCAAGTTGCAAGCACGCCGGCGGGTGGCATCGTTGCGACAAACGTGCAGGCGGCTCTGGCCGAATTGGATACCAAAAAAGCGGCACGCGCGACGACGCTGGCTGGCTATGGCATTACTGACGCCCTGCCGGGCTCATATGTGCCGACCTGGGGCAGCATTACTGGTAAACCACAGTTTGCGGCGGTGGCCACGTCAGGCAGCAAAAACGATGTGGGCCTGAGTAAAGTGGACAATACAGCCGACGCGAATAAACCGATCAGCCTTTTGCAGCAGGAAGCGCTGGACCTCAAGGCAAATGCAGCGTCCCTGGATAAAGTGAGCAATACATCTGATGCTAACAAACCCGTGAGTATTCTCCAGCAGGAGGCAATGAATTTACTGGCTCCGAAGTCCAACCCTTCATTCACAGGACCAGTGCGGTCGACTGTCGGGTACCTGATCGGTGCCAGCGGGTATGGCCTGTACTCGCCTGTAGCAGGCACACTGTCAATGATTACAAATTCGGTTGAGCGATTCCGTGTAGCGGATACCGGGGTGATGACGTTCAGCAATTTAGTTTCAGTAGCGATGAATTCTCCTACGTTGACGGTAACATCCGGGGGGTCAACTGAAATTATCTCCCAGGGACAAAACGGATACGGCGTTTTCTCTGCGAAGGCCTCGGGCCTGAATCCCTCAATATGGGATTCGTATAACGCCAATGGCCTGTGTGGGCGGATGTTATGCAATAACAGTGCCGTGGATTCTACGTTCGCATTTCAGTTGCGAAAAGGTGGCGTGTTAAGCGATATCGTCGCCATTAATCCGCAACAGTTGTACCCAACGTCAGATAGCGTGTTGTCCCTTGGCGCGCCCGCATCCAGATACACCACCGTATATGCCGTTACAGGCGCCATCAATACCTCGGACGCCAGGATGAAGACACCTATCCGCCCAATGACAGACGCTGAGATCAGTGCGGCGGAGACCATCGCTGAAAGTGTCGGCACTTACAAGTGGTTGGAGTCGATCCAGGCCAAAGGGGCGGATGCTCGCCGGCACGTCGGCGGCACGGTCCAGGGCATCATTGCCATCATGGAGCAGCATGGACTCGATCCGTTCGAATACGGATTCATCTGTTTCGACCAGTGGCAGGAGGAGCTGGGTTATCTGCCGGCCGTGCCCCCTCAGCCTGCTTTTACCGATGCCGATGGGAATGTCGTTGTTCCTGCAGCTGAGGCCGTGGAGGCAACGCAAGTGGTCATCAGGGAGGCAGGTAGTCTGTATTCCCTGCGCAACGATCAGCTCAATCTGTTTATCGCCCGTGGCCTCGTGGCTCGTATCTCCAGAACAGAGGCGCGCCTTGCTGCGCTCGAGGCGTCCTAGTCCATATCATTCATCGTCACCACAAACCCGCTTCGGCGGGTTTTTTCATTTCCACCACCTGAAAGGCAACCATGGCCCTCGAAACCACCGCCGCCGGCGGCGCATTGATCAAACTGTTTGGCGTGCCCGTGCTGGCCGGCGCCGCCGCCACGTCGCTGGGCTTCATGTTCATGTGGCCCCAAACCACCAAGGAGGCATTTATTCGTTTTTGTTCCAGCATCATCATTTCCACCTTTCTCGGCCCCGTGCTGGTGGCCGCCGTGCTGTCGTGGTGGCCCAGCCTGTTCGACAGTGCGAAAACCGTGGCGGGCCTGTATGGCGGCGACCCGGCCACGGGATTTTTATTTATCGCCGCGCCGCTGATGGTGGCGGCCGGCTTGCCTGCCTGGTGGGTACTGGGCGCCTGCGTGCGCTGGTTCGACAAGCGGCGCGGCAAGGATATCGGCGAACTGGCGGCCGATGCGGCCGCTGCCGTCAAGGATGTGCGGGGCATGCTGTGACAGGCGCGCAATTGATGCAGATCATGCCGTTGGCCGGCCGCCGCGCTACGCTGTTCCTGGCTCCGCTGAATGCGGCGATGAGCGAGTTCAGCATCGATACGCCGCTGCGCCAGGCGGCGTTTCTGGCGCAGGTGGGGCACGAATCGGGACAGTTGCGTTATGTGCGCGAGCTGGCCAGCGGCACTGCCTATGAAGGACGCGTGGACCTGGGTAATGTGGTCGCTGGCGATGGCGTGCGCTTCAAGGGGCGCGGCTTGCTGCAGGTGACGGGGCGCGCCAACTACGCGGCGTGCGGCGTGGCGCTGGATATCGACTTGCTGGCGGCGCCGCAGTTGCTGGAGCAGACGACTTTCGCGTGCCGCTCGGCGGGCTGGTTCTGGCAATCGCGCGGCTTGAACCGCCTGGCCGACGCGGGTGACCAGGAACGGGTGACGCGCCGCATCAACGGCGGCGTGAACGGCCTGGCCGAACGCCTGGCCTTGTACCAGGCTGCGCGCAAGGTGCTGGCATGAAGCCGTCCTGGAGCATTGTGGCCATGCTGCTGTTGCTGGGGGCAGCCGTGTTTTGCGCCCAGCGCTGGGGCCGCGAAACGGGCCGTGCCGCGTGCGCGGCGCAAGTACTCGAAGTGCAAGCCGTATTGCGGCGCCAGAGCCAGGCGCTCGACACGATGCGGGAAGAGGGCGCACGCCGGTCGGCGCGGGTACGCCAGGCGCTGGCCACGGCGCACACCGGGCAGGCAGAGGCGCAAGCGGCGGCAGCGCGCATCCTCGCGCTGCCGCCCGAAGGCGACGCCTGCCGTGCCGCCGAGGCCTTGATCGCCAGAGAAATGCCATGAGGTCGCCAGGCGAACGTGCCGGAAGGCATGCCGGCAGCCTCGCCAACCGTTTAGCCCGTTTATTGCTGGTAAGCTTGTTGACCGGCTGTGCGGCATGGGGGCCAGCATCGCAGGTGCAAGCTTGGCCGGTGAGCGCGCCATGCATCGCCACGCGCCCCGCCTCGCCCGCCTTGCCTGCGGTGCCAGCCCACGGCATCTTCGAGCAAGTGCAAGCCTTGCTGGCGCGCGAGCAATTGCGTGCTGCCCATGTGCGTCAGCTGGAAGCGCTGCTTGATGCCTGTGCGGGCGGCTAACAACGCCTGACTGCGCCTGACTGCGCCTGATAGCGCCCACCAAAACCGTGACGGGCGCAAGGAAGGCCCGGCGTCCCGCTGGCCCGAGAAACGCCACTGCACGAAGCAGCGTGCCGCCGAGGCAGTGAGCATCGCCGGCCGCAAATGACGATGCGCATTGGTTTTTGACAGGCGTTCCAGGCAGCAGTCCCCATTCACCCGTGGCCTGCCAGCGCCGCCGCCTTCTGGTGCAGATGCGGGGCCGCATGCGAGAAAACGGTGCATTCACCGCCTGATTAGCTGATTTCTGGTGACTTTCGGCACAATCTCTGTATACAATCACCTGGCACGAAGCGTGCATGGCTACCTCGGTCATTCCATCCAAGGAGCTTCGCATGCATCATCGGCCGCTGGTGTGTTTCTGTCGTCCCGTTTCTGTCTTGCTTTTCCTTTTCACCTGCACCCATCCGTGCCGCGGTAACCCAGGAAATGGAGCGTAAATGGCCTCTCCCCGTCTGAAATCCATCCACCGCGGCGTGTCCGGTACCACGCCTGCCGCTCCGTCCCCCGTCGATGAAGTGCTGCCGGCCGGGAAACTGTTCACCCTGGGCTTGCAGCACGTACTCGTCATGTATGCGGGCGCCATCGCCGTGCCGCTGATCGTCGGCCGCGCGCTCAAGCTGCCGCCCGAGCAGGTGGCGGCGCTGATCAGTGCCGACCTGTTCTGCTGCGGCCTCGTGACCCTGATTCAGTCCTTGGGAATCGGCAAGCATTTCGGCATCCGTCTGCCCGTCATGATGGGCGTGACCTTTGCCGCCGTCAGTCCCATGCTGGCCATGGCGAACAATCCGGCCCTGGGCATCACCGGCATCTTTGGCGCCGTGATCGGCGCCGGCGTCGTTTCCATGCTGATCGCGCCCTTCATCAGCCGCCTGCTGGCCCTGTTTCCGCCCGTGGTCACGGGCAGCATCATCGCCGTGATCGGCGTGTCGCTGATGCGCGTGGGCGTGAACTGGGCCATGGGCGGGCCGCCCGCCATGGCGCAGATCGCCGATCCCGCTTTTCTCAAGATGGCCGCTGCCGCCACGGCGGCCGGCTTGCCCGCGCCGCCTGGCCCCGTGCCCCTGATCGCCAACCCCGGCTACGGCGCGCTGGACAACATGGGCATCGCCTTCTTCGTGCTGGCCGTCATCTTGCTGGTGGCCAAGTATGGCCGTGGTTTCCTGTCGAATATCGCCGTGTTGATCGGCATCATCGCCGGCACGGCCCTGTCGTTTGCGCTGGGCAAGGCCGACTTCGCCAAGGTGGCCAGCGCCAAGGCTTTCGCCATCGTTACGCCGTTCCAGTTCGGCATGCCGACTTTCGACCTGGTTGCCATCGTGACCATGAGCCTGGTGATGATCGTCGTCATGATCGAGTCGCTCGGTATGTTCCTGGCCTTGGGCGAGATGACGGGCAAGCGTATCGAACAGGCCGACATCAGCCGCGGCTTGCGCGTCGATGGTCTGGGGACCTTGATCGGCGGTATCTTCAATACCTTCCCGTACACGTCGTTTTCGCAAAACGTGGGACTGGTGGGCGTGACGGGCGTGCGCAGCCGCTGGGTCTGCGTGGCGGCCGGCATCCTCCTGCTCATCATGGGTGTGATCCCGAAGATCGCGCAGACGGCCGAAGCCGTGCCGGCGTTCGTGCTGGGCGGGGCGGGGCTGGTGATGTTCGGCATGGTCGCCGCGACGGGCATCCGCATTCTGGCCGGCGTCGACTACAAGAGCAACCGCAACAACCTGTTCATCGTGGCCCTGGCTATCGGCTTCGGCATGCTGCCGCTGGTGGCCGAGCAATATGCGCAGCACATGCCGAAAGTCATGTCGCCGTTGCTGCACAGCGGCATCCTGCTGGCCGCCATCGTTGCCGTGCTGCTCAATCTGTTCTTCAACGGGCTGGCGTCAAGCGAAAAAGCGCGGGAGCAGGCGCGCGAGAACAGCCATGGCAGCGATTGAGGCACCGCCGGCGCCGTGAATGCGGTGCGCGGCGCTGCCGGTCAGCCAGGCGGCAGCACCCTGAGCACCACGCAATTGCGCCCCTCATCCTTGGCGTGGTACAGCGCGGCATCGGCCAGGCGCAGCAGGGCGTCCGGATCGGCGGCTCCCGGTGCCGGCTGGACCGCGATACCGACGCTGATCGTCACCTGCCGCGCCTCCGCGTTCGCGTGGGAGATACCCAGATCTTCGATCGCCCGCCGCAGTGCTTCGCCGATCTGGCGCGCCTCGTCCGCGCCGGTGTTGGGCAGCACGATCGAAAACTCTTCGCCGCCATAGCGCGCCGTCAGGTCGCCCGCGCGCCGCATGCCGGCCGCCAGCGCATGCGCGACCCGGACCAGGCATGCGTCGCCGGCCTGGTGGCCGTGACTGTCGTTGAAGCGCTTGAAGTAGTCGACATCGAGCATGATGACGGCAAGCGGCCGGCCGACGCGCGTGGCACGCGCACATTCGGCACGCAATACGTCGTCGAAATGACGCCGGTTCGCCAGGCCGGTCAGACCGTCGGTGATGGACAAGGTCGCCAGTTTGCGGTTGGCGTCTTCCAGCTGTTCCGTGCGTTCGGCAACGCGCCGTTCAAGGCTGTCATGCAGCCTGGCGCTGGAGATCGAGATCATCGCCTGGGCGCCGAGCATGCGCAGGAACGCCACGCGTTCCTCCGTGAACGAGGCTTCTGCAAGCCGGTTCTCGAAATACAGGATGCCGCCGATCTGGCCGCCGTGCCGTATCGGCAGGCACATGACGGCGCGCGGCAGGTGCAACTGCACGTACGGATCGGCGGCAAAGCGCGAGGCGCCCGTGATGCAGTCTTCGATCACCTCGGCGCCGGTGCGAATGACGTAGCGCAGCAGCGACAGCGGGAACTGCGGGTCGCTGGCGGCGTTCAGGTCGAACTGGCGCGATTGCAGGACAGTGACGACATCGCCATCGATATTGGCCTCCAGCTGATAGTTGCCTTCGGACAGCAGCAGCAGGCGCGCCACCTGCGCGCCGGCGTTTTCGCACACGATGGTAATGAGGCGCGTCAGCACGCTGCGCAGGCCCACTTCGTTCGACAGGATCTGCGACGCTTTCAGCAGCGACGCCAGGTCGAGCGCTGAACTGCCGTGCGTGTGGGAGACGGAATGACGTTGTGCGCCGCGGCCATCCATCCTTGACAGCAGTGCGCCATGGCGCGCCTGCAGCTGCACCACCTTGCCCTGCGCGCCCCACTGGCCGTAGTGCGCAATGGCGTCCTGGATGAAGATGCCGGCCACGCGCGCCTGTCCCTGATCGAACCAGCATTCGCCGCACAGTTCATTGCCCAGCGCTTGTATGTTGACGTAGCCCGCCAGGCCGGCCGCGTCGATCGCCTGCTGGTAGCAGCGCGTGGCCAGCTGCAGGTCTTTCCGGTAGCGTGCCATCTCGGCCATCACCAGCAGATGCTTGGCGTCGCTATTGTCCGAGCCTTGCCTGGACCACTCGGCGAGGCTCGTTTGCAGCGTGCCGACCACGGCCAGCATATCGCCCGCATCGGCACGCGCAGGATCGCGCCGCAAGGCGCGGATCAGGATCAGCGCGGCGTAGAAGCTGCACTCGGCAACCTTGGCCTGGCCGCGCATGATCTGGGTGACGATGCCAAGCTGGCCGGCCAGCGGCTCGGCGTCGGCGCTGTCGAACAGGTAGGCGTTGCGTATTTTCCCCTGCAGGAAGTAGGCGCGGTACAGCTGCGAGCCGCCATACTGATCGAGGAAGCGCGCCTCGCTGAAGGCCCCATCGTCGTAGCTGTCGTGACGGGGCAGGAGACCCATCAGGCATTTGATCGGCTGGACCGCGGCGGCGACGCAGCAATCGGCCATCGCCTGCTGGCCGTTGGCGCGCATCAGCGCCAGGTCGTGCTCGATGTCGTGCATCAGGTGCGGCAGGTAGTCGCCGAGGATGATACGGTCGGTGGCGCGCACGGCCGCCACCACGCCGACCTGCACGAAGTCGGCGATTTCCAGCGCCCAGCCAAACGCTTCTTCGTACAGGGCGTCGGAGCTGCGCAGCGGCTGCGTCCAGTGGTTGCTGAGCGCGCCGAACATCAGGCCCGTGAGCGTGCGCGTCTGCAGGTTGGCACGGCGCCTGGCCAGCGCCATCGCCATCGCGCCGAAGGCGTAGCCGCGCGCGATGTCGCCGCTGTACAGCGCAAGCATCATCGCGTAGCCGACATAGGCGACAGCGCTGAAATCGCTGTTCCCCCGCTGCATCGACAGCCGCGTCATCGACACCACCATCAGCGCGCTCAGATCCTGCTGGCCGGCGTAGTAGCTGGCCATCCACAGGCCCTGCATCATCTGCATCGCGGCCACGGCGTCCGGCTCGCACATGTCATCGGCCGCCAGCAGGGTGTCGGGCGCGTGCGCGCCAGGCTGCTGTCCGATGTCGGCGAGAATGTCGCTGAAGCGCGCCTTCATCTGCGCCACATCGTGCGGGATGTCGATGTGCAGCAGCGCCAGACCGTCGCGCTGCACGGCAATGGCGTCGAGCAGGCGGCCCTGCAATTGATACTGGTGCGCCTGGATGGCAATGCAGCGCACCTGCTGCAAGGAGCTCAGGGAGCGGGCGCGCACCAGTGGATAGATCGCCTCGGCCGTATCGAACTGGCCGCACAGGTAAGCCGCTTCGGCCGCGCCCAGCTGCAGGTCGAGCCAAAGGCTGGCGTGGACGCTCCATGCGTGCTCCGGCAGCAGCTCGAGACCTATGCGCATGTGTTCCAGGGTGGACTGGAACGCGGCGGAACGCCGTGCCTTGACGCCGGCCTGGAGATTGAGCGTCGCCAGCTGCACGCGCTCGTCCGCATCCTTGATCAGCGCGCGACCGGCGTTGAGCTGCTCGACGATTTCAAACAGTGTTGCGTCCTGGTGCTGCGGCGCCGTATGCCGCAGGAGCAAGCGGCCGATGAGCAGATGGTTGGCCACGCGCTTAGCGTCGTCGGCGACCAGGTAGGCGGACTGCTGCACCCGGTCGTGCAGGAAGCGGTAAGCGACGCCGCTGTTGGCCGCATCGCTGTCGCCACTGACGTACTTATAGCGTTCGTCGAGTGGCTGGATCAAGCCTGCCCTGAGCGCCGGCCACAGGTCTTGCTGCGTTTTGCGGTGAGCGCGGTCCATTGCCAGCGCGAGCGTATCGAGCGTGAAGCGGTTGCCGCAGGAGGCGGCCAGTTGCAGCAGATGCTGCGTCACCGTGGGCAGGCGGCGGATTTTTTCCAGCAGCACCTCGACCACATTGTCGGTATATTTGGCCTGTTCTATCGCGGGCAGGTCCCAGTCCCAGCAATCGTCGGCGGCCCGATAGCGCAGATGGCCCGTCTCATTGAGCGAAGCGAGGAACTGGTTGAGGAAAAAGGGATTGCCGGCCGTCTTGCGGTAGCAAATACTGGTCAACGGCGCACAATCGTGGGTTGCCACGCGCACGGTGGCCGAGACCATTTGCGCCACCTGCGGCTCGGTCAATGCGCTCAGTAACAGCGTCGACAGGCGTACCTCGCGGGCGAGCAGCTTGTCGCGCAGCGCGATCAGCGGATGATCGGCGCTCACCTCGTTGTCGCGATACGCGCCGATGAACAGCATGCAGCTCTTGTCGCAGGAGACCATCAGCAGTTCGATCATTCGCAACGTGGCCGCATCGGCCCATTGCAGGTCGTCGAGGAACAGCACCAGCGGATGCCCGGCGCAGGCGAACACTTCAACGAAGCGGGGGAAGAGGCGGTCCAGGCGCAGCTGGGCCTGTGCCGGGTCCGACGCGGGCACTGCGTCCGTGGGGCCGACGATCAGCGCCAGTTGGGGAATCAGTTCGATCAGCATGCCGATGCCGCTGCACAGCACCTCGTGCAGTTTGGCGGACCACTGCCGCAGCGTTTCCTCGGGTTGGCCGAGCAGCTGGCGCACCAGCTCCTGGAAGGCCTGGATCAGCGGGGCATACGGCACGTCGCGCTGGAGCTGGTCAAATTTACCGGACAGGAAGCAGCCGCGCCGCGCGATGATGGGCTTTTGCACTTCGTTGACGACCGCCGACTTGCCGATGCCCGAATGGCCGGCCACCAGCAGCATCTCGCACCTGCCCGCGGCGCTGCGTTCAAATGCCGCCAGCAGCACAGCGATGGCATCCTCGCGCCCGTGCAGCGTTTGCGGCACGAGGAAATGGCCGTTGTGGTCGGACAGCTTGAGCGTCTGCGCCGGCTTTTGCGCGCGGCATGCTTCGAGATCGCTGCGCAAGCCCTGCAAGCTCTGGTAGCGCTGATCGGCATTTTTTTCCAGCAGCCGCTGGATGATCGGCAGCAGCTGGCCAGGCAAGCTTGCCAGCGCCGGGTGCGACCAGTCGGGACTGCGCGCAATGTGGCAATGCACGAGTTCCATCTCGTCGCCCGTCTCGAACGGCGCCTGGCCGGCCAGCAGCTCGTAGAAGGTGGCGCCCAGCGCATAGAAATCGGCGCGCCAATCGACGCGCCGGTTCATGCGTCCGGTCTGTTCCGGCGCCATGTAGCGCAGCGTGCCTTCCAGCGTCTGGAGATTGGCGATGCCATGGCTTTCGTACGGCAGTTCGCAGGCGATGCCGAAGTCGATCAGCTGCAGCAGGCGCCGGCCGCCATTCCACACCAGATTGGCGGGATTGATGTCTTTGTGGATCACGCCCTGACGATGAACCTCGTCCAGCGCCGCGCACAGTTGCAGCGCGATGTCGAAAAAATCGTCCAGCGCCAAGGCGGGTTGCGACGGCATCCTGCGCGCCGCCACCTGCGCACGCAACACCTGGTCGAGCGCCTGGCCGCCGCAATCTTCCACGATCATCGTCCAGCACCCGCCGTGCAGCTGCAGCGCCAGCGGATGCGCCACGCCAGGATGGCGGCAACGGCGCGCGATCGCATACTCGCGCTTGAATTGCGCCAGTTGCTGAAAGGAGGGGAACTGCTGATTGGGTTGCTTGACGATCAGCGCGGTGCCATCGGCAGCCCTGGCACGGTAAACCCGTGAGCGGACACCGCTGTGCAGCTGTTTGATGATCTCGTGGTCGAAAAGAGAGCGCATGGGCTAGCAGTACACAGACGGTTGCGGGAGCCTGGAGGCGCACATTTCGGAATATTACTTGATTGTAAGTATTATATCAGTAGGGGGCTTTGGAGGAGGGAGAGGGGGGGCGGGGTGTTGTAAAAACGTCAGTGGGAGCAGGTTAGCCCGGGTGTGGGAATTGATCGTGATGACAGTCGCGGCAAGGTGAAGAAGTAGAGGTGATGGAGGTGTCGGAATTTACAGACAAGGAAGAGTTACGCGTAGATGCCGCACCTCGGCCAGCACATGCTATTGGGCAAGATACAAGAGGATTTTCTGGAATTGAGGAAGCCTCCATACCTTTCTTGAACTAGTTATCACTTAGGTGCAAGTCCATCGCCTTGCAATATGGGTAGCCACACATTGTGCGCAATTTTTTCGAAACCCGTCGACGTTGGATGAAGCTCGTTAGCCCAGTCGTCGTCACCTAAGGTGCCGCGACTATCGACAAGACGAACGCGGCCGGGATAACGAGCGACCAACCCCTTCAACCGCAAAGTGAACTCGTCGATCAAAAAACGGATGCAGGAATCCTGCAGGTGGGTAGGCACGTTTGCGACTACTAGCGATGCTCGCAGCCATTTGCTTTCGGCACCAAAGATGCCGATACCTGTTGGCCGAGCATAGTCGTAGTTATGTAAATAGATCTTCGTTGGTCCGGTTGCATTTTGCGTCGTATTCCAAGTTGCACCAATTATCTTGTCGATAAGAGCGATGAAGCTTCCCGTAACTTTATTTAAAAATCGGTTCAGGCTTTGCTCGTCATCACCGGATCGGTAGCAAGCTTCAGCCGAAGTGCAGGCGGAGCAGTCTTTTAGCAGTAGCGGGCGCATATCGGATAGGCCGGCGAAGTCGTTCCCTCCACCGCTTATGAAAACAGCCGACAAAGAATCCCCATGTAGTTGTAATGCGGTCTGGATTCTTCTTTTATAGGTTCCGTAAACATAATCGTAGGCTTCGGCACCGTTATTTCCGTGAGCTAGAATGTAATGTTCCTTTTTTTCAACCAAATTTCCTAATTTGCTTAATAATGAGCCACCAGGAAGAGGATACCAGAACCAGCTGTCGCCGATTGCCAATATTGACGGCTGATGAAAATCGTTCTGCATCATGGTCTCGTCCCAATAAACATTTTTGTTGTGCATGATAATTTCTCCAGTATGAACCATCTTTGAATTCATGCTTAGGATTCTTGCTGGAAAGCGGACAGATCCCTAAGCATTACGAATATTTTTTTCCTCTGGCGATGAGGTCGAGCAGGTGAGAGTGTGCGAAACGCGCTTATGAAATTGTGTGATAATTTGTATTTTTGTATTTTTGTATTTTTGTATTTCATCGGTATAAGAAATGGTGCCTGATTCTATTGGTTGCTTCGGTGCGTCTTCCTTAATTGGCTGAGTAAATTTCTCAATCTGACAATTTGATGCTAAATTAAATTTCATTCCGTCATCAGTTTTTTGAAACTGTGACTGTATATAATTTTCTTTTTGATAGATTGTTAAGATTGGCTCTCTATTAGTCAGCAGAGAGCTAATTAGGTTCATTTTTTTGGATTCGAATGGCACCGCCGGCCTTGACGCCGCCGTGAGGCTGCTTGAACAAGCTGATGGTGCTCGCCAGCTCGTCCTCGCTGGCTTTTATCGCCGCCGCACGGCCATGGTCAGCCGCTTTTCTAGAGAGCGTTTGACGTCACTCTGTGGGCGGTGATGGCGGCGATCACGCCGGGGCAGGGGGCAGGGCGTCGTCCTCATGGTCGTACTCCATCACGTCGCCGTCGGGGTAATGCTTCGTGTGGATAGTGTCGTCGGACTCGCGTGCCTCAGACGCTTGCGGATACATCGCCGCGTAATCACGCCGCGCGTTAGGTGGTCTCTCGGGAAAAGACGATCAACTGTTCGCCCATGGTCCGCACCGACTAGGCGGGCGTGCTGTCAGCGTGCCGCGCGGCCCATTTCAGCAGGGGGGACGTCGTACTGCTGTCAGAACTTGTCCCGGTAGGGCGGCATGTGCTTTATCTCGGCCGGATGCTGGATGTCCAGGCAACCGGCCTCGCCGGTTTGACCGCGATGCGCTCGGTCAGGTTCAGCTTGATCGAGATATCGACTGTTTCACGGTTGTTGAATTCGAACTTGAAGGCGATGCCGTGCTTGCGCGTTTTCTCATTGGTCATCAGGTCGAGCTGGTGAACTTACAGCCAGGCGAGCAGGGCCACCATGATGGCGCCGGCGCCGGCGTCGCTCGCGTAATCACGGCGTAAATCTGGCGTAACCGCTAGAGGTTTTTGTCGGGTTTAATTGAGATTAAGAGAAATGCCCGGACGTAAAAAAAGCCACTAACCCGCTGATTTATTGAGGTTAAATGGTTTTTTTGATGTTTCTGAATTCTGTGCGCTGGTGCCCGGAGCCGGAAACTCAACCTATTGAATAATGCGGCTTTCCGGGGTGTTGGCGTAATTTTGGCGTAAACGAAATTAATTCTTTTCTCGGTACGATTCGGCCCAGGCGATCACCTCCTTTGCATTATACAGGGGCTGCGCATGCCCCTTCGACGTTGGCAGCCGGATGGCTTTCGGGAAGCTTGGAAGGCACGCCATGCGTTCCCGCACGGTTCCCGGTTCCCGCTTTAAGTACTGCGCGATTGTGGCGATGTCCCACAGGTCAATCGCCAGCGGAATGGCGGGGCGCTGCAATTTATCGATGGCCAGAGCCAGTTTGGCGACGAATTCCGTTTCGTTCATATTCATTGTGTGCTCCTGGCCGCCGTACCGGCAGTGATAGTTGTAAGGTTCTTCGGCAATGCTGTGACAAGGTGTTGTTCTTTTGTAACTCTGGCGAACAGCGCATGCTCATTTTTTAAAGCACGCAGGATTTCGGCATAGTTTCGAAATGCGTTGCCACCCTCGTCCGGGGTGCGCGCTTCGGCAAATTCCTCAGCCATCAGAATTGCGCCATCGAGTACCGACTCATGCCGCGCGGCCAGGGCCATGTATTTCTGATCCGCGTATCCGGCAATCACCAAAGCGAACGCTTCGGCCTCGGTGCGCTGCGGGACTTCTGCACCGTGCTTGCGATAGTCACGAAGGCGGCAAAATTCTTTGTATTGGTCCATTTTCGTAATCTCCATCTAATCCGTGCATCCACAATCGGTTAAGGCATCATCGAAGGGGAACAGCTCCCCGTGATTCATTGCCATGTCATACATCGCCTGGTAACTGGGCCTATCCTTGCGGAACCAGCCGCCAGCACCAGATCCGGACGCCTGGGCGTTCTTTTCCTGCTGTATCCACCACAGGGCGCGACTGGGCTTTTCCCGGATCAGGGATAGCACCTGGTTGCCGCCTTTCAGGAAGCACAGATCGCAGTTGCCGTGCATCGTCTTGCCGTTCATATTCGGCAGGCCCAGGTCAAAATCTTGTGCTGCCCAAAACGCGCTGACATCGGCCACGGTTAGGCCGGCCGCCGCCAAGGGCGCCTCTTTCACTTCGTGCTTGCCATAATCCTGATTCGCCAGCCGCGCCACGCGCATGGGCTCGTCGGCGCGCATGCCGATAAACGTGGTCCACTCCAGCAGGCCTATCGACTTCAAGTAGCGCTGCATCGGGCGTACCTTGAGTTCCGCCGTGCAAAAGCGCGCGACTGGGTTCGGGAGGAATTTCTTTTCGTCGTGCAGATCGGCGAACGGCTCGCCGCGGCGGCTGGCCGTAGCAAAGTCCACGATGGCAAATTCCTTGCCGCGCGCTTCATTGCGAGGGCGGTTTTCTATCCAGACGATGGGAACGCCCCAGCGGTCGCCGCAGTCGCGCACGAATTCAAGGGTCGCTTCCTCTTCCTTGCCGGTGTTGGCGAAGCACACCACCACGTCGGCCGGCAGCGTGCCGCCGTAGGCCTGAATCGTCATCCACAGCATCATGCCGCTGGTGCGGCCGCCGCTGAACGAAATGACGCCCGGGCCGTCGAACAGGAATGGGCTGTTCATGCGGGCACCATGCAGCGTCGCGCCAGGGAGACCAGCCAATGCGCCAGCTCGGGCGGCGTGTGCTCGCGTTCCGCCTTACCGCATTCCGGCCGCCAGCCCTGGTCCCCTTTCCGGCGCCGCTCGCCGGCGCGGTTGCGGCCGGACGGGGCGATCACATGCGAGGCGTCGCCCAGGACGATGGGCATGGCCGGTATTTGCGCCGGCGCACAGCCGACGATGTACAGCAAGGTGGCCTTTTCGGCGCGGTGGCCAAAGGAGCTTTGGAAAATCGGCAGCGTCCAGCCGCCAAATTTGTCCCGCTCGCCGATCGCTGGCAAGCCGCAGTGTGGCCAGAGGGTCGAGCGCTTCGGGTGCTCGAGCACGCCGCCGAACTTGCGCACCTGGGCGACGGCCCACACCGCGAGTTCCTTTTCGTCCGGGCGCGGCTTGGCCAGGTGGCGCAGCGTACCCCAGGAGCGGCAAGGCGGATGCGCCACCACCGGCACGCCACCAGGCCAGGCGCGGGCGTCGCGCTCCGCATCCCAGGCGTCCACCGCCGGCATGGTTTTGTAGATCGAATTGGCGCGCACGAACAGGGCCGCCACGGCAGGTAATGAGCGTTCCGCTGTCATGCTGGGCACCCGACAGGCGCGGTTGCCTTCTTGACCGCCTCGATGGCCGCCAGCGGCACCGCACGGAACATACCCGGCCACTGGTGGTCCAGCTCCACCCACGCATGCAGCTCGCCATTGCCCACGTCGCGGCGCAGGTCGTTGACGGTGCCGGCCTGGTAGCCCTCGTCGGTATCGAACGTCACGCGGTCGCCCAGGGCGATTTGCCGCGGTGAATCGGTCAGGGTGGTCAGCATTGCGGTGCTCCTTTCAGTTTGGCGGTAACGCCGCACACGCCGAAGTGGTCGAGGGCGGCCTGGATCGCGTCGCCGCTGGAAGCGGCAATCGCGGCGTATTCAAAGCGTTCGGTTTGCGTGCGAACGATCACGGCATAGGTGCTCATGTGCCATTTCCTTTCATTGGTGTTGTGTCTGTGGCAATCACCTGCGGGAATGGACACGCTCCTATTGCGGCCATTTCGTGGATCAGTGCGATTTTTTGTTCGTCTCCGTGAATTCGGGGGAACGGACAGGCCAGGTTGTGCGCCCAGGAACACAAAAGCGCGTTCTGGTCGATGTCGCTATAGACGAATGGGGGCGCAGAAATGGGCGTGGCTGGAATTACGTCGACGGGGTGCGTACAGTTATTTACACGAGTCCGAGGAACGGCAACCCCAACAGCTACCCCGCGCCCGCCTGTGGCCTGTACCGGCGTCCACGTATGGCGCACGGACTTGAAGACCACGCCGATCAGGTCGCTGCAGCGCACGCCGTAGGGCGTGGTGCGCAGGGTTTCGCCATAGCGGCCGATCACGGTCTTTTCGTCCTTGGCCAGGGTGACGACCAGTTCCTTGCGCGGCACCAGGGCACCGCCCTGGGCGCGCAGGTATTCGGCCCAGCAGGCGCGCTTTTCGCCGTCGATCTTTTGCACGGCGTCCCAGGCGCGGCGCATGGCGGCCGGCGCTTCGTTGAGCATGCTTTCCTCGATGCGGCGCAGTTCGCGCCAGACGGTGACGGGCGCGCCGCCCCATTGTTGGAATTGACGGATGCCCCAGCACGCGGCCCAGGACTCGACGCGCGCCGATGGCGTCAGCTCGACATCGCCTTCGGTGTCGGCCGTGACGACATAGCCTTCTTTCGTCTTGTGCTCGGCCACGCCGTCGATGTTCTTGGCCACGTACTTGGCGATGTAGCCGGCGGCGCTGCCCTTGGCCCAGTCGATGCGTTTCACGTCCAGGCGGCGCGCGAAGGCGCCCGGCTCGCCACGGTCCGCGCGCCAGGCGTAGCGCTTCATGATGCGGATGGCGCGGCCCGCCACGTCTTGCAGGTGGGCCGTCTTGTATTTCGCCGTGGGGCGCACGAACAGCAGCAAATGCCAGTGCGGGCAGCCATCGTGATGCGGCTCGGCGATGCGAAAGCCGTACAGGCCGATGCCACGGCGCGCCAGTGCGGAGCGGCACAGCGACGTCATCTTGCCCAGGTAGGCGTTTGCCTCGCGCGGCGTGGAACCGTCGAACTTGTCGTTTGGCTTGCCGCTGTGCTGCATGGCGTGAAAGCGCGATGGGCACGTCCAGGTGATGAAAATGCCCTGGTCGCCGCACTCGCGGGCGATCTGCTCAAAGCCGTTGATGCGCAACATCAGCTCGCCGCGCCGGATGGCCTTGTTGGCGGTCGTTTTCTCGGCCAGCTCGGCGATGCTGAATTGCTGGCCGTTCTCGTTCTGCACCAGTGTGGCGGCCAGCGCTGCCGCGTTGCGGCGGTTCTGCGCCAGGCGAGACAGCACGGCGTCATTGCTGGCGTAGGGTTCGCCGCGATAGTTCACGTACCCCAGACGGATATTGCCCGCTTCAAAGGCGCGCTTGACCTTCTTGCGCAACTGGCGGCGCCACCAGCGGGCATCCACCAGGCGGGCGATGGTGTCGGCCAGCGTGTCGAACTCGGGCAGCTCAATGCCATACGAGGCGCATTCGTCTTCCATGATCTGCAGGGCGTGCGTGTCGGACAAGGCCATCCACAGCATTTTGGTCACGCCGGCCGCCGCGCGCTCGGCGGTGGCCACGATGTCCGCATCGCTTTGCGACAGGTCGACGCCGGCCGGCACGTACTGTTCGGCGAATTCGCGCACAAAGCCGGTGGCGACGGATTCATAGACTTTGTACCAGGACGACCAGGCCATTTTTGCCATGGCGGCCGTGATGACGCGGTTGCGCCACTTGAACGGGATGCGGGCCAGCTCGGGCGCGAACCGGGCGGAGCGCAGGAAGGCTTCGTGGCGTTGCGGGGTAGGCAGCAGGATTTGTTTAGATTGCATTCAACAGTCTTTCGTAGACACGGATAGCGGCAGAGGTGGCAGCGCGCAGTTCGATGCGCTCTTCCTCGGTAAAGGAGTGGATGGGCGACTCCCAGCGGTCGGCGTCCAGGCCGGCGGCGATCAACACGGAGCGACGCGCGCCACGCGGCGACAATCCCCAGGCTTGGGCCATGAAGGGCGCCAGATTGCGCGGCTTGATGCTGCGCAGCTGGGCCTTGGCCTCGGCGATGGCGGCCAGCGCATGCCCGGCGCCCGGTGGCGTCGGCATGTCCTTGTCGCGCGCGGCCAGAATTTCGGCGGCAGGCTGGAAGGACAGGTGGTTGTCGATAAGGGACGCCGGCATGGTTCAGTCCTTGATGGCGCCGATGGCTCGCAGCACGTCAGGGGTAATGACGATCAGGAGCGACAGCAGCCAGATGCCGCAGGTTTTGGCCAGGCGCAGCATCAGCGTGCCCCTGCCTTGAGAAAATGTTCTGCCCAGTAAGGGAGCGTGTGCGATGTGCCGCAGCAGTGCCGGGAACCCGCTTCGGTGGCAAAAATGTAGTTCACCTCGATGGGCAGCTTGCCGATCAGGGCGCGTTGCTTGGCTGGCGCGAAAAAGCCGTCACGCTCCAGTGCTTGCGCATCGCTGACGATGAAGGTCAGATTGGCCGCGCCATAGGCGTGGTAGGTCTTGGCGATCTCATGGATGCGGGCGGTCAGCGCCGCGATGCCGATGCCCGCACTGGCTTGCAGCAGAAAACACGTTGGTGCCACGGGGACAATGCAATTTTGCAAGGTCGGGCGGATCGTGCTTGATGCCATGGATTTGTCGGCATGACTGGCGGCGTGCAGCGTGTTTTCCATCGGTTTTCCTTATTTCAGGTTGAACGAATCCCGCACGCTCAAAAAGGAGCGCAGCAGGGCACAGCAAAAGAGGGGAGTTACGGCGGCCGGGCTACGGCGGCGCGAGGATCGGCATGGTGTTCATCAGCAGCCCGCCGTCAGGTCGAGGGCCAGCTGGCTGGTGGCCGCAGTACGTGCATGCTGGGACATCGGGATGCGGATATCCGGCTTGGGCATGGCGGACAGCGAGAGGGTGCGCAGTACTTCCAGGCCTGCCACGAAAGAGTGCCCGCATTCGGGGTTCTGGCACATGTAGGTGATTTCCTTGAACATGGCGGACATCGTGCGGCTCTTGACGGCGCGGACGGTGTATTCGCAATGCGGGCAGGGCAGGCCGATGACTCTCATTTCAGCTTTCTTTCCACTTGGTACAGGGCGCGACCGCGACCTGTCATATTTTTCGACTGCTTGCGTAAGCGCGACTTGACGAGCCATTCAGCCGCTTGCTCGATACTTGCCAGCCCTTGCCGTTGACGAACGACTTCCAGCGCTGCAAGTTCTTCGTCGTTGATATGAATTTCGTGATCGGGCATGTTCGGCAGCTTTTCAGTTACTCAAAAGTTACTATTCAGGGACTCGGTTTAAGCGCTGCGACGCTGTACGCTGTCGATGTCGTCTGCAGCAATGGCGGCAAGGGCTTCACGCATGACGATTTGGCGCACCAGTACTGCTATTTCTTCGCCCTGGTAGTTGGCAATCGAGGAAACGAGCTGGTGCTCATAATCGTCCAGGCGCAGCATGACTTTATGGCTGCGGATACGTTTTGCATCGGGGTACATGACGTTGTCCTTAGTGGGTGGATTGGGAAGCGATTTCGCGCTTGTAGTCAGCCAGGCCGCGCAGGATCAGGAAGCGGAGGAACCAGGCGCGGGACCGGTCAAGTTTCTCTGCGTAGCCTTCGACTTCGGCTACCTCGCTAGACGTCAAACGGACGCCAAGCGGCTTAGAAGTGATGCCTTTGGCAGTACGCCTGGCATTGGATACGTTTTTCATAATGTTATGATGTGTAATCGCTACAGGATGGCGTAACTATAGTGTCCAAAAGCGCACTAGTCAACAAAAAGATGTGAGTATGAGCATGTTTGGTGAAAGATTAAAGCAAGAGCGTCAACGTTTGGGTATGAACCAAGACGACTTCGCAGCTGTTGGCGGGGTAAAAAAACGCGCTCAAATTTCATATGAAAAAGATGAGCGGTCTCCGGATGCTGTCTACCTATGTGCGCTGTTAGAGATTGGCGTAGACGTGTGGTATGTGATGACTGGTAGTGTGTCTGCTGCGGTACTCAGTGCGGATGAAAGTGAACTAGTTTCTGGTTTCCGGAACCTGGATGCGCGTGGACGAGCAGGTGTACTTGGAATGATTGGCGGCATGCGCCTGCCTGCGCCCTCGGCATCTTCCGTGGGGAATGCAGCACACGTTGAAACCCACGGCAAAATTGGGCAAAATTTCGTAGGGAATATCATTGGGCCGCAGACTTTTAATGTGGCCGGCAGCGGACGAAAAAAGGAAAAATAGTCTGCAAATGATTTACCTTCTTATGCTTATTGTAATTGCTGCTTGTTTTGTCTGCATAATTTTCAGCAGCTGGAATCTTCGGAAGCGAGCGCCTGAAGCGGGCGAGCCGAGCAGCTTTCGGTGGCATCATATTCAACGATGCATATCTGGCCCGAGGGTGAGAAAGCCTTCATGCCTAGTGGAGCGGATCGCCGCTCCACAACCATTGCATTTGAAAAGCGAAAATATTCCACAAATCGAGCAAGTCGCAGCTGAGGTACATGCCGCTCAAGCCCCGCCTCGCACCAAGAAAAAATCCAAGAGAGAGTTTCGACGCGAAGCAGTGACCGATGACGAAATTCAGTTTTCGTACCCAAATCGCCATGGCACTGGCTATGCAACTCGGCGTATCACGGTTTGGGCGGTTGATGCGGATTCTTTGGAAGGTTTTTGCCATGCAGGACAGGGAAAGCGAACCTTTTCTTTGCAGCGTATTCGTGGCAAGTTGACTTCGTTGACGACTGGAGAAATTCAGAGCGTTGGGAGGTGGGCGAGTGAACGGCATCGCAGTATAAATCAGCGAAATGCTATTGATGGTATCGCTCGTCCCCCGGTTCGTATCAAGGATTATCCAAAAGGTAATGGCAATCGAACGCGGCGACATACAGTGGCATATTTTGTAGGTTTTCGGGATGCTAAGCGCTGTGAATTAGAGGCAATGGCGAGGGCTGCAGGCTGGCAGGTGCGCAAGGGTTTTAGGACTTCGGTGGATATTTTGATCGCTGGTCCGCTTGCAGGGCATGTACAACTGAGCAAAGCGGAGTCCATGGGGATCGACGTAATTGCGGAGTCAGATTTTAAAAAAATAATCTCGGAAAATTGACAACAGAATGAACTGACGGAAAAGTGTGACGATATGTGATTGGTAATAATGATTTTTATTTTTTTTGATTCGGTAAATTTTTATACCTTGACTGCTCATAGCTGCTCTCAAGTTTTATTTTAAGAAATTTTCTTAATGCGAGAAAGACTTCAAATGAATGATCCCAATGCCTCCGCTGGTAATAGTATCGATATTGAAAAAAATGTATTGCCGCCATCACATTCAACAATTGCACTTGTTGCGAACCCGATAAGATTTTCGGACGATCGTCAACTCCCTTTCTCAATTGCTCCTGGAGTTGAATTTGACCGTGCTACCAAGAGTGAAATTGCCCGAATAAAAGAAATGCTTAATGAGGTGGTTGGGAATTCTGCGTTATCTGGACCTTTCTCATTTTACGAATTGGAACTGAAATGTAGGGAGGATGGGAGTGGTTATCATGATTCATTTCCTTTGGATGAGCCGGACTGGCGTTATTACGTGGTTCGATCGCCAGATGGTGGTTCTATAAATTATGATTTGCATTTGGTGGGGTTGATATCAGAAGCTTGTCTTAACTTATCAACGATCTGCTTGCATAATTTTGGACATAGTTGTAGCCCATATGGAATTCTTGGGCTTTATACCTACCAGGGTCATAAAATTACATCCATAGTAACGATCGAAAATTTACACGAGATAACGGAGTTGTATGAGATTAAACGGTCGAACTCCAGTAGCGTCGGGGCTTTAGAGCCGTATCCAGAGCTTAATCGTGCATTGCACATGCTATCTGAACTTGATCTTATTCCTCCGAATTCAAGTTTTCACGTGATTGGCTATTTTGCAATTATTGAGATGTTGATAACACACAACCCAAAGCTTGAGGATCGAGGTGATAGTATTACACATCAGATGCGATCTAAAATTCCATTTTTATCCAAAAGGTTTGATAGATTTCTCCCTTATGAGGATTTTTTTGGAAATGTGTCGTCAGAAAAAGTTTGGAATACCTTGTATTCATATCGTAGCGCGATTGCCCACGGAGGGCAGCCGGATTTCAAGGGAGCCCACCAGTTATTGAAAGACGAAAAGCGGGCCAATGAATTTTTAAGAATTACCACTCAGTCCTTGATTCGGCACGCAATGAGAGATCCAGAGTTGTATAGGGACCTAAAACGGTGTTAGATTAAAAATTGATTTAGGCTCGTGTTGGTTTGGATTGCTATCGGCAGAAATTAATTCGACCAGTGGTCGCTGGTGTAATTTATTTTGTATTTAATAGGCGGATCAAAATTTTCTTAAAAACTCAAAGGATTTATTTTATAAGATTAAAGTTTTCGATCGCGCATTAAATTTTGGATGGAAATAGGATGTCGATGTATTCAAAGAACTTCCCGACTGATGAACTGAAGTAAAATTTCGCACTTTCATGCGGCTTCTGCGCCGGCTTGCGTTGGATTCTAAGGTGCTTCGCGGTTTTCGCGGATGATTTCCCGCACCTCCTCTATATGCTTCCACGCATGCAGGGCCGCCCGTTTGGCGGCCTGCTTGCTCTTGTAAACATGCTCTAACGTCTTGAGAGTGCCTGCGGCCCCGGCTATTTCCTGTCCCGCCTTTTTCTTCTTCGCCGCCACGTCCTTCCATTTGGCCACCACGCCCGTGACGCCTTCATCCGGGTCTTTTTCGTCCTCGCGCTCGGCCTCGACCGCTTCCGTCTTCGTTTCAAACTCCACGCGCGTGGTAAAACCGTTGCCGCCCAGGTTGTGCGTAACCTTGACCGATAGCCACTCGGTGGCGTCAATCTCGGGCTTGAAGCCTTGTACGGTCACGGGCGATTGCGGGAACACGGTCGGGTTGCCCAGGGCCAGGCTCATTTCAAAGGTGGCCAGGCCGCGCAGGATGCGCTGCCATTCGGCCACGGCCGCCGCACGCGCGTCCGTTTCATTGGCGAAGGTGGTGCGCAGGCGCTTGCTGTTGCCGGGCACGCCCGCCACCACGCTGCGGCGGCGCGCGTAGCGCTCGTCGTGCCAGAAGGCGCGCACGCCAGTGTAAGCGTCGCTCTCGGCGCTGTGGTAGCGGTGGCCGTCGCCCAGGGCGCGCGTGATGGGGATGACGGGCAGCGCCTTGCCGCTGGCCGTGCGGCTCTGGTTGATGGGGATGAAGAGCAAAGTGTCGTTCTTGACGGTGGCCACCGCGTCGTATTTCCTGCCCAGCCGGCGCAGAAAGGCCGCATCGCTTTCGTGGGTCTGGTCGATGTGCTCGATGGCGGTGTCGCGCAGGCGCGCCGACACGCTAGAGGCCAGCTCGTTGCGAAAGGCGATGGCCTCGATGATGGCGCCCAGGGTGGTCTTGTGAAAGCTGTGTTCCTGCTGCTGTTTGAAGGTGTCGATCAGGTTGGCCGACCTGGCGCGCAGGGTGATGGTGTCGGGCGCGCCGCTGTGCTCCACCTCGTCGACTGTGAACTTGCCCATGTCCACCAGGCCGGACGCTTGCCAGCCCAGCGCCAGGGCGATCTGCGCGCCGCGCGGCGGCAGGGCCAGTTTGCCGTCGCTGTCGTCCAGTGCAATGTCGAGCTGGTCGCTCTCGTCACCACGGCACAGGGTCAAGGTCAGATTGATGAGCCGCGGCGAGACGATGGCCGTCAAATCCTTGTCCTCGATGCTGACCTTGAAGGCGGGGATATGTTCGCTCATTTGAACTTGTCCGCCGCGCTGCCGATGACGCCGCTGATGCTGCCGCTGATCTTGTCTTTCATCTCGCTGACGACACCGCCATATTTCGACGTGATGCCGCCGACCACATTGCCCACCACGCTGCCCACGGCATTCCTGGCAGCGCCCGCGATGCTGCTGGTCATGCCGTCGATACTGAGCATGTTTTTCAGGTCGCCGATATCGCCCAGGCCGACCATGGCCAGCACGCCGTCGTCGTCGCGCTTGAGCGCAATCGAGAACTCGACGCGGCGCGCGCCGCCGCTGCCGTCCAGGATGGTGCGGCCCTCCGTCATGCTGGTGATGCGGTAGGAGCCGAGAATGCGGCCCGTACCCTGGATCAGAATCCACGACTTGCCCGTGTCGGCCATCATGCGCAGCGCATCGAGCGAGTACAGGGAGCCGGTCAGTTCCGGCGCCACCCAGCCCGATAGGGTGATGGTGTCGTCGCCTGGCCCCACGTACTGGTGCGCGTCGCGCAGGCCCACGCGGGCCGTGCTGGCGTGCTTCCATTCCGTTTGCCGCTGCAGCTCGTGATAGGCCAGCGTCGGAAGGCTGAAAACGAACATTCCTAAAATCATCATCATGGTGGTGCCTCTTTCTTAATCGTGGTCGCGCAGGGACGAGCGGATGCGTGCCGCCTTTTCACGGTCGCGCTGGTTTAACGCCTCGCTCACGGCGCGCGCGATGGCCTGCGGATCGGTGCCGGCCTGCACGTGGAAGGTGATTTCGATCTTGTCGCCCTGGATGCTCATTCCGGCGCCGAACCCGCCCTGGGCCAGCGGCGCGCGCGTGTCGAAGGCGCTGGCGGGTAACGCGGTGGCCGTGCCGATGGCAATGCCGGCACCCAATTGCGTCAGGCGCTGGGCCAGTCCGGAAACCTTGGCAATCGGCGCGCCCTCGCTGCGGTCCAGGCCCACGGCCAGCCCCTGCATGGTGTAGTCGCCGAGCTGGGCAAACACGCGGCTCGGGCTGTGGATGCCCAGCTTTTCCTTGAACCAGGCAATGGTGCTGGAACCGGCATTGCTGATGGCGTCCTTGACGGCGCCCATGGAACCGGTGATGCCGTTGACCAGGCCGCGCAGGATGTTGGCGCCGAACTCGGTGAACTGGGCCGGCAACTGGATGCCGAACCAGCTCAATACGCCCGCGAACGCCTGGTAAAACACGCCGACGGGCGACCAGTTGATAATCAGCGCGCTGATGCTGGCCATGCCGCCGCCCAACGTGGCTTGCAGCCGCGACCACAGATCGGCAATGAACCCGGTCAGCGGCGCCAGGCCCGCGACAATGCTGCGGCAAATGTTGCCGGCAAAGTCCGTGAGCTTGGCCGGCAGCGCAATGCCGAACCAGCCCAGCACGCCGGCGAAGGCGCGATAGAACAGGCCCAGCGGTGACCAGTTGACGATCAGGCTGCTGACACTGCCGATGCCGCCGGCAAAGGCGGTCTTGACGTGCGACCAGATGCCGGTAAAGAAACCCTTGATCGGCTCCCAGTATTTATAGATCAGGTAGGCGGCGCCGGCGATGACCGTGATGGCGATGCCAATCGGGTTCATCAGAAGAGCGCGGCCCAGCCACAGCACGGCGCGGCCCGCCCACATGAAGGCCCCGCCCAGGCCGCGCATGATGGGCGTGAGCACGCCGCCCGTCACGCCCATCTTGGCAAACATGACGTGCAGCATGGCATACGGGCCGATCAGGGCGGCAATACCCAGCATCAGCGGGCCGAGCACCAGCAGCATGCCGGCCAGCACGGCAAAGGCGGTAATCATGACCTTGGCCACGGTCGGATTGCGCTCCATGAAACCATTCAGGCGCATGACGGCGGAAATCGCCATTTCCAGCCCCTGCGCATACAGCGGCAGGATTTTTTCGCCCATGGTCAGTTTCAAGTTGGCCAGCTTCGACTGCGCTTCCAGTTCCTTGCCGGCGGCCGAGTCGCGCCCCAGCTTGTCCAGCCGGCCGATATCGGCGGCGCCACGGTTGAGCTTTTCATTCTTGTGGATTTGCCCGCGTTGCAAATACATCTGCGAATACAGGTTCGACGCGGTGCGGTTCGAAAAGATGCTGCCGATGGCGTCGAGCACCTGGTTCTTGTCTTTGATGCCTTTCTTGGCCAGTTGCGGCAATAGCACCTTTTCCATCCACTCAAACTGATTTTCGCGGAACAGCTCGGAACCCAGCAGCGCGCCAGGATTGAGAAAGGAAAGTTGTCCCGCTTTATCATGCGTGACCTTGCTCTTGTCGCCGATCAAGCCAAATTCTTCCAGTTTCTTGGCCGAGCGTTTGGTGGTGCGGCCCTGGTACAAGTTCTGGTAGGCGCTCATCAAGGACGTGCCGACGCGATTGCCGCTCATCTCCTGCACCAGCGGTTCCATCTGGTAGTAGAAGGCGTCATCCTTCAAGCCCTTGGCCGCGATGCCACCCGTTTTAATCATGTTCAGCCATTCATTCGGCCCGACGCGCCCGCCCGTGGCGGTGATGACCTGCTGCACGATGTTGGCCTGGGCTTCAAACTTTTCCTTGCTCTCCAGGCCGCCGCGCAGCTCGATGACCTTGAGCATGTCCATGAACTTGCGTTCGTTGTCGGCACCCTCGGCCTCGCCGAAGAAGGCATGATTGGCAAACTTCATCTTGGCCAGGGTAGGGGCGACCATTTCCGCGTGGTGCACGTCGGCAAAGGCGCTCATGCCGTCGCGCATCAACTGCAGGTTGTCGAGCTGGCTGGTGCCGTAGGTCTTCATGTTGCGCGCGAAGGCGACGGCCTCGGCTGATACCTTGTCGCCCAGGCCCAGCGCGTTGACGCGGCCTACTTCCGTTTGATAGTGCTTGGCCTCGTTCAGTCCCTTGACGACGGGTGCGCCCAGCACGGCGCCCGTGGCGGCAGCACCGGCGCCGGCCATGGCCAGATTGCCCGCCTTGTTGCGCAGCTTGTCCGCATGCTGGGTGGCGTTGGTAACGCGCTGCTGTTTGGCGGCCGTGTTGGCCAGCTTCTGCTGCTGCAAGGTCATGGTTTTGTTGGTGGCCTCGATCTCGCGGCGCAAGGTGCGCTCGTGGTTGGCCAGGTCTTTGGTGCCGATGCCGGCGCCTGCCAGGCGCTCGCGCATGACCTGCAGTTGCTGGGCCTGCTGCTGGCCTGCCGTCTTCAAGGCGCCGGCCGCTTTGACGGCGGCGTTAAACTCGCGCGTCATGGCGCGCGTGGGTGCTTCCGTCTGTTTCATCTTGGTGGCCAGGCTGGCCACCTTCTGCTGGGCCGCTTCCAGCTTGGTGCGGGTGGCGTCCAGGCCACCGTGCAGCTCGCGGAATTTGCCGATGTTCTTTTGCTGGGCGTTCAGCTCGCGCAAGCGGTCGCTGGTCGCCTTCAATGCCTTGGCCGTGTCGCTGGAGCCGCCCATGATTTTTTTCAGCGGGCCGGTAATCTTGTCCAGTGCCGCAAATACCACCTGTAATTTCAGATCCCGACCAGCCATCTATTCCGCTCCGCTTCGCTGCCGGGCGCGTTCGCGCCAGGCCATCAGTTCATCAATCGTAAAGCCGTCCATCGCGGCCGGTGTCCAGTGAAAGACGCCGGCGATGTCGGCCATGGCGTCTTCTACTTCGCCGGGGATACCGAAAGGCGATCGGCTTTGCTCGCCAAAAAACCGGCAACCTCGGCGCCCACGGCCAGCAAGTCCGCCGGGTCCATGTTGGCGACGTCGTGCGCGGTCAGGGTCGGTTCGGTGATGCGCGGCAGCACGATCTGCAGGGCCGACACGTTCAGGTTGGCCAGCTCGATCAGGGAAATGCCGCGCAGGGCGCCCGCCTTGGGCTTGCGCACGGTCAGCGATGTGATGAAGGTGTCGCCGCGTTTGATCGGCTCGTCCAGTTCGATGACGGCTTGGTTTTGGGTGTCGTTGGTCATGGTGTTGTCCTTGTAGGGTAGGGGTAATTAAAAAAGAGATTACAGGCCGATGGCCTTGCGGATGGCCGCGTTGGTGTCGCCTCCGCCGAAGTTCTCGGTGCCGCTCATGAAGTCCAGTTCGATGACGGTGGCGCCGTCGATCAGCAGCTTGTAGTAGCTGCAGGCCATCGTGTATTTATGGGTGGTGTCGTCGCCCATCTTGGCCGTGCCCATGTCGATTTCCTTGTAGCGGCCGCGCACGACGACCTCGACGGCGGCGACCGTGCCGTCATCGTCTTCCTGGTAGGCGCCGGCAAAGCGCAGTTGCACGGCGCCGTGCGTGTGCGCGCCGTACTGTTTCAGCGCTTCGGCGATCAGGCCGCCGCCGCTCCATTCCAGCGACAGCGCCTCGTTGCCGAAGTCCACGGACACGGGGCCGCTCATGCCGCCGGCGCGGTACTCTTCCATCTTGCGGCTCAGCTTGGGCAGGGTGACTTCGGGCACCATGCCCAGGAAGGACACGCCGTTTTGAAACAGGTTGAAATTTTTCAGTTTGCGGGGCAGACCCATAGCGTTCTCCGTTGTTCAGTTGCGCCCGCGTGGGCGCGGGCAGGGTGGTGATTGGATGCTTAGGCGGCGATGCGCGAGGCGAAGTCGGCCAGGTAGCGGTCGGTAATGCGCTGCTGGAAGCGCAGGTTTTCCAGCGGCGGCACGGGCGTGTAGTCGTAATCGATGGCCAGCTTGCCCGCCTTCAAGGTGTCCTTGTCGTTGTATTGCTCGTCATACCAGGCGTGGCCGTCGACGATGTAGCCCTGCAATTTCAGGTCGCGGAATTTGGCGTTGATGCTTTCCAACATGTCGCGGACCAGGGATGGGTGCAAGGGCAGATCGACAAAGGTGAAATGTGCCTCGGCGATGGTGTCGGCCAGCACCTGGGCCGTGCGCGTGTAGTTCTCGAAATAGAAAAAGCCGCCCGGTGCCTCGCAGGTACGCGAACCCCAGAAGCGGTAGCCGCCCATGTTAATCAGGGTGGTCACTTCCTTGGCGTTGAGCACGCCGGCGTCGGTGGCCGGGTCTTGCAGGTCGAAAAATACGTCCTTGGTCAAGCCGGTCGGGCCGTTGACGACCACGTTCGACAGAGTCTTGTGCCAGCCCGTTTCCTCGTCGATCTTGGCGCGCAGGCCCATGGCGTAGGCCACGGCGGAAATGCTGGCCTCTTCATCGATGGCGGTATCCCAGTTCACAAAATCGGGCCAGATAATCATCACCTCGCGCTGGCCGAACTGGCCGCGATAGGTGGTGGCGGCCACCACGTTGCTGCAGCCATACGCGGAGGCGTACACGAAGCTGCGCAGTTGCTGCGCCACGCTGGCCAGGGCGTTGGTGACGGCCTTGGTGTCCAGGCCCGGCGCGCCCAGGATGCGCGGTTTGACGCCGAGCTTGCTTTGCGCGGCCAGCAAGGCTTTCACGCCCAGGTACTTGCCGTCCGGCGATACGCCGCCCACCACGTTGGTGGTGGTTTCCGCTTCCGTCTCGCCTTCGGCCACGCGCACCACGATGGTCAGCGGTTTGGTCTGCGCGGCAATCGCCTCCAGCGCGCGATACAGGGTGCCGGTCTTGCCGGCCTTGCCCATGGCGGCCAGCACGTTGGTGACGAGCACGGGCGTGTCGAGCGGGAAGGCAGCCGGATCGGCATCGTCGGCCGTGGCGATCAGGCCCAGCACGGCCGTGGAGACGGTACGGATGGGGCGCGAACCCTCGTTGATTTCAATGACGCGCACGCCATGGTGGTAGTCGGTGGCCATTCTTGCTACTCCTGTTCAATTGGGTAATCGGTGGATGGGGTGCGCGGGTCAGGCGCGGTAAGTGCCGGGGGCAAAGCTGCTGGAACGGCGATCCATACGTCATCGACCAGACGCCAGTCGCCGGGCACCAGGTTGAAGCTCAGGGGTTCGGCCCGCGACAGGTCGCCCACTTCGTTGGCATCGACAAAGCCCCAGGCCTTGAGGACGTGCGTGATGGGGGCACGAAATGAATTTTTCACTTAGCAATCTCCATTGGGAACGATATAGCCCATGACGGCGATATAGGCGCCACCCTTAGCTCCGGCCGTGATGGCGTAGTTGAAGCGCCTGGCGCTGTCGAGGGGAATCTCGACAGTCCCTGCGCCTTGCATGTAGGTGTCGGGCGTGGCGATGGAAAATTGCACCGGCGCGAACTGCATGCCCAGGACGACGATGGATAGCAAAAACATCGCTGTTGATGAGCTAGATAGCTGTAGCTCGCAGTGCAGGATTGCCCTTGTCGCGTTCGCCGGGACGTACTGGGAGCAGTCAACCGGCGCGGGTGGGGAGGTCACTGAGCCGCCGCTCAGCACGCGCGTTGCGCTGGAGTCGTTGGCGTAAAAGACTTTGGCGCCACGGACGATCATCGGCGTGATGACGTTGGCCCCCTGGTAGCGGACGGTGGTGGCATAGGCGAAGAAGGAGAACCCGGCCGGCAGCGTCGGGGCGTCCGCCGAGAGGCTCCACAGCAGGGCGGTGACGCCCGTTGCGGGATTGAAGATGAAGTGCAGATGCACCGACGTGGTGCCGGCAATGACGGCCGCTTGATCCCGGCCGTTCGCGCCCACCACGGACACGTCCGCCGTCAGGGCGCCGGTGGCATATTTCGTGATGGTCTGTCCGGTGGTCGGGTTGCGCATCGTGACGGCGAGCGCGGACACGGTAAATTTGTTCGCCGGCGAAGCGACGCTGTTCGCGCCCACCAGTCCCTGCACGCCGGCACGGCCCTGCGTCGCCTCGACCAGGGCGCGGGCATTGACGAGACGCGCGGAATTGTCGCCGTGGGGGATCGTCGGTGCGCGTGGAGTGCCGGTGAAGTCCGGTGAGTCGAGCGGGGCTTTCAACGCCAGCGCATTGGTGATGGTAGTAGCGAAATGCGGATCGCGTCCCAGCGCTTCGGCCAGTTCGGCCAGGGTATTCAAGGTTTCCGGCGAGCTATCGACCAGGGCGGCAATCGCTGCGGCGATCTTGGCCTCGCCGTCGATCTTGCTCAGGTACTGCGGGTGCGGGTTGGCCTTCGCCTCATGCGCCATGACAGCCTCGGCGGCTTTGTCGTCGGCATACTTGCGCGTGGCCAGCACCACGGACGGATCGATTTTCAGCTCGATGGCGGCCGTGCTGGCGACGATCAGCACCACGCGCACCACTTGCGTGCGGCCGCTGCCCTCGACCATCAGGGGCTTGTAGCTGGGAGGGCAGTTGGCAACCGCACACAAGTCGCCCGCCTCGTCGTAGATGCCGATTTCGCGTAGCCACCAGCCGCCCACGTCCTCGGGCAAGACTTGCTCGACGATGATCTGGCTGGCGTTGGCCGGGTCGATGGCGAGCTGGTTCAGGTCGGCGCGGCGCATTTCGCGCACCAGCGCCTTTTGCAAGCGGTCCGGGATCGGCAGGGCGCCGTTGCCGTCGCCGACGCCCATTTTTTTCAGTTTCAGGGTTTGGCCCAGGGCGATGGCGTTGGCCAGCTTGGCCTCGCCCACCTGCGTCAGAATAGCGAAATATGTGCTCATGGATAGATGGTCATGGTGTCAATGGTATGGGGGGCGCCGCCCTGCAACAGCGTGCCGCGCACTTCGATTTCTTCGGCGATCCACGGATACACCGTCATCGCATCGCCGTGATAGGTACTCAAGCCGATCCGCACCTGGCCACGGGTTTCCAGATACAGCGCCAGGCCCGTCAAATGCCGGCTGACGGGCTTGGCGTCGGCAATCAGGCGCTCCATTTCCTGGAACATGGCATCCGTGATGCCGGTGTCGAGCACGCCGACGTCAAGGCGGAACGTGCCAGGCACGCCCGGTGGCGTGGTCTGCCACCATTCGGTGATGCGGATCAGATAGCCCAGGGACTCGACCACGCGGCGCACGGCGGCAATCGTGCCCTTGTGCTTGTGGATGAAATAGGACGCCTTGATGGCGCCGCGCTTGATCGACTCGGGCCAGGCGTCGTCCCAGCGGTCGACGGAACAGGCCCAGGCCAGAAACGGCAGCAGGGTAACGGGGCAGCGGTCGGTGCTCCACAGGTCGCGCAGCGGCACAGGCACGTTGACCAGCTCGGCGCAGGCGATGGCAATGGCGCGCTCGAGCGCGGTGGTATTCGGCGGCAGGGTGGCCACGATCTTATTCATCGAGCACCACCACATTCAGGTTGATGGCGGTGCAGCGCGCGGCCTGCGTGGCGTTCAGTTCGATATCCGCCGCCGGGCTGGCCAGCACCACCTTGCGCACGCCCTCGACGTGCACGGCGGCGCTGCAGGCGGAGCGATAAATGCTGTGGCCCAGCGGGCGGCGCGGCTGCGACACGCGCACGGCGTTGGCGCGCGCGGCGGCCAGCAGAATCGGCACTTCCGGGCCGACGCCGATATACAAGGTGGCTTCGATCTGGTAGTCGATGACCTGGGCGGCCTGCACGGTGAGGCGGTCGCCCAGGGGGCGCACTTCCTCGGCGTTGAGCGCGCGCGCCACGGTCGCCAAGAGTTCGGCGTCGGCGATGCCGGTGTCATTGTTCGCCAGCACCGTGACGACGACGTGCGCCGGCGCCGGGCTGGTGGCGCTCGCGTCCTTGACGCGGCCGTCGCTGCTGCGTGCATGGAACTCGTAGGAGGCTTTCGGGCCGGCCACGGACAGGCCATCCGGCGCTTCCTGGATGCGCAGGCGGTAGGCGTCGTTGTCTTCCATGACGGCCGCCACGGGCGGCAGGGCGTTGGGATTGGCCGGCGTGATGACCAGGCGCGCCACGTTGACGTTGGCGCCCAGCTGGTCCAGGTCGCCATCGAGCGCAAACGCCAGCATGACGGCCTTGCCCGCGTCGTTGACGCGGTTGCGCAGGATGGTTTCCTGATACGCGTTTTCTTCCAGCAGCTTGGTGGCCGGCTCCGATTCGAGGGCCAAGAGGGCCGTGACGGCCGCGCGCTCGGCTTCCGGCAGCAGGCTGACCAGGTGTGCCTTGCGGTTGGCGAGGATGGCTTCGAAGTCCAGCACCTCGACCACGCTCGGCGCCGGCAATTGGGTCAGGTCGATAGGCGTGCTCATACAGCGCCCCCTTGCTTGACGGGCACGGCCATCGTGATGCCCTGGCCATTCGCCGTGCCATCGAGCAGCAGCGCGATGGCGCCGTCCGTGTCGCGCGTGAGCTGCACGCTGGCGAGCTGCAAACGCGGCTCCCAGCGGCGCAGGGCAAAGGCGGTGGCGGCATAGATGCGCAACTGCGTCGCACTGTTCAAGGGCTGGTCGATCAGCTCGGGCACTTCGGAACCATAGCGGCGGCGCCGGATGCGCGAACCCATCGGCGTCGTGAGAATGTCGGCCACGGACTGGCGCAGGTGGCCCAGGCCCGTCAGGCTGCGCCCGGTGGCGGCGTGCATGCCCATCATGCTTGCGGCCCGCCCGACTGATCGCCGCCGGCTTTGACGCCGCCGTGCGCATGCTTGGCCAGGCTGATGGCGCCGGCCAGCACATCCTCGCTGGCCTTGATTGTTCCTTGCACGGCCATGGCCACGCCGCCAGCGGCGCCGGCCCTGGCATTTACGCCGCCGTTCAGGGCGGTGGCGCCTTCCACGGTGGCGGACTGTTTGACGATCAGGTTTTTCATGACGGTCAGGTCGCCCGTGCAGATGGTGCTGGGGGCGTTCGACGTGACCTTGTCGGCGGTGATGGTGGCGGTACCGCCGGGGAGCACGGCGGTTAAGGCGTGTGCCGCGTGGTCGTACTGCACCACAGCGCCGTCGGGGTAGTGGGTGGTGTGGATGCTGTCGCTGGACTCGGGCGCGTCAAATTCCTGGGAATACAGAGCCGGTAGGATGATGCCGCGCGTCAGGTCGCCGCCGGGGGAAAAGACGATCACCTGTTCGCCGACCGTGGGCGCCGACCAGGTGCGCGTGCTGCCGGCACGTCGGGCGGCCCATTTCAGCCATTCCGTGGTGAGTGTCGGCCCGAGCCGCACGCGCGCCTTGGCCCCTTTGACCTCGGCAATGGTGCCCAGGCGGATCAGGTTTTGCAGCAAGCGGAGGAGGTCGGACAGGTCGGCGTTCATGCAGTGCATGTTGCCGAAGTCCGCGTGCGGATGCACGCGGGGGCGGGTTGATATGCGGATTAGTGACCACGGCAGACTGTGAGGTCTAAACTCATACTTTCCACTTAGAGGAAACGTGTGGATGGTCGCTACCGCAAGGCAGACAGAAACAATTTTTTAAAATCATTAACATGTAAAATTGCTATGAAAATTGAATGGTTTAAATTTTCAGTTTAAAAGATTGACACATAATTAAGATTGGGCGGCGTAGGATAAATCAGGCTTGTTTGCTGGTTAAAAGCAACTTTGCAAGAGCCGTTTCAAATTTTGAAAAATCAATTTCTCGCATTATGTCATCGCACAAGCTTTGCATAAAAACATCTTCAGAAATTCCGCGTTCCTGTAGGTTTTTCTTCATTCGGAAATAGAATTTTTTATCTGGGTTGTCTGGCGTTGTTTTGTACTTTGTATGATGCTCGGAAAGAAGGTCATCTATGGATTGAATGGTAAAATATTTATCATTCAATATTTTTTTGATTGAGGAATTTTTTGTCTCGAAAATCATGGCGTATAGAAACTTCTCGACACTCTTTATAGGTAAAAATAATTTCCGCATTGATTTAAAATCAATTCCAACATCTGCGGCAATATCTCCGTCAAGTATACTTGTTATCTCTCTGCCTAAACCAAGGACGTTGTGCATCAGTAAATCTTTGTGTAGTTGAAGAACATTATGCCATCCGCCAACTGGAACCACATGTACTAATTTGCTATCCTTCAACTTATTTGTTAATAAAATTTTATTTACAATACATGCTGCCAAGGCGTCTTCTACCAACAATAAATGATCAAATCCATCATGTTTATATACATCGCGAATTGCATAACTAGGAAAGCACGGATTTATTAAGTCTAAATTCCCATCATTATTTCTCAACATAAACATGTTCTTAGGGTCAATTTTTCGAATGACGTCCGGCGCATGGGATGTTAGATAGATAACGAGATTTCCATGTCCATCGTGAAGATCCTTCAATAAATCAAGAAAGCGGCTTACTGCAATAGGATGTAAGGCCAATTCTATTTCATCAATCAACACTAAAATTTTTTGATCCACAGGAAGTGATTTTCTAATAATTGCGTTATATACAAAATGCAATAACGATATTAGTAGGCACTCGCCAGAGCTCATCCGATATTGACTAATTAATTTTTCACCAACCATGTAAAAATAAGGTACATTGGCAAGATCAAACTTCCTTGCAATTCCTCTATTTTTAATTCTTTTTAATGTCTTGTAGTGATTGTAATTGCCATGCAGGATGAAGCTTAATTTTTCTTTTATATAGTCGTCAGATTCAACAATTTCCTCTGCGGATATTTTGTTTTCTTCTAGTAGACTATCAACTATTCTAGAGTCACTAAATCTCGTTCCGTAGAATAGGCTTCCTTCGTACATTCCATTGAATCTAATTTTTTGGAAGGGTGTTTCTGTTCTCCACTGTTCGTTTGAAAATTTCCAGCTGTCTACTTTATCTGAATAATCGAAACCCACATAAGATTGATCTGTAAAATCTTCTGCTCGTAATGCCCTTAACCTATACTTGCTCGTTAATTGTGAAAGTGCAAGTAGTAAGGTGCTTTTCCCACATCCATTATTTCCAACAAAGCAATATACGCCACTTTCTAACGGCAATTCAAGCGCTGCATGCTTAATGCTTTTAATATCTTTAATAACGACTTTTACATTTTCCACTAAATCTCCGATAAAAAATTAATATTAAATAATTTGCAATTATAGTTATCTTAAATGCAATATTCAAAGAGGCGGTGTTTTTACTTTCTCAACTCTAACTCATTTGATAACGAATGTCAGTTGAAG
Organism: Janthinobacterium sp. GW823-FHT03B06; assembly: GCF_058796955.1. Lineage (NCBI taxonomy): Bacteria > Pseudomonadati > Pseudomonadota > Betaproteobacteria > Burkholderiales > Oxalobacteraceae > Janthinobacterium > Janthinobacterium sp. GW823-FHT03B06. The sequence continues at coordinate 183,293 of NZ_JBXAJE010000001.1, forward strand.
TTTACGTTGCAGCCGCTTAGTTTTTTCTCATGTGGAGCAGAAAAGATTCGCGGATCAATGTGCGATCCTTTCTACTTAACCCCAGCAGCGGCCGCTCCGGGTACTTGTAGACGGCCCCTTTTTTTGACACGCGGTCTTGCCGGCCAAACTGATGCACATGCGCCACGCGCGCCACCCAGCCAAGGAAACCGACCTCGATCTGGTCGCCAGTCGCCTTCACCTTCAGGTGTTTGGCGGTGCGAATCTTGGAGAACATCGCCGCCTTCTGCCGCTTGATCCGTCCATTCTTCCCCTTGAATTCCTTGCGCCGCTTGCGCGCCGGATAGGCCGTGCCGTCCGGTCCTTGCTGTGCCTTGATGCGCTGCGCCTGGCTGCGGCGCAAGTCGATGGCCACCTTGTGATGGATGGCGCGGCGCTGGGCCGGCTGCAGCTTGGCCAGCAGGGCGCCGGCCCAGGCTTCCAGCGCGTGCAGGTCGTCGCTCATGGCGTTGCCTCGGGCGTGCGCCATTCGGCCAGCAGGGTGTCGCCGGCATACAGCTTCCAGAAGTCGTCCGCGTAAGCCGGCATGTGCTGTATCTCGGCCAGGTGCTTGATGTCGAGGCGGCCCGCCTCGCCGGCCTTGACGGCCACGCGCTCGGTCAGGTCCAGCTTGATGGAAATGTCGACCGTTTCATGGTTATTAAAATCGACCTCGAAGGCGATGCCGTGCTTGCGCGTTTCCTCGTTGGCCATCAGGTCGAGCTGGTGGACTTTGAGCCAGGCGATCAGGGCCACCATGATGGCGTCGGCGTCGCCCGCGTAGTCGGTGACGATCAGGTTGAGTTTGAAGCGGTATTCGAAGGAGAGGGAGGCGGTGGCTGACGCCACCACGTTGCCCTCGTCGGCGAAGACCAGCAGGCGGTCGGGGTCGCGCTGCAACTGGGGAATCGCGGCGGCCAGGTGCTGGCGCAGGCTATTCGGTTTGTACATGGTAGGTGTCTCGTACTAGGTTGTAGGCGTCGATGCAGGCGTTCAGCTGGCGGGCGGCGTCGTCGCCGTCGCCGGCAATGGCGTCAAGAGCTGCCGCAGTCGCTGGGTCAAGTTCGGCGCGCGTTTGGTGCCGATGGCCTGCGGCAGCGGCGGTATCTGCAGTGGTGGCGCAGTGGCCGCCGGCGACGGGGATTGACAGGCGCACAGCGCCGCTGCGCAGATCAGCATTGAAACGGTCGCGTTCAGTTTTTGCATGGGATTGCTCCTGGTTGAGGTGGTCGGCGCGCTGTGCCAGGGCGGCGCCGGCGGCGCGCTCCAGCGTCAGCACGCGGGCGGTGGCCCGGGCCAGCGCGGTGGCGGCGGTTTTCTTGTCGGTGGCGGCCTCCCGCTGCAGCTCGGCGATGCTGGCCTCCTTGCGCCAGCCCTGCGCCGTCCAGCCAGCCAGGGTGCCGCATAGCAGGCAGGCGGCCAGCGGGCGCCAGGTGGTGGTGCTCACATGGCCACCCTTTCCTTGATCCAGCCGAACAGAAAACGGCGCTGGGTCTTATTGGCTTCGGTGATTTCCAGGTAGCGCGCCGCCTGCAGGCCGTTCAGGGCGCGCAGCAGCACGGCGGCGCCATCCTGGCCGCGCCATTTCAGGAAGGATGCAAGGGCACCCAGCGACTGCGCACCCAGGCGGCCGTCGACGAACAGGGCGGGATAGCGGGCGCCCGTGTCATTAAAACCGTTCAGCCAGCGCTGCAGGAACTCGGCCGCGCGGTGCGGTCCCATGTTCACGCCCGTGTCGATCACCTCGGTGCCGATGCCGGCATGCAGGGCCAGCACCTGGTCGAACTTGGGTTCCGTGATGTAGCGCGCCGTGTAGATGGCGCGCGCCAGGGCAACGGGCAGCTCGCGCATCGGGCCTTGATAGCCGTTGGCGCGCGCCACGGCGACAGTGATGCCGTAATTGGTTTCGCCGCCCTTGTCGTGCTGGTCGTTCACATAGCCGCCTTCGGCGCGCAGGATGGCGTCGATGACGTGCGCGATCAGCGGGTTTTCCATGGTGGCCATCAATGCTCCTTCGCGTCTTTGACCAGCTCGGCGATGTCCTTGTCGCTGCGGCGCTGGAACCACAGAGCGACGGCGCGCGATACCCACCAGCCGGGCGCGCCGACGATCAGATCGATGGCGGAGGCGTTGACCATGGCGCCGATGGCCGGGAGCTGGGCGCACAGCAGCTGGTACACGGTGCCGCCCAGCAGGCACGAGAACACGCCCGCGCAAGCCAGGCGGGCGACGAATTCGCCCTTGTTGAAGGTGCCGTCGCTGTTCAGCGGTGGCAGCACGATGTACAGCATGGCGGCGCCGACCATGCCCAGCGCCGCCTTGAAGCCGTACAGTTTGACCAGGGTGGCGAAACCACCAAACGATTCTGCGGACATTGCTTGTTTCTCCATGATGAGGATAAGTAGAGGTGTTGTTAAAAAATTTAGTCCCATAGCTGCACAAGATCGGCGGCGGCCACCTGTCCCGTGCTGGGCGCCGGCTCGGGCAAGGTGACGACCAGGCCGGCCGGCAGCACGGCGCCGTGGCGCGCCAGGGCGGGATTCAGCGCCAAGGCCTGCTCGACGTATCCCGCGCCGTCGCCCAGGTAGCGCCATACCAGGGCGTCCACCGTGTCGTGCTGCCGCGTGCGCACCTGCATCAGATCAATTCCACGGTCAGGTGCGTGCGGCCGACCATATCGGCGATGGCCCATTGTGCATTGCGCCGCTGCGCGCCGGGGGCGTCGTCGAGCCACTCCATGCTTTTCTTGTCGCTCACGGAAGTGGCCGTGCTGTCGTAGTCGCGGTAACGCTCGATCAGATCGGCTTTCGCCGTGCTGTAGACGGCGCGCCGGTACTGCGCCAGCAAGCGCGATTCGCGGTTGATGCGTGTGGCCGGCACGTCCACCAGGGCGGCGATACCGGCAGCAGCCTGCTTGCCCTGCCAGTCGGCCAGTTCGCGGTTGACCTGCAGGATGGCATCGACCACGGCTTGCACCAGGCGCGCGTCGGTGACGGTGCCATCCAGGCGCATGGCGTCGCGCATATCGGTGAGCAGGATGTCGGGAAACCAGCCGTCGTTCTCGATGATGCCAGCGGCCGGCGCGGGCGGCGCCGGGGTGGTGCCGGGTGGGATGGACGGGGGCAGGGCCATGAAGGACATACGGGGCGCTTTCAAAAAGGGGGCGGTGGACGGGGTTCATCAGGCAAATGAATTAGCCAGAATCCCCCCGTGTCGCCGTGCTGCGGGGGATGCTCTTTACGTGGAACCGGCCGCGCGCTTGAGGCGCCGCTCCAGCCGTTCCATATCTTTCTTGACGCCGCAGGACTCGGACAGGGCGCGCGCGCGTTTCAACTGAGCCATGGCGTTTTCCGCCTGCGCCACCAGTTCCGGGGCGATGTCCGTCTCGTCCGCCTGATCGAGCACGGCGATCATGGCCAGACCGATGGCCTTGTGCAGCTTGGCGCGCGCCTGGTCGGGCGCGTCGCTGGCGGCCGTCAACTGCTCGACGGTGCCCAGCACCTGGGCCGCGTGCTGCGGATCGGCGGCCAGCTTGCCGTGCAAATAGCCTTCGGCGAACTCGTCTAGCATCAGGGTGGCGATGTCGCGGCTGTAGGTGTCGGGCAGGGTGAACTTGTGCGCCAGCGCGTATTCGGCCATGACCAGGGCGCGGTCGTACTCGCCCGTGTCGATGTGCCACACCAGCAGGGTGGCAAACACGTCATCCTGGGCGCCCTTGCCGCCGGCCAGCACGCCGTCGATCCACTGTGCATAGTCGGGCAGCAAGGTGGCCTTGACCTCGATCTTGCGTTCCACCGACTGAATGGCTTTCAGGCGCCGCCGGTCGTCGGCCAGCTTGTAGAGCATCAGCTCGTAGGCCGTGCCGGTGGTCACGCCCTGCGGCGCGGCGGCGCCGGCCGTGCGCTCGGCCAGCATGCGCGCGCGGTGGCGCAGGGCGGGGGATTGGTTGCTCATCACTTGTCTTTCAGCTCGATGTTTTCCACCAGCGCAGCCAGGCCCAGGTCTTCGATCACGTAGGCGTCATTCGACGACTCGTAATTCTCAATGCGGTCGCGCTTCGGTTCGTCCACCACGCGGCGGCGGCGCGCGCCGTCCTGGAAGTAGATCGACAGATTGTCGAAACGCGTGATGAGGATGGCGTTGTCCGGGAAGTAGGGCACGCGCGCCGCCGGCAAGCCGCCGATGCGTTTCTGGCTGATGATGATGTCGGCCGCCAGGGTTTCCGTGGGCGCCTGCTTGGTGTTGACCAGCGGGAAGTATTTATCGTTCAGCAGCTTGCGCCCGACGATGGCCACCAGGTTGGTGTCTTCCTGATACCACGGGTCCAGCAGGTTGACGGCATCGGTGACGGCCGCGTCCAGGTTGGCATAGTCGGCGCCGTCCACGTCGCCGATGACCACCTTGCCCGGCATGCCGGCTGCCACCAGGCCCAGCACGCGCTCGGGCGCCTGTTCACGCAGGTGCTGCAGCCAGCCCTTGTTCACGTCCTGCAGCAGCGGATTGGCGGCCAGATCGGTGGTGGCCATGACTTTCACGCCATTGAAACCGATGACGATGCGGTCCAGCGCCTGGCGCGTCAAGATGGCATTGGCGACGCGCGATTGAAAGTCCTGGAACTTGGCCCAGGCGTCCAGCTTGGCATAGCTCAAATGCGTGTCGAAGTTGGTCTGCTCGCAGCGGTACTTGGTGCTGTCCAGGGTGGACAGGTCGCGCGTTTCGCGTTCCTTGTCCTTGGTGTTGGTGCGGCTGGCAATCGGACCGGACACGCCCAGGCCCAGCTTTTCGCCTTCCTGCTCGCCCACGCCGATGATGTTCACTTTCGACAGGAATTCGCTCGATTCCTGCATCTTGTTTTCCAGCTTTTGCTGCACGCTGGGCGTGACGCTGAAGGTCTTGGCCACGTTGTCCGTGTCGTTCAGTTGGCCCAGGCGGGTTTCATATTGGCCAAAGACCTGGCGCGTTTGCTTTTTCATAAATAATTGCTCCGTTGTTGATTGGGGTGTCGTGGAATGGCGCGGGCGCTTAAAACTCGGTCTGCACGGCGCCGTCGTTGCCGGTGGCGGCCGGGCGGCGCGGGCCGTTACCGGGCGCTTCGTCCATTTGCGCCTTGAAGGCGGCCAGCTCGTCCTGCGTGGCCTGCAATGCCGTTTCGGCTTTCTCCAGGCGCGTCACGGCGTCCGCGTAGTTGTCGTTGACGGTGACGACGTGGCCGGCCAACGCCTGCACGGCCTCGCTGATGTCCGCGAACTGCGCCGCGTCGGCGCCGGATTTATTCGAAAAGCGCGACAGCAGGTTTTTCACGGCGTCGGCCAGCTTGGTGCCCTGCGGCTCATCAAACTCCAGCGTCACCTCGACGGCGGAGGTAAACAGGTTGGCGCTTTGCTGCTTGCGGCTGGCGGAGAATTGCAGCGCTTCGGTGCCCAGGCTGGCCGGGCTGTCGGTGACGCCCAGGCCGACCAGATAGGGTTGCGCCGTGTCGGCAAAGTCAGGCTGGATTTCCAGACTCGTGTACAGCTTCTGTTTCGCCTTGTTGATGGCGACCAACTCCGGCGTGGGTTCGATCTGCGCGAACAGGGCCAGTTTCTTGCCGCTGTCGGTGTCCACTTCCTCGGCCTTCACCGCGATCACGTCGCCGTAGGCTTTAAATTGGCTGTCGGGCAGGATGCCCCGGATGTGTTCCAGCCAGATGCGCGCGCCGTAGGTTTTCGGGTTGTAGGTCGCGGCGATCTGCTCGATGGTGGCGCGGTCGATGTTGCGGCCGTCCGTGGTGGCGCCTTCGGTGGCGACGCGGAAGAATTTCGATTTGGACATGGTAGGCGTTCTCGGTTGATCGGATAACGCCATGGTCAACGTCTTGGCGCTGCGATTCAATGCGGGGCGGGTTGCTATGGGCCATAGCGACTTTTGCCTTCCCCCGCTTTGCGCGCGCGCGGCCTACGCTGGCGGCATGTTAGGAATCCATCAAACCCCTGAAGAAAAAATCGCCGAACTGGCCGTGCCCGAATCCGAGCCGCGCCGCGCCGCCCGTGCCCTGTACTGGAAGGGCTGGCGTATTTCATCCATCGCCCGACACTTAGGGGTAAAGCGCAGCACGATCAACAGCTGGAAGGCCCGCGACGAGTGGGACCAGGCGCAGGCCATCGAGCACGTCGAGGCAGCGGCCGAGTTGCGCCTGGTGAAACTGATCGAAAAAGAGGTCAAGAGCGGCAGCGATTACAAGGAAATCGATCTGCTGATGCGCGCCATCGTGCAGGCGGCGCGCGTGCGCCGCTATGAGCAGCCGGGCGGCAACGAGGTGGACCTCAACCCGAAGCTGGCGAACCGCAATGCCGGCCCGAAGAAGAAGCCGACGCGCAACGACTTCAGCGACGAACAGCGCATTCAGCTGCTCGACGCCTTCCAGGACTCGCTCTTCGACTATCAAAAGGTCTGGTATCGCAACGGCGACCAGCGCACGCGCGCCATCCTCAAGTCCAGGCAGATCGGCGCCACCTGGTATTTCGCGCGCGAGGCGCTGGCCGACGCCATGGCGACGGGCCGCAATCAAATCTTCCTGTCCGCCTCCAAGAGCCAGGCCCATGTCTTCAAGCAATACATCGTGCAATTCGCGCGCGAGGCGGCCGGCATCGAGCTGACGGGCGACCCCATCGTGCTGCCGAACGGCGCGCATCTGTACTTCCTGGGCACCAATGCGCGCACGGCGCAGGGCTACCACGGCAATTTCTACTTCGATGAATTCTTCTGGACGCAGAATTTCCAGGAGTTGAACAAGGTGGCCTCGGGCATGGCCATTCACAAGAAATGGCGCAAAACCTACTTTTCCACGCCATCCTCGACCACGCACCAGGCTTACCCGTTCTGGACGGGCGAGCTGTTCAACAAGCGCCGCGCCAAGGCCGACCAGGTGAATATCGACGTGAGCCATGGCCGCCTCTCGTCGGGTTTTACCGGCGAGGACAAGATATGGCGCCAGATCGTCACCATCCTGGACGCCGAGCGCGGCGGCTGCAACCTGTTCGACATTGACGAGCTGCGCAACTTCGAATATAGCCCGGACCAGTTCGACAACCTGCTGATGTGCAACTTTATCGACGACTCGGCCTCGGTCTTCCCGCTGGCCGAGCTGCAGCGCTGCATGGTCGATTCCTGGGTCGAATGGGACGACTACAAGCCGTTGCTGGGCCTGCGCCCGTTCGGCAACCGGCCCGTGTGGATCGGCTACGACCCGGCCTTGAACGGCGATAGCGCCGGCTGCGTGGTGCTGGCGCCGCCCATGACGGCCGGCGGCAAGTTCCGCATCCTGGAGCGCCACCAGTGGCGCGGGCAGAGTTTCGAAGATCACGCCGACGCCATCCGCCAGATGACCCAGCGCTACAACGTCGAATATATCGGCATCGATACCACGGGTATGGGCATCGGCGTGCTGCCCATCGTGCGCGGCTTCTTCCCGGCCGTCACGGCCCTGAACTACTCGCCCGAAGTCAAAACCCGCATGGTGCTGAAAGCCAAAAACATCATCAGCAAGGGCCGGCTGGAGTTTGACGCCGGCTGGACCGACATCGCGCAGTCGTTCATGGCCATCCACAAGACCCTCACCCCCAGCGGGCGGCACGTGACCTATATCGCCGGCCGCAGCGACGAAACCGGCCACGCCGACCTGGCATGGGCCTGCATGCACGCCCTCGATCACGAGCCGTTCGAAGGCACCACCGACAACCACCACTCTTTCATGGAGATTTATTCTTGAGTAAAGCACGACACTTGCGCGGCCAGCAGGCCGGGGGCGCACCATCCACAGCGGCCACGGTCATTGCCACGGCGCCGGCCGCCGCCGGCATCGAGGCGTTCTCCTTCGGCGACCCCACGCCCGTGCTCGAGCACGCCGACATTCTCGACTGCTTCGAATGCTGGAAGAACGGCCACTGGTACGAGCCGCCCGTCAACCTGGCCGGCCTGGCCAAGTCGTTCAACGCGGGCGTGCACCACAGCAGCGCCATCCACTTCAAGGCCAATGTGCTGGCGTCCACGCTGATTCCCAGCAAGTACTTGTCGCGCGACGCCTTCAAACGCATGGCCCTGGACTTCCTGACGTTTGGCAATGCCTACCTGGAAGACCGGCCCAGCCGCAGCGGCAAGGCGCTGGCGTACCAGCATGCGCTGGCCAAGTACATGCGGCGCGGCGTCGATCTGGATACCTATTATTTTGTGAACGGCTACCAGGCCGTGCACCAGTTCGACAGGGGCCGCGTGTTCCACCTGATGGAGCCGGACGTGAATCAGGAGCTGTACGGCGTGCCGCAGTACCTGAGTGCCTTGCAGTCGGCCTGGCTCAACGAGGCGGCCACCCTGTTCCGCCGCAAGTACTACAAGAACGGCTCACACGCGGGTTTCGTGTTCTACATGACGGACGCGGCCGCCAACACCCAGGACGTGGACAACCTGCGCCAGGCCATGCGCGACAGCAAGGGGCCGGGCAACTTCCGCAACCTGTTCATGTACGCGCCGAACGGCAAGAAGGACGGCATCCAGATTTTGCCGGTGTCGGACGTGGCCGCCAAGGACGAGTTTTTCAACATCAAGAGCGTCACGCGCGACGACCAGCTGGCCGCGCACCGCGTGCCGCCCCAGCTCATGGGCATCCTGCCAAACAATGCCGGCGGCTTCGGCGCCGTCGAACCTGCCGCGCGCGTCTTCGCGCGCAATGAGCTGGTGCCGCTGCAGGCGCAGTTCGAGGCGATCAACGAGTGGGCCGGCGTGGAAGTGGTGAGGTTCGCCCCGTATGACCTGGCCACGGGCGGGGAGGGCACGGCATGAGCGACCACATCGACAACACCGACAAGATCATCTTCGCCGAAGTGGCGCGCGGCCTGGCCGCGGTGCGTGGCCGGTCCGCCCTGGTGGCGCACGGCTGCTGCCATTACTGCGACGAGGCGCTGGCGCCCGCGCTGCTGTTCTGCGATGTGGACTGCCGCGACGACTACGACAAGGAGCAGGCGGCCAAGGTGCGCGCCGGCCGTCCAGCATGACCGCCACGCCGCGCTGACCGGCAGGGCGGGGCCGCGCCAGCGCAGCCACGTCAGAGCGCCCCAGCCACCGCACAGGCCGCCCACGAGGCGGCTTTTGTATTTGCGACGTACCGTTAAAGTGCAGTGGCTGGGTACCATTCGCTCACTACTGCCGCGACGGCGCCGTGAGCATGTGACCACTTTTCCTCGTTGCTCTCGAACCGCTTATTTGGCAAGACAATGTGCTTGTCAGCCGCTCGTAACGCGAACCATAAATCGTTCTGCAATTCTGATCGCCCATAATCACCACTCCCATAAGGAGTCACCACAATGATTTTTTTGTTTTGAGCACGCGCATAACCGATCTCAACCAATGTACCGAATGCCGTGAGATCTTCCAAAAAAGCGACAAAGATATCTGCACGTGTTATGCCTTGGATTGCACCTCGATAAGCGGCGCCTTCCGCCCATTCGGGGCTGCATGTGGTGATTCCGTGCCTATAGCCGTGATAACTGCCTCGTGCCTTCCAGGGGCCGGAGTAAAGGAAGTTGACATTTGTGCCATGAAATGTCATTAATTCAGGTTCAGCAATTAAAACGTCGTTGTCGCCTCTATCCATCTCTAACTCTCCGCTCTTCATGGATTCAGCAACGTTAAATATCCGCCAACATGAAAAGCTGTGCCCCGGTTGCTTGTTGTCGAAAGGCTCCCCCATTTTTCCCGCCATATAGATTATCGGCAGGTCACGCGATGCAGTTCGGCGACCACGTTTCTTGCTGATCCAAATATCCACGTCGGCTTGGCTCCAGCCCACCGCACGTTCACCGAGGGAGATAGATTTTGGGAATTCGTGTGCGCTCTGTAGCTTGTAGATCATTGATCGCGAAAGTCCAGTTCGAGCCATAACATCTTCGATACGTAAAATGTTGTCGTTGGTGAAATTAAAAAAGCTCATAAATTTCCTTTCGAAGTGGTGTGGACGCCAGTGGACATTATGAGACTTCTGTGAACTCTGTGCAATGGAAATTTCGAGAGCCGGGTTACATGTTAGTGACGCTCGCCTGGTATTTTGGGGGCGAATGAGTGCCTGTTGCGCAGCAGTCTGAATGTCGACCTTACCCCCCATCCCTTGCGCTCGCATGCCAAGGTGATGCTGCGGCAGGGCTGTCAGCGCCGCAGCGGCCGCCCGTGCCCACGGTCATGAATATGTTCAATATCTTAAAAGCAATCAAATGCCCTTTATCGGCCCGGCGCGCGCAGTTGTCCCCCCTCCACACCTGCCCGCTATATAGGGCTCTTTTGACTCAAATGTGCGCCATGGCCGAAGGCGCATGAAGACTGGTGCGGCGGGGCAAAGAGGGGGTATGCATTTTGACGCATTTTGACGCACTTTTAGCGGTTTTTGGTGTGAGTGGTGTGGCGACGTGGGAACGGTGTAGTTTTCGCGCTGCGCCGCGTCCTGGCGCGGTTCTGGCCCATGTATTGGCGTCTGCATTCTAAGCATCATTCATCTTCACGCCCTCGCATCATTGCCGAGTATTGGGGCCACAAGAACACTTGATACACTGTATGTGTATGCAGTATTTTATTCGGATGTAACTATGATTGTTAAAATATCGAAGGTGCGCCTTGCTGGCTCTTGTCGCAGATATCCAGGGCAACGTGCTGTTTTGCGCTATATTATAAGTTGGGCTAAATAAGGAATTTTCGAAAATGAAAGTAACAAACGCGTCTTGTGAATTAATTGATGTCGATGTGCCGTCTGTATTTATTCCGTTGTCTGATGATGATGCTACGAAAGTCTTTCTTTGGATAAAACGCTGGTATATTTTGCCAGAAGACGATAAGGCGAATGCTATAGATTGTGAAAAAGCAATAAAAACAGCGTTTGAAACGCTTGGGCTTGTTTTCAATACTAAAGTGTATGGTGAAGTAGAAATGGATAACCTGCGTGTCACTCACGTGGTTGGGGGAATTTCGTTGCCTGAAATAGTCTTTTCATTCGTGCCCCAAGGGATCCAACGAATGCCCTAAGACCATTTTAATTTGAGTAGGCAACTTGATTACAGTTCAAAGTTGCTAGAGTGAATCCTGTTATTTCAATAGGCGCTCGTTTGTGAGTGCTTTCGAGGTTCCAGGCTGCCAATTGGGCGCGGCCTGGACATTTGATTTTATCGTTTGAATAGAAAGCGTGCCGCGCAAAACCTGATAACATGAATTTGAGAGGTTTGCGTTTGCAGGCGCAACCCAGTTTTGTGGCAACGAGCTGTGCTAGCGAATGTTCCGAAAAACTCACTGATCATAGTGTTCACCCTAGCTTAACTGCCATATCTTCGGCACTCTCGTTGTAATAGACCTGAAGCATACGCAAATCCCTGTGGCCGACCATGCGCGCCAGGTCCAGCACGTTCAGTTTTTTTGCCAATCGCGTGATGGCCGCATGCCGGCTGTCATGGAAGGTCAGCCCCTCGATGCACGATCGCTCGCGCGCTTTGCGGAATAGGGCATCGAGCGAGGCCGTGGAAATACCGAACAATGGCGCATCGCCGGAGTCCGGCAGCAGCGCCAGTAGTTCCAGCGCGCGCGTCGATAGCGGTACGTCTCGCCGCACGCCGTTTTTATTGATCGTGGCGGGGAGGCGGGCGACGGCGCCATCAACCCAGGCAGGCATCAGCCCGCATATTTCTCCGGCCCGCATCGCTGTCTCGATGGCGAAGAGGTAGGCGACTGCCACGGCCTGGCTCTTCGTCGTCACCGGCTCGTCGGTAAAACCAAGTGCGTTGCACAGGCGCTCGATTTCATCATCGGTTGGAATGCGTTCGCGTGCGGCGGCAGGTTTGGGGCGGCGCACGTCGCTGGTCGGACTGTCCGCAAGCCATTTCCATTCCTTGCGCGCAGTGGTGAATACGTGCGACAGCAAGTTCAGCTCACGATTCACGGTAGCGCCACTTACCTTGCTTTCCCCGGTCATGCGCTGATCGCGCCAGGCGCCGAGCAGTTCAGGTGTTACGTTGGCCAGCTTGATATCTTTGATTTTCACGCCGCCAATGACCACTTCGCCGATGGCGTTGAGGCGCAGCCTTTCCCAGCGCTCGCCGCGCTTGTGGATGGAGACTTCTTCCAGGTACCTGTCGAATGCGTCGCCGCAGCTTTTCCCGATGACGATGCCACTGTCGGCGCCGCGCCGGATTTCGGTTTCGCGTTCCGACGCCCAGGCCGCAGCCTCGGCCTTGGTGCTGAATGTTTTAGATTCCCGTGTGCCGTGGATGGCGATCTCTGCCCGCCAACCGCCAACCCGTTTCCTGAATGAAGCCATGCATCCCTCTCGTTGAGGCGTAATCATGGCGTAAATTTGGCGTAATCGCTACTGGTTTTTGTCGGGTTTAATATGGATTAATAGAAATCTCGGGACGTAAAAAAAGCCACTAACCCGTTGATTTTATTGGGTTTAATGGCTTTTTTGATGTTTCTGAATTCTGTGCGCTGGTGCCCGGAGCCGGAATCGAACCGGCACGCCCTTACAGGCGGGAGATTTTAAGTCTCCAGTGTCTACCAGTTTCACCATCCGGGCAGCGCGGCGAGATTCTAGCACAGGTGATGTGTATTACGCCATCTTGTGCCTGAGCGATGGGCCAGCATCAATGGCCTGTTATCAGCTTCCCGCCATCAAAACACTGCCTTGAACTGCACCCCATACGTGCGCGGTTCGTTGACGATGCCTGTCAGGTTGTCGAAATCGATCGCGCCCAGCGACTGGATCTGGTTGGTGATGTTGCGGCCGTACGCGGAGAGTTCGTATTTGTCCCATTTGTAGCCGACACGCAAACCGCCTTCGAGCAGTTCCTTGGCCTTGTATTCCTTCGCTTCATACAGGAAGAAGTTGTAGCTGGTGCGGTAGGCCCAGTCCGTGTAGGCGTAGAACTCGCCATTGGCGACGGGAATGCTGTACTTTAATGTGAAGTTGGTTTGCCATTCCGGCGCGCGCGGCAGCGGGTTGCCGTCGATGTAGGCCGTGCCCTTGAACGGGCCCAGCGGGTCGGTCACGGTGCAGCCGCTGGCCGGGTTGTTTTGCGCGTTGCCGCAGCTTTGCACGAACAGCTTCTTGTCCTGGATTTCCGTGTAGTTGTAGCTGCCGCCCAGGGTCATGCTGAGCGAATCGCTGAGGTTCGCCTGGAAATCGAGTTCCACGCCGCGGCCCGTGGCCTTGTCTGCGTTGATCAGCTGGTTCATGTTGACGGCGCCGCTGCCGGCCGTCAGTTGCTTGTCCTTCACGCGGTACTGGAATATGGCCAGGCTCAGGCGCGCTCGCTTGTCGAACAGGTCCTGCTTTATGCCCGCCTCGACGGACAGCGCTTTCTCGGCGCCCGCAAACGAAGGCCGGTCGGCCAGGCCGTTCAGGCGGCCCTGCATCGACGGCGCGCGGTAGCCGGTGGCGATGCGCGCGTAGGCATTCGTTTCCGGCGTGAGTACATAGGTGCCGCTCAAATCCCAGCTGACGTTGTGCGAGGTGTCGTGCAAGTCGAAGGGGCCGGCCGTGGTCGCCTCCACCCGCTTGGCGGAGAAATCCTTCTTGTCGGTCGTGTAGCGCAGGCCGGCGCGCAGTTTCAGGGTGTCCGAGACCGTGTAGTTGAGCGAGCCGAACGTCGCGTACGACTTCGAGCTCTGGTTTTGCGTGGCGTAGTTCGGGCTTTGCGGGTTGCCGGGCGCCAGGCTGTTGAAGCCGATGCTGTCGATCTGGATATCTTCCTTGAAGTAGAACAGGCCGGCTATCCATTGCAGCGGGCCGCGGGCAGACGACTCGGCGCGGAATTCCTGCGAAATCTGCTTGTGGTTGGGGATCACGTCGGCCGTTTCCACGACGAACGGGATGAAGCCGGGGCCCATCGGCGGCGCGGACACGGCGCCATAGCCGCCGTCGACGTCGGCGCGGCTGTAGAAATCGAGCTTTTCGTAGCCGGTGATCGAATGCAAGGTGACGCCGGGCAAGTCCCATTTCAGGCGCATGCTGGCGCCCTTGGTTTTCAGGTGCTGGCGGTTGATGCCGTCGGTCGGGTAGTTGTCGTAATCAAAGCCCTCGACGAGGTCGTTCGTGCCCTGTTTCAGGATATTCGCGCGGAACAGGGTGGCCGTGCCGTCGAGATTGCGCGCGTGCACGTTGAACAGCGCCGTGAAGTCGCGCGTGGGCTTGACCAATACCTGCAGGCGGGCGGCGCTGTCTTCATAGCCTTCGAAGTCGCGCGTGCCGGTGGGGCGCGGGTTGTGCACGCGGTCGTCGCGGCGCTGCGTCTGGCCGGAAAAGCGCAGGGCGACCGTGTCGCTGACGGGCACGTTGAACGCCCCTTCCAGGTTCTTCATGCCATCCTTGCCGAAGCCGCCGCTCAGGTAGCCTTCCGTCTTGAAGACGGGCTTGGCGGAATCGAACTTGATCACGCCGGCTGGCGAGTTACGGCCGAACAAGGTGCCTTGCGGGCCGCGCAGCACTTCGACCTGATCCACGTCAAACACGGGAAAGCCCTTGAGCATGGCGTTTTCCTGCACTACGTCATCCATCACCAGGCCCACGGGCTGCGAGGCGTTCAGGTCGAAGTCGGTATTGCCCAGGCCGCGAATGTAGAAGCGGGGGAAGGTGCGGCCGTAATCCGATTCGACGGAGACGCTGGGCGAGCGGCTGTTGAGGAAGCGGATGTCGGCGCCGCCGGCCGTCAGCGTGTCGAGCTTGTCGCCTTTCAAGGTGGCGATGGACATGGGCACGTCCTTGATGTTTTCCGCGCGCCGCTGCGCCGTCACGATCACCGTTTCCAGCTGGCCAGGACCGGTCTGTGCCGCCGGCGCGGCAGGCGCGTCGGCGGCTGGCGCCGGGACGCTATCCTGTGCCATCGCCTGCAGCGGAAAGGCGGCGCTGATTGCCAGGGCAATCAGGGTGTGGCGTACTGTGCTGGCATGCGGTGTCATCATGAAACGGCTCCTGTCGGTCAAGGTTGTTGGGGGCATGCAAGCTGGCGCTGGCCAGCTGAACGAAAAATCATGCTAGCACGGGAAATTTTGGTATTCATGCCATTTTCCAACGATGGCTATTCATATCCGTTTCGACTCAATACGCGAATAAAATCGTATTTGTCGTCACTATCTGGCGGGTGCATAGTGGAGTGCCGGCAGGCTTGTGCGGGAACAAAATAGGCTGGACAAGACGACGAGGTTTCCTGCGGCGGCGCAAAAAAGCATGCGCCATTTCGGCGTAGTAGCGAGATCCGGGGCGGCACAAATACAACAGTTGCCGCGGATTTTTTATGTGAGGGGCGTGTTGTTGCAACGCGACAGGGGAGGCCGGCTGCGGCTCTCCCCTGTGCGTGTGAAGCGGGGCATGCGTGGCTGCATGCCTCTATGTGCTTAAAACTCTTCCCAGTCGCCGGCCGTCACGGCTTCCGCTTGCGCCGCACGGGGTTTTGCCGGCGCGGCCTGGCGCTTGGCGGGGCTGCTGGCCGCTGCTGCCGGTACCAGGCGCAGCGGCTTGTGGCTGGCGCGTGCCGGTGCTGGCGCCGGTGCGGGTGCCGCCAGATGGCTGTCATGCGTCTTGAAGATGCTCACGGTTTCCACCAGGTGGCCGGCCTGCTCGCGCAGCGATTCGGCCGCCGCCGCCGCTTCTTCCACCAGCGAGGCGTTTTGCTGCGTGACGCTATCCATCTGCGCCACCGCCTGATTGATCTGCTCGATTCCTGCGGACTGTTCCTGGCTGGCCACCGTGATTTCAGCGATGATGTTGCTGACGCGGGCGACGCTGGCGACCACCTCGGACATCGTCGTGCCCGCTTGCGCCGCCAGCCTGGAGCCCGCATCGACGCGGCTGACGGAATCGTCGATCAGCGCCTTGATTTCCTTGGCTGCGCTGGCGCTGCGCTGGGCCAGGCCGCGCACTTCGGTCGCCACGACGGCGAAGCCGCGGCCCTGTTCGCCGGCACGTGCCGCTTCCACGGCGGCATTCAGGGCCAGGATATTGGTCTGGAAGGCGATGCCGTCGATGACGCTGATGATGTCGACAATCTTGCGCGACGATTCGCTGATCAGGTCCATGGTGCCCATCACTTGCCCCACCACGGCGCCACCCTTGCTGGCGACGTCCGATGCCGTCGTGGCCAGCACATTGGCTTCGCGGGCATTTTCCGCATTCTTGCGCACGGTGCTGGTGAGCTCTTCCATTGACGAAGCGGTTTCTTCCAGCGAACTGGCTTGCTGTTCCGTGCGCAGCGACAGATCGCTATTGCCGCTGGAAATTTCCGCGGCGGCAAGGGAAACGGTGTCGGAATCCTGGCGCACGGACGACACTACCGTGGTCAGCGACTCCTGCATGCGCTGCAGCGCCGACAGCACGCTGGCGGTATCGTGCGGTGCAACGTTGAGTTTGCCTGTCAGGTCGCCGCCGGCCAGCAGGCTGACGGCGTCGCACAGCTGCTTCGGTTCTGCGCCCAGCGCCTTGAGCAGGCTGCGTGTGATGAGCCAGCCCGCCAGGGCTGCCAGCACGATGGACAGCAGGCTGGCGCCGATGAGAATATTCCTGTTGAGCGTGTAACGCTCGTTGTCTTCCTGCAAGATGGCGGTAGAGCGCTGGTCCGTCAGGGCGAAATATTCATCGCTGGCGGCGACGAGGGCGGCCAGCAGCGGGCGGCATTCCTCATTCATCTTGACGATGGCCTGGTCGGTTTTCTTTTGCAGCGCCAGGTCCACGATAGCCATCGCTACGGGAGAATAGCGTTTTTCGATGCCGTCTATCTTGTTGACTATGGCGCGCACTTCATCCGATACCTCAGGCTGCTGTGTCAGCTGCAGCAGATGCTGCATGTTCTTGACGACCTCGGCCTGCGCCTGCAAGACCTGTTTGCGTTCGATCTCCAGGTCTTCCGGCTTGGTGACGAGCACCAGATTCCTGGCCGCCACGGCACGCATGTCGATTGCGTCACGTACGCGGTGCGCCGTATTGGCGCGGGCGGTGATGCCGTTGACATACTGGTCAAAACTGGCGTTGAAGTTGGAAAAGCTCCGCACGGACAGGATCGATATGCCGATGAGGAAAAAGACCAGCAGGCCGAAAGCCAGAGTGAGCTGGGTGCGTACGGTGAATTTGTCCATAATGTCTCTCCAAAATACGTGGTGATGATTAGAAAGGGGGCTTGCGTGAGACCGGTGGCAGGCGCTTGCCTGGCGACGGGTCGAGTCCTACGCAGTGCTTTTCTATCCAGAACACGGATTCGTGGTGCAAGGATGGAATTAATTTAAAAAACCGATTTCAATAATTTATTTGTTTTATTTATTAAATTCATTGTTGCACAAAAAATTCATTAAATCAATGATATTTTGCGTGTCAAAAAACAACTTTCGGCATGGATGCTGGTTCCTGCGCCGTTTGATCGGGCGCAGGACAGTATCTTCGGGGAGGTGGATCAGCCGGGAATGGGCGTGCCCTGGTGAAAAATCATTTGCCAGCGGCCATCGCGCCATTTCCACAAGGAACTGCGCAAGCTGGCGCTGGCGGGCAGGGTGCCGTTGGCGTGGCGTTGCGAGCGGTAGGTAACCAAGGCAACATCGTCCGCCAGCAAGCGGGCCTGAAAATCGTGGATGCTGCGCTGGCAAAAGTCTTCCACCGGCAAGTCCGCCAGGGTTGCCGCGCGCGTCCAGAGATTGCCCGAGCTGCCGAACTCGACGAAGTCGTCAGCCAGCAGGGCCGCCAGCCTGGCCCTGTCGGCGCGCACCGCCTGGCTTTGCAGCGCCGCTTCCAGCGCCTGCAGCTGCGCCGCCAGGCTGTCCTGCTGAGTATCCCGCGCGTCATCCATTGGCAAGATCTTCAGATAGGAAATGCGCCCGCGCCCGATACATTCAGGCAGGCGACCTTGTCGCTGGAAAAGTACTTGATTTGTCCCAGGCCGATGGCGTAGCAGCCGTCGCTGAGCGGGGAAATGGGGCCGGTGAGTTTTTCACCGCCGACCAAGGTCACCACCCAGGGCGTGGTGGCCGGTTTGCCCGCGTGGGCCAGGGCGTGTTGTACCAGGTCTGACATGCTGCCTCCGTTGGAAATCAAAATCCGATGATAGCAGTGTCCGGTGTCGGATAGCCGCTGGATTGACGACAAGAGGGGCGGGCGCTTACGCGTCGGCCAGCAAGTTCTTTGGCAGGGCCACCGATACCAGCTTCCAGTGCCACAGGCCGTCGCGCGTCAGGGTCAGTTCGCCGATATGGCTTTTGCTGTGGGCGCGCTGCACCACCACGCTGTTCCACGAGGTGTAGCGCAGCCTGTAGTCGGGCTTGGTGTTGCGCTTGCGGCCGCTGATGTCGCTGACCTTGGCGATCGGGTTTTCGTAGCGGTCATTGAGCTTCATCAATGCGACGATGCCTTCGGGCATCAGCATGGTGTCGAGCAAGGGATCAATGACCTCGGGATTGATATCGTCGGCCACTTCCGGCGCCGAGAACAGGGTGTGCAGTTGCTGCCCCAGGCTGCCGCGCAACTGGGCCAGGTCGATCTGCGCGGCCAGCGCCTGCGTATCCTCGTCCATGGTGGCCGCGCGGATCTTGTTCATGGTGAAGTACGGGCTGCCATAGAAGACGCCGGCCAGCGCGACCAGTACCGCTACAGCGAGAAGCATCATTCTTTTCATCGTGCAATCTCTCGGATGCCTGGCGACCCGGTGCGCCTGAGGTGTTGGCATTCTACATAATATTTCCCAAAATCAATATGACGGTTTAGGTAAGTGTTGTTTTAGATCAAGTTTCTTTAGAGTAATTCCGGCGGCAGGGTAATGTCCATCAGTTTCCAGTCCCAGATGCCATGGCGGCGCAGCAGAAACTGGCTGGCGGCGGGGCCGGCGCCGCTGCGCCGCAGCACCACTTCATTCCACGAGCGGTACGCCATGCCGAAGTCGTGGCGCTTGCCATCAGCCCCCTGCTTGCCGTGCAAGATCAATACTGTGATGCCGGGCGGCGAGACGATGGTGTCGAGCATTTCCTTGAAATCATCGTCATTGGCCGTTTCGCCGCCCGCGCGCAGCTGGCGCGCCACGCTGGCGCGGATCGCAGGGAGGTCGGCCTGCTGCGCCAGGGTTTCCAGGCGCACGGATTTCGCTGCGATGCTGATGCGGTACATGGCGATGTAGGGGCTGACCCAGGTGAAGCCGATGGCGGCGACGGTAAAAATGATCGCGGTGGCGTACTTTCTTTTCATGCTATATCTGCCTGGGTCGCAGCTTGCCCGCGAGTGTCAGTAGCCGCCAATGATTTGGTATTCCAGGCCCTGATTTCCTGCGCTACGTACTTGGATCTTGATTTTCCTGAAGGTGATTTCCGCAGGAAAATTTGTGATCTCGAATGATAAATCTTGCGAAAACGACGGCCTTGCCAGGCTGCCCGCATACTCCCGGTAGGCAATGCGCAAAGTCTTATTGCTGTAGCCCTGATATAGCAATTGTGAATTGATGGACCTGTCGATAGGTGCAGTTTCCACTCCCGGGCCGAATTTGATGCCGGGGCTGACGTCTTCGTGCCACCACGCCAGATCGCCTGCGATCATCACCTGGTCCAGCAGGCCATCATTGTTTCGGTCGGCAAAACAGGCATTCTTGGTCATTCCGGGCAGCAGCATATTGAATACCTGCCGTTCAGTGCAGTAAGCAGGTTTTCCCTCGACATCGGCGCGGTACAGGAAGTCGCCCTCGATGACGGCTACACGTCCGCCGCCAATCGACACGGCGCGTCCATCGTAAATCTGATAGCCCGTTTTGCTTGTGTATTGAAATGTGGACAACAGTGCTTCACCGGAAGTGACCTTTGAAACGACATTCAGTTGCGGATCATGGCCGATGCGTTCCATCGTGCGGGTGGTCTCGCGCACTTCCATGGTGGCGCACCCGCTGAGTACCAGGGCAGCGATGGCGACGCGGCATAACTTTTTCATTGATTTCCTTGTTTGTCTTCGAAGCGCTCATACGCAAGCAGGCGCGAGTAAGGGGAAGGTCGTTAAATATTGCCAAATGATAAGTTCAGTTGCTTCTGAAGGAAAGGAAAAATGTGCTTTTTTCTGCCGTGACGAGCGATGGGGGACCTCGGTCAGCCTTATGGAGGGCGGATGGTGTAGCATTCGTGCCGGCGCGGACCATCGCGCCGCAATATTGAGGACAACCATGAATATCACTATCAATCAGGTGCTGCAGTCGTATATCGACCCGCTCACCGCCAACGAGTACGCGGCGCTCGAGCGCAGCCTGCTGGCCGAAGGCTGCCGCGATGCGCTGGTGTTGTGGAACGACGTGCTGATCGACGGGCATAACCGCTACGCCATCTGCCGCCAGCACGGCATCGAATTCAAGACCATACAGAACACCAGCTTTACCTCGCTTGACGACGTCATGCTGTGGATGATAGACAATCACCTGGCGCGCCGCAGCGTGTCGGACTTCCAGCGCGGCGTGCTGGCCTTGCGCAAGAAGGAAATCGTCGCCGCGCGCAGCCCGGCGCCCGTCAGCGCCCAGGACGCGCCCGATGGCGAAAACGCGCCCAAGCCTCCCATGAGCACGCGCGAAGAGGTGGCCAAGGCGGCCAGATTGAGCAGCAACCAGATCAGCCAGATCGAGAAGATCCAGAAGGCGGCCTCGCCGGAACTGGTGGAAGCCGTCCGTTCGGGCACGATCTCCATCAATGCGGCGGCCACCGTGGCATCGCTGCCGCCGGAAGAGCAGGTGGCGGCTGTCGCCGGCGGCAAAAAATTATTACGCCAAGCGGCCAAGGAAATCCGCGAACAGCGCGCCGCCACGCGCACGCCGCGCGAGCCGAAGGCGCCGCACGTGTCGCAGGATACGCCGGAGACGGGCAACGAACCGTGGGCGGAAAACGCGGCCCAGGCGCCGTCCGAAACGGAACGCCTGCGCGGCGAGATCGCCAGCTTGAAGCAGAAAGTGGCGCAGCTGCAGGCGGAAAATGTGGAGTTGAACCAGCGTATCGCCACCCTGATCGACGCATCCTGATATTGGAGTAGTGCATGCCAGTTCGCCGTGCCCTGTTCGCCGCCATCGCCTGCGGCATCGTTGCCGCTCCTCCCGCGCTGGCGGCGCCCGCCGCTTCCGTCACGGACATGGCCCGCTGGCAGACGCAGGCTGCCAACGTCAGCATCGCGCGCGACACCTGGGGCATTCCCCACGTGACGGGCAAGACGGATGCCGATGCCGTCTTCGGCCTGATGTATGCGCAGGCCGAAGACGATTTCCCCCGCGTGGAATTGAACTATATCAATGCCATGGGGCGGCTGGCGGAAGTGGAGGGCGAGCGGGAGCTGTACCGCGACCTGCGCATGAAGCTCTTCATCGATCCGCAGGAGCTGCAGGCGCAGTACCGCGCCAGCCCGGCGTGGCTGCAGAAACTCATGGATGCGTTTGCCGACGGCCTGAATTTTTACCTGGCCACGCATCCGCACGTCAAACCTCGCTTGATTACGCATTTCGAGCCGTGGATGGCCCTCAGTTTCAGCGAGGGCAGCATCGGCGGCGATATCGAATCGGTCAACCTGACGCAGCTCGAAGCGTTCTACGGCCAGCAGGCCAGGCCCGTCGCCATGGCGCTGGCCAGCGTGGAGACCAGGTTGGCGTCAGGTCTGGACCCCGAACCGAGCGGCTCGAACGGCTTCGCCATCGCGCCCGCCATCACGAAAAACGGCCATGCGCTGCTGATGATCAACCCGCACACCTCGTTCTACTTCCGTCCCGAAGTGCAGGTCACCAGCGGCGAAGGCTTGAACGCGTACGGCGCCGTCACCTGGGGCCAGTTCTTCGTTTACCAGGGTTTTAACGACCGCCTGGGCTGGATGCATACCTCGGGCGGCGGCGACGTCATCGACGAATACCTGGAAAGCATCGTCGACAAGGACGGCGCATGGTTCTACCGCTATGACGGCGGGCTGCGCCCTTTGAAAGCCGTGCCGATCACCGTGCCCTATAAACTGGCCGATGGCCGCATGGGATCGACAACCATCACCGTCTATTACAGCCACCACGGCCCCATCGTGCGCGCGCTGGACGGTAAATGGGTGGCCGTGCGCCTGATGAATGAACCGTTGAAGGCTTTGACGCAGTCGTACACGCGCACCAAGGCGCGCGATTACGCGGCCTTTTACAAGACGATGGAGCTGCGCACGAATTCGTCGAACAACACGGTGTATGCGGACGGGGATGGCAATATCGCCTACTTTCACGGCAATTTCATCCCCGTGCGCGACCCGCGCTTCAACTGGAAGCAGCCCGTCGACGGCAGCGACCCGGCCACGGAATGGAAGGGGCTGCACACGGTGGCGCAAACCATCACCTTGTTCAATCCGAAGAATGGCTGGATTCAGAACACGAACAACTGGCCGTATTCGGCGGCGGGCGCCAACAGCCCGCGCCAGCAGGACTATCCCGCCTACATGTCGGTCTACGGCGAAAACGCGCGCGGCCTGCATGCCGTCAAGATCTTCCAGAACAGGAAGGATTTCACGCTCGACAGCCTGATCGCCGCCTCCTACGACAGCGAACTGACGGCCTTCGAAGCGCTGCTGCCGCCGCTGTTCGCCGCCTACGATGCCCTGCCGGCGGGCGACGCGCAACAGCTGGCGCTGGCCGACAAGATCGCCTTGCTGCGGGCCTGGGACTGGCGCTACTCGCTGACGTCCACCTCCACCTCGCTGGCCGTGTTCTGGGGCCAGGAACTGGCCGAGCTGACGGGCAAGCAGGCGAGGGAACAAGGCGTGCCCGTGGTCGATTTTCTGGCGACGGACAAGGTCACGGCGGCGCAGCGGCTGGCTGCCCTGGCGACGGCGGCGGACAAACTGCAGCGCGATTTCGGTAGCTGGCAAACGCCGTGGGGCGAGATCAACCGCTTCCAGCGCCTGACGGGCGACGTGGTGCAGCCGTTCGACGATGCGCAAGCCAGCTTGCCCGTGCCTTACGCGTCGGGCAACTGGGGCGCGCTGGCCGCGTATGGACAGAGCAGCAAGAGCCGCACGAAACGCATCTACGGCGAACGCGGCAACAGCTTTGTCGCGGCCGTGGAATTCGGCCCCCGCATCAAGGCGAAAAGCATCCTCGCGGGCGGCCAGAGCGGCGACCCGAAGTCGCCGCACTTCCAGGACCAGGCGGCCATGTATGCGCGCGGCGAATTCAAGGAGGTGTTGTTTTATCCGGAGGACGTGGCGAAGCACCTGGAGCGCAGGTATCGGCCGGGGGAGTGAGGTTTGTGGTGTGTCGGATTACGCCCGGCGTTGCCGAGCTAATCCGACCTACCGGCCTCGGCATAGCGTAGGTCGGATTAGCGCAGCGTAATCCGACACCTCTCCCCTCAAATCGCGTCCAGCGCCGTGCGCAGATCATGGCGCAAATCCTCGATATCCTCGATCCCCACCGACAGGCGGATCAAGCCGTCGCCGATGCCCAGTTTTGCCCGCTGTTCGGCGGGAATGCTGGCATGCGTCATCAGGGCCGGGTGCTCGATCAGGCTTTCCACGCCGCCCAGGCTTTCGGCCAGGGCAAATACTTCGCAGCGCTCGAGGAAGCGCCGCGCGCCAGCCAGGTCGGTGTCGAGGTCGATCGAGATGATGCCGCCGAAACCATTCATCTGGCGCTGCGCCAGCGCATGCTGCGGGTGCGATGCCAGGCCCGGATAAAACACGGTTTTCACTTCCTTTTGCTGCTCCAGCCACTGCGCCAGGGCCAGGGCGCTTGCGCAATGGCGCTGCATGCGGATGGCCAGGGTTTTCACGCCGCGCAAGGCCAGAAAGCTGTCGAACGGCCCGGCAATCGCCCCCACTGAATTCTGCAAAAAGCCCAGCTGCTCGCGCCATTCCGCCTGGCGTTCTTCCGCGCCGACGATGGCGATGCCGCCGATGATGTCCGAGTGGCCGTTCAAATACTTGGTGGTCGAATGCACGACGATGTCGAAGCCGTGTTCCAGGGGGCGCTGCACCAGCGGACTGGCAAACGTGTTGTCGGCCACGGCGATGATGCCCCGCTCGCGGCAGATGTCGGCGATCGCCCGCAAGTCGGCCAGTTTCAGCATGGGGTTCGTGGGCGTTTCCACCCACACCATCTTCGTTTCCGGGCGCAGCGCGGCCAGCAGGTTCTCGGGATTCGTCAGGTCGACGTACGTGAATGCGTGGCCGGCCGAACGCCGGCGCACGCGCTCGAACAGTCGATACGTGCCGCCGTACATGTCGTCGCCGGCGACGATGTGGCTGCCCGCGTCCAGCAGTTCCAGCACGGACGAAATGGCGGCCAGGCCCGAAGCGAACGCGAACGCCGCGCTGCCGCCTTCCAGGTCGGCCACGCAGCGCTCGAGCGCCCAGCGCGTGGGATTGTGCGAGCGGCCGTAATCGAGGCCCTTGTGCACGCCGGGGCTGTCCTGCACGAAGGTGGAGGTGGCGTAAATGGGCGGCATGATGGCGCCCGTCGACGGGTCGGGCGACTGGCCGGCGTGGATGACGCGGGTGGCCAGATGGCGCTTGCGGGTGGTTTCTTGGCTCAAGATAAAGTCCTGCGTAAGTGGTTGAGAAGGTCGAAGCGGGTGATCAAGCCATAGAAGCCGGTATCGTCGGCGACGACGGCCGTCAAGCCCCGGTCCAGGGTGGCGCGCAGGGCGGGCAAGCCGCTCGATGGCGCCAGGGTTTCGATCTGCGTCGTCATGGTGGCGCCCACCAGACCTGCGAAATGGGCGGCGTCGCTCGACACATGCAGCAGCAAGTCCGATTCGTCGATAATGCCGACCAGTTGGCCGCCGTCGATGACGGGCAGTTGCGCCAGGTCGCTGGCGCGCATGCGGTTGAAGGCCGTGAGCAGGGTGTCGCCGGGCGCCACGCTGACGACGTCGCCCTCGTCGTAACGGCGTCCGATCAGGTCGCGCAAGTCGCCCGAGAGCGCGCGCTGCAACAGGCCCTGGTCGCGCATCCAGCCGTCGTTGTAGACCTTCGACAGGTAGCGCGTCCCCGTGTCGCAGACAAACGTGACGACGCGCTTCGGGCTAGTCTGTTCGCGGCAGTATTTAAGGGCGGCGGCCAGCAGGGTGCCGGTGGACGAGCCGCCTAAAATGCCTTCCGCACGCAGCAGCGCGCGCGCGGAATCAAAACTCTCCTGGTCGCTGATGGTGTAGGCTCTTTTCACGCTGTCCATGTCGGCAATCGACGGGATGAAATCTTCGCCGATGCCTTCCACGGCCCACGAGCCGCTCGTGTCGCTCACTTTGCCCGTGTCGATGTATTCCGTGAGGATGGAGCCTTGCGGGTCGGCCAGCACGAATTCCAGCTTGGGCTGCGTCTTGCGGAAGTAGCGCGTCAGGCCCGTCAGGGTGCCGGACGAACCGACGCCGACGACGATGGCGTCGACGTCATGGCCAGTTTGCTCCCAGATTTCGGGCGCCGTCGTCGTTTCGTGGGCCAGCGGGTTGGCGGGATTGTTGAACTGGTCGGCGAAGAAGGCGCCCGGCAGTTCGCGCGCCAGGCGCGCCGCATAATCCTGGTAGTACTCGGGGTGGCCCTTGCCCACGTCCGAGCGCGTGGTGTGCACTTCGGCGCCCAGCGCCTTCAGATGCAGCACTTTTTCCGTCGACATCTTGTCGGGCACGACGAGAATCACGCGGTAGCCCTTGATGCGGCCGACGAGGGCCAGGCCGATGCCCGTGTTGCCAGCCGTGGCCTCGACGATGGTGCCGCCCGGCTGCAAGCGGCCGTCGGCTTCGGCCGCTTCGATGATGGACAGGCCGATGCGGTCCTTGATGGAACCGCCGGGATTTTGCGACTCCAGTTTCAGGAACAGCTGGCACGGGCCCGTATCGAGCCTGGTGACTTCGACCAGCGGAGTGTTGCCGATCAGCTTGTATAGCGCTGGCGGCTGGGAGGGGGATGGCATTCGATCATTCATGGTGGCTCCTGTCAGAGAAACAGCCGCTCAGGATCGTGTCCCGAGCCGCCTTCCGTGCCGCGCAGTGTAGGCGGGTGGATGAGTGCGGCGAACGAATGTTTATATACTTGCATATGCGCGCTGCGCATATCGGCGGCAAGGTGCGCGATGCGAGTATGCGCCGTTTTTCGCCCGCTTGCCGCACCACAGGCAGGACTATTAAGCTGCCGCAAGCCCGCCATTGCGATTTATAATCACGCCTCGAAAAGATACTAAATAGTATTGAAAATCAACCAGACAGGGCAGGCGGCGGTGGCAAAACTTTATTTCCGGTATTCCGCGATGAACGCGGGCAAGTCGACGGCCTTGTTGCAGGTCGCGCACAACTATGAAGAGCAGGGCCAGCAGGTGCGCCTGTACACGGCCGCCATCGACAGCCGCTATGGCGTGGGCCGGGTCACCTCGCGCCTGGGCCCGCAGCGCCAGGTCGATATCTTCCATGCCGACACGAATTTCCTCGACGATATTCCCCAGGTGGCCTGCCTGCTGGTTGACGAAGCGCAATTTCTCAGCACGGCCCAGGTGCAGCAATTGCACCAGCTGGCGCAAGTGAAGGGCGTGCCTGTCATCTGTTACGGCTTGCGCACGGATTTCAAGGGCGAACCGTTCCCCGGCTCGGCCTATTTGCTGGCGCTGGCCGATGATATCGAGGAATTGAAGAATATTTGTACTTGCGGCAAGAAGGCCACGATGAACATCCGCGTGGACGAGCAGGGCCGCCGCATCAAGGAAGGCGAGCAGATCAGCATAGGCGGCAACGAGAGTTACCGCCAGGCTTGCGGGCGCTGTTTCTACTCCTAAGCTAATTCCTTATTCGGCGACGGGCACGCCCACGTCCGCATCGTCGGACAGCGCCAGATCGCCCCGTTCGAACGCGGCGAGGATGTCCTTGGCGCGCGCCACGTCGTGTTCGCGCACCATGACGCGGGCGCCGCCGATGGCGGCTGCCAGCAGCATGTCGGCCTGCATGTGCTGGTCATCCGTCAGCAGCACGTCGATGCCGGCCGCTGCCAGGCAGCCGCGGATGACGTGCGCATCTGTGGGGATCATCAGCCGGGCAATCAAAACATAGTCGTCGTGCATCGTGTCTCCTGGCAAGGTGGTATGCGCCATCTTAGCACCGCGCCCGCTTTTACAGCTTGAACACGCTCACCACCTGGTTCAGCTCATGCGCCTGCTCCTGCAGGGCGTCGGCGGCCGCGGCCGCTTCTTCCACCAGGGCCGCATTCTGCTGGGTCACCTGGTCCATCTGGGCGATGGCCTGGTTGACCTGCTCGATGCCGCTGCGCTGCTCTTCGCTCGCCTGCGCGATCTCGGCCATGATGGTGCTCACTT
This sequence comes from Janthinobacterium sp. GW823-FHT03B06, assembly GCF_058796955.1. NCBI lineage: Bacteria > Pseudomonadati > Pseudomonadota > Betaproteobacteria > Burkholderiales > Oxalobacteraceae > Janthinobacterium > Janthinobacterium sp. GW823-FHT03B06. The sequence goes on from NZ_JBXAJE010000001.1 coordinate 210,604, forward strand.
GCTGGACGCTGGCCACCACGGTGTCCATGGTGGCGCTGGCCTGGCTCACCTGGGCGTGGCCCAGGTCCACCGTGCCGGCCGATGCCTGGATCAGGTCCTTGATGTCTTTCGCGGCGGCCGTCGAACGCTGTGCCAGCGTGCGCACCTCGGTGGCGACGACGGCGAAACCCCGTCCCTGTTCGCCGGCGCGGGCCGCTTCCACGGCCGCGTTCAAGGCCAGGATATTCGTCTGGAAGGCGATGCCGTCGATGACGCCGATGATGTCGGCGATCTTGCCAGATGAGCTGCGGATGGCGTCCATGGTGCTGGCCACCTGCGCCACGGCGGCGCCGCCTTCGGCTGCCAGGCTCGACGATTCATGCGCCAGTTTGCTCGCTTGCTGCGCGTGATCGACGTTCTGGCGCACGGTGGAGCTCAGTTCCTCCATCGAGGCGGCTGTTTCTTCCAGCGAACTGGCTTGCTGTTCCGTGCGGCTCGACAAATCCAGGTTGCCGCTGGCGATTTCACCGGACGCCGTGGCGATTTGCCCGGCGCTGCCGCGCACGTTGCCGACCACTTGCGACAGGTTGTCGCTGATGCGGTTCATGGCGCGCAGCAGGCGGCCGATCTCGTCCAGGCTGGTCGTATCGAGGTGCACCGTCAGGTCGCCGGCGGCGATTTGCGCAGCGGCCGTTTCGGCGGCGGCCAGCGGGCGCGAGACGAGGGTGCGCACCAGCCAGTACAGCAGCAGGGCGAAGACGAGCAGGGCGACGAAGCCGGAAATGGCCAGCTGGTTGCGCAGCTGGCGCGCTTCCAAGGTGATTTCGTCCGTGAACGTGCCGCCCGCGATGATCCATTGCCAATCCTTGAATTGACGGTAGTACAACTGTTTTTCGCGCGCGCTGGCAGCCGTTTCGCCGGGCGCCGTCCACGTATAGCGCATGGCGCCGTCTTTTTGCGCCAGCATTTCCTGGATGAACATCCGGCCGTCGCTGGCCTTGAATTCGAGCGCGCTCTTGCCTTCGCTGTTCGGGTGCAGCACCAGGTGGCCGTAATTGGCGCCGGGAGCCGTGTCGACGATGTAGATGTAGCCCGTCTGGCCGATCTTGACCTGGCGAATCTTCTCTTTCAGCATGGCCAGATTCTTGCTGATATCGAGGCCGATGAACAGCACGCCCACCACTTTGCCTGCCGCGTCGCGCACGGGGTCGTATTGCGTAATGTATTGCTTGCCAAACAAGGTGGCCATGCCGACGAAACGCTGGCCCGCACGCAGCGGCGCGTAGCTGGGGTGGTTGTGGTCGAGCTGGGTGCCGATGGCGCGTTCGCCATCCTGCTTTTTCAGCGACGTGCTGATGCGCACGAATTCATCGCCGTTGGCGGCAAAGATGGTGGCGATCACGCCCGTCTGCGCCGTGTAGCGGTCGACCAGGGCCGTATCGAGGTTGAGCACCTTGCCGCCGTTGGCCAGGGCCGGCGTGGCCTTGCCGGCCACGGCCACCATGGCGCCCGCGTCGACGGTGAACGGGCCGGGAAATTCGGCCGCGAACAGGCGCGCAAAGCTGGCCGCTTCGTTGACCATGGCCGTATGGAAGACTTGCGTGGTCGTCATGACGCTATTGAGTTCGCTGGTGACGGCCGCTTCGGCACGCTGTTCCAGCACGCGCGAGGTATTGATACTCATCAAGGCAGTCAGGCTGGCGAGGATCAGGCTGACGAGGGCAAACGTGAAGACGGTAATCTTGCCGCCGACACTCCAATGGCGGGGGGAGAAGGAAATTGTAGGCATAGTGTGAGTCTGGCAAAGGGTAATCAGCTCGGCCATTCCAGGTCATGACATGACACGCGGGGAGGGGATCTGGTGGGGACACTGTTGAAACGAAAGCGCGCCGGCTGTGGGAGCGGCGCGCAGGCAAGCTGTATTTCAGGGCGCGATGATAGCATGTTGCTTGCCATTTGTTACTAAGTGTTTCCCGCAGGAATCACTTTTTCACATAAAAACATCATTGAGATCAAGGATTGCCGCTTCAATCTATTGACTTTTTTCATTCCAGTGGCGCATGTTGATATTCATCGCTGCTGAATGATGCGATTTTTCTCACGAATGTTTCTCTTGAGACGCCGCCTTTAATCCGCGTTTAAGCTTCCAGGAAGAAACTGATCTTCCTTGGGAGACTGCCAGGCCGTATCCTGTAGAATAATATGCAGACCAGTCGTGTATCCCCTTACTGTCTTGCTGGCTGGCGCATGCATCTCTGCGCCGCCTGGAATTGATTTAACTAAATTTTCGGAGAAGCCGATGAAGAAGCAAATGATGCTGGTCACCCTGGTGCTCGCCCTGTCAGCCCACGCTGGCGCAGCCCAGACGGACAAGAGCGCCGCTCCTCCGCTCACCATGAAGCCGCTGGCCCAGCAAACGCAGGCCGCCTTGTGGGCATCGCGCGTATTGACGCGCGTCCATTACAAGGCCATGCCGCTCGACGACGCCATGTCGGAGAAAATCTTCGACCGCTATTTCAAATCCCTGGACGCAGAAAAACTGTTCTTCGTGCAGGCCGACATCGACCGCTTCGCTCCCTTGCGCACCAAGCTCGACGACGCCATCATCAATGAAGACCTGACGGCGCCGTTTGCCATCTACAACCTGTACCAGCAGCGTTTCGACGAGCGCATGGCGTATGCGCGTGAATTGCTGAAAACCAAGTTCGACTTTACCGCCGACGAGAGCTACCAGCTCGACCGCGAAAAGGCCGCCTGGCCGAAGAACGACGAGGAAGTGCGCGACCTGTGGCGCAAGCGCGTCAAGAACGACTGGCTGCGCCTGAAACTGGCGGGCAAGGAAGACAAGGCCATCCGCGAGACGCTGGACAAGCGCTATGAAAGCTACACGACCCGTTCGCGCAAGCTCAACAGCGAAGACGTGTTCCAGATCTTTATGAATTCGTACGCCATGTCGATCGAGCCGCACACCAATTACCTGGGCCCGCGCGCTTCGGATAACTTCGACATCGCCATGCGCCTGTCGCTCGAAGGCATCGGCGCCGTGCTGCAGACGCGCGACGAATACACGGTGGTGCGCGAAGTGGTGCCAGGCAGCCCGGCCGGCCTGTCGGGCAAGCTGAAAGTGGGCGACCGCATCGTCGGCGTGGGGCAGGGCGAAAGCGGCCCCATCACCGAAGTGCTGGGCATGCGCATCGACGACGTGGTGCAGCTGATCCGCGGCGCCAAGGATTCCGTCGTGCGCCTCGACATCCTGCCGGCCGATGCCGGCCCCGATGCCAAGCACGTCGTCTTGCCGCTGGTGCGCAAGAAAATCAGCATGGAAGAGCAGGCGGCGAAGAAATCGATCATCGAAGTGCGCGAGAACGGCGTCAAGCGCCGCATCGGCGTCATCGCCCTGCCGACGTTCTACCAGGACTTCGAAGCGCGCCGCCGTGGCGACAAGGACTTTAAAAGCGCGACGCGCGACGTCAGCCGTTTGCTGGCCGAGTTGAAGAAGGACAAGGTCGACAACGTCCTGATCGACTTGCGCAACAACGGCGGCGGTTCGCTGAACGAAGCCGTCGAACTGACGGGCCTGTTCATCGACAAGGGCCCGGTCGTGATGCAGCGCAATGCCGAAGGCAAGGTCGACGTGGAAAGCGACACCAATTCCGGCCTGGCCTGGGATGGCCCGATGGGCGTGCTGATCAACCGCGGCTCCGCCTCCGCTTCCGAAATTTTCGCCGCCGCCGTGCAAGATTACGGCCGAGGCGTCATCATCGGCGAAGGCAGCTTCGGCAAGGGCACCGTGCAGACCCTGTTCAACCTCGACCGTTTCGGCGGCAGCGAGAAAGCCCGTTTCGGCGAGCTGAAAATGACCATCGCCCAGTTCTTCCGCATCAACGGCGGCACCACGCAGTTGCGCGGCGTCACGCCCGACATCAAGCTGCCGGCCATGTCGGACACGGAAAATTTCGGTGAATCGAGCTATGACAATGCCCTGCCATGGGTGGCCATCAAGCCGGCGCCGTACATGCCGACGGGCGACCTGAAGGATATCGTGCCGCTGCTGGACAAGAAGCATGAAGCGCGCGTGGCCAAGGACAAGGATTTCCAGTACTTGCTCGATGACATCGCTCTCGTCGTCAAGCAGCGCAAGGAAAACCAGATTTCGCTCAATGAAACCGTGCGCCGCAAGGAGCGCGATGCCCAGGAAGCGCGCGCCAAGGCCCGTGAAAAACGCCTGATCGCGCAGATTTCGAATCCTGCCGACGACCTGGTGGTGATTCCCGATCCGAAAGACGTGCTGAAGGGCGCGAAGGCGGCCAACAAGACGGCCAAGCAGATTGCCGCCGTGAAGGGCGCCTTGCGCACCGACGACGGCTTGCAGGGCGACGAGCGCGCGCTGAGTGCGGAACTGGACGCCGAAACGGCCGCCAAGAGCGCCAAGGACGTGCTGCTGAACGAAGCGGCGCGCATCCTGGCCGACGAAGTGGCGCTGATCAAGGCCGATACCCGCATGGCGGCCAAGGTCTTGCCATATGGCGCGGATGGCAAGGCGACGCCGGTGACGGCAGCGAAGTAAGGCTTTCATGCACTAGAAAACCGGTTCCTTGCGGAGCCGGTTTTTTTTCGCCCCGATCAGTTATCCGTTTGGCGTATTTCTATCATTCCAACAATCAATTGGATCGATATGCCGCGATGCAGCATAATGCACTTGTCTCCTCTATTCTCCTCCAAGAAAATAGATTCAGCCCGCTCTCGCAGCGGGCTTTTTTTTGCCTCAGATTCTGTGCGTGGGCGCTTGCACGTCGGGCTGGGCCGCCAGCAGGGCCGTGATCCAGCCAGCAAACGCCTGCAGCTTGGGCGTGGCCAGGCGGCCTTGCGGCGTCAGCAGCGACATGGGCATCGGCGTAGGCGGATGATCGGCCAGCACGGCCACCAGGGCGCCGCTGTCGAGATGCTGGCGTACCTGGTACACGGCCGCCTGCGCCAGTCCCAGGCCTTGCAGCGCGCAATCGACGCTGGCGTCCGCATCGTTGACGGCGATGGGGCCGGCCATCTGTACGCGCAGCACTTCCTTGCCTTGCTGGAAATCCCAGTCGAAGGCGCGTCCCGTGCGGCCCGAGTAATGCATGATGCCCTGGTGCGTGGCCAGGTCGGCCAGGGTCTGCGGCGTGCCGTGCCGCGCCAGGTAGGCGGGCGCAGCGCACGTAACGAAGTGCATCAGGCCGACCTGCTTGCCGATGAACGCGGAATCCTGCAAGGTGCCCACGCGCAAGGCGCAATCGATGCCTTCCTGCGTCAGGTCGACCAGGCGATCCGTCAGGCTCAGCTGCAATTGCACGTCCGGCCAGGCGGCGTGGAAGTGCGCGATATGCGGCACGACCAACCTGCGGCCCACCGTACTGGGCAGGTTGATGCGCAGCAAGCCGCGCGGTTTTGTCGCGTCGGGACCACGAAATGCCAGTTCCGCCGTGTCGACGGCTTTCAAAATATCAATGCAATGGCGAAAGTATTCGGCCCCTTCCGGCGTCAGCGACAAGCGGCGCGTGGTTCGCTGCAGCAATTGCGTGCCCAGGTAGGCTTCCAGCTTTTGCAGGGTGGCCGTCAGCGCGGCACGGGGCAAATTCAGGGTCTCGGCCGCCTTGGAAAAGCTGTTGGCTTCGACTATGCGCACGAAGGTTTGCATGGCCTTGATCTTGTCCATAGGATATCTTCCATTCTCATTGTTCATTTTATGTGAAAAGTATAAGTGGATTATGCCCTGATTATCTTTGCCATAGTTTTCCCTAGAATGGCGACATCCCTATCGAACCGAGGAAACAACATGAACAAGGCCTCACCTTCCGCTCCCCACGACATTGCACCGGCCATGGTGCTGTTGCTGGCCATCGCTTCCGGCCTCATCGTCGCCAATCTGTATTACGCGCAAACCCTCGTCGGCCCCATCAGCGCGTCGACGGGCCTGTCCGCCAAGGCGGCCGGGCTGATCGTCACGCTGACGCAAGTCGGCTATACCCTGGGCCTGCTGTTTGTCGTGCCCCTGGGCGACTTGCTGGAAAACCGCCGCCTGATCGTCACGGCCTTGCTGGTGACGGCCACGGCCCTTGTGGTGGCGGCCCTCTCCACGGGCGCCATCGTCTTCCTGGCCGCCGCCCTGGCCATCGGCCTCGGTTCCGTGGCGGCGCAAGTGATCGTGCCGTTTGCCGCCCACCTGTCGCAGGAAGCGACGCGGGGGCAAACCGTGGGCAAGGTGGTCAGCGGCTTGTTGCTGGGCATCATGCTGGCCCGTCCTGTGGCGTCGCTGGTGGCCGCGCACGCCAGCTGGCACGTGGTGTTTGGCGGCGCCGCCGTGCTGATGGTATTGCTGGCGCTGGTGCTGCGCCGCGCCTTGCCCGTGCGCCAACCCGTGTCGAGCATGAAATATCCAGCCCTGATGGCCTCACTGTGGCACTTGCTGCTGGGCACGCCCGTGCTGCGCCGCCGCGCCGCCTATCACGCGGGTTTGTTTGGCGCCTTCAGCCTGTTCTGGACCGTCACGCCGCTGGTGCTGGCCAGCCCCGCGTTCGGCCTGTCGCAAACGGGCATCGCCATCTTTGCCCTGGTGGGCATGGCGGGTGCCGTCGCCTCGCCCATCGCGGGCCGCCTGGCCGATGCTGGCCACACTTTGCCCGCCACGGCTGCTGCGCTGGCGCTGGGCATCGCCGCGTTTGCCTTACCCATGTTCGCCCCGGAATCGACACATGTGGCGCTGGGCTTGCTGGTGGTGGCATCCATCGTGCTCGACATGGGCGTGGCGGCCAACCTGGTACTGGGCCAGCGCGCCATCTTCAGCCTGGGCGCGGAAGTGCGGGGCCGTTTGAACGGCCTGTATTTCGCGCTGTTCTTCGCCGGCGGCGCGGCCGGCTCGGCCGTCGGCGCCTGGGTGTATGCCAGCTATGGCTGGCAGGCAACCTTGCTGACCGGCATGGCGTTTCCGGGCCTGGCCCTGCTGGTGTGGCTGGCAGAATTTTTACCCTTGGGCACGCGCCGCACGGCTTGAAACCCTGATGGCATCTCATTATCACTGATGGATATTTCTATCATCATGAATATAAAGTGGCGTGATATGCCGCGATGCCGCAAGATGCACTTGTCTCCTCTATCTCCTCCAAGGAAATAGATTCAGCCCGCTTACATAGCGGGCTTTTTTTTGCCTCTTTATTTGCGCAGTTTGCCATCGGCATCACAATAGCCATAACGTTGGGGACTGCCGCACCAGCCAGCTTCCTTTTGTGCTTCGGCTAGCTGGTTGCAATGCACGGTGCGGAAATGTGTCGGCAGATAGCTTTTTAATGTGGCGTCAGAGATATTTCGAGGGGAAATTTTTTCGCCTTGCGGGGGCGGCGGGAAAGTCGCTGCAATCGCGCGATCCGCTACATTGTCAATGAAGAGGACAGTTTCGCCCTCCTGCACCTGGCACATATGATTGGTAGTGAAGTCATACCGTTCAGCGGCCTTGATCATGAACAGTGGCCCCTTGTTTGATATGCCCTGGATCATGGCCTGGGCCGCCGAATAACTTCCGATAAAGCCAGCAATGGAGATTGCAAAGAGGAAGTAAGTGGTTTTTTTATTGGTCTTGAAATCGAAAATAAACAAGAACAACAGGAAAATGACCTCAAAAATGATTGCCAGCACAGCATAGGCAAAGGCGCTGAACGAGAAGGCAAATATCAGGGTGGCGAGGCCAAACGAAAAGGGCAGGTAGGACGGCGGAAAAGGAAAATTGGCCGCAAAAAAATCGACAGCGCTCAGGCGCGAAAAAATCACGCAGGCAGACACCGCCAGGGAAACCCCCACTTTTGCCAGCAGGCTTGCAAAAACGGAATTCAGCGAAAAGAGTACCCATGCAATGCCTGACACCCCAACGACGAGAATGCCTGTGAGCGCCACCTGTTCGAGGATGTAATTTACATAATCCTCTGTTTCCTGGATATGCAGGTGCGAGATCAGGAGGATCAGGCCGCCTATCGTGGCAATGGAAAAAATAACAAGTGAAAGAATGGTCTTGGGATCGTTATATCTTTCGATCAGCGCAGGGATGATTTTTTCGGTGTCGGGTGATATCTTGACGATGAATCTTCTGATGCTCTCCTTGTTTTCACGCAGCGCCATGAAACTAAAGATTATTCCGGCTGGCGGAATAGTGATGGATGTCAGGATGCACAGCAGTATGAATAAGATTATTTTTATTATCTTCATCATTGTTATTGGGCAGTATCGTCGGCGGATGTTTAAATGGAAACCTGCGTGCGGAATATAGCACGCATTATTTGGCATGGACTGCGGTGAATCGCGTGGCGTGAGAAATTGTGTGGGCCTGAAAAACCACTGGCGAGCGACGCAGCGTGGGCGATGGACATGGAAAATGCCACCAGCCCTGAACCCTTGGTTGCGGCAACCCGCTTTTACCGCAAGCTTGCTGTGAAGAACGGCTGTGGGGCAAGGCTTACACCACCACCAGGTCCAGCGCCCGCATGAAGTTGGCCGCCTGCGCATGCGTGATGACAGCGCCTTTCAGCAGCGCAGCTTCGCTCAGTTTGAAACCGTCGATATCGGCGCCGCGCAAGTCCGCGCCCTGGAACTTCGCCAGCTTGATGGTGGCGTTGCGCAAGCTGCCCCCTTCGAAAACGGCGTCGCGGAAGTCGCAGCCGGCCAGGTAGGCGTCGGAAAAATCGAGCTGTTTGAGTATCGCCTTGCGGAACGAAAAGCCGCGCAGGTCGGCGCCCACCAGCAGGCTGTCTTCGAAGGTCAAGCCCAGGTGGGCCGCTTCCTCGAACGAGGCGCCCGTCAGCTTGCAGCCCCGGTAGGTGACCGATGCCAGCTTGGCGCGCCGCCATTTCGTGTTGTTCAGGTCGCAGCCTTCGAAATTCGCGTCGACGGCGTCGACGGATTCGAAATCGGCGCTGCCGGCGCGGCAGCGGCGCCAGGTGCTGCGCGCGAGTTTGCTGGCGAACAAGCTGGTGTCGGCAAAGGTGCAGCGTTCAAACGTACAGCCCTGCAAGTCGAGGCGCGACAGGTCTTCGCCATCGAAGGCGCAATCGATGAAGTGGCGCACCGGCAGGGCCAGTTGCTGCTCGATGCCGGCGCGGTCCAGGGTCATGCCAGTTACTGCGGTGTCGTGTGTTGCCATCCGTTTTATATTCCTAATCAAAGCAGGGGAGGGATGGCGCGGCGGGAAAATGCACGAACCAGAACACCTCCCCGGCTGGTGTAACAGCCAAGGGTCAGCGCCGTGGGTCCGCGTGGGCGGGAGCATGCCGGACTGTGCCGGGCACTTACCGGGTTACCAACCGGTGCGCTCATTTTCGATCAGCCTGCATTGTAACGACTCTGCAGCACCCTTGCCAGTGCTGGATAAACCGGGTTAGTATCGTTGCAGGCGCACTCATTGCACCAACGTCGCTCGGACGGATCCGGGCGCTTACGTATAGAGATACCATGACCGACAGCCAAGCTCCGCGCAGCTTTTCGCGCATCAATCGTCTTCCCCCCTACGTTTTCAACATCACCGCCGAACTCAAGATGGCCGCGCGCCGCCGTGGCGAGGACATCATCGACATGTCGATGGGTAATCCCGATGGCGCCACGCCGGCCCACATCGTGGACAAGCTGGTCGAAACGGTGAAACGCCCCGACACGCATGGCTATTCCGCGTCCAAGGGCATTCCGCGGCTGCGCCGCGCGATTGCACACTGGTACAAGAAGCGCTACGAGGTCGACATCGACCCGGACAGCGAAGCCATCGTCACCATCGGCTCGAAAGAGGGCCTGGCCCATTTGATGCTGGCGACCCTGGACCGGGGCGACACGGTGCTGGTGCCGAACCCCAGCTACCCGATCCACATCTGGGGCGCCGTCATCGCGGGCGCCGATATCCGTTCCGTGCGCATGGGGCCGGGCGTGGACTTCTTTGCCGAACTGGAACGCGCGATCCGCGAAAGCTACCCGAAGCCTAAGATGATGGTGCTGGGTTTCCCGTCCAACCCCACGGCGCAATGCGTGGAACTGGAGTTTTTCGAGCGCGTCGTCGCGCTGGCGAAGCAGCACAATATCCTCGTTGTGCACGACCTGGCGTACGCCGACATCACCTTCGATGGCTGGAAGGCGCCGTCCATCATGCAGGTGCCCGGGGCGCGCGACGTGGCCGTCGAGTTCTTCACCATGTCGAAAAGCTACAACATGGCGGGCTGGCGCATCGGCTTCATGGTGGGCAATGCGGAACTGGTGGCGGCCCTGGCGCGCATCAAGAGTTACCACGACTATGGCAGTTTTACGCCCGTGCAAGTGGCGGCCATTGCCGCGCTGGAAGGCGACCAGAGCTGCGTGACGGAAATCTGCGCGCAGTACCAGCGCCGCCGCGACGTGCTGGTGAAAGGTTTGCATGAAGCAGGCTGGATGGTGGAAAAGCCGAAGGCCTCGATGTATATCTGGGCGCATATCCCGGAAGCCTACCGTCACCTGGGCTCGCTGGAATTTGCCAAGCTGCTGCTGCAAAAGGCCAAGGTGAGCGTGTCGCCCGGCATCGGTTTCGGCGAGTACGGCGATGAATACGTGCGCTTTGCCCTGATCGAAAACGAGGCCCGCGTGCGGCAAGCCTTGCGCGGCATCAAGAATATGTTGCGTTCCAGCGACGGAAAGACGGAAGCGACAGCATAAAAGTTTCCGCATGGAATTGTCTGTTGCCCCTAATATCACTGCTGCGTATTTCTGACATCACGAATATAAAGTGGTTTTATATGCTGCAACGCGGCATCATTCATCTGTCTCCTCTATCTTCCTCCAAGGAAATAGATTCAGCCCGCTCCCGCAGCGGGCTTTTTTTTTGCCTGTCGTTTTGGTCCTGGGCACCGGCCGGCACGCGCGGCGAACGAGGCGCCCGCCCCCGCGCGGCGCGGCCTCGTGAATACGTTCAGCATGCTAATGCATGAATATTAATAATGGATGTATGAAGTTTTACCATTATTTTTCATGGATGAAAGCCTCTATGATGACCCCACACTTCACTGGGAGGCAACCGCCATGACCGTCACGACACACAATTTGGGCTACCCGCGCATCGGCGCCAAACGCGAACTGAAATTCGCCCTGGAAGACTACTGGAAGGGCCAAAGCAGCCTGGACGCGCTGGAAGGCCAGGGCGCTGAGTTGCGCCAGCGTCACTGGCAAGACCAGCGCGCGCTGGACTTCGCGCCCGTGGGCGACTTTTCCTTTTATGACCAGGTGCTGGACCTGAGTTTTATGCTGGGCAACCTGCCGCAGCGCGTGCGCGGCCTGGAAGGCGCCGCGCTCGACAACTATTTCCGCGTGGCCCGAGGCCGCTCGGCCAGCGACAGCGATTGCAGCTGCGTCCACGCCGGTGAAATGACGAAATGGTTCGACACCAACTATCACTACATCGTGCCGGAATTTTCGGCCGAGACGCAATTCAAGCTAGACAGCAGCCGCCTGTTGCGGCAACTGGCGCAAGCGCGCCAGCTCGGCGTGAAAGCCAAACCCGTGCTGATCGGCCCCGTCACCTATTTGTGGCTGGGTAAGGCCAAGGATGATTCCGACAAGCTGGCGCTGCTGCAAGGCTTGCTGCCCGTCTACGTGCAATTGCTGCAGGAACTGGCCGCGCAAGGCGTGGAATGGGTGCAGATCGATGAGCCGATACTCGTCACGGAACTCGACGGCGCGTGGCAGCAGGCCCTCGTCACGGCCTATGATGCCTTGAGCAAGGTCAAGCACGTCAAACTGTTGCTGGCCACGTATTTCGGCAAGCTGCAAGACAATTTGCCGCTGGCGTGCAAGCTGCCCGTGCAAGGCTTGCACCTCGATGCCGTCAACGCCCGCGATGAAGTGGAGCAAGTGATCGCCCAATTGCCCGCCACCAGCGTGCTGTCGCTGGGCGTGGTGAATGGCCGCAATATCTGGAAGACGGATTTGACGCAAGTGCTGGCGTGGCTGGAACCCGTGCACGCCAGCCTGCAATCGCGCCTGTGGATCGCCCCGTCGTGCTCGCTGCTGCACGTGCCTGTCGACCTGGACAGCGAGCAAAAGCTCGATGACGATATCCGGTCCTGGCTGGCCTTTGCCCGCCAGAAGCTTGATGAAGTGCACACCATCGCCGGCGCCCTGAACCAGGGCCGCGCCTCCGTGCAGGCGGCACTCGATGCTAATCTTGTGGCCGTGCAAGCGCGCCGCCAGTCGACCCGCGTGCACAATCCGCACGTGAAAGCGGCCCTGGCGCGCATCGATGCGACGTTGGGCCAGCGCCTGAGCGGCTATGCCGAGCGTGCCGTCAAGCAAGCTGCGCTGCTGCAACTGCCGCTGTATCCGACGACGACCATCGGCTCCTTCCCGCAGACGGCGGAAATCCGCCAGACGCGCAGCCAGTTCCGCAACGGCCAACTGGACGAAGCCAGCTACAAAAAGCTGATGCAGGGGGAAATCGCCCGTTGCGTCAGGGAACAGGAAACCCTGGGCCTGGACGTGTTCGTGCACGGCGAAGCGGAACGCAATGACATGGTGGAATACTTTGGCGAACAGCTCGACGGCTATGCCTTCAGCCAGTTCGGCTGGGTGCAATCGTATGGTTCGCGCTGCGTCAAGCCGCCCATTTTGTTTGGCGACATCAGCCGCCCCCGCGCCATGACGGTCGAGTGGAGCACCTACGCCCAGTCGCTGACGGACAAGCCGATGAAAGGCATGCTGACGGGGCCCGTCACCATCCTGAACTGGTCCTTCGTGCGCGACGACCAGCCCCGTTCCGTCTCGTGCCACCAGCTGGCGCTGGCCATGCGTGCCGAAGTGCAGGACCTGGAGCGGGCCGGCATCCGCGTGATCCAGATCGACGAGGCGGCCTTGCGCGAAGGTTTGCCACTGCGCAAGTCGCACTGGGCCGAGTATCTACGCTGGGCCGTGGAATCGTTCCGCATCACGGCCAATGGCGTGACCGATGAAACGCAGATCCACACGCATATGTGCTATTCGGAATTCAACGACATCATCGCGCAGATCGCCGGCATGGATGCGGACGTCATCACGATCGAAACTTCGCGCTCCGACATGGAATTGCTCGACGCCTTTGACGAGTTCAATTATCCGAATGACATCGGCCCCGGCGTCTACGACATTCACTCGCCCAATATTCCGAGCCAGGAACAGATGGTGAATCTGATGCGCAAGGCGGCCGAACGCATTCCCGCGCAGCGCCTGTGGGTCAACCCCGATTGCGGACTCAAAACGCGCGGCTGGAAAGAAGTGATTCCCGCGCTGGCCAACATGGTGGCGGCAGCGAAAACCTTGCGTGCCGACAACGTGGCATAGGAATCGCAGGGGCAGGGGGAGGCCCCTATGGCTGAGATATAGAGCAATCGTATTTCTGTCATCACAACATACAATTGGATAGCTATGCTGCGATGCGGCATCATTGCACCTGTCTCCTCTACTTCCTCACAGGAATTAGATTCAGCCCGCTCCCGCAGCGGGCTTTTTTTTGCCCTTGCGCCTTATCGCGCGGGCTGCCACGGCCGCATCGCTTAAGTTCAAGCACCCGAAGGCCATGGACATCGTCTCGTTTGGGTCTAGACAATCGGGCGCCAATGTCTCGAAGGTTCCGTACCAACCCATGTGAGGCATGAAAATCGTCTCGATGCGGCGCCTCGCATGGGTTTACCTGTACGGACAATACCTCAGAGGCAATTTCCGCTTCGGCCGAAAGCAGACTTTAAAACGCGTGATGTGGCTAATACGTCACCTCGTATTGAAAACGCCACGGCGAGGAATTCCAGGGCTCCAGATACTGCATCGCTCGACCGGGCGACATGCCGTGCAATACGTGAGAATCAATGCAGCTCGCTCGCTTAGTATAAATCCTTGAAGAAAAATCGTGTTCCTCGACCTATAACCCTCCAAAGGGTATGACATAAGTTCGCGGAGCAAGTGTGAAGTAAAAAAGTTAATAATTAGTTCAAGCATGGGAACTTTCTGCGATCCTCATGCGAAGGCCGGTGATAAGCAGATCGAGGCCAGCGTCAAATCGCGCATCAAAATCCGGGTTGAATAAATCCGCTGCCGCTGCCAAAACATGTGGATAGCCCTTAGCCGCCAGAGCTTCAAACTGGTCACGGTGAGTTGCGATGGCCAGCGATATTTCACTAGGGTCAGCCAGCGGTTGCTCTTCCATCACGAAGCCCATTACGTAATAGATGATGCTGAAGGCACCCCAAGACGCCAACCGAGTGGAGGCCCCAGCCTCACACAAAGGGCCGATCAACGCCTCGGCAACGCGAAGTGTGTTGTCGGTGATGACGTAGGTGCCAGCATATACGCGTGCACCGTCCCGCCGCTTGCGCAGCGCATTTCGAATCTCATGTGCGGTCACGCTGACCGCATTGAACCAAGCAGTCGAGGGGGACAGTTCGTCCGGATGCCCATGCGCGACCCCTTCAATCAAAGCGTCGGCTATGCCATTCATCAAAGCCTGCTTATTGGCGAAGTGCCAATACAGTGATGCTGCTTTGATGTCCAGTTCCTGGGCAAGACGGCGCATTGTAAGACCCTCTATACCTACCTCGTCCAGCAGGTTCAAAGCGGTGGCAATTACGGCTTTACGTTGGATCTTCATAAACTTCTTGTTTGACAGGCTAACGACGTTAGATTAACATAAATTTTTTAACTAACGATGTTAGATTGAGGTGCAAATGAAAAATGAAAATGTGGATGTGATCGTAGTAGGTGCAGGCCCTGTAGGTTTAACTCTGGCATGCGAATTGCGGTTGGCAGGAATACGCGTCACAGTACTAGAGCGCCGTGACGCGCCAATAGCGCAGTCGCGCGCGCTAACCATGCACGGCAGGACGGTGGAGATGCTGGCCCAACGTGGCGTGGCTGAGCGCTTTCTGGCGAACGGCATAAAGATTCCCAGCGGGCATTTTGCGGGATTGAAGACGCGACTTGATTTTTCGGTGATCGACACCACCTATCCTTACACACTGTTCATCCCACAGAGCGTGACCGAGCAACTGCTGGAGACATGGGCGCTTGAGCTAGGGGTTGAATTGCGCAGGAATGCTACGGTGGAGCGCATTGTCGAAACGGCCGATGGCATTTCCGTGATGGGGCAACAGCACAGCACCCCTTTCGATATTTCTGGCAGCTACGTGGTCGGTGCAGACGGCGCGCGCAGTCTGGTTCGCCAGCACGCAGGCATCGCCTTCCATGGTCTGCCGGCTACGAAGACTGTCATGCTTGGCGACGTTCGTCTGAGCGCACCGCCGTCTACGCCGGGATTCAGTGTAGGCAACGCGGCAGGTGGATTAATGATCGTTCCCTTAGGTCGTGGTATGTTCCGCGTCATCGTGATCGATACCGGCCGAGTTGATGTGCCTGCGACCACGCCCGTCACGCTCGAAGAGTTGTCTGATTCGACCACACGGGTGGCGGGACAGGACTTTGGTCTGCATGCACCGACGTGGCTATCACGCTTCTCGAATGAAACCCGCCTGGCGAGTGTCTACCGCAAAGATCGAATCCTGCTGGTCGGTGATGCCGCACATATCCACCTTCCTGCGGGCGGCCAGGGTATGAACGTGGGCATGCAGGACGCGATGAACTTGGGCTGGAAGCTGGCGGGCGTAGTGAACGGACATGCGCCAGAGTCGCTGCTAGACAGCTACCACAAAGAGCGTCATGCCGTTGGTGCCGCGCTGTACCAAAATACCTTGGCGCAAAGTGCACTAATGATGAATTCGTTTGATGCTCCGGGACAGGCGCTGCGAGAGACGTTCAGTGAGCTGATGAAAATTCCCGCTCTTAATGCAGTGCTTGCGCATGACTTGTCCGGCTACGGGATTCGATACCCGACCTCAGTTGTCGATGTTCCGCAGGGATGGGCGCTGCTGCCCGATTGGACAGGGCGGCGGCTGCCTGACTGGCAGTTAAAACTGGATAACGGTGGTCAAGCCTCGCTGTTCAGTTTTTTGCGGAGTGGCCATTGGCTACTGCTGCAACTGACGACCAGTGAGGATCGCGAGGGTGGCAACTACACGCCTGAGCTCGATATGCGATGGGTCGATACGATCAAAGCTGTGCCTGCGGACTCACAAGTAACACCGGCAGGCGCGCATGCCTTGCTCATACGTCCCGACGGCTACGTGGATCACGCTGTGGGCATCAAAAGGAACGCGTGATAACCATCGTCAGGCCGAATCTGCATGCACTGTAAGTACCACATTAATATAAGCTTGCTTAACCATAAACATACAAGGTGACAAGTTGATGCAGCCTTTGTTTCGCGCCGCGGGCATGCTCGCGCTGATGGCGCTGGGCGCCTGCTCGGACGAGCGGCATCCGCTTGAGCGCCATCTCGCCCTATTGCGGCCGGATACGGTCGCAGCGCTGCCTGAGATGGGGTGGCCGCCCGGCACGCTACTGTGTCCGCTGGCGCTGTATCAGAACGAGTTGTCCGGTTCGGCGCCGCCTGCGGACAGGGTCAACGCCTTCCTGAAGCAAAAGCAGTTTCTCGGTGACGAGAACTGGTCGCTCATCGTCGTCAAGCCGCAGCCAGCGGAAAACGCCGGTGCCGGTATCGAGCACCTGTTTTTCAAGCGTGCAGATTATGACGTGATCAATGAGCCGCCACGCATCGCGCGCGATGCGCAGACCTTGCCAGCGGGGTTTGCGCCGCAGGTTTGCGTAAGCGTGGGGCAAGCCCGCGTGCTGGTGACGCGTGAACAACGATCGCATCGAAAACTCGTCATTTTTGGCACGGCCTGAACGAGATATTGATAAAGCATATTTCTATCATCACAACATGCAATTGGATTGATATGCTGCGATGCGGCATCATTGCACCTGTCTCCTCTACTTCCTCACAGGAATTAGATTCAGCCCGCTCCCGCAGCGGGCTTTTTTTTTGCCCGTTTTTAAGGTGCAAACCTGCGCACGCTTGCTTGTCATCATCGCCATCGTGTTGCTTTTGTGCATGCTAAACTAGGCCTTCCCCAGACCAAGGTTGCCCGATGCTTCAATTATTTCGCCACACGCTGGAGTCCACGCCCATCCTCGCCCTGTTTCTCGTCATCGGCGCCGGTTATGCGCTGGGGCGCATCAGCGTGTTCGGCTTTTCGCTGGGCGTGGGCGGCGTGCTGTTCGCGGGGCTGGCGCTGGGCGCATTTGCACCCGGTTCCGTGCCGCCGGCCATGGTCGGCTCCATCGGCCTGCTGCTGTTTCTGTATGGCATAGGCGTGCAATACGGCGTGCAGTTTTTCGCCGGCTTGCGCGGGGCGGGGCAAAAACACAATCTGATCGCTTTTGCCGCCGTCATGGGCGGCCTGGCTGTCTCCGTCTGGGGCGGGCAGTGGATCGATATCTCGCTGCGCATGGCCAGCGGCGTGTTTGCCGGCGCCATGACCAGCACGGCCGCCTTGCAGGCGGCGCTGGAAGCGTCGCACGGCAATGGCGACGCGGCCGTCGGCTATGCGGTCGCGTATCCGTTCGGCGTCGTCGGCCCCATGCTGGGCCTGTACCTGGCCGGGCGCATATTAAAACCCGTGCTGACGCCGCCGCCGGCCCCCATCGTCGTGTCCGAAATTACCATCGACGAAGCGAAACTGGCGGGTGCGGCCCTGTCCGAACTGGCCGACGGTCCGCTGGCCGGCGTGCAAGTGATCGGCGTGCGCCAGGGTCACCAGAACCGCTTGCCCGATCCCTCGCTGGTGCTCGGCGTGGGCGACGCGCTGATGGTGTCGGGCACGGTGGCGGGCGTGGAGGCGGCGCGCACGGCGCTGGGCCACCTGGACCCGGGACGGCTGATGAAGGACCGCAGCGCGTTCGACGGCACGGAAGTGTTCGTCTCGGACGCGGAAATCGTCGGCGTACCGTTGGGAGAGTTGAACCTGGCGAAGGATTTTCCCCTGCAGATCGCCTTCATCCGCCGTGGCGACGCCATGATCTTGCCCCATCCTTTCCTGACACTGGAATTTGGCGACAGGGTGATGGCCATTGCGCCGGCCAAACATGCGGCCGACGTGCGCAAGCTGTTCGGCAATTCCATCACGGCCACGGCCGAGTTCAGCTATGTCTCGTTGGGCATGGGCATGGTGCTGGGCGTGCTGCTGGGCCTGGTGCCGATACCGTTGCCGTGGATAGGCTCGTTCAGCCTGGGCCTGGCCGGCGGTCCGCTGGTGATGGCGCTGATCCTGGGACGGCTGGGCAGGGTGGGCAAGATCAGCTGGCGCCTGCCGCTGTCGGCCAACTTGGTCATGCGCAACTATGGCTTGACGATTTTCCTCGCCTCCGTCGGCATGGCCTCCGGCTTGCCGTTCGTGCAGCAGGTGGGCGCCGACGGCTTGCCCATGCTGGCGCTCGGTGCCGTGACGGTGCTGGTGGTGGTGGCCCTCGTGGTGATTTTGGGCAAGGTCTTCCTGCGCCTGCCGTTTCCCGAGTTGCTCGGTATCGCGGCCGGCGCCACGGGCAACCCGGCCGTGCTGGTGTTCGCCAACCGCCTCGCCAAGTCGGACCGCCCGAACCTCGGCTACGCGATGATTTTCCCCAGCATGACCATCGTCAAGATCGTCGCCGTGCAGGTGTTGCTGCATTTGTATGGCTGATGGCGGCAAGAGTCAATCTCGTGCAGGGCCAAGTTGTTTGTTGGCATTAACAAAGTTGATGCCAAAAGCCAGCAGCAAAGCAGCAGCGGCGAAACCTGCGGCAAGCCAGAGGTTGGCCGAGAGGCCCAGCCTGTCCACGGCTTGACCGCCGGCCCACGCCCCGAGCGCAATGCCGATATTGAAGACTCCCACATACAGCGCGGCGACGATCTCCACGGCCCCGGGCGCCGCCTTCAGCATCAAGGTCATCAGGCCGACCGATACGCCGCCGTAGGCCAGTCCCCAAGCCAGCAAGACCACGCCGCCAGCGATGCTGGAGTCGCCGACAGCCAGAAACAGCAGTGGCGTGAGCAGCAGGCCGCCCGCGATGGCTAGGATGGTTGGCGCTGCGCGCCGCGCCGCAACGCCGCCGGCCAGGAAGTTGCCAATGATGCCCGCGAAGCCATAGGAAAACAGCAGTGTGCCCAGCCATTGCGCATTAAACCCCGATATCGACAGCAGCAGCGGGCGCACGAAGGTAAAGGCCGTGAAATGGCTGGTTACAAGCAACAGGGTCAGGAGCAGCCCCGCCTGCAACTGCCGGTTGTGCAGCTGTTTGCCGAATTGGCGCAAGGTCGTCGAACCGGCAGCGGGCAGGGCGGGAATGACAGCCAGATGCAGCACCAGTACCAGGCCGCTGAACAGCGCCATGGCGCCGAAGGCCCAGCGCCATCCTGCAACGTCGCCGATTTGTGCGCCTAGCGGCACACCCAGCACGGAAGCGGCCGCCACGCCACCGAAGATAATCGACGTTGCCAGGCCGATCGAGCGGGCAGGAACAAGCCGGGACGCCAGACCGCCGGCGATGGCCCAGATTCCGCCCATGCAAAAACCGACGAGAACACGTGCCGCCAGCATCCACGCCATGTTCTGCGCCAGAGCCGAGGCTATGTTTGCGAGCAACAATAGAGTGAGCAAGCCACAGAGAATTGTGCGCCGGTCCAGGTTTCCCGAGACGATCACGACCAGCGGCGCGAACAAGGCCGCCAGCAATGCCGGCAGCGAGATCATCAGCCCGGCGGTTCCGGTGGAGGTGCCCAAGGTGTCAGCGATCGGCGTCAACAGGCCGACCGGCAGCATTTCCGTCGTCACGACCGAAAAGGTGGCCATGCCGACAGCGCTGACCGCCAGCCACGGGTGGCGGACAGCCGTTTCTGCGGCAGCGTAGGGGGACGTACTCATGGTGCATATCCTTCATTTGATCATTCGATAAACGGCTTGTGCCGGTAAAGGCGGCGTCGGACCGCTGCTATGCAGTGGCAGCGGATGCCAAAGGGGATCGATATCGGTCCCTGCATGCGATGCTTGCAGCGGAGACGCGTCCCAGTGATAATACATACATCGCGTATGAATAGTATATATTCATACGCACTGTATGTAAACAATCATACGTTATGTATGTAAGGAGAAAGCAATGGTTCGCCGCACGCGTGTGGAGATGGAAGAAACCCGGGCATCGTTGCTGGCTACCGCCCGCACAGTGTTCAGCGAGCGCGGTTATGCCGATACGTCAATGGACGACCTCACCGCGCAGGCAGGACTGACGCGTGGTGCGCTGTATCATCACTTCGGCGATAAGAAGGGCTTGCTGCTGGCGGTGGTAGAGCAGATCGACGCGGAAATGGATGGTCGCCTGCAAAGCATCTCCGACAGCGCTGGCGATCTGTGGGAAGGCTTTCGCCATCGCTGCCGTGCCTATCTGGAGATGGCCTTGGAGCCGGAAATTCAGCGCATCGTTTTACGCGATGCCAGGGCGGTGCTGGGAGGCGCTTCACCGGACTCGCAGCGTCATTGCCTCGAGTCGATGCAAGGGCTTATCCGCGAGCTGATTCATCAAGGCATCGTGGCCGACACTTGCCCAGAGGCACTGGCTTCGATGATCTACGGCAGTCTCGCAGAAGCGGCGTTCTGGATCGCCGACGGTGACGAAGGCAATGCGCGCTTGATAAAAGGAGTTGCGGCATTGGATTTGCTTCTACGTGGGCTGTTACTAAAGAGGTAATCGTGAAAAGTGGCAATCTCATCAGAAGCGGACCTTTCCGTAGAACCCTTGAGATTAATTTTATTGCAACCATATGAAATCTTGGATGACTGAAGCCAAACCAGTTTCGTTGCTGAATGTAGAGCTTTGCTTTCTCTTGAAGAAAGAGTTCTATTTCGGTCCGGACAGACATGCAGGCGTGGACACGTCAACATGTACACAGTGCCTTCAGCCGCCTTCATTTCCACGGTCTGAACCATCCATGGTACTTACGTCCGAACTTGGCGGACGAGAGGGCGAGTTGGCTGCCTACTACCGGCAGGTGGTGGAATTGGCTATCTGCCATGGAATGAATTTCAATTCGATTCGCCACCACTTCTGGGTGCGGTTGTGGATGTGGAATGGCAGGGGTGAGCTTTGAATGGTTCAATCATTAACACGGAGGAAAAATATGCAAGTCAAGCGTATCGTTGCCAATGTCCCCGTGTCAGATCCGGGCCTGGCGCGGAGGTTTTACGAGGAGGTGCTGGGCCTGAGCCTGCTGATGGACCACGGCTGGATCATGACGTATGGTGCGCAAACCGAGATGAGTGTTCAAGTGAGCTTCGCCAAGCAAGGCGGCTCGAACACGGCCGTGCCAGACCTGTCGATTGAAGTCGATGACGTCGATACCGCATTTGCACGCATGGTTGCCGCAGGGTTTGCCATCGAGTATGGGCTGAGCGATGAGCCCTGGGGCGTCAGGCGCTTTTTCGTGCGCGACCCTTTCGGCAAGCTCATCAATATTCTGTCGCACACATAGACAAGATGCCAACGGCGGCTTCGCGCCGCCAGCGGGCCAATGCCACCCGGCGCCGGCCTGTGTAAAAGGGCTGGCGCGCCTCCCAATCTGTTGTACAATCATTGAGAACGGTCGTGCTTTTTTGTGCGCTGAGCTTCCTTGCGTGCAGGCATCACGGCAACTCATAAGAACAAGGAGACAGACATGGACCTGCATTACACGGCCGGGGAGACGGCGTTCCGCGACATGGTGCGCGCCTTCCTCGACACCCATCTGCCGGCGGACTTGCAACGCAAGGTGCGCCAGCATTTGCGCCTGGTCAAGGACGACTATGTGCGCTGGCACAAGATTGTCGCGCAACAAGGCTGGGCCGCGCCGGCCTGGCCCGTCGAATACGGCGGCACGGGCTGGACGTCCGTGCAGCGCCATATCTGGGAAGACGAGTGCGCGCGCGTCGCCACGCCCCCGATTTTGCCGTTCGGCATCAACATGGTGGCGCCCGTCATCATGGCCTTCGCCAACGCCGAACAAAAGGCATATTATCTGCCGCGCATTTTGAATTGCGACGACTGGTGGTGCCAGGGCTATTCGGAGCCCGGTGCCGGTTCCGACCTCGCCTCGCTGAAAACCACGGCCGAGCGCGACGGCGACCATTACATCGTCAATGGCCAGAAAACCTGGACCACCCTGGGCCAGCACGCGGACATGATCTTTTGCCTGGTGCGCACGGATAGCACGGTGCGCAAGCAGGAAGGCATCAGTTTCTTGCTGATCGACATGAAAACGCCGGGCATCACCGTGCGCCCCATCATCATGCTCGACGAAGAGCACGAAGTGAACGAAGTCTTTTTTGACAATGTGCGCGTGCCCGTCAGCAATCTGGTCGGCCAGGAAAACAAGGGCTGGACCTACGCCAAGTATCTGCTGGGGCACGAGCGCACGGGCATCGCCGCCGTGGGCCGCTCGAAGCGCGAATTGACTTTCCTCAAGCAGCTGGCCATGCAGCAAACCAAGCGCGGCGCGCCGCTGCTGCACGATCCCGCGTTTGCCGCCAAGGTCGCTACCCTGGAAATCGAATTGATGGCGCTGGAAATGACGGTCTTGCGCGTCATCAGCGAAGAGGGCAAGGGGCCGGGACCGCAGGCGTCGATGCTGAAGGTGCGCGGCTCGGAACTGCAGCAGCAACTGACGGAACTGATGGTCGAAGCCATCGGCCCGCAAGCCTTGCCTTTCGATCCGGCATTTCTTGACGGCGGGGCGCCGCACAGCAGCGCTGGCGACGACCTGACCGCGCCGCTGGCCGCGTATTACTTCAATTACCGCAAGACATCGATCTATGGCGGCTCAAATGAAATCCAGAAAAACATCATCACGCAGATGATCCTGGGCCTGTAAGCCAGAAGGAGACGACATGGACTTCCATTTTAATCAGGAACAGCAGCAATTCGCCGACGCGCTCCGGCGCTGGGTCGACAAGGATTACCCGTTTGAGACGCGGCAAACCATCATCCATTCCGCCACAGGTACGTCCGATGCCGCCTGGGCCACCCTGGCCGAGCTGGGCATGACGGCCTTGCCGCTGCCGGCCGCCGCGGGCGGTTTCGACGGCACGGCCGTCGATATGCTGCTGGTGATGCAGGAACTGGGGCGTGGCCTCGTGGTCGAACCGTATTTCGCCACCGTGCTGGGCGCGCGCTTCTTGACCCTGGCGGGCGGCCATGATGCGGTGCTGGAACAGGTCGCCAGCGGCAGCCTGAAGCTCGCGTGCGCGCTCGGTGAACGCCAGTCGCGCCACGACCTGCACGATATCGCCACGACGGCCACGGCCAGCGGCGACGGTTTCGTGCTCGACGGCGAGAAAACCGTCGTCATCCATGGCGCCCAGGCGGATTCCCTGATCGTGTCGGCGCGCAGCGGCGGCGGCCAGGATGAGACGGAGGGCATTTCGCTGTTCCTCGTGCCCGTCGACGCGCCCGGCGTTTCCGTGCGCGATTGCCGCACCATCGACGGCCAGCGCGCCGCCACCGTGACCCTCGTGCAAGTGGTGCTGGGGCATGAGGCGCTGGTCGGACAAAAGGGGCAGGGCTGGCCCGTGCTCGATGCCGCACTCGACTATGGCGCCGCCTTGCTGTGCGCGGAAGCCGTGGGCGCCATGGACGCCATCTTTGCCGCCACGCTCGACTACTTGAAGACGCGCCAGCAGTTTGGCGCACCGATCGGCAAATTCCAGGCCCTGCAGCACCGCATGGCCGACATGTTCATCCACCTGGAGCAAGCCCGTTCGATGGCCATGCTGGCCGCCGCCAAGGCCGATAGCGACGACGCGTCTGAGCGCCGCCGTACCGTGTCCGCCGCCAAGGCGCGGGTGGGCCTGGCCGCCACCTTTGTCGGCCAGCAAGCCGTGCAATTGCATGGCGGCATGGGCGTGACGGACGAATTGCCTGCCGCCCACCATTTCAAGCGCCTCTCCATGATCGCCCTGACCCTGGGCGACGTGGACCATCACATCGAGCGCTTTATCGCCCAGCCGGGCTTCTTGCCGACGGAGACCGCATGACCGCATCGACCGCTATTGCCCCGAAACACTGGTATTTCGAAGACTTTACGCAAGGCCTGGAAATCGACCTGGGCCAGCGCCACGTGACAGAAAAGGAAATCATCGCCTTCGCCACGGATTTCGACCCGCAGCCGTTTCACGTCGACCATGCTGCGGCGGAAAAGACCATTTTCAAGGGCGTCATCGCCAGCGGCTGGCATACCTGCGGCATGATGATGCGGGTGGTGGTCGATAACCTGCTCAAGCATTCGTCCAGCATGGGCTCGCCCGGCCTGGACAGCATCCGCTGGCTCAAACCCGTGCGCGCAGGTGACACCCTGCAACTGACCTACCAGGTCAAGGAAGTGCGCCCGTCCACCTCGAAGCCGGACCGCGGCATCGTCATTTCCGTGTGGAGCGTGCGCAACCAGCATGGCGAAGTGGTGACCACCGTCGAAGGCATGGACATGTTCGGGCGCCGTCCGGCAGGAGAGCACCATGCGTGATATCGCCGGCATCGCCGGTTTCCAGGCCTTGTCGGGACAGCACGTGGCCGTCTCCGACTGGCTCACCATCACGCAGCAGCGCATCGATACCTTTGCCGACGCCACGGACGACCATCAGTGGATCCATGTGGACGCCGAGCGCTGCGCGCGCGAGTCGCCGTACGGCTGCACCGTGGCGCACGGTTTCCTGACCTTGTCCCTGTTGCCCGCCATGCTACAGGGTGCGCTGCACATGGCCGGCATCCGCATGGCCATCAACTATGGCCTGAACAAAGTGCGCTTCCCCGCGCCCGTGCCCGTCGGCAGCCGCCTGCGCGCGCGGCTCGACATCCTCTCCGTCGAGGACGTGCCGGAAGGGGCGCAAGTGAACTGGGCCGTGACAATGGAGAGGGAAGGCGACACGAAACCCGTGTGCGTGGCGGAATTTTTGATGCGCTGCTATCCCTGAGCGGCAAGCTGAGCCCACATCGCAGGTCGGCGTAGGTCGGCTTAGCCCGCAGGGCGTAAGCCGACGCATGCGCGCGCGCCTCCTCTTTACTCCCCCTCCGACGCGCAATACCTGTCCCGCCCCGTCTGCTTGGCGCGGTACAGCAGGGCGTCGGCGGCGCGGATCAGGGCGCTGGGGTCCATGCCTTCCGTGGGCATGACGCTGGCCATGCCCAGGCTGACGGTGACGTGCGGGCCGGCGCTCGATCTGGCGTGGGCAATTTGCAGCGCGCGCACTTCGTCGAGGATGCGCTGGGCCACCACTTCGGCGCCGTCGCGCGTTTCCTGCGGCAGCAGGATGATGAATTCCTCGCCGCCGTAGCGCGCCAGCAGGTCGGGCGGGCGCACGGCGCAGCGGCGCAGGGCGTCGCTCACCTGCTGCAGGCACAGGTCGCCCGCCTGGTGGCCATACGTGTCGTTGTAATCCTTGAAGTGGTCGATATCGGCCATGATGAGGGCCATCGGCACGCCGTCGCGCGCGCAGCGCCGCCATTCGCTGTCCATCGTGTCATTGAAGCTGCGCCGGTTGGCCACGCCCGTCAGCGTATCCGTCAGCGACAGCTCGCGCATGGCGTCGGCCTGCCGCTTGATGGTCAGCTGGCTGCGCACGCGGGCCCGCACGACGGCTGCGTTGAACGGTTTCGTGATGAAATCGACGGCGCCCGCTTCCAGCGCCCGCGTCTCGTCCTCGGGCTGGTTCAGGGCCGTGACGAAAATGACGGGAATGGCGCTCAGGATGGCCGATTCGCGCAGCGCATTGCAGACGGCGTAGCCATCCATGCCGGGCATGACGGCGTCGAGCAGGATCAGGTCCGGCAGTTGATTATGCGCAATTTCCAGCGCCTTCTCTCCGCTCAGGGCGAACAGCACCTCGTGTTCCTCGCGCAGCAACTGGTGCAGGATCTGGATGTTTTCCATGGCGTCATCGACGATGAGGATGCGCCCGTTCATGGCAAGGTTGGTCCAGCTCACTTGTTTTCCTCTCGTTTCAGCTGATCGAGCACGAGTTTTTCCGCTTCGGAAAAATTCAGGGTTTCGATCGCGTTGGCCAGCGCCAGGGCCGCTTCCCGGTCTGATTGTTGCAGGGCGGGGTGCAGCGCGTGGAATTGGGCCAGCGCCTTCAGGTTATTGTTGCGGATCAGGACAAGCAAGTCGGCCAGGCCGGCGCGCAGGTCGGGCGGCGCGCTGCCGGGTGCGGCGGGTGCACCCTGCCCGCGCCGCAGGGGCGAGGGCAGGGTGCGCGCCGCTTCGATGACTTCGGCCATCGCCAGTTCCAGCTGTCCCAGCAAGGCGGGTGTCGCGTGCGATTGCGCCGTTTTCAGCGTTTTTTCCGCCTCGCCTGCCAGGCTGGCGACGTGGGCCGCGCCCAGGTTGGCCGCCACGCCGCATACGCGGTGCAGCAGCTGCGCCGCCTGCCGCGTCTGGCCGGCGGCCAGCAGGCGCCGCGTGTCCTCGACGGCGTCGCCTTGCGAATTTTCAAAGCGCTTGAGCAGGGCCAGGAAGGCGCCGTAGTCGCCGCCGAAGCGGTGCAGGGCCGCCGCCAGGTCGATGCCGGGCACCGTGGCCGGCACATCGGCCATCCACGCGACGGCGTTCGCGGCCGGCATGGCGCTGCCGCCAGTGCCCGCACCCGGCGGCGCCGGCACCAGCCGGGTCAGGGTCTCGATCATGTCGTCGACATCGATGGGCTTGGCCACATGCGCATTCATGCCGCTGGCGATGGCGCGCAGACGGTCCTCGTCCATGGCATTGGCCGTCATGGCGACGATGGGCAGGTCCGGCAAGCCCAGCGCGCGGATGGCCAGGGTGGCGTCGTAGCCGTTCATGACGGGCATCTGCAAATCCATCAGCACCACGTCCCAGGCGTCCGGTGTGCTCGTGAGCAAGTCGACGGCCAGCCGGCCGTTGGCGGCCACGGCCACGCGCGCGCCCGAGTGCAGCAGGATGTACTGCGCCACTTCCTGGTTGATTTCATTGTCTTCCACCAGCAGGACGCGCATACCTTCCAGCAAGCCCGACAAGGGCGTGGACACGGGCAGCGCGGAAGGAGCGCTACGGCCTTCGCGCACGGCCGTCACGGCCGCCAGCAGGCGTGCCGGGGTGGCCGGTTTCGAGACGATGCCGGCCAGCATCAGGCTGTCGGCCAGGCGTTCGAGGTTTTCGCTGTCCTGGTCGGCCACCAGCATGATCACGGGCGGCAGCGCCAAGAGCGCATCGGCGCGCGCCTCGGTGAGCATGGAAATGCCATCCATGCCTGGCATGGCCGCGTCGAGCAGCACCAGGTCTGCCGGCGGCAAGCCGTCCGGGCCACCGGCCTGGCGCAGCAAGGCCAGGCCGGCCGCGCCGCTGTCGGCGCTGCGGCTGTGCCAGCCCTGCGCCGCGCACCAGTCTTCCAGCATGGCGCGCACGCTGGCGTTGTCGTCGATGATCAGCAGCGACAGGGCCCTGGGCGCGCCCTTGCCGCGCGGCTCGTGCGGCGCCGCCGCCTTGCCGAAGCGGCAGCGGAAGCGGAAGTCGGAACCCTGGCCCAGCGCGCTTTTCACGCTGAGCTGGCCGCCCATCAATTCCACCATGCGCCGGCAAATGGCCAGCCCCAATCCCGTGCCGCCGTATTTGCGGCTGGTGCCGCTGTCGCCTTGGGAAAACGCGTCGAAGATGCGTTCCTGCTCGGCCGCGCCGATGCCGATGCCCGTGTCGCGCACGGAAAACTCCAGGGTCACGCTGGCCGCGTCCTCGGCCGCCATGCCGATGGACAGCACCACTTCGCCATGCGAAGTGAATTTGACGGCGTTGCCCACCAGATTGATCAGGATCTGTTCCACGCGCAGGGCGTCGCCGATCAGTTCATCGGGCACGCCCGGGTCGAGCACGAACACGGGCTCCACGCCGCGCGCCCAGGCGCTGCTGGCCAGCAGCACGCCGACGCTGCCGAGCATGCGTTCGAGCTGGAAGCGGCGCTGTTCCAGCACCATCTGTCCCGCCTCGATCTTGGAAAAATCGAGCACATCGTTGACGATATGGAGCAGCGACTGCGTGGCCATCTGGATCTTGCCGACGTAGCTGCGCTCGCGCCGTTCCAGCGGCGACTCTTCCAGCAGGCGCGCCAGGCCGATGATGGCGTTCATCGGCGTGCGGATTTCATGGCTCATGTTGGCGACGAATTCGCTCTTCGCCGTGCTGGCCGCCTCGGCCTTGTCGCGCGCGCGCACCATCTGCTCATTGAGTTCGTGCAGGCGCAATTCCGTGCGCTTGAGCTCGGAGACGTCCGAGGCCAGCACGAAGAAGCCGCGCACGCCGCCGCTGTCGTCGACGTCGGGGATGTAATTGGTCCACGTATGGCAGACCTGGCCCGTGGGGTCGAGCAGGTCGCGCTCGAAGCTTTGCGGCCGGCCCGCCAGCACGCCCTCGACGTGGGGCGCATACACGTCGAACAGTTCCTGCCCCAGCAATTCGCTCATGTGGATGCCGGCCAGTTCGGCGCTGCTGCGGCCAAACCATTCATTATAGAAATTATTTGCGAATCGGCAACGCAAGTCGGCACCCCAGTACGACACCATGCCGGGCAGGTTGTCGGTGACGGTGCGGATGAAGCGCTCGCTCTGTTCCAGGCGCAAGGTGGTGGCGTGCAGCACCTCGGTGGCGCGCTTGCGCTCCGTGATATCGATCGATACCCCCAGCACGTGGCTGGCGCGCCCCGCGTCGTCGCGCAGCACCACCTTGCGCGTGGTGAAGTGGCGCGTGGTGCCGTCGGCCGTGTTGATCGGCTCCTGTTCGATTTCCACCATCTGCCCCGTGGCCAGCAGCTTGCGGTCGGCGCTGACGAAGGCGGCCGCCTGCTGCGGCGGGAAGAAATCGTGGTCTGTCTTGCCCAGCAATTGCTCGCGCGAGCGTCCCAGGGTCAGTTCCGCGTGGCGGTTGACCATTTCAAAGCTCAGCTTGTCGGCGCGCTTGACGAAGACCATGGCCGGGATGTTTTCAATGATGGTGCCGAACAGGTGTTTCGAGCGGCGAAATTCCGCTTCGCTGCGCTTGCGCTCGCTAATGTCGAGCCACAGGCCCGACACGCCCAGCAACTGCTGCTCGGGGCCGAAAATCGGGTGATACGAGACGATCCAGTGGCTCAGCTGTTCGCGCTGCCGCCCGCCATGGCCCTGCAATTCGAGGTCGACGATGGGCGATCCCGTTTCGAGCACCTGGCGCACGCAGCGTTCCACCTCCATGCGCACGGCGGCGTCGAACAGCATGGCGCCCACGGGACGGCCCAGATGCTGCGCCACGCTGGCCCCGTGGATGGCGGCCAGGTACTGGTTGATCATGACGACGCGCAAGTCCAGTCCCACGAACAGCATGCCGATGGGCGCCGTCGCGTAGACGGTTTCCAGCAGGCGCGTGGATTTTTCCAGGGCCAGGGTGCGCTCGCTCACCAGGCTTTCGAGCTGTGTGCGGTGGCGCCGCAAGTCGCGTTCCAGCGCGCCCAGCGCGGCTGCCATGTCGGCCGATTCGCGGTCCGTGTGCTTGTTCGAAAGCAGGGGTTTGCCTTGCGCCAGCGCATGGATCTGCACGGTCAGTTCCTGCAGGGTGCGGGCCAGGCGGCCGCCCACACGCCAGGCCAGGGCAAAGCCGGCGCCCAGCAGCAGGGCCAGGATGAGGGAGCCGGTGACGACGGAGCGCAGCAGGGCTTCGGCCACCGTGCTGGTGCGGATGGTGACGGCCACCGTCCAGGCGTCGTCCGGCGCGCGGCGAAAGCCCGTATACACGTCGATGCCTTCCAGGGTGGCGTGGCGCAGCACGCCTTCGCGCTGCTGGCGTATCTGCTCCAGCAAGGGGGCCGGGCTGCGCTGGCCCACATAGCGCTGGGGCGCCAGGGTGCGCGCCACGTTGATGCCGTCGGCGTTGACGATGGCCGCGCCCAGGTAGGCCGGCAGGTGCAGCTCGCGCAGCAGCAAGGGCAGGTAGTCGGGCGGGTACAGCGCCGTCAGCACATAGGCGGGTCCCTTGTTACGCGGCAAGCGTTGGTTCAGGGCCAGCCGCGGCACCTCGTCCGGCGACGTCAGCAAACTGGTCAGCCGTGGCTTGCCGTAGTCGCGCGCGCGGTCCATGCTGGCGGCCCATTTTTGCGGCAAAGGGGGCGGTGTCTGGCCGGCGGGCAGCGATGTATTGATGAGCTGGCGTCCCTTGGCGTCGGAGACGATGAAGGCGCTGACGGCCAGGCCCGGCTGCAGCAGGCTGCCGGCCAGGGCGCGCAGGGCGTCGATATCGTCGTCTTGCAGGGCGGGCGAGTCGGCCATGAGGCGCGCGGCCATCTGGGCGCCGCTCAAGTCGCGTTCGATGGCGGCGGAGACGGCGCGCGCCGCCTGCGCCGTTTCGCTGACGACATGGTCGCGTTCGCGCGTGTAGCTTTGCGCCACGAGCAGGAGAAACACGAGGGCCGTCGGAATGACCCAGGCGAACACCAGCCATGAAATTCTTGAGCGTATCGAAGGCAAATCTTGCACCCGGAAAGCTCCCAGAATGGATGAGTCGACAGGCAGGCTCACGCTGGCGCTGGCTGACCTTGAATGAAAAGATGCTAGACGAAATTGATTGTTCTGACAAGCCTAGTTTCTTGGATGGAAAAAAGGTTGCGCAAGGAATACAGAAGGGAGGTGACGCCCCTCCCGCCGTGGCGGCGGGAGGGCAAGGAAACTTAGGGGACCACGGTCAGCACATCGACATCGATTTCCGGGCTTTCCATGAAATCCTTTTCCACTTCGCCGCGAATTTCCACGCGGGTCCTGGCGTCGATCTGGCGGTTCATGAAGACCTTGTCGTCGATGTCCACGCGGATTTCCGCCGTGCCGTCGGAAAACGTGTATTTCTCGTTCCCCACTTTGCGCAGCAGGTGGCCGCGCAGCACGACGGCCTGGTCGTCGACGGGATTTTTCAGGATGGCGGCCACATTGCCGGGCGCGGCCGGGCCGGCTGTCGGGCCCACGTACTGGGCGTGCGCGCCGCCGGCCAGCAAGGCGCAGGCGGCGGCCAGGGAGACGATGAGTTTGCGGTGCAGTGGCATGGTATTCCTTCGATAGTGAGTGGCGGCTCAGAAAAAGACGGCGGTGCGGGGGATGATAGCACCGGTATTGCCATAGGGCATGTTCGCCCGGACGCTGCCCGTGCTGGCCACGCCATCGTCGAGTTTGCTGTCGATCTGCTCGGCGTAGCCTTCGGGCAGGTTGTCGAAACGGATGCCGTTGCCGGCCCGTCCGCCCACTTCATCGTTGTACAGGTAGACGGCGCCGCCCTGGGCGCTGGTCATGAATTGCGAGGTGCCGTTGAACGAGCCGGTAATGAAGCCGCCCAGCGCAAGGTGCTGCGGCGCCAGCGTGAATTCGCGCGGCTGGCCGTCGCCGATCTGGCCGTCGCCATTGCCGTTGCCGGCCGAATTGGGCACGTGTACGGTGCCCTGGATATCGTCGCCGGGCAGGGCGCGGAATTTGTCCTGGTAGGCGTTGACGGCGGCCGTCAGCGCATTCGACTGCTGGATGATGTTTTTCACCTTGGCGCTGTCGATCAAGCCTTGTCCCTTGAGCACGCCGCCGAGCAGCAAGCCGATGATGACCAGGACGATGGCGATTTCTACGAGCGTAAAGCCGTGCTGGCGGCGTGGGAGCATGGGATTTCCTTGGAAAAAAGTGCTGGGGACTGGTATGGCAGTTTACTGCAATTGGCGCCGCGCGCGCACGGCATGTCGGACGGTGGCTCATGGCGCCGCCTTTTTCTTGTCGGCCAGTGCATCGAGCTTGCGCGCGAGAAAAGCGAGTTCGTGCGGGTCGCTGATCTGGCCGCTGGCGATCAGGCCGCCGATCACCAGGCGTGCGCTGTCGAGCTGGTCCATGTCTTCCAGGATGAACGCTTCCATTTCGCGCACCCAGGCTGGCACTTGCGGCCCCGTCGCCAGCCGGCGCAACTGGCGTGCATAGGCGAGCGCCAGCGGCAGGTCGTGCAACTGGTGTTTGGCCACCAGCGCCGCCTGCGCCATGGCGGGCCAGCGGTGCTGCGGGTCGGCGGCGAAGCTGGCGGCGACGAAGGCCAGCATGCGCCGCGCACGCTGCGGATCGGCCACGCCCGCGTACACTTCGCTGGCGGCCACCAGCGGGTATTGGCTGCGCGGGTCGAGCATTTGCGCCGTCTCCAGCCAGCCGGCCAGGCGGTCATAGTCGAGCTTGCGCCATGGCAGGCTGACGCCGGGCTGGTCTTCGAACGATTGCAGGTACAGCAGCATGGCCTTGGCCATGGCCAGCGGCTCGCCCAGGCTGGCCAGGCGCGCCACGGCTGCCGGCGGCGCGGCGGGCAGGGGCCGCGCCTGTGGCGGTGCCTGCTGCTGCGCCAGGCGCCAGCCCAGCTGCAGCAGCAGGCAGGCCGCCAGCAGCCAGCACAGGGGGCGCGGCACGCTCGACCACGGACGCTGGGCGGAGGCCATCAGATGTTCCTGCGGTAAAAGTCGCACAGCGCGCAACTGGCCAGCAAGGCCACATAGATGGCCGTTTGCGCCGCCACGCCGGCCAGGGCTTGCCAGTCGCCGGTCGCGTACAGCAGCCACTCCGTGCGCGCAAAGGCGTCGAGGCGGGGCAAGAGCAGGGCCAGCACGTCGATGGCGCCTGCCGTGGCCCGTTGCACCAGGGAGTCGCCCGCCTGCGGGCCGTGCGCGAGTAGCTGCAGGCTGCCCAGCATGCGCGCCAGCACATAGAAACCGCTAGTGGCGGCCAGCGCGGGCAAGGCCTGCTGCAGGCTGGCCGCGCACAGCAGGCTGAAGGCGGCGACGATCCACAATTCTCCCAGCAAGGACAGCGCCCACAGCGCGCTTTGCGCGGGCGCGGCGAACAGCGCCATCAGCAGGCCGAACAGCACGGCGGGCGCTGCCGCCAGCGCCCCGTAGCCCAGCAGTTTGCCCAGCAGGTAGGCTGCGCGCGGCATGGGCAAGGCCAGCAGCAATTCCAGGCCCCGGTCGGCCGCTTCGCGCGCCATGCTGGTGATGATGAACGTGGCCAGCAGGAAGACGCCGGCCAGGCGCAAGGCGGCCGCCAGCAGCGCCGCCTGCACGGCGCCGCTTTCCGTCAGCGCCAGTTGCTGCAGAAAGCCGGCCAGGCCGGCGGCGGCGCAGGCGGCCAGCACGAACAGCCACGGCAGGCGGCTGCGCAGCGCTTCGAGCAGCGTGTAGCGGGCGATGGTGAGGGCGGGCCAGAGCATCGGCATCAGCGGGGCAGCCTTTGCGCCGCCACCATGCGGTTGAACAGGATGTTCGGCGACAGCCAGACGACGATATCGTCGAACTCGCCGCCCGGCTGCTGCGGGCCGCTGGCGGCGCGGCTGATGACAGTGGTGGCGTTCGATGCATTGTTGCGCTCGTCGACATTGTTGCTGAAAGGAATAGCCTGGCGCTGGCCCTGCACGCCCGTGGCGCCAAAGCCGTTCTTGCCGTGCGACATGATCATGGCGGGGATGTCCCTTAACGCCGTCGCCTGCAGCAGCGCGCCGCCATTGCGCGTGACGATGCTGATGTCGCGCGGCGTGCCCAGGTTGAATTGCTGCTCGCTGTCGCTGAAGGCGGGCGTCACGCTGTAGCGGAACAGATTGTTCCAGCTGTCGCCCTGGCGCAGTCCCAGGGTGGCCCAGGGCAGGAAGCCCGCACGTTTTTCGCCCGTGCAGCGGGCGCCGCGCCGGTCTTCCAGGCCATTGCCGGCGGAGATGGCGGGACACGGCAGGTAGCCGTAGCGCAGCGCAAAGCCCGTCAGCGCTTCCTTCGCTTCATTGAGCGCCTGTTGCGTCTCGGCCACCTTGCGCTGTTCCAGCTGCACCGTCAATGGCGTGACCAGGCCGCCGATCATCAGGCCCACGATGACGAGCACGATGGCGATCTCGATCAGGGAAAAGCCGCCCTGGCGGCGCGCATGGAGGGCGCTCATGGCAGGTTGCGCGCGGCGCGCATGCGTTGATACAGGGTGGGCAAGGTAATCCAGGTCAGCATGTCGTCAAAGGCGCCACCGGGCAGCGTGGCAAGGTCGGTGGCGGGGCGGTTAATGAAGCGGCGGCTGGCGCCGTCGTTGGCGGCTTCGTCGATATTGCCGCGTGCCGTGTTGATCTGCGCCACGCCGCTGGCGGCCGTGCCGTAGTGATCCTTGCCTTGCGAGAACAGCACGACGGGCAGGCATTGGGCGCTGACGTCGCACTGGTCCTGTCCCGCCACGAAGGCGAATGCGCCGCGCCCGTCGCGCGTGAGCACGACTCTGTTGGCGACAGCGGAAAACGAGACGATGGGCGCGCGCGCCATTTCTGGCGTGACGCTGTAGCGCAGCAGCTTGCCCCAGGCGTCGACGCCGTCCACGCCCAGCGCCACCCACGGCAAAAAGCCGCTGCACTCGGCGTCGCCGGCGCAGTCGGCGGCCCGTTCGCGCCCGTCGAGGGCGGAGGCGGCCGGACGGGGCAGGCGGCCATTGGTCGCCGCAAAGCCCAGCAAGGCGTCGCGCGCCTGCGCCAGGGTGGCCAGGGTGCGCTGCTGGCGTTCGGCTTCGCCGGTGTTGCGCCCGAAGGCGCCGATCAGCAGGCTGGCCGTGCCCAGGCCCAACACGGCCACCAGCAGCAACAGGGCGGCGCCGCGCTGGCGACGAAGTTGGCGATGCGGTTGGTGAGGCGTCATGGCGGCGCCTCGGTGACCGTGCCGCTGGCCGGGTCGTAGCGCTGGCCGGGCTTCAGGAGCACCACCTGGCCGTTCGACAGGCGCAAGGTCAGGGCGCCGGGCGTGCCGGACTTGTCGCGCGCAAGGCGGTTGTGCGGTTCGTTTTGCGTTTCCTGGTTCAGCCAGACGGTAGAGCGGCCGCTGCTGCGCTGCACCACGCCATTCAATTCCACGGGCGGGGCAGGCGGCGGTGGCGGCGGCGGGGCCGGGGGCGCCGCCAGGGCAGGATCGGGCGCCGGCGGGCCGTAGCGCTGCGCGTCGAGCTGGGCGCGCTGGTCGGGCGACAGGAACAAACGGCCCAGTTGCGGCGACTGTGCCTGGGCCGTGAGCGCGGCGCCGGCCAGCAGCACGCCCAGGACGAGGGCGCGCAGGAGGGGGAGGCGAAGGACGGGGGCGCCGCTCATGGCCGCCCCGGCACGGGCGCGCTGCCCAGGGTCAGCCACAGCAGCTCGCATTCGGCGCCCACGGTGGGCGCAGCTCCGCTGCCTGGACCGGCCCCGGCCGCAGCGTGGCGCTTGAGCGTGCAATCCTGCACGGCGAAATAGCCGGCCTGGCGCAAATCGTTCAGCAGGTTCAGCAAATCCATCTCGTGCAGCAAATCCATCTGCAGGCGCATGCGGCTGCCGCGCAGCTGATATTGTCCCATCACCATGGGCAACGGTACTTGCAGCCCTTGCTGCGGGCTGATGTCATAGCTGATCGGCAGCAGTTTGCGCTGTTCCTGGCTGCGGCGGATGGCATCGATCCAGGCCAGGCGGTTTTCCTCGCCGATCAGGCCGCGCTGGCGCAGGGCCAGGAATTGCGGTTCGTAGGCGCGGATTTCCTGCTTTTCCGCCTCCGCATGGTTGAACAGGAGGGCGGCCGCCGAACGCGTGCGCTGGGCCAGGTCCAGCTGCTGTGCTTGACGCGCCCGGTAGGCGGCACTCAGGCTCAGCAGCACCACGCTGGCCAGCAAGGTCAGCGCAAAGCACAGCAGGGCGCGGCGTATCAGATGCAGTTCGCCCAGCCAGGCGGGCAGCGCGCGCGCGGGCGTGCCGCTCCGTTGCATGCCGGGCAGGGGCGGCTGTTTGACGGGGCCGCTCATGGCTGCCACGCGAGCAAAAGGGTGAAGCGGGCCTGGCTGGCCGGCGCCGGCACGGCGCTCTTGCCGGACAGGGCCGCGCTGGGGCGCAGGTCGAGCGGCGTTTCCTCGATCGTCACCTGCATGCCCGGCTGGCGCGCCAGGGTTTGCGCGAAGGCCGTGATGGCCGCCAGGGCCGCGCGGTAATCGTTGTTCGGCATGGCCACGTCCGCTTCCAGGCGCAAGGCCTGCGGCGGCGCGACGGGAATGCCGGCCAGGGCGCTGCCGGCCGGTGCGCCCGTACTTTGCTGCTGCTGTGGCGGCGTCTGATTGCTCGCCACGCGCGCGGGCGCCTGGCCCGCATGCCAGTGCAGCTGGCCCAGCGCGACTTGCGGCGCCTGGTCCAGTGCGGCGCTCAGCATGCCCAGCAGCCGGCCCGGCTCCGGCGCCTGGCTGGCGATCATGTGGCCCAGGGTCACGGCCACTTTCATGTTTTGCGTCTTGGCCGGCGCCGGCGGCTGGGTCGACATGACGCTGCGGTAGCGCTCCTGATAGGACGCCGTTTCCTGCGCCAGGCGTTCGATGGCGGCCCCGTCGGCTATGCCGCCGAGCAAGTTAATCGCGCACCACAGGGCCGCCGATGCGCCGATCAGCGTGCTGGCGCCATACAGCGTCTTGCGCGCGCGCTGGAAATGGTAGTAGCGGGCCAGCGCGCCGGGCGGATAGTGGCTGGACGGCGGATGCTTGCCCAGCAAAGTCAGCAGCAATTCGTCGGCCAGCGCCGGCGTGCGGCGCAAGCCCACCCGTTCGCCCGCCAGCTGCAGGTCGATGAAGTGGTAAGCCACTTCGACGCCGTTGTCGCACAGCAGTTCGAGCTTGGCGATTTGCGCGGCCGGCGCCAGGATGACGGTATTCAAGACGTCGCCGCGCGCCAGCATGCGCGTGCTGGTGAGAAATTGCCGCGTTTTTTCCGTTTCCAGCGCAATATTCACGGCCACGCCGTCGAGCGCGATGGTGGCCGTCTGGCGCGAAAAGCGCAGCTGGCCCTTTTCATAGTAGCTTTGCCGCAAGCCGCCCGACTGCTGCGTCACCAGCAGCAAGTGTTCATGCGCGATCGACAGCTTTTTGACCAGCGCGATACTGAGCAGGCTGGTCGAATAAATGCCGGCCACGGGCACGCGCAGGTGCTCGAGCGCCTCCGTCCATGGCTGCAGCAAGGACGGGTTGGTCAGCGCAAAGAACAGCACCTGGTCGTCGTGGCGGCCCGTGCTTTCGCGGCCCAGCAGGGTGCTGCCCCGGTAGGGCGTGTCGCGGTGTAATTGCTGCTTGCGCCGCTCCAGCAGGGCCCGGCCGGCCTTGCCGCGCACGTGGGGCAGCAGCTGGCGCTGGAAATCTTCCTCGATCAAGTCCGTCAGCAGGTAGGCGGGCACGCCCGACCGTTGCCCCTGCGGATCTTCCAGCCACGCGGCGAAACCGTCCAGCCCGGCCGCGCTGGCGGGGAAGGCCTGGCCCTGGCCCAGCACGCCGTGGTCCCAGTCGTAGGCGCACAGCGCGTCGCTGGTGATGTAGAGTAATTGTTTGCGGAACACGGCGGTCTCAGGTCTCGGGTCTCAAGTTTTCATCGTGCTGATGGTGTCGTAGATCGGCCCCAGCACTGACAGCATGATCCAGCCCAGCAGCAGGCCCAGGATGACCGTCATGGCCGGCTCGATCATGGCCTGCACTTTTTCAATCAATTCCTTCACTTCGCGGTTGTAAAAGTAACTGACATTGCGCAAGGCCGTGTCCAGCGAGCCCGTGGCCTCGCCCACCTTGAGCATGCGGATCACCAGCGGCGGGAAGATGCCCGTATGCTGGAAGGCGGCGGTCACGCCATGGCCTTCGCTGATCAGCTGGGCGGCGCGGCGCAGGCCGGCCGCCACCACCTGGTTGCCGGCGATGCCTTCGGACAGGCGGATGCATTCGAGTATCGTGATGCCGGAAGCATACATCAGGGCAAAAAACGTGGCGAAGCGGGCCAGGATGATCTTGTGCAGCACGGGGCCGACCAGCCACAGCCGCAGCTTCAAGCCATCCCACGCGTAGCGGGCCGCTTCGCTGCGGCGGATCAGGGCGCGCAGGCCGAAAAACAGCAGCACGGGCAAGGCCAGCAGCACATACCAGTAATCGATGAACACATTCGATACAAAGATCAACACGCGCGTGTGCAGCGGCAGCTCGCCGCCCATGTTGCGGATGAACGCCGTCAGCTGGGGTACCAGATAAATCATCAGGAAAAACGTCACGCCCGCCACCACCAGCGCGACGATGACCGGGTACATGACGATCTTGCGCGTCTGCGAGGCCAGCTCGTCCTGCCACTTCAGGCTCTCCGACAGATTCTTGAACACTTCGGCGATCTTGCCGCTCTGTTCGCCCGCCAGGATCAGGCTGGTAAACGTGGCGTCGAAGATGTCGCCATGCTGGGCCAGCGCGCCCGACAGCGGCAAGCCGCCTTCGATGCTTTCGATCAGATCCGTGACGACTTCGCGCAGGCGCGGGTGGTCCGTGCTTTCGCGCAAGTCGTTCAAGCCTTCCAGGATGGGCACGCCCGCACCCGTCAATTGTTCCATGTGGAAGCAGAAGTTGATCAGGTCGCGGCGGTGGATGACCCGCTTGCCCAGCAGCACCAGATACTGGCCCGTGATCTTGCAGTCGATCAAGTCCAGCTGCATGCGGTGCAAACGCGCTTCCAGGTCCGGCACGTTGGCCGCCTCCATGCTGCCGGGAATCAATGCGCCGGCGGCATCCATGGCGCGGTAGACATATTGCGCCATCAGGCCAGCCTTTCCGTCAAGTCGACCACGCGGCCCACTTCTTCCAGCGTGGTCACGCCTTCGAGCACGCGGCGCACGCCGTCGTCGACGATGCCCTTGAAGCCGGCCGCGCGCGCCGCGTTCTTCAATTCGCGCGAACTGGCGCGGCGCGCCGTCAATTCATCGAGTTCAGCCGTCATCTTGAGGATTTCCATGATCGCCAGGCGGCCCTTGTAGCCCTGGTGCGCGCAGCGCTCGCAGCCGACGGCGCGGCAGATGGAGGCGGGCGCATCGCTTGTTGCCAGGCCCAGCAGGCGGCGTTCGACGTCGTCGGCGATCACCGTTTCCTTGCAATGCGGACACAAGCGGCGCACCAGCCGCTGCGCCACGATGCCGATGATGTTGCCGGCCATGATGTCGGGCAGGATGCCGATGTCGAGCAGGCGCGCCACGGAACCGATGGCCGAGCTCGTATGTAAAGTCGAATACACCTGGTGGCCCGTCATGGCGGCGGCAAAGGCCATTTCCGCCGTTTCGCGGTCGCGGATCTCGCCCACGAGGATGATGTCCGGGTCTTGCCGCATCATCGAGCGGATGCCGTCGGCAAAGCCCAGCTTGACCGATTCGTTGACGGAGGTCTGGCGTATCATGTTCATCGGATACTCGACCGGGTCCTCCAGGGTCATGATGTTGACGCTTTCCGTATTGATATGGTTGAGTATCGAATACAGGGTGGTGGTCTTGCCGCTGCCCGTCGGGCCCGTCACGAGGATCACGCCGTCGGGGCGGGCGATCATCAGTTTGAGCAAGTTCAGTTCCGCTTCGGCCAGGCCCAGCCCGTCCAGCGGGACGATGCCCTTTTGCCGGTCCAGCACGCGCAGCACGACGTTTTCGCCATGCGTGGTGGGTTGCGCGGACGCGCGGAAGTCGATTTGCCGACCAGAAAACTTGATGCTGATGCGTCCATCCTGCGGCGCGCGCGCTTCGGCGATATTCATGTTCGACATCACCTTCAGGCGCACGGCCATGGCCGGCCAGTACGATTTGTGCAGGCTGCGGATTTGCCGCAGGATGCCGTCGATGCGGTAGCGGATGCGCAGGAACGACTGTTCCGGCTCGAAATGGATGTCCGAGGCGCCGTTCTGCACGGCGTCGGCCAGCAGCGCGTCGATCAGCCGCACCATGGGCTGGCTGTACTCGTCCGATGGCGACGCCATGCTTTGATAGCTGACTTCACCCGTCTCGATTTCGTGCAGGATGCCGTCGATCGACAATTCAAAACCATAGTACTGGTCGATGGCGCGCGAAATGTCCGATTCGTTGACGAGCACGGTGGAAATCGTGATGCCCTTGACCAGCATGGCGCTGATCTGGTCGAGCGCGACGATGTTGCTGGTGTCGGCCATGGCCAGGATCAGGTTGTCCGCCTGCCGCTCGTAGACGATGGGAAAGACACGGTAGCGCTTGGCCACGTCCTTCGGAATCAGCTTCAGGGCGATGGCGTCGACCACCAGGCTCGACAGGTCCGCGCTGACCTGTTTCAGGTTTTCGCTGAGGGCCTCGCGCACGGTGGCTTCCGTGACGAAGCCCAGGGTGATCAGCAGCTTGCCCAGCGGTTCGCTGCTGCGCCGCTGCTCGATCAGGGCGATGCGCAACTGGTCTTCGCTGATCACCCCTTTCTGGATCAGCAATTTGCCCAGCGGAAGTTTTGCCTGTTCTGCCATGTAGTGCTTATTCCTGACGGGGTGTGATGGTGACGGGCTCGGCAGGGGCCGGTGCTGCCGGTGCGGGGGCCGCCAGTTCGCGCAAACGCGTTTGCACGACGGCCTGGTCGAACGCGGCGGGCGTGGTTTGCGCCAGGGTCAAGGCGCGCTGGTAATACGTGGCGGCCAGCTTGGGCTGGTTCAGCCGGTCCAGGCCGACGGCCAGGTTGAAGGCATAGTCGGGATTGCCGGGCGCGGCGCCGTAGGCGCGGAAAAATTGCTGCTGCGCTTCGTTCCAGCGGCGCTGCTTGGCATACACATTACCCAGGGCAAACAGCACGGGGCCGCTGTCGGGGGTACGGGCCAGGAGGGCTTTCAGCCTGGCTTCGCTCTGCACGACGTCGCCCTGGCGCAGGCCGATCAGGCCGGCCAGCGCGACGCCATCGTCCGGGTTTATCTCGAGCAAGCGCACGTACAGCGACGCCGCCTGCGCGCCCTGGTTCTCGCGCAGGGCCACGGCCGCCAGGCCCAGCAGCGCGTCGCGGTTGTTGGCATCCTGCCGCAGCACGCTTTCATATTGCTGGCGAGCAAGGCCCAGCTGGCCCCCGTTGAAGGCCTGGTAGGCTTGCTGCACGCCTGGGTTGATTTGCGGCGCCGTATCGTTGCGCAGCACCTGGATCTGGCTATTGTCGGGCGCGGCCACCGGTGGCAGGCTGGGCTGCGCAGGCGGCGGCAGTTGCGCCAGCTGGGCGGCCACGGCCGCTTGTGCTGCGGCCTGGATCATCGCCTGCTGTTCCGCCGCGCCGGCTGGCGGGCGCTGTTCGCGCGGCGCGTCCTGCGGCAGCGGTGCGGGCGCCGGGGCGTCCGGCAGAACGCCGCCGGCCCCGGGCAGCACCACGATGGGGCCGGCAACGCCGGCCGTGCCCGGGGCGTCCGTCAGCGGCATGGGTACGCCGGGCAGGTTGGCGCCCGCGCCGGGGCTGCTGCTGGCGCGCCAGTACCAGTACGCCAGCGATCCCGCCACCAGCAGCAGGATCGCCAGCAGCACGGCCAGGCGCACGGTGGCCGGGTCGACGCTGATGG
Organism: Janthinobacterium sp. GW823-FHT03B06; assembly: GCF_058796955.1. Lineage (NCBI taxonomy): Bacteria > Pseudomonadati > Pseudomonadota > Betaproteobacteria > Burkholderiales > Oxalobacteraceae > Janthinobacterium > Janthinobacterium sp. GW823-FHT03B06. The sequence continues at coordinate 251,888 of NZ_JBXAJE010000001.1, forward strand.
GGCCGGTGGGGCCTTTCGGCGGCGGATTGCTGCGGCTGGCGCGTGGCTTGGCGGGCGGCGGTTCCGGACGGGCGCGCGGCGGCTCGGGGGGCGGGCCAGGTTGCTTGCCTTGCTGTGAACCGGGCTGCGCGCCGCTGGACTCGGGCTGCGGCGCGGGAGCGTCCTGCAGCGGTTCCAGGCGCAAGCTGCTTGCCGGCTGCGCGGGCGGTGGTGCGGCAGGCACAGGGCGGGGCGGCAGGGCGTCGGCCGGCGCCAGTTCCAGTACCTGGTCGTAGGCTTCGGACGGCTTTTCCAGTTCTTCGTCGGAAAGGCTGTTCTGCTTGGCGCGCTCGGCTTTCTTGAGCGCCTGCATCAACAAGCTCATGGGACGTCTCCCTGCAGGCGTGCCTGCGGCTGGACGGCTGGCGCCGGCGGGCCATCCGTGTACGGCTGGCTGTTGAGCGGCGCCTGGCCGGGCAGCAGGTAACGGTAGTCGCGGTAATCGCCTTCGATGCTGGCATCCTTGACCACGACGGGGCGCATGAAGATCACCAGCTCCGTCTTGCTGCTTGCCTCATTACGATAGGTAAACAAATTGCCCACGACGGGCAGGCTGGACAGGCCGGGCACGCCATCCTTGGCATTGTCGATGGAATCCTGCATCAGTCCGCCCATCACGGCGATCTGGCCATTGCCCACTTTCATGATCGATTCCAGCTCGCGCGCCTGGATCACGGGCACGCGGCTGATCACGCTGGCCGTGGCCAGGGCCGGATTCGGGTCTTGCACATAGCCCACGATGCGCGTAATGGTGGGGCGCACATTGAGCGTGACTTCGTCGCTGTCGGAAATCTGCGGCGTGACGCTCATGACGAAGCCGACGGGCACCGTTTCCAGTTTCGACTCATAGGTGGCGGGTGTGGTGATGGTGCCCGTCGAACTGATCACGGCGGGCGTCACCTTGATGGTAAAGAAGACATTGTTGTCGACCACCTTCAGCATGGCCGTTTGATTGTTGAGCACGCTGATCTTCGGGCTGGACAGCACTTTCACCTTGCCGAACGATTCGAGCAGCTGGATGGTGGTCCTGAAACTATCCTTCATGTAGTTGAGCACGAAGATGCCGGGCGACGTACCCGGCAGCACGCCGCTGGGCAGGGGCAGGGTGCCGACACGGCCCTGGTTCAGGCTCAGGCTGCCCGTCAGGCGCGACCAGTTGATGCCTTGCTGATATTCATTGCTCAGGCGCACCTCGATGATGGTCGCCTCGATCAACACTTGCCGCTTGGCGCTGTGCAACACGGCATCGAGGAATTCGGCGATCTTTTCGTGCTGGCGACCCGTGGCGCGCACGGCGATCAAGCCGCCTTCCACGTTGACGACGACGGACGAGGGGCTGCCCTTGTTGGCCAGTTTTAATAGAGGCAGGCCGTTCGCGTCGAGCTGCTGGCCAGGATTCGCATTCTGGTTGGGTGCCTGCTGGCCTGGCGCATACTGGCCGCCAGTCTGCATCGGCGCCTGGCTGCCGTATTGGTTGCCGCCCTGATTCTGCTGCTGGCCCGGTTGGCCTGGCTGACCCGCTTGTCCCTGCTGGCCTGGCGTATTGCCCTGTGCGGCCGTCAATTGCTGGTTCAGCTGCGCCAGCGGGTCGACCTGCACGTCGTTGAGCGTGGTGTCGCGCAGCAGGTCGCGGATATTTTTTTCCAGGCTGTACCAGAAGTTATTTTCCGAACGATTCACGACCAGGGTGGTCGAATTGTTATTGCCGTTGCCGCCGCTGCCTTGCGTGCTGCCAACGGGATTGCTGGCGTTGTTCGACCCGCCGCCCGCCGTGGAAATTTGCGTAGCGATATTCACGCTGCTGTTGGTGCTGCGCGCGATGTTGACGTAATCGATCTTGTAATTGCGCCATACGGGGGCGTCGGGCAGCACCGTCAGGTTCTTGCCATCGATTTCGTAGCGCATATCGACTTGCTTGCCGATACGTGCCAGCAATTGCGGCAGGGTCTGGTTCAGCGCATTCAGGGTGACGCTGCCTTCGATCTGCGGGTGGATGTCGATATTCATGCCCGCGTCGCGCGCCAGCGCAAACAGCAGCGATTGCACGGGCACCTTGTGCACGGTGACGCTGTAGGTTTCCACTTTGGGCGCGGGCAAGGGCGCGGCCAGCGCGCTGCTTTGCTGCACCGGTTCGGGAATGGCGCCGCCGGCGACGGGCGCGGTATTGAGGTGGGCAGGCGACAGCGGCATTTGATGCGTGGCGCAGCCGGACAGCACGGTGCCGCAGGCGAGGGCGACCCAGGAGGCCAGCACAGGAATAGGGTGTTGATTCATGAAAAGTTCGCCCTTGGAGTCGTGTTGTGCCTTTGCAATTTTACCCAGCATGATCGCCTAAAATCAATCGGCTGTGCGGGCTCCGGAGGCAATATACCGAAATAAAGTCAGGGGCTACCACGCGTCGTTTGTAGCGGTGCCGTGGCTTTCATTTCCGTACGGATACTATCTATGTCGTTCAGCAATATTTTCTGTGGCGACGAGGGGGCCAGCCTCGCCCAAACGGCTTCGGCGCTGGCCCGGTCGGCGAAGCTGCCGTAGACGATGTCCAGGCGCGCGGCGGCGCTCGCGGGCGCTGCGCCAGGCAGGCGAAACACGTGGAGGTCACGCAGGCCGATCGCTTGCTGCGCCTGCTGCAGGAAAGTTTCCGCCGCAGCCGTTTCGGTGGCGGGCAGGCTGGCGATTTGCAGCACCAGTTGCTGCGGCCTTTGCCGTGCCAGCCAGTCGCGCGATTCGGCCAGCTTGCTGTCGAGCAGCGTCGACGGCGCCGGCAGCGGTGCGCGTGGGACGGCAGCCGGGGCCGAGATAGCCGCCGTTTGGCCCGGTACCAGCCATTGCCACAGCAGTGCCGCAGCCAGCAGCAGCATCAGCGCGCTCAAGACGCCTGCCAGCAGCTTGCCCGCATGCCAGGGCGGGCGGTGAAAGGGGCTGTCGGCAATGGCCAGGCGCACGTGGCGCGCGCTGATTTCCTGCGCATCGTCCGCAAACGCGGCCAACAAGGCCTTGTCGGCCAGGATATTGACCCTGCGTACGATGCCCTGCGCCGCGCGCGCCAGCCGGCGCAGCGCGGCAGGCGTAAAAACGAGCGGCGCCAGGCGGCCGGCGGCGGCCAGGCGGCACGCCAGATAATCGTTCAGCAAGGCTTGCGGCAGGCGCGGCACGGTGAAACTGTGGGTGATGCGTTCCTTCAATTGGCGGAACTGGGGCAAGTCCAGGGTGTGCTGCAATTCCGGCTGGCCAAACAGCACGATTTGCAGCAGCTTGTGGCTGGCCGTTTCCAGGTTCGTCAGCAGGCGCAGCGCTTCCAGAGTGGCGCCCGGCATGGCTTGCGCCTCTTCGGCCAGCAGCACCACCTGGCGCCCGGCCGCATGCCTGGCGATCAGCTCGCCGTGCAGGGCGCGCAGCGCGGCATCGGCGCGGCATCCGTCCAGTTCCAGGCCCAGTTCGGCAGCGATGGCGTGCAGGACTTCGTCCGGCTCCAGGCAGGGATTGAGCAGGTACAGCACGTCGACCTGGGGCGGCAGGCGTTCGGCCAGCATGCGGCACAGCATGGTCTTGCCGCTGCCCACTTCTCCCGTCAGCTTGATGATGCCTTCGCCTTGCGTGACGGCATACAGCAGCGCATCGAGCAGTTCGCCCCGCGTATTGCCGGGATAGAAAAAGGCCGGGTCCGGCGTGATGCCGAACGGCGCCGTGCGCAAGCCGAAATGGCGCAGATACATGCCGTACGGCGAGGGCGCGTAGTGGCTGGAAACCTGCGTGTCGGTGTTCATGCCGCGATGCAATTGAGAAAAGCCTGCTCCAGGCTGGCGTCTTCCGTGCCGCCATGGCGGGCGCGGCATTCGGCGGGCGTGCCCGTAAATACGATGCGGCCCGCATGCAGGATGGCCATGCGGTCGCACAATTCTTCCACATCGGCCAGCGCATGCGAGGTGAGCAGGGCGCCGCGGCCCTGCGCATGCGCTTGCCGCAGCACCTGCTTGAATTGCGCGCGCGCCTTCGGGTCGAGTCCGCTCATCGGTTCATCGAGCACCAGTTGCCGCTTGCCCGACAGCAGGCAGGCGACCAGCCCCAGTTTCTGCATCATGCCTTTCGAATAGGCGCGCGCGGGACGCAGCAAGGCGTCCGGCGCCAGGTCCAGCGCGTCCAGGGCTTGCTGCACGGCGTGCGCATCGGGCCGCACATCGTGCAGGCGCGACAGGTAGCGCAGGAAGTCGCCGCCCGTCAGGTAATAAGGCGCCTGGAAACGTTCCGGCAGAAACGATAGCGGCTGGCGCGCCGCGCCGTGCCGGTGCGGCCGGCCGAAAATGGCGATCTCGCCCCGCTCGGGCGTGCAAAAGTCGAGCAGGCATTTCAGCAGGGAAGTCTTGCCCGCGCCATTCACGCCGACCAGGCCGAACAGTTCACCCGCGCGCACCTGCAGGTCGACGCCGCGCAGCACGGCGCTGCCCGCCAGCTGCAGATGTACGTTGTGGAACTCGATGGCGCAGGCGTTCATAGGGGCAATGGTCGGCAGGGAAGACGGTGAACGACTGCCATTATTGCCATGGGCGCAGGCGGGCGGCAAGTGTTTCCTTGCATCGTGTTCAAATGCGCAAAAATCAAATGATGGAATGTATTTTCTTTAAGAAACAACAGGTTCTGGAATAAAATGCCTGTGCGCGCCGCAGGCGTGTATCTTCTGTGAAATTTGTTTGTCGAGGAGTAAGCAATGGCAAGGCCAGAGAAAGTCCGGCTCGGTGAAATTTTGGTGCAGCAGAAGTTGCTGACGGAAGAACAGTTGGGCCAGGCCTTGACGGAACAGAAGCGTTCGGGACGCAAGCTGGGCCGCGTTTTTGTCGAGCACGGCTTCGTCACGGAAGAGCAGATTTCGGGCGCGCTGGCGCGCCAGCTCGACATTCCCTACATCAATCTGAAGTTTTTCAACATCAATCCCGAACTGGTGCGGCTGCTGCCGGAAACCCAGGCGCGCCGCTTCCGCGCGCTGGTGCTGGAAGACCGCCGCGAGGGCTTGCTGGTCGGCATGTCCGATCCCACCGACCTGTTCGCGTACGATGAAATCTCGCGCCTGGTCAAGCGACAGATCGAGCTGGCCGTGGTCAATGAAACGGAAGTGCTGGCCGCCATCGACCGCATCTACCGCCGCACGGAAGACATCTCGACCCTGACGCGCGAGCTGGAGCAGGATCTGGGCGACGTGTCCGTCGACTTCGGCGCGCTGGCCGCCAACCCGGGCCTGGAAGAGGCGCCCATCGTCAAGCTGCTGCAATCGGTGTTCGAGGATGCCACGCAGGTGCGCGCCTCCGACATCCACATCGAGCCGCAGGAAGGCCGGCTGCAGATCCGCTTCCGCATCGACGGCGTGCTGCACCTGCAGACCGAAGCGGACAGCAAGATCGCCAGTTCGCTGGCGCTGCGCCTGAAACTGATGTCGGACCTCGATATTTCCGAGAAGCGCCTGCCGCAGGACGGCCGTTTCGCCATCCGCGTGAAAAACCAGCGCATCGATGTGCGTATTTCCACCATGCCGACGCAGTACGGCGAATCGGTGGTGATGCGTCTGCTGAACCAGGGCGGCACGACCTTGCGCCTGGACGCGATCGGCATGCCGCCCAAGCTGGTGCAGCAGTTCCGCGCCATCGTCAGCCGCCCGAACGGCCTCGTGCTGGTGACGGGGCCGACCGGCAGCGGCAAGACGACGACCCTGTACTGCGCCTTGTCCGAACTCAATTCCGTGGAAAAAAAGCTCATCACGGTGGAAGACCCCGTCGAGTACCGTTTGCCCGGCATTAACCAGGTGCAAGTGAACGACAAGATCGAACTGAACTTTGCCAGAGTGCTGCGTTCGGCCTTGCGGCAAGATCCCGACATCGTGCTCGTCGGCGAGATGCGCGACCAGGAAACGGCGCAAATCGGCTTGCGCGCCGCCATGACGGGTCACCTAGTGCTGTCGACCCTGCATACGAACGACGCCATCAGCACGCCGCTGCGCCTGATGGACATGGGCGTGCCCCGCTACATGGTGGGCAGCTCGCTGCAAGCCGTGCTGGCGCAGCGTCTGGTGCGCGTGATCTGCGAAAGCTGCAGCACGCCGTACCAGCCCACGCCGAACGAATACGAATGGCTGCGCCTGGAATTGGGCGAGCTGGTCGAGCGCAACCAGTATTTCCACGGCAAAGGCTGTTCGCATTGCAATGGCATGGGTTACCGGGGCCGCACGGGCGTGTACGAATTGCTGGAAATTACGCGCGCCGTGGCCGATGCCGCCAACCATGCCGATCCATCGCACTTCATGAAGGTGGCGACGGCGCAAATGGCCGGCGACACCTTGCGCCGCCACGCCGTGCAGCTGGTGGTGCAAGGCCGCACGACGGTGATGGAAGCGATGCGCATCAGCAACCAGAGCGAGGATTGACGTGGCGTTTTTTGCTTACAAGGCGCGCAATGCCAACGGCGAACTGCTGACGGGCGTGATGGAGGGCGCCGACAGCGGCGCCGTGGCCGATCAGTTGATGGCGGGCGGCAGTACGCCCGTCGACATCAGCGCCACCAAACAGACGGTGGCGGGCGCCGGCGCCAGCAAATTGGGCTGGTGGGACAAGCTGACCGAGAAAAAAGTCACGCCCATGGACGTGCAGCTGTTCAGCCGCCAGCTGTACACCCTGCTCAAGGCGGGCGTGCCCATCATGCGGGGACTGGCCGGCCTGCAGGAATCCGCCATCAGCCCGGCGTTCGGGCGCATCATCAAGGACGTGCGCGAGTCGCTGGACGCGGGGCGCGAACTATCGGCCGCCATGGCGCGCCATCCCGCCATCTTCACGCCGTTTTATCTGTCGATGGTGCGCGTGGGCGAAATGACGGGGCGCCTCGACGAAGTGTTCCTGCGCCTGTTCGATCACCTGGAATTCGACCGCGACATGCGCGCGCGCGTCAAGTCGGCCACGCGCTACCCGAGCTTCGTCGTCTTCGCCATGGTCGCCGCGATGATCGTGGTGAATATCTTCGTCATTCCCCAGTTCGAAAAAGTGTTCGCCAGTTTCCACGCTGAACTGCCCCTGATGACGCGCTTCCTGATCGGCACCTCGCGCTTCACGGTGACCTACTGGCCCATCCTGCTGATGCTGGGCGTGGGCGGCTTTTTCGGCTGGCGCGCCTGGCTGCGCACGAAAGAGGGCCTGTATAAATGGGACCGCGCCAAGCTGCGCCTGCCGATTGCCGGCAAGATCATCCTGAAGGGCACGATGGCCCGCTTCGCCCGCAGCTTCGCCCTGTCGAGCACCAGCGGCGTGCCCATCGTACAGGCGCTGACGGTGGTGGCGCAAACGGTGGACAACACCTACCTGAGCGCGCGCGTGGAGCAGATGCGCGACGGCGTGGAGCGGGGCGAAAGCATCCTGCGCACCTCGGTGGCGGCCGGCGTGTTTACGCCCGTGGTGCTGCAGATGATCGCCGTGGGCGAGGAGTCCGGTTCGCTCGACGACCTGATGGACGAGATCGCGGACATGTACGAGCGCGAAGTCGATTACGAGCTGAAAACCCTGTCGGCGCAGATCGAGCCGATCCTGATCGTCTTCCTCGGCGCCATGGTGCTGGTGCTGGCGCTGGGCATCTTCCTGCCGATCTGGGACCTGGGCCGCGCGGCCCTGCACTGATGGCGCTGCCTGCCCGCCAGCGCGGTTTCACGCTGTTCGAACTGGCCGTCGTGGCAAGCGTGTTCGCCATCCTGGTGGGCGTGTTCCTGAACCGGGCCGGCTACTACCAGCAGCAGGCGCAGCAGCTGGCTATGGCGCAGACGCTGGGGGCCTTGCGCACCGGCTTGCGGGTGCAGGTGCTGCAGCTGTACCTGGCGGACGGGCGCGCGCGCATACCGGCGCTGGCGCGGCAAAACCCGTTCGACTGGCTGGCCGACAAGCCAGCCAACTACCTGGGCGAATTCGATGCCCCCGTGCTCGATGAATTACCCGGCGGGAATTGGTTGTACGACAGAAAAGAACAAAAAATCATCTATTTGTTTAGTAATGGCAATATTTTTCCCGGTTCAGAGCTTGATGCAGTGAAATTTAAGGTAATCTTGCCAGGTGCAGACGCCGATATTGACAAGCTCGTCCAGGAACCCGATATTGTGGTGTGGAAATAGCCTGACGCGCTGCAACGGCGTGCCGTGCAGCGCACGTTTCATGGCGTTGGTTTTGATGTTTTTATTTGATTTTGGAGAAGCTGGTATGAAGAAATCCTTACGTAGTATGAAAAGCGGCGCCCAGGCGGGTTTTACCCTGATTGAACTGGTCGTCGTCATCGTGATCCTGGGTATCCTGGCAGCGACGGCCATTCCTAAATTCGTCGACATGTCGACCGATGCGCGCATCGCCAAGATGCAGGCGGCAGCGGGCGCCTTGAAATCCGGTTCGGCCCTGTTCCACGCACAATGGCTGGTCAAGGGTTCGCCTGCCGACGCCGTTGCCGTCAACATGGAAGGCACGGACATCAAGGGCATCAGCGGCTACCCCGGCATCGCATCGCCTGGCATCGCCTCGGCGGCAGGCGGTCTGGTTGACTACGATACGACCACCGTTGCGGCGACGGGAACCGTGCTGACGGTGTTGCCTGATAGTAAGCATACAAGTTGCAAGGTGACCTATACGACTGCCGTGGCTGCGTCAGGCACCACGCCAGTCCTGCCGGCGGTGGTTGACGCGACGGCCCTGACCTCGGCCAACTGCAGCTAATCCGGGCGTGCAGCTGCCATGCCGGCAAGCCGGCATGGCCACGCCATGTTTTCCGCCCGCCCAACGCCAGGCCATGCCGGTTGGGCTTTTTTACGGGTATTGCCATTGTCCCTGCCATCGACCACCTTGCCGCAACGTATGACGCTCTCACGGCCCAGGCTGCGGCGCCGCGCGCGCGGCTTCACGCTGATCGAACTGGTCGCGGTGCTGGTGATCGCCGGCCTGCTGGCCACGTTTGCCGTTTCGCGGTTTTTCCAGCGCGATGCCTTTGATGCGCGCAGTACCAGCGATCAGGTGGCGAGTATCGTGCGCTATGGACAAAAGCTTGCGGTGGCGCAAAACCGTCCCGTGTTTGTGCGCATCGACGGCAAAAGCGTGGCGCTGTGCTTCGATGCCGCTTGCAGCGATGCGCAGAAGGTGGTGCCGCCCGCCGGCACGAACAGCGGCAGCAAGGAAACACTGCTCGCTTGCAGCGACAGGAGCAACTGGCTGTGCGAAGGATGGCCTGCGGCCGTTACGCTGACGGGCGGCGCGGGGTTTTACTTTGACCCGCTGGGGCGCCCGTATTACGCGACGTACGGCGATTTTTCCACTATCCTGGTGCTGACCGTGGTTGCGGGCGGGCAGCAATACCAGGTCAACGTCGCACCGGAGACCGGCTATGTGTACCGCTAGGCGCCGTGCCGCCAGGCGCGGCCAGGCCGGCGTGACCCTGATCGAACTGGTGCTCTTCATCGTCATCGTGGGCGTGGCGGTGACGGCCATCCTTGGCGTGATGAGCTTGACGACGCGCAATAGCGTCGACCCGCAGCTGCGCAAGCAGGCGCTGGCCATTGCGCAAGGCATGCTCGACGAAATCGAGGGCGCGCGCTTCACTTATTGCGCAGTGGATGACCCGGCAGCCGAGACGGCGACCGGCGAGGCCGGTTGCGCCACGAAGGAAGCGTTTGGCATACAGGGCGCCACCACGCAGCGGCCTTACGACAACGTCAATGATTACGTGGCCAGCGACGGCGGAACCTCGACATACACCACGGATGTGGCCGGCAACCCGTTCTCAGCGCTTGCCGGTCAGTATGCGGCGACGGTGAGCATCAATACCGTTGCGCTGAACGGCATCGCGGCGCCCAAGGTGCTGCATATCCAGGTCAGCGTCGCCTATGGCGACAAGCAGCAGGTCGTACTCGACGGCTACCGCACGCGCTACGCGCCGAACAGCATCCCATGAATACCTCTTCTTTCCGGCGCCGCGCGCGCGGCTTTACCCTGGTGGAGATGATCATTGTGATCGTCATCACGGGCATCATCGGCGGCATGGTGGCCATGTTCATCCGCCTGCCCGTGCAAGGTTATATCGATGCCAATGCCCGCGCCGACCTGGCCGACCTGGCCGATACCGCCACGCGGCGCATCGCGCGCGACGTGCGCCTTGCCCTGCCGAACAGCGTGCGCGTCAGCGCGGACGGGAAATACCTGGAGTTGCTGTTGACGAAATCGGGCGGCCGCTACCTGTCCGAGGACGATGCACCGGGTCTCGGAGCCGTGCTGGCCTTCAATCCCGTCGCCGCCGGCGCGAACGCCAATCAATTTACCGTCGTCGGGAGCGCGCCGGAGATCGCGCCCGGCGACTTTATCGCCGTCTACAATATGGGCGACAACCTGCCGGATGCCTACGGCTGTGCCGTCAACGCCGGCATCTGCAATCTGGCGCAGGTCGATGCCGTCAGCGGCACGCTGGTGACCCTGAAGAGCAATCCCTTCCTCGCGCAGGCGCCGCTGAAGTTCCCCTCGCCATCGCACCGTTTTCAGGTGGTGACGACGCCTGTCAGCTATGTTTGCGATCCGCAGGCCGGTACCCTGATGCGTTATTCCGGCTATGTCATCCAGGCGGCGCAGCCGCTCGATGCGGCGGCGGCGCCTTTGTCAACGGCCCCCGTGCGCGCACTGCTGGCGCAAAAAATCCTGAAAAACACGGTGACGCGGTCTGGTCAAACAGAGGCTCCCCCCGAAGGCTGTTTTACCTATGAGGTGTTGAAGAACGGGCCGCGCGGCCTGCTCAGCATCGTCCTGAGCCTCGGCGCGGAAAACAGCAATACCGGCACGCTGCGCCTGGTGCAGCAGGTACAGGTCAGTAACACACCATGAGCGCCATGAGAATATTTCCCTCCCGCCGCATGCGCGGCTTCAGCCTGGTGACGGCCATCTTCCTGCTGGTGGTGCTGGCGGGGCTGGGCGCCGTGATGGTGAACGTGTTTACCCTGCAGCAAGTTGAATCGGCGATGGACGTGCAGGGCGTGCGCGCCGAGCAGGCCGCGCGCGCCGGCATCGAGTGGGGCGTGTACAGCCAGCTGATCGATGGAAACTGCGCTCCTTCCGTGTCGTTTGCCTTGCCGGCAGGCACATCGCTGTCCTCCTTTTCTGTCAGCGTACAGTGCGTCAAGGCCACGGGTCCGGGCACACTGAGCAGCTGGACCATCACGGCCACGTCCTGCAACCAGCCGGCCGCGGCCGAGCCGTTATGTCCGCACGCGGGCAACAACCCCGATTACGTCCAGCGCCGCCTGCAGGCCGTGCTGTCGCAGTAAGGTCAACTGCTTGAAAAAAAGATCGCTAATTTATTGTTTTTACACAACAAAATTGGTTTCATGAATTAGAATTGGCTTGATGCATTATCTGCGCGACAAGTCGGGCAGGCACTTACACTGGATAGTTCGCATGGGTTTATTCGCAAGAGCAAGAAAATACGATGGCTGGCTGGCGACGGCGTTTGGCCGCGAAGGTGTCAGCGCCGTCGTTGTCGAGCGTCCCGCCGACGGCCTGCCGCGCGTGCTGTGCGCCAGTTACCAGGCGGCGGAACGGCCCGCGTCGGCCGAGGTGCTGGAAAAGCTGGGCAAGGAACTGCAGGCCGCGGCGCGCCACTGCAGTACCGTGCTGGCCGGCGGCGAGTACCAGCTGCTGTCGCTGGAAGCGCCGGCTGTGCCGCGCGAGGAATTGAAGACGGCCGTGGGCTGGCGCCTGAAGGACATGCTGGACTTTCCCCTGGCCGAGGCCACCATCGACGTGTTCGACATCCCCGGCGACCCGAACGGCACCCAGCGCGGCAGCAGCGTGTTTGCCGTCGCCGCGCGCAACAGCGCCGTGTCGCGGCGCCAGGGGCTGTATGGCGTATGCAAGATCGGCCTGTCCGTGATCGATATCCCGGAAATGGCGCAGCGCAATATCGCCACCCTGCTGGAAACGCCGGGGCGCGGCATCGCCGTGCTGTCCTTCGATGGCGACGGCGGCTTGCTGACCATGAGTTTCAATGGCGAGCTGTACCAGGCGCGCCGCATCGATGTGACCTTGCCGCAATTGCACTCTCCCGACGCCAGCCAGTATTACGATCGTGTCACCCTGGAGCTGCAGCGCTCGTTCGACCACTTCGACCGCCAGTTCCACTTCATTTCGCTCTCGCGCCTGATGCTGATGACGGGCGCCAGCGATGGCTTGCACGGCTATCTGGCCGATAATCTGTACATGCCGGTCGAACGGCTGGACCTGAATCAGGTGTTCGACTTTTCCCGGGTTGCCGCCTTGCGCGAGCCGGACATGCAGGCGCGCTACTTCCTGGCGCTGGGCGCGGCCTTGCGCGAGGGGGGCATGCTCCCGGGCAAGAGCGAAGGGAAGGGCGCATGAGCCAGCAGATCAATCTGTTCAACCCCCAGTTCGAACAGACGACCCACCAGATGTCGGCGCGCACCGCCGGCGCCTGCCTCGGTGCGCTGGCGCTGGGCTTGCTGCTGCTGTGCGTGCTGGGCCAGCGCTCGCTGACGGAACTGCAGCGCCAGGACGCGGATGTCCAGGCGGCGCTGGCAAAAGAAGAGGCGAGGCGCGACCAGGCCTTGCGTGATTTTCCGCCACGCAAGAAAGATCCGGCGCTGGCGCAGGAAGTCGCGGCCGCCGAGGCGCAGCGCCAGTTGCTGCTGGATGCGTCGGCCGTGCTGGCCAGTGGCGAACTGGGCAATACCCAGGGCTTTGCCGGCTATTTCCGCGCGCTGGCGCAGGCCAGGGTGGAAGGCGTATGGTTGACGAACATCAATATCGCCGGTGCCGGCAGTGAACTCGGCTTGCAGGGCCGCGCCTTGCGCGCGTCGCTGCTGCCCGCGTATATCACGCGTCTGGGTCAGCAGGATATGCTGGCAGGCAAGAGCTTCGCCAGCCTCGACATCGGCCAGCCGCCGGTGCCGGCTGTCACCGAAGGCAAGGCACCGGCGGCGCCGTATGTGACTTTCAGCTTGCAATCATCAAGCCAGCTTGCGGCGTCCGCCGCGGCAGCGGGAGGAAAACACTGATGCAGCCCTTGCTGAAAAAATGGGCCGCTGCCTTCGACGCCCTCAGCCGGCGCGAGCGGCTGATGCTGTTCGGCGCGGGCGTGGCCGCGCTCCTGTTCGTCTTCTATTTTTTGTTCTTTAATCCGCTGTTCGCGAAACGCGCGGCGCTGCATGCGAGCATTGCGCAAAAGCCAAACCAGAAGGCAGCCATCGCCAAGGAAATCGAACTGACCATGCTGGCGCACGCAGTGGATCCGGACCAGAATGCGCGCGCGCGTCTGGCGGCCCTGCTGGCGGAAGGGGCGAGAATGAAAGAGCAGCTGCGCCAGAAGCAGCACGGCCTGGTGGCGCCCGAACGCATGGTCGCGCTGCTGGAACAGTTGCTGCGCCGGCATGCCGGCCTGCGCGTGGTCGCGCTGAAAACCTTGTCTGGAGGTGGCGTGGGCGCTTCCCCGGCAGCCGCAGCGTCCGGCGACGGCGCCGCCAAGGCAAGCGCCCCGGCGCCCCTGCTGCACCGGCATGGCGTGGAAGTGGTGCTGCAGGGCAGTTATGCCGACATGCTGCAGTACATGCAGGCGCTGCAGGCGATGCCGACGCGGGTCTTCTGGGGCCAGGCCCGCCTGGAGGCCGAAACCTACCCGCAAGCGACGCTGACCCTGACTTTATATACCCTCAGCATGGATGACACATGGATCGCACTGTGACCGCCGGCCGCGCGCCGCGCCGCTGGGCGCCGCTCCTGGCGCTGTGCCTGGCCTGCAGCGGCGTGCAGGCGCAGGCGCTGGACGACCCCACGCGCCCGCCCGCGGCCCTGTGGGCGCCCGCCAGCGCCGTTCCCGTCGCGCCCGCACAGCCGCGCCTGCAATCGGTGCTCATCTCCACCCAGCCGGGCGGCCGCCGCCTCGCCGTCATCGATGGCCAGACAGTCAAGGTCGGCAGCAAGGTGGGCGACGCCGTGGTGACGGAGATCCGCGACACGGCCGTATTATTGCGGCGTGGCAAAACACTGGAAACCTTCAAGCTGTACCCGGGCAGCAAGATACCGCCTCAGACCGACAGCAAGACCGACCGCAAGCAGGAGTAGAAGAAGTGGCCAAGCAATTCAATCAACACAAGGCGAGCATGTTCAAGATCAGCACGATGGCGGCGCTTGTCAGCGTCAGCCTGGGCCTGGGCGGCTGCAATGTCGCGCCCGTCAAGCGCGATACCTATAATGCGATTACCGACGCCGTCAAGGGCGCGGCGGCCACCACCACGCCGGCAGCCCAGCCCGATGCCGTGGAAGCGGCGCTGCTGCCGCCCGTGGCGGCCCTGGCCCAGCAATTGCCGAAGGCCCGCGCCGCGCTCGACGAGCGCTTCAACGTGGCCTTCAACAATGTGCCGGCGCGCCAGTTCTTCACCTCCATCGTGGCCGGCACGCGCTACAACATGCTGGTCCATCCCGATATCGGCGGCACGATTTCGGCCAACCTGAAGGACGTGACCCTGTTCCAGGCGCTCGACGCCGTGCGCGAGCTGTACGGCTACGACTACAAGGTCGAAGGCACGCAGATCTACATCAAGCCGCTGACCATGCAGACGCGCTTGTTCCATGTCAATTACCTGACGGGCGCGCGCAGGGGCAGTTCCAACCTGCGCGTGTCGTCGACCTCGGTGGGCTCGGTCGGTTCGACCAGTTCGGGCGGTTCGGGCGGCAATGGCAACCAGGGCAACAACCAGAATAGCGAGCAGAACCAGCAGACGAATGGCGGCCAGGGCGGCCGCACCCTGGACAGCAGCAACCTCACCACCTCGTCCACGGCAGACTTCTGGCCGGAATTGAAGGCGGCGCTGGAAGCCATCGTCGGCAGCACCGAGGGCGGCCGGCAAGTGGTGCTGAGCCCGCAGTCGGGCGTGATCGTCATCCGCGCCATGCCGGAAGAGCTGCGCAACGTCGACATGTATCTGAAGGCCACGCAGCTGTCCGTCGACCGCCAGGTGATCCTCGAAGCGAAAATCCTCGAAGTCGAGCTCAACGACAACACGCAGACGGGCATCAACTGGGCCTCGTTCGCCTCGATCAAGAGCGGCCACACGAACCGCATCTCGACGGGCTTCATCCAGCCGGGCGGCAGCCTGGCGCCGCTGCCGTTCAACGGCGGCCAGCCGCCCAACATGACGAATGGCAGCGGCCTGACGGCCAGCAGCGGCTTCGGCCTCAGCTCGGCGGCGACGGCGGCCGGCTCCATGTTCGGCCTGGCGTTCCAGACGGCCAACTTTGCCGCCATGATTTCCTTCCTGGAATCGCAAGGCTCTGTGCACGTGCTGTCGAGTCCGCGCATCGCCACCATGAACAACCAGAAGGCCGTGCTGAAGATAGGCACGGACGAGTTTTACGTGACGGGCGTGTCCACCACCACGAATACGACGGCCAGCGGCGCCACCACCAGCCCCAACGTGACCTTGCAGCCGTTCTTTTCCGGCGTGGTGCTGGACGTGACGCCGCAGATCGATGCGGATGGCAACATCATCCTGCACGTGCACCCGTCCGTCAGTCAGGTGTCGACCATCAGCAAGGAAATCGACCTGGGCAGCGCCGGCTCGCTGAAACTGCCGCTGGCCGCTTCCAGCACGTCCGAGATGGACAGCATGGTGCGCAGCCAGGATGGGCGCATCGTCGCCATCGGCGGCCTGATGCGCCAGGCCACGACCTCGGACCGCTCGCAGGTGCCGGGCGCGGGCGATATTCCCGTGCTGGGCGCGCTGTTCCGCAACACGGGACAGGTGATCCAGAAGCGCGAACTGGTGGTGCTGATCAAGCCCACCATCGTCGAAGGCGCCAACAGCTGGAACGAGGACTTGCTCGATTCGGGCAAGCGCATCGAGGCGCTCGACCCGCGCCGGCCGTCGGAGCGGCGCTAAATGTACCAGGCCCATTTCGGCTTGCGCGAGGCGCCGTTCGGCCTCACGCCCGATACCAGTTTCTTTTTCAACGGCCCGCAGTCGCAAAAGGCGCTCAACACCTTGCTGGTGGCGGCGCGCAATGGCGAGGGCTTCATCAAGATCACTGGCGAAGTGGGCACTGGTAAAACCTTTTTGTGCCGCAAGTTCATGCAATCGCTGGGGCCGGATTTCGTCACGGCCTATATCCCGAATCCTAACCTGCCGCCCCGATCGCTGATCCTGGCGCTGGCGGACGACCTCGATGTATTGCTGGAGAAAGATGCTGATCAGCACCAGCTACTCAAATCCCTCAACTTGCGCCTGCTTAACCTGGCGGCGCAAGGCAAGCGCGTGCTGCTGTGCCTGGATGAAGCGCAGGCGATTCCCGTCGACAGCCTCGAAGCGCTGCGCCTGCTGACGAACCTGGAAACGGAAAAACGCAAGCTGCTGCAAATCGTGCTGTTCGGCCAGCCCGAACTCGACGTCAAGCTGGCCCTGCCGGAAATCCGCCAGCTGGCGCAGCGCATCACCTTTCACTATCACCTGGGGCCGTTGTCGCGCGACGACGTGGATTTCTATGTGGCGCACCGTCTGCGCGTGGCCGGTTTCGATGGCGCGCGTCTGTTCAGCCGGGGCGGCGTGCGCAAGCTGTACCAGGCTTCCGGCGGCATCCCGCGCCTGATCAACATCATGGCGCACAAGGCGCTGATGGTGGCGTATGGCGAAGGGCGGCAGCAGGTCGGCGGGCGCCACGTGGCGCTGGCCGCCAGCGATACCCTGGCCAGCAAGCCGCGCTTGTGGCGGAAGCCTTGGCCATGGCTGGCTGGCGCCGGCGTGCTGGCCGCCGCCTGCGCCGTGAGCTGGACTTTATTGAACCGATGACGAAGATGAGCCTGTAGATGAGCCTGATTAACAAGATGTTGCAAGACCTCGATGCGCGCGGCACTCCCGATGGACGCGGCGACGCGGCCGGCATCCGCTCCGTGCCCGAACGCGAGCGGGGCTTGCCGCGCGCGCTGATCTTCGGCGGCGCTGCCGGCCTGACGGCGGCGGCCATCGCCCTGGGCTGGGTCTACCTGAAGCGCCCGCCCGTGCCGCCCGTGCTGGTGAATGTGGCCAGCAACCCGCTTCCGGCGCCTGTCCCGGTACCCGTTCCTGTGCCTGTCGCCGTAGCGCCTGCGCCGGTGGTGTCCGCCCCGGCGGTTGAGCCCGAACCCGTGTCCCAGGCCGAGGAAGCTTCCCCGGCGCCCGCCAGGGCGCGGCCCGCCGAAATGCGGCGCGTCACGGAAAAACCCGCCAAGCCTGCCGCTGCGCCCGTTGTAAGGACGGCAGCGCCCGCCGCCAGCGAACGCCTCATCGACGGCAAGCAAGTGACTGCGCAGCAGCGCGTGGAGAATGCATACCGGCGCGCGCTGGCCCAGTTGCAGGATGGCCGCGTCTCCGAAGCGTTGCCCGGTTTGCAGCAGACCCTGCAGCTGGACCCGCGCCACCAGGGCGCGCGCGAAACCCTGGTGCGCCTGCTGCTCGAAGCGCAGCGTCCGGACGAGGCGGCCCGCCAGCTGCAGCTGAGCCTGGCGCTGGACCCGAAACAGCCGGCGCAAGCGATGATGCTGGCCCGTCTGCAGCTGGACAAGACCAACGGCGGCGCGGCGGCCCTCGACACCCTGATGCGCAGCTTGCCGTACGCCGCCGACAGCGGCGAATACCACGCCTTCCTGGCCGGCGTGCTGCAGCGCGAGCAGCGCTACCGCGAAGCGTCCGAGCACTACCAGCTGGCCCTGCAGGCGGCGCCCGACAACGGCGTCTGGTGGATGGGTCTTGGCATCGCCTTGCAAGCGGACAACCATCCGGCCCAGGCGCGCCAGGCGTTCGAGCGCGCCAAGGGCTTGCAAACCCTGTCGCCGCAGCTGCAGGCGTTTGTCGAGCGCAAGCTGGTGCAGTTGACGGCGGCCAAGTAAGTGCGGCCGATTGCGGCGCCGCCGTTGGCAAGCGGGGCGGGCACGATACGTACGCTTCTCCTGTCGGCAGCGTTGCTGGCGCTATCCACAGCCGCCGCCACGGCAATTGCCTGGAACGGATGAATCCGTGGACAAGACAAGATGAGCGCTGCCTGGAAATTCCCCGATGCCCCGAATACCGCCTGCTTCACGATCACGGAGGTCTTGAACGGCGCTCCCATCGTGCTGGTGTCCCCGAAGGGGATTGGCAATTTCACGCGGCCTCAACTGAAACGATGTTGAGTTCAGTCAAGATTGTCTGTCTGACAGACATGATACGAAGAGATGACTTGCTGGCAGAGTTGCATGACTTGCCCTGTGGCTGGGGCGCGCAGCGGGATGACGGGGCGGGACACTGGGAGCGTTTCAAGGACAAGCCGTTTCCCGCGTTTGCCGAACAGGGCTATTACCTGGAAGACGCCGTCTGGCTTTCCCGCTATTTGACGGATATCGAGCCGCCGCCGGCCGCGGTACGCGATGCTCTGCTACAGCGGCACCATCGCGAACCATCCGCAGCATGCGGTGGCCAGCTATGGCGACCTGCTCGCGTTCCACCCCCTGCATGTGGCGGATATTGCTAGTGAACAAGATTGAAAGGACGCGCCATGCGCAATGAACGCGAGGGGGCTAAAGAGGCGTGCCGGGAAATCAGGCGCTACCAGGAACATATCAATTCGCCGCGCCTTTGTCCGGACCAGTGTTACCGCATGGCCAGCCCGACGTATGCGCTGGTGTGCCATGTCAACCAGGTGACGGGCCTTTTCCTGAGCAAGAACTATTACGTGATCCCTATTTTCCTCCAGCGCGCCCATGCAACGCTGCTGGAGTTGAAGGCAGAACTTGTCAGCGAGCCGTATCGCAAACTGGTCGAGCAGTATCTGAGCCATATCGCGCATTTCATCGTCGATTTTCAATGTCTGGCGGAAGACGAGCGGCAAGCCGTGCAATATATCCCGCCAGCGCTGCTGGCCCTCATGCCAGAGACCTTGCCGGAAGACTTGCTCATGGAGGGCGAGTTTTGATATTGTAGTGCGGATGTATTTTTGGCATGATTGGAACAGTGTCATTTCTTTTTCGGATTGTTGATATCATCGCGCCATCACTGACTACGTCAAGGAACCCCGTTTGAAATCCCTCAGCCTGCTGCTCGCACTCTGCTGCCTGCTCAACAATGCCCATGCCGCCCCCGCCACCGCCCCCGCCAGTTACGTTTTGGAGAATACGGAAGTGCGCGACATCCATGCGCAAACCTTGAAGCGCGACTACCAGGTGTATGTGGCCTTGCCCGACTCCTATCGGCAGGGGAATAAACGCTACCCGGTGCTGTTCGTCGTCGATGCCAATTATGCGTTTCCCGTCGTGCGCAATATCGCGCAGCGCCTGAACAAGCATGCCGGGATGGAAGAAGTAGTGGTGGTCGGCCTGTCGTACGCCAACGGCGATGGCGGTGTGTACAGCCGCCGCCGCGACTACACGCCCACCACGCCGCGCAAGCACGATTACCGCTCGGACATGCCGGGGCGCCAGCCGGCGTTCGGCGAAGCGAAGGCGTATGGCCAGTTCATCGCGGGCGAGGTGTTTCCCTTTATCGCCAGTAACTATCGCGTGAATATGCAGCGCAAGGTGTTTATCGGCCATTCCTACGGCAGTCTGCTGGGCCTGCAATTTTTGCTGACGGAACCGCGCACCTTCGAGCACTACATCCTTGGCAGTCCGTCGCTGTGGTACGACGCCGGCGTGATGTTCGACCGCGAGCAGGCGTATGCCGCCAGCCACAAGGACTTGCCAGCTTCCGTGTTCTTCGGCATCGGCGGCCTGGAAAAGCTGGCGGCAGGCAAGAAACGTTCGCGCTCCGAGGAAGACGCCGACATGGTGGCCGACGTGCGCGAATTCGACGGCAAGCTGAAATCGCGCAAGTTTCCAAATCTGAAAACGCGTTTGCGCGTGTTCGAGGACGAAGACCATGCGAGCGTGTTTCCTTTTGTGCTCACGCATGGATTGCGGGCGTATCTGACGTCCTCGAAATGAAGGGCGTTCAGGGGCGCATCAATGCCGGCAGGATCAGCTTGGTCAGCAATTTTTCGCTGAGACCATGGGCGTCGCGCACCTGGAAGTTGGTCGTGGTGATGACGACCACGGCATCGAGTTCCGGCAATACCAGCACTTTATTGCCGCCCGAACCGGCCATGCCATAGCTTGGCACCGTGCGGCCATTGGCCGTGAACGGCTGCAGCCACCACAGGTAACCGTAGTCCATGCCTTAGCGCGCGTTGGCGTGGGGCGCGATCGAGCGCCTGACCCAGTCGGCGGGCATCACCTGCTTGCCATTCCAGCGTCCGCCGTCAAGGTAGAGCTGGCCCAGCTTCAGCAGATCCACGCTGCGCAGCTGCAAGCCGCCGCCCGTCATGGCGCTGCCCTTGGGCTGGAATTGCCATTTGACCTTGTCGATGCCAAGCGGCTGGAACAGGTTGGCGGCGGCGAAGTCGGGCACGCTCTGGCCGCTCACTTTTTCCAGCAGCGGTCCCAGCAGGGTTACGCCCGCCGTGCAATAGCTCCAGGCGCGGCCATACGGCGATTGCTCGGGGCGGGGCTGCCATTCGGGAAAGCCGCGGATCGGCAAGTCGGCCACGAAGCGGCTCCAGTCTTCCACCAGATACATGCGCTCTTCGTTGCCGCGCGAATGCTGGTTGTCGTCGTCGCATTCGAGCAGCGAGCTCATGGTCAGGAAATCCTCGACCGTGATCTTGTCCTTGCGCGGGTCGGCGTAGGCCAGCGGGCGCAGTTCCGGAAAATAGGGCAGCACGGGGGTGTCGGCGCGCAAGAACTTGCGCTCGATGGCCAGGCCGACCAGCATGCCCGCCACCGTCTTGCCGACCGAGCGCGTGTTGCGCAGGCTTTCCGCGCCGTCCTTGTCGAAGTAGTGTTCGTAGAGCAACTTGCCACGCTGCGCCACCACGACGCTGGTGACCTGCTTGAAGTCGCCCGCTTCGATGGCGGTGGTGATGCCGTCCAGCTCGCCCGCGTGGACGCTGCTGCCGAAGGCCAGAAGTAGGGGTAGATATCGCAACATGGTGTACTCCGAGGTTGGAAAAGTGCAGTCTAGTCTTGCAAATCGGGCATTGTCTTGGACGTTTGAAACATTTGGCGGCGATAGTTGCTGGGCGTCATGCCGTAACGGGCCTGGAAGGCGCGGGTCATGTGGCTCTGGTCGGCGAAGCCCACGCTCAGCGCCACCTCGGCCATGCTCAGTTCCGGACGGCGCAGCAGGCCGCCGGCTTGCTCGACGCGGCGCCAGCGCAGCAGGTCGCCCGGCGAACAGCCCCAGGCCTGGCGGAAGACGCGGGCCAGGTGCACGGGATGCACGTCCAGGGCGGCGGCCACGTCGGCGATGCGCAGATGCGTGTCATTGGCCAGGTCCATCACGGCCGCATAGGCCTGGTGCGCCCAGCCGGGCAAGGACGGGCGCGCCTGCTGGGGCGACCTGTGCAGGCTGGCCAGCATCTCCCACGCGCCCGCTTCCATCAAGCCGCCATCGCCGCCGCGGCCGATTTCGCGCGCCAGCCGGAACGCGGCGGCCGCGCTGGCCGTATCGCGCAGCACGGTGGCGCACTCCTGGGCCGCATGCAATTCCTCGGCGCCCGACAGCAGGGCCGGGTCGAGCGATACCGTCATGAAACTGCCCTTGCCATCGACGAAGCGGTCGCGGCGTCGTGCCGGCCGGATTGAAGACGAGGGTGGGCGAAGGCGCGCGCGGCGGGGCGTGCAGGGCACTGGAAATATAGGTGCCCGACAGGACGAAGACGAAATGGGCATCGTCATGCCGGTGCGTTTCGACTTCATCCTCGCCGCGCGTGGCCTTCAGGCGGCGGATATCGAAGATGCTGCCGCGCGCGCCGTGATGCACGTCGCCATAGAACTGGCCGGACTTGAACTGGAGTGGAGTGGTCATATCGGCATGGTATGTGCGGCCGCCAGGCCAGGCCAGCGCGGGCCGACGAATGGCGCCAGGCGCAGGATGAACGGTCGATAAAGGGGAATGCACGGGAGTTGCGTGGCATCAAGCCGGCTTGCCGTGGCAAGCGTGCGGCCGTGCAGCGGTGTATCTGTGTAAAATTTGCAAAGTGTTCAGGTTGCATCATTGATACCGGATCACGCCATGGGCAAGCGGCTGGCATGCCTGGCGGTGCCCGCCAGACAGTGCCTGCGTCGCCGTGCACATTCCGACCGCCGGAAGCGGTCATCGATAAGGTCAGATTGCATGCGTACATTGAATGAATTACTCGATAGCGAAGACCCGGCGTTTCCCCTGATCAGGCAATGGGCCGACGAGGCCGACTTGCCGGTGGAATTGCTGCCGCCCGCGGCCGGCAGGGAGGATGTGCTGCTGAGCCTGCAGGTCACCACGCGTTCTCCCCTGGGGGCGATAGCCTATGAAACGGGGGGCATCCTGGTGGATGACGGCTGGCTGCGCATACTGGGGTCGGGACATGCCAGGCTGGGCCGGGATATCGCTGCCTGGAACAAAGGAAAGGCCGACGGTTTTCTGCTGGTCGCCGACGACGTGCTGGGCGGATTTTTTGCCATCAATGGCGGCGCACTCGGGGACGACCAGGGCAATATGTATTACCTGGCTCCCGAGACGCTGGAGTGGGAAGCGCTGGAGATCGGCTTCACGACGTTTGTCCAATGGGCTTTTACCAGCCAGTTGCGGCAGTTTTACGGCCGCCAGCCTGGCGACGCGGAGGACTTTGACGAATTGCCCGAATTGCCCTTGCCCGGCGAGCTATGCCTGAATTTTTATCCATTTCTGTGGACGCAAGAGGGCTCGCTCAAGACCAGTTCGCGGCGCGTCATTGCCGTGGAAGAGCAGTGGGCGCTCAACCTTGATCTGCAAAAGAAGTTGCCCGACGCGCGCTGAGGCAAGGCTTGCGGGCATATCTGAAAGCATCGCCATGCGCATCCCGACGCGGTGGAATGGCGTTTCAATCCCCCGATTCAGCAGTTTGTCGCAATGGCATGGGCGAGAAAATGGCAAGGCGATAGCATGTGATGGGTTTCCTCATGATGGGCTGCCCGCAAGCGAGTGTTCGATGCTGACGGTAGCGCCGTCATCAACGGATGCTTCCCAATGACCTCGATCAGGATGACATACGCATGAAATTACCCCTTTCATATCTTCTTTCCACCTGCCTGCTGGGCGCCTTGGGCGCGATGGGTGGTGCGCAGGCGGCTCCCGCCGATGCGGAACTGCTGGCCCTGGTGCAGCGCCATGCGCAGGCCCAGAGCAGCTTCGATCAAGCTACCTTGAAAGCCGTCACGGCCGAGAATTATGTGGAAATATCGCCGGTCGGCGAGGTGGACGGGCGTGAAAAAATGCTGTCCTTCTATGCGCCCGAGCAGAAGCGGCCGAGTCCGGAAGTCCAGGTCGATGAACCGGCGGTGCGCCTCTTTGGCGATACGGCGCTCATCTCGGCCCGGTTGTCCTACCGCGTCAATCAGGAAGGGGTTGCCCGCAACTTCGCCATGCGCGCAGGGTACGTCGCCCGGCTAGTCGACAAGCAATGGCTGCTCGTCAGCGCACAGTACACGGGCATCCGTCCGCCGAAAACCGCGAAATAACATTTGGTGGCGCTGTCCGCCGGCGTTGCCCGGCCAGACTACAGCCGCGCTTCATCGCCCCACACATGGCGCATGCTGAAGTGCACGCCCGCATCGTCTTCATGCAGCGACGAGACGATGGCGAACTGGCTGTCGCCCGTGTCGCGCGGCGTCATCTGCGCCAGCTGGGCGGCGGCCAGCGGCGCGCCCAGCGGGTCGCTGAGCGGATGCACGAGGGCGGCGCCCCGCTGCGTGACGACGCCCAGTTCGCCGCTGCGCAGGCGCACCAGGGTACCGGGCGGATACTTGCCCAGCAGATTGACGAACCGTTCCCCCAGCAGCGGATCAATGGGCACGCCCTGGTCGAGGAAGATGTGCTGCAGCGCCTGGTCGGGCACGATGGAGCGGCGGTAGTTGCGCGCCGAGACGCGCGCGCAATAGCGGTCGGCCAGGCCGATCAGCTTGGCGTTTTGCAGGATTTCGTCGGCCGTGCGCCCCTGCGGGTAGCCGCTGCCGTCGTCGTTTTCATGGTGCAGCAGCACGCAACTGAGCCATTCCTCGTCGTCGACGCCGGCGCAGCGCAACAGTTCCGTGCTTTCCTGCGGATGCTGGCGCACGATACGCATTTCTTCGTCGTTCAGGGGGCCGCGCCGGTCCTGGAAGCTGTCGTGGTGGCGCAGCATGCCCACGTTCATCGTCAGCGCGGCCGCGCCGATCAATAAGAGTTCATCGTGGGACTTGTGCATGCTGCGGCCCACCAGCATGGCCAGCAAGGCCGTTTCGATGCAGTGGCGCACGGCGTAGCTGCCGGCGATCTGGTTGAGCAGGATGCTGGCCAGGGCGATGTCGGCATCGTGTTCGAGTGCGCGCAGCAGTTCGCGGGCGATGTCGCGCACGTCGCGCTCGGCATTGCTTTCGCTGCGCAAGGCCAGCAGCAGGCGCTCCAGGCGCTGCGCCGCTTCATTGAGCAAGCGCAACACGGACGGCTGCTCCGGCGTGCCCACATACAGGCCCAATTGCATGAGCCGTCCCAGCTGCGCACCGTCCGTGATGATCTGCCCCTTGCGCAGTTGCGGGCCGGCGCTGTGGTCAGCCAGAAACAGATCCCAGGGCAGGGGTTCGCCGGGAACCAGGTCGGCCGGGCCGATGCGACGCTGTACCATGCTGTCATCCTTTACTCCGCCGTGGCGGAGAAATACTGTCGTTAAATGCTGCGCAGGCGCTCCAGCGCCAGGCGCAAGGTCTCGTCCTGCTTGGCAAAGCAGAAGCGCACGATGCCCGACTCCTTGCCCTGCGCGTAAAACGCGGAGACGGGAATGGCGGCCACCTTGATTTCCGCCGTCAGCCATTCGGCGAACTGCGCTTCAGTCTCTTGCGAAATGGCATCGTAGCGCACGCACTGGAAATACGTGCCGTCGGCCGGCAGCAGGGTAAAGCGGCTGCCCGCCAGGCCGTCGCGGAACAAATCGCGCTTGCGCTGGTAAAACGCGGGCAAGTCCAGGTAGGGCTGCGGGTCGGCCATGTAGCCGGCAATGCCGTGCTGCATGGGCGTGTTGACGGTAAACACGTTGTACTGGTGCACCTTGCGAAATTCCGCCGTCAGCGCCGCGGGCGCCGCCACGTACCCGACTTTCCAGCCCGTCACGTGATACGTCTTGCCGAAGCTGGACACGATGAAGCTGCGCGCCGCCAGTTGAGGGTGGCGCGAGAGCGAGGCGTGCGGCACGCCGTCGTACACCATGTGCTCGTAGACTTCGTCCGATAAAATCAGGATTTGCGTGCCGCGCACGATGTCGGCCAGCGCGGCCACGTCGGCCGGGCGCAAAATCGTGCCCGTCGGGTTATGCGGCGTATTGATGATGATCAAGCGCGTCTTGGGGCTGACGGCGGCAGCGAGCTTGTCCCACGGCACGCTGTAACCTTGTTCACCCACTTGCATGGCCACCAGCACGGGCACGCCGCCGGCCAGCGCGATGGCGGGCAGGTAGCTGTCGTAGGCCGGTTCGATGACGATGACTTCGTCGCCCGGATGCACGCAGCATAAAATCGCCGTGGTCAGCGCCTGCGTGGCGCCGGCCGTGACGGTGATTTCCGTGCCCGCATCGTAGGCGTGGCCGTACAGGCTGGCGATCTTCGCGGCGATGGCTTCGCGCAGGGGGGCGGCGCCCGTCATCATCGGATACTGGTTGTGGCCGGCGCGCATGGCGTCGCTGACCCGTTCGACCAGTGCCGGGTCGCAATCGAAGTCCGGAAAGCCCTGGCCCAGGTTGACGGCGCCATGCTGGGCCGCCAGGCTGGACATGCGGGTAAACACGGTGGTGCCCACCAGAGGCAAGCGGGTGGTCAGGGTGGGAGTCAGGTGGGGCAGGGACGGGCTGTTCATGAACGGTAGGGTCGCGGTGCGGAAAGTGGAATCGTTTCCCATTCTAGCGCAGCGCGCCCCGTCGCGTGCGGGGCTTTGGCGGCTCAGCCGGGCAATGCCCAGCCTTCCGGCACCATGATCTTGAACATGCCGGCCTTGGCCGTCTTGCGGGCCAGTTTCAGCAGCGCCTTGTCCTTGGTGATGAGGATGTCGGCGTTGGCGTCGCGCGCCAGTTCGAGGAATTTCTGGTCATCCTTGTCCGTGCAGACGGGCAGGCGCACGCCGGACACGGGCGGCGCCACCACCGTGATGTGGGCGTCGAAGCGGGCGGCGGCGACGGCGCGGCTGGCTTCATCGAGCGGCAAATGCTTGTAATGCAGCACGACCAGATATTCCGCGCGGCAATCTTCGCGCGTGATGGCGTGCACGGCGCCGCTTTCCATGGCCGCCAGCAGGCCCGCCCAGCGCGGGTCGTTGAAGACGAACAGGTCGAGGCAAACGTTGGTGTCGAGGACGAGTTTTTGTGGAGCAGGTATCATGTCGGCAATTCTATTCTGTAGTGATAATTTATGTTGATCGTGCTTTCGCCCGCCAAGAGTCTCGACCTGGAGACGCCGCCAACAACCTCGTTGCACAGCACCCCCGATTTTCTCGACCATTCTGCCCAGCTCATAGCCCGCATGCGCCAGTTCTCGCCCGCCGAAGTGGGCAGCCTGATGGGCATTTCCGACGCCTTGTCGGCCCTCAACGTGGCCCGCTACGCGTCCTGGACGCCGCAACTGGAGGACGCGCGCCAGGCCATCATGGCTTTCAATGGCGACGTGTATGCCGGTTTCGAGGCGCGCAGCCTGCAGCCGGCCCAGCTCGACTATGCCCAGTCGCGCGTGCGCATTTTATCTGGCCTGTACGGCTTGCTGCGCCCGCTGGACCTGATCCACCCGCACCGCCTGGAAATGGGCACGCGGCTGTCCACCACGCGCGGCAAGGATTTGTATGCGTTCTGGGGCGACACCATCACCAACGGCCTGAACCGCACAGCGAAGGAGCAGGGCGCGCAAGTGCTGGTCAATCTTGCTTCCGAAGAATATTTCAAATCCGTCAAGCCGCGCCAGCTGGACGTGCCCGTCATCGCGCCCGTGTTCGAGGACTGGAAGAACGGCAAATATAAAATCATCTCGTTCTACGCCAAGCGCGCGCGCGGCATGCTGGCCCGCTATGCGGCCGTCCACAATATCCGCGATCCGCAGCAGCTCAAGCAGTTCGACGTGGACGGCTACGGTTTCGTGCCGGAAGCGTCGAACGACACCAGCTGGGTGTTCCGGCGCAAGGTCGGCGAATAAGTAAAAAAACCGGGCTAGCCCGGTTTTTTCTTATTTTACTGCCAGAATTTCCACCACTTGCGTTCCTTGTTCACCCCTTCCGGGCTGAGGAATGCCGTGTTCGGGTAGTTCTTGGTCAGCACGCGCAAGGTATCGTCGCGCAGGTCGGTCAAGCCCAGCTTGTCGTACGAGCGGTACATGATGAACAGCGCTTCTTCGATGGCGGGCGAGGCGGCAAAGTCCTTGACCGTCGTTTGCGCGCGGTTGGCGGCGGCCAGGTAGGCGCCGCGGCGGTAGTAATAGCGCGCCACGTGCACTTCGTATTTCGCCATGGCATCGATCAAATAGTTCATGCGGGCCAGCGAATCGGGCGCGTATTTGCTATTTGGGAACTTGTCGACCAGTTGCTTGAAGGCCGCAAACGCTTCGCGCGTGGCTTTCGGATCGCGCTCGGTCGGATCTTGCTCGTACAGGAAGTTCAGGAAGCTGATCTGGTCGTTAAAGCTGATCAGGCCGCGCAAGTAGTACATATAGTCTACATTGGCGTGGTTCGGATGCAACTTGATGAAGCGTTCGACGGCAGCCAATGCCTGCGCCTGGTCTCCCGACTTATAATACGCGTAAGCGATCTCCATCTGCGCTTGCAGAGCATAGTTGCCGAAAGGATAGTTAGCCTCCAGCTTCTGGAACAGGCCGATTGCAGCTTCATAGTGCTGCCCGGCCATTTCTTCACGCGCCTCCGAGTATAATTTCGTAACGGACCAGTTTTTGGTCTCATCCACTTTTTCAGGCAACAAGCTGCAAGCGGACATGCCGAGCAGAACGACTGAAGCGACTACCAACGATAATTTTTTTTGCATGACGTTTTGCAAGAAGGTTTTAACCAAGATTTTACAATAGGCTGATTATAGCCGATGGGAATGCTGTGATATTAACTCCGAAGCCTAATTTGGCTGACCCCGCGTTTGACTCCCTTTCTGACCATGCCGCCGAAGAGGCGTTTGACGGCGATTTTGCCGCCGACGACGTCTTCGAGGAAATGGCCCCGATTACATTGGAACTGACGCCGGACGCCTGCGGCCACCGCCTCGATAAAGTCATCGCCCAGCTGGTGCCGCAATACTCGCGCAGCCGCTTGCAATTGTGGCTGGAAGCCGGTTTCGTGACCGTCGATGGAAAAGTTGCCAAACGCAACATGACCGCCTATGGCGACGAGAAGATCGTCATTCTGCCGCAAAGCGCGCCGGAAGACGAGGCTTTTAAGCCGGAAGCGATGGAATTGAACATCGTGCACGAAGATGAGCATATCATCGTCATCAACAAACCGGCCGGACTGGTCGTGCATCCGGGCCCCGGCAACTGGTCGGGCACCCTGCTCAACGGCTTGCTGCACCACTGCCCGCAACTGGCCGGCGTGCCGCGCGCCGGCATCGTGCACCGCCTGGACAAGGATACGAGCGGCCTGATGGTGGTCGGCAAGACGCTGGCTTCGCAAACGGACCTGGTGCGCCAGTTGCAGGCGCGCACCGTCAAGCGCGAATATTTCGCGCTGGTGTGGGGCACGCCGAAAATGGCAGGCACCATCGATGCGTCCATCGCGCGCCACCCGCGCGACCGGGTCAAGATGGCCGTGTCGGAGAATTTCACCGCCAAGCCCGCCATCACGCACTATGAATTGATCGGCAGCGGCGAACTCGACCGCCGTCCCGTGAGCCTGATGCAATGCCGTCTGGAAACAGGCCGCACGCACCAGATCCGCGTGCACATGCAGCACCTGGGCTTCGCGCTGGTCGGTGATTCCGTGTACGGCAAGCAGCACCTGGTGTCCGTGTTCTCGCGCCAGGCGCTGCAGGCGCGCCGCCTGGGCCTCGTGCATCCGGGCACCCTGGAAGCGTGCGAATGGATCGTGCCGCTGGCCGATGATTTCGCGCAATTGATCGCCACGGCCGGCATTCCCGAGCCGGAACAGGTCTGATGACGTCGCCGTTGCCTTGCATTGTTCCCCATTGGCCCGGCCTGCCCGCCAACGTGGGCGCGCTGGCGACCGTGCGCGCGGGCGGCGTCAGCCAGGGGCCATATGGTGACGGGCAGGGCGGCGGCTTGAACCTGGGCACGCACGTGGGCGATGACCCTGACCATGTGGCGGCCAACCGCGCGCGGCTGGCAGCCATCCTGCCTGCCGAGCCGGCCTGGCTGTCGCAGGTGCATGGCGTGGCCGTTGCCGATGCTGGCAAGCTGGACGGCCACGTGCCCGACGCCGACGCCAGCATCGCCACGCAGGCGG
The DNA here is from genome assembly GCF_058796955.1 of Janthinobacterium sp. GW823-FHT03B06. Lineage (NCBI taxonomy): Bacteria > Pseudomonadati > Pseudomonadota > Betaproteobacteria > Burkholderiales > Oxalobacteraceae > Janthinobacterium > Janthinobacterium sp. GW823-FHT03B06. The sequence continues at coordinate 281,439 of NZ_JBXAJE010000001.1, forward strand.
GCGCCGTGTGCGTGGTAATGACGGCCGATTGCCTGCCCGTGCTGTTCAGTTCGACCGATGGCCTGGTCGTCGGCGCGGCCCACGCGGGCTGGCGCGGCCTGGCCAACGGCGTCTTGCAGCGCACGGTGGACAGCATGCGCGCGCAGGGCGCGACGGAGATCCTCGCCTGGCTGGGGCCAGCCATTGGTCCGCAGCAATTCGAAGTGGGGCAGGACGTGCTGCAGGCGTTCCGCGACGGCGCGCGCGATGACGTCGAGCGGCAAGTGTTGTCGGATGCGTTCGCCGCCATCGATGGCAAGCCGGGCAAGTATCTGGCGAATATTTATGCGCTGGCGCGCACCATGCTGCTGCGCGATGGCGTGGCGCAAGTGGCGGGCGGGGAATATTGCACCGTCAGCGATGCGGCGCAGTTTTACTCGTACAGGCGCGACGGCGTCACGGGAAGACAGGCCAGTTTGATCTGGCGCAAATAATCTGCACGGCAGACACTTATGTGTCTGCCGTTTTTGTTTTATCGTCTGCTGAGGCGAGCGCGCGGGCGTTCAGTTCAGCGATACGCGCCGCCTTGCGTTTGCGTCGCCGCGAGCCCGTCAGATAGAATAGGATGGACAGCGGGATGACGCAGTACAGCACGAAGGTCATCACCCCGGCGACGATGGACGGTTCCGTCAGCGCCATGAGGCCGACGACATAGATCCAGGCAACAGCGGTCATGAGCATCATTGGTATTGGCAATTAGTAAGAGTTTGCATGCAGTTGATATTAAAGTTTTCTATTTTTCGACTACGTTTCGACGCCGCGCAAAACCGTAGCGAGCGGAAGGGAGAGGTGGCTAAGATGCGCAACCGTACGAAGGTACGGTGAGCATCGCAGGCCGCCTATACCGACGCGCAGTAGGTTTTGTTCGGCGTCCCCAATTCTTGAATGGACTTATATAGCTATGAACATGCCCGATCCTCAAATGATGACCAAGGAATGGATGGCGCAGATCAGCAATCCTGAGCAGTGGAAGACGTGGTTCAACATGGTACCGCAGCCCCAGGGCAATCCGATTGCCGGCATTTTGCAGGATGCGGGCGCCAGCATCAAGCCGGAAGCGATCGAGCAACTGAAAAATGCCTACGTGGCCAAGCTGACGGGCTTGTGGGCTGACTTTATGGCTGGCAAGGCGCCGGAGTTGAAAGACCGCCGCTTTGCCGCGCCCGCCTGGCACGCCAGCCCCCTGTCGGCCTTCAACGCGGCCGCCTACCTGCTCAATGCGGAATTTCTCAGCGCCATGGCCGATGCCGTGGAAGCGACGCCGCACCAGAAGCAAAAGATTGCCTTTGCCGTGCAGCAAATCGTCGACGCCATGTCGCCCGCCAACTTTCTGGCCACCAATCCCGACGCCCAGCAAACCCTGATCGAGACCAAGGGCGAGAGCCTGGCCAAGGGCTTGAGCAATATGCTGGCCGACATGCAAAAGGGCCGCATCTCGCAATCGGACGAATCGGCCTTTGAAGTGGGCCGCAACGTGGCCACCACGCCGGGCACGGTGGTGTTTGAAAACGCCTTGTTCCAGCTGATCCAGTACACGCCAAGTACGCCCACGGTACACCAGCGGCCCCTGCTGATGGTGCCGCCGTGCATCAATAAATTCTATATCCTTGACTTGCAGCCGGAAAACTCGCTCGTGCGCTATGCGGTGGAGCAGGGCAATACCGTGTTCCTGATGTCCTGGCGCAATCCGGACATGAGCATGCAGCATCTGACGTGGGACGATTACGTGGAGCAGGGCGTGATCGAAGCCATCCGGGTGACGCAGGACATTTCCGGCCAGGACAAGCTCAATATGTTCGGCTTTTGCGTGGGCGGCACCATCGTCTCGACGGCGCTGGCCGTGCTCAAGGCGCGCGGCGAGAATCCGGCCGCCAGCCTGACCCTGCTGACCACCTTCCTCGACTTTTGCGACGCGGGCGCGCTCGACGTCTTCATCGACGAGCCGCAAGTGGCGCTGCGCGAGCAAACCCTGGCCAAGGGCGGCCTGATGTCGGGCCGCGACCTGGGCAGCACTTTCTCGAGCCTGCGGCCGAACGACCTCGTGTGGAACTACGTGCAGTCGAATTACCTGAAGGGCAAGGAGCCGCCCGCGTTCGACTTGCTGTACTGGAATGGCGACGGCACGGGCTTGCCGGGCCCCATGTTCTGCTGGTATCTGCGCAACACCTACCTGGAAAACAGCCTGAAAGTGCCGGGCAAGCTGACGGTGGCCGGCGAAAAGGTTGACCTGAGCAGCATCGATGCGCCCGCTTTCATCTACGGTTCGCGCGAAGACCATATCGTGCCCTGGGGCGCGGCCTACGCCAGCACGGCCTTGCTGAACCCGAAAAAGCCGAAAGCCAACCGTTTTATCCTCGGGGCTTCGGGCCATATCGCCGGCGTGATCAACCCGGCGTCGAAGAAAAAGCGCAGCTACTGGAGCAACGACGCAGGCAAAGGCGCCCGCACGGCGAAAGCCAAACCCTTGAGTGCCGAGCAATGGATGGAAGGCGCGACCGAGCACGTGGGCAGCTGGTGGCCCGAATGGGCGGCCTTCCTGGCCGAACACGGCGGCGCCCAGGTGAAGGCCCCAGCCAAGCCGGGCAACAAGCGCCACGCGGCAATCGAGCCGGCGCCGGGGCGGTATGTTAAAGTCAGGGCAGATTAATTCACAAAGCGATTTGCCAGGCAAGGCCGGCGTAATCTCCGGTCTTGTCAATAATCTACTTTTAGTTGCGTTGCAATAAATGCGGGAATCTACTACCCTGATGTGCAATGGAGCCGTTTTCCACTCTATAATGGAAAACGTAGGCAGGTGCGAAAGCGGACCCACGTTCGCTTTTTTTTCGGATTAACTCAGTATGCGCTGCGGCGCAATAAGTGGAACTTGTGATGAGTAGTGCAAAAAAAAGTATAGACCGCCTGATTAAAAAATATCCCAACCGCCGTCTGTACGACACGCAAACCAGTTCCTACATCACCTTGACGGACGTCAAGCAGCTGGTGTTGGACAATGAAGTGTTTACCGTCGTCGATGCCAAATCCAATGAAGATTTGACGCGCAGCATCTTGCTGCAAATCATTTTGGAAGAGGAAGCGAACGGCGCGCCCATGTTCTCGAGCAGCGTGTTGTCGCAGATCATCCGCTACTATGGCCACGCCATGCAGGGCATGATGGGATCCTACCTGGAAAAGAACGTGCAAGCGTTCACCGATATCCAGCACAAATTCACGGGCACGTCGGCCGGCAGTTTTGAAGGCAAGCCATTCAGCCCGGAAATGTGGACCCAGTTCATGAATGTCCAGGGTCCGATGATGCAAGGCATGATGAACAACTACATCGACCAGAGCAAGAGCCTGTTCGTGCAGATGCAGGAACAGATGCAGAGCCAGAGCAAGAATCTGTTCGGCACGTTCCCGTTTGTTCCGCCGGTGCCTCCAACGGACAAAAAATAAGCTGATCCGGTTTTTACGTCGTACAACGGCACAGGAGTTCCTGTGCCGTTGTGCATTGCGGATGTCTTGCCGCCGGCTGCCGATGCTGAATGCTATTGCTTCAGTTGTTGCAAGGTGGAAAGCAGATCCTGGTTCGAATGCTCGAGTTTCCATGTCCGGGCATTGTCCATGGAGCTGTAAATGCTGACGTTACCCTTGAAATCTTCCTGGATGCTGAGAGCGAGGCCGGAGGGGAAAATCAATGGTGCGTGGCGCAGTGTGTATGGCGCATACGGCCCCCAGGTTTTGCCTTCGTCGCTGCTGACCAGCAGTGCGCCCTCGTTATACATGCCGGCCTCCATCAGCAATCTGCCGTCATTGAGGGGCGCCACGGGCGACATCAGGACTTTGAATGGCGAAACGATAGTCGTCCAGTTCTGGCCCCGATCCCGTGAAACATAGGCGTCGGGAAATCTTCCTGCCAGGCCGGCCGCTACCAGGACGCTTTCTGTGCCATTGGCTTGATGGGTAAATTCCGTCAGGTTTTTCTTGTGCGGACTAAAGCGTTCGGTCAACTTGCCCGTGCGGTAATCGAACTCGCCGATCAAGCCGCTTTCCAGCGCATAGCCGATCCGACCCGCGTCTTGCCATGTCCACAACAAGCCTGGGCCATGCAGCCACGATCCGGGCACGGTGGTATGGTACACAGATCGCCAGTCGCCAGCGTCCAGTTGATTCGCATGAAAAATGTTTAACTCATCTCCCTTGCGATGCATCACGTACCAGCCATCGTTGGAGTTGCCACCGATGCGCAGCAGATTGCCGGGCGGCAGGTTGCCTGCATCGATAGGAAGCAGCTTGTCACTGTCACGCGCTTTGCGTAGCAGGGAGCCGGATTCGCCTACCGCGATCAATTCGGCATTGGGCAGGTCCACAGGAAAGACGCAAGACAGCGACTCCACTGTTTGCGCATTGATGATATCCCATCGCCCTTGCGTCGAGCGTATCAGGACAGCGCCCATGCGGCTGGCGGCGGCCACGCGGCCATCAGGCATTTCGGTGGCGCACTCGGCCCCGGCCGGGTGGGCGCGAGCAAATTGTTCGACATCGTCCCGCGCGTGGCGTGGGGTGCTCCAGCCAAGGCTGGCGGCGGCGCCAAACATGGCGCTGTAGTCGGGGGCAAAGCGCCGGATCAATTCCGCATTGGATGCTACCTGGGCACTGCGGCCGTACTGCACGCCGAAATTGCCGCGTGTCACAATCAGTCGGCCCAGATCCGCCGATTTGCCCGCTTCGATCTGGAAGCTTCCCACGATGGTCGAATACACACGCAAGAGCTTGTTGGCCCGGGTGTCGATCAACTCGATGAATTCATACTCGCCAGGCGGTAGTGCGCCAATGAACAGGGAAGTATCGCCTGCCATCGCGCTCTCGACTTTTTTCATCACCAGGTTTTCGGACACCAGCTTGAAATCACTGCGCTGCTCACCCGCCACCACGCGGCGCAGCTTGATCGTGTTGAAACCGTAAATGTCCTTGGTATTCGAGGTGATGCTGAGCACCACCGGGCTATCTCCCGATTGCGCGCTCATTTTCAGTGGATCGACCACCGAGGTGTTGACGGCGCAGCCGCTCAGCAGTAATACGCTCAGACCGCAAGCCGCGACAGCCGAGCGTCGCGCTTTCAGATTGGAAAAGGAAAAAGACATGGGATTGATTTAGTTTTTTAAAAAACAATTATATGTCAGTCATTAGTTTCTTTGTGGCATTATTTTTTAATTTCTTGATACCGGTGATGCGGGGCGGGATCTGATTCGCGCACTGCCACGACGGCAGTGGCCGGAACAAAGTTGCGGTTGTAGCGTTGCAGATGCGCCAGCAAAAGGAACCCGCGCTGACAGCAAGGGGCGGCTCGGGGTACAATAGCCGATTCGCCTCACCATTTTCTAGCTGCCAACTATGTCTGAAATTCACCGTATTCCCGTTCCTTCCGCCCAGCCCGAGGCCATGCTGGCCATGCCAGGTGCGGCGCCGAAAGTGGGCTTTGTCTCGCTCGGCTGCCCGAAAGCGCTGGTCGACTCCGAACAAATCCTGACCCAGCTGCGCGCCGAAGGCTACGAAACGGCGAAATCTTACGCTGGCGCCGATCTGGTGATCGTCAATACCTGCGGTTTTATCGATGCCGCCGTGCAAGAGTCGCTCGACGCCATCGGCGAAGCGCTGGCTGAAAACGGCAAGGTCATCGTCACCGGCTGCCTGGGCGCCAAGAAAGACGCTGCCGGCGACGACATCATCATGAAGGTGCACCCGAAAGTGCTGTCCGTCACGGGCCCGCACGCGCTGGCCGAAGTGATGGATTCCGTCCATTTTCATTTGCCGAAACCGCATGCGCCGTTCCTCGACCTGGTGCCACCGCAAGGCGTCAAGCTGACGCCGAAGCATTATGCCTACCTGAAGATTTCCGAAGGCTGCAACCACCGCTGCAGCTTCTGCATCATCCCGTCCATGCGCGGCGACCTCGTCTCGCGCCCGATTGGCGAACTGATGATCGAAGCGGAAAACCTGTTCAAGGCCGGCGTCAAGGAATTGCTGGTCATTTCGCAAGACACCTCGGCCTATGGCGTGGACGTGAAATTCCGCTCCGGCTTCTGGAATGGCCGTCCCGTCAAGACGCACATGACGCAGCTGACGGAAGCGCTGGGCGAACTGGCCAAGTCCTACGGCGCCTGGGTGCGCCTGCACTATGTGTACCCGTACCCGCACGTGGACCAGATCATCCCGATGATGAGCGGCGGCCACATCCTGCCTTACCTCGATATTCCGATGCAGCATGCGCATCCTGACGTGTTGAAACGCATGAAGCGCCCGGCCAGCGGCGAGAAAAACCTCGATCGCATCCAGGCCTGGCGCGCCATCAACCCGGACCTGACGATCCGTTCGACCTTCATCGCCGGTTTCCCTGGCGAAACGGAAGCGGAATTCGAGTATCTGCTCGACTTCCTCAAGGAAGCGCAGATCGACCGCCTCGGCTGCTTCGCCTATTCGCCCGTCGAAGGCGCGACGGCCAATGCCATCGCCAACCCCGTGCCGGAAGAGCTGCGCGAAGAGCGCCGTGGCCGCGTGATGCTGCTGCAGGAAGAAATTTCCAAGAAGCGCCTGCAAGCCAAGGTCGGCAAGACCGTGCGCGTGCTCATCGATGAAGTCACCCGCTCCGGCGGCGTGGGCCGCTCGTCCGCCGACGCGCCGGAAATCGACGGCGTCGTGTATGTGAAGCCGCCGTTCGAGCCGCACCGCAAGCTGGCCGTGGGCCAGTTCGTCGACGTGACAATTACCTCGGCCGATGCGCACGACCTGTGGGGCGCCGCCGAGTAAAAAACGTCCATGCCGGCGTTGCGCTGCCTTGCCGTACAGTAAAGTACTGTCTTCGGCAGCGCGCCTTGGCCTGAACGTTTTTTATGCAGGTGTAACACTCTGTCATACGTACGGCAGGCAAGGGCATAAGCCCTTACAATCAAGGCGGATCAGCACAGGCTGATCCGCCTTTTTTTATTCCTGACGCCATGACCACACCCAAATCTCCGCAAACCGCGCTGATCCACAGCGATTACCAGGCGCCGCAAGGCTTTGCCGCGTTTCCCAATGCTATCCATCACGCCTCGACCGTGCTGTTCAAGGACGTGGCGGCCATGCGCTCGGGCGACTGGAAAGAGAAGAACGCCTATACCTACGGCTTGCACGGCACGCCCACCACGTTCACCCTCGAAGCGCGGCTGGCCGAGATCGAAGGGGGCACGCACTGCCTGCTGGCGCCGTCGGGCCTGGCGGCCATCGCCATGGCGGACTTTGCCTTGCTGAAGACGGGCGACGACGTGCTATTGCCGGAAAATATCTACAACCCGAACCGCGAACTGGGACGCTGGCTGGCGCAGGATTTCGGCATCACGGCCCGCTATTACGATCCGCTCATCGGCGCCGGGATCGCGGCCTTGATCCAGGAAAATACCAAGCTCATCTGGACGGAAGCACCGGGCTCCGTGACGATGGAAGTGCCGGACTTGCCCGCCATCTGCGCGGCCGCCCACGCGCGCGGAGTGCTGGTGGCTTTGGACAATACCTGGTCGGCGGGCCTGGCCCTGCGCGGCTTCGACCTGGGCGTGGACATCATCATGCAGGCGCTGACGAAATACCAGTCGGGCGGTTCCGACGTGCTGATGGGCGCCCTGATCACGCGCGAGCGGGCGCTGCACGACCGCCTGGCGCAGGCGCACATGCGTCTGGGCATGGGCGTGGGGGCGGACGACGCCTACCTGGTGCTGCGCGGCTTGCCGACGATGAAGCTGCGCTTCGACGCCCACGACAGGGGCGCGCGCACGGTGGCCGCCTGGCTCAAGGGCAGGAGCGAGATCGCCACGGTGCTGCATCCGGCTTTCGCCGATTGCCCGGGCCACGCCATCTGGCAGCGCGATTTCACGGGCGCGGGCGGCCTGTTTTCCGTGCTGTTCGACGCGCGCTACACGGAGGCGCAGACGGACCGTTTCGTCGATGCCTTGCAGTTGTTCAAGATAGGTTACAGCTGGGGCGGCGCGAACAGCCTGGTGATGCCGTACCGCATCGCCGCCATGCGCAAGGGCTGGCAGTTGCCGGGTCAGCTGGTGCGCCTGAATGTGGGGCTGGAAGATCCGCAGGATCTGATCGCCGATATCGAACGGGCGTTCGCGGCGATGTAGCGGTATGGGGCAAGCATGCGGGCTTGCCCGCAAGCGCCTACATGGGCACGGGTTTGTTGTTGTTCAGGTCGAGGAAGCCGCGCAGCAGGCGGTAGGCTTTCCACAGCCAGGCCACGCCCCACACGATGATGGCCAGCGGAATGCCGATCAGCGTGATCCACAGGATGGCGCCGACGACGATCCAGGCCGCATACCACCAGAAGGAACGGATCATCCAGCTGTGATGGCTGTACACGAAGGTCCCGGCCGCCTCGTCCCGCTTCACATAATTGATGATGAGCGGAATGAAGGAAAACGCGCCCAGCGAAAACACGAAGCTGGCGCCATGTATCAGGTACAACCACCAGGCCAGGTTTTTGGTCTGCTGGAGTTGGGTATCCAAAATAATATCTTGTGACATGAAAGCTCCCGTCGTTGCGCAATTTTTAATTGTAACAAGCAAAGCGGCGAGGCAGCGCAGTCCATGGAAAAAGGCAGAGTACATTGTTGAAGCGAAATCAATATTCCACCCTGGCCGCGCGCGCCGGGTCCTGGCTGCGGCGCGCCGTGCCGGCCTTGCTGCTGTGCGCCACTGTCGCCCATGCCGCCGGCCCCACCCTGGAGGCGGAATTTGCCGCCGGCTTGAAGGAAGAGGGACTGGCGGGCGCCGTCTGGAGCGAAGTCTTGCCCGACGGCACAGTCAAAGTCGGCGCGTCCGGCCTGCGCGACGCCGCCAGGCAAGTACCGATGCAGGCCGATACGCGCATGCAGGTGGGCTCCGTGGGCAAGGTGGCGCTGGCGCTGGGCGTCTTGCGCCTGATCAGCGAAGACAAGCTCACGCTCGACACGCCCCTGCAGCAAGTGCTGCCCGAACTGGCGCTGAGAAATCCGTGGCTGGCCAGCGATCCCGTGCGCATCCGCCACCTGCTGGCGCATACGTCCGGTCTCGATAATGTGCGCTTCTGGCAGGCCTTCAGCCTGCAACCGGCGCCGGACACGCCGTTGGCCGCCGCTTTTGACGGCGGCGGCAATCTGCTGCGCGTGCGCACGCGGCCCGGCAGCCGCTACGCCTACTCGAATATGGGCTATGGCTTGCTGGGCATGGTGATCGAGCGAGTCACGGGCCAGCCGTATGAACGCTACCTCGATGCGCAGCTGCTGCAGCCGCTGGGCATGGGGGACAGCACGTTTGGCTTTGTCAGCCAGACAGGCGCGCAGGCTGATCCGCGCCTGGCCATGGGTTATTTCGAGCATGGCGTGGCGCAGCCGGCCGTGCCCCAGTACCTGCGTCCTGCCGCGCAATTTACCACCACGGCGGCCGACATGGGCAAGCTGGCGCAGTTCCTGATGGGCGACGGCAAGCTGCAGGGTACGCAGTTCATCGACCTGGCCCTGATGGGCGCCTTGTCCGAACCGGCCGGCACGGATGCGGCGCAGGCGGGCCTGGCGACGGGCCACGGTCTGGCGCTGGCCGTGCGCGACCGCCACAATGTCGTGGGCGCCTGCCACCCTGGCACGGCCGTGGGTTTCCGCGCCATGCTGTGCATCTATCCGGAGCAGGACAGCGCCTTCTTCGTGGCCTTCAACACGGATGCGGAGCGGGCCGACTATGAACGCTTCAACCGCCTGCTGCTGCGCGACCTGGAACTGCCCCTGCGTGCGCCGGCCCCGCAGGGCACGCCCGCACCCACGGTGGAAAACTGGCAGGGCGTCTACGTGCCGTCGCCCAGCGCCATGGCCAGCATGGCCTGGGTCGATGCCTTCTTCGGCTTTACGCGCCTCAAATGGGATGGCGAATCGCTGTTCCTGATCCCGTTCCAGGGCGAGCCGAAGGAGCTGGAACCGGTGGGCGGCTTGCTGTTCCGCGCCAGCGACCGCAGCACGCCATCGCATGTGCTGATGCAGGAAGATGGCAAGCATGTGCTCAGCGACGGTTTGCGCAGCTATGAGCGCGCGTCGATGCTGCGCATGCTGGTGCTGTGGGGCAGCCTGGCCCTGGGTGCTGCCGGCTTGCTGTACGTGCTGGTGGTGGGCGTCTGGCGCGCCGCGCTGCGCAGCCTGGGACGGGGCGACCATCTGTTCGCGCCCCTGTTGTCGCTGCTGGCGCTGCTCTTGCCGCTGCCGTTTTTCTATTTCCAGTCCTATCTGCGCCTGGGCGACGTCACCGTGGCCAGCGTGCTGCTGACATTGGCGACGGGCGCGCTGCCGCTGGCCACGGCGTTCGGCCTGGCCCGCTGCTGGCGCAGCCGCGGTACGGCGGCCGAGGCGGGCTCGTGGGCGAAATGGGATTGGGTGGCCTTGCTGGCGGCCTTGCAACTGCTGCTGGTGCTGGCCTGGTGGGGCTTGCTGCCGCTGCGGCTGTGGCAGATGTAGGCGGTCAGGTCCAGGCGGCCAGCAGCCGGCGCCACCAGGGTTGCGCCGGCGTGACCCTGCTGCCGTGCGCGGCGCGCTTGGCGCGATAGCTGGCCGCCGCCATCTGCAGGCCGACGCGGTCCATCGCCGCCATCGCGTCCGCTTCCTGCGGCGACAAGCCGTGCAGCAAGGCTTGCGCGCGCGGCGCGAGCAGGAAGGCGTCAAGCACGGCGTCGTCCGTGTACAGCCTGGCCAGATAGGTTTCCAGCGCGGGAGAACTCATGCGCCGCGCCCCGCGCGCAAGGCCGCGCGCGCCAGCTCCAGCTGGCCCAGCACATGCCCGAACGACGGGTAATTGCCGTCGCGTTCGACGATCACCGTCAACGGTTGCGGTGCATGGCGCGCCAGCAGCGTCAATAAAGCGAAGACTTCGGGCGGCACGTCGTGCAGATGGTCGTCCAGCAGCCGCTGGCCGCCGCCCGGCGCAGCTATCCAGTGGCCGCCGCTCAGGTGCACGGCGCGCACCCTGGCCAGGGGCAGGCGCAGCAGCATTTGTTCCGGCCGCTCGCCAATATTGACGGCGTTCGCATACAGATTATGCAGGTCCAGCAGCAGCGGCACTTGCGCGCCGTGGATAATCTGCGCCAGCCATGCGGCTTCGTCCAAGGTGCTGGCTGGCGGCTGCACCAGGGTGGCGATGTTTTCCATCAGCGGCGCGCTGCCGACGATGCGCGTGGCCAGCGCGATATTGGCGATGGCGCCGGCGGCGCTGCGCGCTGTGCGCGGCGGCGCCGCCAGGTGGCCGATTTCGATGCCGCCGGCACGCACAAAGCTCAGGTGCTCGGACCACGATTCCGCCCGCACCGCCTTCATCAGGCGCGCCATCGCCTGCAGGCGGCGCGGGTCGGCGGGTATCGTCGAGGCCAGCCCCATGCCCACGCCGTGCAGGCTGACGGGCACCTGGCGCGCCAGGCGGTGCAGGGCGGCGATGCCGGCGCGCGAGGCATGGTAGTAATCGTCGGCGATCACTTCCAGCACGTCGATCCGCGCCAGGTGGGACAGGATGCCGGCGGCCAGTTCGCCGCGCCAGCCCAGGCCGACGCGGTCGCGTGCGCTTGCCTGGCTAACTGCCACAGCCGCCGCCACCGCCGCACCCGCCGCAGCCGCTGCCGCCGCCATCACCGCCGCCGTCGCCGCCCGATGAAGAGCCGCCCGAGTCGCCCGTGCCGCCGGACGACGAGTCGCCGCCCGAACTGTGCCGGGGCGACGGGTACAGCTCGGCGACATATCCGTACACGGACAAGGGCAGGGCGCCGATGCCGAAGATGGCGGCCAGCAGTGCCATGTCCGCGCTGCTGCTGCCTGCCTGCAGGCGCGCCGAGCGCATGTTCAGGCGGCCAAAAAGCATGCGCAAGTCGGTCAGCAGCCGCTGCGCGCTCCAGCTGGTCGCCTGGGTGCGCAGGCCGCGCAGCATGAGGAGAAAAATCGCCAGCAGGACTGCCAGGAACAGCAGGTTGTAGTGCTGGCGGCTGATGGCGATGACGGCCTTGACGCCGGCCACCGTCACCAGCAGCCAGTGCGCGGCCCAGGTGATGCGTTCGCGCCGGCGCAGCAGCGGCGGGCCGACCAGCAATTCCTGCTGCGTCAAGGTCTCCTGGTAGGCGCGGCACGATGGCAGCATCCCGGCCTGCACGGCCAGTTCCTTGCTATGGCCTTGGCGGCCCAGGTACAGCCGCAGCACGTCGCGTTCGATGTCGTGGCTGGCGAAGCGCAGGCTGTCGGCGCTTGCCGTTTCGAGCAGCGGGCCATCGGCGCGCAGCAAGCCGCGGTCGACCAGCACGATGGCGGCGATCTTCACGGCTTCGAGGGCGCCGCCGCGCAAGAAGGCGATGCGGTAGGGATCGTCGGCGAGTGTCAGCTGGGCGTGCGGATTGCGCACTTCCTGGCGGATCAGCAGCTCGCGCACGCCGTAGTACACGAGCAGGCCGAAGATCAGATAGGCCAGCAGGAACCACGGTCCGCTCCAGTCAAAGGGATTGAGACCGTTCACCGCATCTGCTCCGCGTGCTCGCGCAGGCGTTCGGTCATCGTCATCAGGCTGGTGAAGGCGGGCAGGGCTTGCCCCGGCGCCAGGCGCGCCGTTTCGCGCGCCGCCGACATCGCTTGCAAGGCTGCGTGCAGCGACGGTTCGCCCAGCTGGTCGACAAACGCTTCGAGCGCCTGCTTGCCGGACAGCGCAGACTTGCCCTCCAGCTGCGCCAGCGAGGCGGCGGCCGAGCGCAAGGGACCGGCGGCGTCGGCGATGGCGCCGGCCAGCTGTTCTTCATTCAGGCTCAATAGCATATAGCGTTCGCGCATGCGCACCTGCTGGTTCAGCAGCACTTGCCGCAGCCGGCGCAGCACGGCGTCGCGGCTCGTGTGCAGGCTGGCGAAAGGATCATTGCCCAGCAAGACGCGGTGGCGCGCGATGATGTCGGCGAACTTGACGGCGAAGGCGTCGGCGGCCTGCGTCAATTCGCTTTCGAGCAGGAACATCACCTGCAAGTCGATGGCGGCGTGCGCCAGGCGCAAGGGAGGCAAGGGAGCGCGCAGCGCATCGGCCGCCTGCGGCGTAAAGCGCTTGAGCAGCAACAGCAGGTTGACGTCGGAGGTGGCGCGCAACTGGCCGTCGGCGGCCGAGCCAAACAGCACGGCGGCGGCAAGGTCGGCGCCGAAGGCCGTTTGCGCGGCGGCGACGAACACATCCAGGTGGCGTTGTATTTCTTCTGGCAGCGGTGGCGGCATGCGGTGTTCTTTCACGGTGGGCGGGCGGGGTGAATATAAGTTTGCAATATAGCAAACTTATGCAACCGTGCGCGCACCGTCCGGCGCCGCGAACTTGGCCCCGGCTCAGCTCAAGACGTTGAGCAAGCCATCGAGTCCCACAAAGTTCAGCGCCACGTCGGCCTGCGAGCGCACCACGGGCTTGGCGCGGAAGGCCACGGACAGGCCGGCGATGCCCATCATTTTCAAGTCGTTGGCGCCGTCGCCCATGACGATGGCCTGCGATGGCACAATCCCCATCTCCGCGCACACGCGTTCCACCGTACGCTGTTTTTCCTCGGCGTCGACGATGCCCCCTAAGACTTTACCCGTCAGCTTGCCGTCAACGATTTCCAGTTCGTTCGCGTGCGTGTAGTCGAGGCCGAGGCGCTCTTTCAGGCGCTCGGTGAAGAAGGTAAAACCGCCCGACACCAGCAGGGTTTTCAGACCAGCCGCCTGCACGGCCGCCAGCATCTTCTCGGCACCGAGCGACAGTTTCAGGCGCTCGTCGTAGACGCGCTGCAGGGCCGATGCATCGAGGCCTTCGAGCAGGGCCACGCGCTGTTTCAGGCTGGCCGCGAAATCGAGTTCGCCGCGCATGGCCGCTTCGGTGATGGCCGCCACTTGCGGTTTGAGGCCCTGCATGTCGGCGATTTCATCGATGCACTCGATGGTGATCAGCGTCGAATCCATGTCCATCGCCACCAGCTTGAACTCACTGAGTTCGCGCTGGCCCATCATGTAGGTCGCGTCCAGCTGCGCCGCCTGGGCTGCCACTTCGATGGTGGGGCGCAGGGCTGGCGAATAGGCGATCTGTTCGCAGCGCACGGCATTCGGACCGAGGCGCGTGACGGACGTGGGCGCGGCCAGCGCGGCGATGCGCTCGAGGCGGGCGCTATCGCCGTCGAGACCCTGCAGGATCAGGTTCATGGTGATGGTTGTGGTATTGGTCATGGGTCAGGCCTGCATAAATGGTCGAAATGGTCTACACCGTCAATTGCTTGATGGTGGTCTTGATCTGCGTCACGCGCGCGGCCAGGTCCGGCATGGCGGCCGTGATTTTCAGCTTGTCCTGGCCATGCAGCTTGATGTGGCGGTTCTTCTGGATCAAGCCGATGATGCGCATCGGGTCGATGGGCGGCTTGGCCATGAATTGCAGGGTGGCCGCCTCGCCATGCACGTCGATCTTGACGATGCCCACGGTTTTCGCCGCGATGCGCAATCGGTGCGTCTCGACCAGGGCCTTGACGGCGTCGGGCAGCTTGCCGAAGCGGTCGATCAGCTCTTCCTGGATATCGTCGATTTTCTCTTGCGTGGCGCAGTTGGCCAGGCGCTTGTAGATCGACAGGCGCTCGTGCACGTCGCCGCAGAAGTCCGCCGGCAGCAGGGCCGGCACGTGCAGGTTGATCTCGGTGGTCGAGGCCAGCGGCGCGGCCAGGTCCGGCTCCTTGCCGGCCTTCAGCGAGCGCACGGCTTCGTTGAGCATGTCCGAATACAGCTGGAAGCCGATTTCCGTCATCTCGCCCGACTGGCTCTCGCCCAGCACCTCGCCGGCGCCGCGGATTTCCAGGTCGTGCATTGCCAGGTAAAAGCCGCTGCCCAGCTCTTCCATCTGCTGGATGGCGTCCAGGCGGCGCTGCGCCAGTTTCGTCAGGCCCTGCACGTCGTGCACCAGCAGGTAGGCGTAGGCCTGGTGATGCGAGCGGCCCACGCGGCCGCGCAACTGGTGCAGCTGCGCCAGGCCGAACTTGTCGGCGCGGTGCATGATGATGGTGTTCGCCGTCGGCACGTCGATACCCGTCTCGATGATCGTCGTGCACAGCAAAATATTGAAGCGCTGGGCGACGAAGTCGCGCATGACCTTTTCCAGGTCGCGCTCGTGCATCTGGCCGTGCGCCACGGCGATGCGCGCCTCGGGCAGCAGTTCCGTCAGCATGGCCAGGCGGTTCTGGATGGTTTCCACCTCGTTGTGCAGGAAGTAGATCTGGCCGCCGCGTTTGAGTTCGCGCAAGCATGCTTCGCGGATGATGGCTTCGCCCTCGCTGCGGACAAACGTCTTGATGGCCAGGCGCTTTTGCGGCGCCGTGGCGATGATGGAGAAGTCGCGCAAGCCTTCCAGCGCCATGCCCAGGGTGCGCGGGATCGGCGTGGCCGTCAGGGTCAGCACGTCCACTTCCGCGCGCAAGGCCTTTAATGCCTCCTTCTGGCGCACGCCGAACCGGTGTTCCTCGTCGATGATGACGAGGCCCAGACGGGTGAATTTCACGTCGTCCGACAGCAGTTTATGTGTGCCGATGACGATGTCGATGGTGCCGTCGGCCATGCCCTTGAACGCCTGCGTGATCTCCTTGCCGGTGCGGAAGCGCGACAATTCCGCGATACGCACGGGCCAGTCGGCGAAACGGTCGGCGAAGGTTTGCGCATGCTGCTCGGCCAGCAGGGTGGTGGGCGCCAGGATGGCCACCTGCTTGCCGCCCATGACGGCGATGAAGGCGGCGCGCAGCGCCACTTCCGTCTTGCCGAAGCCGACGTCGCCGCACACGAGGCGGTCCATCGGCTTACCGGACGTCATGTCCTTGATGACGTTGTGGATGGCCTCGGCCTGGTCCGGCGTCTCGTCGAAGCCGAAGCTGTCGGCGAAGCGCTGGTAGTCGTGCGACGAGAATTCGAACGAGTGGCCCTGGCGCAGTGCGCGGCGCGCGTACAGGTTGAGCAGTTCGGCGGCCGTGTCGCGCACCTGTTCGGCGGCGCGCTTCTTCGCCTTTTCCCACTGGCCCGAGCCGAGCGAATGCAGTGGCGCGTCTTCCGGCGAGGCGCCCGAATAGCGCGAGATCACATGCAGCTGCGACACGGGCACGTACAGCTTGGTGTCCTTCGCGTACTCGAGGTGCAAAAATTCCGTCTCGCCTTCGCCCAGGTCCATGCTGGTCAGGCCCATGTAGCGCCCGATGCCGTGGTTGATGTGCACGACGGGGTCGCCGATTTTCAGCTCGGACAGGTCGCGCACCATCGACTCGACCTGCGTCACGCCTTCCTGTTTCTTGCTGCCGACCCGGCGGCCGGAACCGGCATACAGCTCCGTCTCGGTGATGAAGGATAAATTTCCTTCCGGCGTAAACAGCTCGAAGCCCGCGTGCAGCGGCGCCACGCCCAGCATCAGCTTGGCGTCGGACTGTAGAAAACCGTCGCTGCCTTCCACCGGTGTCAGCTGCAGGTCGTATTCGCTGAAGTACTGCTGCAGGGTTTCGCGGCGGCCGTTCGATTCGGCGCAGATCATCACGCGGCGGCCCGCTTGCAGCAGATAGCTGCGCAGGTTGGCCAGCGGGTCGTCGGCGCGGCGGTTGACGGCGATGTTGGGAATCGGCGCCGACAGTTCGGACGCCAGCGCATCGTTCGATTTGGCGATCGCCAGGCGCGGATAGGGCTTGGCCAGGCCAAAGAACTGCTCGTCGGACAGGAACAGCGCTTCGGGCGGCAGGATAGGCCGCTCGCGGTCGGCCTTCAAAAAGCGGTAGCGCGACTGCGTGTCGGTCCAGAAGCGGCCGATGGCGGCGTCGATCTCGCCCACCAGGGCCAGCGAGGCGTCGGGCGGCAGGTAGTCGAACAGGGTCGCCGTCTGCTCGAAGAACAGGGGCAGATAGTATTCGATACCGGCCGAGGCGATGCCGCTGCTGATGTCCTTGTAGACGACGGAGCGCGACGGGTCGCCTTCGAATTGCTCGCGCCAGCGGTTGCGGAAGGTGGTGCGCGCCGCTTCGTCCATGGGAAATTCGCGGCCCGGCAGCAGCCGCACTTCATGCACGGGGTAGAGCGAGCGCTGGGTGTCGGCGTCGAAGGTGCGGATGGTTTCGATGGTGTCGCCGAACAGGTCGAGCCGGTAGGGCAGGGCGGACCCCATGGGGAACAGGTCGAGCAGGCCGCCGCGCACCGAGTATTCGCCCGGCGACATCACTTGCGACACATGGCTGTAGCCGGCCAGGGTCAGCTGCGACTTCAGGCGCGCCTCGTCCAGGGTTTCACCCTTCTTGAAGAAGAAGGTGTAGGCGGCCAGGAAGGACGGCGGCGCCAGGCGCACCAGCGCCGTGGTGGCCGGCACGATCAGCACGTCGCACTGGCGCGTCTGGATTTCGTGCAGCGTGGCCAGGCGCTCGGAGACCAGATCCTGGTGCGGCGAAAAGGCGTCGTAGGGCAGGGTTTCCCAGTCCGGCAGCAGATGGCAGCGCAGTTCCTTGCCGCCAAACCACGGGATTTCATCGAGCAGGCGCTGGCCGTCGCTGGCCTGCGCCACTACCACGGCCAGCATCTGGCCCCGCGCTTTCAATTCCAGTGCGGCCAGCGCCAGGGCATAGGCGTCGGATGAACCATACAGGGCGGGCAGCGCGTAGCGGTTGCCGGGCTTGGGGAGAGCTTTCGTTAAGTCTAAGGACATGCAGGCGATGACACTAGTGGCAGAGGCAGTTGAGTGGAACAGCTGTGATGCGCGCCGCGCCGCCAGTGACGGCGCTGACAGGCGAGATTATAGACCATCGCCCGCACCTCCGCGCTTGAGAAAACCGTCGCGAGCGGCAGCGATTTGTGGTCAAGAAGCGCAGCCGTACGTTAGTACGGTGAGCATCGCAGGCCGCAAGGCGCGACGTGCAGCAGGTTTTATCCTGCGCGGACATTGGCGATGCCGAACGGAACATGCACCATCGGTATCGTGCCGCCCGCCGATTTCAGGTGGCTCAACTGGTCGTCAAAGAAGATATGCGGCTTGAACACGGACAGCACGCGCGATTTGTCCATGCCGCCGAGGAAAAACGTCTCGTCGGCCGCCACGCCCCAGCTTTTCAGGGTCGTCACGACGCGCTCGTGCGAGGGCGCGTTGCGCGCCGTGATGATGGCGATGCGCAGGATCTTTTTGTAGCCGGGGTCGCGCCGCTGCGCCTTTTCTTCCAGGCGCTGCATGGTGGCCAGCTTCTGAAACAGGTCGGCCAGCGGGCCGGGGCGGTGCGGCGTGCCCACGTTCAGGGTTTCATGGGCGTGGAATTCATCGACGTCATTGTTGCGCTTGAATACGGTTTCCGCCTCGTCGTCGGCGATCACGCCGTCGAAATCGAAGGCCACGCGCAGTTCCTCGTCGTTTTCGTCGTCTTCCGTGCGCGATGGCAGCACCAGGCCGGCCGGATAGTCGCACGCCAGCGCGCTGCGCACGTCGTCCTCGTTCGCGCTGAGGAAGAGCGAGGCGTTGAAGGCGGGAAGGTAAGGATAGGGCGACTTGCCCGTCATGAAGGCGGCGCGCGAGATATCGAGGCCGTAGTGGGCGATCGAATGCATGACGCGCAAGCCCGTTTCCGGCGAATTGCGCGAAAACAGCACCACTTCCACGGGCGACTGGCGCGGGTAGTGCTTGTTGATGTTCAGGAAGCGGCGAATGAAGGGGAAGGCCACGCCGCGCGGCAGGACCGTGTCGATATGCGCTTCCTGGTATTTGCGGTATTCCTCGGGGCCGCTGTCGAGGTAGACCTTGTGCGATTCTGCCAGGTCGAACAGGGCGCTGGAAGCGACCCCGATCACCAGTTTGTGTTCGATAGGATAAGCCATGGTCTGCCTGTTGTTTGCTTGTTGCTCATCTTATACGACTATCAACTGCGTAGCCAATAGTGGCGTATCGGGATTTTTTGCACCAAAGCGGGGCGCCAGGCCGTTTTTTCTGTCCCCTGTGCAATATGCGCCACAGTAAAGAAAGAAATCTTGTTTTGTATCAAGTATGTAGCAGCCAGCGAGCGTATTTTCCACTATGCTTTCACTTATGAAATCTCGCCAATTGTAACGAAGCGTACGCCCTATCCCCGCCACCTTTATACAAGTGTCAGCTGTTTTACTCGAACATGCCAGCCCCAACTTCGCCAGCAGTCGTCGTGCATTTATAAAGGACCTCGCCATGTTTAAGAATTTACTGATCAAATGGAAGCTGGCGACGCTCGTTGCCGTGATGATGGTGGCCTTGCTGGTGGTGGGAATCAGCGGCTACACGGGCATCGCCACCGTGGGCAACGCCGTCAATGAAATCGGCGTGGTGCGCCTGCCGTCGATCCAGGGCCTGATGATGATGAACGAGGGCCAGACGGCCGTCGCCGCCGCCACCCTGACGGCCGCCATCTATGAAAACAATTACCAGGCACAGGACAAGTTCGCGGAAGCGCTGCAGCTGCGCACCAAGGCCTGGAGCAATATCGAGGCAGGCCGCAAGCTGTACGAGCCGCTGCCGCAAACCCCCGAGGAAGCCGTGCTGTGGAAGCGCTTCCTGGACGAATGGGCGGCCTGGAAGGGCGATGACGACAAGGTGCGCGCGATCCTGCGCCAGCTGGCCGACAACCGCGACGAACCGCGGCAGAAAGAGCTGTTCGTGGCGTTCTACAAGCAGTACCAGGATTCGCGCAGCCTGTTCAGCAAGGCCGAAGCCACGCTCAACGAGATCATCAAGCTCAATAACGGCGTGGCCGATGCCAGCGTCAAGGAAGGCAGCGCGGCCGTGATCCGCTCGGAAAGCCTGATGGTCATCCTCGGCTTGCTGGCTTCCGCGCTGGGCATCGGCTGCGCCGCCTACATCACGCGGGCCATCACGCAGCCGATCAATTCGGCCGTGAAAGTGGCGCAAACGGTGGCCTCGGGCGACCTGACCAGCCACATCGAGGTGCACACGACGGAAGAAACGGGCCAGCTGCTGCAGGCGCTGAAAGACATGAACACCAGCCTCGTGAACATCGTCGGCCAGGTGCGCAGCGGCACGGAGACGATTGCCACGGCGTCGTCGGAAATTGCCAGCGGCAACCTGGACCTGTCCTCGCGCACGGAAGAACAGGCCAGTTCGCTGGAAGAGACGGCATCGTCGATGGAAGAGCTGACGTCGACCGTGCGGCAGAACGCCGACAACGCCCAGCAAGCGAATCAGCTGGCGCTCTCCGCCTCGGGCGTGGCAGTGAAGGGCGGCGCCGTGGTGGGCAAGGTGGTCGAAACCATGGACGCCATCAACGACTCGTCGCGCAAGATCGTCGACATCATTTCCGTCATCGACGGCATCGCCTTCCAGACGAATATCCTGGCCCTGAATGCGGCCGTGGAAGCGGCGCGCGCGGGCGAGCAGGGACGCGGCTTTGCGGTCGTGGCCACCGAGGTGCGCAATCTGGCGCAACGCTCGGCGGCGGCCGCCAAGGAAATCAAGACCCTGATCGGCGACTCCGTCGTGGCCGTCGACACGGGCAGCAAGCTGGTGGCCGAGGCGGGCAGCACGATGGCCGAAATCGTCTCCAGCGTGCAGCGCGTGACGGACATCATGGCGGAGATCAGCCTGGCGACGCAGGAGCAAAGCTCGGGCATCGACCAGATCAACCAGGCCATCGGCCAGATGGACCAGGTGACGCAGCAAAACGCGGCCCTGGTGGAAGAGGCGGCCGCCGCGGCCGAATCGCTGCAGGAGCAATCGGGCCAGCTGGCCCAGGTGGTCAGCGTCTTCAAGCTCGATGGCGCACAGGCGCCAGCCGCGCGCGCGAAGCCTGCCACGCCGCGCGCCGCAGTGGCCAGTGCCGCGCCCAGGCGTCCCGCACCGGGTCCGGCATCGCCTCCCGCATCACGCCCCGCTGCAGGCCGCCCGGCCTTGCGCGCCGTGCCGTCCCAGCGCCAGAGCGCATCGCGCGACGACGAGTGGGAAGTGTTCTGACGGATTGACGGATTGACGGCGCCAGGATGCGCTGACCGGACGGCCGCCCTGTGCGGCCGTTTTTGCATGTGCGCCCAAGCCCGCACTGTGGTTACTACTTACTAAAAAAACAGCGTTATAAAAATAGCTGTTTTGTCATCTAAGCAAATCTTTTCAAAACTTAACGCGACATTGCTTGTGAGATAACTCACACTGCCTGCCGTACCACCCTTGTTCCCGCCTCGGCCACATCCCGGCTGACCCCTCCGCCTGCTGCGTCCAGCCATTCGTGGCAGGCGGCAGCCATTGCCGTCAGCCTTGCATGCGAGCCCGGCGCGGTGACCGATGATGCACCACATTGAAGGATGCGAATAATGATGGCAAATATGAAAATCGGCACGCGCCTGCGCTGCTCTTTTGCGTTGTTGACCTTGCTGCTGCTGGCGACTGCCGCGCTGGGCATGTTGCACCTGTCCAGCCTGGAGCTGCGCATGCGCGACGTGATCGATGACAAGTATCCGAAAACCGTGCTGGCCAACGACATCATCAAGAATGTCAACATCATCGCGCGCTCCTCGCGCAACCTGCTGCTGATGACGAAGCCGCAGCAGCTGGCGCAGGAGCGCGCGAGCATCGCCAAGGCGGGCGCGGACACGGAGCAGCGCCTGGCGCAGCTCGAACGCATCGTGCTGTCGGAGCAGGGACGCGCGCTGATGGCGGCCGTGACGCAGGCGCGCGCCACCTTCAACGAGGGCCGCGACAAGGTGCTGGCCCTGCTCGAGGCCGATGCGCGCGACGAGGCGGCGGAGCTGCTGCTCGGTACCGTGCGCAACGACCAGCTGCGCTACATGGCGGCGCTGGAAACCTTGATCACGCACCAGCACGACCGCATGGAAGAGGCGGGCGCCCAGGTGCACGCAGAATATCTGTCGGCGCGCACCATGATGCTGGCGCTGAGCGCCCTGGCCATCGGTTTCTCGCTGGTGACGGCATGGCTGGTCACGCGCAGCATCGTCCATCCGCTGCGCCATGCCTTGACCGTCGCGCAGACCGTGGCCGCCGGCGACCTGACATCGACCTTCGGCCGCCACGGCGGCGATGAAACGGGCAAGCTGCTCGACGCGCTGTGCATCATGAACGGCAACCTGCTCGAGATCGTGCAGCGGGTACGCAGCGGCACCGACACCATCGCCACGGCCTCGTCGCAGATCGCGGCCGGCAATAGCGACCTGTCGTCGCGCACCGAGGAGCAGGCCAGTTCGCTCGAACAGACCGCATCGGCCATGGAGGAGCTCAGCTCCACCGTGCAGCAGAACGCGGACAATGCCCGCCATGCCAGCATCCTGGCCGTCGAGGCGGCAAACATCGCCGGCGCCGGCGGGCAAGCCGTGGGCCAGGTGATCCACACCATGGACGCCATCAGCGCGTCATCGGCGCAGATTGCCGACATCATCGGCGTGATCGACATGCTGGCCTTCCAGACGAATATCCTGGCCTTGAACGCGGCCGTGGAAGCGGCGCGCGCGGGCGAGCAGGGGCGCGGCTTTGCCGTCGTGGCAACGGAAGTGCGCAGCCTGGCGCAGCGCAGTGCCGCGGCGGCGCGCGATATCCGCGCCCTGATCGCCAATTCCACCCAGCAGGTCGACGCGGGCGCGGCCCTGGTCGCACAGGCCGGCGCCACCATGCAGGAAGTGGTGGCGGCCGTGGGGCGCGTGAGCCAGATGGTGGCCGACATCACGGCTGCCAGCGCCGAGCAAAGCACGGGCATCGGCCAGGTCAGCCAGGCCGTCGTGCAGATGGACGAGGTGACGCAGCAGAACGCCGCCCTGGTGGAGGAGGCTGCGGCCGCGTCGCAATCGCTGGAAGGCGAGGCGGCGAACCTGCTGCAGGTGGTCAGCGTGTTTCGCCTGCAGCAGGGGCCGGCGCACGCCTTGCCGCGCCGGAGCGCGCCGGCCGTGCCGCGCCTGCTGGCCTAGTGGCGCGCCTGGCAAGGTTCTGGCACGGCCCGCGCACGCGGGCGCTGCTGTGCGCTGCGCTGGCCGTCTGCCTGCCGTTGGGCATCTGGCTGGACGATGCGCAGCCGCGTCACGTGGCGCTGGTGGGACTGGCGGCGCTGGCGCCGGGTTGCGCCATGCTGTGGCGGGCGCTGAATGGGCGCGGCGGCACGCGCATGGTGTCGGCGCGCAGCCGCGAGCTGCAGGCGCGCCTGGACAGCGCCATCGGCGACGGCGAATTCTGTTTTCACTACCAGGGCAAGTTTGATACGGCGCAACTGCGCCTGGTGGGTCTGGAAGCGCTGCTGCGCTGGGAGCACCCGCGCCACGGCCTGATCTACCCGAATGCATTCATCGGCCTGGCCGAGCAGACTGACGCCATCGTCGCGCTGGGCAACTGGGGTATCGATGCCGCCTGCCGCCAGCTGGCGCAGTGGCGCGCGGCGGGCCTGCCCTTGGTGCCTGTCGCGGTGAATGTCTCGGCGCGCCAGCTGTGCCAGCCGCACTTGCCGGACTTCGTGCTGCGCTGCCTGCGGCGGCACGCCATCGCGCCTGGCCTGCTGGAGCTGGAAGTGACGGAAAGCTGCTGCATCGACGACATGGCGCAGGCGACGCAGGTCTTGCGCCGGCTGCGCGCGCTGGGCCTGGCCATTTCGCTCGATGACTATGGCACCGGCCATTCGGGGCTCAGCCATGTCAGGATGCTGCCGATTCACACCATCAAGATCGACCGCTGCTTCATCCGCGACCTGGGCAGCGCAGGCAGCGCAGATAGTGACACTGTGATCGTCGCCTCGACCATTGCGCTGGCGCGCGGCCTGGGCTTGCAGGTGCTGGCCGAAGGCGTGGAAAACGGCGAGCAGCTGGCGCGGCTGCGGCGGCTGGGCTGCCCCCAGGTGCAGGGCTTTTACCTGCACCGCCCGGCGTCCGCGGCCGACGTGGCCGCACTGCTGGCCGACGGCGCGCCGGCCGGCCTTGTAACAGTGCCGAAACATGGCGCCATGCGGCCTGGCGTGGATGCTCAGTAAAATATGGCCACTGCAAGCCGCATGCTTTAACACTTCTCCCCCACGCAAGAATGATAAACAGTCCCGTCCCGGCCTATGTCTTCGGCCCGTTTCGCCTTTTGCCGCTAGAACGCGTGCTGTTCGAGGGCGATCGCGCGCTGCGCCTGGGCAGCCGGGCCATGGACTTGCTGCTGGCCCTGCTGGAGCGCGCAGGCGACATCGTCGACAAGCATGAACTGGTGGCCATCGTCTGGCCCAATGCCGTGGTCGACGACGCGACCTTGCGCGTGCACCTGGCGGCGCTGCGCAAGGCGCTCGGCGATGGCCGCGATGGCCAGCGCTACATCACCACCGTTCCCGGGCGCGGCTATGGCTTCCTGGCGCCGCTGGCGCACACGGGCCAGCCGGCGCCCGGAACGGCCGGCGTCGAGCCGCGGCACAACCTGCCCGTCATGCTGACGCGCATGCTGGGCCGCGCCGAGGCGCTGCAAACGATGGCCAACCAGCTGCTGCAATTGCGCCTGCTGTGCATTGCCGGTCCGGGCGGTATCGGCAAGACCACGCTGGCTGTCGTCCTGGCCACGCGCGTGCTGCGCCGCTATGCCGATGGCGTGTGTTTCGTCGACCTGGCGCCGCTGGACGAGGCCCGCCTGGTGCCGCTGGCGCTGGCCACGGCGCTGGGGGTGGCGGTGCCGGCCGGCGACGCCATGCCTGTCCTGCTGGCCTACCTGCGCCCGCGCCACATGCTGATCGTGCTCGATAACTGCGAGCACGTGATCGGCGCGGCCGCCATGCTGGCCGACGCATTGCTCAAGGGCGCGCCGTTGCTGCACGTGCTGGCCACCAGCCGCGAGCCGCTGCGCATCACCAGCGAGCAGCTGCAGCGCCTGCCCGCGCTGGAATTGCCGCCGGCCGATGCCGTGCCCGATGCGGCGGCGGCCCGGCATTTCGCCGCGGTGCAGCTGTTTTGCGAACGCTGCGCGGCCGTCGACGATGCTTTCGTGCTGGCCGACGCCGATGTGCCCGTGGTGGTGGACATTTGCCGGCGGCTCGACGGCATCCCGCTGGCGCTGGAGCTGGCGGCCGGGCGCATCGGCCATTTCGGCTTGCATGAATTGCGCCACCAGCTCGACGACCGCTTTCGCCTGCTCACGCGCGGGGCGCGCAACATGCCCTTGCGGCACCAGACCCTGCGCGCCACCCTGGACTGGAGCTACTGCCTGCTCGACGCGCAAGAGCGCCAGGTGCTGCAGGCGCTGAGCGTGTTCAAGAGCCGCTTCCGCCTGGAGTCGGCCAGCGCCGTGGCGGGTTGCGACGTCTTCGACACGCTGGCCGATCTGGCGGCCAAGTCCCTCGTCAGCATCGAATTTTGCTGCCAGCACGTGTATTACCGCCTGCTCGACACCACGCGCGCCTATGCTAGCGCGCAGCTGGCCGCGGGCGGGGACGCCAGCGCCGTGCTGCGGCGCCATGCGCGCCATTGCCTTGGCCTGGCCGGACGCATCGCCGCCGACTGGGAGAGCATGCCGCCGGCGCACTGGAGCGCGCGCTACGGCCGCCATGTGGATGACCTGCGGGCCGCCATCGACTGGACCTTCGGCGAGGAGGGCGACGTGGCGCTGGGCGTGGCCCTGACCCTGGCCGCGCAACCCCTGTTCTATCAGCTGTCGCTGATGGATGAATACCGCGTGCGCGTCGCGCGGGCGCTCGAGTGCATGGCCGCGCAGGCAGTGGATGACCCCGACAGCGAGATGCAGCTGCATGCCTCGCAGGCACACCTGCTGCTGCATACGCAGGGCGTCACCGGCACCATGCTGCGTTCGTTCCAGCGCGGCTATGCGCTGGCCATGCGCACGGACGATGACAGCCGCCGTGCGGAAGCGATTTGCGGCATGTGGATCTGCAGCCTGCAGCTCGCCGATTTCCAGCGCGCCGACAGTTACGTGGCCCAGCTGGCCCTCCTGTGCGAAGCGCGCGACGACACGGCGCTGCGGCTGGTGCTGGCGCGCATGCGCTCGGCGGGCGAGTACTTGCGCGGACGCTACGCGGAGTCGGCGGCGCTGGCGCGCATGGTGCTCGCGCATCCCGAGGGCGCCGGGCAGCTTGGCTTCAACAACGCCTTGCTGGCCGATCACCAGGTTTGCCTGCGCGGCACGCTGGCGCGCTGCCTGTGGATGCAGGGCCGCGCCGACGACGCACTGGCGCTGGCGCGCGAGGCGGTGACGGTGGGCTTCGAGCACAATGGCGTCACGCTGTGCGTGGCGCTGGCCATCAATGCCATTCCCGTCGCCCTGTGGTGCGGGCAGCGGGGACTGGCGCATGCCTGGACTTGCCTGCTGTGCGAGCACGCGGCCCGCTATGGCTTGATGTACTGGAGCGCCTGGGGCGCCGCCTACCAGCGGCTGCTCGACGCGGGCGATACGCTGACGGAATTTCCCTGGCCTGCCGTGCGCAGCTGGCCGATACAGATCGATTTGATGGCCACGCTGCACGACGCGGCCGCCGATAGCCAGGCGCTGCGGCGCGCACGCACGGGACTGGCGCCATGGAGCGCGCCGGAAGTGCTGCGCCGCGACGCGCACCACCGCTGGCGGGCGCTGGCGCAAGACGATGCGGCCGGCCTGGAAGCGGTGCGCGTGCAGCTGGAAGAAGCGCTGCAGCTTGCCCGGGGCCAGCAGGCGCCGGGCTGGGAGCTGCGCTGCGCCACCAGCCTGGCGGCCGTGATGCAGGCGCAAGGCTACGGCGCCGCCGCGCATGCCATGCTGGCCCCGGTCCATGCCGGCTACCGGCAGGGGCGCGACACCACGGACGTGATGGCGGCAGCAGCTTTGCTGGCGCGGTTGCTGGCGCAGCTGGCTTGATGGCTATTCGTAGGCACCCAGCCGGCGCTGTTCCTCCGGCGTGAAACTGGCGTCGCGCAGCTGCTGCAGGGCTGCCGCATCCTGCGCGCCGCCGGGCAGGATGGCCTGCTGCGCCTTCTGCGCCTGATACGCGATGATGCGCTGCTGCCACTGCGATTCCTCGCGGTCCAGTTCCGCCAGGCGCGCCGCTGCCGCCGGCGTGAAGGTGCTGGCACGCAGGCGGTAGACTTCATTCTCGCCGCCGCCCTGGGCCCGCAACGCCTTCACCGAGGCGTCCAGCTGCGCCACCCTGGCGGGTGCGTCGCGCGCATCGCGCTGGGCGGGCGACATTTTCTGGTCCAGCACGGCCAGTTGCGCCTGGCGCTGCGCCTCGTCGAGCGAGGTGTCGCCGAGGATAGCCATGCGCGCCACGGCATCGTCGTCATATGCGTCGCTGGCGCCGAACAGGCCTGCGCTTTCCTCGGGCGTAAAATAATTGCCGCGCAGGGCGCGCATCGCTTGCAGGCGCGCGCGCGCCGCCACGGCGGGATCGGCCTGCGCCGGCAAGGCCTGTTCCGCGCTGGCCAGCGTCTGCTTGTATGCCAGGTAAGCGCCCAGCAGGCGCTTGGCTTCGCGGGCGGGGACGGGCGCGAGGCGCCGGTCCAGTTCTGCTTCGATCTGGCTGCGGATGGCGGTCAGCGGTTTTTCACCGAGGCCCGCCAGGTAGTAGTCGAACAGGTGGCCCAGTTCCGCGTCGACCACCAGCTTGTCGCCGGCGGCCACCGTCACGTTGCCGTCGGGCCGCGTGCCTTCCATCGAGCGCACGAACGCGAACAGGTCCGGTTCCGCCTTCTCCGGCGGCGGAGCGGGCGGCTCCCCCGGCCGCAATGCCAGGTACAGGACCAGGGCCGCCAGGCTGCCGCCGATGAGCCATCTCGCGTTCGTGCGCATCGCAGCCTCCTTACAGTCCCAGGCCTTGCAGGCGGTTGGCCTGCTGGCGGAAGACGGTGACGGGGTTCGTCTCGAACAGGTTGACGATGCCGACGAACTGGTTGACTTCATCGAGGTGGTTCATGGCGTAGTCGTCGCGGATCACCTTGCCCAGGTGGCTGGAGCAGCTGCTGACCAGACCATCGTTCTTCACGCCGCCGAAGGCCAGGCTGATGGCCGCCAGCGCCGGGTCGCCCACGTCGAGTACATTCGTGTACGGTTGCGCGCCGCTCCACGAAAAGTAGTGCACGCCCTGCACCTGGTAGGCGCCTTCGCCGCAGGAGGAGGTGGGCACGCCTTGCGGATGGCGGCTATTGAAGGCCAGCGAACCGGCCGTGGACAGCGAGGTGAGCGAGGCGCCCGCGTTTTGCGGCAAGCCCTTGTTGCCCGACAAAATGCCGATCAGGGAAGCGAGCGCATTGCCCAGCGCGCCGCTGGTGTTGGGAATGGCGCCGCTGAGGATATCGGCCACCTTGGAACCCTTGTTGACGCCGGCCACGCTGGTGACGGACGCCACCAGGTCGGGCCGCACGGAGGCGACATAGCGGGCCGTGGGGCCGCCGTGGCTGTGGCCGATCAAATTGACCTTGGCCGCGCCGGTGGCGGCGAGGATTTGCCGCACCTGCGACAGCAGCTGCTCGCCGCGCACTTCCGTGCTGTTGGCGGCCGAGACGGTGGTCACATACACTTGCGCGCCGCCGCTGCGCAGGGCGTCGGACACGCCATAGAAATAGTCGACTGGTCCCAGCTTGTCGAAGCCGAACAGGCCGTGCACGAGCACGATCGGGTACTTCGTTTGCGTGTAGCCGGCGGCGCCGGCGCTGCCGGGCAGGATGGCGAGGGAAAGCAGCAGGGTGGATAGCAGTTGCCAAAAGCGAGTCTTCATTTTGTCTCCGTTATTATTGAATAGTGGAAATGTCGATGCTGTAGCGATGAACCGTGCACTCCTTACATTCTCGATGCATTAAAAATAGCGAGCGCTCGGTTTATTGAATGTAGCATTGCTGGATTTAAATTGCTGTGAATTGCATGATGCAGCGCAATAACTGTGCGCATTTGGCGTTGCGTATGGGCCCATTGCATAGTTGAAAGGTCAAATAGTTGTTTTCCTGAGCTATAATCGGCCCCGCATCCGCCGTCCCGCCGTCTTGCAGCGCCGCCCAGGTGCTGTCTTACATTGCTCATACACCGTTACTTGGGAATGCACTTGTCGACCCATTTTAATTTTGAACAGTTTCAGCAGATGACGCCTTTAAATGGCGAAAACATCTGGGAATATATTCTTGACCGCCACGCGGAGCGCATCGGCGTCAAACGCCGCAAGCCGGCGCTGGAAAATCTCGAACGCATCTTTGTCGCCACCTTTCGCCTGGCCAATGACGTGGGTTTCCGCGCCATG
The DNA here is from genome assembly GCF_058796955.1 of Janthinobacterium sp. GW823-FHT03B06. Classification (NCBI taxonomy): domain Bacteria; kingdom Pseudomonadati; phylum Pseudomonadota; class Betaproteobacteria; order Burkholderiales; family Oxalobacteraceae; genus Janthinobacterium; species Janthinobacterium sp. GW823-FHT03B06. The sequence goes on from NZ_JBXAJE010000001.1 coordinate 310,660, forward strand.
AGCTTGCGCGACCTGTGCCGCGAAACCGGGCTGTCGATGGGCGGCCTGTATGGCTACATCACCAGCAAGGATCAATTGGCGGAAATGATCGAGGACGTGGTGCGCCACGCCACGCAAGCCTTGCCGCTGCTGTTCGTTGACGTGAAGTCGCCGCTGGACCGCCTGGAGGCGATGATACGCTCGTCGATCTACCTGTCCGAAGTGCTGCAGCCGTGGTTTTATTTCGTCTTCATGGATTCGCGCGTGCTGCAGGTGGAGCAGCGCAGCATGGCGAAAAATTCCGAGCTGTATGTGCAGACCCTGATCGCCGCCACCATCGCCGAAATCGAACCGAAGCCGCAGGGCGATCCCACCCTGCTGGCGGCGCACTGCCTGGCCCTGTTCCAGGACTGGTACGTGAAACGCTGGAAGTACCGCGCGGCGAAGGTCAATGTCGACGATTTTGCCGACAGCGTAGTTGGCACGGTGCGCGGATATTTGAGCATGGCCGCTGCGTAAGCCTCTGCGGCACCTGTCGGGTTACGCCGTCCCGGCTAACCCGACCTACGACTGGCGATTGATGCGGTAAGAGGTAGGTCGGATTAGCGAAGCGTAATCCGACAAGATACTGGTGATTGATGCAGTAAGAGGCAGGTCGGATTA
>NZ_JBXAJE010000001.1:311399-459141 GCF_058796955.1 Janthinobacterium sp. GW823-FHT03B06
CGACAAGATACTGGTGATTGATGCAGTAAGAGGCAGGTCGGATTAGCGAAGCGTAATCCGACAAGATACGGTGTAAACCTCTGCGGCACCTGTCGGGTTACGCCGTTCCGGCTAACCCGGCCTACGACTGGTGATTGATGCAGTAAGAGGTAGGTCGGATTAGCGAAGCGTAATCCGACAAGAGACGGTGTAAGCCGCTGCGGCACTTGTCGGGTTACGCCGTCCCGGCTAACCCGACCTACGACTGGTGATTGATGCAGTAAGAGGCAGGTCGGATTAGCGAAGCGTCATCCGACAAGATAGCTGCGTCAGTTCGTGGTTTCCACCGGCAGCGTCTCCGGCAGTGCTGCCGGGTCCGTCGGCGTCTCCGCCTCCATATCCAGCGTCTTCACGCCATTCATGTCGATGAATTCATCGTACAACCATTCGCCGTCGACCTGGCTCAGGCCTGCCGGCACGTCGCGCGTGACTTGCGGGCGCGTGGAAAGCGCCGTGCGCATGTAGTCGATCCAGATCGGCATGGCCAGGGTCGAACCGAATTCGCGTCCGCCCAGCGATTTGGGTTCGTCGTAGCCCATCCACGCCACCGCCACGATGCCGCCGCTGTAGCCGGCGAACCAGCCGTCGACGGCGTCGCTGGTGGTACCCGTCTTGCCGGCGATGTCGCTGCGTCCCAGTTTTTTCGTCGCCGCCGCGCCCGTGCCCGTGCGGGCCACTTCGCGCAGCATGCTGTCCATCACGAAGGCGTTGCGCGGGGCCAGCGCCAGGGTCTTGTCGTCGTTCGGTGCGGGCGGTTTGGTCTGCATCAGGATGGTGCCCCTGGCGTCGACGATGCGGTCGATCAGGTATGGTTCCACCTGGTGGCCGCCATTGGCGAACAGGGCGTAGGCGCCCGCCATCTGCACGGGCGTGACGGAACCCGTGCCCAGCGCCATGGTCAGATTGCTGGGCTGGCGGGCCGGATCGAAGCCGAATTTTTCCAGGAAGTCGTGCGTGTACGACACGCCCAGCGCGCGCAGGATGCGCACCGAGGCCACGTTCTTCGACTGCGCCAGCGCGTAGCGCATGGTGATGGGGCCGTCGAACTTGAAGTCGTCATTCTGCGGCGCCCACACCTTGCCGCCCGCCTGCATTTCCAGGGGCACGTCGTTGATCAGGGTGGCCGGCGAAAAGCCTTTTTCCAGCGCCGCCGAATACACGAAGGGCTTCATGGCCGAACCGGGCTGGCGCCACGCCTGCGTGACGTGGTTGAACTTTTGCAGGTTGTAGTCGAAGCCGCCCACCATGGCGTGGTAGGCGCCCGTGTCCGCATCCAGCGAAACGAAGGCGGCGGCCACCAGCGGCACTTGCGTGATGGCCCAGTTACCCTTGGCGTCCTGGCTGATGCGGATCACGGCGCCCGGGCGCAGCTTGATGCCGGCGCTCGCCTTGGCGGACAGCGCCGGGGCGGCAAAGCGCAAGCCGTCGCCCGTGATGGCCTTGGCGTCGCCGTCGCCCGTGTCGGCCACCACCTTGCCGCTGGCGACTTCCGTGACGACGGCGGCGATCAGGCCGTCGCTGTCCGGACGTTTTTGCAGCGCAGCATCGATGGCGTCGTCGCGCTGCTCGGGATCGGCCGGCATGTCGATGAAGGTTTCCGGGCCGCGGTAGCCGTGGCGCTGGTCGTAGGCGATGACGTTGCGGCGCGTCGAGGCGTAGGCCGCGTCCTGATCCGCCTTCAGGATCGTCGTGTAGACGCTGATGCCCTTGATATAGCTGTCTTCCTTGAATTGCGCAAACACGGCCTGGCGCGCCAGTTCGGCCACGTATTCGGCGTGCGTGTCGAAACCCTGTTTGCCGCGGCTGTTGATATGCAGCGGCTGCGCCAGCGCCTGCCGGTACTGGCCTTCGCTGATGTAATCGAGTTCACGCATGCGTTTCAAGACCAGCTGCTGGCGCGCGTGCGCCTTTTTCGGGTTGCTGATCGGGTTGTGGCGCGACGGGTTTTGCGGCAAGCCGGCCAGCATGGCCATTTCCGCGATCGACAGTTCCGACAAGGGTTTGCCGAAATACGTCTGCGCCGCGCTGCCGAAGCCGAATGAGCGCTGGCCCAGGTACATCTGGTTCATGTACAGCTCGAGAATCTGCTCTTTCGACAGGGCCGCTTCGATTTTGAGGGCCAGCATGATTTCATTGAGCTTGCGCGAGGCGACTTTTTCGCGCGTCAGGAAGAAGTTGCGCGCCACCTGCATGGTGATGGTGGAGCCGCCGCCATGGCCGAAGCCGTGGCGCAGGTTCGACAGCACGGCGCCGCCGGCGCGCACGAAGTCGATGCCGTGGTGTTCGTAGAAGCGGCTGTCCTCGATGGCCAGCAGGGCTTTCTTCATCATTTCCGGCACTTGCGCAATCGGCACGAAGTCGCGGTGTTCTTCGCCGAATTCGCCGATCAGCACATTGTCGGCCGTGTACACGCGCAGCGGGATCTTCGGCTGGTAATCGGTGATGACGCCCAGCTCGGGCAGGCGCGGGCGCACGTACAGGAACAGGTAAGCGGCCAGCAGCACGGCGGCGGCCAGCGCGGCGCCGCCGGCGATGATGAAGCCGCGCGCGGCGGCGCGGCGGGAGGGCCAGGGGAATCCGGATCGTTTGGCAGTCAAGGCAGTCTCACATGAGCGTGCAGGGCACGGTGGCAGCGATTATAGACCAATGCGGCGGCGCTCCCCGTGCGGGCCGGGCGCCGGGACCGGGAGCAAAAAACCTTTTCATCGAAACGCGGCTGTGCGATAGTCTCGGCTTCAAGCAAATAGCCCGGGCGTCAATCCGGGCTGTTTAATTTATACAATTAAGGATTTATTTATGGCAAAAGATGCAATGCCGAGCGCCGTGAAGCCGTACATCCCGGCCGATGCGAAGCTGCCCGAGATGACCTTCCGCGCGCTGTTCATGGGCGTCATCCTGGGGATGGTCTTTGGCGCCTCCTCGCTGTACCTGGTGCTGAAAGTGGGCCTGACCGTCAGCGCCTCGATTCCCGTCGCCGTGATCGCCATCACCCTGTTCGGCCTGGCCAAGAAGGTGGGCGGCAAGGATTCGTCGATCCTGGAAAACAGCATCACGCAGACGGCCGGTTCGGCCGGCGAATCGCTGGCCTTCGGCCTGGGCGTGACCATGCCCGCCATTTTGATCCTCGGCTTCGACCTGGAAATCTCCAGAGTCATGCTGGTCGGTATCCTCGGCGGCCTGCTGGGCATCCTGATGATGATCCCCATGCGCCGCACCATGATCGTCGACCAGCACAAGGAACTCAAATTCCCCGAAGGCACGGCGTGCGCCGAAGTGCTCAAGGCGGCCGCCACGGAAGAATCGCGCATCGCCGCCGGCGAAAGCATCGAGAAGGATTCGGCCGCCGCGCTGGACGCCAAGCGCCGCGCCAAGATCATCTTCGGCGGTTTTGCCGTCGGCTTGCTGTATAAAGTCTTCAATATCTCGTTCAAGGGCTGGAAGGATACGCCGGGCGTGGAATTTGCCGCGCCGCTCAAGGGCGGCTCCATCGGCGCCGAGATTTCCCCTGAATTGCTGGGCGTGGGCTACATCATCGGCCCGCGCATCGCCGCCACCATGGCCGCCGGCGGCGTGCTGTCGTATCTGCTCTTGATCCCGATGATCAAGTTCTTCGGCGACAGCCTGACGACCGTGCTCTCGCCGGGCACCAAGTTGATCAGCGAAATGGGCGCGGACGACGTGCGCAGCGCCTACGTGCTGTACATCGGTGCGGGCGCCGTGGCCGCCGGCGGCCTGATTTCGCTGGTGCGCGCCATGCCCATGATCTGGCGCAGCCTGTCGGCCGGCCTGAAGGGCATCGGCAAGGGCATCAAGACCGATTCCACCTTGCGCACGGACCAGGATATTCCCCTGAAATGGGTCGTCATCGGCTGCCTGTCCATCATCGCCGTGATCACGTTCGCCACGCCGCTGCACATGAATTTCCTCGGCGCGCTGCTGATCCTCGTCTTCGGCTTCCTGTTCGCCACCGTGTCGTCGCGCCTGACGGGCGAAATCGGCTCCTCGTCGAACCCGATCTCCGGCATGGCCGTGGCCACCTTGCTGTTCACTTGCCTGATCTTCCTGATCATGGGCTGGACGGGCGGGCGTTACTATGTGACGGCCCTGTCGGTGGGCGCCATCGTCTGCATCGCCGCCAGCAATGCGGGCACGACGTCGCAAGACTTGAAGACGGGCTACCTGGTGGGCGCCACGCCGCGCCTGCAGCAGTACGCGATTTTGGCGGGCGCCTTGTCGTCCGCGCTGATCCTCGGTCCGATCCTGCTGAAACTGAACGAGGCGAGCACCGTCTACGTGCCGGCCGCGCAAGTGGCGCCCGGCCTGACGGTCGATGCATCGAAGCTGACGGTGACGGGCGAGCTGCATGGCCCGCAAGCCGAGAGCGACCACAACACGTACAAAGTCTGGCAAAAGACCGATACCGTGGGCGGCCCGGCCGGCAAATATTTTGTCAAGGAAGATGGGCAACTCGCTTACCTGGTCGATCCGGGCATCAACGGCCACTACAGCAAGCGTCCGGACGGTTCGGAAGTGAAGAAATACGATGCGCCGAAGGCCGTGCTGATGTCCTACATCATCAAGGGCATCCTCGACCAGCAGCTGCCGTGGACCCTGGTGCTGTTCGGCGTGATGATCGCCGTGGTGCTGGAAATGGCCGGCATTCCATCGCTGGCGTTTTCGGTGGGCGTGTACCTGCCGCTGTCGTCGACCTTGCCGATCTTCGTCGGCGGCCTGGTGCGCTGGCTGGCGGACCGCCGCAACAACAAGCTGGAACACAACGCCAAGCTCAATGAAGAAGAACGCCAGCTGGCGGGCGACCGCAGTTCGGGCGTGCTGCTGGCGTCCGGCTACATCGCCGGCGGCGCGCTGGCCGGCATCATCATTGCAATCACGGCCGGCGTGCTCACGCACTTCGACCAGATGATGGCCGACTGGGCCGAGCACGGCAACCCGTTCTACGCGGGCTTGAACGCGGATGCGCTGTCCCTGCTGCCGTATGCGGCCATCATCGTGCTGCTGTACTTCGTGGCGCGCGAGAAGAAGGCATCGCAGGCCTAGCGCGCGACCGATCCGCATTGCCAGCCAAAACCGCCCGGGTGATACCGGGCGGTTTTTTTTGCGCCGTGCAGGCTGCTGCAGCCAGTATTTGTTGTAAAAATGAAATCAGATGGACCTAGGGTGGTATATTATCGACAATATTTAAAATACAACAAACTGGAGTTCCATCCATGTTCAAGCTGCGATGCCGTCACAAGTTGCAATATTGGCTCCATGTCGCCTTGCTGGCGGCCAGTCCCGCCCTGCATGCGGCGGCATTTCCCGTCGAGGCCATGTTCGAGGCGGAAGCCGGGGCGCCGGGCGGTCCCTGGACGCAGGAGTATCTTGGCAGTAATGTGATTTCCGGCGGCAGCTACCTGTCCACGCCATCGGACCTGGCGCGCGCCGATACGCCGGGTGCGGCGGCCGAGTTGTCGTACGCGGTGGCCGTGCCCCGCGACGGCAACTACACGGTCTGGCTGCGCGTGCTGGCGCCGGCGGCGGACGCCGCATCGCTGTACCTGGCGCTCGACAATGGCGCCTATGCCAGCGTCTCCGTGCCGTTCATTGCCGGCCAGGCCGCGCAGTGGACCTGGGTGCCCGTCACCCGCTGGCTGGCCGCGGGCGAACGCGAACTGAAGCTCCAGTACCGCGAGGGCGGCGTGGGCATCGATTGCCTGCTGGTGACGGCGCTCGCCGATTTTGTGCCGCAAGGCTATGGCGCGTACCCGCTGCCCACCGTGCTGCCGCCGCCAGGCGAGCATCCGCGCCTGTTTGCCCGGGTGGGCGACCTGGCGGCCATACGCAGCCGGTTCGAATCTGATGCACAGGAGATGGCTACGCATCGCGCTGTCCTGAATGGGTTTATCGCATCACCGGCGGTCGTGGCGCTACCCGTGTTCGTGCCAGGCGGCCCCGCCGGGAGCAACCACCAGGTCGACGTGGTAAGCACGATCAAGGCGAAGGCGCTGTTCTCGCTGCTGTACGAACGCGACGGTTCGCCGGTGCAGGCGCAACGGGGGCGCGAAGCCGTGCAAATGCTGCTCGACTACCTGGCGGCCGTGCGCTTTTCGCCCGGGTATAGCCACCCGAACGAAAAAGGCGACATCATCCTGGCCAGCGCCATGGTGTATGACTGGTGCTTCCATCTGATGAGCGCGCAGCAGCGCGCCTATGTCGTCACGCGCTTTACGCAGATTGCCGCCACGATGGAAATCGGCTTTCCGCCATCGCGTCAAGGCGCCGTCGTGGGCCATGGCAGCGACAACCAGCTGCTGCGTGACCAGCTAGCGGCCGCCATCGCCTTTTATGACGAGGCGCCGCTGGTCTACAACATCGTTGCCGGGCGCTTCTTTGCCGACTATATCGCGCCGCGTAACTACGCCTACGCCGCGCAAGCCTATCACCAGGGCGCGTCCTATGGCACGGTGCGTTTCCTGGCGGACATGTACGCCGCCTGGCTGTTCCGGCGCATGGGCGCTGCCCCCGTGCTCGATCCCGTGCAGCAGATGACGCCGTATCATTGGCTCTACACGCGCCGCCCCGACGGGCAATGGATGCGTGATGGCGACGTCTATCATTCCTCCTATACCAACAGCAGGCAGACCTGGAGCGAACCGCTGGCCTTCATGTTGCCCGCGACCTACTATAACAATTCCACCTTGAAGCATGAGTATTTGAAGCAGTCGCTGCAGCAGTCGACCAGTTTTATCCATGCCAAGGACAGCATCTGGCCTATTTTGCTTGGCAATACAGGCATGGACAGCACGCCCAATCCGGCCACCTTGCCCTTGACCAAGTATTTCCCCGATCCCGCCGGCTTGATGATCGCCCGCACGGGATGGAGCGATGGCATACATGTCGAGTCGGGCAATGTCGTGGCGACGATGAAGCTGGGCGGCGACTGGTTCGGCAACCACGAGCATTACGACGCCGGGCATTTCCAGATTTACTACAAGGGCGGCCTGGCCATCGATTCGGGCATTTACAGCGGCAGGGATGTCGCCGATCCCGCCATTGTCCTGGAATACGGCAGCGCGCACGACATGAACTATCACAAGCGCAGCATCGCGCATAACACGATGCTGGTGTATGACCCCAGCGAGAGTTTTGACGGTTATGCCAATGACGGCGGACAGCGCTTTCCTGGCGAGGAGCCGCAAACCCTGGCGGAACTGGCCAACGGCTACAAGGTGGCCACGGTCCTGCGGCACCAGTCCGGCCCCCAGGCGCAGGCGCCGGACTTCAGCTACATCAAGGGCGACCTGACGGCGGCCTACAGCAGCAAGGTGCGCCAGTTTCAGCGCTCGTTCGTGTTCTTGAACCTCAAGGATGCGAACCACCCGGCCGCGCTGATCGTGTTCGACAAGGTCAGCGCCAGCGATGCGGGGTTCAGGAAGACCTGGCTGTTGCACAGCCAGTCCGAGCCGGAAATCAGCGGCGACACGGTGGTCATCCAGCGTACGGATTGGGACTACAACAGCACCTTGCAGTACAACGGCAAGCTGATCAACCGCACCGTGTTGCCAACGAATGCCGTGCTGGCCAAGGTGGGCGGCAGCGGCAATGAATTCAGCGTCGGCGGCATCAACTATCCCATCCAGCCTGAAGCGGACTATTCGACCGAGGAAGCGGGCGCCTGGCGGCTGGAAGTGTCGCCGCCGGCCGCCAGCGAAACGGACTTGTTCCTCAATGTCATGCAGGTGATGGATGCCGGCAGCGCGCTGCCAGCGCTGCCCACGACGGCCATCGCTTCGCCGCTGCTGGCCGGCGTGCAGATCAAGGACCGCGTGGTGCTGTTTTCCAGGAGCGGCTTGCCGCTGGGCGGGACCGTCACCTTCGAGCTGCCGGCACAAAGCGCGTCCATGCAGGTGCTGGTGACGGATTTGCAGGCGGGAAGCTGGACTGTCCGCAAGCGCGGGTCGGGCGGCCCCATCGAGGATGAGGTGAGTGACGACGGCGGTGCCTTGTATTTTGTCGCCAATGGCGGCGGTGTGTACGACCTGCAGCGCAGCGCAAGTGGCACCGGGCGCGCGGCGGCGGCGTTGCCAGCGTCACCGGCCGTGCCGTGAAAGGCCAGGCTAGACAGGCCGCGCCGCCAGTTGTGCAGCGCTTGCGTAGATCGTCACGTGTTCGGACGCCATTTGGCGCAGGTGGTCATAAAATGCCTGCGCCGGTATGCACCACGACGCCGCGTCGCCCACGTGCCCGTTGACGCGCAGGCCGGCGGCGTCGAACTCCCGGTGAAAGTAGTCGCGCAGGTCGCCGCGCCCGGGATGGTCGATGCGGCGCTGCGCGATGGCCGGATCGAAGGGGCGCACGGGCACGTCCCAGCGCCGGCCGGCGTGGTCCAGGCAGGTCAGCAGCTTTGTCTCGCCTGCCCACACGGGCACGGGAAAGGCCTCGCCCATGGCGTCTTCCAGCGCGTGATAGAACGTCACCGGTCCCATGGAAATGCCCAGGCCCAGCACCTTGGCCCGCTCGCAGCCGATGAAGCGCTGCCAGGGCGAATCCACGCCGAAAATCGATGGCGCGCGGTGATGCGCCTCGGTGAGCGCGGCGGCATGGCGGCCCCACGCGGACACGGAGTGGGTCGGGTGGATGCTGCGCCGGACACCGGCGCTGGCGAGGAACGCTTCGGGCAGGCGCCCCATGTGCGTGCCATGGCGGCGCGGGTCGAACACATAGTCTTTCATGTCGCAGGTGGCGCGCACGGTCCCGCCCGGCAGATAGTAGGTGGGCAGCAGCAGGGTGCCTTGCGGGCCGACGGCGTCCTGCAGGGCGCCAATCACGGCCGCCGCGCCGCCTTCCACGTAGCCGAGGCTTTTCAGCGAAGAGTGCACGAACAGCGTATCTCCATGCGCGATGCCCAGCCGCGCCAGATCGGCGGCCAATCCGGCGCGCGTCACGTGGCGCGCGCCGTGGCGCATGTTGCGGGCGCTGGCGGCGCGGCGCCACGTTTCCAGCGCGGCCCTGGCGGTGCGCCTGGCCCCTTCAAGCATGGCCTGACTCCAATTCCAGCAGGTTGGCATCGATGCAGAACTTGGCGGCCCAGTTCAGGTAAGCCCAGGTGCCGTAGTCGCCATCGACGGGAAACGAGCCCTTGACGCCGCCGCGCGCGTGCGCGGGGCCGTCGATGCTGACCGCGCGCCGCACGTAACTATTCAGGCGGCGCGCCGCGTCGAGGTAGTGCCGCTCGCCCGTGAGCTGGTACAGCAGGAACAGGCAATGCGCGTTTTGCGCGGAACCGGTAAGGCAGGCGTAGCCGGCCCCCGGCTGGAAGTCGGGTCCGAGACGGCCAGGCAGGTAGCCGTCTGCCGCCACGGCCCTGGCGACGCTCGTGCCGGTGCGCGCGGCGGCCTCCAGCAGGTCGGCGCGCGCCGAAAAGCGGTGCGCTTCGAGCACGCCGCGCAAGGCGTAGCCGATGGTGTGGGTCAGGGGCAGCAGCGGGTTGTCCAGGCAGTTCGAGGCGAACCAGCCATTGGGGCGCTGCTTCGTCAACGCCCAGTCGACCTGGCGCAGGCCCGCCGCGCCATAGCCGTGGCCCGGCGCGATGCGGTCCGCTTCGAACAAGCCCCACGCCACGTGCGTTTCATACGCCTTGTCGCCGGCGCTGGCGAACGGCGTCGGATGGCGGCGCCAGCAGCCGTCGGCATCCTGGCTGTCGCGCAGCCAGCGTGCCGCGCGGTGCATGGCGTCCTCGTAGGCCCCGCCGTACGCTGCCACGCCGGCCGCCAGGCCAAGCAGGATCTGGCCTGTGTTGAAGGTGACGGGCACGCGCGGCGTCGAATCGATCTTCCCGCCCTGGAAACCGCCTTCCGGGAACTGGATGGCCACGCACCAGTCGAGCATGCGGCGCGCGCGCTCGTGCAGCGCATCATCCCCGCCCTCGTCGCCCGTGCGCTGCGCCAGGGCGATGACGGTGGGGATGATGTAGCCGGTGGTTTCGGGATAGGAGCTAGCCCAGCCCGTCAGCAGGCTGTAATCGCGCGCGACGCCGCCGTCGTTGGAGCTGGAATGGTCCTGCGCCGCGCATAGCCAGGCCGTGCAGGCCTCGACGACAGCTTGCGGCCCGGGGTCAAAAGCGGGCAGGCCGCGCCGGTCCGACAGCCGCTCCATGCGCGCCGCCGCCGGCAGGCCCGCCTGCGGCGCCAGAGTATTCCTGAGTTTCGCGAGCAAGGCGCGCATGGCATTCCATCCGGTGGTTGGCTCAGGCTACTGTAGCGCCGGCCATCGGCAAGGCTATTGACTTGCCGCAAGGATTGGCCGCCGCGTCGCTGCCGCGGGAATTGACGCATAATGGCTGTATCACCATCGCCGACGAGGCCCGCCATGAACACCGTCACGCTTGAGTATTCGGTCGTCACCAATCCCGACTCGTTTGTCGGCTTCAAGTATTACGTCAAGGCGGGGCAGGCATTCGATGCCGACGATTTCGCCTATTCCTACAAGCTGAACCGGTCCGACCTGGACCCGGACAGCGTGCTGGCCGCGCGCGAGGCGGCGGCGAATTTGCAGCCGGGCGAGTGGCTGACGGTGTCGCATTCGATTGCGGCGTAGCCGGCATCCTTATGCTGGCGCAAACCACGCGCGCAGTTCATCGACGGCCTTCTGCGCCGAGTCTTCGGTCAACGTGAGCACGATGACCATTTCCTGCGCCGGGCGATGCTGCCCATCACTGCCGGCCAGCTCGATGGCTTGCCCGAAGCTCGTGTAGCAGGGGCCGAACTCCTGCGGGCATTGCTGCACGATGCGCACCGCCTTGCCGGCGTTGCGGTCCGCCAGGTTGACGATGGGATTGCCGTCATAAAATGGCTGGCCATTGGCAAATGCGGTGCGCAGATACGGCGCGCACTGGCTGTCGAGGAAGGCCAAACGTGCCTGCCAGTACGCCTCTGCCGCCGCATACACGGCGTGGTCTTCGAGAAAATCGGCAAACAGGAAATCGTTCATTATGGTCTCTCCGGCTAGATGCCGAACACTTTCAGGATCGCGTCAGTAAAACCCTCGAACCAGCTGCCTACCTTGCCCGGCTGCTTGCCGTGGCGCGGGGTTTCTTCGTACAGGTAGACGCCGTTGCCGCCGTCGAAGCGGTCGTTGAGCAAGGCTTGCTGGCCGCGCAGGTAGGGCAGGAAGGTTTCGCTGCGCATCGTCGAGTACAGCACGTCGGTGGTAAAGCCCAGGGTGGCGGACTGGCTGATGGAGCGGCCCTGGCCCGCCCGTTCCAGGCGCACGCCGCGGCAGCCGCGCACGATCAGGGTGACGGGGCCGCGAAACACGATGAAGCGCAGCTGCAATGTGAGCCAGGCGTGCAGGCTGCCCAGGCGCCAGTGGCTCGATAGCGCCAGCGGCTGGCCCGCGTCGCAGACCAGGCCCACGAGGCCCCGCGGCTGGAATACGAGCGCGCTGCCGGTCGGCAGGTGGACGACGGCCACTTCCAGCAGCGGGTCGTCGCTGGCGGAAATCGTCACGGATGCGGTCACGTCGCTTTCCAGCCGCGTCAGCGCCGCCATGCCGGCGGCCAGGCTGGTGAAGGGAAAGCGCCAGTCCAGCAGCCACTGCGTGCGTTTATGCGTGCCGACGGGCGACGATTGCAGGTATTCGGGATGGATCAGCATGCGCTGGCCGGGCTGCAGCAGCAAGCCCTGCGAGACGGCGGAAATGCGGGACTGGCCATCGGGCGGCAGGGGGAGCGCAGTGGCCGTCACGCCCAGCGCGTGCGCGATGGACAAGGGCTTCAGGCGCGAAGCGATGGGCGCCAGCACGAAGTAAAAGAAGGCCTTGATGGCGGCGGGCAGCAGGATGGCCGACAGCACCAGCAAGGCGGCCGTGGGCGCCACGTCGAGCACGGGAGCGCGCCAGCGGGCGATCCAGTTGCGCGCCAGTTGTTCTTCGCCTGCCGCAATCGCCTTTTGTACGGGCGCCAGCGCGCCGGCCAGCGCCGCATTATCGACGGCGAATGGCGCGGGGCGGGTGATGTTGGTGGCGTTGCTGGTGCGCGCGCGCTGCGCCAGCCAGGCCTGATAGGCTTGCAGATTGGTGTCGCGCAAGCGCTGGCCCTCCGCGTCGAGCTGCGACAGCTGCGCGTAGGCGTCGCTGCCGGGCAGGCGCGCCGCCACGGGATGCTGCGCTTCCAGTTCCCGGCGCTGGCGCAGGTTGTGTTGCAGTGCGGCATACGCGCGCACATGTTCCGCATGCAGGCGCGCCAGCGTCTGGCGTGCATCTTCGCCGCCGATCGCCGCCTGCAGGGCGCTCAGGTAACGGGCTTCCTGCGCCAGCACTTCGATTTCCACGCGGCGCGTGGCTTCGTCTTGCGCATGCAAGGCCAGGGTGCTCGGGTCGGGCAGGGGAAGGGTGAACAGCGACGGCTGCCGCTGCGCGCGCAAGGCGGCCAGTTGCGCCTGCACTTGCTTCAGGCGTGCCGCGATGGCCGCGTGCGAGGCGTGCTGCAAGGCGTTGACGCGCAGCGTGGCCGCCTCGGCCAGGCTGGCACCATGGCTATCGGCGCTGCCGGAAGCCTGGCGCAGGGCGGCGACAGCCTCGCTGCCGGCGCTGTAGCTGCGCCATTCGGCCAGCAGCAATCGGCCGGCCAGCAGGATGACGATGAACAGGGCGAACTGCAGCGCGTGGCGCAGCAGGAAGCGCAGGATGGCCGTCAGCAGCTGGCGCAAGGAGATGCGTCCTTAGCCGGCCGCGCTATCGGCGTCGGCGCAGCATTTCTTGTATTTTTTGCCGCTGCCGCAGTGGCACGGGTCGTTGCGGCCCGTTTTCGGCAGTTCGCGCAGCACGGTGGCCCCGGGCTGGCTTTGCTTCAGGTGGCGTTGGCGCGCCCAGGCGGCGTTGATGGCGATGACGGCGGGAATCACGCCATCCATGGCCGTTTCAGCCGCATCGTCATCGAGTTCGCTGGCGCTGGCCAGGTGCTGGAACGGCGCCAGGTAATCAGGATGGCTGACGGCCAGGGCCGCCCACTGGGGCTTGTCCAGGCTCGTGCCAAGTATAAAGCCGGCGCACCAGGCGGGCACGCTCCATTCGGGGCCGCAGACGTAGATGGGCTCGAAGCTGTCCGGGTCCTTCGCCAGCCATTCGACCATGTAGGCGTGGTGGCGGCGGGCCAGGCTGGCCGCCCGTTCGCTGGCAGCATCCGCTGCGGGCGCGGCGCTGCCGGCCGCCTTGTCCCAGACCCATGGCAACCACTGCTCCTGCGCGATCTGTTTCGGGTTCAGGGCGACGGCTGTGAGAAAACCTTCGAGCATCGACACGTCCATGGCACGGCTTTCCAGCGCGGGCGCGGCCAGCAGGGTGTCGAGTTCGGCGTATTCGTCGTCGGAGAGGGGCGAGGTGGTGGAGATGCTGGACATAATATTCTTTGCTGAGTGGGGGGAGTGGCCGGTGGCCCTGGCTGTATTGTACCGCCCGCCAAGGCAACAACCGGCGCCGGAATGAAAAACGGCGGCCCGCGGGCCGCCGTTTTCAGCTAAGGCAGAACGCTTACTTCACGCCGTGCATCAGTTTGTTGATCAGCGGTGCGATCAGAAACAGCACGACGCCGGCGCCCAGCAGGGACCAGAAGCCGAAGGTGTAGCCGGACAGGGCCGATTGCACCGACATGCCGCTCGTGCCGCTGACGTGGCTGGCGAAAATGCCCGACAGGTTGTTGCCGATACCGGTCGACAGGAACCAGCCGCCCATGCCCAGGCCCACCAGGCGCACTGGCGCCAGCTTGGTGACCATGGACAGGCCGATAGGCGACAGGCACAGCTCGCCGATCGATTGCAGCACGTACACGGTGGTCAGGGTCCAGAACGGGATCTTGTTATCGGCGCCAACCAGGCTCGACAGAGCGAAGATCAGCAGGCCGAAGGCCAGCGCATTGCCCAGCAAGCCCAGGCCGAATTTGCGCGGGATCGAAGGGTTGACGTTGTGGCGCGCCAGGAAGACCCAGACGGCGGCGATGATCGGCGCGAAGACGATGATGGCGACCGAATTGACGGTCTGGAAGTAGGCGGTCGGGAAGATCCAGAAGCCCAGGTCGCGGTTGACGATCTTGTCAGCCAGGAAAGTAAACGAGCTGCCTGCCTGTTCGAAGAACATCCAGAACAGGATGTTGAAGACAAAGATCAGCAGCATGGCGATGACGCGGTCGCGCGCCACTTTGCCGTTGCGGATGCCTTCGATCATCAGCATGACGGCCAGGCCGACGAACAGCACGGTCAGGACGATTTGCAGCTTTTCAGCGCCGACGGTCAGCAGGAAATACATCAGCGGGATCACGCACAGGGAGCCGACGGCCACCCAGACGACGCGCATCGGGTTGCCGGAACCGGCTTCCGGAGCGCCGATGCCCTTCAGGGCGCGGCGGCCGATGAAGAACCATACCAGGCTGATCAGCATGCCGAAACCGGAGGCCATGAAGACCATCTTGTACGACGGCATGGCGCTGGTGCCGAAGATCGACTCGGCCAGCCATTGCGTGAAGACAGGCGCGACCATGGCGCCCATGTTGATGCCCATGTAGAAGATCGTGAAACCACTGTCGCGGCGCGGATCGGCGGTCGTGTACAGCTTGCCGACCATGGTCGAGATGTTCGGCTTGAACATGCCGTTACCGACGATCATCGTGGCCAGGCCCAGGTTGAAGATGTCCTGGTTCGGCACGGAGATGCAGAACAGGCCGGCAGCCATGAAGATGGCGCCCAGCAGGATGGAACGCTGGTAACCGATGACGCGGTCGGCGATGTAGCCGCCGAACAGGGCGCCGGCGTACACCAGCGCGAGGAAGGAACCGTAGGTCAGGTTGGCCGCTGCCTGTCCCGAACCGTCGCCGCCGTGGAACTGGGCCACGATGTACAGTACCAGCGCCCAGCGAACTCCGTAGAACGCGAAGCGTTCCCA
Source organism: Janthinobacterium sp. GW823-FHT03B06 (assembly GCF_058796955.1). NCBI lineage: Bacteria > Pseudomonadati > Pseudomonadota > Betaproteobacteria > Burkholderiales > Oxalobacteraceae > Janthinobacterium > Janthinobacterium sp. GW823-FHT03B06. Next base: position 326,370 of record NZ_JBXAJE010000001.1, read on the forward strand.
GAATTCAGTCATGAACAACATCCACAATGGGCTTGGATGGCCCATAATCTGCTTGAACTCGGGAATAACGGCTTCCTTGTTGGGCGTAGTCGCACCGCTCATGCGGTTCCTCCTGAAAAATTATTATAGTCAATCGATACAACGAACTTATGGAAGCCTGCGGGCGGCGGGGACTCTCATGAAGAACCGTACGCACGGGAATTCCAATAGGCTGGCATTCTAATCTACAAATTGCGCGGAGCGAAGGTTTCGATTCGCATTAGCAAGAATGACTGTTTCATATTAGTCAAACCGGTTTGCAGGCAAGGATGGCCTGGGCGATTTTGCGGCGGCACAGCACAACTTGCCTGACTTGTCGTATATTAAGGCTGCAAGACCTTCGAGCATCGATTTTTAAAGGATTTTTCGCATTATGGAACACGACGTTATCGATACTCTGGTTTCACCGGAAGGCCGCCTGGACGTGCTCTCCAAGACTGAAGTCAACAAACTGCTCGACACCAGCCAGGGCGGCCTGTACAACACTTTCCGCCGCTGCGCGCTGGCGGTCTTGAATTGCGGCAGCACCATCGACGACGGCCGCGCCCTGCTGGAGCGCTACCAGTCGTTTGAAATCTCCATCATCCAGCGCGAGCGCGGCATCAAGCTCGACATCAAGGGCGCGCCAGCCATCGCCTTCGTCGACGGCAAGATGATCAAGGGCATCCACGAGCACCTGTTCGCCGTGCTGCGCGACATCATCTTCGTCAGCGACGAAGTGACGGGCAACCCGAAATTCGACTTGCAGAGCACGGAAGGCGTGACGGACGCCGTCTTCCACATCCTGCGCAACGCCAACGTGCTGCAAACCCAGCTCAACCCGAACCTGGTCGTCTGCTGGGGCGGCCACTCGATCAACCGCGCCGAATACAATTATTCGAAGGAAGTGGGCTACCAGCTGGGCTTGCGCGGCCTCGACATCTGCACGGGCTGCGGCCCGGGCGCCATGAAGGGCCCCATGAAGGGCGCCACCATCGGCCACGCCAAGCAGCGTTTGCACAATGGCCGCTATCTCGGCATCACGGAGCCGGGCATCATCGCGGCCGAGTCGCCGAACCCCATCGTCAATGACCTGGTCATCATGCCGGACATCGAAAAGCGCCTGGAAGCGTTCGTGCGCGCCGGCCACGGCATCGTCGTCTTCCCCGGCGGCGCGGGCACGGCCGAAGAGATTCTGTATATCCTCGGCATCCTGCTGCACCCGGACAACGCCGAGATTCCGTTCCCGCTGATCTTCACGGGCCCGGAAACGTCGCGCGAGTACTTCGTGCAGATCAACCAGTTCATCCACGACACGCTGGGCCCGGAAGCGCAGCAGCGCTATAAAATCATCATCGACGACCCGGAACTGGTGGCGCGCGAAATGCTCGAAGGCATACGCCAGGTGCGCGAATTCCGCAAGGCGCACAGCGACGCGTATTACTTCAACTGGCTGCTGAAGATCGACCACGAGTTCCAGAAGCCTTTCCAGCCCACGCATGAAAACATGCGCAACCTGAGCCTGCACAAGAACCAGCCCACGCACTTGCTGGCGGCCCAGCTGCGCCGCGCGTTCTCGGGCGTGGTGGCGGGCAACGTCAAGGATGACGGCATCCGCTCGATCGAAAAGCACGGCAACTTCGAAATCCATGGCGACAAATCCATCGCCGGCCCCATGGATGCGCTGCTCGCCTCGTTCGTCGCGCAGCACCGCATGAAACTGGCGGGCACGGCCTACGTGCCGTGCTATACCGTGGTCCAGTAAACAGTCTTGACACCATCGCGCCGCCCGCCCCCTGTGTTTGCAAGGGGGGGCGGGCGGCGCCTTTTCATCCGCGTTCCCATCCATGCCCCCATCGTGTTCCTTCGCCGCCACAGGCAATCAAATCGCTTGCGTCATCGATGCGTGGGTGCTATCTTTGGAACCGGTTCCAAAATAAAAATATGCAGATCAACAGGTAGTGGAGAGCACCTTGGATTCAGTACGCGGCAACAAAAAAACAGCCTCCGGCGAGCCGCCACGGCCCGTGACCATCGCCCAGGTGGCGCGTGAGGCGGGCGTGTCGAAGACGAGCGTGTCGCGCTTTCTCGGCGGCGAACTCGATGCCCTGTCCGAAAATATCCGCCAGCAGATCGCCAGCACCATCGCGCGTCTCGGCTACCAGCCGAACCAGATGGCGCGCGGTCTCAAGCGGGGACGCACGCGCCTGATCGGCATGGTCGTGGCCGACATGCTCAATCCCTACACGGTGGCCGTGCTGCAAGGCGTGGAAGCGGCTTGCCAGCAGCATGGCTATACCTTGATTCTGTGTAATACCGGCAATGACGAACAGCGCGAACGCCAGTCGCTGGCCGCGCTGCGCTCGTACAGCGTGGAAGGGCTGATCGTCAACACGCAGGGGCGCAATATTCAGTCGTCCGACTTACAGCAGGCGGACATGCCCATCGTGCTGGTCGACCGCCGCATCGAGGGCGCCGATTTCGACCTCGTGGGCCTGGACAATGTGCAGGCGGGCCGGCTGGCCACCGCGCATCTGATCGAGCAGGGTTTCGACGCCATCGCCTTCGTCGCGCCGCCATTGACGGGCGTCAGTTCGCGGCTGATGCGCGCCGAAGGGTTCCAGGCCGTGATGGCCGAGCATCCCGGCTGCGTGGGCGAAGTGCTGGCCGTGGACCTGGACGACCGGTCCGCCATCGACGCGCAGGTGCGTCTATGCCTGGCGCAGTGGCGCGGCCGCCGCGTGGCGCTGCTGGCCTCGAACGGCATGGTGGCGCTGGAACTGGCGCTGATGCTGCAGCGCCTTGCCTTGCGCATGCCGCAGGACGTGGGCTTGCTGGGCTTTGATGAATTGCCATGGTCGCCGCTGGCGGGCCTGAGCACGATCGAGCAGCAGACCTATGACATCGGCTTTTCGGCGATGACGTGCATGCTGTCGCGCCTGCAGGGCGATCAATGCCCGCCGCGCGAGGTGCTGTTGCCTGGCAAGTTGATTGTGCGCAATTCCACCCAGGGTAGCGAAGTACGCAAGGGCGGCGACGCTTGAGGAGGGGAAGAGGGCCTTGCCCTTTTTTTTGAGATAGTTATGGAACCGGTTTCATAAACTGTTTTTACGCTGGAAAGGGGCGTGAATAGTCAGGCAGGGCAATGGTTGGCATGAAGTTGAAATGACACGGCAAGAGGCGATCCGAATCGTCCATTTGACAATATTCCCGGCAGTGCCTCGACGAGGCCGGTACCGGGATCACAGGAGACTGAAGCATGAAGATGACTACACTGTTGTATTCGAAGATCGTGGCGTGCGCGCTCGCAGCAACGTTTGCCCTGGGTGCGGCGGCCGATGCCGGCGCCCAGACGCTTGGCGACCTGATCAAAAAAGGCAAGCTGACCATCGGCGTGGTCAGCGGCACGCCGCCGTTCGGCAGCATCGACGCCAAGGGCGCGCCCGTCGGCTATGACGTCGACGTCGCCAACCTGATCGGCAAATACATGAACCTGCCCGTGGAAATAGTCCCGTTGACGGCGCCGTCGCGTGTGCCGTCGCTGGAGTCGGGCAAGGTCGATTTCCTCGTGGCGACCCTGGCGCCCACGCCGGAACGGGCCAAGACCCTGATGTTCACCATGCCTTACAGCGCGTTCGAACTGGCCATCGTCGCGCCGGTGGGCGGCAAATTCAAGGCCCTGGCCGAGTTGAAGGGCAAGAAAGTGGGCGTGACGCGCGGCACCACCAACGACACGGCGCTGAGCCGCCTGGCGCCGGCCGGCACCAATATCGTGCGTTTCGAGGATGACGCCACCGTCACCCAGGCCTTGCTCAGCAAGCAGGTCGACGCCGTCTCGATTCCCAGCACGATGGCGCTCGACATCATCAAGACGCGCGGCGCGGGCAAGATCGAGGTCCGCTTCACCTATTCGCTGCAGCCGAACTCGATGGCGGTGCGCCGCGGCGACTTCGAGCTGCACCAGTGGCTCAACAACTTCATCTACTACGTCAAGCTGAACGGCGAACTCGACGCCATCGCGCGCAAGTGGAGCGGCGCGCCGCTGCCGGCGCTGCCGACCTTCTGATACCGCCAGCCGCATAGGAAAGTGCCCGTCCGCACGGCGCGCCGCCACGGTGGCGCGGCCGGGGATGCGCACGCAGACAAGGAGTTGAGTATGCCGTATGAATTTCATTTCGAACTCGTCATGCAATCGCTGGACCGCCTGTTGTGGGGCGCGGCGCTGACGATACGCCTGAGCGCCCTGGCGATGGTGCTGGGCCTGGCGGTGGGCGTGTGCGCCGCCGTCATCCTGAAGAATGGTCCCGCCTATGCCCGCGCCGTGGTGCGCGCGTATGTCGAGGTCATCCGCAGCACGCCGTTCCTGGTGCAGCTGTTCATCATCTACTTCGGCTTGCCGTCGCTGGGCCTGCAGCTCGACGCGAACGGCGCGGCGCTCGTCGCCATGACGGTCAATCTGGGCGCCTACGCGGCGGAGATCGTGCGCGCCGGCATCGGCGCCGTGCATCCGTCGCAGCTCGAGGCGGCGCAGGCGCTGGGCATGACGCGCTGGCAGGTGATGCGCCACGTGGTGCTGCTGCCGGCGCTGGAAAAAGTCTATCCGGCGCTGGCCAGCCAGTTCACCTTGATGATGCTGGCCTCGAGCGTCGTGTCGGCCATTTCCGCCGAAGAGCTGACCGCCGCGGCGCACCTGCTCGACGCGGAAACCTTCCGCAGCTTCGAGATCTACATCGTCGTGATGGTGCTGTACATCGTGCTGGCCCTGCTGTTCCGCTTCGGCTTCTGGGTGCTGGGCCAGATCGTCTTCAAACGCCGCCGCCGTCTGGGCGCGGCGCGCATGGGAGCTTGACATGATCAGTGACTTTTCCTGGGATAACCTGCAATTCCTGCTCGAGGCCACGCGCTGGACCATCGGCCTGTCGCTGATCGTCTTCATCACGGGCGGCATCGCCGGCTTCGCGGTGGCGCTGCTGCGCACGGCGCGCAGCCCGGTCCTGCGCTGCATCAGCGCCCTGTACATCCAGCTGGTCCAGGGCACGCCCGTGCTGATCGTCCTGTTCCTGACGTATTACGGGCTGGCCCTGTTCGGCTACAAGCTGTCGCCGATTATCGCGGCCGGCGCGGCGATGACGATCTTTGCCAGCGCCTATCTGGGCGAGATCTGGCGCGGCTGCATCGAAGGCGTGCAGCGGCAGCAGTGGGAAGCGTCGGCCGCGCTGGCGCTGAACCGCTATCAGCAGCTGCGCTACGTCATCCTGCCGCAGGCGCTGCGCCATTCGCTGCCGCCGACGGTGGGCTTCATGGTGCAGATCATCAAGAATACCTCGATCACCTCGATCATCGGCGTGGTGGAACTGACGCGGGCAGGGCAACTGGTCAGCAATGCGACCTTCCTGCCTTTCATCGTCTTCCCCGTCGTCGCCCTGATCTACTTCGCGATGTGCTATCCGCTGTCGCGCTACAGCCATTCACTGGAAAGGAAATTCCATGCCCATCGTTGAAATCGACAATATCAGCAAGAGCTTCGGCGCCAATCATGTGCTCAAGGGCGTCTCGTTCGCCGTCGAGCGGGGCCAGGTGATCGCCGTGATCGGCCGCAGCGGCTCCGGCAAGAGCACCATGCTGCGCTGTATCAACGGCCTGGAAACCATCGACAGCGGCAGCATCGCCGTGGCCGGCCATACGCTGACGGCGCGCCAGGAGCACCTGCTCGACTTGCGCAAGGACGTCGGCATGGTCTTCCAGAGCTACAACCTGTTCCCCCACCTGACGGTGGAAGAAAACGTCATGCTGGCGCCGCGCATCGTCAAGAAAGTGCCCGACGCCCAAGGCCGCGCCACGGCGCTGCGCGTGCTCAAGCAGGTGGGCCTGGACCACAAGCGCGAAGCCTATCCCGAGCAGCTGTCGGGCGGCCAGCAGCAGCGCGTGGCGATCGCCCGTTCGCTGGCGATGGAGCCGCAAGTGATGCTGTTCGATGAAGTGACGTCGGCGCTCGACCCGGAACTGACGCAGGAAGTGCTGAAGGTGATGGAAGAGCTGGCGCAGGCGGGCATGACGATGCTCTTGGTGACGCACGAGATGGAGTTCGCGCGGCGCATGGCCGACGTCACGGTCTTCATGCACCAGGGATTGGTGTGGGAAAGCGGGCCGTCGGAAGCGTTTTTCAGCAATCCACAAACGCCTGAAGCGCGCCAGTTCGTCGGCGCGGGAGCGATCAAATGAGCCCCGTTTTGGTGGCGGCGTCGGCCTATGGCGCAAGCAGGGTAAGGCAGCTGGGGCAAAGCCATTTCATCGACGTGGTGGCCGATGCGGGCGGTGCCGGCATCGAGATCCGCCGCGAACTGTTCACCTCCGACTTGCCGGACCTGGCGCGCATGGGTGCGGCGGTGGCTGCGCGCGGCCTGTACTCGGTGTATTCCACGCCCATCGAATTGTGGGACGCGGACGGGCTGCTGCGGCACGAGTTGCTGCAGCAGATGCTGGACGAGGCGGCGCGCCTGGGGGCGCGCTACCTGAAGGTGTCGCTGGGCCATTACCCGGCCGCGCCGGACTTGCACGCCTTGAGCGCCCAGTTGGCGGCCGCGCCCGTGGCGCTGCTGGTGGAAAACGACCAGACGGCCCATGGCGGCAAGCTGGCGACGATGGCGCGCTTCCTGGCGGCGGCGCGCGACATCGGGCTGCCCGTGGGCCTGACCTTCGACATCGGCAACTGGCGCTGGGTGGGCGAGGATGCGCAGCAGGCGGCGCGCCTGCTGGCGCCGTACGTGCGCTATGTGCACTGCAAGGCCGTCCAGGATGACGGGGGCCGGCTGTCCGCCTGCGCCGTCTCCGCCGCCGATCCGGCCTGGCGCGCCGTCTTCGCGCACTTTGCGCCGGGCGTGCAGCGGGCCATCGAATTCCCGCTCGAGGCTACTGACCTGGTGGCCGAAACGGGCCGCTACATCCGGATGCTGGAGGCCGCATGACGGAACACGAAATGATGCATGGAGCGCATGCGCTCGACGTCGTCACCTACGGCGAAGCGATGGCGATGTTCGTTGCCGAGGAAACGGGCGACCTGGCGGCCGTGGCGCATTTCACGCGCCGCCTGGCCGGCGCCGAGACGAATGTCGCCATCGGCCTGGCGCGCCTCGGTTTGAAAGTCGGCTGGCTCAGCCGCGTGGGCGATGACTCGTTCGGCCGCTTCATCCGCGCCAGCGTGCAGGCCGAAGGCGTCGATTGCAGCCGGGTCGCCGCCGTCGCCGGCCAGTCCAGCGGCTTCCTGCTCAAGGAGAAGGCCGAGAACGGCGCCGATCCGCTGGTCGAGTACTTCCGCAAGGGTTCCGCCGCCAGCCGGCTGGCGCCCGAGCACTTCGACCCCGCCTATTTCCTGTCCGCGCGCCACCTGCACGCCACGGGCGTGGCCGCGGCGCTGTCCGCCACCAGCCTGGCGTTCGCGGGCCAGGCCATCGACTTCATGCGCAAGCATGGCCGGACCGTGTCGTTCGATCCGAACCTGCGGCCCTCGCTGTGGCCGTCGCAAGCCGTCATGGTCGAACAGATCAACCGTCTCGCCGCCAGGGCCGACTGGGTGTTGCCTGGCCTGGGGGAGGGAAAAATCCTCACCGGTCACGACCTGCCGCGCGACGTCGCCGGCTTTTATCTGCAGCAGGGTGCGCGCCTGGTGGTCATCAAGCTGGGTGCAGAGGGCGCCTATTACCGCACGGCCGACGGCGACAGCGGCATGGTGCCGGGCGAGCGCGTGGACAAGGTGGTCGACACGGTGGGTGCCGGCGACGGCTTCGCGGCCGGCCTGGTCAGCGCCTTGCTGGAAGGCTTGCCGCTGGCGCAGGCGGTACGGCGCGGCAACAGAGTCGGCGCCTTCGCCATCCAGGTGGCCGGCGACATGGAAGGCTTGCCGACCCGCGCCCAGCTCGACGCGCTGGGCCAATCTTGAACCGAACAGGGGAAAACTCATGAAAAAACATGTGCTTGTGTATAAAAAGCTGGCCGAGCCGCTGCTGGCGCGCCTGCGCGCCGAATGCGATGTGACGTATTTCGAGGCGATCGACGCGGGCAACCGCGCCGCGTTCGCCGCCGCCATCCGCGGCGCGCATGGCTTGCTGGGCGCCAGCGTGCGCCTGGACCGCGAACTGCTGGACCCGGCCGTCGACCTGCGCATCATTTCCACCATTTCGGTGGGCGTCGACCAGTTCGACGTCGACTACCTGCGCGAACGGGGTATTTTGCTGGCCAATACGCCGGACGTGCTGACGGAAACGACGGCCGACACGATCTTCGCGCTGATCCTCGCCAGCGCGCGGAGGGTCGTTGAACTGGCCGAATTCGTCAAGGCGGGACGCTGGACGCGCAGCGTGGGCGAAAGCCAGTACGGCGTCAACGTGCACGGCAAGACCATCGGCATGCTGGGCATGGGCCGCATCGGCCGCGCCGTCGCCCGCCGCGCCGCGCTGGGTTTCGGCATGCAGGTGCTGTACGTGAACGGCGAAGCGGTGCCCGAGGTGGAAGCGGCGCTGGGCGCGCGACAGGTGGCGCTCGACGAGCTGCTGGCCGGCTCCGATTTCGTTTGCGTGGTCCTGCCGCTGACGGCGCAGACGGAACGCATGATGGGGCGGCGCGAGTTCGCGCTGATGCGCCCCGGCGCCATCTTCATCAACGGTTCGCGCGGGCGCATCGTCGATGAGGCGGCGTTGATCGAGGCCCTGCAGCAGGGCACCATCCACGGCGCCGGCCTGGACGTGTTCGAGCGCGAACCGCTGGCGCCGGACAATCCGCTGCCGGGCATGGCCAACGTGGTGGCGCTGCCGCACATCGGCTCAGCCACGCATGAAACGCGTTATGCCATGGCGCAGCAAGCCGTGGACAACCTGCTGGCCGGCCTGCGCGGCGAGCGTCCGCGCCACCTGGTCAGCTAAGAACAGTATCCATAAAAAGACAGACAGGGAAAGAAATGAAGAACAAGGTAGCAAGGGCAATGATCATCGGCGCGGGCGCCTGCGGCGGCCTGTGCGCGGCGCAGTCGAACGTGGCCATGTACGGCATCGCGGACCTGGGCGTGGTGTCCGAGAGCGGCGGCCCCGGGGGCAGGGTGCTCAAGCTGACGAGCGGCATCGCCAACGGTTCGCGCCTGGGTTTCAAGGGCAGCGAAGACCTGGGCGGCGGCATGACGGCAATCTTTACGATGGATGCGGGCATCCTGGCCGACACGGGCGCTTCGGCCCAGGGCGGCCTGCTGTTCGGGCGCCAGGCCTTCGTCGGCCTCGCCGGTGCGGCGGGCACCTTGCGGCTGGGCCGCCAGTACACGTTCATCGATAGCAGCCTGGGCGTGCTGGACCCGTTTTACCTGGGTTTTGCGGGCAGGATGAGCAACGTCTTCACGGCCGGCTACATCAGCCGCGTCGACAACAGCATCACCTACAGCTCGCCCGTGCGCGGTGGCCTTTCCGGCGAACTGGCGTACGGCTTCGGCGAAGTGCCGGGCGATGCCTCGGCCAGGCGCTACATGGGCGCGGCGGCCACCTATGCCAGCGGGCCGCTGTACGTGCGCCTGGCGCACCAGGATGCCAACACCCTGTCAAGCGCGCTGTTGACGGGCAGGGCGCGCAACACGGTGCTGGGCGCCACCTGGGACTTCGGCGTGCTCAAGGCGCATGGCGCCGTCGCCGTCAGCAAGAGCACGGCCGGTGCCGCCACCACAGTCGACAGCGCGGACCTGATGCTGGGCGCCACCGTGCCCGTGGGCCCGCACCGCATCCTGTTCTCGTACGTGCGGCGCGACGACCGGCGCGCCGCCAACGGCGACGCTAGCCAGCTCGGCATCGGCTACACGTACGCGCTGTCGAAACGCAGCACCTTGTACGCGGCCTACGCGCATATCGACAACCGCAACGGCGCCGCCTATGTGGTGGGCAATGCCACCGACAACGGCACCGGCAACCAGGCCTGGAACCTGGGCCTGCGCCACACTTTTTAACGGGAGAATCGAATGAAGAAAACCGGATGGATTTTGGTCGGCGCCAGCACCGTGGCGCGCGAATGGATGGTCGACGCGATCCGCCAGCAGGGCGACGCCGAGGTGCTGGCCGTGGTCAGCCGCGATGCTGTGCGCGGCGCCGCCTTTGCCGGGCAATTCGGCATCGCCGCCAGCTATACGGACCTGGCTGCGGCGCTGGCCCATCCGGGCGCGGATGCCGTGTACATCAGCACTACCAACGAATGGCACATGGCGCAGACCTTGCAGGCGGCGCGCGTGGGCAAGCACGTGCTGTGCGAGAAGCCGCTGGCGCTGAACCTGGACGACGCCCGCCGCATGGTCGACGGCTGCGCCGAGGCGGGCGTGGTGCTGGGGATTAACCACCACCTGCGCAACGCGGCCAGCCACGGCAAGGTGCGCGAGTTGATACGCGCTGGCGAGATCGGCCAGCCCCTGTATGGCCGCGTACTGCACGCGAACAACCTGCCGCAGCACTTGCGCGGCTGGCGCCTGGACGCGCCGGAGTCGGGCGGCGTCACGCTCGACATGTTCGTGCACGATGTCGACACCCTGCGCTTCCTGCTGGATTCGGAACCGCGCCACGTGACCGCCTGCGCCACCAGCGGCGGCATGACGGTGGCGGGGCTGGAAGAGGGCCTGATGACCGTCATCGAGTTCGACAACGGGACTTTGGTACAGGTGCACGACGCGTTCAACGCGCCGTATTCGCTGTCCGGCGTGGAAATCATCGGCAGCAAGGGCACCATCTTCGCCACCGGCGTGATGACGCAGCGCCCCGTCGGCAGCATCAGCCTGACGCGCGACGGCGGCAGCGTCGACATCCCCGTCGAGCACGAGAACCTGTACGTGCGCTCGGTGCGTGCCTTCCAGCGCGCCATGCGCGGCGAAGGGCAGCCGGCCGCCACGGGCGACGACGGCATGCGCGCGCTGGCGACGGCGCTGGCGGCGCAGCAGGCCAGCCGCAGCCACCAGCGCGTGACCCTGGCCGGCTGACGGCCGGCTGCACCAGTAAAAAAGCCGCCTGATTAAAAAAATCAGGCGGCTTTTTTTTGCCTTGAAGCATCGAACGCCTGAAAAAATCGTAGCGAGCGGATGGGAGTTGCGGCTAAGAAGCGCAACTGTGCTATAGCACAGTGAGCATCGCAGGCCGCAAATCGCGACGCGCAGTAGATTTTTCAGGTGTTCATCACTCTTCGCGGCGCAAGTGAGGGAACAGCAGGACGTCGCGGATGTTCGGAGAATCCGTGATGATCATCATCAGGCGGTCGATGCCGATGCCGCAGCCGCCGGCTGGCGGCATGCCGTATTCCAGCGCGCGGATGTAGTCGGCGTCGTAGAACATCGCCTCTTCATCGCCGGCGTCCTTGGCGGCCACTTGCGCCAGGAAGCGTGCCGACTGGTCTTCCGCATCGTTCAACTCGGAGAAGCCGTTGGCGATCTCGCGGCCCACCATGAACAGCTCGAAGCGTTCGGTGATGCCGGCCACCGTGTCGGAAGCGCGCGCCAGCGGCGACACTTCAACAGGGTAGTCGATGATGTAGGTCGGTTCCCACAGCTGCGCTTCAGCCGTCTCTTCGAACAGCGCCAGTTGCAGCGCGCCCAGGCCGGCCGTGGCGAACGGCTTGACGCCGAATTTCTTCAGCTCTTCCTTGATGAAGTCCGCATCGTTCAACTGCTCCGGCGTGTAGCCCGGCGCGTACTTGTTGATCGCTTCGACGATGGTCAGGCGGTGGAACGGTTTTGCCAAATCGAGTTCGCGGCCGCCGTAGGTCAGGGTGGCAGTGCCGTGCGCGTCGATGGCGGCCTGGCGGATGACGGCTTCCGTGAAATCCATCAGCCATTTGTAGTCGGTGTAGGCCGCGTAGAATTCCATCATCGTGAATTCAGGGTTGTGACGGATCGACACGCCTTCGTTGCGGAAGTTACGGTTGATCTCGAACACGCGGTCGAAGCCGCCCACGACCAGGCGCTTCAGGTACAGCTCGGGCGCGATGCGCAGGAACATTTGCATGTCGAGCGCATTGTGGTGCGTGATGAACGGCTTGGCCGCCGCGCCGCCGGGGATCGTGTGCAGCATCGGCGTTTCCACTTCCATGAACTCGTTCTTTTCCATGAAGCGGCGGATCGACGAGATGGCGGCGGTACGCGCCTTGAAGGTGCGGCGCGTCTCTTCGTTCATGATCAGGTCGACGTAGCGCTGGCGGTACTTGGTTTCCTGGTCGGCCAAGCCGTGGAATTTGTCCGGCAGCGGGCGCAGCGACTTGGTGATCAGGCGCAGTTCCGTGACCTTGATGGTCAGTTCGTCCGTCTTGGTCTTGAACAGGGTGCCTTGCACGCCCAGGATATCGCCCAGGTCATAGTGGTGCAGGGCGGCCATGGCCGCTTCGCCGGTGAGGTCAAGCGTGGCGTAGATCTGGATGCGGCCGTCGGCCTTCGGGCCGGAAGCGTCTTGCAGGGTGGCGAAGGCGGCTTTCTTGCCCGCTTCGCGCTTGAGCATCATGCGGCCGGCCAGCACCACGTGTACGGGGTTTTCTTCCAGCTCTTCGCGCGTCTTGCCGCCGTATTGCGCGTGCAGATCGGCCGCCTTGTGTTCGGGGCGGAAATCGTTCGGGAAGGCGACGCCTTGTTCGCGCAGTGCGGCCAGCTTGACGCGGCGCTCGGCGATGATCTTGTTTTCATCGGGGGCGGCGGCTTGTTCTTGGATATCCGTAGTCATGGTGTTCTTCGTTGGTGATTATTGATGATGTGGTGCCAGCGCTGGCGCCACGCTGGCAAACAGTGCGTCGACGTCGAGTGCGGAGAAATCCGGCACGATGGCAATGATGTTGTCGAATGCGGCAAACGCCTCGGCCGGCAGGGTGGTGGTGAGTACCACGACGCGCATGCCGGCACGGCGCGCCGCTTCCACGCCCAGGGGCGCGTCTTCGAAGACGATGCAGTCTTGCGGCAGCGCGCCGGCCAGCTGTGCGCCTTTCAGGAACACGTCCGGGTGCGGCTTGCCCCGTTCCACGTCGGCGGCGCCGACGATGGCGTCGAAGCGGTGGCGCAGGTCCAGGCCGTCGAGCGTGAACGCGATATTCTCGTCTGGCGCGGCCGTGCCCACCACCAGCCCCACGCCATGCTGGCGCGCGCTGGCGATCAGCCGGTCGAAGCCAAGCACCGTGGCCAGGTGCGGGCCATACAGTTCGCGGTAGACGACTTCCTTTTCCGCCAGCAGGGTGACGTGGTCGGCATCCTCGCCCAGGTACTTGGCGATGATTTCGTGTCCCTGCCGTCCTGCCGTGTCGCGGAAAAAGGCGTCCGCGTCCAGCGCATGGCCGTGGCGTTCAAAGAACGCCAGCCACGATGTCGTGTGGAAGGCCATGTTGTCGACGATCGTGCCATCCATGTCGAACAGGAAGGCACGCGGAGCCGGAGCCGGAGCGGAGGCATTCATCCTTACACGCCTTGCTTGAGCGAGGCGGAGATGAAGTCGTCGATGTCGCCATCGAGCACGCCCTTGGTATTGCCCGTCTCGAAACCGGTGCGCAAGTCCTTGATGCGGGACTGGTCCAGCACGTAGGAGCGGATCTGGTGACCCCAGCCCACATCCGTCTTCGAGTCTTCCAGCTTTTGCTGTTCGCTCATGCGCTTGCGCAGTTCATGCTCGTACAGTTTCGCTTTCAGCATTTCCATCGCTTCGGCGCGGTTGCGGTGCTGCGAACGGTCGTTCTGGCACTGCACCACGATGCCGGTCGGCGCATGGGTCATGCGGACGGCGGAGTCGGTTTTATTAATGTGCTGACCGCCGGCGCCCGACGCGCGGTAGGTGTCGACGCGGATATCGGCCGGGTTGACGTCGATCTCGATCGAATCGTCGACTTCCGGATACACGAACAGCGATGTGAACGACGTGTGGCGGCCGTTGGCCGAGTCGAACGGCGACTTGCGCACCAGGCGGTGCACGCCCGTTTCCGTGCGCAGGAAGCCGTAGGCGTGATCGCCCTCGACCTTCAGGGTGGCCGTCTTGATGCCGGCGACTTCGCCGTCGGACTGCTCGAGGATTTCAACTTTAAAACCCTTGCGTTCGCAATAGCGCAGGTACTGGCGCAGCAGCATCGAAGCCCAGTCCTGGGCTTCCGTGCCGCCGGCGCCGGCCTGGATGTCGATGAAGCAGTTGTTCGGGTCCATCGGATTGTTGAACATCCGGCGGAATTCCATGCTTTCGATGACCTTGCGGATTTCCTGCACGTCCTGCTCGATCGCTTCCAGGGTCTCGTCGTCGCCTTCTTCACGGGCCATGTCGAACAGGTCGCGGGTGTCGCGCAGGTCGGCATCGGCCTTGGTCAGCGTGAAGACGATCGCTTCCAGCGCCTTCTTCTCTTTACCGAGGTCCTGGGCGCGCTTGGGATCGTTCCAGACGGTGGGATCTTCCAGCTCTTCGTTGACTTGCTCTAGTTTCTCCGACTTGACAGTGAAGTCAAAGATACCTCCGAAGTTCGGCTTCGCGGACCGTCAGGTCGTTGAGCAGGGCGGAGATGATATTGATGCGTTCGGCTTCCATAATGTTCTGGTCTTCTATGGTGAAATCAAACCCTGAATTATACGCGAGCGCGGCGCGTTTCCGCTGCCGCCGCAGCGCAATTGCGGCCGCGCGGGGCAATAAAATGCGTATTTTGCTGTATTTGCGACAATATTTTTGCCTTGATGATGGCTATCGTGCTGCGTATGATGCTGGCGATATTGTCTTTCCACAGGAATTCTCATGTGCCAACCCTTGCGTCAACTTCCCCGTCTCGCCCTGTTACCGCTGCTGCTGGCCGGCTGCGGCGCCTTGCCGCCCGTCGCCACGGGACCCGCGCGGGCGCCTTCGGCCGCGCCGGCCGGCAGCAGCGCCACCCTGGCCCTGCTGGAGACGACGGACTTGCACGCGAATGTGCTCAGTTATGACTACTACAAGCTGCAGGCGGAACCGTCGATCGGCCTGGAACGCACGGCGGCCCTGATCGTCCAGGCGCGTGCGCAATTCCCGAACAATCTGCTGCTCGACAACGGCGACACCATCCAGGGCACGGCCCTGGCCGACTACCAGGCACTGGTAAAACCGCTGGCTTGCGACCAGACCCTGGCCATCTACAAGGCGATGAATCTGCTGAAAGTGGACGGCGGCGGCATCGGCAACCATGAATTCAATTACGGCCTGGCGTTTTTGAGCCAGGTGACGGGCAACCGCTTCGACGTCGACAGCGTCGATGCCGGCAGACCGCGCTGCGCCGGCCCCGCGTTCCCGCAAGTGCTGGCCAACGTCTACAGCGTCAAGACGGGCAAGCCCCTGTTTGCGCCATATCACATTATCGACAAGCAGATCACGGCCACCGGTCCCGATGGAAAACCGGTGACCAGCAGCGTGAAGGTGGGCATCATCAGCTTCGCGCCGCCCACCATCATGGCCTGGGACAAGCGCTGGCTGGAAGGGCGCGTCTATACGCAGGGCGTGCGCGAGACGGCGGAAAAATTCATTCCCGAGATGCGCGCGAAAGGCGCCGAACTGGTGGTGGCCATTTCGCACGGCGGCCTCGATGACAGCCCGTATTCGCCCACCATGGAAAACGGCAATTACTACCTGTCGCAAGTGCCGGGCGTGGACGCCATGCTGATCGGCCACTCGCACCAGCTGTTTCCGAACGCCGCCAGCACGGTGCCGCAGTTTAATTTGCCCGGCGTCGACAAGGTCAAAGGATTGGTCAACGGCGTGCCCACCGTGATGGCCAATTTGTGGGGCAAGCACCTGGGCGTGATCGGCTTGCGCCTGCGTCACGACGGCAAGCAGTGGGTGGTCGACAAGAGCGCCACGACGGTGGAAGCGCGCGGCATCCAGAACGCGGACAAGAGTTATGTCACTCCCGATGCGGCCATCGCCACACTGGTGGCCGAGGAGCATGCGGCCACGATCGCCTACGTGCAGACACCGGTCGGCGCCACGGACTTCCGTATGTCGACGTATTTCGCCGACGTGGGCGACGTGAGCGCCATCGAGGTCGTGAACCAGGCGCAATCGAGCTATCTGGCCGCGTATGTGAAGGCGAACCTGCCGCAGTACGCGCACTTACCCGTGCTGTCGATGTCGTCGCCGTTCAAGAGCGGCTCGGCCGGCGTATCCGACTACACGGACGTGAAGGCGGGCAATGTGGCGCTGAACAATGCGGCCGACCTGTATCTGTATCCGAACGCGCTGTACGGCGTGAAGATGAATGGCGCGGAGCTGAAGGCCTGGCTGGAACAGTCGGCGCGGCGCTTCAATACCATCGACCCGAACAAGCTGGAAGCGCAGGAACTGGTCAACACGGCCCACCCGAGTTACAACTTCGACGCCATCACCAGCGCCGACGTGCGCTACCAGATCGACGTCACGCAGCCGCCGGGCCGGCGTATCAAGGCGCTGACCTACAAGGGTAAACCTGTGGACGCGGCGCAGGAATTCCTGATCGCGACGAACAACTACCGCGCCAGCGGCGGCGGCAATTTCCCTGGCCTCGACGGCAGCAAGACGGTGGTGGCCTCGCCCGATAACAACCGCGAACTCTTGATCGCGTACGTCACGCAGCAGAAAAACCTGACGCGCGCGAAAAACGGTTCGGCGCGCAGCTGGCGCTTCGCGAAGGTGGCCACAAAAGGCCCGGTGGTGTTCCATTCGGCGCCGGGCGTGATCGACCTGGCGAAAGCGGCCGGCATCGACAACGTCACGCAGCTGAAAGCTGACGATGGTGCGGGCAAGGGCTTTGCGCTGTATCAAGTGGACCTGTCGAAGTGAAGGCATGGTTGTGTGCCATCGCCCTGGCCGTATCGCCGCTGGCATCGGCAGGGCCGGACCTGACGGCCCAGGCCAAGACCTTGATGCGCGCGGGAGTCGCGACCCAGCCGCAGGCACGCATCCTGTTTGAACGGGAGGCGGGGCAGGGCAGCGGTCCCGCCGCGTATTACCTGGGCTTGATGCTCAAGAACGGCATGGGCGGGCCGCAGGACGGCGGCGCCGCGCTGCGCTGGCTGGAACTGGCCGCGCAGCGCGGCGTGGCGCCCGCCATGTTCATCGTGGCGAACCTGCTGCTCGATACCGACGAAGCCAGGGCGCGCTACTGGCTCGACGCTGCCTGCGACCTGGACTACCCGGAAGCGCTGCAGCAGAAATCCGTCGCCCTGGCCGAAGGACAGATGGGCTACGCGCACAGCGAGGAGCAATCGTTCCTGTATCTGAAGATGGCCACGCATGCGATGGGGCACCGTCCGCCTGAGCCTTGAGGGCATGGCCGGCTGCCTGGGGCAGGCCTGTTGCAATTGGAATGTGTTGAAGGAATTGTTTGTTTTTGATCGGAAAGATTAATTCTTCGTGATCATTCTGACTGCTTATATTTTCTTTCAATAATTTGTTATTTGATAGTCATTATTGGCTTTTTTAAAAAATTGTATGGCAGTATTCGACATATGGTTTTTTTATTAACTGGATGATTCCGGGAGCCCGTGTGCAAAGTCAAATGATTCGCCAACAAAAAACAATGTTTCGCCATCGCCGAAGCGGTATACCGTTCTTGCCGAGGAAAATGGCGCATGCCATGCTCGGCATGTTTTGCCTGCTTGCCTCTACCGCGATGGCGCAATTGCCAGCGCCGATCAAGCAAGGCCATCCGCGGCTATTCCTGAATCAAGCCAGTTTCGATGCGCTGAAACCGCAATTGCCAAATCTGCCGGCCGCATTCCCAGCCGCAGGCGGCAGCATCAGCCTGGAGCTGTTCGCCGGGCGCAAGGATCCGCTCGATAGCGTCAACCAGCCGATTTTTGGCGAATTCAGTCCGAGCCGCAACGGCTTTTTTATCCGCCACGTCGATTCCTACGATAGCCCGGCCGGCGCGGCGGGGGAAAGCCTCGGTTTCCAGGTCGGTTTCCAGGTCAATGGACTGGACCAGTATCTGTCTGTCGCCAGGATCGATTTGAAACCCGATGTCTGGTCGAACATCCAGTTGTCATGGAACAGCCAGACCCATAAAGTTGACTTGAGAGTCAATGGCGTTGCCGTGCCCATGGGCTGGAGAACGGTCGACGGCACCAGCGCCACGCCACCGATGGAATGGAAGGCGGATGGGCAGATCAGCAGGATAGGCATGCGGCGCAACGAAACCATGCGCAATTTCCGTTTGCTCGATGGCGCTGGCCATGAATTGTGGCAAGCACCGGCGATGGATGCTTTGCTCAACAAGGCCTGGTACGGCTTCATGGAGCGTGTCGACGGACGGGTGAGCACGCTTCAAGCCTGCCCGCTGATTCCCCCTCCCAGCGGCGTGCCGGAGCTGTGCAACGTGGCCACTGGCAGCCGCGGCACGATTTATGAAACTGCGCAGATGCTGGCCATGGCCTACCGCCTGACTGGCAATGCGAAATATCTGAATGGCGCCCTGAATTACCTCGACAAGCTGCTGGTGACGCCCTCCGTGGCCGGCGGCGAGTGGTCGTCGGGCGGGCGCGTCGGCGCCATGGGCATCCTGTACGACTGGCTGTTTGCCGAAACGGGCGCGCGCGCCGTGCCCGACGCCGTGGGTTTCGGCAGCTACCGCGACCTGACGGCGCAGCGAATCAAGGAAACGATCGCCGCCGATACGGGCCAGGGGCACGAGAATCTGTTTGTCTCGATGTGCGGCTATCAGCAGTTGTATATCACCAGCACCAGTTTTGATTGCAAAAAAAAGCCCGTGTATGAACAGTGGGACCGCAGCGAATCGAAGCCGTCCATCGCCGGTTTCTATATCAGCGGCCACCCGTTCAGCGCCGTCAATAATGTCACCGTTGGCTTGCTGGCCATCGTTGACGAGCATCCGGAAGTGTTGCCGATGATTGAAACGTCGTATGCGCACTACGAAAAGGGTTTTCTTGCTGCACGCGCTCTTATTTCGGTCGACGGCGGCCACCATATGGGCTTTGCCTATGGCGTATCGAGCATTCCCGAGCGCCTGCTCCTGTGGCGCAGCGCGCTGGAAAGTACGGGCACGGCGCCCCTGTTGCAGGCCGACTGGCAAGCCAGGCTGATTTATCCGTATATCTACGGCTTGCGCCATGACGGCAGCTTTCCCGCCAGCGGCGACAATTTCACAACGCCGCTCGGCAGCACATTGATCGGGCAGCTGGCGCTGGGCGCGGTGACGGATACGGCCGATGGCGTGGCAGGGAAGTTTTATCGCGAGCATGTCGTGGCGTCGCGCAGCGCGCACGATGCCTTGATACTGGAACGGCTGTTGTGGCCCGTTCAACTGCCGGCGGCGCCGCTGGAATCGCTGGAACTGTCGCGCCATTTCAGGACGTCGGGCCAGGTGCTGATGCGTGATAGCTGGGACTATGCGAATGCCACGTTACTGGAATTCAAATCGACGTCCTTTATCGCGGAAAATCACCAGCACTTCGACCAGAACAGTTTTTCGCTCAATTACAAGGCTCCGCTGCTGCTCGACACGGGCTTGTATGAAGAATATGGCAGCAGCCACTGGTGGAATTACTACACGCGCAGCATTGCCCACAATACGCTGCTGATATTTGACAAGAACGAGCGGTTCACGCGCGGAGACAGGGAATTCAGCAATGACGGCGGCCAATGGTTCTATGCGCCGAGACAGGGCTACCCGACGATCGAGGAAATCAGCCCTGCGGGACCGAATGCGCTCGACGGCATCGTCCGCTACGAAAATACGCCGCAGTACACCTACACCAGCGGCAATGCAAGCAAGGCCTATGCGTCCACCAAGCTCGATATGGCCAACGGTTTCGTGCGCAACGTGCTGTTCCTGCGCTCGCCATCGTTCTGGGGCAAGCCGGTCACTGTCGTCTTCGATAGCGTGCGCAGCAAGCAGGCCTTGCCGGCCACCTTCCTGCTGCACACGGCAAATGATCCCGTATCGGGCGCGCCGGGCGTGACGGCGCTGGGCAATGGCCAGTACCAGCTGGGCTACAAGGCCGGCCAGGAGCGCATCGCCACCATTCGCAATGGCGGCGGTATGCTGACGGCGCAGACGATCCTGCCGCTCAATGCCAGCGTGCGCAAGGTGGGCGGTGCGCAGGAGGGGGGCAATGGCTGCGCGCAGACCGATCTCGAAACTGGTGCTGTTGCCGGCAACGGCGCCGATTGCCGCTTCACTGTGCGCCGGCGCCAGGCCGATGGCAGTTACCTGTGGCGCAATCAGACGCCGCTGGTCAGCAAGCAGCAATCGTCGACCAGCGATGTCGGCGTCTGGCGCCTGGAAGTGGCGGCGCCCGCGGCGCCCGCCCTGAACGCGCCCGAGTACTTCCTGCATGTGCTGGCCGTTGCCGACAATGACGGCGGCACGGGACCGGCCGCTGCGCCGAGCGCCATACGCCTGGCTGCCGCGGCCAACACCGAGGCGCTGTTGCTGGGCAGTCAGCTGCATGTGCTGTTCAACCGCGACGTGGCGCCCGCCGCCCGCATGGACTGGGTCTCTACCCAAGCCGGCGGCGCCATCCTGGCGACAGGACTGAAACCGGGCGCGCACTACGCGTTGACGTCGGCACCGGCGGCCGGCGGCTACGCCTGGAGCCTGGCCGAAGCGGCCGATGGCGCAGGAACGTATCTGAGCTCGGACCAGGGCGTGCTCAGCATCGAGTAAGCCGCTTGCCTGGCGGCCGGGTCAAGCCTGAGCGTCTTTTTTAGGCTTGGCCCGCAAGCTGGCCGCCGCCTCGCCGATGGCGAACGGGTCGCGCGACAAAATGGCGGCGCCCAGGTCGACCAGCCGTGCCGCCGTGCCGATGGCCGCCTTGATGTCGGCGATGCGCTTGAGCTGCGACTTGCCCTTGGCGATGGCGCCCTCGATGTCGACGCGCGCCTGCTCGGCGCCTTCGGCCGTCAGGTAAATGCCATACGCACGGAACAGCGCGACCATCTGGTCCAGGTGATTTTCATATTGTTCCAGCAGCGCGCGCTCGTCCGGCGCCAGCGCCTCGCGTTCGCGGATGCGCAATTCCAGCACCAGGCTTGACGCTTGCGCCAGGCTGTCGGCGATGGCGTAGCTTTGGTCTTTCGTCAGTTCGCTCAGTTCGGTCAGTGGGGCCATGGGATACTCCTGTGTGCGCGCCGCTTACCAGCGGGCGGGGGCATAGAACGCCGCTTGCCGCTGCAGCGTGTCGACGTCGCGTGAAAATTGCGCCAGCTGCCGCTCCAGTTCCGGCGCCTGCAGGTGGTCGAGATTGGCCCGCAGCGCGGCCACGCTCGCTTGCAGCGCGTCGACGGCAGCGACATACGCGGCGACGATCTTTTCCCTTTCCTGCAACTGCCGGCCTTCCAGGTGCAAGCGCGTGCGGATGTAGTTGGCGGCCAGCGGTTCGCGCGGCGCGGCGTTATCGACGGCACCGCGCAGCAGATCCAGGTCGCGCAATTCATCCTGCAAGCCGGCCCGGTAACTGCGCTGCGCATACTCCTTGAGCGCATTGCTGACGATATCGACGGCTTCCTGCTCGTCGAGCAATTCGCGCAAGGCCGATTTCTGCCGGCGCTGCGTGGCCAGCCGGCTCAGATGCTCGCTCAGTTTGACGACCTTGGCCAGCTTGTCCGCATCGAGCAGGGGCGCGCCGGCGCCCGGCTGCGCGAGGCCGCCCAGCGCATCGCCCAGGGCGGAAAACTCATCCTTGTAGACGGGCAGCCTGTCATCGGCCAGCGCCGCCATGGTCTGGGCATAGCGCAGCAGGACGTCGTTCAGGCTGGCGATCGACGCGCTGGCCTGCGCGATGGCGGCGCAATCGGCGCGCGCCGCCTGTTCGCTCGCTTGCGCATCGAAACGTTCTGCCAGGATCAGACGCTTGCGCATGGCCTTGTCCATGCAGCTGTGGACGCCGCCTGCCAGCATGGGTTCGAAGTGCAGCGACACCTTTTGCGTCTGTTCGGCGAAGCTGCGCACGGGCGCCAGGTTGGCGGCGCAGCCGCCCAGCAGCAGGCTGGCGCTGGCGCAAAGAAGCAGGGTGGAAATGGACGAGTTCGACGGGCGCTGCATATGGCCTCCATGCGGTAGCAGTGGCTGACGGGGCCGGCGCGCACGCGCTGGCATGGCCGACGTTAGCATGCTGGGCAGTCGCAGTATTGCGCCAGATCAGCTCGCTGTGAAGTCGCCTGGCGGCCCCGTATCGGCGCCAGGGCTGTTGCCAAATGGTGCAGTGTGTTCCAATTTGCGTCATATTTTCCTTACAAAAGACTGACATCGGGCCAGCAATTAGCTCTTTTCTGCATGTTGCGACGCGTCATATGTAGTTGTTGCTGGTGCATGTTTACTCACCTACAATGATTTATCGATGGGGCGGTTATCCAGCGTACGACAATAAAAATAAGTGGCATTTAAAACGTTGTAGCAGAGGAGATGACAATGAATTTGAAACAGAAATTGCTCGTGGCAAGTTTGGTTTTGGGTTTCTCGCAGGCGGCAGTCGCAGCCGACCCCATCAAGATCGGCGTGTCCGGACCGTTTACGGGCGGTTCCGCGCCGATGGGCGTGTCGATGCGCGACGGCGTCAAGCTGGCCGTCGCGGAAATCAATGCCAAGGGTGGCGTACTGGGCCGTTCCTTGCTGCTGATCGAGCGCGATGACGAAGCGAAGAACGAACGCGGCGTGCAGATCGCCCAGGAACTGATCAACAAGGAAAAGGTCGCCGCCACGGTCGGCTACATCAACACGGGCGTGGCCCTCGCTTCGCAGCGCTTCTACCAGGAAGCGAAAATTCCCGTCATGAACAATGTGGCGACGGGCTCCATCGTCACCAAGCAATTCGCCGACCAGCCGGAAAACTACATCTTCCGCAATGCGGCCAATGACACGATCCAGTCCGGCATGATCGTGCATGAAGCGATCGAGAACCGCAAGTTCAAGAAAGTGGCGATCCTGGCCGATTCCACCAACTATGGCCAGCTGGGCCGTGAAGACCTGGAAAAGGCGCTCGACAAGAAGGGCATCAAGCCCGTTGTCGTTGAAAAATACAACATCAAGGACGTCGACATGACGGCCCAGCTGCTGAAAGCCAAGCAGGCGGGGGCGGAAGTCGTGCTGACCTACGGCATCGGCCCGGAACTGGCGCAGATCGCCAACGGCATGGAAAAACTGGGCTGGAAAGTGCCGCTGATCGGCAGCTGGACCCTGGCCATGGGCAATTTCATCGACAACGCGGGCAAGAACGGCAATGGCACGCGCATGCCGCAAACCTTCATCCAGGACGCCAGCACGCCGAAGCGCAAGGCCTTCATCGACGCCTATGTGGCCGCCTACAAGCCGTCGGGCGGACGCATGCCGTCGGCCGTCTCGGCCGCGCAAGGCTACGATTCCATTTACCTGCTGGCCGCCGCCTTCAAGCAGGCGGGCGGCACGGATGGTCCGAAAGTGCGCGCCGCGCTGGAAAACCTGAATGAGAAGGTGGAAGGCGCCGTCACCACCTACAACAAGCCGTTCAGCAAGACCAACCATGAAGCGATCACGGCCGACCTGACGGTCTTCGGCGAAGTCAAGGACGGCAAAGTCGTCCTCGCGAAATAAGCCTGGCAGACATTCGCCGCGCAGTGGCCAGCCTTGAGGAATCAGGACTGGCCATTTTTTTATCTCCCATCCTTCGGGGAACACCATGGAAATCTTCCTGCAGCTCGTCTTCAGCGGCATCGCGCTGGGCATGATCTATGCCGTCATCGCCTTCGGCTACCAGCTGACCTTTGCCACGTCCGGCACCCTCAACTTCGGCCAGGGCGAATCGCTGATGCTGGGCGCGCTCGTGGGCCTGTCGCTGGTGGGCACCATCCACGGCGGCCCCTACATGAGCTATTTGCTGATGATCCCCATCGTCATCGTCTTCGGCGCCTTGCAGGGCGTGTTCGTCGAATGGATAGGCGTGCGGCCCGCCATCAAGATCAAGTCCGAATTCGGCTGGATCATGTCGACCATCGCGCTGGCCATCATTTTCAAGAACGTGGCGGAAAACATCTGGGGCAAGGATGACCTGATGTTCCCGTCGCCCCTGTCGGCCGCGCCGTTCCAGGTGTTTGGCGCCAACGTGCAGCAGATGCAGGTGGCCGTCATCGTCGGCGCGCTGGCCATCATGCTGGCCGTCGAAGTATTCAACCGCAAATCGATCTACGGCAAGGCCGTCGTGGCGACGGCCAATGACCGCGACGCGGCCGGTTTGATGGGCATCAACACGGGCATGGTCATCACCTTTTCCTATGCGCTGTCGTCGGCCACGGCCGCCTTTGCGGGCGTGCTGGTGGCACCGCTGACCTTGACGGGGGCCACCATGGGCGCCTCGCTGGGCTTGAAAGCGTTTGCCGTGGCCATCATCGGCGGCCTGACGTCGGGCGTGGGCGCCATCGTCGGCGGCCTGATCCTGGGCATCGCGGAAACGACCACCGGCTACTACATTTCCACCGGCTACAAGGAAGTGCCCGGCCTGCTGCTCTTGCTGCTGGTGCTGGCCGTCAAGCCGTCCGGCCTGTTCGGCAAAGCCGCGATCAAGAAAGTCTGAGGACCACATGAACAAGAAAATCACCATGCTGGCGCTGAGCGCGGCGGGCCTGGCCGCGCTCGCGCTGTTCCCCATCGTCATCCCGAACCCGTACTACATCCACCTGGCCGAGACCATCCTGATCTACGCCATTCTGCTGTTCGGCCTCGATATCGTCGTCGGCTACACGGGGCAGGTGTCGCTCGGTCACGCGGGCCTGTTCGGCATCGGTTCGTACGCCACGGGCGTGCTGGTGTTCAAGCTGGGCGTGTCGTTCTGGCTGGCCATCCCCGCCAGTATCGCCGGCGCGGCCCTGTTCGGCGCCATCCTGGCCTTGCCGGCCCTGCGCGTGACGGGGCCCTACCTGGCCATGGTGACGCTGGCCTTCGGCACCATCGTGCAAATCCTGATCAACGAGATGAGCTTCCTGACGGAAGGGCCGATGGGTATCAAGATCCACAAGCCCGTCCTGTTCGGCCACAAACTGACGGAAGTGGAGTACTACTACATGGTCGCCGCGCTGCTGGTAATCTCGCTGGTGGTGGTGCACCGCATCCTGAAGTCGAACCTGGGACGGGCGTTCGAAGCGCTGCGCGACAGCCCCATCGCCTCGGACTGCATGGGCGTGTCCGTCTACCGCTACAAGGTGTATGCGTTCGTCATCAGCGCCGGTTTCGCGGGCCTGGCCGGCAGCCTGTATGCGTATTCGGAAGAGTATATTTCGCCCAATACCTACAACTTCGAGCTGACGATATTGTTCCTGCTGGCCGTCATCATGGGCGGACGCAAGACCCGTTCGGGCGCGCTGATCGGTGCCCTGATCGTCGTCATGCTGCCCAGCCTCTTGTCGGACATCGAATTGTTCCGCAAGATCGCCGTGTCCGCCGCCGTGCTGGGCGTGATCGGCTCCGCCTTCATGCTGGCGAAAAAACGCTCCACCGTGCGCGGCGTGCTCGTGCCCCTGGCGGCCACCATCGGCCTGGCCGCGTTTTCCTACAAGCTGGAAAACATGGTCGACTGGCGTTTGACCATCTTCGGCCTGATGACCCTGTTTGTCGTGTACTACCTGCAGGACGGCATCGTCGGCTTTTTGATGAGCTTTATCGGCAAGGGCCGGCGCCATGTGCAGGCCGTCGCTTCGCACGGCGTGGCGCCGTTCGACCACGCCCAAGGCGGGCAGCAGGGCGCGACCCTGCTGCGCGTGGACCAGGCGCTGATGCAGTTCGGCGGCCTGAAAGCGCTGAACCAGGTGGACCTGAACGTCACGCAAGGCTCCGTGCACGGCTTGATCGGGCCGAACGGCTCGGGCAAGAGCACGATGATGAATGTGCTCACGGGGATCTACAAGCCGACGGCGGGCAAGGTGGAATTTGCGGGCGCCGTCATTTCCGGGCGTACGCCGTCCGAAATCGCGCTGGGCGGCGTGGCGCGCACCTTCCAGAACGTGCAGCTGTTCGGCGAGATGACGGCCACCGAGAACGTGCTGGTGGGCCTGCACAATACGTTCAGGTCGAATGTGCTCGACGTGATGCTGCATACGCCGCGCTACAAGCGCGAAGAGACGGCGGCGCGCGAGCGGGCGGCCAGCATCCTCGAGTTCGTGGGCCTGGCGGACCTGGCCAACGAAGAGGCGCGCAATCTGCCTTATGGCAAGCAGCGCTTGCTGGAAATCGGCCGCGCGCTGGGCCTCAACCCCCGTCTGCTGCTGCTCGACGAGCCGGCGGCGGGCCTGACGGCGCCCGACATCAAGGAACTGATGGCCATCATCCGCAAGATCCGCGAACACGGCATCACCATCATCCTGATCGAGCACCACATGGACGTGGTGATGGCCCTGTCGGACGTGGTGACGGTGCTCGATTTCGGCCAGAAGATCGCCGAAGGCGCACCCGCGCTTGTCCAAAGCGATCCGAAAGTGATCGAAGCCTATTTGGGCGGCAGCGCCGACACCCTGAGCCCTGCGGCGCACTGAGAGGAAGACCATGCTGACCATTCACAATCTGCACGCCGCCTACGGCAAAGTCGAAGTCCTGCACGGCATTTCGCTCGAAGTCCCGAAGGGCAAGCTGGTGACCCTGATCGGCTCGAACGGCGCCGGCAAGACCACCACCATGCGCGCCATCTCCGGCATGCTCAAACCCAAATCCGGTACCGTCACCCTGGGCGGCAAGGATGTCACGGGGCTCGACTCGCACCGCATCGCGCGCGCCGGCCTGGCCCATTCGCCGGAAGGGCGGCGCGTGTTCGCCTCGATGTCGGTGACGGACAACCTGCTGCTGGGCGCCTTCCCCCGCTTTACGCGCGCGCGCCCGAAAGGCGACATCAAGGGAGATTTGGACAAGGCCCTGGAACTGTTTCCCCGCCTGAAGGAGCGGCGCGACCAGCTGGCCGGCACCTTGTCGGGCGGCGAGCAGCAAATGCTGGCCATGGCCCGCGCCGTGATGCTGAACCCCGAAGTGATCCTGCTGGACGAGCCGTCGATGGGCCTGGCGCCCATCCTGGTGGAGGAAGTCTTCCGCATCATCACGCGCTTGAAGGCCGAAGGCGTGACCATGCTGCTGGTCGAGCAATTCGCCGCCGCCGCCCTGAACGTGGCCGATTACGGCTACGTGCTGGAAAACGGCAGCATTTCCGTGCATGGGCCGGCCGAAAGCCTGAAAAATGATCCGAAGGTGATCGCGGCGTATCTGGGGGGCGGGCACTGAAGGGGCGCTTGCTTCGCGTTACTTAATGCTCGAGCTGTGTGATTAAATTTGCTGTAGTCTTCTTTTGGCGTCAGTTTTAGTTTTTATTCTAAAAAATGCGATAGGCTGAATATTGTAGGGTGAGTATTTTTGCTCAGTTTTTATGGCGTTTAATGATTTAAAACTTGGATTGATCAGATATTTTGGTTGATAAATATTAAGTTAGCGCCCCATTTTCTTATGGAAAATATATGCCAACGTGTTTTGTAATCCAGCCATTTGATGGCGGTCCATACGATAAGAGGTATAACGACGTTTTACGAACCCGCCATTAGGGCGGCTGGATATGATGCCTATCGTGTCGATCAAGATCCGAGCGTGTCGGTTCCAATTGAATCAATCGAGAATGGCATTCGATCGGCTATTGTTTGCCTTGCAGATATTACAGTGGATAACCCGAATGTTTGGTATGAACTCGGATATGCGTTTGCATCTGGGCGACCAGTAGTAATGATTTGTAACGCGGAGCGACTTGGCAAGAAATTTCCGTTCGATATCCAACATCGTACAATCATAGTATATAAGTCTGAATCACTTAGCGATTTCAGTAAGCTCAAGGCGGATATAACGGAAAAGATAAAGGCCTACGTGAAAAAAGATGCAGCATTGCAGTTTATATCTGACGCAGAGGCTGTTGCTCCTGTAGCAGGTTTATCTCCACCAGAATTAAGAGTAATGGCAATTTTGGCAGGCGGCCTTAGTCCACATAGTCCAACCGGGCTATATTCCGCAAAACAGGACGCAGAACGTGCTGGAGTAACGAGTCTTGGATTCAATCTTGGGATGAAGCGTTTATTGACCAAGAAATTCATCGAAGAAACTATGATGCAGGAGGATTACAGCAGCGAGCGTTATCCAGGTCTTGAGCTAACGCCACAAGCTTGGGAATGGATTGAGGCAAATGAATCTTTATTTGTACTTCATCGTGCCACAAGGGACGATTTAGGTGACGAGATTCCTTTTTAGCCTTTTGTGTTAGTAATGAAATTTAATGCAAGTGCGCCAGCTGCCGTAATTATTAGCAAATATAGATGCGAATAATTACGGCCACCATGCTTGGCTACGCACCGTTACGGCTGATGTTCGAATGTAATCTTTAATGTTTCGTCGGCTTTTCCTGCTGCACCAGAATGAACGGGCTGACGACGACGGCCCACAGGGCCGCATCGGCCGCCTGCCAGTCCAGCGCCTGCTGGTCCGATACCTTGGCGACCTTGCCGTCGACCATCCATTGCGTGATGGTGGCCTTGTCGTCGTGCGAGATGCGCACGGCCACTTCGACCAGGTCCAGCTCGTTGGCGATCCAGACGACATTGCCTTGGGCGAAGTGCTTTTCCAGTTCGCGCCAGGCCAGGCGGGCCGTTTCGCTGTTTACTTTGAGGCGCAGTTCGGTGTCTTTTTCAGGATTGGTTTGCATGCGAAATATCAATGTTCGGTGAGTCGGGTGCCGATGCGCGCGGTTTATTTGCCTGGCAAGGCTTCCACCTGCGGCGTCGGCGTACCCTGCCATGTTAACCGATAGGCGACGCCTTTGCGAACATTGCCCACCAGGGCGGGGCGGAAGCAGGCCAGGTTGGTGCCGCTGGCGTGCCGGACGCTGGGGAAGATGACGCCCATGGAACCCGCGTCGAGCAGGATGGCGGCCAGGTCTTGCGAGGCGATGTAGCTGGCCGGGTCCAGGCAAGCCTGGTAGCGCTCCTGGCCGCGCAGGTCGTGGAAGCTGGCGGAAAAATCGGCCAGCAGCGACTGGTAGCTGACGCTGTCGTCGAAATAGTCGATTTCCTGGTATTCCACGGTCTTGTGGAAAATGATCTCGGCCAGCGCCGTTTTCATGTCGAAGGCGCAATACCAGGCACCCCGTTCGCCATCGTTGAAACGCGCCCCTTCCGGGCGGGCATACGTGTAGGCGGCGTTGATGATGCGAAAGTGCGGCACGCCAAAAACCAGCTCGTCCACGCCAATTCCTGGCGCGCCGCCGTACTCGGCCACCAGGCGCGCGTTGGTGGCGTTATCGAGCTCGAACAGCTCGCGCAGGTGGTCGTCGTCTTCGGCCAGCGGTGCCAGCACGGAATCCTCCATGTCGGCGAAGCGCGACGGGATCAGGCGGCAGGTGTCGATCTGGCGCAAGGCGGCCAGCGGCGGCAGCAGGGAATTCGCGGCGGCCGGCACGATCACAGCCCTCCGCGGCGCGCGTCGAGCAGCTTGCGCACGGTCTGCATGGCCAGCAAGCCGCCGGCCAGCATCTGCGACAGGGGCGTGCGGCCGCCGAAGATGGGATTCTTGTTGGGCAAGCTCACCCATTCGTCGGCCAGCTTGTCGCCGTACAGGATATGCAGGGCCTTGTAGATGCCCAGCAAATAGGAAATGCGCGTGATGCGGTCCACTTCCAGCACGCGGTCCGGGTGTTTCTTCCACTCGTACCAGGCGCTGCTGGACAGGCCGCCCAGCAATTCGCGCGCATCGTCGTCGCGCAGTTTCCACGCGGCGGCCAGCTTGAAAAACCCCTTCAGTGCCGCTTGCGACAATCGTTCGCGCTCGGCTTTGGCGTTCAGGTCGACGAGCACGGCCGGCTCGAAGCGGCTCTTGGGATAGGCGTAGGCGAGATGCATGATATGTCCTTCAATAAAACTCTATTTAAGGACTATTTATACTCCTTTTTCGGATTCATTGCAACGGCCGCGCGCATGCAAAACGGGGCGCAGCGGACATGTGTCCCGCTGCGCCCCGTTGGCGGGCGACGCTGGTTTATCTTGCCGTGACGGTGATCGGCACCGTCAGTTGCGCCGTCAAGCCGTTATTGTCCAGCGCCACGACCTTCAGCGCATAGCTGCCGGCCACCGGTTGCGGCCAGTAGGCCGTGATGGTCAGGCCGCTCATGGAGAACTGCATGCCCAGCGGCGCGCCGTCGATCGAGATCCGCAGCGAGGTCGCACCTGGCGCCGTCAGCACGATGCTGCCGCTCATGGCCTTGCCGGCCACGCCCGTCATGGCGGCGGCGCTGATCGTGGGGCCGGCGGCGGCGATTTTCACCGTGGCCACGGCCTGGCCCGTCAAGCCCGTTTTCGTATCCTTGGCGATGACGGTCACGTTGTAGCTGCCCAGCACGGGGCTGGCCCAGCTGATGACGCCGGCGGCATTGACGGCCATGCCGGACGGCGCGCCCGACAGGCTGTACGTGACGGGGTTGGGCGCCACCACCGTGGCAGTGAACGACAGGGCCACGCCCGGTTTGCCGCTGACGCTGGACACTGTCACCGCGGGCGGCAGCGGGGCGGCGATGGCCACCGTATAGACGCCTTTGCCGCTCAGGCCAGTCTTGCTGTCCGTGGCCGTCACGGTGACGGCATAGGTGCCGGCCACGGGCGCGGCCCAGCTCACGAGGCCGGCGCTGCTGATGGTCATGCCGGCCGGTGCGCCAGCGAGCGCATAAGTGACGGGATTGGCGGCCGTGACGCTGACATTGAACGTCAGCGCCGTCCCCACCTTGCCCGTGATGGCGCCGGCCGTGACGACGGGCGGCGGGACGGGGGCGATGACGATGCTGTACACGCCCTGGCCGGTCAGGCCGGTGACGCTATCCTTGGCCACCATGGTCACGGCATACGTGCCGGCAATGGGCGCGGCCCAGCTGACCACGCCCGTGGCGGCGATGCTCATGCCGGCCGGTGCGCCCAGCATGGTGTAGCTGAGTGGATTGGAAGCGGTGGCCGAGACGGTGAACGACAGCGGCTTGCCGGCCGCGCCGCTGATGCCGGCCGGCGCCACCACGGGTGCGGCGGGGGCGATCTGCGTGCCCGACAGGCTGGCCAGCAGGTTTTTCACGTTCGGCGTGCCCAGGCCGCCCAGCGGGTCATAGCCGACCCTGGCCGTGCACACGCTGCAGGTGCCGTTGCTGCCGCGCGTGATGTCGGCAAAGCTGCTGGCAAAGGTGCCGGGCACGGTGGCGATCTGGCCGTACAGCATGCTGTGCGGCAAGCCGAGCGCCGCCTTCGCCTGCAGCGCGCGGCTGGCGTTGGCGATGGCGACGAGGCCGGCCCATTGCGGCGTGGACAGGCTGGTGCCGCCGATGCTGAGCCAGCTTGCGGTGCTGCTGCCCTGTGCCATCACGGCCGTGTACTGGCCCGTGGCGGGGTCGGCATTGAAGGCTACATCGGCCACGTTGCGCCGCAGCAGATTGGTAAGGCCGGGCACGTTTACCGTCTGGTAGCTGGGCAGGGCCGTATAGGCGCTGATGCCGCCGCCCGTGCCGGACCAGGCCGCTTCGCTGCGCGCACCGCTGCCGCTGTAGCTGAGCGTGGTGCCGCCCACGGCCAGCACGTTCGGCGACACGGAAGGCCAGGACACGCCGCTGCCCGAGTCGCCCGTGGCGGCCAGGTAGCTCATGTTCTTGCCCGTGAAGGCGCTGTCGACGGAGGCTGTCCAGCTGCCTTCGGCGGCGCCAAAGCTCATCGAGACGACGCCAGGGCCCATCAGGTTGGCCAGACGCACGGCGCCCAGCAGGCTGTTGACGGACGCGTCGGGCGCCTCGATCAGCACGATGCGCGCCAGCGGTGCCGTGGCGTGCGCCCACTGCACGTCGAGCGCGATTTCCATGGCCCAGCCCGAGTTATAGGCGGGCGCGGTGGCCGTCATCGTGCTCGACGGTGTGTTGTAGACGATGGACAATTCGCAGCCGCTCAGTGGTGCTGGCGGCAATGGCAGGGCGGCATTCGTGGCGATGGCTTTGGTGGTGCAGCCGGGCAAGCCGAATTTCTGGTTGAAGATGGCCAGTTCGGCCGCCGCGTTCGGGTTGTGCATGGCATCGACGATGTAGATCGTCTGCCCGGCACCCAGCTGGGCCGCCTGGGCTGGCGTCAGCGCCGTGCCCGCCGCAGGCAGGGCGGGCAAGTCGTAGGCGGCGCGGATTTGCGCGGGGGAGTAGGTGGCCACCACGCTGCTGCCGGCCATCGGCGCGACGGTGTCGCTCGTGCCGCCGGACAGCAACGGCGCGATATTCTGCGCCGCCTGTTCCGCTGCAGCGATCTTTTGCGCCGTCAGGCGCCGCGTGGCCATGTCCGCCATGGCGCGGGGCACGCGCTGCAAATGCGGTCGCCAGTGGGCCGAGCCGCTGCTGTTGGCGTTGTCGCGCCCGTCCGGCGCATCCAGGAGGGCAGGAGCCGCATGGAACATCGGCTGCGCCACCAGCGTGCCGACGCCGGCGGGGATGACGGGTACCTCGACGCTGAACTGTGTCGCGGCCGTGGCGATGGCGGCGGGCGGCGCCGTCGTCTCCTGGCCGGGGCCGCACGCGCCCAGCAGGATGGCGGCCGTGGCGCCCAGCAGCAGGCGCCCGTGGCGGGCATGCGGGGGAATGAATTTTTTCATGGCGAAACTCTCCGAGTTGGGCGAGGGCCACATCTCGACAATGCATCGAGGCTGGTGGCGCGCGTTGGCGGTCCCGGCCCTGCATTGGCAGCCCCGCTGCCATGGCGCTTGCGCGCGGTAGGCCGGTGGCTTTGCGTCCCCGCCTTTCGACGGGTTTGCCCTCAGAACTGATCATGCATCATTGGAAATTACCTGATGTGCTATCAATTCTAGTGAATTTGCCAAATAAGTGTTAACTATTTCCAATCAATATTTTTATTGTTGCAATAAAATGTGGCGATTTTGCCCATTGCGGATGGAATGTTGTTAGCTTTGTTAAGTCTTAAAAGCAAGATTATCAAGAGAGCATGGGAAGATCAGAGGTTATTTTGTCGCAATGATGCAGGGTTTTATGTTGAATTGATGAATATAACGAATTAAATGAATTTATGTGATGGCATTCGGCCATTTTTATCCGCTTATTGTGATTGAAAATTGTTTACGCCACCACTGGCAGTGTCCAAACAAGAGCTCGCTCAATTGCTGATATGGATACTGTTTGCATAGATTCAGCCTATCTAGCCTTGATAACTATCAAAGTTAAGTACTTGGTCAAGACTATGCTTAAAGGGCTGCTGGTGCGCCTTGCGTGACGCCCTGTCCTAGCCTATATCAAGGAGTTGCCATGCGTTACTTCCTTTTTTTAATAATATTATTTCAATGGAACTGGGCAATCGCAGCACCGAACGGTTGCGGTAGTGGTTGGAACGTGTGGGTAGTACCGAATTCAATTCCATTGCTAGTATGCTCGTTCGCCTCCTGTTGCAACGATCACGATACTTGCTACAGTCATTGCGAGGGACGGATAGACGGCGAATGTGCTTATATGCGTTGTAAAGAAGGCGGGGACTTGTACCATTCTCCTCGATGCACGCAGGATATACGGCTGGTAAAGTCCACTGTTGATGCTATCAACCGCAAACACCTTTGTGATAACAATTTTTATATAGCCATGCGTAGCATTAACCGCGGAAAGCCGCCATGTGAAGCTTTAGCAATCGTGTATCGCGATGCCGTCAAGGTTTGGGGGGATCCCAGTTTTAATGGCATGGGGAATGCAGAAACCGTACCGGCATGGAAGCAAGCGAAAGAGCAATATGATGGGGCGCTGCAAGAATTTTTCCTGAAGGGAACTGCATCGCAATTCGAAGATTTTGTTCGTCGCACTGACGAGCGTGTGCGGCCGACCAACTTGAGCCTACCTTTGAAATTCGATCAGCAGCGAGGTTTGATCAACATCCAAGGAAAACCATGAGTAGAGCCTGTACAAGTTTACGGTACTGCTACATGCTGGCGGCATTGTTAGCTGCTTCGGGGGCGCAAGCCGCCACAGCCATGCAGACGCAAATAGCATCTCAAGTCGATATAGCTTGCAAGATATCCATGTCCCGTGCATTGGCAGTTTTTCGCCCGAAATTGGCCGCATATCCAGACATCAGAGATAAAGAAGATATCATTACTATCGTCCCTTGGCTTGAAATGAACGCGCGGGCTCAAGTCGATAGCATGCAGATCGTCATTAACCAAGGTTTATGTTCGCAGATATGGCTGCTTTCTATTGCCTTCGCCGTATGTGAGCAATGGCCAACACAGCGTCGAAATTTGCTAAAATATATACAGTATCTTAGGGCTATTGTGGAACCGCCCGCGCGCCGCGGCATGGTGTTTGTCGAGCTAGAAATTCTTACTTTTCCATTATGGGCTCATGTCGATATGGCATCTTGGTCGCCACAGGAACAGGTGCGGGTTAGCGGCATTGTTAACATGCTCATGAACGAGGCACTTGCATTTGTCGTGGCTCATGAGATTGGGCATATTGCATTGAGGCATAATGCACAAAACAATAAGATTTCGCGTGCGAATGAATATGCGGCAGATAAATTTGCACTGGATTTGGTAGAGAAGACCGGATATTCCTTCATCGGTGCCATTCCTACCTTGCTGGCCTTCATCAGTGATGAAGAACTCAGCAAACAATATAGAGAGGACTCCCATCCACCCGCTGCCTGCCGGCTCCGTGCCCTTTTGTTGAGATCTAAAGAACTGCAGAAGACGCTAAAGGATCCCGCTGGACAGGCAGAGATTGAACTAAATCTTGGCATGTCCGCAAAGGCGCTACGCAAGATGTTGAACACCTCCGAAGCAGAATGTGCGGAGCAGACTTAACATCTGTCTCTTATGCTGGCAGCACGCGGCTGAGTACAGTGATGGATATCTGCTTTACTCTTTACTGCATGTAGATGGGGTGCCCAGCTCTGGCTGGCGATGTGTGTAAAGATATTCCTATTGTTGAGCATGGCGGGGAACCGTCATACCGCGTGTTGAAATTTAGTACACGCAACCAAAATTTTCATAAGTTGCGGCAAAGCGCTTCGCGCGAGGTTTGGGCCGGTGCCATCAGGCAGGCTCGGCGTGCTCCACCATCAATTGCACCTTGGTCGTGCCATTGTATTCATTCGCATCAAGCCGGAAGGCGACCCTTGTCCTTTCGCCCAGGGCATCCGTATGGCCGAACCAGATGGCGTCGAAGCGCACGCCGTTCTTTTCCAGCAACAGTTTCAAATGCCGTTCCTTGAGGATGCGCTGGCTGACGACGCGGAATTCGTCGCAGAAGACGGGCGGGGCGAAGCCCTGGCCCCACACCTGGCCATCCATCAGCTCGATGAAGGCCGTCGTGTAATACGCGTCTTCCAGCGGGCCATCCGTTTCCACCACCCGTTCCAGCTGTTGGGCGCTGAGCCAAGCCTGGCCCACGGCTTCGAAGGCCTGGGAAAAGGCGTCGAAGGCGTCGGCGCGGATGGTCAAGCCCGCCGCCATGGCGTGGCCGCCGAACTTGTCGATCAGGCTAGGCGCCCGTTTCGACACGAGGTCGAGCGCGTCGCGCAAGTGGAAACCGGGAATCGAGCGTCCGGAACCCTTGATCCAGCCGTCGGCACCGGGTGCAAAGGTAATCGTCGGGCGGTAGAATTTTTCCTTCAGGCGCGAAGCGACGATGCCGATCACGCCCTGGTGCCAGGATTCGTCAAACACGCTGATGGTGCTGCTGTTGGCCGGCTCGAAATCGTCGAGGTGCAGCAGGGCCGTATCCTGCATTTCCGCCTCGATTTCGCGGCGTTTCAGGTTGATGTCGTTCAATTGCTGCGCCAGCGCCCAGGCGCGGCCTTCGTCGTCCGTGATCAGGCATTCGATGCCCAGCGACATGTCTTGCAGGCGGCCGGCCGCATTCAGGCGCGGTCCCAGGGCAAAGCCCAGGTCGAACGGCGTGGCGCTGCGCGCTTCGCGGCCCGCCACGCGAAAGAGCGCCGCCACGCCCGCGTGCAAATTGCCCTTGCGCATGCGTTTGAGGCCTTGCGCGACGAGGATGCGGTTGTTCGTATCGAGACGCACCACGTCGGCCACCGTGCCCAGCGCCACCAGGTCGAGCAGGTTGTCGAGCTTGGGTTGCGTTTGCGCGTCAAAGATGCCGCGCCGGCGCAGCTCGGCCCGCAGGGCCAGCAGGACGTAGAACACGACGCCCACGCCCGCCAGATGCTTGGATGGGAAACCGCAGGCGGGCTGGTTCGGGTTGACGATGACGGCCGCGTCGGGCAGGGTGTCGGCCGGCAAATGGTGGTCGGTGACGACGACCTGGATGCCGCGCCGGTTCGCTTCGGCCACGCCATCGATGCTGGCGATGCCGTTGTCGACGGTGATGATGATGTCGGGCGATTTTTCGCGCGCCGTCAGTTCGACGATTTCCGGCGTCAGGCCGTAGCCGTATTCAAAACGGTTGGGCACGATGAAATCGACGTCGGCGCCCATGGCGCGCAAGCCGCGGATGGCCACGGCGCAGGCCGTGGCGCCGTCGCAATCGTAGTCGGCCACGATGACCATGCGTTTCTTGGCGGCAATCGCATCGGCCAGGAAGACGCCGGCCGCGCCGATGTGCAGCAAGCCGGACGGCGGTATCAAGTCCTTGGCCTCAATCGACAGTTCTTTCGCGTCGGACAGGCCGCGCGAGGCGTACAGGCGGGCCAGCACGGGGTGGATGCCTCCCTGGCGCAGCAATTCGGATTCGCGGTAAGGGCAGGGACGGGTGGCGATGCGGGTACGGGTCATGATGCTTTCAACTTGTTCAGGGTAATCGCGCGCCAGAATTTACGCTGCGCATGCTTGCTGGTCTTGACGTCCAGCCAGGCGTCGCGGTGGCTCAGCACCAGGCGCAGCTGGCCCAGGCGGCCATCTTTCAAGGCCGCCAGCAGGGGCGCGAACCAGTCCGTTTCCAGCGCTTGCAATTGCTGCAGCCACATGCCCCATTCCTGGGCCTGTGCCGCTTCGGTCAAGCCGCCCAGCACGACGATCGTGTCGGATTGGTCCGTCAGCACACTGTTTGGACTGGCATCGCGCCGCGCCGGTTCCGCCAGCGCTGCCAACCAGCCCGGTGCATTCTGCGTATGCAGGCTGGCCGCGCAGCGTGCAGCTTCGCTCGTGGCCACGCTCCCGCCCCAGATCCAGAACGCATTGATGGCTTTCAAGCCCCGTTCTTCGCGCGCCGCATTGACGGGGTGTTCATGCCACAGCATCTGCACTTCGTTCTGCAGGCGGCGCGCGGCGCGCGCGTGCTCGCCTTCCGGCATCCAGACGGACAGGTCTTGCGTGGTGGCGGCGTCGGGCGTGGCGCACTGCAAGTCGGACCAGCCGTCGGCGCGCATGAACCAGGTGCCCGCGTCGCCATACGCCAGCGGCTGGCCGATCTCGTCGAAATACGGGGCAGCGATGTCGAACAGGGCGCGCCCATCGGTCTCGTTCAGCTTGAGCTGGCGCAAGTCTTCCAGGCTGATATGGCTGCGGGCAATGGCCAGGTGGGCCGGATGCAGCAGGAAGTAGCGTGCGCCCGGTTCCGGCACGAGGCCGTAGCCGCGCATGGCCCGGGCGGCAAAGGCCGCCTGCGCCGCCGCGCCGTTGGGCGCGGGCGACAGGTCCAGGGTGTGCGCCAGCCACGCTTCATGCGGCAGCAAGCGGTTGGCGTTGTCAAAAATTTCTAAATTGCAAGTGGAGGTGCGCGACAGCAGCGCTGCCAGCGCGGGCGCCTGCAAGACCTTGAGCAGGTCGGCAGCCAGTTCGGCGTTGGGCAAGGCGAAGGGCAAGACGAGGGTAAGTTGATTCATCCCGAGATTGTAGGCGATAGCGGCGGCGTGCGAGTAGGGCGCATGTGTTTTCGCCTCGATCATTGCCACAGATTGGCGCGGGCAAGCCAGCCGCCTTGCATATTAAAAATATCAATAAAGCATCTTCATTATTTAAATTTTATTTTTATCATCGGAAAATGATTCTCTTTTGAAAAGATAGTGGATATAATTGCGCTAACTTAATATCAGAAAGACAATCACCCCCTGCTGCGTGGTTGCGTCGTCTGGCTCCTGTGTCCCTCGAAATTGTATACAAGATCTGCCGGCTTCATTTTTAAACAAGTCCCTTCTTGGAAGCCCACTTATGTATACATTCGCCGCTTTGCGCGGCCAGGCTGATCGCGCCCTGGCCCCTCGTACTTCCGCTCCTGCTGCCGCCGTGGCATGCCGTCAGGAGGCCGCATGACTACCTACAACCTGTCGACCACGGTCCACGTCTGCGAAGACATCAACAAAAATTTCGATATCCGCGACCTGCTGATCCAGGCCGGCTACTCGGTGCAAGGCGAACTGAACATCAAGAATTTCACCGTGCTGTTGCCTGACGATACGGAATCGACCGAGAACACACCGCTGTTCGGCATGCTCGATGCGGACACCGTGTATGTGCGTCCCGGCGACTGGGCCGCCAACTACAACGGCAGCTTCTCGACCATCGAAGTGACGATTGACAAGGGCAATGGCGATATCGTCCAGCTGAGCCTGCAAGTCATCATCGACCCCGTCAACGACGCGCCGGACGCGGCCGACAAGACGTTTACATTGACCAATGGCAACAGCGTGGTGCTCAGCGAAGGCGATTTCGGCTTCCACGACGACGTCGAGCACGACGGCTTCAAGTCCATCGTCATCACGAATACCACCACGGCGGGCCAGGTTCTGTTGAATGGCGTGGCCGTGACGGTGGGCACGGAAGTGTCCATCGACGACATCCGCGCGGGCCACCTGGTCTTCGTGCCGAGCCAGACCGTGGCGGGCGACTTCGACCTCGGTTTCAAGGTGCGCGATGACGGCGGCACGGCCGGCTGCAATGCGCAAGACCTGAGTCTGGCGCCCCATTACCTGACCTTCAAGGTGCCGATGGCCCACCTGGGCGACTTCGTCTGGGAAGACAAGAATGCCAACGGCGTGCAGGACGCGGGCGAGGCGGGCATCGCCAATGTGGTCGTGCAATTGAAGGATACGGCCGGCAATGTGGTCGCCTCCACCACGACGGACGCCAGCGGCGGCTACCACTTTGACGTCAACCCGGGCACGTATTCCGTGACCGTGGTGGCGCCCGCCGGCTATGTGCCGACGGCGGCGAACCAGGGCGGCGATGCGGGCAAGGACAGCAATATCGATGCCAGCGGCAAGATGGCGCCCGTGACCCTGGCGCCGGGCGAAACCAACCTGACCCTGGACGCGGGCCTGTACCGCGCGGCCGAGCTGGGCGACCGGGTCTGGTTCGATACCAACAAGAACGGCGTGCAGGATGCGGGCGAAGCGGGTGCTGCTGGCGTGAAAGTGACCTTGCTCGACGCGTCGGGCAACGCCGTCGGCAGCCCTTTGGTGACGGATGCGAACGGCAACTACCTGTTCACGAATTTGAAACCGGGCGCCTACAGCGTGCAATTCGACAAGACCACCTTGCCAGCCGGCTATACCTTCACGGGCCAGGACCAGGGCGGCGACGAGCAGCGTGACTCGGACGCCAATGCCATCGATGGCAAGACGGCGCAAGTGCTGCTGGCCTCGGGCGACAGCAACCACAGCGTGGATGCCGGCATCGTGGCCTTGCCGGCCACCTTGGGCGACCGCGTGTGGCATGACAGCAACGCCAACGGCATCCAGGATGCGGGCGAGTCCGGCATCGGCGGCGTCACCGTGCAGCTGAAAAATGCGGCCGGCAGCGTGATCGGCTCGACCCTGACGGACGCCACCGGCTATTACAACTTCAATGTCGATCCGGGCACGTATTCCATCGCCGTCGTCGCCCCCGCTGGCTATTTGACCACCGTCAAGGATGCGGGCAGCAGCGATGCGCTCGACAGCGACATCAACACGCTGGGCAACAGCGGCCAGGTGACGGTCGCCGCGGGCCAGAACTACAAGGATCTCGATGCCGGCCTGTACAAGACGGCGTCCATCGGCGACCGTGTCTGGTTCGATGCGAACGGCAACGGCACGCAGGATGCGGGCGAGGCGGGCGTGTGTGGCGTGAAAGTCAATCTGTACAACGCGCAAGGCGTCGTCGTGGCCAGCGCCTCCACGGATGCCAGCGGCAATTA
Source organism: Janthinobacterium sp. GW823-FHT03B06 (assembly GCF_058796955.1). Taxonomy (NCBI): domain Bacteria; kingdom Pseudomonadati; phylum Pseudomonadota; class Betaproteobacteria; order Burkholderiales; family Oxalobacteraceae; genus Janthinobacterium; species Janthinobacterium sp. GW823-FHT03B06. Next base: position 366,460 of record NZ_JBXAJE010000001.1, read on the forward strand.
TCTGTTCAGCAACCTGGTGCCGGGCGAATATTACCTGGGCTTCGTGCCGCCGGCCGGCTACGGCTTCACCAAGGCCGATATCGGCGGTTACGCCACGGATTCGGACGTCAATCCGGCCAGCGGCTTCACCACCACATGGGCTAGCTTGAAGTCGGGCGATGTGCAGCTGGACTGGGATGCCGGCCTGGTCAAACTCAACACGGCCTCCATCGGCGACCGCGTGTGGGAAGACAATAACTACAACGGCGTGCAGGATGCGGGCGAACTGGGCGTGGCGGGCGTGAAGGTCAACCTGCTCAACGCCAGCAACGTGGTCATCGCCTCGACGACGACGAATGCCAGCGGCAACTACCTGTTCAGCGAACTGGCGGCCGGCAGCTACAAGGTGGAAGTCATCCGTCCATCAGGCTTTTATTACACCAAGGCCAATCTGGGCAGCGATACGGCCGATTCCGACGTCGATGTCAGCACGGGGCGCTCGTCCCTGATCAACCTGGCCGCCGGCCAGAACGACATGAGCTGGGATGCGGGCATCTACCGCAAGGCCAGCCTGGGCGACAAGGTGTGGCGCGATGCCGACCATGACGGCGTGCAAGACTACAACGAGGCGGGCATCGCCAACATCAAGGTGCAGCTGTACTCGGGCAGCGGCGTGCTGCTGGCCACCACCTACACGAATGCCAACGGCAACTATCTGTTCAGCAACCTCGATCCGGGCAGCTATTCGCTCAAGTTCGACAAGTCGGGCGTGTACCACGCGGGCTACGCCATGGATACGTGGAAATGGGGCGCGAAGAACGTGGGCACGAACGACAATATCGATTCGGATGTCAACAGCAACGGCACGACGTCCAACGTGGTCTACACGGACATATTGAAGCTGGCGTCGGGTCAGAACGACATGAGCTGGGATGCGGCCATCACGCCCATCGTCATCGACCTCAACGGTGACGGCGTGCACACGATCGCCCGCGCCGACTTCCACGGCAGCTTCGACCTGCTGGGCACGGGCAGCGCCATCCAGACGGGCTGGGTCTCGGCGCATGACGGCTTGCTGGCCATCGACAGCAATGGCAATGGCAAGATCGACAACATCTCCGAGTTGTTCGGTGGTAACGAGAAGGGCACGGGCTTCGCCAAGCTGTCCAGCTATGACTCGAACCATGACGGCGTGGTCGATGCGCATGATGACAAGTTCGCCGAGCTGCGCATCTGGCGCGACGCCAACAGCAATGGCGTCACGGACGATGGCGAGCTGATGTCCCTGCACGACGCCGGCGTGGCCAGCCTGGCGGTCAGCTACACGGAACTGCCTTTCCTCGACGCCAACAGCAATCTGCACCTCGAACGCAGCAGCGCCACCCTGGCCGACGGCAAGACGGTCGACATGACGGACGTGTATTTCAACGTCGATGCCAAGGATGCGGCCGCTGCCGGCGTCACCCTGCCCAGCATGGCCGACCTGCTGCGCGACGACAGCACGCTCGACGTGGTGCTGGGCCAGGATGGCACGGTGACCACCGTCGCCGCCGCGCCGGCCGCCGCCGCAGCCCCTGCCGCGGAAGCCCAGGCCCAGTGCGAAATGGCCGACCTCTTGCGCCGCGCCATGGCTCACGTAAATACCCAGCCCCAGGAAATGGCTGCCTGATGTCCCTTGCCGGGCCATGAGCCTGCCCGGCAATGCCGCACCGGCGCGCCCGTCACGGGGCGCCGGCGCTTTCCACGCTTTTTTCACACTTGATAATCGAAATAGGGAAACCACAATGAAACAATCCATGCACCTGATCGTTCGCGGCGCCATCGCCGCAGCCGCTTTCGCCCTCGCCAGCGGCAGCGCCCTGGCCGCCTCCAATCTGCAAGTCGTCGATTCGCACAGCGTCAGCCTGTTTACGGCTGCTGGCGGTGCCTTCGGCTCGGGCAGCGCCATCTCGCCGACCTTGTGGGAAGTCAAATACGACAGCAACACCTTCCTGGCGTTTTGCCTCGATCCCCATGTGGCCGTAAGCAACAGTTCGAACAGCTACAGCAGCGGCGCCTTCGCCGCCAGCGATGCCGTCAAGCGCCTGTATGAAGGGTATTACGCTTCGTCCATCGCGGCTGTGTCGACCAGCGCCAACAGCGCCGCCGCCTTCCAGCTGGCCCTGTGGGAATTGAATAACGACAACACGAACCTGCTGACGGGCGACCTGCGCTTCAAAAACCTGAGCAACGCCGTCGTCAGCCAGGCCAACACCATGTTGGGCGTGGCCACGGGCAATGGCGCCATCCAGAACCTGTACAACTACACGAGCTTGACGAGCGTCAACCCAGCTTCGCAAACCCTGCTGGCCGTGTCGCCAGTGCCGGAAGCGCAGACGTGGGCCATGCTGGTCGCGGGCCTGGGTTTGCTGGGCTTCATGGCGCGCCGCCGCAAGGGCGCTTCCGCGCTGACTTAATTATTACTCATTAATCAGCGCTCATCGCTCATCGCGCAAGCGATAGCGTTCCCGCTGCGGCGCGCCCGACCGGCGCGCCGCAGCGTTTTATTGTGAATCCATCATGACCCCACCTCCCGACACTTCCACCGCTTCCGCCGGCATCTCCACCGATGCCATCGCCGAGGCCATCGTCTTCCTGGCGCGCTTTTTCGGCGTTGCCGTGCAGGCCGAGCGCCTGCGCGCCAACGTGGCGGCCCAGGCTGCACCGGCCACGGCTGACTTTCTCGAACAGGCGCTGGCGCAGGCCAGCCTGGCCGGCACCGTGTTGCCGGTAGATAAGCCACGCCGTCCCACGGAAATGCCGGCCTTGCTGCTCAACGGGGAAGGGCAGGCGCTGGTGATACTGGCCATTGCCGATGGCAAATATGAATGCCACGTGCCCGGCATCGAAGGCAGTGCCTGGTTTGACGCCGCCGCGCTGGCGCGGGAAGTGCCCGATGGGCGCTGGGTGGCCGTGCGTCCCGTCATGTTCTTCGACCAGCGCAGCTTGCTTTACAGCATGCCGGTGGCGGGACGCTGGTTCTGGGATGTCTTCAACCGTAACCGCTGGGTCTTCCGCTGGGCCTTGCTGGGCACGCTGGTGCTCAATGTCATCGGCGCGCTGGTGCCGTTCTATGCGATGGCCGTATATGACCGCGTGATCCCGAACAATGCCACGTCCAGCCTGTGGGTGCTGACGATCGCCGTCGTGGTGCTGACGGGCTTCGAGCTGGCCCTGCGCCTGCTGCGCGGCGAACTGGTGGAAACGGCGTCGCGCCGCATGGACGTGGCGCTGTCGTCGAACATTTTCGCCCAGTGCTTGCGCCTGCGCGCGGCCAGCCGGCCCGCTTCCGGGGGCACCCTGGCCAATACCGTGCGCGATTTCGAATCCGTGCGCGAATTCTTCGCCTCCACCACCCTGACCACCCTGGGCGACTTGCCGTTCCTGCTGCTGTTCCTGCTGGTGATCGCCCTGGTCGGCGGCTGGCTCGTGCTCGTGCCCCTGGCAGTCATCCCGATCCTGCTGCTGGTGGCCTTCGCCTCGCGCGCGGCCCTGGCGCGCCACGTGGCCGCCTCGATGCAGGAAAGCGCGCAGCGCACGGCGCACCTGTTTGAAACCATGAATGGCCTCGACACCATCAAGGCGCTGGGCGCCGAAGCGTGGAGCCGGCGCAAATGGGAAAGCCTGACGGTGGCCATCGCCGCCAACAGCGTCGAGACGCGCGAAATCGTCAGCCGGGTCAACTACATCAACACGGCCGTGCTGGCCCTGTCCGGCGTGGCCGTGGTGGCCACGGGCGCCTTGCTGATGGGCGAGCATCTGCTGACCCTGGGCCAGATCATCGCCGTGAGCATGCTGACGGGCCGCGCCCTGGCGCCCGTGAGCCAGATCGCGGGCCTGATCATGCGCTGGGAGCAGACCAAGCTGTCGTATCACGCACTCAATAAAATCATGGAAGCGCCCACCGACGATGACGCGGCCAGCCTGCAGGCGCCGCCCCTGTCCGGGCGCATCGAATTTCGCGACGTGGGCTTTGCCTACCCGAATTCGCCGCCGCTGCTCGATAAGCTGAACCTGCACATCCGCCCCGGCGAACGGGTCGGCGTGATCGGCAAGCTCGGTTCCGGCAAGAGCACCTTGCTGCGCTTGCTGCTGAACCAGTACGGCCCGCAAAGCGGCAGCGTGCTGTTCGACGACCTGGCCAGCACCCAGCTGGACCCTTTGAGCCTGCGCCGCCAGATAGGCTACGTGCCGCAGGACGTGACCCTGTTCCACGGCACCCTGCGCGAAAACATCGAACTGGGACGCAGCCAGGCCGACGACGCCAGCCTGCTCGACGCCATCCGCCTGGCCTGCCTCGACGACATCATCACCCAGCTACCCAACGGCGTGGCGACGGAAGTGGGCGAACGCGGTGAACGCCTGTCCGGCGGCCAGCGGCAAGCCGTGGCCATGGCCCGCGCCTTGCTGGTGAAACCGCCGATGTTGCTGCTCGATGAGCCGAGCAGCATGTTCGACCCGGCCACCGAGCAGCGCTTGATCGGGCGGCTGCGTACCTTAAAGGAGACGACCATCGTGCTGGTGACGCACCGCATGGCCATGCTGGCGCTGGTGGACCGCCTGATCGTCTTCGACAAGGGGCGCATCGTGGCCGACGGCCCGCGCGACGACGTCATGCGCGTCTTGAACAGCCAGGCGGCCAAGCCTGCGGTGGAACAGGGAGTGGCGGCATGAGCGCCCTCAATGCCCCGAACGCCCGCCCGCTGCCGGCGGCCCACCCGGATCCGGAACGCGAACCGCAGCGCATCGTCATCCGCATGCTGGCCCTGACGTCCGTGCTGCTGGTGCTGGCGCTGGCCTGGGCCATGTTCGCCCAGCTCGACGTGTCCGTGAATGGCCGGGGCGCCATCACGCCGCCATCGCACCTGCAGGAAGTGCAAAGCCTGGAAGGGGGCATCGTGCGTGAAATGCTGGTGAAGCCGGGCCAGCGCGTGCGCCGCGGCGACTTGCTGCTGCGCCTGGACACGGCCCAGTACGAGGCCAACCTGGGCGCCAGCGTGCAAAACCGCCTGGCCGCGCTGGCGGGCAGGGCACGCCTCGACGCGCTGCTGTCCGGCGGCACGCCCCAGTTTGCGCCGGAATGGCAGAAGGAGGCGCCCGAGCTGATCGCCAAGGAAATGCAGTTGTGGCGCGACGGCCAGCGCGAATTCGCGTCGGCCACGGCGGCCGCGCGCGAAGGCGTGACGCGCCGCCGCGGCGAGCTGGCCGAGGCGCACAGCCGCATCGCCCAGCTCGACACGGGCTTGAAAATCGCCCTGGAAAGCCTGTCCATCGAGGAGAGGCTCTTCAAAGAGGGTGCCGGTTCGCGCGGCGACTATCTGAACGCGCAGCAGCGCGTGCAGCAGCAGCGCACGGAACTCGACAGCCTGCGCACCTCCGTGCCGCGCCTGACGGCCACCCTGGCCGAGGCACAGGCGCAGGCGGGCGAAGTGGAAGCGCGCATGCGCGGCCAGTGGGGCGCGCAGCGCAGCGAGTATGAGACCAAGGCCGGCGCCCTGGCCAGCACCGTGAAAGGCCAGCAGGACCAGGTGAGCCGGCGCGACGTGACGGCGCCCGTCGACGGCGTCGTCAACCGCGTGCTGGTGGCAACCGTCGGCGGCGTGGCGCAGCCGGGTAAACCTATCCTGGAAATCGTGCCTGCCGATTCGGAAATGCTGATCTCCGTGCGCGTGAAACCGTCGGACATCGGTTTTATCCATGTGGGACAGAGCGCGTCGGCGAATGTGCTGGCGTACGACGCCACCACCTACGGCCGCATGCAGGCGCAAGTGGTGCGCGTGGGGGCGGACGCGATTCCCGACGAACGCAACGAACCGTACTTCGAGGTGCAGCTGAGCACCGACCGCAGCCAGCTGACGGCGCACGGCAAGGTATTGCCGGTCACGCCAGGCATGCCCGTCGACGTGGGCATCCTGACGGGGCGCCGCTCGGTGCTGCAATATGTGTTCAAGCCCGTGCTGCGCGGCTTGCAGTCTTCCCTGCAGGAGCGGTGATGCGTGCCTTCTTGATTTGCATGGCATTGGCCTGCGCAAACGCGGCGGCCCAGTCCGCGCCGCCGGCCACTTTCCAGGCGCAGTCCGCGCGCGGCTTGCCTGCCTTGCTGGCGCGCGCCGTGCCGCGCGATCCGCAGGTGATTGCGGCGCAGGCGGCGCTGGCCGCCACCGAAGCGCGCTACAAGCAGGCCCGTTCTCGCCTGTTTCCCACTGCGGCGCTGCAGGCGACGCGGGGGCGCAGCAAGGACCTCGATGGGACGCTGGAGGTCGAGCGCCGCACGCACCAGGTGGAAGCGAGCGTGCGCTGGAACGTGTACAACGGCGGCGCCGACCGCGCCGAACTCGATGCGGCCGAGCGCGAGATGGCGGGCGCCGCTTTCGACGTGGAGCGCGCGCGCGCGGAAAGCGCGGAAAAGCTGGCCGAAGCATATTTCGACATGCAGCGCCTGGAACGCAGCCTGCAGCAGTCGCAGGAACGCCTGCGCGACGTGACGCAGCTGGTGCGGCAGGTGACGCGCCAGGCGGAACTGGGCAAATCGTCGGAAGTGGACCGCGAACTGGCGCAAAGTTCGCAGCTGGACGCGGAACTGGTGCACGACGGCTTGCTGACGGACCAGCAGGCGGCGCGCATCAAGCTCGAGGCGCTGGCCTTCGAGCCGGTGGCGCAGTTTGCCGATTTCGCCTTTGCGCCGCTGCCGGCGCAGGCGCTGGAGAATGCCGATACGCAGCAGGCGCAGTTGCGCGCCGCGCGCGAGCGGGCCGCCGCGGCCCAGTTGCGCGTGCGTGGCGTGGCGGCCACCCTGGCCCCCAAAATCGATCTGAATGTCAGCCATCTGCTCAATAACAAGACCACGCCGCCGCCGTCGACCATCCAGCAGCGGGGCTGGTCGGTGGGGGTCTCCTGGGAAATCCCGCTCGGCGGGGGCAGCCTGGCGCAGCGCGACGAAAGCATCAGCCGCGCCCAGGCGGCCGAGGCGGACGTGGCGCGCGCCGAGCAGGGCACGCGCGCCGACCTGGCCAGCATGCTGCCGCGCATCGCCAATGCGCAGCGCACGCTGGCCCTGCTTGACGAGCAGGAAAAGAAGATGGCCTTCGTCGTGCGCGGCGGGACCATCCAGTACGAGGCGGGCCGGCGCAACCTGCAGCAGGTCATCCAGACGCGCGACAGCTATTTCACGATACAGCAGCGGCGCATCGACCAGCTGCACCGTCTGACCCTGGCGCAGATGCGGCAATATGCGCTGGCGGGGCAGCTGCTGCGGGTTTTCGGCCTGGCGCAGGAGGTAAAATAGCGCCGGCGTGCGCGGTTTCACACAGAGATGACGCAGAGATCATGCATGAAATGCCCATTGTGTGGCACACTGCGCGCTCGCATATCATCGTTGTCGCGGGAGCGCATGAGCATCATCAAACAATTTCCTTTTGAGTGGCAGGTCGGCGTGCGCTATACGCGCGCCGGGAAACGCAGTGGCCGCAACAGCTTCATTTCCTTCATCTCTCTCATTTCCGTGGCCGGCATCGGCCTGGGCGTGGCCGCCCTGATCGTCGTCCTCTCCGTCATGAACGGCTTCCAGAAGGAAGTCACCGACCGCCTGATGTCGGTGCTGGCCCACGTCGAGGTGTTCGACACGAGCGGTTCCATGCCCAATTGGCAGGCGCAGGAGCGCGCCGCCTACGCCAACCCGCAAGTGAAGGCCGTGTCGCCGTTCGTGGAAACCCAGGGCATGCTGCTCAATGACGAAACCATGCGCCCGTCCGTCGTGCGCGGCGTGCTGCCGCAGCAGGAAGCCACCGTCTCCAGCGTGGCAGCGCAGATGAAGCAGGGCAGTTTCGATGCGCTGACTCCCGGTTCCTACAACATCGTGCTGGGCATCGACCTGGCCAAGGCGCTCGACGTGAAAGTGGGGCAGAACGTCACCCTGATGCTCGAGCGCGAGCCACGGGCGGGCGACCCGGCCAACGGCATCGTCATGCCGCGCATGCGCGCGCTCAAGGTGGCCGGCATCTTCGAGGCGGGCCACAATGAACTCGACGGCAGCTTGGCGTTTGTGAACATGCAGGACGCGGAGCAGCTGCTGCAGCTCGACGGCCCGTCCGGCCTGCGTCTGCGCCTGCACGACATGAACAAGGCGCCCCAGGTGGCGCGCGAACTGAAAGCCGCGATGCCGGGCCAGCTGTGGATGCGTGACTGGTCGCGCGCCAGTGCCAGCTGGTATGCGCTGGTGCAAAGCCAGAAGAACATGATGTTCATCATCCTCAGCATGATCATCGCCGTGGCCGCGTTCAACCTCGTCTCGACCCTGGTGATGTCGGTCACCGACAAGCAGGCCGATATCGCCATCCTGCGCACCCTGGGCGCCTCGCCGTTTTCCATCATGAAGATATTCATGATCCAGGGCGCGCTGGTGGGCTTGCTGGGGAGCGCCCTGGGCGTCATCGGCGGCGTCGTGCTGGCGCTGAACGTGGGCGTCATCGTGCCCTTCATCGAAGGCATCTTCGGCCTGCACTTTATCTCCAAGGAAATCTACCAGATCAGCGCCGTGCCGTCGGACGTTCATTGGCTGGACGTGGCGCAGATCGGCCTGATCGCCTTTGGCCTGGCGCTGGTGGCCACCATCTACCCGAGCTGGCGCGCCGCGCGTGTCAAGCCGGCCGAGGCCCTGCGCTACGAATAAGCGGCTTGTAAAACCGGGGTCAGACCCGCCGGGTCTGACCCCAGCCCTTCGTTGCACGGGCTAACGCGATGATATGTTGCATACATAAGAATTAACGAATTAATGAGCATGTTAAAAAATCTTCCCTTCGAATGGCTGGTCGGCCTGCGCTACACACGGGCCGGCAAGCGCAGTGGCCGCAACAGTTTTATTTCCTTCATCTCGCTCATTTCCATGGCCGGCATCGGCCTGGGCGTGGCGGCGCTGATCGTCGTGCTGTCCGTGATGAACGGCTTCCAGAAGGAAGTGACGGACCGCATGCTGTCCGTGCTGGCCCACGTGGAAGTGTTCGACAACAGCGGCAGCATGCCCGACTGGCGCGCGGAAGCGGCGCAAGCGTTCAAGAATCCGGCCGTGAAGGGCGCCGCGCCATTCGTGGAAACGCAGGGCATGCTGCTGCGCGACGATGCGCTGCGCCCCGCCATCGTGCGCGGCGTGCTGCCCGAGGAAGAGCCGAACGTGTCCGACGTGGCCGGCCAGACGCGCATGGGCAGCTTCAAGGCGCTGCAGCCGGGCACCTTCAATATCGTGCTGGGCATCGAGCTGGCGCGCGCCCTGCGCGTCAACCTCGGCGAAAAAGTCACCTTGATGCTGGCCCAGGGCCAGGTCACGCCGGCCGGCGTGCTGCCGCGCATGCGCAGCTTTACCGTCAGCGGCATCTTCCAGGCGGGCCACAATGAATTCGACGCCGGTCTGGCCTTCATCAATATCGAAGACGGCCAGCGCCTGCTGCGCCTCGACGGCCCGTCCGGCTTGCGTTTGCGCCTGGCCGACATGAACCAGGCGCCGCAAGTGGCGGCGGAACTGAAGAAAACCATGCCGGGCGACCTGTGGCTGCGCGACTGGTCCAAGCTGAACGCCAACTGGTTTGCCGCCGTGCAGACGGAAAAACGCATGATGTTCATCATCCTGACCCTGATCATCGCCGTGGCCGCCTTCAACCTCGTCTCGACGCTGGTGATGACGGTGACGGACAAGCAGGCCGATATCGCGATTTTGCGCACCCTGGGCGCCTCGCCCCGTTCCATCATGAAGATCTTCATGATCCAGGGCGCGCTGGTGGGCATCCTGGGCACGATCCTGGGCGTGGCCGGCGGCGTGCTGGTGGCGATGAACATCGACGTCATCGTGCCCTTCATCGAGCATTTGCTGGGCGTGCAGTTCCTCTCCAAGGACATCTATTTCATCAGCACCGTGCCGTCCGACCTGCGCTGGCCCGACGTCACCAAGATCGGCGTGCTGGCCGTGATCCTCGCCTTTTTGGCGACCCTGTACCCAAGCTGGTGGGCTGCCCGCGTCAAACCTGCGGAAGCCCTGCGCTATGAATAAACCACTGAATACGACCATGACCGATCTGAACAAACCTGCCTCCAACGGCACTTCCGCCGATTCCGCCGTCCTTAGCTGCCGTGGCCTGGGCAAGACTTTTACGCAGGGCAGCTACAAGGTGCAGGTGTTGGCCGGCATCGATATCGACGTGCACCGCGGCGAGCGCGTCGCCATCGTCGGTGCCTCCGGCTCGGGCAAATCGACCCTGCTGCACCTGCTGGGCGGGCTCGATACACCCACCAGCGGCAAGGTGACCCTGCTGGGCAAGGATTTCGCCACTCTCAGCGAAAAGGCGCGCGGCGACTTGCGCAACGCCTCGCTGGGCTTCGTCTACCAGTTCCACCACCTGCTGCCCGAGTTCTCGGCGCTGGACAACGTCGCCATGCCGCTGATGATACGGCGCATGAAGCGCGCGCCCGCCACCGAGCTGGCGCAGCAGATTCTCACGCGCGTCAACCTGGCCAAGCGCGTCACGCACACGCCCGGTGAATTGTCGGGCGGCGAGCGCCAGCGCGTGGCCCTGGCCCGCGCCCTCGTCACGCAGCCGGCCTGCGTGCTGGCCGATGAACCGACGGGTAACCTCGATCACGCCACGGCTGAACAGATTTTCGACCTGATGCTGGAACTGTCGCGCACCCTGGGCACGGCCTTCGTCATCGTCACGCACGATATCGAGCTGGCCAGGCGCTGCGACCGCGTGCTGCGCCTGACGGACGAAGGGCTGCAGCCGTACCAGTACTAAGGAGCCGCCATGTGGATCGACACGCACTGCCACCTCGACGCGCATGAATTCGGCAGCGAATCGCTGCAGGTGGCGGCGCGCGCGCAGCAGCAGGGCGTGGGCATGATCGTCGTTCCCGCCGTCGAACGGGCCAATTTCGCCATCGTGCGCGACCTGGCGGCGGCGCCCAACGCCTGCTATGCGCTCGGTATCCACCCGATCTACGTGCCGCAGGCCACGGAAGACGATCTGATCGCACTGCGCGAAGCCGTGACGCTGGCCATGCATGACCCGGGTTTTGTCGCCATCGGCGAGATCGGCCTCGATTTCTTCCTCCCGATGCTGTGCGAACCGGCCATGCGCGCCAAGCAGGAGCATTTTTTGCGCGAGCAGCTGAAAATCGCCCGCGACTTCGATTTGCCCGTGCTGGCCCACGTGCGCCGCTCGCAGGACATCGTCCTCAAGCACGCGCGCCAGATCCGCCCGAACGGCGGCATCGCCCATGCGTTCAACGGCAGCTTCCAGCAGGCGCAGGGCTATATCGATCTTGGTTTCAAGCTCGGTTTCGGCGGCGCGATGACGTTTACGCGCGCCTTGCAGATCCGCCGCATGGCGAGCGACCTGCCTTTGGACGCCATCGTGCTGGAGACGGACGCGCCCGATATTTCGCCCAGCTGGATCCACCCGGGCCGCAACAGCCCCGAAGAATTGCCCCGCATCGGCGCCGTGCTGGCCGAATTGCGCGGCCTGGAACTTGCCGACGTGGCGGCGCAAACCAGCGCCAACGCGCGTGCCGTACTGCCTCGATTACCCCTGATGGAGTGAAACCATGAACAAGAAAATGCTTGCGGGCGCCCTGGCAGCCTGCCTTTCCAGCGCGTTGGCGCCCGCCCTGGCGGCCGTCAATGCCCCGTGCGACGGCATGCCGCGCCTCGACGTGACCACGCCGGCCGGCTTTTGCGTGGCCGTGCTGGCCGACGGCCTGAAATTTCCCCGTGGCGTGCTGCCGCTGACGAATGGCGACATCCTCGTCACGGACATGACGGGATGGGCGCCGAAGCAGGGTAAATTGTGGCTGTTGCAGCGCAAGGCGGCCGGTCCGGGCTACGAGCGCAAGCTGCTGCTCGACAAGCTCGACCGCCCGAACGGCATCGTGCAGGGGCCGGACGGCTTGGTCTACGTGGGCGAGGTGGGACGCATCTTCCGCTTCGACCTGCGCGACCCCGCCCGCGCCATCACCGACGTGATCGGCGGCACGGCCAAGACGCCGCGCCTGCCGGGCCTCGGCCTGCATCTGCTGACGAACATGCGTTTCAGTCCCAAGGGCGACCTGTACGTGAACGTGGGTTCGAGCACCGACCATTGCGAGAACGATGGCAAGGCGCCCGATCCGGCCAAGGCATGTCCTTCGGCGGAAGGTCCGGAAGCGCTGGGCGCCATCCGCGAATACACGATGGCATGGCCGGGCGGTACCGTGACGAGCTGGCGCACGCATGCGCGCGGCTTGCGCAATTCGATGGCGCTGGCCTTTCATCCTGCCACGGGCGAACTGTGGCAGGCGGAAAACGCGCGCGACGCCATCCAGGCCGCCATGCCACAGATCAAAAGCGACGAGAACCTGCCGCATGAGGAACTGAATCTGATCAAGTCCGACCGGCACTACGGCTGGCCGTACTGCTACGACGACAATGTGGCCAGTCCCGAATATCCGAAGACGGCTTGCGACGCCCAATTTGCGGCGCCCGAGCGCCTGCTGCCCGGCCATGCGGCGCCGCTGGGCATGACCTTTTATACGGCCAGCCGCTTCCCGGCGCTGTACAAGAACAGCCTGATCATCGGCTACCACGGCTACCGCAGCAACGGCCACCGCCTGGTGGCCCTGCTGCCCGACAAGGCCGGTGCGCCGCTGGGCAAGTCCGTTGAATTGATCAGCAACTGGGAGCGCAAGGGCAAGCAGGGCAGGGGCGCGCCCGTCGACGTCAAGCAGGGCCAGGATGGCGACATCTATATGGCCGACGACCATAATGGGCTGGTGCTCAAGCTGCACTACGAGGCGGGCAAACCGTAAGCGGCCTTCATCCGACGTCCTCGCTGGCGTTGCGGCGGGTGTCGGCTTATGGCCTTTGGCCTAAGCCGACCTACATGCTCAAGTAGGTCGGATTGGCGTGGCAATGCCGCGCGTAATCCGACGTCATTGTTGGCGTTACAGGTGCGGTCGGTTTACGCTTGATCTCGCTCAGTGCGGAGCCGCCGCATCCTCCTACAATCGGCCTGATGTTCCCTGTCGACCAGGGATGACGGGAGGCTGACGTGAAACCTGCATTCATCAAGCTGCGTGAAAATTACTCCAGCGTGGCGGCCGTCGACCAGGCGGCCCTGTTCCGCGAAATCGGCTGGGAAGACTTGATCGGCAAGGACAGCTTTGCCAACACCTGCGCCATCCGCGTCAGCCTGGCCCTGATCAAGGCCGGGGTCCAGGTCAAGGGTCGCATGGCGATACGCAAGGGGGCATTCAAGGGCGCGCTGATCGAACCGGGGCAGGCCAAGCTGTCGCACATGCTGGCCAGCCCCTCGATGTTTGGCGCGCCCGAAAAATTTACCGGGGATGACGCCATGGAAGGCATCGGCCAGCGCCAGGGCGTCGTCGCCTTCTTCCGCATTCCCGGCTACCTGGGCGGCGCGGGCGGGCATATCGACATCCTGCTGCCCTCCATCGGCGTGAAGGTCTGCGGCAGCGAATGCTACTGGGATTGCGGCGAGGTCTGGTTCTGGCCCGTCAGGTGACGCTTATTTGAACTTCTTCGACCGTCCGCGCGAGGCCGCATTGTGCGCGCGCAGGATGGAATCGACGCGCTCGGACGCATCGCGCGACAGGTGTTGCGCCACCGCGATATCGGGGAAGAATTCGGGCAGGCGGTAGCTGAGCCAGGCATACGCGGAATAGTAGCGGCAAGTGTCTTCCACCTGCTGCAGATTCTGCGTGCCGCCGCCGTGCGCGTGCTGGCGCAAGGTGCTCGTTTTTCCCTGCGACAGATTCTTCGCCCAGTGCTCCCACGCCGTCTGCAGCGAGGGCACCTTGCTCGATATCGGCACCAGCGACAAGGTAAATTTGTCGGCCACGGACAGGGGCAGGGTGTCGAGCCAAACGGCGCGCTCCTTCTGGTCTTCCGTGATGCGCGGGAAGAAGAAGCCGTCCGGCACGTCGATATTGTGGATGAAGCGGCGCAGCAGTTTACTGAGCGACAGCTCTCCCGTCACCGACGAAATCCGGTGCAGATGTTCGAGCGAGGGCGCCACGGCAAAGCCGCTAGTGTTCAGCGGGTGCAGCTTTTCCTTCAGCAGCGCGCGCATCACTTCATGCGTCTCGTTGTCGTAGCCGGCCACGAGTCCCTCTTCATGCACGCCATAGCGGCCCGCGCGTCCGGCGATCTGGCGCGCCAGCGCGGCCGAAATCTCTTCCTCTTCACGGCCATTGTATTTGACGCAGGTGGTCATGACGATGCGCGCGATCGGCATGTTCAGGCCCATCGCCAGCGCATCCGTGCCGACGACGATATCGGCCGTGCCGTCGCGGAAGCGCTGCGCCTGCGCACGCCGCACTTCGGGCGACAGGTTGCCGTAGACGGTGGCCACCGATAATCCCGTTTCCGTGATCATGTCGCGCCACATCAGCACTTCGCGGCGCGAAAAGGCGATGACGGCGTCGCCGCGGCGCAGGTTGCGCACCTTGCGCACGGCCGTCGGCTCCATCGACAGGGGCGCCATGCGTTTCAGGACGTGCACTTCCAGCGGGCAGTCCAGGCGTTCGGCCAGCGCCTCGATGGCGCGCCGCGCTTCCGGCGCCCCTACCAGGTAGACGGTGTGGGCCGGTGCGCCGCAGACGGCCGCCGTCCACGCGGCGCCCCGGTCCGGGTCGGCCAGCATCTGGATCTCATCGATGACGGCCACTTCGACGACGGTTTTCGTATCCAGCATTTCCACCGTGCTGGCCACGTGCGTGGCGCCGTCGACGACCCGGCGTTCCTCGCCCGTGATCAGGCTCACGGCCAGCGGTTTGCCGTGCGGCGCGGCTTCCTGCAGGCGTTCGTAGTTTTCCAGGGCCAGCAGGCGCAATGGCGCCAGGTAGATGCCGCTCTTTGCCTTGACCAGCGCTTCCATGGCGCGGTGCGTCTTGCCGGAATTGGTCGGTCCGAGCAGGGCGATGAAGCGGCGCGGCAGGCGGCGCGCCATCTCGAACGAGGCGGGATACTCGGCCAGGTTGATGCTCTGGCGCGTGCGTGCCGCGTGCTGTTCCTCCTGCTGGCGCTCGATGGCGTGGTTGAAGCGCTGGCGGATGCGGTCGAAGACCATGCCGGCCGGCTCCGACGTCTGCATGTCGGCCAGCGTGTGCAGGAAGACCATCGGGTCCGTGTCTACATCCTCGCTCAGGCCCGCGATATCGGCGACGAAATCGATCACGTGCTGGCGCAGCTCCTCGAAGACGGCCGCGCTGGCCCGCTCGCGCACCAGCGCCAGCTTGGTCTCGCGGTCCATCTTGCGCCATTTGGCCGGCCGCGCCAGCACGCCCTGTGCAGGCACGAGTGCATACGGCACCACCAGGTGGCCGGCCTTGACCACGCCGGAAAAGCGCACGAAGACGCGGCCTTCCATCTTGACCAGGCGGATATGCTCGGCCAGCTCCCCCAGTTCCGCGACCAGGGTGGCGTCGTTATTGTCTTCGCTGCTGTCGGAAAGGTCGGTGGAAGTATCGGGAGGAAGTGCGGAGGAAGTCATGTCGTGCCTGGGTGTTAAAGTAAGCGAGGCCGATTATACCGTGCGCAGGGTAAAGATTTTCCCCCGGCGCACGGTGCCGCTGCCGCACGAGCGCTGATCTGTAAAACGATGATTCCCTGAGGCGGATAAGCCTCGCAACCATGGAGGGCGGCGCTGCCGCCTGCTTGCCAATCATCTTGCTTGAACGCGAAATGGGAATCCGATATCCGGTGCTTTGCGCTTATCGGTTTTTTCCTGCGACATTTTTATTCGGCTGGAATTTACATGAATGTCTTTTTATTAATTTTGTTATATTTTTGAATTTAACATTAAAATTTCAATTGCCGTGGCGCCGATGGTAACAAAGAGTATGTTTTTATCGATAGCCAGGGTGATGATATACGTATCGCGCCTGTATTTTTCATTGTGTGAAGAATTGGCCGATGGCGCGCAATGAATTGAATTGTCTTGACAATTAATAATGGCGAGCTGATCATGGGTTCAGATTTTGCAGGGATATTTTGGTATCTTTTTAAAATATCTGAAATTGACGGCGACGTGCGGCATTATTCTGGATGCCGCTCTGGCTATCGGCTGGGGCGTGCCGTTGATATGCACGGCTTTGATTTGACGGTGCTCCAGGATACGCTGGAGGCCGCAGGATTTTCCATTTCGCGCTGACGTACGACCAGCGCGCGATGACACCCGACATACCTGTGTATGTGGCCCTGCGCCAGAGGATGGCGCGCGCGGGGATTCATCAGCCATCCGACTTTGGGAGAACTCCATGAATAAAAAGCTCGCTGCATTTCTTTTTGCGTCAGGTCTCGGTTTGGCGGTGACTGCGACGCCAGCCTTTGCCAGCTGCTATAGCGCCTGCGCTGCCGAATGGCGGGCTTGCATCGCCGCCGGTACCGCTCAAGCCGAGTGCGGCGCCGAGCGGTCCGCCTGCCTGCAATCCTGCAATTGACGGGAGGAATACTGCGCGCTGCGGCAGCCACTATCGTAGCCTGTTGCCGCTGACGCCAGCAAGCCATGGCGCCGATGGCAGTTCAGGCTGCCCGTGCGCGCACGGCGCGTAGCCCCCAGCCGGTGGCGATCAATCCGTCGCCGGCTTGCAGCGGCGCTGCGGCGTCCATGAACGCATGACCTTCGCCGCAGGCCAGGTCGATCACCGCCAAGGGGTTATTGCTGACCGACACGAGGTCGGTCAGTACGGCATAGGACAAGGCGTAGCTGGTGGATGCAGTGCATGAGCGTTCTTATCCAGTGCACCTTTGCGCCAGATCAGACGGCAAGGCGTGGAAAACGATCACATTAGTTGAGTCCCTTTCGCAGCGAGCGGATTTTGCCTTGATCCTGCCTTCCCATGCGCACCCTGATACTCGGCTTTGCCGCTGGCGCCGCCTGGTTGCAGACGCAGGCAAGCTTGCCGCCGCACGCGGGCGCGCTGCTGTCGGTGATCGCTGGCGCGGCGCTGCTGATGGCGTGGCTGTTGTGCCGACACGCGCGCTGGCGTTCCGGTTGGCGTTCCGCTATTGCGCTCTCGGCCGGCGTGGGGCTGGGCTTTTATTGGGCCGCCTGGCTGGCCCAGTCCGCCATGGCGCCGCAGCTGGCGCTGGCCGACGAGGGGCAGGACATCGTCGTGACGGGCACGGTGGTCAGCTTGCCGTACCGCTTCGAGCAGGGCGTGCGCTTCAATTTTGCCGTGGAGAAGGCACTCAATGCAAAGGTGCCTCCCCTGATCGCCCTGTCCTGGTACGCGGGCTTTCGCGATGAGGTGACGAACGAGGTGGGCGACGTGCAGCCTGGCGAGCGCTGGCGGCTGACGGTGCGCCTGCAGCGCCCGCATGGCAACGCGAATCCCATGGGCTTCGACTACGAAGCGTGGCTGCTGGAGCAGGGCGTGCGCGCCACCGGTTACGTGCGGCCGCAGCCGCGCGCGGACACGCCGAACGTCCGCCTGGCGGCCTTCGTGCCCGGTTTCGGCAACGTGGTAGAGGCCAGCCGCGCGGCCTTGCGCGCGCGCATCGCGCACAGTTTAGATGGCAAGCAATACGCGGGCGTGATCGTGGCGCTGGTGGTGGGCGATCAGCGCGCCATTCCCCAGTCGGACTGGCAGGTGTTCAACCGCACGGGCGTCAGTCATTTGATCTCGATTTCCGGCCTGCACATCACGATGATCGCGGGTCTGTTCGCCCTCGGTGCGGGCGCGCTGTGGCGGCGCTCGTTTTTCACGGACCGGCAGCTGCCCTTGCTGCTGCCGGCGCAAAAGGTGGCGGCGCTGGCTGGCGCGCTGGCGGCATTGGTGTATGTGCTGCTGGCCGGCTTCGGCGTGCCCGCGCAGCGCACTTTATATATGTTGCTGGTGGTGGCGCTGGCCCTGTGGCTGGGGCGCATCACCAGCATCGTCCATATCCTGTGCCTGGCGCTGGGCGTGGTCGTGCTGCTCGATCCCTGGGCCGTGCTGTGGCCCGGTTTCTGGCTGTCGTTCGGCGCCGTTGCCACCATGCTGTACGCGACGGCAGGCCGCACCACGGCGCCTTTGCCGGAGAACGCCAGCCGCTGGCGCCGCCTGCGCGCGGCCGTGGCGCTCGGTGCGCATACGCAATACGTGGTGACGGTGGGGCTGGTGCCGTTGACGATGCTGCTGTTTTCGCAAGTCTCGCTCGTGTCCCCCGTGGCGAATGCGCTGGCCATACCCGTCATCAGCCTGGTCGTCACGCCCTTGTCGCTGGCGGGCAGTTTGCTGCCGGCGCCTTTGTGCGACGGGTTGTTGCTGCTGGCGCATGCCATCGTGCAGATGCTGGCGCAGGTGCTGGACTGGCTCGGTGCGCGCCGTTTTGCCGTGTGGACGGCGCCCGCGCCGCCATGGTGGAGTTTTTGCTGGGCATTGTTCGGCACGGCCTGGCTGCTGGCGCCACGCGGATGGCCGCATCGCTGGGCGGGCATGCTGGGCTGGCTGCCACTGCTGACGGCCTTGCCGTCCAGCCCGCCACCGGGCCAGATGTGGATCACGGCCTTTGATGTGGGACAAGGCATGGCCGTGCTGGTGGAAACGCATGGACACCGCTTGTTGTACGACACGGGGCCCGCCTACAGCCTCGATTCCGACGGCGCCAGCCGTGTCATCGTGCCGTATCTGCGCGCACGGGGCATCGCTACGCTCGACGGCGTGATCATTTCCCACAGCGACCTCGATCACGCGGGCGGCGCTATTTCTCTGCTGGAGAACGTGGAAGTGGGTTGGCTTGCCTCGTCGCTGTTCGATGGCCATCCGGCCGTCGAGGCCCGGCGGCAAGCCGGGCGTCCGTATCTGCACTGCGTGGCCGGCCAGAGCTGGACCTGGGAAGGCGTGCACTTTGCCATGCTGCACCCATTGCCCGCCAGCCACACGGACATCAGCTTGACGCCGAACGCCCGCAGCTGCACCGTGAAAATCACGGCAGGCAAGCATGCCATCTTGCTGGCCGGCGACATCGAGGCGGCGCAGGAAGCACAGTTGCTGGCGCGCTCGGCCGATGGCGACCTGGCCGCCGACGTGCTGCTGGCGCCGCACCACGGCAGCGGCACCTCGTCGACACCGGCCTTCCTGAATGCCGTCCATCCGGCCCTGGCAATTTTCCAGGTCGGACACCGGAACCGCTATAAACATCCGAAGCCGCAAGTGTATGCGCGCTATGGCGACATGGGCATTGCGCGGCTGCGCACGGATGTGACGGGGGCGGTGGTGCTGGAATTTGGCGACGATATCGATGCGACGTTGTACCGGGCCAGCCGGCCACGGTACTGGCATGTGCGATAAGGCAGTGCGCCTAATCGGATGCCGGACAGGAGACCCATCATGTGCGATGAATGCAATCCCTTCGAGCGCTTGCTGGCGAAGGCCGACGCTGCTTACCGGCGCTTGCGTTTGATTCGGTGGGATCAAGGGTTACGTTATGTGGAGGGGATTTCGCCAGCGTTGGCGCAGGCGATACAGCATACGGGTATTGGTATCGCGAGCGGCTTGTTTACTGGCTTGATCTTGTTTGGATTGCAATTTACGATTGATCAGCCTGTCAATGACATGGCCAAATCGCTACAGCGCAAATTCATTGTGCATTACCAGGATATTCCAGCACCCTTGTTCGATCTTGTCCTTTTTCTGGCGGCATGCACCATGTTGTTGACTGCCGAGTGGGGGCATTTTTTCAGGCAGAAAGTGCTGGTGCCTGTCATACATGGCATCTCGCATACAGTGTCAATTAGCATCGGGATGTTATTGTCGCTCGTCTTTTCGGACGTGCTGACGAAGAGTTTTCTGCCGAATATCGGACAATGGTTATTCAGCCTCCTTATTATTTCGATAGTGTGGCTACTCGCAGTGACGATGAACGCAGTTATTTATTTATGTCGCTACGGCGTGGTGGGGCTATGGCGAAAGAAGAGCTGCGCTGGCGAAGAGTGTCCTGCACCGCAAAAAAAGTACGAGGTCCTGCACTTTATTTTTCCACTGGTGGGAATTTTTCTCATCTTTTACCTGTGGGGAGATGTCAAGCGCAGCGCCGTACAGGTGGCCGATGCCGCCAAGGCCAGCAAGGTGGCGGACTGTGCAGTTGCACACTAGCTGTTTTCATATTCGCTTCAGCAGCATCTCAACGGAAGAACCCAATCGAGGAGCGTTGATTGTTACATTTAAGCAGCCATTATCTGATCAGCCTGGCCCAGGCCGCCGACATCGACGCCATCACGACCTTGTTGCAAGCTAATTCCCCATCGCACGGCGGCAGCCTGACGGGCGAGTTTTCGCGCGACAAGGTGGCCAGCATGGCGGATGGCGAATCGCCCGTCATTGTGGCGCGGCGCGCAGCGGACGGGCCTGTCGTTGGCGTGTTGTTCAGCGCTGCAGCTGCCGCCGCGCAGGCGCCCGTGGTGCTGGCCATGCTGGCCGCGTATCGGGGAAGTGACAAGGCCTATGTGTATGGCCCCGTCTGCATCGCGGACTCGGAGCGGGGGCAGGGCTTGCTGGCGCTGTTGTACTCTGTCATGCGGGCGCGGCATGGGGGTGCGGAGGCGGTGCTGTTCATCCGGCGCGACAATATCGGCTCGCTGGGCGCACATGAACGACTGGGCATGCGCGAGGTGGCCGCCTTTGTTTTCGACGGCGCGCAGTTCGCCGTGTATAGCGACGTCATCGCCGCGAAATAGATGCTAACTTGCCCGTTCATCGGGTATTTCCAGCCCTCGCTGCCGCACATATTCCAGAAACAGCCGCGCCCCCTTGGCCATCCTCGACGTGCCATACACGGCATGGATGCTCGGGTCCAGCTCCTTCGATGAGGTCAGCCGGTATGCCGTGCAGACCCGGCGCAAGGTGCCGGCGGCGACAAACGGCTCGGCCAGCCAGCTGGCCAGGCGCACGATGCCGGCGCCTTCCAGGGCCGCCTGGAAGGTGGCGATGCCGGAAGTGAAGCGGAAGCGGGGCTGCACCTGGTAGCGCACGTTGCGCTCGGTGGAAACGAAATGCCAGTCGCGCAGGATGCGGGGGGCCGAGTGCATGATGATGTCGTGGCCGGCCAGCTCTTCCGGTTCCTCGGGCGCGCCCATGCGGGCGATATAGTCGGGCGAGGCGTACATGTAGCGGCGGTAGTTCCACAGGGGATAGCCGATCAGCTCGCTCGACTGGGGGAAGGCGCCGCGGATGGCGAAATCGAGCTTTTCCTGGATGGGGTCGATCGATTTGTCCGAGAAATGGATGTCCACGGACACGTTCGGATAGTCGCGCGAAAATTGCGCAACCACTTTCGGCAGGAAGCCCAGCGACAAAATTTCCGGCGCCGAGAGGCGCACCCAGCCTTGCGGCGAGTTGCTCAGCTCTGCCAGCTGCTCTTCCGCCTCGGCCTGCGTTTCCAGTAAGTGCCTGGCCGACGCGTAATAGGTTTCGCCGGCCGTCGTCAGGGTGAACTGCTTTTGCGTGCGCAGGATCAGCTCGGCGCCGATGGCTTCTTCGAGGAACTGGATGGCGCGCGTGACGGCCGACGGCGAGCGTCCTAGCATGCGCGCCGCGTGGATGAAGCTTCGCTTTTCCACCACGGTGCAAAAGGCGCGGATCTCCCACATCAGTTTCATCGACATCGCGTCGCTCCCGGCAAAAGAGGCCAGTAGACCGCATGGGGCGCATTCCGTCAAGCGTTACGCCTGATTGCGTTTTCCGCAATTTGAAGTTGCATCCGAAAAAGTGACTGCCGCCTATACTGCCGCTGTCGCCCATTCCATATTGCCTATCATGCTGACCATCTCGCTGCTGTGTTTATTCGCCTTCTTTGCCGGCCTGATCGACGCCGCCGTGGGCGGGGGCGGGCTGATACAGCTGCCGGCCCTGTTCAACCTGATGCCGAACATGGCCTCGACGTCCTTGCTGGGCACGAATAAGCTGGCGTCCGCCTGCGGCACCACGTTCGCCGCCCGCTCCTTTGTCGGCAAGGTGCACATCCCGTGGCTGCTGGTGCTGCCCGCCGTGGCCAGCGCCTTCGTCATGTCCTTCATCGGCGCGGCCGCCGTGTCCTACGTGCCGCAGCAGGTGGTGCGCCCCATGGTGCTGGTATTGATCATCATCATGGCCATCTACACCTTCATCAAGAAGGATTTCGGCACGACGCGCGAAGCGCGCCCCATCGGCCCGCGCGAGCGCCTCCTCGCCATCGTCATCGGCGGCGCCATCGGCTTTTATGACGGCCTGTTCGGGCCGGGCACGGGCAGTTTTTTGATTTTCCTGTTCATCCGCGTCTTCGGCTTCGATTTCATCCTCGCCTCGGCCTGCTCGAAACTGGTGAATATCGCCACCAACGTGGCCGCGCTGGCCTTCTTCATTCCCGCCGGCCACGTGGTCTACGCGGTGGCAGCGCCCATGGCCGTGTGCAATATCCTGGGCGCCCTGACGGGCACCTGGATCGCCGTGCGCCGCGGCGCCGCCTTCGTGCGCATCCTCTTCCTCGTGCTGCTGGTGCTGCTGATCGTGAAGTTGTCCTACGACATCTTCTTCAAGTAAGTTTTTGAACGACAACAAGCCATGAAAACCATCCAGGGCGTGCTGTGGGACAACGATGGCGTGCTGGTCGATACCGAACAGCTGTTTTACGAAAGCAACCGCGACTTGCTCTTGCCCTACGGCATAGACTTGACGCCGAAGCAATTTTTTGACTGGTTCCTGGACAATAACTACGGCGCCTGGCATCTGCTGCTGGGACAGGGCCATGCCATCGAGCTGGTCGAGCGCCTGCGCGCCGAGCGCACCGAGCTGTTTGCGCAACGCCTGCGCCAGGCGGGGCAGCTGGCCATCCCCGGCATCGGGCAAGTGCTGGCGGCGCTGCGCCCGCATGTGGCCATGGGCGTGGTCACCAGCGCCTATGAGCAACATTTCCGCATCAGCCATGCGGCCACGGGCCTGCTCAGCCACTTCGACTTCGTGCTGACGCGCGAAATGTATGGCGAGAGCAAGCCGGCGCCCGACGGCTACCAGCTGGGCTTGCAGCGCCTGGGCCTGGCCGCCGCCGACTGCGTGGCCGTGGAAGACTCGCCGCGCGGCTTGCGCGCCGCCAGGGCGGCCGGGCTGGAATGCATCGTCGTGCGCAATCCCATGAACCGTCACCATGCGTTTGACGATGCTTTTTGCGTGGTCGATTCCAACGCCGAGCTGGGCGACGTACTGGCCTCGTTCGTGCCCGGCATGGCGCCAGCGCGCCCGCTGCCAGCCCGCAAATTAGAGGTCTTCCTCTGATCCGTCTTGCCGGCATGCCATTACAATTGCCTATCGCATTCACCGGCACCGCCCCACGATGACCCTCCCGCAACTGCACTTTGCCCACGCCAACAGTTACCCTGCCGGCACCTACCGCAAGCTGTTCGGCTTGCTGGGCCAGCACTACACCGTGCAGGCGCTTGACATGCATGCGCACGATCCGGATTACCCCGTCAGCACGGGCTGGCCCGAGCTGGTGCGCGAGTACATCGACGACCTGGAACGCCGCTACAGCGCGCCCGTGATCCTCGTCGGCCATTCGCTGGGCGGCATGCTCAGCGTGATGGTGGCCAAGCAGCGGCCCGACCTGGTGCGTTGCGTGGTCTTGCTCGATTCGCCCGTGGTGGCGGGCTGGCGCGCCTTGCTGGTGCGCCTGGCGCGCAACACGGCGCTGGGCGAGCGGTTTTCCCCCTCGCGTTTTTCCGCCAGGCGGCGCAAGCTGTGGCCCGATGCGCAAGCCGCATATGAACACTTCGCGGCCAAGGACATGTTCGCCATCTGGGCGCCGCAAGTCTTGCGCGATTACATCGACAGCGGCCTGGCTCCCCATCCGGACGGGGTGCAGCTGCGGTTTACGCGCGAAGTGGAAACGCAGGTCTACCGCAGCTTGCCGCACCATATCGGCGGCCTCGTCAAGGATGGTTTGCCCGTGCCCATCGGTTTTATCGGCGGCACGGAATCGGTGGAATGCCGCCAGGCGGGCTTGACGGCCACGCGCAAGCTGGTCGGCAAGTTTTTCCGCCAGGTGCCGGGCGGCCATCTGTTTCCCATGGAAAACCCGGAACTGACGGCGCAAGTGGTGCGCGAGATGATCACGGCATTGCTGGCGAAACAATAGCCTTCCGCCAAGGATTTTCAGGGGATGGGGGCCAACAGCGGCGGATTTTCGCGTAAAATCCTGCCATTCGGGCCGCGCCTGCACCTGGCGCGCCGCCCCAGCCATTCGATATTCTAGAAAGATACCCCTGCGATGACGATTAAAAGCGATAAATGGATACGCCGCATGGCGGAAACAACGGGCATGATCGAGCCGTTCGAACCGGGCCAGGTCAAGGAACGCGACGGCAACCGCATCGTTTCCTACGGCACCTCCAGCTATGGCTATGACATCCGTTGCGCCGACGAGTTCAAGTTGTTTACCAACATAAACACCACCATCGTCGATCCCAAGGATTTTGACGCGAATAACTTCGTCGATGTGTCGGGCAAGGGCTATTGCATCATCCCGCCGAACTCGTTCGCGCTGGCCCGTACCGTGGAATATTTCCGCATTCCCCGCAACGTCTTGACGATTTGCCTGGGCAAGAGCACGTATGCGCGCTGCGGCATCATCGTCAACGTCACCCCGTTCGAACCGGAATGGGAAGGCTATGTGACCCTGGAGTTTTCGAATACGACACCGTTGCCGGCGAAAATCTACGCCAACGAAGGCGTGGCGCAAGTGCTGTTCTTCGAATCCGACGAAGTGTGCGAAACCTCGTACAAGGACCGCGGCGGCAAATACCAGGGCCAGGTCGGCGTGACATTGCCGAAGACCTGATTGATTGCTTGAACGGGCGGGGCGCCAGTCCTGCTTTAAATCTGTTTCAGCAGCCACGCCTTCAGCGCGGTTGACGGCTGGTACAGGGGAACATGGCCGCGCAGCAAGATTTGCGCGCTGCGGCGGTAGGCCGCGCCGTCGATGGCGATGTTGCCCGTCACCCCGTCCTGGCGCGCCACGATGGTGGTGTCCAGGATGCCGGCCGGGTTGGCTAGGCCCAGTTCCATCTCTGTTTCCGCTTGCTTGACTGGCGGCACGCCGCGCGCCAGCGCATGCGCCACCGTGCCCGGTATCAGGCACGCGGCCGCCAGGCAGCAGCCGCCCGAGACGGCCAGCGAAGCGTGGCCCGATTGCGGCGTAAAGTAGCGCACAGCAATATTTCCCTCTCCCGCCGCCGGCCCCACGATGCAGAACTTGGGGATGGTTTCGCTGCGCTCCAGCTCTTCCAAGGTCATCAAGCCGCCATCGCGCTTGCGCAAGCCCATCAGCAGTCCCGCCGCGCTCCACACCTGGCGGATCGCCTGCATGAAAGCCGTGTCCGCTTCCAGTTCCGCGATGGACTCGTGCGCCGTCTTGCCGAACTGGCTCGCTGGCGCGATGACCATGGGCACGGCCACATCCACGCACGAGACCACATAACCGTGCAGCACATCCTGCGCATTGCCTGTTGGTAATAATTTTCCCGTCTTGGCGCCTGCCGGTTGCCGCAGGAACAGGTCCACGCGGGGGAAGTTGCCGGTCACGCCAGGAATGCTGGCGGCCGTAAAGCTGCCGTCGCGTTCGCGCGCCATGCGCGAGGTGGTGATGACGCCCGTGTTGGTGTTGCGGATATCGATATCGTGCGCGCCGATGGCCAGTGCCTCGATCACGCCGCTGTCCAGTCCCCACAGTTGCAGGGCGGACGACATATTGCCGCAGTTCACGCTCCAATCGATATCGCCATGCTCGCCAGCCAGCTGGGCCAGGGTGCTGACCAGGCGCGGCTGGCCCGCATGCTGTTCCACCTCGGCGAGGAAGACTTTATTGCTGGTGGGCGTGCCCCGACCCAGGCCCGTGATTTGCCGGTTGCCCGGCTGCCGGCCGGACTGGGGCACGCCCATCAGGTGGCGCAGCAATTCCTCGCGCAGCGTTTGCTCGGCCGGCACGCAGGCCCCGTGCAAGACCAGGCCCGTCGATGTGCCGCCACGCATGTGGTGGACGGGAAACTCGATCACGCCGCAGCGTTGGCGGGGCACGAGGTCGGGCAGGGCGGGCAGCAGGGGCGTCATCATCATGGATCGTGGTCAAGGCAGGAAGCGCCAGTGTGCCAGTTTTTCTTGCTGGCGTGCAATCGGATGGTGCGCGCGGCGTCTTTACATGGCTTTACCCGCCTTTACACTTGCCGCCCTGTATTGAGTACCTTGCGCGCCGATAATAAGGTGTTGAATAATCAGGGAGGCAATATGGTAGCGGCAATCGGTTCCGGCAGCGCAGTCAGCGCGGCCGGCAGCGCCAGTGCGGGCAGCAGTGCGCAGATCGCGGCGCTGCAAAAGCAGATCACGGCGGCGCAAAAACAGTTGACGGAGTCGCAGAAGGGCGAGCAGACGGACGCGTCGCAAAAGCTGCAGCAGCAGCTGGCGCAGCAAATTCAGGCCTTGCAGGCGCAAATCGCCCAGCTACAGGCGGCGGCCGCGCAGCAGGCGGCGCAAGGCGAATCCCAAACGGCCAGCAGTGCCGAGACTGTGGCGAGTCCCGCCAGGTCAAGCGCGTCGACCCTGGGCAGCATCATCGATACGCAGGCGTAACAACACATCCACGCGCCAGGCTTGCCGACCGTTCAGCCTGGCGTTTTGACAGGCAACAACATTTCCACGCACAAGCCGCCACCGCTGCGCAAGCTGGCCCCGATGCGGCCGCCATGGGCATTGATGACGTGCCGGGCGATAGCCAGGCCCAGGCCGTGTCCATCCGTGCTGTGCTGGGTATTACTGGCGCGGAAGAACGGTTCAAAAATGCGCGCCAGGTCCGCGCCAGCCACGCCGGGGCCCCGGTCCAGCACGGCGATGCGCAGCCAGTCGGACATGCGCGACAGTTCCACTTCCACCGTGCCGCCATCGGGGCTGTGCTTGACGGCGTTGCGCACCACGTTTTCCACGGCGCGCGCCAGCAATTCTGGCTGGCCCGTGACGCTGGCGTCGGGCATGGCCGCATCGCCCGCCAGTTCGACGTTCAACTGGCGTGCCCGGGCCTCATAGCGGGCGTCGTCCACGATGTCGTGCACGAGGTCGGCGATGCTGACGTCTTCGCTGTGCATGTGCCCGGCTCCCGTTTGCCCGGCGCCGGCTTCCAGCCGTGACAGCGTCAGCAGTTCACCGATCAGTTTATCCATGCGTTCGCTTTCGCGTTCGATGCGCTGCATCGAGGCGGCCATCTTTTCCGGCTGCTGGTGCGCCAGGCCGATGGCGGCCTGCAGGCGCGCCAGCGGCGAGCGCAACTCGTGCGAGACGTCATGCAGCAGACGTGTCTGGCTATCCATGAGGCTGCGCAAGCGGCCCGTCATGCGGTCGAAATCGCGGCCCAGGTCCGTCAATTCATCGCCGCGCTTGCCGCTGGCGTGAAAACGCGGCGCCAGATTGCCGTGCGAGGCGGCCTCGAACGCTTGCCGCAGGTCGCGGATGGGGCGCGCAAAATACCAGGCCAGCAGGAAAGAAAACAGCAGGCTGGCGGCGATGGCCGCCCCCAGGGGAATGAATGTGCGGTAGGGCGTGTCCATGCGCGGGGGCGGGCCGCGGCCGAATTCGCCGCGTGGCGGCGCAGTGCCTGCTTCGTGGGGCCGTGGACCGGCTCCCATGGCGCGCGGGCCGCTCATGGCGACGGCGTTGAGCGTGTCGCGCGCGGCGCCTGCCTCGGCACTGCGGAAGCGTTCGGACGAGGGCAGGAACAGCAGATAGCGCTGGCCGTCGCTGCCGGTGACCGTGCGCACGACGGGATGGGTCTGGCTTTGCTCCAGCATGGCGCGCGCCTTGCTCAGCATGGCGGGATGCACCGCGCGGCCCATCAGTTCGTGCCCGCGCGCATCAACGGCAAACACGCGCATGCGCTCGAGCTTGCTCAGGAATTGCCGCAAGGCCTGGCTGCCGCCCGCTTCCAGGGTGGCGCTGGCGGCCTCGATGATCATTTGCGCGGGCGGACTGGTGTCGATGTCGAGGGCCCGCTCCTGCTGTGCCGTCCGGTTTTTCAGCCAGAAGGTGCCGCCGATGCCGATGGTGGCCGTCACTTGCGCCAGCATGATGCACAGAAAAAACTTCCAGAACAGACGGCCCACGCTTACTCCTTGATCAGCTGGTAGCCGAGACGGTACACGGTCTGCAGGCAGGAGCGGCCATCGGCCAGGCTGCCCAGTTTGCGGCGCAGGCTGCTCAAGTGCACGTCGATATTGCGGTCGAAGCGGGCCATGGGACGGCCCAGACCCAGTTCCGATAATTGATTCTTGCTGACGGGCTTGCCCGCATGGCGCACCAGCACTTCCAGCAAGTTGAATTCCGTGCTCGTCAGCTCCAGGTGCGCGCCGGCCCAGGAAACGCGGCGCTGTTCCGGCCACATCGTCAGTTGCCCTACGGTGAGCGGCGCCAGACCCGAGCTGTCGTGCGGCGCCGCCTGCGCGCGGCGCAGGATGGCGCGGATGCGCGCCGTCAGCTCGCGCGGCGTGCACGGTTTCGTCACGTAATCGTCGGCGCCCAGCTCCAGACCCACGATACGGTCCGTATCGTCGCCGCGCGCCGTCAGCATCAGGATGGGCAGGTTGCTGCCGGCGCGGATGCGGCGCAGGGTTTCCAGTCCATTCATGCGCGGCATCATGACGTCGAGGACGGCGATGGCGTACAGGCCCGTCAGCGCCTCGGCCGCGCCGCTTTCGCCGTCATGCACGGCGCGGGCATCGAAACCTTCCTGCGTCAGGTATTCCTGGAACATGCCGACCAGTTCCACGTCGTCATCGATTAACAAAACCTTGCTCATGCCTGTGCTTTTTTCGGGTGAATATCGCCCGATGATAGCAGTCAACAGGCGCGGCTCAGGGCCCTTTTACCCGCTTTTACATACGTCCGCTTACATTTGCGCAGCTTCCTTTACACGCTTTTACGCGGCCCTGACGTTGCTTTACACGCCAGACGCCGACAATCAGCGCTGATCTCCACGAAAGGAACGCCCGATGAAATACCTGAGTATCGCCGTATCCCTGTTGCTGTTGTGCGCCTGCAGCATGCCGCTCGTTGCCCTGGCCCAGCAGGAAGCTGCGCCGTCCGGCCCGCCGCCGCGCGCCATGCCGGGGCCGCCGTCCGGCTTCGGTCACGGCCCAGGCGGACCCGGCGCGCCAGGCTTGCCGCCGTTCCTGCATGGCATCGAGCTGAGCGAAGCGCAGCAGGATAAAATTTTTGCCGCCACCTACGCCCAGACGCCCTTGCTGCGGGAACAGGAAAAGATCGCCTTCAAGGCCCACGAGCAGCTGCGCGCACTGGCCGCCTCCAGCGCCTACGACGATGCGCAAGCCAGCGCGCTGGCGAACACGGCGGCGCAAGCCATGGCGAAGATCAGCTTGCAGCATGCGCGGCTGGAGCAGCAATTGCTGGCCGTGCTGACGGCGGCACAGCGCCAGCAGGCGCTGCAGCGGCACGACAGCCGCCAGGGTCCGCGCGACCTCCGGCGCTCCGAGTAAGCGGCAGGCGCGAGCGCAGGGAGAGCCAGCATGCGCATCCATGCCTTGCGTCCGGGCAGCAGCTTGCAAGCGCTCTCGCGCCATGCGACGCAGGCGCTGTACCTGTGCGCCAGCCTGAATCCCGCCTTGGCGGGCTTGCCCCACTTGATGGAATATCTATGGAACTACATGATCACGGTCTGGCATCCGACCTCGAAATGATGCGGCAACAGGCGGCCGAGCGGCGACAGGTGCTGCGCTGGCTGCTGGCCGGCGCCGCCACCTTGCCCCTGATGAGCTGCGGCGGCGGGTCGGACGCCAGCGGCGCGGCGGCAGGCAGCGCCGCCGCTGGGGTCACGACACCCAGCACGGGCGCATGCACAGTGATTCCCGAGGAAACGGGCGGGCCGTATCCTGCCGATGGCACGAACACCTATGGCGGCAGCATCATTAACGTGCTGAACCAGTCGGGTGTCGTGCGCAGCGATATCCGCGCCAGTTTTAATGGCGCCACGGGTGTGGCGGCGGGTGTGCCGCTCACCATCAAGCTGCAGTTGCTTAACGCCAGCGGCAGCTGCGCCAGCCTGGCCGGTTACGCCGTGTATGTATGGCATTGCGACCGCGACGGCCTGTATTCGCTGTATTCGAGCGGCGTGACGGCGCAAAATTACCTGCGCGGCGTGCAGGAAACGGACAGCGCCGGCAACCTCAGCTTCACGACGATCTTTCCCGGCTGCTATGCGGGGCGCATGCCGCACGTGCATGTCGAGGTCTATCCCAGCCTGGCCAAGGCAGCCTCTGCCTCGAACCGCATCAAGACCTCGCAGTTCACTTTTCCAATGGCAACGTTGAATGAGGCCTACACGGCCAGCGGCTACACGGCCAGCGTGCGCAACCTGGCGCAGATCAGCTATGCCAGCGACAATGTCTTCAGCGACGGCACCAGCCTGCAGATGGCCACGGTGACGGGCAATGCCACGGATGGCTACGTCGTCACGCTGGTGATCGCCGTCAATGGTTAAGTTGTCGTCATGAACCCCAGGTCGCGCCGGCTGAAGTTGCCGATGTTCGGGAACACCTCGGCCAGCTGGCTGTCGGCCACGCCGAACCACTTGGCCAGCGTGGCGCCGTACTGGTCGACGGAGGTGGTCGGCAGCAGGGCGCCGGAACCGACGTCCAGCTCATGGCCCAGGCCCGTGACGGGGAAGGTGCCGTAGATGTCGCGGCCCTTGACGGCGCCGCCCACGACAAAGTGGTGCGCGCCCCAGCCGTGATCCGTGCCATCGCCGTTGCTGCTGAAGGTGCGGCCGAAGTCCGACGCCGTAAAGGTCGTCACCTGGCGCCGCAGATCCGCGCCCTGCAGGGCCGCCAGGGTCGTGTCGAAGTAGGCGAGCGCATGGGCCAGCCGGGCCATCAGGTCGGCATGCAGCGCCTTTTGCCGGTCATGCGTGTCGAAGCCGCCCAGGGTCACATAAAATACTTGCCGTTTCACCCCCAGGGCGCCGCGTCCGCCGATGATGCGCGCCACCGTCTGCAATTGCACGGCCAGCGGATTGACGCCGGACGCGCCTGTGTTCGGATTGACGTAGGGCGGGGGATTCGGCACGCCCCCCGCGCCGGCCGCCAGCATGGCGCCGCTGAGGACGCTCTGGCTGGAGATGGCGCGCCCGATCGTGGCCACATGTTCCTGTTCCATCAGGTCGCTGCCGGCCGTCGTGATGATTTCACGCAATGCCGCCGGCCCCTGCGCCGTGCCGAACAGGCTGCCGCTGAGATCGATATTGCGAATCGGCACCGCACCGGCCTGGCCCACCTGGAACTGGCGCACCTGGCGTCCGCTCAGGAACAGCGCGTTCGATGCCGCGGATACGGCCGTGAACATGGCGTTGCTGTTGCCCGCGCCAAGCAAGTCGCCCAGACGTCCGCCCCAGCCCACGCTGGCGCCTTCCGGCAGGCCCGACTGCCAGGTCGATTGCTGGTCGTTATGCGAAAAAAGCTTGGACGGCAGGGCCACGCCGCCCGCCTTATATTGCGCCAGGGTAACTGGCTGGATCAGGGTGCCCACATTGGCGACGACGGCGGCGCGGCCGTCATCGAACAGGCTTTTCAGCGGAACGAGGGAGGGATGCAGGGCAAAGCTGCGTCCCGCTTGCACGGTGGCCGGCACGATGGGCAACACGCCACCGGCTGCACCGACGGCGGGCAGGTGGATCGAATCATTGCTGCCCGTGTTGCGCAGGCGCGTGTATTCATTCCAGGACGATGTGTCGGTTGCCAGCACCGTGTTGAAGGCGTCGTTGCCACCAGCCATGAACAGGCACACGAGCGCTTTGTAGTCATCGGCCGACTGGGCGGCAGCCTGGCCCATGGCTGCCAGGTTGAGGGCGAACGGCGCGGCCGTGCTGCCGGCCAGGCTCAGCATGGAGCCGAGGAAGCGGCGGCGGGAAAAAGGGGGGAGATGGGACATGCGGCTTCCTTATTTCTGGACCAGGTATTCAGGCGAGGCCATCGACAGGAAGATGGCCAGGCGTACGCGGTAGGTTCTTGCGAGGTTGACCTGTGCGGCATTGCTGCCGGTGGCGGCCGGAATCGGCACGCTATTGACGGTGGACAGGATGGTGCCGCGCAGCTTGGTCGACATGTTGCCGGCCAAGAGCAGCAGGTCGACGCGGTCGAGCAAGGCTGCCGGCTGGTCGGCCAGGGCCAGCTCGGCCGCATAGTCCGCCTTCACCGAGGCATTTTCTCCCACGCCGCCGCTGATGGCGTCCTGGATGAAGTTCAGATAGCCGGTGACGGACGGCTCTGCCGTGATCTGCATTTCCGGCGCCACCAGACTGGCGGCGGCCAGCGGCGAATTGGGCGGGACATAGCTGGGACGGAAATAATTGAAGACGGAGGGTGCATTCATGGGATTCTGGCCCAGGCCCGTGAGCGGATCGCTCAGGTAATAGATGCGGTATTGCGAAGCTGCATCCTTGGCGTTAAAGGCGCGCATCCAGTTGCCCAGGCGTACCAGCGGTTCGCGCAATTTCCCCGTACGCAAGGTTGTGCCGGCCGGGGCCAGCGCCTCCGGATCGAGCAGCACGGCACGCAGCACCGCCTGCATGTCGCCGCGCACGCCAGCGCCATTATTGGCAAACGCGGCCGCTACCCGGCCCACATAGGCGGGGCTGGGATTGCTGGTGACGAGCCGCTGGATCAGCTGGCGGCCGAAGAAGGGGCCTGTATTCGGGTGGTTGAACAGAGTGTCGAGGGCTTGCGCCAGGTCGGCTTCGCCGGTAGTGGCGCCCGAAATACTGACTCCCAAGAAACGTTTTTCTCCGGTGGAATGGAAGGCCGTGTAATTCTGCATCGGTTTCCAGTCGCGGTCCGGATCGGCCACGCTGCCAAAGAAACGGTTAGCGGCCTGGTCTGGTCCGGCCCAGCTCCAGCCTGTCAATACTTTCGCCAGGCCGCTCACATCGTCGCGCGAGTAGGTATCGATGGGCTTGCCGCCGGACAATTTCAAGCTGCCGTCAGCGTTCAGCTGATACAGGCCGATCGTAAATAACTGCATGATTTCGCGGGCAAAATTCTCATCCGGGGTACGCGTTGCCGATTCCTTCTGATTGCGCAGGTGCGACAGATACAGACCCATCATCGGATGCGTGGCGACGCCTTGCAGCAAGGTGCGGAAGTTGCCGAAAGCATGTTGTCCCAGCATGTCGTAATAGCTGGCAACACCGCGCACGTGCGGCCACACGGCTTCGTTTTGCGTGGAAATGACGAAAATTTCCGACAGGGCAAACGCCGTGCGTTGTCGCAACTGGTCGTCGCCGCCTACGGCCTGCTGCCAGAATGATTCATAAAAATTCTGAGGCAAGGCCTTGCTGGCCGTCGTGTCCGCTGGTGGAAATTTCGCATCGAGATATTTGCGATGCAAGCTTTGCGGTCTGGAAAACTGGTACTGGAACCAGGCGTTGCTGTCGCTGGCGGCCAGTGCATCGATGGCCGCGATATTCGGCCCGAACGTGGCCCGGCCCAGGAAGCGTGACGCCTGCTGGCGCGTAAATGTCGTCACCTTCGCGGCCGGTGGCGTGGTCAGTGGGGGCGGCGGGACGGTTTCTGCGGGAACTGCCGGCTCGCCCGGCTTCATGTCCGCAGGCGGCGCCACCGTTGCGGTCGGGCTGTCGCCGCCACCGCCACCACAGGCGTTCAGCAAACTCAGAAGTGTTACAGCAGCCAGCAAGCGGCGCAAAGTAGGATGGATCATTTAGTTTCTTTGTGGCAATCAAAATCTGACCTCGTTATTGTATTGCCTGCCTACTGAAAGTGCGTGCTCAAAAGAACATTTGCGTCTTGTCTATTTTTCGATTTAATGCATTTTTGACCGATGTTAAGTGATTTTTTATAGTATTTTGATGAACTTTATTTTTTACAAATGGAAAAATATTTTTACGCGAACGCCTGCTTGTGGTCGATAGGCGACGTAATAAATTCCCTCTAATTAAGCTTGTTTGAAAGCTCATGGACAGGGCGAAAACAGCTTCGCCGGAAACCATGGTTTTTATCGCATCGGCGAAAAGGCGTTCGCCGTCGCGTCCCGTTTTTCCCTCTGCACTTGGCTGGCATGGCCCTTGCGTCAGGGAGGCATGGACCACCCGCCCGCCTTTCACCGGAGCCTGTCATGACCAGCCGCCTGCTCGCCTATCGTCCCGAAATGGAATTGCCGGAAGCGCCGGGCGTGCTGTCCCTGCAGCACGAAGATGAGCTGGCACTGGCGGCGCAGTTGCTGGAATTGCAGGCGCCGTCCCAGTTCGACGCGTTCCTGACGCGCCAGTTGGGCGCCACCGCGGCGGGCCAGCAAGTGCGCGGCACGCCGCTGGAAGGGCCGCTGCGCCAGCTGCTGGGCAAGGTGGTGGCGCCCCTGCTGCCCCTGCATGGCGGTTCGCCACAGGCGCTCAAGCGGCGCGCTGCGGGCATCTTCGGCATGGAACTGGAGGGATTGAGCCCGGAAGACAAGGAATTCGAACTGGCGCGCCAGGTCGTGCATCTGATCGATGCCGTCAATACGGCGCTGACGCAGGACGGCGGCACGGGCGCGCGCGCGCCCAGGGCGCGGGTGGAAACGGCCCTGTTGCAAGTGGCACGCAGCGTGGCGCCAGGCTTGCTCAGGCAGGCGGCGCAAGCGCCAGGACCGGACGGTGGCCGCTGGCGCCGCGAGGGCGGGCACATCGTCGTGCTCGATTGTTAGCCGGACGGCCAGTCTGTCCG
This sequence comes from Janthinobacterium sp. GW823-FHT03B06, assembly GCF_058796955.1. Classification (NCBI taxonomy): domain Bacteria; kingdom Pseudomonadati; phylum Pseudomonadota; class Betaproteobacteria; order Burkholderiales; family Oxalobacteraceae; genus Janthinobacterium; species Janthinobacterium sp. GW823-FHT03B06. The sequence continues at coordinate 401,232 of NZ_JBXAJE010000001.1, forward strand.
GCGCTGTAGTGTCAACCGAGGTGCTAACTTTTAGGAGCTCATCATGCATGACTTAGATCGTACGACCCTGGAATACGGGCAGGAGATGTCCGGCTTTGAAGCGGAACAGTTCGAGTTTGGCCAGGGCGAATGGAGCGGCGAGGGTGGCGCGAGCGCCATGTTTTCCGAAGCCGAGGAAATGGAACTGGCCAATGAACTGCTGTCGGTCAGCAATGAAGCCGAACTGGAACAGTTCCTCGGCAATTTCCTGCGCAAGGCCGCCTCGGTGGCGGGCGGCATCATCAAGTCGCCCGTGGGCCAAGCCATCGGCGGCGTGCTCAAGGGCGTAGCGAAAAAGGCGATACCGCTGGCCGGCGGCGCCATCGGCGGCTATTTCGGCGGCCCGCTGGGCGCCAAGATCGGCAGCGGCCTGGCCTCGGCCGCCGGCAATGCGCTGGGGCTGGAAGCGGAGGCCTCGTCGAACGAAGACCGCGAATTCGAGGGTGCCAAGCAGTTCGTGCGCCTGGCCGCCGACACCGTCAACCGCGCCGCGCAGGCACGCGGTTCGGGCGACCCGCGCGCCATCGCCCAGGCGGCCGCCAGCGCGGCGGCGCGCCAGTTCGCGCCCGGCCTGCTGGGCCGCCCCGGCAGCCAGGTCGCCACGCAGAACGGCAGCGGCGCCGCTGCGGGCGGGGCCATGGCCCAGGGCGGCGCGGCAAGGGGCTCGGCGGGCATGCGCCCCTCCAGCGGGCGCTGGGCGCGCCAGGGCCACAAGATCGTCCTGTACGGCGTCTGACATCATGGCCATCGGCGCTTATGCTGCCTGGATGCTGGCGCAGGAGGCGCGCTCGCTGCTGACGCGGCTGGCGCGGCAGGAACCGTTTGCGCTGATCGAGCCGACGGTGCTGGCGGCCGCCCTGATGCCCAGCGCCCAGTCGGCCATCGAAAGCCAGCTGGTGCAGGGCCGGCGTGAATTGCGGCGCATGGTCGCCCAGTTCCAGCACTGGCTGCGGCGCGAGCACGCCGATGGCGCCAGCATGGCCACCGCCGCCGAGGCGCAGCGCCGCTTCACCTTTCTGCGCCTGAAATTCAATGCCGCGCTGACCCAGTTCGACCTGTTCAACGAAGTCATCACGCAGCGCAGCGAGCACAAGACGGGCGTCTGGCTGGCCGGTCTCGACATCGTTGCCGCCGATGCGCTGGCGCTGCCCGGCAATGTGTACCAGGCGCCGCCCGTGATCTGCTACCTGGACCGGGGACCGGGCGCCGCCATCCGCCGCGCACGCACGCGCCTGCCGGGCGGCGGCGACAATCCCGTCGCCATCATCCGCCTGCCGCGCGAACGCATGATCGGCAGCAGCATCGCTTCGTCGCTGGTGCACGAGGTGGGCCACCAGGGCGCGGCGCTGCTGGACCTGGTGGCGTCCTTGCGGCCCGTGCTGCAAGCCATGCAGCACGGCGGCAGCGGTCTGGTGCACGTGTGGCAGTTGTGGGAGCGGTGGATTTCCGAGATCGTGGCCGACTTCTGGTCGCTGGCGCGGGTCGGCGTGGCCGCCACCCTGGGCCTGATCGGCGTGGTCAGCCTGCCGCGCGTGTTTGTCTTCCGCCTCAATATCGACGATCCCCATCCGGTGCCCTGGCTGCGGGTGCGCCTGAGCTGCGCCATGGGACGGGCCTTGTATCCGCATCCGCAATGGGACCGGCTGGAGCAGTTGTGGCTGTCGTACTACCCGCTGACCGGCCTGCCGCCGGCCCGGCAGCGGCTGCTGGAGCAACTGCAGGCCAGCATGGCGGCCCTCGTGGGCTTGCTGGTGCAGCACCGGCCACCGGCCTTGCGCGGCGGCTCGCTGGTCGAAGCCATGGCCGTGCACACGCGTCAGCCCGCCATGCTGGCGCAGCTGTTTCGCAGCTGGACCCTGGCGCCGGCGCAGATGTACCAGGCCGCGCCGACCCTGGTGTTCGCCGTGCTGGGCCAGGCGCGCGCCAGCGGTACCTTGAGTCCGGAAGACGAAAGCGAGCTGCTGGGGCGTTTGCTGACCCACTGGGCCTTGCGCAGCACCCTGGACACGTCGGAGCTGTGCGCCGACGTCGTGCGGCATGGCCGCCAGTCCGGCAGGTTGCTGCCGCCCCTGGCATCCCGTTTGATTATCCATTGAGGAGAACGACATGAGCAGCAAGATGAGCAGCAAAAGCAGAGGGGCGGGCCAGGCGGGTCCGAAACACCACGGCGGCAGCATCGCGGTCACCGTACACGAGCAGGACAGCGGGGCCATGGTCGTCAATGCCGCCATCAGCCTGTACCGGGGAGCCGAGGCGGATTGCCACAACTTCAATGCCGCCACCTGGGTGCCTGATCCCGCCATGCTGGTGGGCGTGCGCTGGACGGATGGGCGTGGCGGCACCGTGTTTACCGACCTGATGACGGGCAGTTACGTGGGGGTGTATGGCAATTTCCCCGCCACGGCGCCCCAGTGCGTGACGGTGCAGGCCGGCTGCAGCGCCGTATTGTGCTTCACGCCCCAACTCAACCCGCAGGTGACGCTGGCGTTTGAAACGGCCGACTGCCATCCCAGCGACTGTCAGTTCGGCAGGGTGGGCGACCGCGCCATCGCCACCGTCTCGTTTGACGGCGATCAGAGCGCCGACGGGCGCGACCAGGTGCAACTGCTGGCCGCCGCGCCGTGGGTGCCCATGCGCGGTACGCCGAACGCGTTTTCCACGCCAGTGCGGCGCGCCGGCATGCACCGCTTCATGGGACAGATGATGCTGTCGCAGCGTCCCGAACTGCGCAACGCCTTGCCCGTGCCGGAAGGGCTGAGCCCGCACGCCATGCTGGCGCTCGACGCGGAATACGAGACGGAAGAGCGCCAGCCGCAGCCCATCACGGGCAACGTGGGCGTGTCGCTGACGCGCACGGAAACGGAGCCGACGGAAGACTTGCCGCTGTGGACCCTGATACGCAACAGTACCGAGGCGATGTCGTTTACCAACTACCTGCATTTCATGGACAGCCTGTTTTGCGGCGACCTGGCCAGCGTACGGGGTTTCGAGCAGGAACGCTTCGTGAAAAAGGCCGACATGTTCCAGCAGCTCAAGCAGCGCCGCGCGCTGCCGTTTTCCGATGCCGATTCCTACCGCGTGCTGAAAGTGGCGACGGAAGCGTTCGTGATGGTCAATTGCGGCGTGCTGAATCAACCGCTGGCCTTCAATCCGGCCGAGGACAACGCCTATCTGGACCGGCGCGACATACCGCAAGGGCGCGACCTGGAAACCGTGCTGCGCAACGATTACCTGGAAAACATCGACGGCTTCCAGACCTTGCCCTACCTGGCCGTGATCCGCCGCAAGCTGCCCGACATCCCGATCAGCATCCCGCGCGGCCAGGAAGGCGAGGTCGACCTGTGCTTTGGCATCATCCAGGAAAAGCTGGCCAATCCCTGCCTGCTGGAACTGATCTGGTCGTACTGGCATGAAGAAGGCATGCTGGTGCAGACCATGAACGCCATCGCGCAGCGCTTCCAGAACTTGCGCGCGCCGGGCAACCATCTCGATCCTTTGTCGAACACGGAAATCGACATGCTGCGTCCGCTGAATAATTTACTGTGGGGATACACGCAGGATGAACAGCATCGGCTGACCGTGATGCGCCGGAACTACGAGTATGACCATCACTACGGTGTGCGCCTGGACGGCAAGGCAGTGCAGCACTTCCGGCCAGCCGACAGCCGCTCCAAATTCCTGGAGGCCTTCCACCACTTGCTGCGCCTGCTGACTTCGTTCTACAAGCAGGATGACGACACCACCGTGAAGGCGGATGCCTTCCCGGTGCTGAATGCACTCAAGGAGATCCACCTGATCCTGTCGCAGGGCGCGCACAACCAGTTCGGCGACTTGCCGTCGACGGCGCGCATCGAGATGCTGATGCAGCAATGGATGCTGGCGCGGCCAGAATTCCGCGAATTTTTGCCCACGCGCGTGATGGTCGCGTATCCGGAACCGTGGATGGACAGGGTCGACGCCATGAAGAAACTGCAGGGCTGGACGGACACGAGCGTCATGCATTTCCGTAACCTGGCCATTTTTGGCGAGCAATTGCTGCTCTCCGTGCGCTATGGCAACTGGAGCGATATCTATGAACCGACCCAGGCCTTCAACTGGGCGCGCTTCTGGCGGCCGCAAGTGCAAGGCTATATCCACGGCTACCGCGCCGCCACCGGGGTCGATCTGTCCGTCGACAGCAGTGACCCGGTGGTCGAATCGACGATGCCTTCAGTGTTGCTGCGCCAGCGCCTGAGCCAGCAGTTGCGCAGCGTCTAGGGCGGGAGCGGGGCGCGTGCATGCTCGACTTTACCAGTGCCCTGTACCTAGGCATGCGCCATCCGGCGGCCTCGCTGGCGCCGTGGAGCAGCCTGACCCTGGGCCAGCCGGCCGCGCTGCGGGAGCCGCCGGGCGCGCAAGCGCTGGCCGCGGACTTGGCTGCGTTGCAAGGCTGCGAGGCCGCCTGCGTGCTGCCGTCGACCCTGCACCTGTTCTGGGACCTGTTCGGCATGCTGGCTGCCGAGCGGCTGGTGATCCTCGTCGATGGCGGCAGCTATGCCATCGCGCGCTGGGGCGCCGAGCGGGCGCAGGCGCTGGGCTTGCCGCTGCGCTTGTTTCCCAGCGGCGATATGGCGGCGCTGCGGCGCCTGGCGGCGGCCTGGGGCAGGCAGGGGCGGCGTCCGTTGATCCTGGCCGACGGCTATGTGCCGGGCAGCGACCAGGTCTTGCCGCTGGCCGCTTATGCGGCCCTGGCGCGCCAGGGCGGCGGCTATCTGCTGCTGGACGACACACAGGTGCTGGGTGTGGCGGGCGCGCAAGGCGGCGGCTCGGCGCGGCTGCACGGCTTGCAGGGCGCTTGCGACGAAGCGGGCGGCCATTTGATCGTCGGCGCCTCGCTGGCCAAGGGCTTTGGCGTGCCGCTGGCCGTGCTGGCGGGCAGCGGCGCCCTGCTGCGGCGCTTTGCGGCGCACAGCCAGACGCGCGTGCATGCCAGTCCGCCGTCGGCCGCCGTGCTGGCGGCGGCGCGGCGTGCCATGGCGCTCAATGCGCGCCACGGCGACGCCTTGCGCGCTAGGCTGGCGGACAGGGTGGCGCAATGGCGCGGCGGGATGGCGGCGGCCGGCATCGCTTGCCGGGGCGGCAGCTTTCCCGTGCAGCGCCTGCCAGGACGCGCCCACTTGCAGCAAGCCTTGCGGGCGGCGGGCGTGCTGGCGCTGGCGCAAGCGGGGGAAGGTCCCGGGGCGCTGACTTTTCTGCTGCGGGCCGATCAGACGCCCGGGCAACTGGAGCAGGCGATGAATTTGCTTGAACATCACACGAGGAGGCGATATGAACGACGCGTTTGAAATGCTGCCCTTTGCGGGGCAAGCGGGAGCGGCAGGTGAGTACGAGTGGGAGCAGGAGCAGGAGTGGGCGCAGGAGGGGGAATCCGAGTCCGAGTGGGAGGGCGAGCGCTGGCGGCCCGGCAGCGGGCGCTATGGCGGCGGCGTGCGCGCGCGGCCCCCACTGCGCGGCCCGCGCCGCCCCATGCCGCCGCGCTACCAGGCGAATCCGGCGCGTCGGCCCCCACGCCCCGCGCCGCCGCCCTTGTCCTACCTGCCGCCGCGCTACCGGGGCTGGGGCGGCTATCCGGCCATCTATCCCACGCTTTATCCGGCGCCCTATCCCGTGGCGGAACCCGCGTTTGGAGACCAGCAGGAGCCGGAACCTGACCAGGACCAAGGGCAGGACCAGGGGCAGGACGACGGCCAGCAGCAGGGCGAAATCCCGCCGACCCTGGCCGGCACCATGGGCCGGGTGCCGGAAGCGGCCGCCCTCAATTACCTGGCGCTGGGGACGCTGGCCAATGCCTTGCGCGATCCGAATGGCCGGGGGCCGGGCCTGTATGTGATCGAATTCGATGCGGGCGGGCGCCGCCGCGCCTACAGCGGCCAGACGGACGACCTGCACCGGCGCCTGCTGCAGCACCGGCTGTGCGGCCAGATGATGGGCGTGGACCTGAGCGGGCACCAGGTGTATGTGGCGCCCCTGTCCTCGGCGGCGCAGCGGCGCCGCATCGAGCAGCGCATCCACGACGACATGTTCGCCAACCAGCGCGGCGTGCTGACCAACCAGCGGCGCGAACTGGAACTGGCCGTGCTCGGTGAAATGTGGAGCTGAATGTGGACCCGGAAGCCACGCCTTGATCATTGCGAAGGAGAGCATCATGCACCAACTCGAATGCGCATGCGCGCAATGCCGGCAGCGGGCCGGCGCCGCGTTTGAAGTGCTGGAATTCGGCCCGGACTGGCCCGGCAAGGGGGCGGCGCCGGCCGTCTTGAGCGAAGAGGAGGAATTGCAGCTGGCCATGGAATTGCTGGAAGTGGCCAGCGAGGAGGAACTGGAGCAGTTTCTCGGCAAGGTCTTCAAGAGCGTATGGAAGGGCGTCAAGAAAGTGGGTTCCACTATCGCCAAGGTGGCCAAGCCCCTGGGCGGCGCCTTGAAGGCCGTGGCCAAGACGGCTTTGCCCTTCGTCGGCGGCGCTCTCGGTTCGATGATACCGATACCGGGCGTGGGCACGGCGCTCGGTTCCGCCCTGGGGCGCGCGGCCAGCGATGCGCTGGAGCTGGAAATGGAAGCCGAGGCGCCGGCCGAGCGCGAACTGGAGATGGCGCGCCGCTTCGTGCGCATCGCGGGGCAGGCGGCCCGTCTGGCGGCCGACGGCGATGGCAGTGCGCGCGCCGTCGAGAGTGCGCTGACGCGGGCCTTGCATCAGCAATTGCCGCATTTCCGCTCGCCTGCGCCGCAGCAGGAAGAGGAAAGCGGGCGCTGGCGCCGACGCGGCAACCGCATCGTCGTCATGGGCGACTGGAACTGAGCGCAGGGAGGCGGGCATGGCGCTGGTCATCGATAGTCACTGCCATGCGGGGCCAGGCGACGGCTTGAGCGGGCCGTGGGACAGCGATGCGCCGCTGCACGCCTACCTGCGCCGGGCCCAGGCGGCCGGCATCGCCCGCAGCGTGCTGTTCGCCGCCTTCCACTCCGATTATGCGATTGCCAACCACGGCGTGGCGCGCCTGGCCGCTTCCGATCCGCAGCGTTTTTATGGCTTTGCCTTCGTGCATGCGCGGCGCGACCGGGGCCGCATCATGGACCTGGTGCGCACGGCCGTCGAACGCTATGGTTTTGTCGGCATCAAGGCGCACCGCTTTGACGCGCGTATCAGCGGCGAAGTGTGCGACGCGGCCCGTTTCTTCGGTCTGCCCGTGCTGTACGACCCGGCCGGCGAGGTGGCCGTGGCCGAACTGCTGGCGCAGCAGTATCCCGACGTCAACTTCATCCTGCCCCACCTGGGCAGTTTCGGCGACGACTGGGCGGCCCAGCTGGCGCTGATCGACCATCTGGTACGCCACCGCAACATCCATACGGACAGCTCGGGCGTGCGCCGCTTTGATTTACTGGAACAGGCCGTGCGCCGTGCCGGGCCGCACAAGGTCTTGTTCGGCTCGGATGGCCCCTGGTTGCATCCGGGGCTGGAATTGCACAAGATTCACTTGCTGGGCTTGCCGCCGCTGGATGCGGCGCTGATCACGGGCGGCAATTTTTTGCGGCTGGCGGGGCTGGCGTGAGACAGATCACAGGGCGGCTGGCGTGGCCAGCGGTGTCGCGGCAGTAGCGGCTTGCGCCGTGCAGGCGGCCGCCTTGCGGCGTATCTGCAGGGCGCGGTCCGTCACACCCAGGCGGGCGGCGGAGCGCTGGTTGTTGCCGTGTTCCTCGGCCAGCACCAGGCGGATGGCCACGTCGGCGGCGCAGCGTGTGATGTGCGACAGCTTGCAGCCTTGGGCCAGGGCCCGCCGCACGGCCGCCTCGAAATGCTGGTCGGGCCAGGCCGGCGCCAGCAGCCGTTCCTCGGGCGGCAGGGCGCCGATGGTGATGGGGCCGGGGCCGCAATGGCGGTGCCAGATGCGCGTGACGGTCTGGCGCAGTTCGCGCACATTGCCCGGATAATCGCGCAGCAGCAGATATTCGCGCACGGCGGCGTCCAGCGGGGGCGGCTCTTGTTGGGCCAGTTCAGCGAGAAAATGCCGGGCCAGCGGCAGGATGTCGTCCTGGCGCTCGCGCAGGGGCGGCGTCTGGCAACGCCAGCCGGCGATGCGGTAATACAGGTCGGCGCGAAAGGCGCCGCGCGCCACTTCGTCTTCCAGTTCGCGGTTGGTGGCGCAGACGAGGCGAAACTGGGTTGGCTGCCAGGTATTGCCGCCCACGCGCTTGTATTTGCGTTCCTGGATGGCGCGCAGCAGCTGGGCCTGCAGCGGCAGCGGCAGTTCGCCTACTTCATCGAGGAAGAGCACGCCGCCGTCCGCCAGGGCAAAAGCGCCGTCGCGCGCGGCCGCCGCGCCCGTAAAGGCGCCCCGTTCATGGCCGAACAGTTCGCTGCCCGCCAGTTCCGGCGACAGGGTGGTGCAGTCGAGGACGATGAAGCCGCCGCTGCAGTTGCCGAGGCGGTGGACCAGTTGCGCCAGTAAATCCTTGCCCGTGCCCGTTTCACCCATGATCAGCATCGACGCCTGGCTGAAGGCGGCCATTTCCACCACCTGGTGCAGCAGGGCGCTCCAGGCGGCGCTGTCGCCCACCAGCTGCCGGCGCACGGCGCTGGAGGCCAGCAGCTGCGCCACGGCTTGCCAGCGTTGCAGGCGCGCCAGCACCGGGCCCGCATCGACGCTGCCCGCCGGCCACAGCAGCACGTCGAGCACGCCTGCCGCCATCAGCGCGCGTTGTTGCGCGCAGCTGGGGGACTGGCCGCAGGCGGCAATGGCCAGTACGCGGGCATGGCAGCACAGCGCCGGCAGTGCTTGCAGCAGCGCGGCATCGGCCTCGGCAAACAACACGATGCCCGCTGCATCCTCCTCACCTTCGTGCCGCCGGGCTATAGTTACCTGAGCCTGCTTCAAGGCCGTCATCAGCAAGGCGCCACTGCCAGCCGCCGCCTGCTGCACGATTTCCAGCCACACCTTGAGCATCATATGCCAGCCATCACAGGGCACGAGTCGCCCATCTTAGAAGCCCGATACCCCAGCCGTTTGATCTGGCGCAAGCGTGCGCGGTAGCCTGAAATGAAAAACGCCGCCTGACTCACATCAGGCGGCGCTATTGAATGACGTACAACAAACGTCAGAATTAACCGTTTTTAACGAACGTCACGACGGTTCATCCAATCGTAGCGAGCGGAAGCGAATTGTGGCCGAGAAGCGCAACCGTACTGAAGTACGGTGAGCATCGCAGGCCGCAAGTCGCGACGCGCAGCAGATTGGATGAACTGTTACTGACGGACGCAGTCGACGAAGTAACCACGCTTGCCATCGACCTCGCGTTTCACCAGACCATGCACATCCGTCTCGAAGCCCGGGAAGCGCTCGTTGAAGTCGCGCGCGAAGCGCAGGTAGTCGACGATGGTCTTGTTGAAGCGCTCGCCCGGGATCAAGAGCGGGATGCCTGGTGGATACGGCGTCAGCAGGATGGACGTGATGCGGCCTTCCAGTTCGTCGATGGCCACGCGCTCGATTTCGCGGTGCGCCATCTTGGCGAACGCGTCCGACGGCTTCATGGCGGGGATCATGTCCGACAGATACATTTCCGTCGTCAAGCGCGCCACGTCGTACGCCTTGTAGAAATCGTGGATTTGCTGGCACAGGTCGCGCAAGCCCATTTTTTCGTAGCGCGGGTTGGCCGCCGCGAATTCCGGCAGGATGCGCCACATCGGCTGGTTCTTGTCGTAGTCGTCCTTGAATTGCTGCAACGCAGTCAGCAGGGTATTCCAGCGGCCCTTGGTGATGCCGATGGTAAACATGATGAAGAACGAGTACAGGCCGCATTTTTCAATGATGACGCCGTGCTCGGCCAGGTATTTGGTGACGATGGACGCGGGGATGCCCGTGTCGCCGAACTGGCCGTCCAGCGACAGGCCCGGGTTGACGATGGTCGCCTTGATCGGGTCGAGCATGTTGAAGCCGGGAGCGAGGTCGCCGAAGCCGTGCCAGTCATCCTCGGCGCGTATCATCCAGTCTTCCTGCTGGCCCATGCCTTCGTCGTTGAAGGTGGACGGACCCCACACCTGGAACCACCAGTCCTGGCCCCATTCCTGGTCGATCTTCTTCATGGCGCGGCGGAAATCGAGCGCTTCCATGATCGACTCTTCCACCAGGGCCGTGCCGCCCGGCGCTTCCATCATGGCCGCTGCCACGTCGCACGAGGCGATGATGGAATACTGGGGCGAGGTCGAGGTGTGCATCAGGTAAGCCTCATTGAAGGCGTCCTGGTCCAGCTTGACCGTGTCCGATTCGCGCACGAGGATTTGCGAGGCCTGCGACAGGCCGGCCAGCAATTTGTGCGTGGACTGGGTCGAGAAGATCATCGATTCCTTGGCGCGTGGACGGTCCTTGCCGATGGCGTGCATATTCTTGTAGAAATCGTGGAAGGTGGCGTGCGGCAGCCATGCTTCATCGAAGTGCAGGGTGTCGATCTTGCCGTCGAGCATTTCGCGCAGGGTTTCCACGTTGTAGATCACGCCATCGTAGGTCGATTGCGTGATGGTGAGAATGCGCGGCTTCTTGTTCTTCGCTTCGCGCGCGAACGGGTTCGCCTCGATCTTGCGGGCAATGCTTTCCGGCGTGAATTCATGCAGCGGGATGGGGCCGATGATGCCCAGGTGATTGCGCGTCGGCATCAGGAACACGGGAATCGCGCCGCACATGATGATCGAGTGCAAGATTGACTTATGGCAATTGCGGTCGACGACGACGATGTCGCCCGGTGCCACGGTCGAGTGCCACACCATCTTGTTCGAGGTCGACGTGCCGTTGGTGACAAAATAGCAATGATCGGCATTGAAGATGCGCGCCGCATTGCGCTCGGACGCGGCGACAGGACCCGTATGGTCGAGCAGCTGGCCCAGTTCCTCGACGGCGTTGCAGACGTCGGCGCGCAGCATGTTTTCACCGAAGAACTGGTGGAACATCTGGCCGATCGGCGACTTCAGGAAGGCTACGCCGCCCGAGTGGCCGGGGCAGTGCCACGAGTAGGAGCCGTCGTTGGCGTAGTGCACCAGCGCGCGGAAGAACGGCGGCGACAGGCCGTCCAGGTAGGATTTCGCTTCGCGGATGATGTGGCGCGCGACGAATTCCGGCGTATCTTCGAACATGTGGATGAAACCATGCAGTTCGCGCAGGATATCGTTGGGGATATGGCGCGAAGTGCGCGTCTCGCCGTACAGATAGATCGGGATATCGGCGTTCTTGTAGCGGATTTCCTCGACGAAGGCGCGCAGCGATTTCAAGGCATGGTCGGTTTCCTCGATGGAACCGCCGCCGAATTCTTCATCGTCGATCGACAGCACGAAGGCTGACGCGCGCGATTGTTGCTGGGCAAATTGCGACAAATCGCCGTAGCTGGTCACGCCCAGCACTTCCATGCCTTCTTTTTCCATTGCGGCGGCAAGGGCGCGAATACCCAGGCCGGACGTATTTTCAGAACGGAAATCCTCGTCAATGATGACGATGGGGAAACGAAATTTCATGCATGTCTCCAAAAAAGCAAGCCGCCCCTGACAGATGTGAAGGGGCGGACTAGGGCGCGACGGTCAGGCGGTCGTACAACCCGGCAGCCGCAGAAAAAAAATAAGAACGGGATTCTCGCAGAAATGCGGCGTCTGCGGGAAAAAAATATCGCATCAAAGCGTCACAAGCGTACGCTAGCGTGACGCATGGGTGTGACAGGGGTATTACAGCAGCATGCTGGCGATCGACATCACCTTATCAGGCTTTGCGTTCCAGCGTGACAAAGGCGTAAGGCAGGCCGGATTTCTCCGAAACATGGGCCTCGCGCGCGGTTTCTTGCCACACGGCATGGTCAAGGGCAGGGAAGAACGCGTCGCAATCAAAGGTCTGGCCGATTTCCGTGATGATCAAGCGCTGGGCCAGGGCCAGTGACTGCCGGTAAATCTCGGCGCCGCCGATGACATAGCCTTCGGCGCCATCGAGCAGGGCGATGGCCGCTTCCACCGACGGCACCGCTTCCACGCCCTCATGGCGCCAGTCGGCATTGCGCGTGATGACGATGTTGCGGCGGTTTGGCAGCGGCCGGCCGATGGAATCGAAGGTCTTGCGGCCCATGAGGATGGGGTGGCCCGTCGTCAGGCGCTTGAAATGCGCCAGGTCTTCCGGCAGTTTCCACGGCAAGCTGTTGTTGATGCCGATGCCGCCTTGCTGGTCGGTGGCGACGATGATGGTCAAATGGCTCATTGCTTCTGTCAAAGTGGTGGGGGCATGGCCCGATGCCCGTCATTATCGTTGAAATTGCCGGCAGCCTCCAGATGCGCACGCATGGCTTGCGCCAGCTCGCTTGGTGCTTCCAGCGGAATCATGTGGCCGGTGTTGTCTTTTAGTAAGTGCAAGGTGGCTTGCGGCAGGCGGGCCGCCATGGCGCGCAAATCGTCGGGATGGACGAGCTTGTCGTCTTCGGCGCCCACGATCAGCACGGGGAAATCGAGTTCCGGCAGGCGTGCCATCAGGTCGGGGCGGTCTATCGTGGTGATGAATTGCGCCAGCAGCACGTCCTTGCCCAGGTCCAGGCCCATTTGCCGGATCAGGCCCGTGATGGCGGCATCGTCCAGGTGCGACGGGTGCAGCAGTTCACGCAGGCGCTGGCGCGTGATGCCCGCATAGGCATTGCGCTCGAGCATGGCGACGATGCGCTGGCGCGCTTCGATTTCCGCCGGCAGCAAACCTTTGGCGGAATTGGCGATCAAAGTCAAGGATTGCACGCGTTGCGGGTGCGCCAGTGCGTGTTCGAGCGCCAGGTAGGCGCCCAGCGAAAAGCCCACCAGGTGGGCTTGCGGCGCACTGTGGCTGGCGATCAGCTCCTGCATTTGTGGGCGCGTGCGTGCCTGGTGCAGCGGCACGTGCCGTAGATCGAAGGCGTCGCCCAGGGCAGGCGCCAGGCGTGACCACAGGCGTTCATCGCACAGGGTGCCGGGGATGCAGTCGAGTTGTATCTTCTTATTGTGCAAAGACAAGCCCGGGTTCAAGTCGCTCATGAGGGTGAAAATTTTCGTCGAGCGGCATTATCCGTCATTTTGCGTATTGGGACAGCCGTACGGCATTTTCCGCATGGCATTATTTTCAATAGTGTGCCGCTGACAAGCAGGAACTTTATGGTAGGCTCATGGCTCATCAAGCCGGGGTACCGGCGACGTGACCTGAAACACCGAATGCAACCCACACATTAAAGAGGAAACACCATGGCGATCAGTTTGCAAAAAGGCGGCAATGTCAACTTGAGCAAGGAAGCTCCTGGCTTGAAGAAAATCGTGATTGGCCTGGGCTGGGACCCGCGCGCCACCGATGGCGCCGCTTTCGACCTGGACGGCAGCGCCTTCCTGCTGAAAACGGATGGCAAGGCCCGTTCCGACGCTGATTTCATTTTTTATAACAATCTGAAGTCGGCTGACGGCTCCATCGTCCACGCGGGCGACAACACCACGGGCGGCGGTGACGGCGACGACGAGAAAATCGCCGTCGACCTGGCCAACGTGCCGGCCGACATCGACAAGATCGCCGTGGCCGTCACCATCCACGATGCGGAAAACCGCAAGCAAAACTTCGGCATGGTCGGCAAGGCCTACATCCGTTGCCTGAACGGCGACAACGGCACGGAAATCGCCCGCTACGACTTGTCGGAAGACGGCTCGACGGAAGCGGCCATGATCTTCGGCGAAATCTACCGCGCCGGCAGCGAATGGAAATTCAAGGCCATCGGCCAGGGTTTCAAAGGCGGCCTGGGCCCCTTGGCACGTTCTTTCGGCATCAACGCCTAATAACACCTGTCAAAACCTACTGCGCGTCGCGATTTGCGGCCTCCGATGCTCACTGTGCTAAAGCACAGCTCCGCGTCTCGGCCACAACTCGTTGCCGCTCGCTACGGTTTTGTCAGGCGTTGCAATGTAAAAAAGCGGCCCATGGCGGCGTTGCGTCGCCATGCACGTTCCGTACTATTCGTACTGTCTTCGGACGACGCGCCTTGCCCTGGGTCGTTGTCCGAAACTTTCACATCTGAATACATCATCCCATGGAAAACCTGATCAAGGGGCAGCGCCTGGCGCTGTCCGGCCTCGTCACGGGCAACGTCGTGCAACTGGGGCTCGCCAGTGCCGGCGTGCCGCTGGATTTCGCCTGTTTCGGCCTCGATGCCGCCGGCAAATTGTCCGACGACCGCTACATGACTTTCTTTAACCAGCCGCGCACGCCGTGCGGCGGCGTGGAAACATCGGCGCCGTCCGGCGATGCGGCAGGCTTCAGCTATCAGCTGGACCGTTTGCCTGCTTCCATCGAGCGCCTCGTCGTCACGGCCGCCATCGATGGGGCGGCCACCATGGCGCAGCTCGGCAGCGGCTACCTGCGCCTGCTCGACGGCGGGCGCGAACTGGCCCGCTTCGCCTTTGCCGGGTCTGATTTTTCGCAAGAAAAAGCCGTCATGCTGGGCGAGTTCTACCGCAAGGACGGGGGCTGGCGCTTCATGGCCGTGGGCCAGGGTTTCAATGGCGGCCTGGACGCACTGGTCGCGCATTTCGGCGGCGAAGTGGCCCAGGCGGCGGAACCGGCGCCGGCACCCAAGATTTCCTTGTCGAAAATTTCGCTGACCAAGGCGGGGCAGATGCACAAGGTGTTGCTGGAAAAGGGCGCGGGCGCGCCGGGCAAACTGACCGTCAAGGCCACCTGGGTCGATAACGGCGATGGCGATGACGATAACGACGATCTCGACTTGCGCGTCGGTATCCTCTTGCCGAACGGCCAGATGCGCTTTATCCAGGCACCGGACGCGGCCGGCAACTTCGACAGCATGCCTTTCGTGCGCCACCTGGGCGACGTGGCGGGCGCATCGGGCAAGGAGCCTGCCACGGAAACGGTGGAAGTCAATCCTGCGCTGGCGCAGCATTACGGCGGCACGGTGGGTCTCGTCTTCAGCGTGTATTCGGCGGTGGCCAATGGCGCCGTGTCGGTGGCCTCCATGCGGCCGAAGATGGTCATGCAGTATGGCCAGCAGATCGTCGAGTGCGACTTCGATTTCCGCCTGTCCAAGGCGGCCGAGGACGATTCCGTCTACACCTATGTAATCGGCATGGCGCGCGTCACGCCCGACAGCATCATCCTCGAGCCGTCCGGCAAGACGTCGGAGCCCGGCAGCGAAGCGACGCCGTGGCTGAGCTGGCAGGGCGAGAATCTGCAGCTGGCCTTCAACGGTCCCGTCGTCTTCAAGGGCGAGGACAAGGAAGATGAAGATGATTGCAATGCGGACAATCCACGCCGCTATATCGCCTAGGAGACACTGATGGAAACCTTGTCCAAGGGTCAGCGTCTGCCGCTGGCCAATCTCGTTCCCGATGGCGTCTTGCAGGTCGGCGTTGCCGCCCAGGGCCTGGCGCTGGACGTGGCCTGTTTCGGCCTCGATGCCAACGGCAAGCTATCCGACGAGCGCTACATGACTTTTTTCAACCAGCCGCGCACGCCGTGCGGCGGCGTGGAAGCGCGCGCCGGCAGCGGCGGCGACATGGCCGAGTTTGCCTTGCAGCTGGCGCGCTTGCCGGCCGGAATCAACCGCCTCGTCGTGACGGCTTCCATTGATGGCGGCGGCGTGATGTCGCAACTGCAATCGGGCCACGTGCGTTTGCAGGCGGGCGGGCGCGAGCTGGCCCGCTTCGCGTTCGCGGGCAGTGATTTTGCGCAAGAAAAAGCCGTCATGCTGGCAGAAATTTACCGCAAGGATGGCGGCTGGCGCTGCATGGCCGTGGGCCAGGGCTTCAATGGGGGCCTCGATGCGCTGGTGCGCCACTTCGGCGGCGAAGTCGACCAGGCCACTCCTGCCACCCCTGCCGCGCCTGCGCAGGCTTCGGCCGTCATGCAGGCAAAGATCAATCTGGAAAAGCGCGTCGAACGCGAGGCACCGCAACTGGTGAGCCTGGTCAAGCAGGCGGGCGTGTCCTTGCAAAAAGTGGGTTTGTCGGAGCACCGCGCCAAGGTCTGTCTGTGCCTCGATATTTCCGGCTCCATGGGACGGCTGTACAAAGAGGGGCTGGTGCAGCGCTTTGCCGAGCGCATCCTGGCGCTGGGCTGCAAGTTCGACGACGATGGCGAGATCGACGTTTTCCTGTTCGGCAAGAACGTCCACCATCCGGCACCGATGGCCTTGAGTAACTGCAATACCTACGTAGGCCAGGCCATACAGCGTCATCCGCTCGAAGGCGACACGCGCTATGGCGCCGCCATGCAGGCGATCCGCGCGTTTTATTTCCCAGACAAGGCCGGCGGCGAGCGCACGCGTCCCGTCGCGGCCGAGCTGCCCGTGTACGTGATGTTCGTCACCGATGGCGGCACCAGCGACCAGGCGACAACGGAGAAACAGTTGCGCTGGGCCAGTAACGAGCCCATCTTCTGGCAATTCATGGGCATCGGCAAGGGACGCAAGTCGAAAAGCAAGTTCCTCGCCGCCTTTGCCGATTCCGACTTCCCGTTCCTGGAAAAGCTCGACGAACTGCAGGGTCGCCTGGTCGACAACGCCAATTACTTTTCCGTCAGCTCGCCCGACGAGCACAGCGACGCAGAACTGTATGATTTATTGATGACGGAATATCCGGGCTGGCTGAAACTGGCGCGCGGCCATGGCTTGCTGAGGTAACGTAAAGATAGCGCAAAGGTCATCGGATGAGGCTGTACAGCCACAAGTGCAAGAGATTTGTAAATTGAAGTAAATAACAATGGTTCGCATTTGCTTTGCTCCTTGCAATCGTGGCATGCTTGGCATGTGCTCTCACGCTGCGGCGTAGTGCCTCATCCGTAGCGTCTCGATTATCTTTTAGCCAAATGCATAAACTTCTTTTCCATTGCCTGGCGGGCGGCAGCCTGCTCGTCTCCGGCGCCGCTGTCCAGGCGCAAACCGTCACCGGTGACAATGCCGTCAAGCCGGCGCCGGCCGCCGGGTCTCCGCCTTCCGTCAGCGTGACGGCCGAACGTCCCACGGGCCGCATCGACCGGCAAGTCTACGACGTCAAGTCCGACGTCGGCAGCACCAATGGCACGGCGGCCGATGCCTTGAACAATGTGCCGTCGGTGGCCGTCGATCCCGATGGGTCCGTCTCCCTGCGCGGCAGCAGCAATGTGCAGATATTGATTGATGGCAAGCCGTCGGCCATGTTGCAAGGCGATGCGCGCGGCGCCACCCTGAACGCCATGGCCGCCGACGATATCGAATCGGTGGAAGTGATCAACAATCCCGGCGCCCAGTTCGGCAATGAGGCCGGTGGCGGCCCGATCCTGAACCTGGTGATGCGGCGCAACCGCAAGCCGGGCGGCTTTGCCACCGTCAACGCGAATGCGGGCATCGCCGGACGCTACAACAGCTCCGTCTCCGGCACCTATAACGAAGGGCCGTGGGGCTACCAGGGCGGCATCAATGTACGCCATGACGGCCGCAATTCCGTGGCCGAGGTCAGCCGCGAGCGCCTGGAACGTGGCACGGGCGCGTTCGCCCCCAGCAGCCAGCAGTCCACCAGCAATGGCTTGAACGACTCGCTGGGCTTGCACGGCACCGTCAATTACAACCTGAACGCCAATGACACCCTGGCCGCCAGCGTGTCGTATAACGTGCGCAGCAACGACCAGCGCTCGCTCGACCGTTACCTCAATGGCGACAGCACGGGCAGCACCATCGGAGACTATGTGCGCAGCACCGTGCGCAACGGTGACAGCCGCAACTACAGCTGGGGCGCGCGCTACGACCACAAGGGAGCGTTGCCGGGCGAAACCCTCAAGATCGATCTGCGCGTGTCATCGTCGACCAACGAGAGCGACAGCGATTACGCCAATACCTACGCGGTCGCGCCCGTCAACACCTTCGACAGCCGCGCGCGCCAGCACAGCGAGACGGGCAACCGCATCGTCGACTTCAGCGGCGACTACGAGCGTCCGCTGGCGGGCGGCACGGCCAAGCTCGGCTACAAGGTGGCCGACAACAAGAGCAGCTTCGACACCCTGTACACGGACATCCATCCGATCAGCCTGCTTGCCACCGTCAACTCCATGCGCAGCAACCGTTTCGAGCTCGACGAACGCACCATCGCGCTGTACGGTTCCTACCAGATGCGCCTGAGCGAGCGCTGGGGTGCGCTGGCAGGCTTGCGCGCCGAATACACGGACTTGAACGTGCGCCAGATCACCAGCGGCGTCGAGGCCGGCAACAACTACGTCAACTACATTCCCAGCCTGTTTGCCACGTATAAGGTCAGCGACGAGAGCAACCTGCGCTTCAGCTATGCGCACCGCCTGCGCCGCCCGAGCGCGGGCGACCTGAATCCGTACGTGATCTACCGCGATGAGTTCAATGTGTCGGCCGGCAACCCGAAGCTGAAACCCACGCAGACGGATTCGTTCGAGATCGGCTATGAAACCAAATTGTTTGGCCTGGAAAGCAGCTTGCGTGCCTACCACCGGCGCGACACGGATGCCATCGTCGATTACCGCTATTTCATCAGTGACAATGTGCTGCTGACAACGCGGGAAAACGGCGAGGGCAGCCATTCGAGCGGCCTGGAGTTCAGCGTCAGCGGCAAGCTCACGCCATCGTTGACCTTGAACACGAGCGGCAACCTGGCGCGCAGCCAGCAGACGAGTTCCGACGACCTGGGCAACCGCAGCACGCGCACGGCGAATGCCCTGAGCGGCCGCGCGCGCCTCAATTACCAGATCAACCCGGCCAACCAGCTGCAGCTGGCCCTGCAAATGCAGGGCAAGATGCTGTCGGGACAGGGCTACCGTTCGCCGAACAACACCTTGAACGTGAGCTGGCGCCACACGGTGACGCCGCAGCTGAGCCTGGTCATGAATGTGACCGATGTGTTCAGCAGCAACAAGATGGAAACCGTCATCAACAGCGCTTCCTTGCGCGAGATGAGCACGCGGCGCTTCGATGGACGCATGATTTACGTGGGGCTGTCGTACCGCCTGGGCGGCGCCACGTCGGCGGCGAAAGAGGGCGAACGGGAACCGCGCTTCGGCCCGCCGGGCGGACGGGGGGCGGGCGGCCCAGGCGGTCCCGGCCCGGGCGGACCGGGAGGCGAAGCAGGCTAGGCGGCTGCCGCGATCTCGTTCAGGAAGTCGATGAAACTGTCCGCATGGCGCTCGAAGCGCCATGCGCCCATGCCGTGTTCGGCCGTGTACACGGGCGCATCGCCGCCGGCAATGGCGCCCAGGTCCAGGCAATATGGATCGGCGCCCGCGTCGGCGATCACCAGGTATTGTTCCGGCCAGCCGTCGATGGCGGCGCCGCTGACGGCATCCCAGGCGTAACCGGACTGGGCCTTGACCAGTTCGGCCGCGCCGTACAGGCTCAAGCCCTGGAAATACTGTGGGCTGTCGATCAACACCCGCAGCGGCGAATGGCAAGCCAGGAAGCGCCGGTACTGCTCCGGCAAGGCCCAGCGCTGCGCGATGCCGGCCATGTCGGCGGCGCTGGCGATGGTCAGCCAGTTCGATGGCCGCGCCAGGTCCTGCTCCTTCTTGCGCCGGGCCGCCAGTTTTTTCTCCAGCCTGGCGGCAGCCTTTTCCAGCGGCGTGCGCGGCTCATCGAGCGCCGCGTGGGTGGCCGGCGCCGCATGGCC
Source organism: Janthinobacterium sp. GW823-FHT03B06 (assembly GCF_058796955.1). NCBI lineage: Bacteria > Pseudomonadati > Pseudomonadota > Betaproteobacteria > Burkholderiales > Oxalobacteraceae > Janthinobacterium > Janthinobacterium sp. GW823-FHT03B06. The sequence goes on from NZ_JBXAJE010000001.1 coordinate 420,931, forward strand.
TGCGCCATCCGGGTAGCCATCGCGCTGCCAGGCCTGCACAGCCACCAGTCGCAGCTGCTCTTCCTTCCAATGGCCGGGATCGTACGGCAAACCGGCATCGAAAGGCTGGCGGCTGAAGACGGCCAGGCTTTTCACGGCCTTGGCGCGCACGCTCAGCTTGGCATTTTCCGCAGTGGCCAAGGCCACGAGCGGAGCATACGCCTCCTTGCCCATGCTTTTGAGCATGCCATCCACGCCCCAGTAGGCGAGGCCGTCCATATCAAGGCTCCAGCTGAAAAAATCGCCGTATTCTCCCGGTTCGGCCAGGGCGACGATATCCGTCATCAGGAAGGCGCGCCAGTGCAGCAACTGGCCTTCCCTGGCGTAGGCGGTCAGGATAGCGAGCACGGCTTGCCGCTCGTCGGCCGCATGCTTTTTCAGCAACCGGTCTTTCAGCTTGGAAAACTTAACGCCGTCCGTTTCGTCAAACAGCTTGCGGTGCAGCGCCGCCAGCGGTGCGACCGCCATCAGACGGCCATCGCCGCCTTGATCGGCGCATGGTGTTCATAACCTTCCAGCGAGAAATCCGACGGTTCGATCTTTTCCAGCCATTCCGGTTCGTATTTGCCCGTCTTCGCGTAATCGGGCACGCGGTCGGAAATGACAAACTTGGGCGCCGGGAACGGCGTGCGCTTCAATTGTTCTTCCACCATGTCGAGGTGGTTTTCATAGATGTGCGCGTCGCCGATGAAGTAGGTGAACCAGCGCGGCGTGTAGCCCGTCAGGCGCGCCACCAGGTGCAGCAGGGCCGCGCCTTCGGCGATGTTGAACGGCGTGCCCAGGCCGATATCGTTGCTGCGCACATATAAACACAGCGAAATTTCGCGCGTGCTGGCGTTCGGGATGAACTGGTACAGCAAGTGGCAGGCGGGCAGGGCGACGGCATCGAGCACGGCCGGGTTCCAGCCGTGGAACAGGATGCGCCGGCTGCCTGGATTGGTCATGATGGTGTCCAGGCATTCGCGCAACTGGTCGACGGCCTTGTACAGCAGCACTTTTTGCACGCCGTCCTCGACGATGGGGGCAACCAGGGTAAAACCGTTCGCTTGCGCGTCGGCGATTTGCGCGGGCTGGTCGGCGTCGAGCAGCTTGTACGCAGGCCATTGACGCCATTGCACGCCATACACGGGACCGAGGTCATCCTCTCCTTCGCGGTAGGGATTGGCCAGCCATTGCGCATTTTCATTGGCGTTCTGGTCCCACACCTTGCAGCCCAGCGCGCGGAACTCGGCCGCGTTGCGCGAGGCGCGCAGGAAGGCGCACAATTCGCCGATCACGGATTTGAAAGCCAGTTTCTTGGTCGTGACGGCAGGGAAGTTGCCGTTGGCCAAGTCGAAACGCATCATGGCGCCCGGCACGCTCAGGGTGCGGATGCCCGTGCGGTTGTCTTGCCAGCTGCCCGTTTCGAGCACGGTCTTGATCAAATCTTGATATTGCTGCATGTATTTCTCCAACGGTAAGGATGGTGATTGTAACGCAGGCGCGACAGGCGGTCTGCGGGCTGCATACATAATTGCGCGGCCGGCTTACCTGTAAACATGACTCTGTGGTAATTTGTGTGTCCTTGAAGAAATACACAGAAACGGCAGACGCTGCACCATGTTCTTGCGACAATTTGTAAATAATAATAACGGCGCCGTAGTGGAGATGAGCAGGGCCGATTTTTTCAAGGCCAATCTGCGCCTGATCCTGGCTTGGCCCTTGCTGGGGCTGGTCCTGTGCGCGGTGCTGTGGACGGCCACCTTACTGCAGCTGGAGGCGGAAAAAAAGGTGGCGCAGCAGCAGGCGCTCGACAGCGTTTCCTCGTTGTCGAAAGCCTACAGCCAGTATCTGCTGCGCACCCTGGAGCAGATGGACCAGCTGACCTTGCAGCTCAAGTATGAATGGGAAAATTCGCGCGGCCAGTTGCGTCTCGACCAATTGAAGACGCAGGGCATGTATGCCTTGCCGCAATTTGCCATCGTCGCCATTCTCGACCGCAAGGGTCATCCCGTGACGGCCACGGCGCCACTGCAGCGCCTGCGCGTCAACGAGCGCAGCGATTTCCTGCTGCGCCACTGGCGCAGCAATTCCAGCGCCCTGCGCATCGCGCTGGGGAGGGCGAGCGAAGCGGCGGCACCCCCGGGCGCCGACGAAAGCCTCGTGCATTTCACGCGCCGGCTGGAAGACGTGGATGGCAATTTCGACGGCGTGCTGCTGATCTCCATCCACTCCAGCTATTTTTCCGAATTCTACAACAGCGTCAATTTCGGCAAGTTCGGCATGTCCGCCATGGTGGGGGAAGAGGGCGAGCTGTTCAGCATGCGTCTCGGTGCGCGCGTGTTGCCGGCCCAGAGCGCACAGGGTACGCCATTCCTCGACACCAGTTTCCTGGAAACGGAGAGCGGCGCCCTGCATTCGGGCGGCCGGATCGCTTTTTCCGACAAGCAAAGCCGTTATGTGGGCTGGCAGGCGTTGAAAGCCTATCCGTTTACGGCCGTGGTCGGCCTGTCGGACGGCGAAATGCTGCACCCCTACGAGGAAACGCGCACCATCTATATCGGCATCGCGCTGGCCGTCACCGTGCTGCTGCTGGCCTTTGCCGCCGTCGCCACGGTGCTGTCGCTGCGCCTGGCGTGGCGCCACCACCAGTCCGAAGGCGTGCGCAATGCCTACCGCATGGCCACCGAAGGCACGAGCGACGGCTTTTATATCATCGCCGCCCTGCGCGGCGCCGATGGCAGCATCCTCGATTTCGAGATGGTCGACTGCAACGAGCCGGGCGCCGGCTACTTCGGCGTGCGGCGCGAACAATTGCTGGGCATGCGCCTGCAGTCGCGCGCCCATGAGCCGTATTTCCGCGACCTGATCCACAATTACCGGGCCGCCATGGAGTCCGGCTTCTCCGAGGAAGAGATCGAGCTGCCGGAAGGCAATCCCTTCAAGCTGCGCTGGATACGCCGGCGCCTGGTGCGCAGCGGCGACCGCCTGGCCGTCACTCTGCAAGACATCAGCACGGCCAAGGAGCACGAGCGCGACTTGCGCCGCCTGGCCAACGAGGACGGCTTGACGGGCTTGCCCAACCGTTACTGGCTGCAGCAATTCCTGCCCGGCGCCCTGGGCCGCGCCGCCATCGCGCGGCGTATGCTGGCGCTGCTGTTCATCGACCTGGACGGCTTCAAGGATATCAACGATACGCAGGGCCACGCCGAGGGAGATAAAGTGCTGCGCGCCGCCTCCCTGCGCCTGAAGGCCGTGCTGCGGCCGGGCGACCACGTCGTGCGCCTGGGCGGCGACGAATTCGTTGTCGTGCTCGACCCGGTGGAGGACGACAGCCGCGCCGAGCAGGTGGCGCAGCGCATCGCCATCGCCTTTGACGAACCGTTTTACCTGGGCAGCGAACGCCACAAGATGGGGGCCTCGATCGGCATCAGCCTGTATCCGCGCGATGGCGCCGAGACGGAAGTGCTGCTGAAGAACGCCGACATCGCCATGTACGCCGTGAAAGTGGCGGGCAAGGGCCATCACCGCTTCTTCCAGCCGGAATTGTTCGAAACCATCCGCAGCCGCCGCGAACTGGAGCAAAGCCTGGTGGCGGCGCTGGAGCAGGACCAGTTCCTCGTCGTCTACCAGCCGCGCGTCGATGCCATGAGCGGGCAGCTGTGCAGCATGGAGGCGCTGGTGCGCTGGCACCATCCGCAGCATGGCATGGTGCCGCCGCTGGAATTCATCCCCGTGGCCGAGAGCAGCGGCCTGATTTCGCAGCTGGGCGAAGTCGTCATCGAAAAGGTGTGCCTGCAGATGGCGCGCTGGCAAGCCAGCGGACTGGAACTGGTGCCCGTATCGATCAACGTGTCGGCGCGCCAGTTCGGCCGCGGCGACGTGCACCAGGTGCTGGCGTCCGCGCTGACGCGCCACCGCATCGACGCGCGCCTGATCGAGGTGGAGATCACGGAATCGGCCATGATGGATGAGCAGAACCGCGCCGTGGAGCAGCTGTCGGCCATCCGCGCGCTGGGCGTGCGCCTGCTGGTTGATGATTTCGGCACCGGCTATTCCTCGCTGTCGCAGCTGCAGAAGTTCGCCATGGATGGCTTGAAGATCGACCGCGCCTTCACCATGGAGCTGGGCCGCTCGGAGCAGGGCGAGGTCTTCGTGCGCGCCATCCTGTCGATGGCCCATGCGCTGGGCATGAGCGTGGTGGCCGAAGGCGTGGAGACGCGCGAGCAGCTCGACATCCTGCGCGCGCTGCAATGCAATGAAGTGCAGGGCTATTTCATCTCGCGTCCCGTGCCGGCCGAACAGATGCTGGCGCTGATGCATCAGCGCTTCCTGATACCGCTTCCAGCCCCGGCGCCGGTGCTGTAGAGCGTCGTGATGGGCATGGAAAACAACGCTGTTTCATAAAAAGAGCGAACGTTCGCTTTTTTCTAAAAAATATTATATGCTTCGCTCATGCCGTCAGTGAATTGGAGTTCACGGCGGCAAGAACAGTGCAGGACGGGTGAGGTTGAGCTACCCGGGACAATGTGACGAAGACACTTCATATAATAAAGAGAGACTAACTTGAAACATAAATATCTGCCCCTCCTCATCGCCGTCGCATGCGCCGGCTTCGCTTCCACCGCCCAGGCATCGGGCTACCGTTTCGGCTCGCAAAGCGTTTCCGCCCAAGGCACGGCCGACGCCAGCGGCGCCGAAGCGGCCGACGCGTCGACCATTTTCTATAATCCGGCCGGCATGGCGCGCCTGGAAGGCACGCAATTCGTGGGCGGCGGCACCCTGGTGGTACCGCATTCGACCTACACGGATTCGGGCTCCAAGCCTTTCTTCCCGGGCAACCGCACGCCTTACGCGGCAACCAAGGACTATGCGCCGGATGCCGTGTTCGCGCCAGCGCTGTATGCCAGCAAGAAAATCAATGAGCAGTGGACCGTCGGCGCTGGCCTGTTCGTGCCGTATGGCGCCAAGCTCGACTACGGCAACGACTGGTATGGCCGCTACGCGATCACCAATATCAAGCTCGAAGCCATCGCCCTGAATCCTTCCGTGTCGTTCAAGCTGGACCAGCACCACTCGTTCGGTTTCGGCGTGACGGCCGAATACATGAAGGCGGAACTGGGCCAGGGTGTGGACGTGCCGGGTTCGGTTGCTTTCCTGGGCAAGTTTGCCCCTAGCGCATCGCAGGCCTTCCTGGCCAATATCGCCAAGACGCAGGGTCTGGCTGCGGCGCAAGCTGCGGGCGCCGCGCTGCAGGGCCCGATCAAGGATGGCCATGCCTCGATGGATGGCCATGACTGGGGCTTCGGCTTCAACCTGGGCTACCTGTACCAGCTGAACGAAGGCACGCGTTTCGGTATCGCTTACCGCTCGTCGATTTCGCACAAGCTCAAGGGCAGCACCATCTGGGACTTCTCGCAAGTGACGAGCAATCCGGCCGTGAACGCCTTCATCGCCAAGGCATCGAACAAGGTCAATTCGGAAGCGCTGGTGGAATTGCGCACGCCGGAAACCCTGTCGGTCAACGCCTTCCATCAGATGGATGATAAATGGGCCTTGATGGGCGACGTCACCTGGACCCGCACTTCGCGCCTGCAGAACCTGGATATCCAGTTCCCGCCGACGGCCGAAGGCGCCGAGCGCATTCGCCAGAACTGGAAAGACACCTACCGCGTGTCGCTGGGCACCAACTACAAGTACAGCGAAAGCCTGATGCTGCGCGCCGGTATCGCCCACGACCAGGCGCCGGTCCGCAGCGCCGAATTGCGCCACCCGGCCTTGCCGGACAGCGACCGCATGCAGTATTCGATCGGCGCGAACTGGAAGCTGAACGCCAATTCCTCGATCGACCTGGCTTACAGCTATATCGACTTCAAGGATGCTGACGTCAACTACACAAACGACTGCTCGCCGGTCAAGACGGGCTGCACCGGCAACGGTGAAACCACCAAGGGCCTGTTCAAGACCCGCATGCAGTTGATCGGTCTCGCTTACAACTACAAGTTCTAAGCAGGTAGTGGCGGCCAACCCGGCCGCCATGAAAGGAAAAAAGCGCCTTCGGGCGCTTTTTTTTTTGGGGCAGACCCCAGCGGTGGTGCCCTGTTGGGCGCGGTAGGGTGTAGGTCGGATTAGCGTGGCGAAGCCGCGCGTAATCCGACGGTATTGTTGGCGATGGCTGTGGCTGTGGTGTTGTCGGGTTACGCGCTATGCGCTAACCCGACCTACCCCGACCTACCCCGACCTACGCCGATGGTGCCTTGTTACGCACGGCCTGATCCAGCAGGGTCAAGGCCAGCCGCACGCTGTCGTCGGGCAGTTCCAGCAAGTTGTCGCCCACATACCACTCCACCACGCTGTGCCCGGGCAGGGCCGCGTGGCTGGCGCGGCCGAACAGCCAGATGCCGTGGTCTTCGGCCATCTGGTTGCGGATGGCGATGGCCCGCTCGCGCGATACGGGCAGGTGCAGATGCAGCATGTTGGCCTGCGGCTGGGCGGGGTTGATGGCGATCGATGGAAAATCGCGCAGCAGCGCGTACAGCCACTGCGTGCGCGCAAAATAGCGGGGCATGGCGGCGAGGCGCGCGTCGAACTGCATGGCGGCGGCCACCACGTAGGGCGTGCGGTGCACGATGTTGCCGCCCTGGCGGTGGAACCACGCGCGCGCACGCTCGACAAACGGGCGGCTGCCGGCCAGCATGGCGCCGCCGAGGCCGCCGATGCCCTTGTACAGCGACACATAGACGGAATCAAAACCGTCGCAGATGGCGGGCAGGGACTGGCCAAAACCGGCTTGCGCTTCCCACAGGCGCGCGCCATCCATGTGCAGATGGATATTGCGTTCGCGGCAGTGCCGTTTGATCTGGCTCAACTCATCCCACGACGGACACTGGCCGCCGATCTCGCGCATCGGCAGTTCGACCTGCGCGGCGCCCAGCGCATCGGGCACGGCGCGCAGGTCGTCCACCGTCCACGGGCGGTGCGGGTCGCCGATCGTCAAGCCCTTGAAGTGGTCGAGCAATTCATGGTTGCCCCGTTCGTGGCGCAGGATGTGCGAGGTCGGGTGCAGCGCGACCAGGCGCGAGCCCCGGTCCTGGCAGGCCAGGCGCAGGGCCGTGACTTGCGTCATGGTGCCCGTGATGCAGAACACGGCCGCCTCGAAACCGAGCAGGCCGGCGATCTTGTTCTCGAACTGTTCGATCAGCGCGCCTTCGCCATAGGTATCGTGTGCAACATCGTTGGCATCGCACCAGGCGGCCATGGCGGCGAAGGTGGCCGCTGGCGTCGGCTGGCGGTGGCCCGGCAGGATGGTATGGCAGCGCTGGCGCAGTTCAAGCTCGTTCACGGTGTTTTCCTTACAGGGTGGCCGTGGCCAGTTTCGCGCCAAAGCCGATGAACATGGCGCCCACGCCGCCGCCCATGCCGGCCGACAGGCGGCGACGGCGGCGGAAGGTCTCGGCCAGCCGCGCGCCGACAAAGATGATGGCCGTCAGGTAGGTAAAGCTGATCACCTGGCAGATCAGGCCCAGGCCGATGAAGGACAGCACGGGCTTTGCAAAGGCCGGGTCGACGAACTGGATGAAAAACGAGATGAAGAACAAAATCGCTTTCGGGTTCATCAGGCTGATGATCAGCGCCTTGCGGAACGGGTCGCTTTCCTTGACGGGGGGCGGCAAGGCTGCCGCTTCGCCTTCAGCGGGAGCGGGCGCGCGCAGCTTGCGCCAGCAGCCTATCAGCATCTGCAGGCCGATCCAGCCCAGGTAAGCCGCGCCGATGTATTTCACGACGTAGAACAGGGCCGGGCTGGCTTTCAGCAGCGAAGCGACGCCGCAGGCCGACAGCACCATCAGAATCAGGTCGCCGGCGAAGATGCCGAAGGCGCCCTGGTAGGCGGGCCGCACGCCGCGCTGGGCGGCGACCGACAGCACGTACATGGAGTTGGGACCGGGCAGGATGACGATGAAGATGGTCCCCAGTAAAAAGGTCCAGAAATCGGTGATGCCCAGGTTGGCGTGGAAAAGTGCGTTCATGATTATTCCGCTGGATTGAGCTGTACGTGATGGAATTGCAGTGCGGCAAGATTCGCATAGATGCCTCCGAGCGCCACCAGCGACGCATGCGTGCCCGTCTCGACGATCCTGCCGTCTTCCATGACGATGATGCGGTCGGCCCGCTGCACGGTGGCCAGGCGGTGCGCGATGATGACGGTGGTGCGGCCCACCATGGCCGCTTCCAGCGCCTTTTGCACCAGGCGTTCCGATTCCGCGTCGAGCGCGCTGGTCGCTTCGTCGAGCAGCAGCAGCGGCGGGTTTTTCAGCAGGGCGCGGGCGATGGCGATGCGCTGGCGCTGGCCGCCGGACAGGCGCACGCCCCGTTCGCCGAGGAAGGATTTGTAGCCGTTCGGCAGGCGCTCGATGAATTCGTGGGCGGCCGCCATCTTCGCGGCGGCGATGACATCCTCGTCGCTGGCGCCGGCGCGGCCATAGCGGATGTTTTCCATGGCGTCGGCCGAGAAGATCACCGTATCCTGCGGCACGATGCCGATGGCGTCGCGCAGCGTGTGCAGGTCGAGCTGCTTGATGTCGACGCCATCGAGGCGGATGCTGCCGCTTTGCGGGTCATAAAAACGTAAAAACAGCTGGAACAGCGTAGTCTTGCCGGCGCCCGACGGGCCGACGACGGCCACCGTTTCGCCGGCGCGGATGTCGAGGCTGACGTGGTTCAGGGCGTGGGTGTCGGGGCGCGACGGATACGAGAACATGACGTCGTCCAGCGACAGCGAAGCGCCGTTCGCGGCGCGCGCGGGCAGCGGCAGCGGCGTGGCAGGCGACTCGATTTCCGATTTGACGGCCATCAGTTCCAGCAGGCGCTCGGTGGCGCCGGCGGCGCGCTGCGCTTCGCCCATGACTTCGGACAGGGCGCCGATGGCGCCGGCCACGATGGAGGCGTACAGGATGAACTGGCCCAGGTCGCCGCCCGTCATCGCGCCTTCCAGCACGGCGCGCGCGCCCAGCCACAGGACGAACACGATGGTGCCGAAGACCAGCAAAATCGCGATCATGGTCAAGAGGGCGCGGGCGCGGATGCGGCGCATGGCCGTCATGAAGGCACCTTCGACGGAGTCGCCGAAGCGTTTCGATTCGATTTTCTCGTGCGTAAACGCTTGCACGGTGGGCATGGCGTTGAGGATTTCGCCGGCCATGGCCGAAGCGTCGGCGATGCGGTCCTGCGAATCGCGCGACAGCTTGCGCACACGGCGGCCAAACACGATGATGGGCACGACGACGAGAATCAAGAGGCCGATGATGATGCCCGCCAGCTTGGCGCTGGTGACGAACAGCATCACCAGACCGCCCAGGAACAGCAGCACATTGCGCAGCGCCATCGAGATGCTGGTGCCGACGACGGCCTGGATCAGGGTCGTGTCGGTGGTGATGCGCGACAGGACTTCGCCCGTCTGCGTGGTCTCAAAGAATTCCGGGCTTTGCGTGACGACGTGGCGGTACACGGCGCTGCGGATGTCTGCCGTGACGCGCTCGCCCAGCCAGGACACCGTGTAAAAGCGCGCGGCAGTCGCCAGCGCCAGGATGGACGCCACGCCGAACAGGGCGAGGAACACCAGGTCGACGTGCTGGATGCTTTTCGAGCCGGCCGCGCCGCCGAAACCGAGGTCGATCATCTGCTTGAAGGCGGCGGGAATGGCCAGGGTCGAGGCGGCGGCCACCACCAGCGCGATACCGGCCAGGAAGAACTGCTTGCGGTACGGCGTCAGAAATGGCATCAAGCCCTTGAAGGCGGCCAGGCTGCCTTTTTTCAGTTCGCGGCTGGTGCCGGTGTCGGGAGTCGGTACGGTGCTTGCGGCGGTTGCTTTGCTGGTGCTGCCTGTTTCTGTGCTGGTTGTCATTGTTTTTCGCTTTGATTTACTTTTTTGCTTGTCCGGGGTCAGACCCGATGGGTCTGACCCCGGCATTTTATGCATTGCTTACAACTTCATCGGCTGGACATAGCCCGTCATTTCCAGGTAGGCGCGGCCCACGGGCTGGCCGTCGCGCTCCACCGTCACGGCGCCTTCCCAGTACACGGCCCCCGTCGAGCGGCGCGAATCGAGCTCCTGGTCCGCCTGCAGGGGCTTGATCTGCCAGCGCGTGGCACCCGTGCGGATCTCGGTGGCGACCGGGTATTCTGCCTGTGTGCGGGGCGAGCGCCACAGCTGCGTGGGCGTGAAATCGACGTCGCCGGGCGCGTACTGCGTCATCTTACCGGACGCATCGCGCCATGTCGCGTGCGCCCATAGTTTAGCACCTGTCTTGCTGCGGATCTGGAAGGCCATCAGGGCGCCGCCGTCAGCGAGGTTGGCGCCTATCCAGTTCCAGCCGCTGGCGTCCGCATCAAGCACCTGGCTCGACCACTCGTGATCGAGCCAGGTGGCGCCCGTCACCGCTTCCGGCTTGCCGCCCGCGCGGGCGATCGTGCCCGTGGTACGAAGCTGCGGCTCGCTGTAGTAATAACTCGATTGCGCGGGCTGCGCGCCCTTGCGCGAATAGCCGCCAACGCCTTGCAGCAGCACGGGCTGCGTGGGCGCGAGGGTCAGCTGCAAGCTGAAGTCGCGCGCGGCCAGGCTGACCTTGTAGCTGCCGTCCGCTTGCCGCTGCATGCGCCAGTCGTCGAGCTTGATGTCCGTGTCGCCCACCCTGGCGTAGGCCAGGCCGAAGCCTTCGCGCGCGCTTTTCTCGTCGTGCAGCAGCTTGCCCACTTTCGGGTCGGACAGGGCCGCATGGCCGATGATCAGCTGTTTCGGCGCGAAGGCGCTGGGGTTGTCCGCGTCGGCGGCCGTGGCGCTGCGAAAGAAGGTCACCTGGTAGCCCAGTTGCTCGCCGCCGGCGGTCTTGACCCAGCCAGTGGCATACCACCATTCCGTTTTATACGCGGGGTGGGCGCCGAAATCGTGCGGCATGCGCAGGGTCTGGCCGGCCGGCAGCGGCGTGACGGGGGCGAAGGCGGGCGGCGCGGCGATGGCGGCGGCGCTGCAAAACAACAATAAACAAGTCAAACGGCGCATTACCAGTCCTCCCTGACGGCGCGGATGGGGCCAGCGGACAGGGCTTGCCTGCCCGCGACGAGGGCGGTGAGGGCGGCGGCCGTCAGCAGGGCGCCGGCCACGGTGGCGATCAAGGACCACGGCAGGTGCAGCTGCATGGTCCAGTGGAACGATTGCGGATTGACGATGAAGACCAGCACAAAGCTGATCAACAGGCCCAACACAAAACCGGTGGCGATGCCCAGCGCCGTCAGCGCGCCGCCCTCGAGCGCCAGGATGGACAGGATCTGGCCGCGCGTCACGCCCACGTGGCGCAGCATGCCGAATTCGCGCGCGCGCGCCAGGGTCTGCGCCGAGAACGTGGCGGCCACGCCGAACAGGCCGATGACGATGGCGATGGCTTCCAATAAATACGTGACGGCGAAGCTGCGGTCGAAGATCTGCAGACTCAGGGCGCGGATGGCCGACGGGTTCGATACTTCGAGGCTGGCGCCGAAAGGCAGGGCTTTCAGGCGCTGCTGCAACTGCTCGCCCGTGGTATTTTTGGCCAGCCACAGGGCCGCATCGCTGACGTCCATGTCGCCCGTCAGGGCGCGGTAGTCATCGAGCGGCATCTGGATGGCGCCGGACGAGCGTGCATAGTCGCGCCAGATGCCGGCGACGAAGAACTTGTGCAAGCCGCCCGCCAGCGGCAGCGCGATCTGCTGGCCAGGCTTGACGTTGTACAGGTCGGCCGCCGCTTCGGACAGCCACACGGGCCGGCTGCCTGCCGGCACGGCTAATGTCTCGCCCACCAGTACCATGCTCTTGCCAGGGTCCCGCAAGTTGATGGGGCGCGCCAGCAGCATGACGTTAGGGCGGTCCGGCGCCAGCGACAGCGAGCGCAGGCGTTGGAAATCCACCCTGGCCACGCCGGGCAGGGCGGTGATGCTCGCCTGTTCGCGCGGGCTCAGGCCCGCCGTGCCGCCGCTGGCCGCCGGGCGCGTGTACACGTCGGCCGGCAGGATCTGCAGCAGCCAGTCGTCGACGGAAACGCGGAAACTCGACACCATGATCGCCATCGCCACCATCAGGCTAAAGCTCGACAGCACGCCGCCGAGCGCAATGCCGGCCTGGCCCGAGGCGTTCGCCAGGCGGGCCACGGTCAGGCTGCGCACGGGCGCATGCTTGCTCGTTTCCGTGCGCAGCCAGGCGGCTTGCAGGGCGCGGAAGACGACGGCCGCCAGCTGCGGCATCAGGGCGATGGCGCCGATCAGCAGCAGGGCGATGGACAGATAGCCGAACAGGGGCAGCTCGAACACGGGCGGCAGGAACGTCAAGGCGCCGGCCAGCAGCAGACACGCCAGCGCTGGCCAGGTCTTGGCCAGGCGCGTCGTCACAACTTCTTCGCTGCCCGATTTCAGGGCGATGGCGGGGGCCGCGCGCGCCGCTTCCAGCGCGGGCGCGGCGCAACCCAGCAAGGCCACGCCGAGGCCCAGAGCGAAATACACGAAAGCGGCGACGGGCGTGAATTGCACCTGCGGCTGCACGCCCGCGAAATAGCCGGCGCCCAGGTCGCCGCCGAAGAAGCGCAGCGCCACGGCGGCCATGGCGTAGCCGCCGGCGATGCCCAGCGCGGCGCCGACCACGCCCAGGCTGGCGCCCTCTAACAGCACCTGGCGCAGCAAGGTTCCCCGCTCCATGCCCAGCACGCGCAGCAGCGCGAACTGGCCGCGGCGGCGGATGACGGACAGGGCTTGCGTGGAAAACACGAGGAACGCCCCCGTAAACAGGGCGACCAGGGCCAGCACCGTCAGGTTGACGCGGTAGGCACGGCTGAGGTTATTGTTGCGGCTATTCTGGTTTTCATCATTCGGCTGGCCTACCTGGAAACGCCCCGGGTACTGCGTTTCCAGCGCGCTGCTCAGCGCGGCCTGGAAGGCGTCGCGGTTGACGCCCTGGCGCAGTTTCAGGTCGATGCGCGACAGCTTGCCCAGCTTGTTGAAGCGCCATTGCGCCGCGCCGATATCCATCACGGCGATGCGCTGGCCGGCGCGCGCGCGCTGCAGCGAACCGGCCACGCGCAGGGACACCGTGCCCGTGCCCGATTGCAGCGCGACCTGGCCGCCTTCGGCGACGTCGAGCCAGCGCAAGGCGGCAGGCGATAAAAAGAGGGCGTCGTCGGCCAGGGTGTCGAAAGGCTGGCCTTCGGCCGGCGCGCCGATCAGGTCGGGCGAGATGAAGCCGGCGCGGAAGACGTCGAGCGCCAGGATGTGCAGCGGGCCGCCGTCCTTCTTGCCGCTCACGCCGGCTTGCAGTTCCAGCACGGGCGAGGCAACGGCCACGCCGTCGCGCTGCGCCAGCCACGGGTAGACGGCTTCGTCGAACAGCGCTTCGCGCCCGGCCACTTGCACGTCGGCCTGGCCGGACAGGCTTTTGACGGCCGTGGAAAATTCATTGAAGGCGGCCGCGTTGATCAAATGGATGGCAAAGCCCAGCGACACGCCGATGGCGATGGCGAGGATGGCGACGAAGGCGCGCACGGGATGCGCGCGCCATTCGCCCAGCAGCAGCCAGCGCGACAACAGGCGCATACCTGCGGGATTTGCCGCCGGCGCACTCAATTCAGACATTCAACGGCCAGGCGCTCGCCGGCGCGCCGCGCTTTCAGTTGCGCCGCATTGCGGGTTTTATCGCCCGCGCCGACGGCGTCCTGCGCCGCCCATTTTTGTTCCAGCCGTAGCTGGGCGCAATGCTTCTCGTGCATTTCCTTCTGTTTGGCGGCCCGTTCGCGCGCCTGGTCTTCCAGGTTTTCGCGCTTCTTGCGCGCCGCTTCCATCTGGCTGGCCACCCGTTCCTGACGCGTGGCCGCGCCCTTGTCGACGGCGGGCGGAGGCGAGGGAACTTCCAGGATCTGCAGCTGGCCGCCCGTGCAGGGCGTGGCGCTATAGCTGGTCTGGCCATCCTGCACGCATTTGTAGACGTCCTGCGCGCTGGCGTAACCGGCCAGCAAGGCCATGGCGCAGAGCAGGAGGGACGATGGCTTCACAATATCTTCCCCGGATTCATGATGTTTTGCGGGTCCAGCGCCTGCTTCACGGCGCGCATCAGCTGCAGTTCCAGCGGCGACTTGTAGTGCGCCAGATCCGCCTTTTTCAGTGCGCCGATGCCGTGCTCGGCCGATATCGAGCCGCCAAAGCCGTGGACCTGGTCGTGCACGATGCGGTTGATGGCGTCCTGGTTGGCCAGGAAATCCCGGTCCGTCATGCCGGCTGGCGGCGCCACGTTGTAATGCAGGTTGCCGTCGCCCAGGTGGCCGAAGCACACGAGCTGGCAGCCGGGGAAGGCTGACGCAAGGGCCGCATCCGCGACGGCGATGAAGTCGGCGATGCGGGAAATGGGCAGCGAGATATCGTGTTTGATGTTCTTGCCCGCCTGCGCCTGCGCCAGCGGAATATGTTCGCGCAGCTGCCACAGGCCTTCGGACTGCGCCACGGAGCTGGCGACGACGGCGTCTTCGATCAACTCGTCTTCCAGGGCCGCTCCGATGCTCGCTTCGAGCAATTCCACGGCATGGGCCTCGGACTGGCTGCTGGACAGTTCCAGCAACACATATTGCCCATGCGACTGCCCGTGCGCGTCGGCGAACGGGCGCGGCAGTTGCGGGAACTGCTGCGCCACCAGTTGCAGACAGTATTGCGACATCAGTTCAAAGCCCGTCAGGCTGGCGCCGCAATGGTCCTGCATCAGGCTTAACAAGCGCAGGGCGTGGGCGGGCGAGGGCATGGCGGCCAGCGCCGTGATGCAGGCTTTCGGCTGCGGGTACAACTTCATGACCGCGCCCGTGATCACGCCCAGGGTGCCTTCGGCGCCGATGTACAGGTCGCGCAAATCGTAGCCGGTATTGTCCTTGCGCAGGCCGCGCAAGCCGCTCCAGATCTCGCCCTGCGGCGTGACCACTTCCAGGCCCAGGCACAGCTCGCGCGTATTGCCGTAGCGCAGTACTGCCGTGCCGCCCGCGTTCGTCGCCAGATTCCCCCCGATGGTGCAGCTGCCTTCGGCCGCCAGCGACAGGGGGAACAGACAGCCGGCGGCACTGGCCGCTTCCTGGATGGTTTGCAGGATGCAGCCGGCATCGACCGTGATGGTGCGGTTGACGGGGTCGAGCGCGCGGATGCTGTTCAGGCGCGCCAGCGACAGCACGACGGCCGTGCCGGCGGCATCGGGGATGCTGCCCAGCACCAGGCCCGTATTGCCGCCCTGCGGCACGACGGGCACCTGCCATTGCGCGCAGGCGCGCAGGATTGCGGCCACCTGCTCCACGGTGGCGGGGCGCAGCACGGCCAGGGCCTTGCCCGTAAAACGGTCGCGCCAGTCGGTGAGGAAGGGCGCCATGTCGGCGTCCAGGGTGAGTACATAGGCGTCGCCCAGCAGGTCGCGGCAGGCGGCGAGGAAATCGGTTTGACCAGTCATTTCTTGATGCTCACTTTATTCACTTTTTCCAGAAGCTCTTTGGCCATGCGCTTGGCCGCCTTTTTATACGGGCGCAGATACAGCACGGCGCAGACAAAATAGACGCAGACGATGGCCGCCTCGCCCCAGGCCATCAGGGCCGAGGTGGGGTTCGTGTCGCTGTAGCCGCGTACCACGCCTTCCGTAAAGTACAGCAGGATCACCATCGACGACCATTGCAGGGTGTAGACGTCGCGCTTGATGACGCCATACAGGGGAATGAGCAGGGGCGCCGCCTTCAGCACGACCCAGGAGCCGCCCGGCTGCAGGGGCGCGACGACGGTTTCCCACAGCAGACACCAGACGATCAGGGTGACGAGGCTGGCGATGGCGCCCCAGTGAAAATACTTGTGCAGTGTGCCGTGCATCATGCGCCTGCCAGTTTCGCGGCGTTTTCCGCCAGGCGCCGGCCCAGCGCGACGGCCAGCCGTTTTTCATCGTCGCTCAAGGCCTTGTCGCCGTCTATGCCCGACCAGTGCGTGGCGCCATACGGCGAGCCGCCCGTGGAGGTGGTCATCAGTTCCGGGTGCGTGTAGGGCAAGCCCATGACCAGCATGCCGTGATGGAAGAGGGGGATCATCATCGACAGCAGGGTCGATTCCTGGCCGCCGTGCAGACTGCCCGTGGACGTGAACACGCAGGCGGGCTTGCCGGACAGGCTGCCGGCCAGCCAGTCGCTGGCCGTGCCATCCCAGAAGTACTTCATGGCGGCGGCCATGTTGCCGAAGCGCGTGGGCGAGCCCAGGGCCAGGCCCGCGCATTCCTGCAAGTCGTCCAGTTCCACGTAGGGCGCGCCGTCCAGCGGCACCTCGGGCGCCGTCGCTTCCGTTACGGTGGAGACGGCGGGCACGGTGCGCAGGCGCGCATCGCAGCCAGGCACGCTTTCCACTCCCTGGGCTATCAGCTCGGCCAACTGGCGCGTGGCGCCATGGCGTGAATAAAACAATACGAGAATAATCAGATTGGTTGGCTTCATCATTGGTATTATAGGGCGCTTTACAGCCTGATACGACTGCTGTCATGGCGCCGTTCTGATTTTGCACATGTTTTCAAAATATATATTCCCGTTCTTCCAATACCTGTGGCGCACCCTGAGTATGGGGCTGGACGTCGTGCGCGGCCTGACGTGGTCCGAAACGCGCGACCTGCTGCAGTTCGCGCGCCGCCGCGTGCGCGAGGAAAGCCTGCCGCAAGTGGCCGGCAGCCTGACGTTCGCCACCGTGTTCGCGCTGGTGCCCCTGCTCACGCTGGCCCTGGCCATCTTCACCACCTTCCCCCTGTTTAATACCTTCCGCCACGCGCTGGAAGACTATTTCGTGCAAAGCGTGATGCCCAAGGGCATCTCGAACACCATCCTCGACTACCTGACGACGTTTGCCTCGAAGGCGACGCGATTGTCGGCCATCGGTGCGGGCGCCCTGATCGTCACCTCGGTGGGCATGATGGGCTTGATCGAGCGCGTCTTCAACCGCATCTGGCGCGTGCGCCAGGAGCGCCGCTGGACCAAGCGTTTGCTCGTCTACTGGGCCATCGTCACCCTGGGGCCGCTGCTGGTGGGCGTGTCGCTGACGGTGACCTCGCGCCTCTTCATGGCCACCAGCGGCGTGGTGGGCGCCGTGCCGTTCCTCGGCGCCGTGTTTTACACGCTGGTGTCGATCGGCCTGACCATGCTGGCGTTTACCTTGCTGTACATCGCCGTGCCGAACCGCGACGTGGACTGGCGCGACGCGGCCTGGGGCGGCTTGCTGGCGGCGCTGGCGTTCGAGGTGGCCAAGCGCGGCTTCGGCGAATTCATCCAGGAATTTCCCACCTATTCGCGCATCTATGGCGCACTGGCCGCCTTGCCGCTGTTCCTCGTGTGGATATACCTGAGCTGGATGATCACCCTGGTGGGCGCCTTGCTGGTGGCCGCCTTGCCCGTCGTGAAATACGAGCGCTGGTGGTACGAGGCGGCGCCGGGCAGCGAATTCGTCGACGCCGTCGCCATCCTGAAAGTGCTGCACCAGGCGTGCCACTGCGCCGATTCGGCCCTGGTGGGCGCGGCCGAGATCCGCCGCAGCACGCGCCTGGGCTTCGAAGAGATGGAAACCCTGCTCGACAAGATGGTGCAGCAGGGCTGGGTGGGACGGGTCAACGTGGACGGCGCCGTGCGGGTACAGTGGGGCAAGCGCGTGGCCGACAGTTCCGACCACTGGGTCTTGCTGGGCAACGTCAACCGCATCAGCCTGGCCGACGTCTACCGCCTGTTCGTCTTCGGCGGCATGCGCGTGAACTCCGGCTATCCGGCCGGTTCCACCAACGAGCGCGACATCAAGGCGGCGGAAGAGGCAGCCGCGCTGGCCGCGCAGGTGGAAAACGCCGTGGAGCAGGGACTGGGCCTGAGCCTGGCGCAGCATTTCGGGGAAGTGCGCTGCAATTGACGGGCCCGGCGGTGCGCTTCCTGCCGGCATCCGCCGCGCGCGCTAGGGACGCATGTCATAAACTGGTCACCGAAGGCCGGTAAGCTTTCCTCTCCATTCATCTTGTAGAGGAAGCAAATATGCGTTGTCATTTGAGCGGTTTGAATTTGTGCCGCGGCTTGGCCATCGTGATGGTCAGCGGCATGCTGGCTGCCTGCGGCGGCAGTTCCTCTGCGGCTCCCGACGCGGTGCCCAAGGAGGGGGAGGGACTGCCGCACCAGCTTGTCGGCTGGGCAGCGTTGCCTGACACGGCGCGCTGGCCGGCGCCGGTTTCCGGACAGTTCACGGCCGCGGCGCTTGGTGTCAGCCCGCCGTTTGCCAATGGCGTGCCGATTCCGGGCTTCTCCGCTCTGCTGAGGAATGACGACGGCAGCTGGACTGCCATGGCCGACAATGGCTACGGCGCCAAGGGCAATTCGGCCGATTTCGTGCTCGGCCTGTATAACGCCAGCATCAACTTCCGCACGGACGCAGACGCCAGCAAGACGCCGGGCAGCATCAAGATCAACAGTTTTCTCGCCTTCAACGACGCCAGGGGTTTCTTAAACGACGGCAAGGGCATCGACCTGAAAATCACGGCCGACTATGTCAACTACCCAAGCAACACCTCCGGCGGGCTGGTCTTTTCCGACAGCGGTATCGCCGTCGATGCGCGCATTCGCGCGGGCCGCCTGCTGACCGGTTTTGACTTCGACATTGAATCGCTCGCGCGCGCCGCCGATGGCACTTGGTTCGTGGGCGAGGAGTTCGGCCCGTATATCCTGCACTTCGACAAAAACGGCACGCTCATGGGCGATCCCGTTCCCCATCCCTTCCTGCGCAGCCCGGCCAATCCGGAAGTGCTGGGCAAGGGCGCCAGCATCACCCTGTCAGGCAGCCGCGGTTTCGAAAGCCTGGCCTATAACGCCGACCGCAGCCTGCTCTACGCGGTGCCGGAAGCGGCGCCAAGCGACCCGTCGCTGCGGCCCGTTGCCGCGGATGAACGCTACCTGAACATCTTCGAGTTCGACCCCGCCGCCATGCGCTATACGGGCAAGAACCTCGTGTACCGCAAGGATGGCGCGGCCAAGGATAATGGCGTCGTGATCGGCGACATGACCAATGTCGGCGGCAGCAAGTTCGTGCTCATCGAGCGCGATGGCTTCTGGGGCGCCAAGGCCGTGATCAAGCGCCTGTACCTGGTCGACCTGAAGGAGAAAGATGCTGATGGCGCCCTCAAGAAAACGCTGCTGGTGGACTTGCTGAATATCTCCGACCCCAAAGGCATCGGCGGGCAGGCGAGCAATATGCCTGTGGGTAAGTTCAGCATGCCTTTCGACTCGGTGGAGAGCGTTGAAGTCCTCGATGCCCACACGCTAGTCGTGGCAATTGACACGAACTACCCCGGTGAAGACGGCCGCAAGCCAGGCAAGCCGGACGATACCGAAGTCATTACCCTGCGTTTTGACAAGGCGCTGTTCGATCGTTCCGTCAAGTAAAGATGCACCCGGCCAGCAACGGCGCTCCATGTTGCCGGCCGGGTGCGATATCAGCAGACGGGCCGGCAAGCCGTCACAGCAGCACGGGCCGCAGGGCCGCCTGCAGCGCCACCTTGCTGAACGCGGCCGCATCCTGCGCGCGCACCACGCCCAGATAATACGTGTCTTCGCCGTCGTGCAGGTTCACCAGGCGCAGCTGATGCGGCGCCAGGTGGGTGGCGATGGCGGCCAGGCCTTCGGCCATCGCGTCGCCATCCTCGCGCTGCGCCCACGAAAAATCGCGCAGCGCGGGCAGGTCGATGTGCCGGGCGATGCGTGGCACTTCATCGACCGATTTCCAGTCCAGGGTGGTGCCGTGGCCCAGCGCATCGGCGGCCGTGGACCAGAGCAGGAAGAAACACGCCGCTTCGGGCGTCTCGCCTTCGTATTCCTCTTCCGGGTCGTCATCCGCCAGTTCTTCCAGGGTGATGTCCACGCAGCGTGCGGCCAGTGCCGCATCGCCCAGCAAGAGCAGCGTGGCCAGCGCGCGCAACTGCTCGCGGTCGGCCTTGACCAGGATCTGCGCCGGCGTGAAGCTGCGGCGCTTGGCGGGCTTTTTCTTGCCCAGGCCGATGGACTCGCTCAATTGCGCCGTGATGGCCGCCTTGAAGTTCTCCACGGTGTCGAACTGCTCCAGCAGCTGGCCCGTGAAATCCATGCTCCAGGCCATGCCATCGTTGACCACATATAAAAAGTCGCTTTGCACGGCCACGCCGCGCAGATGGTGGGCGGGCGGATACCGCGGCGTAAAAGCCTGTTTTCCGTCCAGGGTCAGCATGCACGCCAGGCCTTGCGCATCGATGGCGAAAATCAGATTCTTGTGCAGCTTGGGCGGCGACGACGTGGTGGTGCTATCGATTGCTTCGTACTGGCATGGCGCCAGCAGCTCGCCCTGGCTATTGACCAGGCCAAACAGGAAGCGCCCGGCGATGCGCTGGCTGACGATGGCGATTTTTTTCTTCGTGCCGAAATCCTGCACGGAGCTGTAGGAGGCCGGCACCACCACCTTGCCGGTGGTGTCGACCACGCCGTGCACATTGCGCTCGTCGTCATCGCCCGTCTGGCGTTCGATGTCGATCAAGCCATCGTCGCGCTGGCAGATGTTGTCCACCCCGTCCATCAGCAGCGCGCCGTCGGGCAGGCGCAGCAGGCTGCTGGCGCCGTCCGGCGCGATTCTCTGTACCAGATGGGGGCTGATGACGTACAGGGCGCCGGGGGATGGCGGCAGCACCACCGTGCCGTTGAGGTCCAGCACGCCGTGTGCATCGGAGGCGTCCGCCGTGGCAAAGGTGATCCAGCCATCGTCCGCGTAGTAAACGCCCAGGTCGACATAGCGCTGCGACAGCGGCACGATCCAGCGGCCATAGGGCGTGACCAGGCCGGTGACGTCCGGTTCAGCGGCGGCGCTGACTGCATAGCACAGCGCGTCCTCTTCCCATCCCGCCACTTCCAGGCCTTGCAGGAACGGTACATCTTCCGCATCGAGTTCCTCGACATCGGCCAGTTGCGCGCTGGCGGACGCCGACCAGTAGCCGGTGGCGGGCGATGCGGAACCAGCGGCCAGCAGCGGCGCCAACGCGTCCCGGTCGCCGCGCTGCAGGGCAGAGTGCAGGGCATGCGCCTCGGCGCGCAGGGCCTCGAGCGCGGCCGCGTACTCCGGCGTGCCGATATCGTGCGCGATCAGCTGCACGCAATCGAGGATCAGCCACGCCTGGCCGCTGGCCAGCAGGCTGCTGATGGCGCTGCGCGCGACGATGGCGGCCGCGTCGCGCGGCCGGTCCATCAGCGCGGACAACGCTTGCCAGCTCGCCTGTGCCTGTGCCATCGGCGCGGCCAGCACGCAGGGGCAGTCTTCGCCATCGCCGTAGATGGGCCAGGCGACGGCTTGCGTGCCGGCGCCGATGAGCAGCTTGAACAGCACGGGTACGTCCAGCCGCCATTCAGCCAGGCCCGTGATCGTCTCGATGTCGAAGCCGGCCTGGCCGGGTAAAAATGCGGTGCCGAACAGGGCTGCGGTATTGATCATTGATATTTATCTAAAAGTAAACGGGGCATTCAGGGCGATGGCGGCATCACCCAGTGGGCCAGCGCGCTGCGCTCCAGGCCAAGGTGTTTGGCCACGGCGGCCGCTTCGAAGGCCCACAGGCCGTAGTAGCCGCCCAGGCCGTGCGCGCGCAAATGGCCGTTGAACCAGTCTTCGTGCACCAGCGCGCCATGCCAGCTGGCCAGGTAGTGCCGTAGGTGCTCGAGCTGTTGCGCCGGGTCGTCCGCGTCCAGGCACTCGTACAGGGCCGAATAGGGTTCGGCGAAATACCATTCGTCGACGGCGGGACGCTGCGCATCGATCGTCGACAGCAGCGCTTCGTACACGCCGTCTTCGCCATCGAAGGTCGTCTGCAGGGCGGCCAGGCGCATGGCCAGGTCGTGGCGGCCGAACAGCAGGGTCGCGCCCAGCAGCTGCAGGGTGCGCGCATAGTCCGTCAACTGTTCGAAATCAAAGGCGGGCAGGGCATCGTCATCGTAGGCGGCTGCCAGGGCCGCGCGTGCCGCTTCGCAGGCGGCGATGGCAGCTTCCAGCGCCGTCTCCACGTCAGGCAAGGGCAGGCCGGCCGTGTAGCGCAGCGAGAAGACCTGGTAAGCCACGCTGGCGGCCGCGCACGCCCAGTAAGCGCTATCGCCGCCGTCGATTTCCGCCTGCGCCTGGGCGCGTTCATAGGCGGCCAGCAGGGCGTCGAGGTAGGCCAGGTTGCGCGCAAAATCGAAGGGGGTACCGAAAGGCGCGGGCGGCGTCTGGCGCGGCGCGTGGGGCCACGGTTCCTGCGCTGGCAGACAGGCATCGGCGCATTCGCGCTGGATGGCCCAGTCGGCGAAGATTTGCTGCAAATATGCCGCCGTCTCGTCGTCGTGGGCGATGGCGCCCGCGCCCACCAGGGTCGTGCCCAGCAGGGTGTAGCCGGGGAAGCGGCTGCTTTCGTAGGCGATGGTGGTCACGCTCTGGATGGCCTTGCCGTCGCTGAGGTCGCGCACGCGAAAGTACACGTCGTCCCAGCCCGTCAGCGGCGGCGCTGGCGCTTCGTTCGGCAGGGTGGCCCAGCTGCCGTCCGCCTGCTCTTCATAGGCGTCGAGCAGTTCGTCCAGGCCGCCGGGGCGGTCGATGCGGTTGTTGGCATCGTATTGCAGGTCCAGTTCGGCCGCAAACGCGGCCGCGTGGCGGCCCTCGAAGACCAGGTATTGCGCGTTGATCGTACCGACCAGCAGGTCCGTGTGCTGGCCCGCCACGACCAGCGCCTGCGGCAGCCGGAACCAGTGGTAGCTGGGGATGCCGGCCATGGGACCGCCTTCGTCCGCCAGCGGGTTATTGAAACGCAGCTGTTGCAGCCAGTTGTAGCGTTCGTGCCGCTCCGCTTCCGTGCCGCTGCCGCGGCCGGTCAATTCTTCAAACAGGGTATTCAACAACATGTGCATCTATCCTAAAAAAGCGTTCATGCCGCTGCCGCTGCCGTTTGCGCAAACGCAAACAGCGCGTCGAGCACGGCGTCCGGCTGCTCGGCCATCAATTCGTGCCCGCTGTCGACCTGCACCACGGTGCCATGCGCAATGGTGGACGTCAGCAGCCGGGTCGATTTGGGCGGCGTCATCATGTCGCGCGCGCCGAAAATGAATAAAGTGGGGCAGTGTACCGAAGCGGCGGCGATTTCGCCGTTCGCGTAGGCATTGCAGGCAGAAAAATCCGTGTGAAACACGTGAGCGGGATTGAGGGCGGCGATGCGCTGCTTCAGGCGCCGCGCACCGCCCATGGCATAAAAGCCGGGGCCGGGAAACGACGGCTTTTGCGCGATCGACGAGTGCGACCAGATATTGACCATGTCGATGGCCGCCTGTTCATCGTTGAGCGATGTTTCCAGCAGCGCCGGCGAAACCTTCATCGGGTAGGTGGAGCCCAGCATGGCCAGGTGGCTGACGCGATCCGGTGCCAGGAATGCCGCTTCCAGCGCGATCAATGAGCCCATGCTGTGGCCGATGAGCATGGCCCTGGGTGCGCCGGCCCCGTCCAGCACGGCGAGTATCCAGCGCGCCAGTTCCTCGACCTTGGTTTTCGCCGCGCCGCCGCTGCGGCCGTGGCCCGGCAAGTCGACGGCCAGCACGTTCCAGCCGTGGTGCGCAAAATAACGCGTCTGCAGGGCCCACACGGAATGGTCGTTTTGCGCGCCGTGGATGAAGACGGCCGTGGGCTGGTGCGGCTTGAATGGTTTGCCGCCCGTGTAGCAATAGGCCGTGGTGTTGTCGATGGTGAGCAGCATGTCAGGCGCCTTTCTGCGACAGTTTCAGGCCACGGGCCAGGTCTTCGATCAAATCGTCGGCGTCTTCCAGACCTACCGACAGGCGCATGGTGCCCTGCGTGATGCCTGCCTGCGCCAGTTGATCGTCGGGCACGCGGAAGTGCGTGGTGGAGGCGGGGTGGATGACGAGCGACTTGGCGTCGCCCACGTTGGCCAGGTGCGAGAAGATCTTCAGGCTGTCGACGAAGCGCTGGCCCGCCGCGCGGTCGCCGTGCAGGCGGAAGGTGAAGACGCCGCCCGCGCCCTTCGGCAGCAGGGTTTTCGCCAGCTCGTAATCGGGATGCGACGGCAGTTCCGGGTAGGACACGGATTCCACGGCCGGATTGGCCAGCAGGAAATCGATGACCTTGCGCGTATTGGCCACGTGGCGGTCCATTCGCAAGCCCAGGGTTTCGATGCCTTGCAGGATGGCGAAGGCGTTGTGCGGACTCATGACGGCGCCGAAGTCGCGCAAGCCTTCGCGCCGCGCGCGCAGGGCGAACGGTGCCACCGTCGATTCCTCGGCGAAGACCATGCCGTGAAAGCCCTCATACGGTTCGCATAGTTCGGCGAAACGGCCCGTCTGGTCGTAGGCCGCCTGCCAATCAAAAGTGCCGCCATCGACCAGCAAGCCGCCGATGGCCGTACCGTGCCCGCATAAAAACTTGGTGGCCGAGTGGAACACCAGGTCGGCGCCATGCTCGAAGGGGCGCAGCAAATACGGCGTGGTGAACGTCGAATCGAGCATCAGCGGCAGCTGGTGTTCGTGCGCCAGGGCGGCAATCTTCGGGATATCGAGCACGTCGAGGCCGGGATTGCCCAGGGTTTCCGCGAACAGCACTTTGGTATTCGGGCGGATGGCGGCGCGCCAGGCATCCACGTCGCGCGGGTCGACGAAGGTCGTCTCGATGCCGAAGCGTTTTAATGTATAAGTCAGCAGGTTGTGCGAGCCGCCGTACAGGGCGCGCGAGGCAACGATGTGCGAGCCGGCGCCGGCGATGGTACATAAACCCAGGTGCATGGCGGCCTGGCCGCTGGCCGTGGCGATGCCGGCCACGCCCCCTTCGAGGGCGGCGATGCGCTCTTCCAGCACGGCGTTGGTGGGATTCGAAATGCGCGAGTAGACGTGGCCGGCCCGCTCCATGTTGAACAGCGAGGCCGCATGGTCCGAACTCTTGAAGGCAAACGAGGACGTGAAATGGATGGGCGTGGCGCGCGCGCCCGTGGCCGGGTCGGGCGCGGCGCCCGCATGCAGGGATAAGGTATCGAAACCGGGGTATTTCGGGCCGCTCATGGTGTCTCCGCCAAGTTTTATAGTGGCAAGATCGTAACCTGATTTGCAGCTGAGCAAAAGGGCTGCTGTGCAGGGCGCATGGCGCCGTGCTGGCGGACGGTCAGGCTCAGCTCGCGTGTAACCGGCAGTGTAAAAAAAGTGACCGGCGTGGTGCGGCGGTGGTACGATATCGTATCAGCGATATTCGGGCTGTCTTAGCTGTGCGCGTGCGCCGCGCCGCAGGGAAACAGTTGCAAGCGAACGAAATCCTGGGCTTCAGGCGCACTCTCATGCATGTCCACCAGGAAAGATTTTATGCCCGCAATATCGTTCGACGGCTCCCTTGCCGTACCCGGACCCTCTATCGTCGACGGCCTGTGCCACGCAGGCTGGCTCATGCAAGAGCATTTCATCTCCCCTGAACTGAGCCGCCAGCTGGCCGCCGAATGCGTGCAATCCATGCTCAGCGGCAAGATGAAGGGCGCCGGCGTGGGCAGCGGCCATGCGCCGCTGCTGCAGCCGGACATCCGTGGCGACCATATCGAATGGCTGGAAACGGGCAGGTCAAGCGCGTGCGACCGCTACCTGGCACACATGGAAGCGCTGCGCCTCGTGCTCAACCGTGAGCTGTTCCTGGGGCTGGAAGAGTATGAAAGCCATTTCGCCCTGTACGCGCCGGGCGCCTTTTACCGGGCCCATCTGGACCGTTTCCGCGACGACGACAAGCGCACCGTGTCCGTCGTGCTGTACCTGAACGACGACTGGCTGCCCGAGCATGGCGGCGCGCTGCGTTTGCACCCGCAGGATGGCGCTCAGGTGGATATCTTGCCGCAGGCGGGCCGCATGGCCATGTTCATGTCGGGCGAGATGCTGCACGAAGTGTTGCCGACGGCGCGCGAGCGCCTCTCGATTGCCGGGTGGTTCCGCCGCCGGGGCTGATGAAAAGTTGCGCGCAATCCCCCTCGATTTGATTGCGCGCAAGGCTGGATTTTTCCGCAGGCATAGGCTACAGTCGCAGTAAGGGCTTAGAATAACTAAAATACCAATCACGCGGACAGGACGGCCAATATGAAAGTATCTGAAATTCTCCAAGTCAAGGGCAATATCCTCTACACGGTCACGCCTGACCAGCCCCTGCTTGACGCGGCCAATACCATGGCTGAAAAAGACATCGGTTCGCTGGTGGTCATGGAATTTGGCGACCTGGTCGGCATGCTGACCTTCCGTGAAGTGTTGAACGCCTTGCATGAAAACGCGGGCCAGATCGGCGGCGGCACCGTGCGCAAGCACATGGATGACCACCCGATCACCGTGACGCCGGATACGGAAGTCAATGAAGTGCGCCGCATCATGCTGGAAAAGCACGCGCGCTACCTGCCCGTCATGAATGCCAAGACCTTGCTGGGCGTCATTTCCTTCTACGACGTGGCGCGCGCCGTGCTCGAAGCGCAAAGCTTTGAAAACCAGATGCTGAAAGCGTACATTCGCGACTGGCCGGCCGAAACCACCGACTAAGCTTCACTCATGCAGTAAAAACAACGCCGGCGATTGCCGGCGTTTTGCATTCGCGATCCAAGGTGCAGCCTATGCGGCCCCCTGCAGCGCCTCGTTGTTCAGCCAGGTGCCCAGCGCCGTGGCCGTCATGGGGCGGGCGAACAGAAAGCCTTGCGCCATCGGGCAGCCCAGCGCCTGCAAAATCTGTGCTTGCCGCTCGTCTTCCACGCCTTCGGCGATCACGGCCAGGCCCAGGTTGCGGCCCAGTTGGATGACCATTTCCGCGATGCTGCTGCCGCGCGCCGATCCCGTGATCTCGGTGACGAAGGCGCGGTCGATCTTCAGGCGGTCGACCTGCAGGCGCTGCAAATAGGACAGCGAGGAAAAGCCCGTGCCGAAGTCGTCAATGGCGATGCTCACGCCCGTCTGCTTGATCTGCCACAGCATCTTGATCAATAAGTCCGGCTCTTCCATGGCCATCGATTCCGTGATTTCCAGCTCGATGAATTCAGGCGGCGCCTGCGTTTCTTCCAGCGCCGCGCGCAGCATTTCTAGGAACAGCGGGTGGCGAAACTGCACTTGCGACACGTTGACGGACATGACGAAATTGCGGTGGCCCTGCTCGCGCAGCAGCACCAGTTCGCGGCAGGCCGTGCGCAGCACCCATTCGCCGAGGTCGATGATGATGCCCGAATACTCGGCGATCGGGATGAAGCGGTCGGGCGAGATGAACTTGCCGTCCGGCGTCTGCCAGCGCAGCAACGCTTCGGCGCCCACGGGCCGGCGCGTGGTCAGGTCGATTTGCGGCTGGTACACGACAAACAGCTGGTCCTGGCTGAAAGCCGTGCGCAGCGCGTGCATCATGCGCACCCGTTCGCGGATTTCGATGCCCATGCTGCGCGAAAAATAGAAGTGCCCGGCGCGCTGCTGGCTTTTTGCCCGTTTCAGCGCGATGTCGGCATCCTTCAGTGCATCGGCGCCCGTGCCCGCATGTTCGCCCAGGCGCACCAGGCCCAAGGTGGCTGACAGCTGCACGTCCTGGCCATCGATGCAGAACGGCGGCTGGAACAGGGCCAGGATATTGCCTGGGTTGACTTGGGACGAGTCGCCCAGCACGCAAAAGATATCGCCGCCCAGGCGCGCCACCGTCAGCTGCGGCCCCAGCTGGGTTTGCAAGCGACCTGCCACGGCGATCAGCAGCGTATCGCCGAACTGGTGTCCCAGCGCGTCGTTGGTTTCGGCAAAGTGGTCGAGGTCGACCAGCGACAACGTGGCGTCGTCGCGCGCGGGGCCGGCCAGGGTGGCGTCGAGAATTTCCACCAGGCGCGTGCGGTTCGGCAGCTTCGACAACTGGTCGTAGAAGGCGGCGTTGTGCAGGTGCGATACCAGCTCGACGTTGTCCAGGCCCACGGCGACGTTGCTGCAGAATACTTCCAGCAGGCTTTCATCGATGGCGGAAAGGGGGCGCGGCAGCATGAGGTAGGCGGCCGCGTCGCGGCCGGCCTTGCCCGCGAAGTACAGCGTGGCGTAGTCGTGTGCGTAGACATTGCGCCGCTGCGCCAGCGTGTGCTCGATGGCGGCCATCACGCGCGGGTTTTGCAGGCCGCACAGGGCGCTGTGCGGCAGGCTGGAAAAGCTGCCCGTGCAGGCCGAAACGAGCAGCTCCTTGCTGCCATTGTCCTGCAAGTCCTGCACGCACAGCACGCCGTCGGCCCGGGTGCCCAGCAGGTCGGCGATCTGCGCCAGCACGCCGGCCGAGAAATTCTGCACGCCATGCAGCGCCATCAGCTGCGTGCTGGCGTGGACGATACGGTCCAGGCCGCGCCGGCTGCTGTTGATTGAACGGATCTGCTCGTACGAGCGGATGGCGGCCGTCACCGTCGTAAACAGCTTGATGCGCGTCAGTTCGGACTTGGTCTTGTAGTCGTTGATGTCGAAATCGCGGATGGCGTCGATTTCCGGCGCATAGCCGGGCTGGCCCGTGCGCAGGATGATGCGCACGTCCGTCATTTTCAGCGTTTCGCGGATGTAGCGCACCAGGTGCAGGCCCGCGTCATCCTGTTCCATGACCACGTCGAGCAGGATGACGGCGATGTCGTCTTCATGCTTGAGCAGTTCGCGCGCCTGGCCGGCCGAATACGCATGCACGAATTCCAGCGGGCGGTGCTGCATTTCCAGATTGCCCAGGGCGAATGTGGTGGTGGAGTGGACGTCTTCATCGTCGTCGATGATCATCACCCGCCAGACGCTGCGCTGTGCGACGGCCAGCGACGCCGCTGGTTGCTCATCGAGGAATACCAGGTCGTCGTGATCGTCCTTGTTGGCGTCAAGGGGGATGATCGGTGCGGGCATGTATAGCTTCTCCAGGATGACTCAATACGGAACGTGAGCACATCAGAAATGTCCATGGCGTTGTTGTACTGCCTCGCCGTACTCGCGTACTGTCTTCGGCAGTACGCCTAGCCCTGGGCATTTCTGATGCACTCTGGAACAACGAAAAACAGCACTCAACTATCGTTGCGTTGCCTCGCCGTACTTGCGTACTGTCTTCGGCAACGACGCCTGGCCCTGGGCATTTTGTGACGTGCTCTCGGCGCAGCCTAAATCCGGGTTGGCGTTCAGTATTGTGTGCCGCGCTCTGATCCAAGTATATAGCTATTTAATAAGCAAAATGTTTTTTTAAGTCTATTCTGTAGGGCAATATTTCTTGCATTGCATGATTGCGACGCTTATTTGGTATTTTTTATGCGAAAAAATAGCGCGGGATTTTAAAATGGCGGTTTGGGGCGGGGCGAAAGGCGCGGCGGGAGGGCGGGTGGCGGGTAAATATCGGGCAGTGGCCTGGCATTAGCGGCATGGCATGCCCCGCAGGCTGGTAGAATTGAGTTTTCCAGTCCTCACCACTTCCTACTATGTCCGGCAATTCTTTTGGCAAGCTGTTTACTGTTACCACTTTCGGCGAATCGCACGGTCCGGCCATCGGCTGCGTGATCGATGGCTGCCCGCCGGGCTTGATCCTGTCGGAAGCCGATATCCAGCCCGAGCTGGACCGCCGCAAGCCGGGCACTTCGCGCCACGTGACGCAGCGCCAGGAATCGGATACCGTGGAAATCCTCTCCGGCGTGTACCAGGGCGTGACGACGGGTACGCCCATCGCGCTGCTGATCCGCAATGAAGACCAGCGCAGCAAGGACTACGGCAATATCGCGGAAAGCTTCCGCCCCGGCCACGCCGACTACACCTACTGGCATAAATACGGCGTGCGCGATCCGCGCGGGGGCGGGCGCTCGTCGGCGCGCCTGACGGCACCCGTCGTGGGCGCGGCGGCGATTGCCAAGAAATGGCTGCTGCAGCAGTACGGCACCACGTTCAAGGGCTGTATGAGCCAGCTGGGCGATATTCCCGTGCCGTTCCAGTCTTGGGAGCACGTGCATGCGAACCCGTTCTTTGCCGCCAGCGGCGACGCGGACCTGATCGCGCGCATGGAAGCGGCGATGGACCAGCTGCGCCGCGACGGCGATTCCATCGGCGCGCGCATCGACGTGATCGCGCAAAACGTGCCGGTCGGCCTGGGCCAGCCCATCTACGACAAGCTCGACGCCGACATCGCCTATGCCATGATGGGCATCAATGCCGTCAAGGGCGTGGAAATCGGCGCCGGTTTCGATTCGGTGGCGCAAAAGGGTTCCGAGCACGGCGACGAACTGACGCCGGAAGGCTTTATCGGCAATAACGCCGGCGGCGTACTGGGCGGTATCTCGACGGGACAGGACATCAGCGTGTCGATCGCCATCAAGCCGACGTCGTCGATCCGCACGCCGCGCCGCTCGATCGATAAAGAGGGCAATCCCGTGATGGTGGAAACGTTCGGCCGCCACGACCCCTGCGTGGGCATCCGCGCCACGCCGATCGCCGAAGCCATGCTGGCGCTGGTGCTGATCGACCACGCCCTGATGCACCGCGCTCAATGCGGCGATGTCAGCGTGAATACGCCGAAGCTGAAGTAAATTGAATGTTGTCGGATGACGGGCCTGCGGCCCTGATCCGACCTACGACCTGGATGGTCGTTTTCTCGTTTAACAACGACGCTTGCGACACCTGACAAAACCGTAGCGAGCGGAAGGGAGAGGTGGCTGAGAAGCGCAACCGTACTCTGGTACGGTGAGCATCGCAGGCCGCCTATACCGACGCGCAGTAGGTTTGGTCAGGTGTTCTCATGCTACCTTGTTCGCCACCAGTTCCAATTGATGGCGCATCTCCACCGACTGCACCAATAACGCCCGGATATCGTTGATCAGGTTGAATTCCGTCTGATTCAATTGGATCGGCGGGAAGCTGTCGTCCCAGTCGCCATATAAAAATCCCGTGGGGTGGCCGTTGGCCGACAGCGGCAGCACGACGAAGCTGCGCGCTTCCGACAGGGTCGTCTTCCACCATTGCGGCAGTTTGGCTGCGAATTTCGGGTCGCGCGCGTTGTCGATGAAGATCACGCGGTCGCTATTGAGGGCCGCATGGAAGACGTTCGGCTCATACGCGTCGCCAAACACCATCAAATCCTGCAGGTCCGCCATGCCTTCGCCCAAGCTGATGCGCGCCGAATACAAATGGTCCCTGTGGTTGCGCACGAACGCCACCGAGCGCGAAAAATCGAAGCCCTGGTGCAGCGTTTCGAGCGCCATCGAGACCATCTGTCCCGGGCTGGCGCTGCCGATGGCGCCGCGCAGGTCGGCCAGGCCGCCGATCAACACGCGATTGCCTTCGGCGCGCATGCGCGTCGAGGCCAGCTGGCGCGCGCGCCGTTCGGCCGGTTTCGACAGCGGTGCGATCGACAGGTCGGCCGCCGCCATCGCCTTGGCCTTGTCCACCGCCACCACCAGATCGGTCGCGGTGATGCCCAGGGTGCCCGCATAATCGTCGATCAGCGCATGCACCTGCGCCGCGCCGGCCGCATCGTCATGCCACAGCGAGTCGGCGCAGCGCGCCGCCATCGTCGACAGGCCCGCCATCCAGTCGGCGCCGCTGACGGGGGAGTTGTCCGGCGACGGGTCCATCGGACGCATGCCGTTGATCAGGTGCTGCGGCAAGCCCCAGTGGGCGGCCGTGGCATAGCCCACTTCGGGCAGCGACAGGCCGAGGATTTCGCGCGCGGCGGCAGCTTCGTTGCCGGGACCCGCATGCGCCTGCATGCGCGCCCAGAAATCCGTCATGTAGAACGTCACCATCATGCGGCCCAGGGTGTGCAGCATGGAGCAGACGACGGCTTGCTCCGCCTGCAGGCTGCCGGCGCTGGTGGCCACCTGCTGCGCCACCATCCCGGCCAGCACGGCTTTTTCCATTTCCACGTGGGCACTGACGGAATCGGGCGACGCCTGCGACAGCTCCTCGATCAGCTTCAGGCCCAGCGCCAGGTGGCCGATGGCGTCGATGCCGAGCACCAGCACGGCCTTCGAGACCGTGTTGACGCGCTGGCCGAAGGCCGAATACATGCCGCTGTTGGCCAGCCTGAGCACCTTGTGCGTGAGGACAGGGTCGGACAGCACCGTTTGCGTGATGTCGAATTCGTGGTCATCCTCGCCGCGCATGGCGCCCAGGATGGCGCTGATGGCTTTCGCGAAGCCGGGCATGTCGCCTTGCTGTCGCGTGCGCGCCCACAGCAGGTCCAGGGTGTTTTTGCCGAGCTGTGTCGGTACCGTGAAATGACCTGGATTCATTGCACCCCTCCGCGCGGTTCATTGGCAGACGGCGCAGGCACCAGCGCCGCATAGGTTTTGTCGCTCAAGGCCGATAGCGCGGCATGGGCCGGCATCGGCTTGCCCGTCAGGTAGCCTTGCACGTACTGGCAGCCGCGCGACTCGATGAAGTGCATCTGCTCCTCGGTTTCCACGCCCTCGGCCACGACGGACAAATTCAAATGCTTGGCCAGGTCGAGAATGGTGTTGCAGATGGCCGCATCCTTGCTCGATTCGGGCAAGTCCTTGATGAAGGTGCGGTCGATCTTCAGCACGGAAATGGGGAAGCGCTTCAGATACGCGAGCGAGGAGTAGCCGGTGCCGAAATCGTCGATGGCGATGCGCGCGCGGCGCTCCGTCATCTTGACGAGGATGGTTTCCGCATGCACGGGGTCGATCATCAGCGTGCCTTCCGTGATTTCCAGCACCAGGTGTTCGCCGGAGAGTCCCGAAAACGCGATGGCTTCATCGAGCACGTCGAGGAATTTATCGTTGCGGAACTGGCGCGGGCTGATGTTGACGGAGATGTACAACGGCCGTTTGGCCACTTCCTGGAACTGCTTGAGCTGCACGCAGGCCGCCTTCA
Source organism: Janthinobacterium sp. GW823-FHT03B06 (assembly GCF_058796955.1). Taxonomy (NCBI): domain Bacteria; kingdom Pseudomonadati; phylum Pseudomonadota; class Betaproteobacteria; order Burkholderiales; family Oxalobacteraceae; genus Janthinobacterium; species Janthinobacterium sp. GW823-FHT03B06. Next base: position 453,852 of record NZ_JBXAJE010000001.1, read on the forward strand.
ACGCCCAGGCGCCGAGCAGGTTGATCAGGCCATTGGCTTCCGCAATCGGGATGAAGCGCACGGGCGGCACCAGGCCCAGTGTCGGATGCTTCCAGCGCATCAGGGTTTCGAAGCCCTGGATCTGGCGCGTGTGCGCGTCGACGATGGGCTGGTAAAACAGCAGGAATTCGCCTTCGCGCACGGCGTGGAACATGGCCGCTTCCAGCGAAATATCGTGTTCCGACGGGCCGTTCAGGCGCGGGCTGTAGACCAGGCAGCGGGCCTTGCCCGTTTCCTTGGCGCGCGACATGGCCGCATCGGCCAGCGCCACCAGGCGCACTTCATCCTCCGCGTGCAGCGGATAGATCGATACGCCGACGGAGGCGCCCACGTAGATCGTGTGGCCATCGACTTCGAACGGCGCCTGCAGGGTGGCCAGCAGGCGGCCCGTCACGAGCTTGATCTGGGCGTCGGTGGCGCTGCCAGGCAGCACGGCGACGAATTCGTCGCCGCCCACGCGCGCCAGGGTGTCGCTGTCGCGCAGGGTCTTGCGCAGGCGCGCGGCGGCCAGGCGCAGTACGGCGTCGCCGACGGGGTGGCCCAGGCCATCGTTGACCTTTTTAAAACCATCGAGGCCGATGGTGGCGACGGAAAAGCCCTGGCCCGAACGGGCGGCCTGGGCGATCACCATGCGGATGCGGTCCGACAGCAGCAGGCGGTTCGGCAGACCCGTGAGCGCATCGTGCGTGGCCATGTGGCGCAGCCGTTCTTCCGTGTTGTGCTGGGCCGACGTGTCGCGCCCGACCACCAGCAATTCGGCCACGCCGGCCGCGTTCATATAAGACGACAGGCGCAGCTCGAACCAGATTTCCTGGTCCGGCGCTTGCAGGCGCACTTCCAGGCGGCCCGGCTCTTCCAGCGCGTCTTCCAGCGCCGCCTGCAGCGCCGCGCGCGACGCTTCGGTGGCCAGCGGCAGCAGCAAATGGCCGGACAGGCCCGAGGGCGCGCCGAACAGGGTGGCCGCGCGCTTGCTGGCGAACAGGATCAGGCCGTCCGTATCGAGCCGGAACACGACGTCGCCTGCCTCTTCCATGAGGTTGTCCAACTCGTGGCGGGCCTCGCGGTGGGCGGCGGATGGGGTACTGGAAAACATCGTGCTGGCTTTTACCTTTTTATTATCAGTGCCGGCGCTCGCTGCAGGGCAGGGCGCCAACGGAAACAGTGCATCGTGCGTGACGCGCGCCATAGGGGCCGGAAGGGCGGCTATCGGAACGCGATCCACACGAAATGTATCATTGAAAAGCATTCGATTACATGAAATAAAGCAACATTGCTTCAGGTTTTGTAAATATTCCTGCCTTCCATGAAAAAAATCATGCCGCGCGACACACATGGGTATTTTCATTCCACGTGGAAACATTTATCTGCGCTTGCTTCCCCTGGCGCGCTTGCCCCGCCTTGCGCTTTGCGCTAGTCTGGCTGGCAGACGGTGTTGACGGCGCGCCCGCGGCAGGCAAGGGCGCCATGATAACAAATCGCGGGAGACCCCCATGAATGCTTTTGATACGCATGAAGTTTTCAACCAGGCCACGCCGTTTGAAAACGTCAACCTGTTTGCCTGCGACCCGGCGCTGATCGAAGCGCTGCTGCGAGAAGGCGGCGGCGCGGCGCTGCAGGAGCTCGACGCGCTGGGCGACAAGCTGGGCCGGGCCGAGACGTATGCGCTGGCGCGTCTGGCTAATATCCACACGCCCGAACTGCAGCAGTTCGACCGGTCCGGCCGGCGCATCGACGAAGTGCTGTTCCATCCGGCCTGGCATGAACTGATGGGCATCCTCGTGGGCGCCGGCGCGCACGCGTCGCCCTGGGCCTCGCCCGGCCCCGGCGCCCAGGTGGCGCGCGCGGCCGCCTATCTATTAGTGGGGCAAGTGGAAAACGGCACGCAGTGTCCCGTGACGATGACGTATGCCTCGGTGCCGGCCCTGCGCCAGGCGCAGGATCTGCCGCAGATCGCGCAACGCTGGCTGCCGAAAATCCTGTCGCGCGAATACGATCCCCGCTCCTTGCCCGTGGAACAAAAACGGGGCGCCCTGGTCGGCATGGGCATGACGGAAAAACAGGGCGGCTCGGACGTGCGCAGCAATACCACGCGCGCCGTGCCCGTGCCGCCGGACGAGGCGCAAGCGCTGTTCGGTACAGAGGCAGGGGGCGCCTGGCGCATCGTCGGCCACAAATGGTTTTTCTCGGCGCCCCAGTGCGACGCGCATCTGATCCTGGCGCAGGCGGACGAGGGCGGACTGTCGTGTTTCTTTTTGCCCCGCTACCTGCCCGACGGCAGCCGCAACGCCATCCGCGTGCAGCGCCTGAAAGACAAACTGGGCAACCGCTCGAACGCCTCGTCGGAGGTGGAGTTCACCAATGCCTACGGCTGGCTCGTGGGGCAGCCGGGGCGCGGCATTCCCACCATCCTGGAGATGGCCAGCCATACGCGCCTCGATTGCGTGCTGGGCAGCACCGGCATCATGCGCGCCGCCTTGACGCAGGCGCTGCACCATGCGCGCCAGCGGGCCGTGTTCGGCAAGCCGCTGGCCGAGCAGCCGCTGATGCAAAACGTGCTGGCCGACCTCGCGCTCGAGTCGGAAGCTGCCACGGCTTTTGCGCTGCGCCTGGCCCGCTGTTTCGATGAAAAGGACGATGCAGGGCAGGCGATGCTGGCGCGCGTGCTCACGCCGGCCGGCAAGTACTGGATCTGCAAGCGGGGGCCAGGCTTTGGCGCGGAAGCCATGGAAGTGCTGGGCGGCACGGGCTATGTGGAAGAGGCGCCGCTGGCGCGCCTGTACCGCGAACTGCCCGTCAACTCGATCTGGGAAGGCTCGGGCAACGTCATGTGCCTCGATGTCTTGCGCGCCTTCGGCAAGTCGCCTGCCGCGCGCGACGCCCTGGCGGCCGAGCTGGCGCTGGCCGGCGATGATGACGCTTCCTTTGTGGCCTGCCGCGCGCGCCTGCTGGCCGACCTGGATGGAGCGCAAACGGATGAATTTGGCGCGCGGCAATTGTCCGAGCGCATCGTGCTGGCCGTGCAGGCGGCCTTGCTGCTGCGCCATGCGCCACCGTTCGTTGCGCAAGCCTTCCTGCAGTCGAGGCTGGTGCAGGCGCCGGGCGGGGCGTATGGCCGCTTGCCGGCGGGCACCGATTGCGCGGCCATCCTGGCGCGCGCGCTGCGCGAGTATTGATTTCAATAAATCCGAATATTTCGAAAATTCCGGCCACAGGCGGGCTGCGGACTGGGATAATGCTGCAATCCATGATTTTATCGACACACAGCGCGCTTGCGGTGCATGCTTGCCGCCGCGCCAGAGAGTAGAGAAAGAAAAACAATATGAAACAAGACCCACGCTTCCCGAATTTGTTCATTACCGATCACCCGTTGATCCAGCACAAACTGAGCCACATGCGCGAGCACGACACGTCGACGCGCACCTTTCGCGAATTGCTCAAGGAAATCACTTTGCTGATGGGCTATGAAATCACGCGCGATCTGCCGCTGACCACGCGCGAAATCAAGACCCCGCTGGTGACCATCGATGCGCCCGTCATCGCCGGCAAGAAACTGGCCATCGTGCCCATCCTGCGCGCAGGCATCGGCATGAGCGATGGCTTGCTGAACCTGGTGCCGTCGGCGCGCGTGGGCCATATCGGCGTGTACCGCGACCCGGCCACGCACATGCCCGTGGAATACCTGGTGCGCCTGCCGGACCTGAACGAGCGCACTTTCATCCTGTGCGACCCGATGGTGGCGACCGGCAATTCGGCCGTGTATGCCGTCGATGTGCTGAAAAAACGGGGCGTGACGGACGAGCAGATCATCTTCCTGGCCCTGGTGGCCGCACCGGAAGGCGTGACCGTGTTCCAGAACGCGCACCCGAACGTCAAGATGTTCTGCGCCGCGCTCGACTCGCACCTGGATGACCACGCCTACATCGTGCCGGGCCTGGGCGACGCCGGCGACCGTATCTTCGGCACCAAGTAAGTCATTCAGGCGAGTATTGCGATGGCAACCTTGATCGATCCGGATTTCCGCACGCGTTTGCGTGCGTTGAACGAAAAGTATGCGGCCAGCGTGCCGGCCCTGATGCAGGCGATTGCGCAGGCAAGCGGCCGCTGCGACAGCGAAGGCGCCCGTCTGGAACCGTTGACGGAGCTGCACCGCGCGCTGCACGCGGTGGCCGGCTCGGCCGCCACCTTCGGCTTTGCCGCGCTGGGCCAGGAATGCCGGCGCATCGAACAGCTGGTGCGCGCCATGCTCAATACCCCAGCGCAAGCGGTGGCGGAATGGCCCGCCTTGCGGGCGCAAGTGACGGCGCTACTGGACTGGGCCGGACGTGATGCGGCCGCCACCCATTTCACCGCGTGAGAGACAGCACTACAGAGATGTGGTTGCAATGATTCATTTGATGCAACGCAAAGCACCCGCGTCGAAGATTAGGATATAGTGTCTCCATGCCGCTGGTAAAGGGCGCCGCAAGACGGGGATTTGGCTATTAAAGTAGTGTTCGCAAGTTTATTTTGCGAAAGAATGGTTTTTCTCAGTTTTGTTGGTATAATTGGGCATCGTTGGATTCGAGGTAGTAGTGCAGTTTGTCTGTCATTTCTTTCTTGCTTCAAACGATATAACGGGCGCAAGCCCAACTTAACTGAAATAGGAAATTGTAATGGCAACTGGCATCGTAAAATGGTTCAATGATTCGAAGGGTTTCGGCTTTATTACCCCTGACGAAGGCGGCGAAGATCTGTTCGCTCACTTCTCGGCTATCCAGTCGAACGGCTTCAAGTCCCTGCAAGAGAACCAACGCGTTTCTTTTGAAGTGACCGCTGGCCCTAAAGGCAAGCAAGCTTCGAACATTCAGCCAATCTAATACGCTGGATCAAACGAAATAAAGAAATCCTCGGTCTCCGAGGATTTTTTTTCGCCTGAATTTCCGTGAGGTATGGGTTTTTCGTGGGCTGCGCGCTCTTTTGGCGTGCTTGCGTCGCCGTGTAGGTCGGCTTAGCGCTTGCGCGTAAGCCGACAACGGCGGTGCTGGCGAGGTGCATGGGCTGGCGGTGTCTGCTTACGCTGCGCTAAGCCGACCTACGCCGACTTACGTCGACCTACGTCGACCTACGCTGACCGATGCCGGCCTGCGTCTGGTACGTCGCGGTGCGCAATCAAGCCGTTGCGAATACCTCTGATTTTTGGCCGGCATGCCTCGCCGGGCAGGCGGGTAGCTGGTAGGTCGGCTTAGCGCTTGCGCGTAAGCCGACAATGGCG
>NZ_JBXAJE010000001.1:459238-892715 GCF_058796955.1 Janthinobacterium sp. GW823-FHT03B06
GGCAGGCGGGTAGCTGGTAGGTCGGCTTAGCGCTTGCGCGTAAGCCGACAATGGCGGTGCTGGCGAGGTGCATGGGCTGGGGGTGTCGGCTTACGCTGCGCTAAGCCGACCTACGCCGCCCTTGGCCGACCTACGCACGATCATGGGGCTGAAGTTGTTCCCTCATGCGTCACGACGGGGGCAAAACCGTCGCGCAGCAGCTTGGGTCCGGCATCCTCAAATGGCGCGCTCGCGCCAGTAGTCGGGTTGGGAATATGCATGCCGCAAAAAATCCACAAATGCCCGTATGCGCAGCGGCAAGTGGCGGCGCTGGGCGAAGACGGCATAAATGTCGTTGCCCGGCGCGGCGAACTGGTCCAGCACCGTCACCAGCTGGCCCGATTCGATCTCCGCGCCCACTTCCCACATCGAGCGCCACGCCAGACCCTTGCCTGCCAGGGCCCAGTCGTGCAGCACTTCGCCATCGTTGCACACCATATTGCCTGCTACTTTCAGAATCACATTCTTGCCGTTTTCGCGGAAGGTCCAGCCCCGCTGGCTGCCTTCGCTGCTGATCGCCAGGCAATTGTGCTTGGCCAGGTCGGCCGGGGTGCGCGGCGTGCCCGCCCGTTTCAGATAGGCGGGCGAGCCGACGAGCACGCGCTGGTTGTCGGCCAGCTTGGTGCTCACGAGCGAGGAATCGGACAGGCTGGCGATGCGGATGGCCACGTCGATGCCTTCGCCGATCAGGTCGACGAGGCGGTCGTTCAGATTCAGCGACACCGTCACGTCGCGGTGCTCGGCGACAAACGAGGGGATCAGTGGCGCCACGTGCTGGCGTCCGAAGCCGGCCGGCGCGGAAATGAGCAGATGGCCGCTGGCTTTGACGCTGCGCTCGGCCACGGCCGCTTCCGCTTCTTCCAGCTCGCCCAGGATGCGCTGGCAATCTTCCAGGAAGGCGGCGCCTTCATTCGTGAGCGCCAGCTTGCGCGTCGTACGTTGCAGCAATTTGACGCCCAGGCGCTGCTCCAGCGCATCGAGGCGGCGGCCTATCATGGCCGGCGCGATGCCTTCCGCGCGTGCGGCGGCCGACAGGCTGCCCTTGGCCACCACTTCCACGAAGGTCGATATTTGTCTGAACTGGCCCATGTGTTGCTCCCGCTATGTCATCACTTGTGATAAAAACGCATAGATGAAGTGATTTTTAATCTCGTTTCCATGCCTTATAGTGCAATACTATAGAACAAACGCGCCGCCTGGCAGAGTGTTTTTGCGCCTCTGTCCAGCTTGCCTGCGCAGTTGTTGCGCTTATACTTGGATCACCAGATTTCCTTTGCTTATATTGACTAAAAACCGGAGAACTTCATGACGCAGAACACGATCGCACTTCCCGATGGCATGCAAATCACGGGTGACATCGCCCCAGGCTACGAACGGATTTTGACGCCGGCCGCGCTGGCGCTGGTGGCCAAGCTGACGCGTGCATTCGAGCCGCGCCGCCAGGAGTTGCTGGCCGTGCGCGTGGAACGGGCCAAGCGCCTCGACGCGGGCGAGCGTCCTGATTTTCTGCCAGAAACCGCGCACATCCGCGACGGCGACTGGAAGATCGCGCCGATTCCGAAGGCGCTGGAATGCCGCCGCGTGGAAATCACCGGTCCCGTCGAGCGCAAGATGGTCATCAACGCGTTCAATTCCGGCGCGGACAGCTACATGACGGACTTCGAGGATTCGAACACGCCGAACTGGGATAACCAGATCACGGGCCAGATCAATATGTATGACGCCGTGCGCAAGACGATTTCGCTCGAGCAAAATGGCAAGTCGTACAAGCTGAACGACAAGATCGCGACCTTGGTTGTGCGTCCGCGCGGCTGGCACCTCGATGAAAAGCACGTGCTGGTCGACGGCAAGCGCATTTCCGGCGGCATTTTTGATTTCGCCCTGTTCATGTTCCATAACGCCAAGGAGCAGCTGGCGCGCGGCGCCGGCCCGTATTTCTACCTGCCGAAGATGGAATCGCACCTGGAAGCGCGCCTGTGGAACGACATCTTCGTCATGACGCAAAACGAACTGGGCTTGCCACAAGGCACGATCAAGGCGACCGTGCTGATCGAAACCATCCTGGCCGCGTTCGAGATGGATGAAATCCTGTACGAACTGAAGGAACACAGCTCGGGCCTGAACGCGGGCCGCTGGGATTACATCTTCTCCTGCATCAAGAAATTCAAGCTGGACAAGGATTTCTGCCTGGCCGACCGCGCGAAAGTCACGATGACGGCGCCCTTCATGCGCGCCTACGCCTTGCTGCTGCTGAAAACCTGCCACAAACGTGGTGCACCGGCCATCGGCGGCATGGCGGCCTTGATCCCGATCAAGAATGATCCGGAAAAGAACGACATCGCCATGGGTGGCGTGCGCAACGACAAGGCGCGCGACGCCACCGACGGCTATGACGGTGGCTGGGTTGCCCATCCGGGTCTGGTGGAACTGGCCATGGGCGAGTTCACCAAAGTGCTGGGCGACAAGCCGAACCAGATCGAGAAACAGCGTCCCGACATCGACGTCAAGGCATCGGACTTGCTGAACTTCCAGCCGGAAGCGCCGATTACGGAAGCGGGTTTGCGTTACAACATCAACGTGGGCATCCACTACCTGGGCAGCTGGCTGGCCGGCAACGGTTGTGTGCCCATCCACAACCTGATGGAAGACGCGGCCACGGCCGAGATCAGCCGCTCGCAAGTGTGGCAGTGGATTCGTTCCAGCAAGGGCGTGCTGGAAGACGGCCGCAAGGTGACGGCAGACATGGTGCGCGCCATGATTCCGGAAGAGCTGGCCAAGGTGCAGCGCGATGCGCCGGGCGGCAATGGTCCGACCTATGTGCGCGCCGGCCAGATTTTCGAGGAAATGTCGACGTCGGAATCGTTCGCCGAGTTCCTGACCTTGCCGCTGTACGAGGAAATCTGATCCTGATCAAATAACAGCATAAAAAAATCCCGGCGATGCGATCAGCATCTGCCGGGATTTTTTATGGCGAAAGGGTACGTTTAAAAATTATTTTTCCACATCCGCAAGGCTGCAAATGCTTCGACGGGCGAAGCATTGGTGGTCAGCTTGCCTTCCACCTTCAGGCTGCTCAGGATGGCCGGTTCGCGGTAGCGCAGGAAGGGGTTCGTGGCCTTTTCAAGGGCAATGGTCGACGGCACGGTCGATAAACCCTGCTGGCGCTTTTCCGTGTCGATGGCGATGCGTTCCTGCAAGGCCACATTACCCGGCTCGACGGCGTTAGCGAAGCGCAAATTGGACAAGGTGTACTCATGCGCGCAAAATACCTCGGTATCGTCGGGCAGGGCGGCCAGCTTTCCCAGCGAGTCGGCCATCTGGCCCGGCGTGCCTTCGAACAGGCGGCCGCATCCGCCCGCAAACAGGGTGTCGCCGGAAAACAGCCACGGTGCGCCGCTGCGCTCGTCGCGCTGGCGCACGTAGGCGATATGCCCCTTCGTATGGCCAGGCACGTCGATGACGGTCATTTGCAAGCCCAGTTCGGGCACGTAAGCGACATCGCCTTCGGCAAGCGGTTCCGTGATGGCTGTGATAGCCTCATTGCGAGGGCCGAAGACGGGGACGGCGAAATGCTGCAACAATTCAGGCACGCCACCCGTGTGGTCGGCATGGTGATGCGTGAGTAAAATGGCGGACAAGGTCAACTGATGGGCTTTGAGCGCATCGAGGATGGCCATTGCATCGCCGGGGTCGACCACGGCGGCGTGGCGGCCGTCATGGATCAGCCACAGGTAATTGTCGGCAAAAGCGGGCACGGCAAGTACCGATAAAGCGTGTTCAGGGGAGTGTGTCATGAGCAAAAGAGAAAACTGAATGGACAGTGTGGCATCCGAAAAATCCATTATAGCGCTTGACGGCTGGCTGCAGACGCCGGCCGGTGTGTACGTGCGCGCCTGGGAACAGCAATGTCTCGACAGTCTGACCGTCGACATCTTCGGTTTTAATGCCGTGCAGATAGGTTTGCCCCAGCTCGACGCACTGGCCGCCAACCGCATGCCGAACAAATGGCTGCTCGATTCGCGCCTGCCATCGCGTCCGCCGCAAGAGAGTCGTTTGACCCTCGTGTCGGCTTTTGACGAGCTGCCGTTCGACTCGCAAAGCCTAGACCTCGTGGTCTTGCCGCACGTGCTTGAATTTGCCGCCGAGCCGCACCAGGTCTTGCGCGAAGTCGAGCGCGTGCTGATCCCCGAGGGGCGCGTGATCGTCTGCGGCTTCAATCCGGCCAGCCTGTGGGGCGTGCGCCAAGGCCTGGGGCGGGTCACGGGACGCCATTACCTGCCGCAGGCGGGCGAGCTGATCTCTATGCCGCGCATGAAAGACTGGTTAAAATTGCTGAACATGGGCGTCAGCCAAAGCTACTTCGGCTGCTACGCACCTGCCTGCAGGACAGAAAAATGGCTGCGCCGCAACGCTTTCATGGACAAGGCGGGCGCGCGCTGGTGGCCATATCTGGGCGCAGTGTATATAGTGCAGGCGATCAAGCGCGTCAAAGGGATGCGTTTGATCGGTCCGGCGTGGACCAAGAAACCGGCGACGGCGCCCGCAGGCGCACCGGTCACGAATAAAAGGCGGGAACAGCAAGATGGATAAGGTAGAGATTTACGCCGATGGCGCATGCAAGGGCAATCCCGGCACGGGCGGTTGGGGCGCGCTGATGGTAGCCGATGGCGCCAAGAAAGAAATTTACGGCGGGGAACTCAATACGACAAATAACCGCATGGAATTGAAGGCCGTGATCGAAGCCTTGACGGCGCTCAAACGTCCCTGCCAGGTGGTGCTGTATACCGATAGCCAGTATGTCCAGAAGGGCATCAGCGAATGGATCCACGGCTGGAAGGCGCGCGGCTGGAAAACGGCGGCCAAGGCGCCCGTGAAAAACGTCGACCTGTGGCAGGCGCTCGATACGGCCCAGGCCGTGCATGAAGTGGAATGGCGCTGGGTGCGCGGCCACAATGGCCATCCTGGCAATGAGCGAGCCGATCAGCTGGCCAACCTGGGCGTGGAAACCGTGCGCGCCTAAGAACGCCCAACCCAACCTACTGCGCGGCGCGCTTTGCGGCCTGTGATGCTCACCGTACTAGAGTACGGTTGCGCTTCTCGGCCACAAATCACTGCAGCTCGCTACGGTTTTGTTGGGCGTTCGAACATGTCTGGGTGCGATTGCAGCACACAGGTTTGCTATACTGTGCCCTTCGCTTTTTGCTTTTACGAATGAATCCGCCATGCGTCAAATTGTTCTCGATACTGAAACCACCGGCCTGAACCCGCGCACGGGCGACCGCATCCTGGAGATCGGGGCGGTCGAGCTGAACAACCGCATGTTGACGGGGAATAATTTCCACCATTACATCAATCCCGAGCGCGATTCGGAAGAGGGCGCGCTGGCCGTCCACGGATTGACGACGGAATTCCTCAGCGACAAGCCGAAATTCGCGGAAATCGCCGACGAATTCCGCGCCTACATCGCCGGCGCCGAACTGATCATCCACAACGCCCCGTTCGATATCGGCTTCCTGAACGCGGAATTCAAGCGCCTGAACCTGCCGCCCGTGCATGAACAAGTGGTTGGCGTGATCGATACCCTGGTGCAGGCGAAGGAAATGCATCCGGGCAAGCGCAACTCGCTCGACGCCCTGTGCGACCGCTACGGCGTCTCGAACGCCCACCGCAAGCTGCACGGCGCGCTGCTCGACTCCGAATTGCTGGCCGACGTCTACCTGGCCATGACGCGCGGGCAAAACAGCCTGAGCATGGAAGAAGAGGTGGAAGTGGCCGCCGACGGCGCCGTGCTGGAAATCGTGCCCCTGGCCGAAGTCATCTTCCAGAGCGCCACGGCCGACGAACTCGCCGCCCACGCAGCCACCATCGCCGGCCTCGACAAGGCCGCCAAAGGCCAGTGCATCTGGACCGCCGTCACGTCGCCGCCAGCGGCCGCCTGAGAAAAAAGCGGGGCATGGTAAATTTCCTCTTGCCAGCCCTTGCAGATGCCGCAACACCTATGCGATAATTCGCCTCGCTTCGGGAGGTTAGCTCAGGGGTAGAGCACTGCATTCACACTGCAGGGGTCGCAAGTTCGAAACTTGCACTTCCCACCAAATTTTTCGTTTGTATTCAATGACTCAGGATTTCATCTTTTGTCTGAATACGAACTTGGGGCAAACTTGGGGCAATGGGATTTTCGTCCATTGTCCAGTCCCAAACGATACGGCCGCTTCCTGCGGCCGTTTTCATATCAAGCAGGCTTACGCCTATCATATCTCTTCCTTGCTCTCAAAGCCTAAGCCACGCATGTCGTCTGCTATCGGCCGGGCGGAAACGGTCGGTCGCGACCTTCAGCAGTCCCTGCAAGCTCATATTTTTATCTGGACGAACAATAAAGTCGGACATCCTAGACGGCACATTTTTCATCGCAGCGCCAGTGCCGTCAGAGCCACGCCAGACGGGATATCAATCTGCCCGGCCCAAGGCGCCCCGTTCCACCGAGCGGCGGGCGTCCCCCGTGTTAATCCGTGTCAACTTGCCGGATTGCGCGCCGTGACGATCCATGCCGCGCCGTCGATCATCACCGAGCGCTCGCCGGGGCGGCCCGCGAAGACGGTACGGACGGCGACCGCGGCGCGGGCACGGATATCATCGGGCTGAGCGGCGAGTACGCGCGACAGCGGGCCGACCTCGAGCGCCATCTTCACAGCGTCGTCGATCGCAGCGTCCCGCGTTCCGCCCTCGCCGAACGGGACGGAAGCATCGAAGGGCGCGATAGCGATATCGGTGAAACCGGCTGCCGTCAGGATGCGCGTCACCCGATCCCGCTCGCCGAACGAAAACGGGCCGGGCGCTTCGGGATCGGGCGGCGCGGTCAGCGCGACGATGCCCTGTATCGCGCCCATCGGCAGGCGCATCCATTCGTTCTCGGCCGCGCCGCGCCAGCAGACGAAAGCGACCCGCCCGCCCGGCCGCAGCGCGCGTCGCATATGGGCGAACGCCCCTGTTGGATCGCCGAAGAACATCACCCCGAAACGCGAGAACAGGATGTCGAACGCGCCTTCCGGCAACTCGGCACTGCTGGCGTCGGCTACCTGGAACTGGGCCGGCGTATGTTGTGGCGTAAGCGTGCGTGCGCGGCCGATTAGCGATTCGGATATGTCCACGCCCAGCACTTGCCCCTGCGCGCCGACGCGGGCGGCCAGAGCCAGACTCGACGCGCCTGCGCCGCAGCCGACGTCCAGCACGCGCTCGCCCGTCGCGGGCGCGGCGGCTTCGATCGCGGCTTGGCCGAACACCGCCACCATGGCATCAAGCCGGGCCTGGTTTGCGACCCAGCGCTCTCCGCTTTGATGATTCCAGTCGGCGACCTGATAGGCATTTTGCTCTGTCATGCTATCTCCTTGTTCTGATTTGTTCTTGACTAGACCCCTTTTGTCGAGGCAGGGGGGGATGACGCGAGTCGGCCCCACGCCGCGATCCGTTCCGCGATCGCCTCGGGGGCCTCGATGTGTAGGAAGTGGTCGACGTCGGGGGACGACCGCCATCGCATGCCGTGCGGCGAACCGATGGCGGTCCTCGACCTGCGCGGAGAGGATCTCATGAACGTGAGTGGGTGAGGAATTGCGAGCGCGGCCGCGCGTTCGATCTGCTCCGCCGCCAACCCCGACAGCAGCGCTCCCGGATAGATGACGGGCGGAGGGATGCGTACACCGGCGCTGTCGGGTTCGATGGCCATGCTCATCATAAATCTGTGCCCTCAAACCAGCATCGACTGCTGAGCGGAGATACCCGCCGTTGCGCCCTGCGATATTGCCGTGGTGACCGAGGCCATGGCTGGGTTTGCAAGATCGCCGGCGGCGTAGATGCCGGGTATGCTGGTTTCGCGGCGCTCGTCGACCTTGAGGGCGATGCCCAGTGGCGTATTGACTGTAGCGAGGCCCAGTGATTCATGCAGGCTTGCGGACGGCTTGTTGCGCGGATGTGCGAACAGGATGTCGACCGCGACATTGGTGGCGGTATCGAGCTTGACAGTGGCATTTTCGCCTCCGTGTCGGGTGATTTCCATGATTCGGCCATCGACGACAGGTATGTTGCGGCGCGCCAGATCGGCCCGGATATCGGGTGGAATGTCGTGACCATCGGCGAAGACCGTCAGCGTCTCGGTCCAATCGCCGTACAGCCTGACATAATTGTGCGACTGCGGACCGGACCAGACAAGGCCCCAATGCTGGCCGGCGACTTCAAAACCGTCACAATAGGGGCAGGGCACAATGGACGTGCCCCAGCCTTCGGCGAAGCCCGGGATATCAGGCATTTGGTCGACGACGCCATAGCTCAGGATCAGGCGACGTGCCCTTAGGCTTTCGTTATCGTCAGTGACGACGCAGAAATCGTCGATCGTACCGGAGATGCATTCGGCACGGGCAGTGACCAGCCTGATCGTTGGATAGCGCGCCAGCTGCTGCCGCGCCTCGACCAGGATGTCCAGCGGCGGCTTGTGATCGTGGCCGAGCAGACCATGCGAATGGCCGGCAAAGCGGTTGCGCGGCCGGCAACTGTCGAGGACCGTGACCTTGCGGCGGGCACGGCCGAGCTGCAGGGCAGCGGCGAGGCCAGCAAAGCTGCCGCCGATAATGATGACGTCATTCATGGTGATGGACTCCGTGTGTGGGTGAGGGCTGGGCAGGGCTTGGCGCGCAATAACCTGGCCATTGGGTTTGCATCTTTTGGATACTATGTGGTATCCTAATTAAAGAATTGGATACTGTCAAGTACTGGAATTTTTATGACTGAAAAAAATCAGGGCCGGCGCGGCCGGCCAACCAACGAGGCGCTTGGCCAAACGATCGCCGACGCCGCGTGCGAGCTTTTTGTGGAATTGGGTTTTCAAGCGACGACAATGGACAAGGTCGCCCAGCGGGCGAAGATATCCAAGCTAAGCATCTATCGGCACTTCGAGAACAAGGAGGCGCTGTTTAGCGCTGCCATCGCGGCCCGCTGCCATCAGTTTGCACCGCAGGCCCTGTTTGAAGGCGTAGACGGTTCGGCCGAGGATCAGCTCATGGCGGTGGGATCATCCCTGCTTCACACGTTCTTGAACCCGGACGTCCGTCATATCGAAGCCATGATCATGGCCGACAAGACGAATCAACAGTCGCTAAGCAAGCTCCAATACGAAGCAGGCCCCGCCCATGTCATCGCCCAAATCGAGGCCCTGTTGCGTCAGTTGCACGCGAGGGCAGTTCTGCATGTGCCCGACCCTCTCCTGTCCGCCCGCTTGTTTGCCGCGCTGTTAAAAGGTTCCGATCTGCTGATCATCGCACGCTTCAATGAAGCGATAGCAGAGGACGACAACGAAATCGAATCCTATTGCCGGTCCGCAGTCGCCATGTTCATCGCCGCGCACGGTGGCAACGACCATGCGGGCAGATGCAGCTGATTGCTCCGGGCAATTCATAGTAGCGGGAGGGGGGCTTGGTGGTGTGAAAACTTGCCAGACAGTGCCAGGCTGAAAACGAAAACAGCCCGCATTTAGGCGGGCTGAGAGGTGCTTTAGTGCTCTTTGGTGTCGGCTTATGCCTGACGCGGGACCATCCCACTCGATTACTTTTTGACTGACGGGTACATTAAACCACTGCACTGACTCGTTTGCCTCATCCGAAGTCGGGTAATTTATCTGAATGGCTGTTGACGAAGATGAGGCGAGCGAATTCGTTCGACAAATAGACCTAGATCGCGTGCGATCGCAATCGACCGCTCGCATTTCGAGGGTACTCCGATGTACATGTAGTAGTCGTAGCCAAAATGGACATACGCCTTGCCTGGCACGACGAGTTTTCCCCAGGCCTCTTCGCGAAGGACAAGACGCGCGAAATCGAGGCTTTGAGCAATAGATAGGTTCCCCCGGTGCAGAAAGCCATCTGCGGGGGCGTCGCGACATTCCAATGCCGTCAACGCCAATGACTCGATACCTGCCTCATCCAGGAAACTTTTCATAGCGGACAGGTAGCTATTTTCAACATTCAGATACACCGCCTCAGACAGCATCCCACCGTCAAATACCCGTCCGATATCAGATCGCGAAGTCCAATCGCAGCCTGTGTATCCGCCTGTCGCATCTCTCAGCGAGGGGTCATATTTTGTTACACGGTATTGATTCTTCATGGTCGCGATTCAGGCAGAAGGGAACTGAGCAAATCCATCACTGACAAAGGCTGCTTTTGGCTGCGGGTTCAATCGATCAACGCAACACTTTAACTTAAATGCATCATTGCAGAGCTGAATAGATAGGCCAGACCCGATCTCGTCGTTGGAGCGGGCAGCTACGAGATCGCACACCAGGTGCCTGGCAGGACGCCCATGCCAAACACGATCCATCGGTTTTTCATCTTTCAAGAACTATGTCTCAGGAGCGTCTAAGCTACTGGCGCCGATTCATCACTGGAAATTGAGCGAAGAAAAACGTGCTTTTGTTTCCTTCAATGCATTGGATGGCATGCGACAATTTCCATTAGCTCCGCTGCAGCCTTAGAGGCTTGCTCGATCGTCAGTGAGTATTCTTTTCTAAAACTGCGAACCAATTGCATCCTTTCTCCGGCTTTGGCAAAAGAAATCAATTCTGAAGAACCCACAAAAATACCGCCGAGCACTATCGGTTCACCCTTGCGCGAAATCGGAAGGGCTGGAACAATTTCAATCATAGACTGTGCAACACCAGCCTGTATGAGAGCATTTGAAAACTCGCTGCGGACTATCCAACGTACTTCCCCACGTCTTTTCAGCAGATGCTCAACAGGCAGTAGCTGCGTTAGCGCTCCGCAAAATCGCTCCATACCGGACGCATCAACTATCAAGTCACCGTCATCGGCAAGCATCCGCAAATGGCTTTCGACCTCGCACGCGTCATTTGCATGCACCCACGGTGCAAGCCGAAGATGCGTCGGCTTATAGTTGATGATGCTGACGGGCGGCTGCAGGTCTAAATAGCTCCGCACAATCTCGAGCAGTTCGCCAGCAGGCCCGCTGCAACGGTCAAAGGGCAAACATTCAAACACAGCAGCCAGCATCGTGTGTGCAGCGCACCCTTCTTTCGGACTCCACAACGAAAACAACTGAGGCTTCGAACTCGAGGAACCGAAAACTCCGTTAATGCTAATTCCATCCAAGCCAAGCTGATTCCACTGTTCATCCCACTCCATTAACATGGCGGAAGAACTTCTATGGAGTGTCGCCATTTGTTCACTTTCGACTGGCAAACTATATGTAATGCGCGGAAGAAGGCCTGTCTGAAGGGCTTCAAATGTGGCCAGTCCCGTGGCCTCACCTTCAATCCGAATTGAACATTGGCGATGGAAGGAGGGAGAGATATTGAGGACGAGATCGAAAATGGACATATCTTTTTAATATTTTTAATGAAAGTTCAGTCTTGCCCGCTGATGCTTCAGTACTTGTCAATAGTTCACTGACGAGATTAGACAATGGAAAAATTTGATTTTGCTTGCTCATTTTAGCCGTTCTGATTATTCAGCGGCATCGCCATCGGGACGGTCGTTTCCGTACCGCTGGGCAGTTACTTAGGGGGCATATATGGCTGGCGCAGTGCATTTATAGCAGCCGCGGCTGTCGGAGGGCTAACACTTTTGTTTCAATTGTTCACGCTGCCCCGTATGGCGCCGCGCACGATGACGCGCACCACATCGGTACTGCGATTGCTCCGTCGCCCGGGGATCGGGATCGGGATGTTGGGCTGCGTACTGGCCCATACCGGGCAATATGCATTGTTCACCTATATTCGCCCCGCTCTTGAAAGCGTTGTCCATATAGATGTAAACGGTTTGTCTCTGATGCTCCTGGGTTTTGGTGTCGCCAACTTCGTTGGCACGCTGCTGGCCGGCTGGCTAGTGGAGCGTAGCCTGCGTGCCACTTTAGTGCTCATGCCTGCGCTGGCGGGCTTGGCGGCACTCGGCAAGATCCTGCTGCCAGTCCAAGGAACAGGCCTGATGTTTTTGGTCGCTCTGTGGGGCCTGGCGCTTTGGTCATGGCGCAAGCTCGTCGCCGCCTTCGCGCAGCATCTTGCAACAGCCTTGCAGCAGCCTCCAGCGAAACTTGATGCCCGTCTCGTACCAGATGAAATACACCCAGAGATCATTGTCCGACAGCGCGTTGGGTGCTCTTTGCCTGTTCGACGCCAGTACTTCGTCGATGACGTCTTGCGGCACGCGCGACCGGACGGCGACGCGGGCCGTTTGGATGGGCAAGGCGCGCGACAGGGCGTGCACGCCGTCACTCCAGACTTGCCGCGCTACAGGATCAGAGGGCCGATCTGGGTAGGGATAGGGCCATACCTGCCATTCGAACTCCACCCATTGCGGCAGTTCGCGGCCATCCGGCGCGGCACCCATGGTCTTGCCGCCTGTCATGGGATTCTTGTCGGGTCCCAGGGAGCCAGGGGTCGGAAAAAATACGCCGTTCGCCGTTCGCGCACGCAGCACGTCGACCTCTTTTCCTTTGATGCCGTTGCTGAAGGTCACGATCATGCCGGGGCCGTCCTGCGACCGTGTTACAGAGCAGGCTGCACAGAGGGCGATGGCCGCCAGGAAGCAGATCGTCTGAAGCAGATATTTTTGCATGATGGTGCCTTGCAGGAAGTGTTGATGGTAGGGGCGGTGGCCACGGCGGCCACGGCGGGCGCGCCGGCCGGTGCTGGTTGCCTGGGGTTTTGGTCATGGCGCAAGCTCGTCGCCGCCTTCGCGCAGCAAGCCACAGCAGCTGCTTTTCAGCTTCCAGCGGAGTTTGATGCCCGTCTCGTACCAGATGAAATACACCCACAGCATCTTGTCCGGCAGCGCCCGCGGCGCTCTTTGCCTGTTCGACGCCAGTACTTCGTCGATGACGTCTTGCGGCACGCGTGACTGGACGGCGACGCGGGCACGTTTGTGCGGCAAAGTCCGGGTCAGCAAGTCCACACGGTCGTTCCATGCCTGTAGGGCGCTTGGCTCTGTTGGTGGAGGCGGTGCTGGATAGGGCCATTCGGTCCATTCGAACTCCACCCATTGCGGCAGTGCGCGGCCATCCGGCGCGGCGCCAATGGTGGCTCCGCCGGTCATGGGATTTTTGTCGGGACCAAGGGAACCGGGGGTCGGAAAAAATACACCGTTCGCCGTTCTCGCACGTATGACGTAGACTTTTTTGCCTTTGATGCCGTTGCTGAAGGTCACGATCATGCCGGGTCCTTGCTGCGAGTGTGGTGCGGCACAGGCAGTGCAGAGGGCGATGGCCGCCAGGAGGCAGATCGTCTGAAGCAGATATTTTTGCATGATGGTGCCTTGCAGGAAGTGTTGAAGGTGGGGTTGGCGGCCACGGCGGGCGCGCCGGCCGGTGCTGGTTGCCTGGCGCTTTGATCATGGCGCAAGCTCGTCGCCGCCTTCGCGCAGCATCTTGCAACAGCCTTGCAGCAGCCTCCAGCGAAACTTGATGCCCGTGTCGTACCAGATGAAATACACCCAGAGATCCTTGTCCGACAGCGCCCGCGGCGCTCTTTGCCTGTTTGACGCCAGTACTTCGTCGATGACGTCTTGCGGCACGCGTGACTGGACGGCGACGCGGGCACGTTTGTGCGGCAAAGTCCGGGTCAGCAAGTCCACACGGTCGTTCCATGCCTGTAGGGCGCTTGGCTCTGTTGGTGGAGGCGGTGCTGGATAGGGCCATTCGGTCCATTCGAACTCCACCCATTGCGGCAGTGCGCGGCCATCGGGAGCGGCGCCCATGGTTTTGCCGCCTGTCATCGGATTCTTGTCGGGACCAAGGGAGCCGGGGGTCGGAAAAAACGTGCTGTTCGCCGTTCTCGCACGTATAACGTAGACTTTTTTGCCTTGGATGCCGTTGCTGAAGGTTACGATCATGCCGGGGCCTTGCTGCGAGTGTGGTGCGGCACAGGCAGTGCAGAGGGCGATGGCCGCCAGGAAGCAGATCGTCTGAAGCAGATATTTTTGCATGATGGCGCCTTGCAGGAAGTGTTGAAGGTGGGGGGGACGGCCACGGCGGGCGCGCCGGCCGGTGCTGGTTGCCTGGGGTTTTGGTCATGGCGCAAGCTCGTCGCCGCCTTCGCGCAGCAAGCCACAGCAGCTGCTTTTCAGCTTCCAGCGGAGTTTGATGCCCGTCTCGTACCAGATGAAATACACCCACAGCATCTTGTCCGGCAGCGCCCGCAGCGCTCTTTGCCTGTTCGACGCCAGTACTTCGTCGATGACGTCTTGCGGCACGCGTGACTGGACAGCGACGCGGGCACGTTTGTGCGGCAAAGTCCGGGTCAGCAAGTCCACACGGTCGTTCCATGCCTGTAGGGCGCTTGGCTCTGTTGGTGGAGGCGGTGCTGGATAGGGCCATTCGGTCCATTCGAACTCCACCCATTGCGGCAGTGCGCGGCCATCCGGCGCGGCGCCCATGGTGGCTCCGCCGGTCATGGGATTTTTGTCGGGACCAAGGGAGCCGGGTGTCGGAAAAAATACACCGTTCGCCGTTCTCGCACGTATGACGTAGACTTTTTTGCCTTTGATGCCGTTGCTGAAGGTCACGATCATGCCGGGGCCTTGCTGTGAGTGTGGTGCGGCACAGGCAGTGCAGAGGGCGATGGCCGCCAGGAAGCAGATCGTCTGAAGCAGATATTTTTGCATGATGGCGCCTTGCAGGAAGTGTTGAAGGTGGGGGGGACGGCCACGGCGGGCGCGCCGGCCGGTGCTGGTTGCCTGGGGTTTTGGTCATGGCGCAAGCTCGTCGCCGCCTTCGCGCAGCATCTTGCAACAGCCTTGCAGCAGCCTCCAGCGAAACTTGATGCCCGTGTTGTACCAGATGAAATACACCCAGAGATCCTTGTCCGACAGCGCGTTGGGCGCTCTTTGCCTGTTTGACGCCAGTACTTCGTCAATGACGTCTTGCGGCACGCGTGACTGGACGGCGACGCGGGCACGTTTGTGCGGCAAAGTCCGGGTCAGCAAGTCCACACGGTCGTTCCATGCCTGTAGGGCGCTTGGCTCTGTTGGTGGAGGCGGTGCTGGATAGGGCCATTCGGTCCATTCGAACTCCACCCATTGCGGCAGTTCGCGGCCATCGGGAGCGGCGCCCATGGTCTTGCCTCCTGTCATCGGATTCTTGTCGGGACCAAGGGAGCCGGGGGTCGGAAAAAATATGCCGTTCGCCGTTCTCGCACGTATGACGTAGACTTTTTTGCCTTTGATGCCGTTGTTGAAGGTTACGATCATGCCGGGGCCGTCCTGCGACCGTGTTACAGAGCAGGCTGCACAGAGGGCGATGGCCGCCAGGAAGCAAACTGCCTGGAGCAGATATGTTTTCATGATGGCGCCTTACAGGAAGTGTTGATGGTAGGGGCGGTGGTGATGCTTAAGCCATAACTGGCGAGCCAGAGCTTGTACTTGTTCATGTCCACCAGCCCGATATCGGGATTGGCCATCGTGCCGCACTTGTAAGCATCGGGAAAAAAATTGATGAAATCGTTGGTGTCCGAGGTCCGTACACCATCAAAGACCGCGTCTGTCTGCGATACTTCCTTGCCGTTCTCATAGCCGACGTATCTGGTGATGGTGATGTCATCGGCATGGAACCTGTTGCCGCTCCGGTCATGCAAGATGGGATTGGTGACCATATTCCATCCCTGGCTTTTTAGAGTGTCATTGTCAATGGCTATTCCTTGTCCCTTCGCCTGTTCAACCATCCACATCAGCGCCACATCGGACAGGTCGCCGGTACCGAAGCCGCCGCCGATGTCGGAATGGCTGCCAATGAATGCCTTCTCAATGCGCGTGGAGGAATTTGTCTGGCCCGGCGTGTCCATGATGGAGCGCAGATCGAAGTCAGGCGGCCCACCGCGGTGCTCGTTCAGCGCCACTGCGTGCACCGCGTATTTGACGGCGGCCGGTACTGAAAAGAAGTATTGTTTTTCATCTTCATGGAGTATGCCGAGATGCGGCACGGTATCCCACAGGCCTTCAAAGCGCAGGTTCAGGCAGCGGCTCTTGCCATCGATGACATAGGCGCCGTTATTTTTCTTGAGGTTGTCGGCAACGACATTGAGAAAAAAGCGTGCCTCGGCTGCACCACGGCTGAAGCCGACCACGTCAATATTAAGAATGCTGGTATCGCTATCGGTTCCTATGAAATTGTTGAGAAATTTCAATCCCAGGCTTACGCGCTGGTCGAAGCCTTCGCCCGTAATGGCGCTGCCGGCGTAGGGCATATCCGGGTTGGTGGTGCCGATGCCGGTGATATAAAAAGCCTTTCCATTTTTGATCTGGTCATAGACCTCGTAGAACTTCAGCACATTGGAAATCGAACTGTCCGGCTTCGGATGTTCGCTATTGCCCGTGCCATCAAACGCAAACAGGATCAGCCCGTTCGGATCGACATACTTGAGCGGATTGCCCGCGACATAGACGTAGCTGTTGGCGCCGGCGCGCAGGCCCAGCGGGTCGGGCGTCAGGTAACGGCCCTGGGCCGGGTCGTAATAGCGCTGGTCGTTGTAGTACAAGCCCGTTTCCTGGTCGGCATACTGGCCCGGCAGGCGCAGCTTGAGCTGGAAGGCGTACTGGGTGTTTGTTTTTCTTAACTTGCCAAATGGCGCATATGCGGCTTGCCACACGGGCTTGCCATGGGCGTCGGTAGCCAGCTCGGGCGCCCCCAGATGGTTGTTGTGCAGGAAGGCGATGCTCTCGCCGCGGCTGAACCACGCCTTCCAGATGGCCGAGATGTCGGCCATGGCTTGCGCCAGCGGCCCACGCTGTTCCCGTAATTCGGCGGCGGCGTCGGCCGCCGTGTCGATCAGCGCCAGCGGCTGGCCGGCAAGATAGATGTATTGCCGGCTGACCTTGCCGTCGGCATCGAGTTCCGCCAGCAGCTTTCTGTCGTCGTCGTACAGATAATAAGTACGCATCCCGCGCACTTCCTTGGCGATGCGCAGCCCGCGATGGTTGTAGCGGTAGCGCGCCAGCAGGTCCTGACCCTGATGCACTGACAACAGCCTGCCCAGCGCATCCCATGCATAGCGGCGCTGGCCGATGCGCTGCGGCTGGCCGGCCGCGTCGTAGCGGGCGTCTTTCGTATCGCTGGCGCGGACGGTGTTGCGCCGCAGTTCATCCTGGCTGGCGATATCTTCCTGGCTGATAAGGCGGTTGCCGCCGCTGTCGTAGTGGTAGCGGTCGAAGCTTGCCGCCGTTGACGGGGTCGGGGCGGCCGTTGCCGCTGCAATCAGGCGGTCGTGGGCATCGTAGGCGTAGCTGCTGGCAGCGTCCCTGTCCCTCGTATACAGCAAGTTGCCCTGCACGTCCCACAGGTAGCGGTGATCGAGCAGGGCGGCCAGATCGGGTGGCAGGCCCAACGCGCCAGCCTGAGCGGCGTGCTGCGCATTTTCGGCTGGCAGCGCGGATTCCGGCGCGGCCACGGCCTGGCCGATGCCCAGCACGGCTTGCAACGCCAAGACGGCTTGCTGCCCGGATTGGTCCCCCCGCGCGTTGCGGTAGACGATGCGCGCCAGCGCCCCTTCCTTGCTGCGCTGGTAAAGGGCCTCGATGCCGTTGCCATAGGTGTAGCGCTTGAGTCCCATCACGTCGCGCTCCAGGTCCTTGACGATGCTTGTCCCTGGCAGCAGCCAGCGCAGCCAGGGACTGTGGACGAGTTGGCGCTCAAGCGCGACTACTTGCTGCTGGCCGTTGCGCCGGTATTCGAGCAGGCTGCCGTCCGGCAAGCTGATGCCGCTCAGCTGCCCCAGGCTGTCGTAGCGGTAACGGGTGTGATAGCTGGCCTGCCTGCCGCCGTGGAGCGTGATGATGACGGTCTTGACGGACAGGCGCCCATGCGCGTCGTGGCTGTAGCGCTCGGATTGTTGCGGGTGATCGATGGCGACCAAGTGTGCGCCCGCGTAGCGCCAGGTGGTGACGGTCTGGCGCTGGCCGGCCGGAGCGCCGACATCGGTGATGACCTGGCGCACGATGCGCCCGGCGCCATCGTAGGCGTAGCTGGCCTGGTTACCCATGGCGTCGGTGCCCGCTATCAGCCTGCCGGCGGCGTCGAATTGCCGGCGTGTCATGCCGCTGTCGGGGCTGATGGTGGCGATGACCTGGCCGAAATCATCGCGCAGATAGCGGGTAGTGGTGCCGTTTGGCGCTGTCACGGCCGTGGGCTGGCCGTCGATATCGCGTTCGAAGCGGGTTTCCGTGTTTTGTCCCAATGCCTCCGGCGTGTTCGCCCACTGCGTCACGCCGACGATATTGCCCATGGCGTCATGGCGCAAACGCGTGACGCGCCCCAGCGCATCGGCCACCGTATCAGGCAGGCCGCGTGCGTTCCACCTGATCATCGAGCGCGCGCCATTCGCATCGGTCATGGCCAGCAGATGGCCCAACGGGTCGTAGCGGTAGCCAAGGGTTTGCTTGATGGTACTCGATTGCGTGGTGGTGTCGAGCAGGCGGTTTTCCGTGTCGTAGCGATGGCGCGTCACGATGCCCAGGTGTGAGGCGTTCCAGATGCGGCGGCCGGCGGCGTCGTACCCCAGGCGGGCAAGCGACTGCTGGCCTGCCTGGTCGCTGTATGCGATTTCGAGCGGATTACCCAGGCCGTCGTAACGCGCCGCATACGTCGCGCCGTCGCGCGTCTGGCGCATTAACTGGCCGCGCGGCGTGTAGGCGTACTGCGTGATCTGACCGAGCGCATCGGAGATGGTGGCGATGCGGCCGGCGCCGTCATAGGTGAACGCGCGCTTGAGATTGCCAGGCGCGATGATGGCGGTCAGGGGGACGTCGTTTGTTCCATGTTCGTCATACCGCGCCAGCTTGCCCGCGTCGCTCTTGTCCGCCGGCTGGCCATATTCAAACACGGTGACGTCGGAGTCCAGCGGCGTGCCCGTCTTGCCGTTGGGCAGGGGGCCGTCGATACGGGTCTGCAGGCTGCGGCCGGCGATGATGGCGTACTGGTAACTGGTGGTGCGCGCGATGGCGGCCGTTGCCTGCTGGCCGTCGTGGCCTGGCACCCATCCCGTCTGCGTCACGCGCAGGATCTGGCCCATGGCGTTGTAATCGATGCGCGTTTGCCGCTCCTTGCCCGGCACGACGCTGGGGCGGGCGATCAGCGTGGGCGCGGGATCGTCGCCCGTGTATTCCAGGCGTAGCCGCCATTGCGCGGCGTCCCGCTTGCCGTGCTGGTATGTCACGCTGCCGGCGCGGACGGTGCGGCCCAGCGGATCCAGTTCGCGCCAGTTGGCACTGACGGGCTCGCCCTTGTCGTCCAGGCGGGTCGTTTCCAGCAGTTGCCCCAGCTTGTCGTAGGCGTAGCGCACATTGCTTTCGCCGCAGCTGGCGCAGCCGGCGCCGCGTACTTCCAGCAGGCGCTGCTGGCCCCCGACGATGGCGTGGCGGTAGACGGTGCGCTGGCCCAGGCTGTTGGTGAGCACGGTTTTTCCCCCCTCGCTGGTATCGAGCGTGACCTTGCCGACATTGCCGGCATGCGTGCTGAGGTTGGCGCGGCCGTTGCTGTCGTAGCCGAAGGTGGCGTAGCGCGTGGCCACGGGCGGGCCGCCGGCGCTGCCGGTTTCGATGCTGATGCCCGTCAGCAGCCAGGGCAGGCGCGGGTCTTCGTGGTGGTAGCGGCGGCTGACGGCGGGCTGCGCCTTGTCGCCCGCCGGCAAGTGCACGCGCAGCAGGTTGGCCAGCAGGATGCGCCGCTCGAAGGACAGTGCTCCCGGTGGCGGCGCGCCGCCGTAGTCGTAGGAAAAGCGTCCCACGGGGCTGTCGATGTGTTGCACGCCGCGAAATTGCGTGCCGGCCCTGGCGCCTGCCGAGGTGGGCGCCAGGTAGCGCAGGTGCAGGCTGCGGCCTTGCGGGTCGGTCACTTGCACCAGCAGATGGTTGTCGTCATACAGCAGCCTGAGCATTTCGCCCGTGGCGGCCGTGATGCTGTCGAGCTTGCCCAAGGTATTGAAATGCAGGCGGCGCCCGTCGGGCAGGGTCCAGGTGTAGTCGCTGGCTCCGTTGGCCTGGGGCGCCAGCATCAGGCGGCCGTGGGCCGGCAGCGCCGTGCTGCACAGGTCCGGATGCCGTCGATCGCGGTCAAAGATGACGCGGGCGCCGTCGGCCTGCAGGATCTGGATGCGGCCATCCTTGTCGATCAGTTCGGTTTCATACGACAGTTTCCATTCGCGTCCCATGGGACCGTTGGGGCTGCCTGGCTTGCTGTAGGCGCTGTTGTAGTGACGTACGATTTCCACTCCCAGCACGCCGGGCAGGGCGGGCAAGTCTTCCTCGCGCTGGTATTTATTGCCGGTGATGACGTTGATGGGATTGCCCGCGCCCGCATCGGGACCGCCGCTGCCGCCCACGCCGGCGACGGCGCCGCTGCAGGGGGATGGGGGGCCCCCCGGTTCGGGGCCGCAGGCGCGCGCGGGCAAGGTAAAAGATAGCATGCAGGATAACAAGAACCAGGCCGGCAAGCTGATACTGCGGGGACGCAGACGATGAATATATAGAGATGGCAACATGGTTTACCTCAGCTCGGTTCGCAGCAGACGATGGAGCACGGTTCCGGCACGCAATGCCGCGGGTCCGTGAACGGGTTGCAAGGGGGCGGCGTCACGGGCGGATCGGTGCAACTGAGGTTGTCGCACGCGGGCGGCGGCAGGTCTGTGACGGGCGGGTTGCCGGGGTTGACGGGCGCTCCACCGTTGCCCGGCCCCGGCGTGGAAACGGGGCTGTTGCCCTCGATGGCGTCGGACTGCATGTGTACGGTGACGTGCGTGACCACGGGTATGCGGCCGCTGGCCAGCAGTTTGGTATGGAAGGCGTCCGTGTGCGGGTCCAGCCATTTCAGGTAGGTGGCATACAGGTTCTTGACCAGGGGAACTTTTGGCAGGTAGCCATGCGTGATGCGCAGCTTGATGAGGTTGGCGTCCTGGATGGTTTGGCCGGAAGTAGCGCCCACTTTCTGCTCCTTCAGGCTCTGGCCGCTGTAAGGGATGACGCGGCGGTTGCCCGTATGCAGCGCGATTTGCCTGTGCACGTCGTTCCAGTCATCAAAACTTTGCCGGGTCGGGTTGAGCAGCTCGATGCTGGCGTTACCGGTGCCGTTGGCGCCGAGGTCTGCGTTCGCTTTGGCCAGCGAAGCAGCGAGCTGGGCTGGCGTCTGGCCCCCGCCGTACAGGGGGATCAGCGCGCGCGTGTACGCCGCGTAGGCGCTGCTGACGCTGGCATGGGCGACGGCCCCTTCGCGCGCGGCCATGAAGGCCGCGTAGTTGATTTGTGTCCTGGCAAAAAACAACATGCCGTATTGCAGGATCGACAGCCCGAGCAGGGTGATGATGGGGCCGACCACGGTAAATTCGATCATCGCCGAGCCGCGCTGGGTCTTGTCCCGCGTGCCGGCCACCGTTGCGGGCGCAGCTTCCAGCCGTGGATGCTGCAGGCGGTCGCCAGGACGAATGTGCAGGGCCGCGATGGCGCCGGCGGCCAGTTCCAGCGTGTGCGCCGTGCGCGGCGCACGCCAGCCGAGGCCGCCGAAGCTGGCGCGCCACGGGCGCAGGCCGGCGGCGCAGCGGGTGACGACGCCGTGGCGGTCCAGGTAGACCACGTCGATGGGGTAGCGCATGCAGGCTGCATGCACGCTGGCGCAGCGCGTGATCAGCAAACCTTGCGCGCCATGCAGCGGCGCGGCCAGCATCAGGCCGCGCAGGCGCGTGAGAAAGCTGTCCGCCAGGCGCAGTTCCAGCGCGTGCGCACCGCTGGCCGTGTGCAGGATGCTGGAATGGCGTGTGGGCATGGCAGCTCCTTATAGGCCCGACTGCATGAATTGCACGACGATGGGAAAGAACAGGACGATGAAGGTGCAGGGAAAGATGAAGGCGATGAGGGGAAACAGCAGCTTGACGGGCGCTTCCATGGCCAGTTTTTCGGCGCGCAGAAAGCGCTCGGAGCGCCGCTGATCCGCTTGTGCCCGCAGCACGGGTCCCAGGTTCATGCCCATGCGTTCAGCCTGGATAAGCGCCGTGACGAAATTGGTCACGGCCGGTTCCTGCACCCGTTCGCTCATGGCGCGCAGCGCGTCGGCACGCGCCTTGCCGCTACGCACATCGCGCAGCACGCGCTTGATTTCGTCGCACAGCGCGCCTTTCGGCCCTTTCAGCGCCGCCTGTTGCAGCGCGCCCTGCAGATTGAGTCCCGCTTCCACGCACAGGGTGATGAGGTCGAGGTAAAAGGGCAGGGACTTGTTCAGCGCGCTCCTGCGCAGTGCCATGCGGTCGCGCAGCCAGATAGCCGGGTAGCACCAGCCGGATCCGGCGCCGGCAAGCCCTGCCTGCCAGTAGCGGGCGGCGCCGACGCCGCTGCGGCTGCCCTGGGCCAGCGAATCGAGCACCCAGCACGAAAAGGCGGCGACGATCAGCGCGCACAGCAGCCGCGCCGCGACGAATTGCGAGGGGCTGAGACTGTAGTCCAGGCCCGCCTTGCGCAAGCGCACGGGCAGCGAGGCCGTGGGCGCCCTGGCAATGAAAGGGCGCAGCGCATGGCCGCCCCAGTGGATGGGCCACCACAGCAGGCGGAAGGCGAGGGGCGGCGCATCCTTGTAGCTGCGGTCCTCGGCCGGGATGGCGGCCACCGTCCTGGCCAGCAAAGTCGCCAGCAGTGCCATGGCCAGGCCGGACAGCGTGGCCAGGGCAGTGATGGTGAGTTCGATGCGGGTGGGAGACATGGCGGCGCCTACACATCGATGGCGACGATGCGCCGGATGACGTGGATGCCCAGCACTTCAAGGGTGGCGATGACGGCCAGCGCCCCCCAGCCCATGCGCGTGTGCCACAGCTGGTCCATCGCCTGCGGCTCCATGTGGTCGAGCACGAGCATCAGGGTGACGGGCAAGAGGCCGACTATCCACGCCTGTAACTTGCCCTGCGATGTCAGCGCGCGGATCTTGCCTTCGATGTGCAATCGGTTGCGCACCGTGCTGGCCGTGCGTTCGAGCATTTCCGCCAGCCCGCCGCCCGTTTCCGTGGCGATGCGCATGGCCGACACCACGAGGATCGTGGTCTGGGTGGGAATGCGCCGTACCAGGCCGTTCAAGCTTTGCTCCAGGGTCACGCCCAGGCGCTGCTCGCGCAGCAGCAGGGTAAATTCCTGGCCCAGCGGCGCCTGCGCCTCGATGACCAGCTGCGACATCGCCAGGTTCAGGCTCAGGCCCGCGCGCAGGGCACCGGCCAGCATCATCAGCGCGTCCGGCAACTGCTCTTCGAACTTGCGCAGGCGCCGCCGGCGCAGCCAGGCATACACGACGCGCGGCAGCAGGGCCAGGCCGAGGAAGGCCAGGGCGGCCACCAGCATGCTGCCGCTGGCCAGCCCGGCGATGATGGCGCCCAGGGTCATGGTGGCCGCGTGGGCCAGGAAGATGCGCGCGGGATCGACGAACAGGAAGAATTCGCGCACCTGGAAACGCGTGCGTTCCGTGAAGTGGGCGCGGTAGCGCAGCATGGTGGCGATACCGATGTCGATCACCAGCCAGGCGAGGATGGCCGCCGCCAGGGCGGCGATGGCGGTGATGAACAGCAGCATGTGGGCGGCGTTCATGGCGCTGTTCATGTCGCCTCCCGCTGGCGGAAGATCGTCGTGTCGAGCGG
Source organism: Janthinobacterium sp. GW823-FHT03B06 (assembly GCF_058796955.1). Taxonomy (NCBI): domain Bacteria; kingdom Pseudomonadati; phylum Pseudomonadota; class Betaproteobacteria; order Burkholderiales; family Oxalobacteraceae; genus Janthinobacterium; species Janthinobacterium sp. GW823-FHT03B06. The sequence goes on from NZ_JBXAJE010000001.1 coordinate 482,919, forward strand.
CTGGCCCTGGCTGCGCAAGGCTTCGTAAAAGCCCGGCAGCAGGTCGCAGCCGCTGAAATAGCCGCGTACGGTAGCGCCTTCGCCTTCGCCCGCGCCGCCGTAGCCGAGGTGGACGAAACGGAACAGTTCCTGCATCTGGAACTTGCCGCTTTCCATGCCCGTGATTTCCGTGATGCTGCTGACCAGGCGCGTGCCGCAGGCAAAGCGCGTCTGCTGCACGATCAGGTGGATGGCGGAGGCGACCTGGTCGCGGATGGCGGACAGGGGCAATTCCATACCGGCCATCAAGACCATGGTTTCCAGGCGCGCCAGGGCGTCGCGCGGGCTGTTGGCGTGCAGGGTGGTCAGCGAACCGTCGTGGCCCGTGTTCATCGCCTGCAGCATGTCGAGCGCCTCGCCGCCCCGGCATTCGCCGACGACGATGCGGTCGGGGCGCATGCGCAGGGTGTTGCGCACCAGTTCGCGGATGGAAACGGCGCCCTTGCCCTCGACATTGGCGGGGCGCGCCTCCAGGCTGACCCAGTGTTCATGGTGCAGTTGCAGCTCGGCCGCGTCTTCCACCGTGATGATGCGCTCGCCCGCGGGAATGAAGTTGGACAGGATGTTGAGCAAGGTCGTCTTGCCGGAACCGGTGCCGCCCGAGACGACGATATTCTTGCGCGCCGCCACGCACACTTGCAGGAAAGCGGCCATGTCGGCGCTGAGGGCGCCCAGTTGCACGAGATTGTCCGCCGTCATCTCGTATCTGGCGAACTTGCGGATCGTCAATGCCGGGCCTTTCAGGGCCAGCGGCGCGATGATGGCGTTGACGCGCGAGCCATCCTTCAGGCGCGCGTCGACCATAGGCGAGGATTCATCGATGCGCCTGCCCAGCGGTGCGACGATGCGCTCGATGACGCCCAGCACGGCCCGTTCGCTGGTAAACGTCAGCGGATGCCTTTCCAGCTTGCCGTCGCGCTCGATATAAATCCGGTCGAACTGGTTGACCATGATTTCCGTGACGCCTGCATCGTCGAGCAATTCCTCCAGCGGCCCCAGGCCCACGGCTTCGTCGAGCACTTGCCTGGCCAGCAGTTCATAGTCGAGTTCCTCGGGGATCTCGGCCCGCTGCGCCCGCATGATGTCGTGGATGTAGCGCCGCGCTTCCGCGCGCAATTGCTCATCGCTCATTTTCGATACGTCGTGGCGGCGCAAATCCATGGTTTCGAGCAAGATCGCGTGCAGGCGCTGACGCCATTCGAATTCCAGCTGCTGGCGTGCCTGCGGCGCCAGGATGATGGCAAAGTCCTCTTCCGGCGCGGCGCCGTCGCCCGCTTGCCGCTGCATGTGCTGCTGCATTTTTTCCGCCGCCAGGCGCGAGGCGTGGATTTCCGCCGTGGCGCGCTGGTTGCGCGTGGCGGCGCTGCTCGAGCGCGAGTGGAAAGCGGCCGCCTGCACGGGCCGTGCCGTGCCGGCCAGTTCCTGCACCTGCAGCTTGTAGGGGCCGATGGCGATCACGTCGCCAGGCGCCAGCGGGCCATGCTGGCTGCGGATGCGCACGCCGTTGACGCTGGTGCCCGCATAAGAGCCCATGTCTTCCAGCAACACGCCGGAAGGCGTCCTGAGCAGGCGCGCGTGTTCCTTGCCGATGCGCCAGCTGTCGAGCCAGATGTCGTTGCTGGTCTTGCTGCCGACCATGCAATCGTCGGGCACGCTCATTTGCCTGGCGCTGCCGTCGGGGTGGAGGATGTCGACCTGGAACATGATGGCCTTCATTGCGCCGGCACGGACGGTGGCGCCTGGTTGAAGCGGGCCGCATCCGCGCCGGGCTGCAAGGCGTCGCTGAGGTGGGGCGGCTGGCCCAGCTGCTGCTCCAGCCGTTGCGTGGCGCTGCGCACCCGGTCCGCCAGGCCGGCGCTGCGGCTGTCGACGATGCTGGGCGTGACGAATACCACCAGCTCCGTTTCCTTGTTCTGGTAGCGCTTCGAGCGGAACAGAGTGCCCAGGATGGGGATGTCGCCCAGCAGGGGCACTTTGTCGACGTCGCTGCTGCTATTGCGTTGCAGCAGTCCGGCAAGGACGATGGTTTCGCCCTGCCGCACATTGAACTCCGTACGCGTGCGCCGCGTCAGCAAGGCCGGGCCGCTGCTGGTGGACAGCGAGGCGTCGATGGAACTGACTTCCGACTCGATGACGGCGCGGATGACGCCATTGCTGCCCACCTTGGGTTCGATGTCGAGCTTGATGCCGTAGGGCTTGAACTGTACCGTCACGCCGTTGACGGAGGCGACGGAATACGGAATCTCGCCGCCGGCCAGGAAGCTGGCCTTGTAGCCGCTGCGCGTCGACAATTGGGGCTCGGCAAGGATGCTGGCAGTGCCATTTTGTTGTAGTGCAAGTAACTGCGCGTTCAGCCCCAGGTTGATGGCGCTGAGGATGGTGAGGTTCGAGGGCAGGGGCACGAAACCGCCGTTGCCGCCATTCGGTACGGAGATCGGCGGCGCATTGGCCTCGCCCGTACGCACGTTGATCGCATAGCGGCCCGCATCGCCGCGGCTGGACGGCGCCCAGATGCCGCCGATGGCCGCGCCGCCCGTGGCGCTCCATTTCAGGCCCAGCTCGCGCAGTTCCGTGCGGGGGAACTCGACCACCTTGACGTCCATCATGACCATCTGTTCCCAGCCGATGGGGCTGGTGAAATTGACGATTTGCGGATAGCGCCTGGCCAGTTCCGCCACCTTGTCGCGGTCCGCGTCGGACAATTCATCGCCTTCGACGACGACTTTGTCGCCCACCACGCTGGCCTTCGCTTTCGGGATGGCCGACAAAAAGCTGGCGATATCGCGCGCATAGCGGCGCATGTCGAGCGGCAGCACCGTCACTTTCACGCGCTGGTAGCGGCCATCCTGGTGCCAGACGAACAACGAGGAGTTGCCGGCGCCGTTGGCGAAAATGATGACATCCCTGTCGTCGAGCGCGTTGGCGGTGATGACCTGGCCATTGCCCACGGCAATGCGCGCCACGCCCGGCGTGGGGAAGACGCGTGATTCGCCCAGGTACAGCTCCAGTTCGGGCTCCGATTCGGCATCGTCCTGTTTGGCGATGGGCTGGTAGCGCGCTGCCGCGCTGCTGGTATTGGCGGTCTTTGGCATGCTGCCGGCCCTGGCTGCGAGCGGTGCCTTGCCTTCGATCACGCCCTGGGACGCCGTTTGGGCGCGGGCGCAGGCCGGTGCCGCCAGGCTCGCGCCCAGCACGAGCGTTACGCAAAGGGCTGACAGCAGGGTGAGGAAGTAGCGTTTCATGGGACTGTGTCCATACAAAGGGCGTGCGGTGGCTTGCGCGCTGGCGCAAGGCAGGCTGTCGCCGGTACGCCTCAGGGCGGCGCGGCGGCAGCGTTGATGAGCGGAATGGGCGGTGGGGCGGCCACTGGCGCCGGCGGCATCGCCACTGGCGGATCGGTACCGCTGCGATGCCCCTGCAGGCGCAGGGCGTCGGGCGGCGCCGGCATGCCGCTGCCGCCATACAGCACGGGGATGCCGCGCCGCTGCGGCAGGGGAAGGCTATCCGGCCGGGTGTCGAACAGCAACGACAGGTCATAGTCTTGCTGGCCAGGCGCGGCCTTGTCCGCCGGATTGCGCAGCAAGGCCGTCAGCTTGCCGCTTTCGCGCGCGATGATGAGGTTACGCGCTTGCGCGGGCGTGGTGTCGAGGGTGACGGTGGCAAATTGCGCGGCCTCGCCGTTTTTCGCGTCATCCACCGAGCGCTGGCCCGTGGCCATGACTTGCATGCTTTGCAACAGCGGCAGCACGACCTTCCTGCCGTTCTGGTCGATGGTCAGCATCAGGTCGATCAGGTCGCCTGGTTCCAGCATGCCGGAGATCGAATTGATTTCATCGACCACCACCGTGATGGCGCGCCGCCCCGCCGCCAGGCGCGCGGAAAAGGTGGGCACGCGCTTGCCCGCCATCTGGCTCCACATGATCATTTCGCCCGCCTTGACGGGAAACGCGATGGCGTTGCCGGCGATGCGCTCGAAATCGCCCGGCTGCACGGCGCCCGAGTGGGCATATTCGACGGGAATCTTGCGCACGGCCGCGTTGTCGTTCGACAAGATCGTGTTTTGCGCCAGATCCGTCTTGGCGACGACGACGCTGAGCGTCTGATGCACATTGCGCGCCTCGATTTCGGCCACCCGGGAGCTGAGGAAGCTGCGCGTGGCGAAGGCGGCGAGCAGGCCGATGGCGAGTGCGGCGCCCAGTACCACCCAGGTCTTGTTGATCTTCGAAAACGGGGGGAAGGGAATTTTCATGATGCTCAGCCGGGCAGGGAAATGGCGTAGCTGAAGTCCTGGTACACGGACTTGAAGGCGGCCAGCAGTTGCCTGAGCACGCTGGTCTCGCCGCTCATGCCCACGCCCAGGGCGATGGCCAGCGCGGCGCAGACGATGGCGTACTCGACGCTGGATTGGCCCTCTTGCGGCCGGCGGCGGAAGCGGGGCCTCATCTGGCGGACTCCCGGCGCGTGATGGTGTTCAGGGCGATGGCCGTGTGGCCCTGGCTGTCGCGGTAAATCACCGCGAGCGCTTCACTGGCGGAGGTCTTGAAAAACAGCGAGGTGGCGCCGCCGGGCGCACTGGCAGCCGAGTCCGCACGCTCGAGCGTGTAGCCTTGCGCTTCGAGGGCGCGCCGCAAGTGACGGACATTGCTCTCGACGCCCATGGCGTTGCTGACAGTGAGCAACTCGGCGCGGCGCGGGCCATCCACCGAACGCGTTTGCGTCAGCAAGCGCGAGCCGGCAGGAAAGCGCGACAGCAGCCTGTCCGTGGCGCTATCGTGCGGCCCCGGCGCGGCGCCCAGGTGGCTGACGGCAAGCAGGCCGCGCGTACCGCTTCCCGCTGGCTGCAGCTGCACCGTGGCGTAAAATTCGCCCAGCGCCCGTCCCAGCACCAGCGTGCCGTCCCGCGTGTGTTCCGTCAGCGGTTGTCCCAGGCTGGCGCGGAACAGCGCCGCCACCTGGACCGGCGTCCTGGCGGACAGCACGCCGCGCACGTGCAGCGGCAGGCCATTGACGCGCATCTCGCCACCCGTGGCAAAGGTTTCAATGCCGGCGGGAACAGCGATCACGGGCCAGGCTGTCGGCGCCGACACAGCGGCACTGCAGGGCAGCAACAGCGCCAGTGCCGCGCCTGATAGACGCCGAAGATATTGTTTTGCTGTCATTTCTGCAATCTCCCCTGATGCGGATAAGGTGGATGGCGCAATGCCTACCTGAGTCGGTCGGGCGGCACGACATCGCGCCAGAAGTCGAGCTGCCCCAGCTTCGGACCTTGGATGTGCCCCATTTCCACCAGGGTCACGCTGGCATTGACCACGCCCGCCGCATCGCGCAGCGCCGTGGCGGGAACCAGCAGCTTGCTGTCGAGACGGGACTGCACCTGGGCCGGTCCCCCGGCTGCCCAGCCATCGATGGCCACGCTCGTATGGCGGTGGATGGCCAGGTCGAAACTGTCAAACGGTTGATAGGCGACGATGCCTGACGGCAACTTGGCCAGGCGCACGCTGACGTTGCCCCGGTAAATGCCGCGGCTTGGCAAGCCCAGTTCGTCGGCGGTGTGCAGGCCTGCGGAGGCGCCCGGCAAGCCGTTGAAAGGTGCGCCGTCGCTGGCGGGCGTGAAAGCGCCGGCATGGCTGGCCGCGTTGCCGGGGCCAAAACTGACGGCCACGTCGCTGTCGAAGTCCGCGATCAGGGCGATGCCGGCAGGCCCGCGCCAGAACAGGTTCTGGTGCGCGAGAAAATTACCGGCCGTATCGCCCGTCTTGATGGGGGCGTCCGCATTGCTGAAAAAGCGCCGTCGCACTTCGCCGGCCAGGGCTGCCGGCGGCTTCCAGGCACTCTGCGCATCGTTGTGCGTGATCGCCTCGAAGGTGACGTAGCGGCTGGCCATGCCGGCCTGCGTGGCGATGTCCTGGTATTTGGCGATCAGGGGCAGCAGCAGGTACAGCGGCAACAAGGCGGCGGCGAGCACGAGAAACTCCGTCAGCGCCTGGCCGCGGTCGTGCCTGGGGCGAAAGCTGTGCCGTTTCATGGCCGGTTCTCCGGGCGCGTGATGCGAAAGCCGCCCTCGAGGTAGGGCGCGAAAACGGCGTTCGGCACCAGGGTGTCGAGCCTGGCCTGCGTGGCGCGCAGCTCGATGCCGTTGGACGAGCTCATTTCCAAGGTCATGCCGGACATGCCTGCTTCGCCGATGGCGTCCAGCGAGGAAAAGGAGCCGCCGCGCGACACGCAGTTCTTGCCTTCCGGGTCGAGCGGATTGGGCCGGACCTCGCATTCCAGGCCGAGGATGACCTTGCGTTCGCCCATGCCCGCCTGCGGGTGCGCTTGCATGGCGGCAGCGAATGCGGCCATGGCCGGGCTGCCGGCCGCCAGGCGCACGATGTCGGCCTTTTGCGCCGCCGTCATCGGCGGCTGGCGGCGCGGCGGCGCGGCGCGCGCCTGTCCCGTGGCATCGCAATGACCGTGCGCCGTCTTTGCCAGCAAATCGACTTCGCAGGTCCCCAGGCTCGATGACAGGCTGGCCTTGCTGGTGCGCGCTTCCATCAGACTGCAATCGCGGGGATCGATGGCATAGGACAGGCCGGCGGCGTACACGATGCTGCGGTTGACGGCAGCATAGGTGTCCAGACGCATGCTGATGACATGTTCGGGCCAGGCGTGTGGCGGCTTCGAGGCGATGCCCCGTTCGCTGTTGCGCTGGACGCAAGCCTGTACTTCCGCGTGCAAGCGGGCCAGGCCGGCCGCGTCGCCGGGCTTGCCGTTCAGGTAGCCGCGCGCGCTGACCAGGTGCACCTTGACGGTGGCGTCGCGCGCCGCCAGCGCTTCGTGGACCATGGGCATTTGACGCACGGCATCTTCGGCCTGCGTGCTGGCCCTGGCCGGCAGCAGGATGCAAAGCAGGAGCAACAAGGACAGGCCAAACGGCTTCATCGCGCGCCTCCCATTGCTGTGGCGGCCGCCAGATCGGCCGCCGAGGTCGGCACGAGGCGCACTTGCCAATAAGGGTTGAACAGGCTGGCCAACTCCGTCATGCCATCGTCGCGCCCGCTTGGCCGTTCGAAATACACTTGTGCGGAGGACACTGCCGCCAGCACGGCGTGGGCCGGCTTGCCGTCGATGAGGGCCAGGCGGCCGCCCGGCTTGATGGCGGAGCTGCCATCGGATGTCCTGAGCTGGCCTTTCGCCCGCGTCAGGCGGATGGCGAAGGTCAGGCGCGGCTGCGGGTCCGTCGACGCGTAGGCCAGGGCCGGCACGGCGATGTCGTAAAAGGTGGGCAAACCGCTGTAATGCCAGTCGCTGCTGCTGGCCAGGGCGCTGGCGCGGGGATTGCCAGGGCGCGACTGGCCGTAAGCGGCGCCGCTGTCGTCGGGCGTGCCGTGGGCCGCCGCCTGCGTGCCGTAGCCGAGCGGCATTTCATCGTCGTCGCAGGTGGGCAGGCGAAACAGGCCGTGCGTATGCCAGGACCAGTGGTGCAGCGACGCCGTGTCCATGGCTTTCCACTCGTCGAAGTCGACGAGCTCCGTACCGCCGCGCCGGCGGAACTCCGCCTTGTTGCCCAACAGGCAAGGCAGGTGATTGGCCGAGGTCCAGGAGCGCTGCCGGACGAAGGCATCGCGCTGGGCGGCCGCGAGCGCCGCCTGCTTGAAGCGGCCCCGTTCGGCGCCCGCATACGCGCGGATGAAGCTGCTTCCCTCGAACTGCGTGAACGTATCGGTGATGGGCATGCTGTCGACATGTACGCTGCCGTCGCCCGCATAGTTGGCGTCGGCCACCTGCTGCATCAGCGTTTTACGGGCAGGCAGGATGGTGGCCGCCATGTTCGCCTGCGCGCCCTGCAGGACGGCCTTGGCCGCTTCGGAGGCCAGCACGCTGGCCTGCGCTGCTTGCTGCGCCACCTGGTCGACGGCTTGCGCGGTATTCCTGGCGGTAGGCAAGCTGAGCAGGTAGCAGACGGGGATGTAATCGATCAGCAGCAGCGCCGCCGGCACGGAGTAATAGCTGCGGCAGTTGAGGGGCGTGACGTTTTCCGTATGTTTGACGACATGGGCGGACCACGCGGCGATGCTGACGGCTTGCGCGATCATGACCTCGTTGGCCATCAGCGCGCGGTTGGTGTAGGCGTCGAAATTGAGGGCGCGCGCCTGCATGACAGCGGCGCTGTAGGCGACGGCGTCGGCCGTATTGACGAGCTTGGTTTTTTCCGCCGTGAGCTGGCCCGTATTGAAAACGAAGAGCAGGGCGGCCAGGCCGCCCATGAGAACGACGATGCCATAGATGAGCGCCTGGCCTTGCTGGCGGCGTTGCGCGAAGGGGGGCAGGCGGACTGCCTGTAGCGGTGTCATGATGATGTGGATGAGGCGCTCATTGGCTCGGGGGCTCGCTGGCGGCGGCAGCCTAGTCCTGCTTGCCGGTGGTGGCCTGGTCGCCGTACGTGGACAGGCTGTTCTTCGCCGTGTCCTTGGCGGCGGTCTCGGCCTTGGTGGCGGCCCCGCCGGCCTTGGCGATGGCGGCTGTGCCGTTCTTGCCCGACACCTCCATGGCGATGCCGGCCGTCTGGTTGCGTATGGTGGCGCCGAACAATTGATATACGCCGATGGCGGCGACGGCGATCAGGGCCACGATGACGATGTATTCCGTCATGCCCTGTCCCAATTGTTGCCGTATTGACTTGATTTTCCGCATAGCAGGTTTCATTTGAAATACCTTTCAGTTGAGAAAAGACAAACAATGGATGAATAAAAGAAGCAAGCACGCTCATCGTATGGCTGTTTTAATAAGCTGGCTTAATCGACATCAAGCCGACTGAGGATTTACGGGGAAGTGGGGCGGGATGGGCAGGCGTGCGCTGATAAAACAACAGACAATATTGCCAACTGAACGATGCACAGGAGGCGCCATGTCGGACATTATCGAACTGTTGCAATGGCCCGCCATGGCCGCTTCGCTGCTGGCGGCCTGGCTGGTGGGCTCGCGCATGGCCGCGCGGCGCCTTGCCGGGTTCTGGGTTTTCCTGTTCAGCAACGTGCTGTGGGTGTGCTGGGGCTGGCAAGACGAAGCCTGGGCCTTGATCGTGCTGAACGTTTGCCTGGCGCTGACGAATGTGCGCGGCATCGTCAAGAACGAGGGACCGTGACGTCGCTTCCACTTGAATATTGTCAATATGGAATGTTTTTTCGAGGCGGCATACATGCCGTGCCGCTGCCCCGCATCCATTTCAAGGCGGAAAATGGCCATTCTGGCCCGGTAGTTCCGGATATTTGCTGTCTTATATAAGATTCGTCGCCATCGGATACACAAACAGCGGCAGGACAGTCTAAAATACGCGGTGGGCAAGCACGGCGTCACCGCCGGCACACTAGCCGTCCAAAGCAAGGCTAACCGTCCTGTGTTTGGAATGAAGAAAGTTAACCACCACGCATCACCGCATACAAGGGAATGAACATGGCAACACAAAAATCCAAAATCATCTACACGCTGACTGACGAGGCGCCGCTGCTCGCGACGTATTCCCTGCTGCCGATTATCAAAAAATTCACCGCGCCGGCTGGCGTGGACGTGGTGTCCAGCGATATTTCGGTGGCGGCACGTGTACTGGCTGAATTTCCCGAATTCCTGACGGACGCGCAAAAAGTTCCGAATACCCTGGCTGAACTGGGCAAATTGACCCAGAATCCGGACACCAACATCATCAAGCTGCCGAACATCAGCGCCTCGCAAGGCCAGTTGATCGCTTGCGTGCGCGAACTGCAAGGCCGTGGCTACAAGCTGCCCGACTATCCGGAAGATGCGAAGACCGAAGAAGAAAAAGCCTTGAAGGCCCGCTACGGCAAGTGCATCGGCAGCTCGGTCAACCCGGTCCTGCGTGAAGGCAATTCCGACCGCCGCGCACCGAAAGCCGTCAAAGAGTATGCGCGCAAGCACCCGCATTCGATGGGCGAGTGGAGCCAGTCGTCGCAAACCCACGTTTCGCACATGCACCATGGCGACTTCTACCACGGCGAAAAATCGCTGACCCTGGAAAAAGCGCGCGATGTCAAGATGGAACTGGTCACGGCCTCGGGCAAGACCATCGTGTTGAAACCGAAGGTTTCCCTGCAAGCGGGCGAGATCATCGACAGCATGTTCATGAGCAAGAAAGCGCTGCTGGAGTTCTACGAGAAGGAAATCGACGACGCCTTCAAGACGGGCGTGATGTTCTCGCTGCACGTCAAGGCCACCATGATGAAGGTCTCGCACCCGATCGTCTTCGGCCACTGCGTGCGCATCTTCTACAAGGACGCGTTTGCCAAGCACGCCGAACTGTTCGACAAGCTGGGCGTGAATGTCAACAATGGCATGAGCAACCTGTACGACAAGATCGAGACCCTGCCAGCGTCGCAAAAAGATGAAGTATTGAAAGATTTGCACGCCTGCCACGCGCATCGTCCGGAACTGGCCATGGTCGATTCGGCCAAGGGCATCACCAACTTCCATTCGCCGAACGACATCATCGTCGACGCGTCGATGCCCGCCATGATCCGTATCGGCGGCAAGATGTGGGGCGCCGATGGCCGTCCGAAAGACGTCAAGGCAGTCATGCCGGAATCGACTTTCGCACGCATTTACCAGGAAATGATCGGCTTCTGCAAATGGCATGGCAACTTCGATCCGAAGACCATGGGCACCGTGCCGAACGTGGGCCTGATGGCGCAGCAAGCGGAAGAATACGGTTCGCACGACAAGACGTTTGAAGTGCCTGAAGGCGGCACCGCCAACATCACCGACCTGGAAACGGGCGAAGTGCTGCTGACGCAAACGGTGGAAGAGGGCGATATCTGGCGCATGTGCCAGGTCAAGGACGCCCCGATCCGCGACTGGGTCAAGCTGGCCGTCACGCGCGCGCGCAATTCGGGCATGCCTGCCGTGTTCTGGCTCGATTCCTATCGTCCGCACGAGAACGAAGTCATCAAGAAGGTACAGGTTTACCTGAAGGAGCACGACACCAAGGGTCTGGACATCCAGATCATGTCGCAGACGCGCGCCATGCGCTACACGCTGGAACGCGCCTTCCGCGGCCTGGACACCATTTCCGTGACCGGCAACATCCTGCGCGACTACCTGACCGATCTGTTCCCGATCCTGGAACTGGGCACGTCCGCCAAGATGCTGTCGATCGTGCCATTGATGGCTGGTGGCGGCATGTACGAAACGGGCGCCGGCGGTTCGGCACCGAAACACGTCAAGCAGCTGGTGGAAGAAAACCATCTGCGCTGGGATTCGCTGGGCGAGTTCCTGGCCCTGGCCGTGTCGCTGGAAGACATGGGCATCAAGACGGGCAATGCGAAAGCCAAGATCCTCGCGAAAACCCTCGACGAAGCCACCGGCAAACTGCTGGACAACAACAAGTCGCCATCGCCACGCACGGGCGAACTGGACAACCGCGGCAGCCATTTCTACCTGGCCATGTACTGGGCGCAAGCCCTGGCAGCGCAGAAGGACGATGCGGAACTGGCAGCGCATTTTGCGCCAGTGGCAAAAGCCCTGGCGGACAACGAAGAAAAGATCGTTGCCGAGCTGAAAGCAGTCCAAGGCAAGGAAACGGATATCGGCGGCTACTATCTGCCGGATCCCGCGAAGACGGAAGCGGTCATGCGTCCTAGCGCCAGCCTGAATGCCGTGCTCGACACTATCTGATGCAGTCCTGACAGGCAGTAGGTTCTTTACTGCCTGACAAAAAAACGCCGCCGGAAGCGATTCCGGCGGCGTTTTTCATTTTCCCTGCATCTTACTGGCCCTGCATCTTACTGGTAGTGCTTGTAAACACTGGTGCTGCCATTGCTTTTGACCAGCAAGACGTCGTATGCATCCTTGCGCGGCCCTTCCATGCCTGGCGAGCCCATCGGCATTGCCGGCACGGCCAGGCCTTTCGCCTTGGGTTTTTCGCGCAGCAGCTGCTTGATGTCGCTGGCCGGCACATGGCCTTCGATGGCGTAGCCGTTGACGAGGCCCGTGTGGCAGGAGCCGAGCGCGTCGGGAATGCCGGCCAGCTTGCGGTATTGCGCCGGCATCTCGACGTTTTTCGCGCGCACCGTGAAACCGTTCGCTTCCAGGTGCTTGATCCATTCGGAACAGCAGCCGCACGAGGCGCTCTTGTAGACTTCAATGACGGGCAGGGCCGCCATGGCGAACGTGGGCAAGCCCAGCATGGCGGCGAAGGCGCCGCGCAGTATGTAATGTTTGATCATGTGTCGCTTTCAGACGGAATAGGGCTATCGTGGCCACTGCGGTGGCCTGCTTGGGACGAGCTTGGAATTTAAGCGGAAAGCGGCCGCGGGGGCCGGCGCGGGCCATCGGGAATGAATCCCGGCAGCAAGGTGGCAGTGGTCAGGGCCGCATGTTCCGCGCCGTTGACGGGCGCGGCGGGCAGGGCGAGGCCGGGCGGCATCAAGGCGCCCAGGCAAAAGAGGGAACAGGCGCCGCACGCGGCATGCTTGGCAGGGGTCTTGTTTTCTTCCGGCGTGCCGGCGCTGTCCGTGATGGCGGATGACTGCACGGCGTGATGCTGGCAAGCCCCTGCCATCGCGGCGGCAGGCGATGCCGCAAGCGGCGCGCACGCCCGCATGGCGCCCGCCGCCTGCAGCGGCACCGCCGCGATCAGCAGCAGGATCAGCCATGTTTTGAAGAGTCTTAGCATCGCCGGAAAGTATAGCATGCAGGTACTGTCGCCAGGCAGGCTAGCGCGAGGCGGCGGCAAGCATCTTCGATGCATACATGGCCCGGTCCGCATGGCGCAACAGCAGTTGCATGGTATCGCCGTCTTCCGGATAGTGGGCCACGCCGATGCTGACGGTGATCCGCAATTGCTGTCCGTTGCCCAGGTGCAGCGGCGCGGCCAGGGCCGCGTGGATCTTTTGCTCGATCAGGCTGACATCGGCCAGTGTGACATTGCTTTCCAGAAGCACGACGAATTCATCGCCGCCCATCCTGGCCAAGGTGTCTGTTTCGCGCATGCAATCGCGCAGGCGGCTCGCCACCGTTTGCAGCAGCAGGTCGCCACAGGCATGGCCGTGGTCGTCGTTGACGCGCTTGAAGTTGTTCAAGTCCAGGAACAGCAGCGACAGCCGGCCTTCCTGGCGGTGTGCGCGCGCGAACGCCGTGTGCAGACGGTCGTGGAACAGGCGGCGGTTCGGCAAACGGGTCAGTTCATCATGCATGGCCATGAACTGCATTTGCGTCTGCAACTGCCGGCGCTCGATGGCGGTCGCTAGTTGCTTTGCGACAAATTGCAGCAAATCCTGGTCTTGCGCCGTGCCGATGACGGCATCCTGGCCGCCTTGCAAGGCCAGCGCGCCGATGCTGCCCAGCGAGGAATACAGGGGCACGGCAAGCCAGCACGAGGACAGGGCGCCAGCCGCCGTTTGCAGCGCCGGCGGCAGGCCGGCCAGTTGTCCCGCCTGCAGCAGCAAGGGGCGGCCGCTGCGCAGGACTTCGTCGCACAGCAGGCTGGCCAGGGACGGCGTCGGCTGCGGCGCGCTGTCGCCGGCATGGCAGGTCATCAAAGGCTGTGCGCCATGTTCGTCCTGCAGCAGCAAGGTCAGGCTGCGCGCAGGCAAGTGCTCGCCGATGATGTGCTGTATGCGGTACAGCAAGGCGGGCAAATCCTGCGTCGCCTGCATGGCTTCGGAAATGGCGTACAGCGCAGCCTGCTTTGCCTGCGCCTGTTTCAGCAAGGTGATGTCGCGCGCCACGGCCACGCGCAGCTGGTCGGCGGCGGACCAGCGGGCCGACCACATGATGTGGGCAAGGCTGCCATCCTTGCGCAGGTAGCGGTTTTCAAAGTGCGTCTGCGCATGGCCATCCATGATGGCGCGCGCGGCGGCCAGGGTGCGGGCGCGGTCGGCGGGGGCGACCATGTCGAGCATGAGCTTGCCGATCATTTCCTGCTGCGTGTAGCCGAAGATGCGTTCGCAGGCGGCGCTGACGAACACGAAGCGCCCGTCCACGTCAACCATGCACACGGCGTCAAGCAGCAAATCGGTGAAACTGGCGACCGGCGCGCTAATCATATGTTTCATATGCCCACCATTCTAGTGGACATTGCCGATCGATATTGAAATTGTTGTTTTTAGGGATAAGTGACTGGGCAGCGCGACTTGCCCGGCGCAGGAGGGCAGCGTGGAACTGGCGATGGCCAGACTTTAATCACTGACGACAAACGAGCCCTGGTCGAGTTGATCCAGCGTGACGATGGTGCTGCTGCCCTGCGCGCCGCTGGCCTGGCTGAGCCGTGCATGCAGCTGGGCCAGATAGTCGGCGCGGCAGCGGCGCAGCACGTAATCGCGGAAGTTATCCTGTTCCAAGGCGTGCCAGGCGCGTTCGCGTCCTTGCGCCGAGCGCTTGCCGGCCAGCTCGATCAGCGCCGGCGTGATGTTGGCGTCGCCGCGGCTCAGGCGCGCGTAGCCGTAGCGGTCCATATACGGGCCGGTGAGCGTTTCGATGAGGTTGATGTCATCGTCCGATAGTTGCTGCCTGAATTTGTCGATGTTGGTCGCGATCGGCGCATGGCAGTTGGCCGACCAGAGCGATGACAACTGCGCGATTTGCCGCGCCTCCGCCGACGCGGCCACGTCCAGCATTTGCGGCAGGAAGGCGATGCCGAGAAAATCACATACTGTTTCCAGCGTCTCTTGTTGCCGCGACAGGAAATCTTCATAGCGTATCGTCAGCACGCGCTGCGGATAGCGTTGCACGACATGGTCGGCTGCCGCATGGGCGGCCAGCCAGGTCCTGGCATTGAGCAGCGTGTCGAAATCGTGGATGATGGCGCGGTTCATCGACGCCACTTGCGCGCGCGGATCGCGCACCACGTTCAGGAACAGCATGTCGGGATATAGCCGTACGATGTCGTCGGCGTAGTGCACGCTGTCGAGCGACTTGTCCATCACCACCTGCGCCTGGCGGCGTTCGCCCGCGCGCAGCAGCAGCTCCCATGCCACGCGGTGGATGCTGCGCGGCTGGCCGCGCAGCGTCTCGAACACTTCCACCGGATCGAAGACGACCCCCGGCCACTTGACCATGCTGGCCGCCGCCAGGCCCACCACATCGACCACCAGGCGAAAGTAGGCGCGGTCATCGCGCAAGTCGCCGTACAGGGGCAGCAGCGGCATCATGTCAACCAGGTGCAGTGGATACGGCGAATAAAACTGCGGCGACAGGTTCAGGCGCAGGCGCAGGGCATGGCTGCCGCAGCGGCGCAAGGGGATCATCATGACGGGGCGCGGGCGCGCGTCGTCGCCGGGATGGTGGCTGCTGATCATCTCATCATTCCTCGAAAAGGTGGCCGCGCGGCATCAGATGAAGTGCGGGCACAGTTGCTGGAACAGCCGCTCGCAGGCCTGTTCCAGCGACAGCACGCCCGTGTCCAGCATAAGCGCCGGCGCCAGCGGTGCCTCGTAGGGCGCGGAGACGCCCGTAAATGCAGGGATCAGTCCGGTTCGCGCTTTTTTGTACAGTCCCTTGGGGTCGCGCTCCTCGCATAGCGCGCTCGGCGTGCTGATATAGGCTTCGATAAAATTGTCGCTGCCGATGATCTGGCGCGCCATCTCGCGGTCGCTGCGCAGCGGCGAGATGAAGGCGCAGATGACCATCATGCCGGCA
The DNA here is from genome assembly GCF_058796955.1 of Janthinobacterium sp. GW823-FHT03B06. Taxonomy (NCBI): domain Bacteria; kingdom Pseudomonadati; phylum Pseudomonadota; class Betaproteobacteria; order Burkholderiales; family Oxalobacteraceae; genus Janthinobacterium; species Janthinobacterium sp. GW823-FHT03B06. The sequence continues at coordinate 498,588 of NZ_JBXAJE010000001.1, forward strand.
TCGTTCATCAGCCTGGCCACGACGGCGCTGCGGCGGATGTTTTCCTGGCGATCGCGGGGAGAGAAACCCAGGTCTCCATTCAGGTGGTGCCGCATATTGTCGCCGTCGAGCACGCAGCTCAGGTGACCCTCTGCCAGCAGCCGCCTTTCCAGCGCGTACGCCAGCGTCGACTTGCCTGCGCCGCTCAGGCCGGTCAGCCACAGCGTCGCGCCTTGCTGACCGGCCAGCAGGCCCCGTTGTTCCTTGCCGATATGGCTTGCATGCGGGAAGATGTGCGTCGCTACCACTTCGCCCGCAGCGGCGATCTGTTCCAGTTTACCCACGTGTGCCACTCCCCCGTTGCCGGCTCAAAACTGTTCCCACTCGATTTCGCTGGGCTTGGCGACGGCCGGACGGGCCGGCTTTGCCGTGGCGGGCGCGCGCCGCACCGCCGGCGGCGGTGGCTGACGGCTGACCAGGCGCAGTCCCGCATCGCGGCCGCCAGCGATGTTGCCCACGCGGAAGACGCTGACGACATCGTTCAGGCTGTTGACCTGTTCCTGCATCGCTTGCGCTGCGGCGGCGGCTTCTTCGACCAGTGCCGCATTTTGCTGCGTCACATTGTCCATTTGCGTCACGGCCATATTGATTTGCTCGATGCCAGCGGATTGTTCCTGGCTGGCGGACATCATTTCAGACATGATGCCGGTGACGCGCTTGACGCTGGCGACCACCTCGTGCATGGTCGATCCTGCCTGTTCGACCAGCCGGTTGCCGGCCTGGACCTTGTCGACCGAGTCGCCGATCAGGTCCTTGATTTCCTTGGCTGCGGCGGCCGAGCGCTGCGCCAGATTGCGCACCTCGGTGGCCACCACGGCAAAGCCGCGCCCCTGTTCCCCGGCACGGGCCGCCTCGACCGCCGCGTTCAGCGCCAGGATATTCGTCTGGAAGGCGATGCCGTCGATGACGGCGATGATGTCGACGATCTTGCGCGCCGAGACATCGATGGCCGCCATGGTGTCGACCACCTGCGCCACCACGGCCCCGCCCTTGGTGGCGACATTGGAGGCCGATTCGACCAGCCCGTTGGCCTGGCGTGCATGGTCGGTGTTGATGCGCACGGTGCTGGTTAGTTCTTCCATGGATGAAGCGGTTTGCTCCAGCGTACTGGCCTGCTGTTCCGTGCGCGAAGACAAGTCCAGGTTGCCCATGGCGATCTGGCCTGCCGCCGTGGCGATGGTCTCGGTGCTGGCGTGAACTTGCTGGACGATCTGCGCCAGGCTGTCGCGCATCGATTGCATGGCGTGCAGCAGGCTGTGCGTATCGCCGGGGCGGGTATGAATGGGCACGGCCAGGTTGCCGCTGGCAATCTGCCCGGCGATCGCCGCCGCTTCGTCGGGCTCGCAGCCGAGTTGGCGCGTCACGCTGCGCGTGATCAGCACGGCGGCCAGCAGGCTGGTGATGAGGGCCAGCGAGCCGATGCTCAGCATCACCAGGCGCGCCTGGCTGTAGGCCGCCTCGGCCATGCTGGAAGCCTCGTTATTCTGCTTTTCCTCGACGGCGATCAAGGTGCGCAGCAATTCCCACCAGCGCTTTTGCACGGGGCGGAATTCATAGCGCAGCAGTTTGTAGGCATCGTCCTGCTTGTGCTCCAGCGCCAGCGCGGCGGCCCGCTGAATGAAGGGCGCCGCCAGGTCGCTTTGTGTGCGGATCTGTTCGAGCAGGCTTTTTTCTTCGCTCGAGGTGCCTTCCAGCTTGGCGAACATTTCCCCCAGCTTTTGCTGGGCAGCGGCGTATTTTTTTTCCTGCTCGGCGATGCGCGCGACCTCGATCTGGATCTCCTTCTCCTCCTTCAGCAAAATCAGGTTGCGCAGCGCCAGCGCCCGCTCGGTCACTGTCAAGTCCATAGTCTGGGCCAGCCTGGTTTCGACGTTGTTGACCTTGGTCGCTTCATCCATGCGGTCCTGGATTTGTCGCATGCTGGTCAGCCCCAGCGCGATGACCAGCAACAGGAACAGGGCGACCAGGCCAAAGCCCATGCCGAGCCGCTTGGCGATGGTTAAGTGCATAAATTTCATATTGCCTCCTTAAGGCCGTGCTTGCGGTTCCGAATAAGCATATGCAGCTTTATCACGAAGCACTCAGCGATCATATTGATTGCGGGCCGGCGAAATATCACACTTCGTCACTTTCAGCATTTGAGCAACAGTAGAAATTTACTTGTGGCAACTGTTTAAATTGAGTTAGATGGCGAACACCTGCGAACGCTGGCATGGCGGCGGAGCATGATTTGTATCAAGAATGAAAAATTTTCATGCTCCTTTGCGCTCATGATTTCACATTTCACGTCGTTATAGCAGTGTCTGCTTAGCGCTTGAGATGCGACCCATCCCTTGCTCTGAGAAAACATGGCAGTACTCGACGGCTACCAGTTATCAAAAAATGAAAGTTATGCATACTTTACCTAACCATCCATCTTCGTTTAGCAAGGCATAAGACCCATGACCTCCGTCTCCTCGATCCCGAGCTGGAATCCAAGTCCCTCACGCGCGCTCAATGCCGCTGCCACCAAGGCGGATGCCGCGCCGTCTCCGGCGCCGAGCCCGTCCTCCATTGTTGACATCGGGGCGACGCAAGCCGTCGCGCAGCTGCTGCCTTCGCCGACGATATGGGAAAGCGCGACGCGCAACAAGGTGAGCGACGCGATGACAAAGAGCTTCTCTTCGCATGCGTTTGGCGGCCGCTTCAGCGGCCTGGGCGCGGCCATGCTGGGGCAGGCCAAGCTGGGCAACTACAATTTCTCGCAGGCGATGCGGCAGCCGCCGCCGAGCACCACGCCGAATGTGTATGCGGCGTCCGGCATCGCGCCGGGCAGCCTGCATGGCAATGGCGAAGACAAGGTTACCCTCAGCATCACGACCAAAAGCGGCGTGGAAGTCAAGCTGTCGCTCGACAGCCAGGGCGACGGCCTGGCCGTGAGCATGACGACCAGTGGCGACCTCAGCGACGCTGAAGCCAGCGCCCTGGGCGACCTGGCGAAGGGTTTTCAGGACGCCATCGATGGCATGGGACGGGATACGCCGAAAATCAAGCTGGAAGGCTTGATGCAGTTCGACCAGCAGTTGCTGGCGTCGGTGAAACTGCATGCGGAAGTCAAGGTGCGCGGCGAGATAGAGGGCGTGCAAACCCTGGATTTCCAGGCCGATGGCGCGCAGCGCCAGGTCAGCTTCAGCGGCGTGGCCGGCTCCCTGGACCTGAAGGTCGACGCCAGCCAACTCAATACCCTGGGCAGTCGCGAACGGCAAGCCAAGGCGCTGGGCAGTTACATGAAGCAGTTCGACCAGGCGGCGTCGCGCGGCCATGGCGACGCGGGCCTGATGGCCATGCTCAAGGATAGCTTCACGGCCCTGCACAGCAATACCGCCGCGCCGCAAGCGGCCACGGACACGCCCGCGACGGGCAAGTGGCGCTTGGCGGCCGAGGACAAGTCCATCCTGACGGGGCTGGCCGATTTCAGCGCCTCCGTATCGCAAGCCGTGAAATTCAGCAATCCCATGCGCAGTTCGGAAAAGGATGGCTTCAATTATGAAGTGTCGCAAAAGACGCTGCAGGCCGGCGCCAGCCAGGATGCACGTTCGGTCAGGCAGCAGCAGCAATCGAAGCTCAGCGCCAGCTTCCATGAGACCCTCGTCCCCGGCGTGCCGCTGCGCCTGACGACCAGCACGGAATCGCAGAACTATACCTATCACCAGATCGAGGATACGGCCAGCAGCGACGCGCAGGTGGCCTACAAGGATGGCAAGATGGTGAAGGCGAGCTTGCGGCAGGAGGGCAATCAGTCCGAGCATGTCATGAAATATTTCTTGGGCAAGCTGGAATCGGACAAGACCATACCAGGCAATTATTCTGTGCTGCGCGATTTGCTGCCCGTGCTGGGGCCGTACCGGACGGACGAGCTGGGCATGACGCCCGAGAAGAAGGCGGAGCAGCGCCAGCAGGCGATGCTGACCCTGAGCGACGAGGTGCTGCTGCAATCGTATGCGGGCCAGACCATCGGCCTGTGGCGCGCCGACGTGCTGCCGGAAGAGGGCGGGGCCGCCGCTTAACAACAGACGGCGAGACCGCGTTGAATGCAAAAAGCCCGCCTTCCTGCGAAGACGGGCTTTTTGTTTGCTTGTTGCTTGGCTTGATGCGGTGTAAAACAGCCTATGCCTTGGCCTTGTTTTGCTTGATCCAGTAGCCGACGCCCAGCGCGGCCAGCCACACGGGAATCAGGTAGACGGAGATGCGCAGGCCCGGCGTCAGGTACATGATCACCAGGATGCCGGCCAGGAACACCAGGCACAGGTAGTTGGTGAACGGGTAGCCCAGGCTCTGGAACAGGGTCGTCTTGCCCTCGGCCTTCTTTTGCGCGCGGAAACGCAAATGGATCCAGCTGATCATGGCCCAGTTGATGATCAGCGCCGACACGACAAGGCCCATCAGCACTTCGAACGCTTCGCCCGGCATGAAGTAATTGACCACCACGCAGGCGCCCGTCGCCAGCGCGGACACGCCCAGCGCCACCAGCGGCACGCCGCGGCGGTTCAGGTGCAGCAGCGCGCGCGGCGCATTGCCTTGCTTGGCCAGGCCGAACAGCATGCGCGTGTTGCAGTACACGCCGCTGTTGTAGACGGAGAGTGCCGCCGTCAGCACCACCACGTTCAGGGCCGTGGCCACCAGGTTGCTGTCGAGCGCATGGAAGATCAGGACAAAAGGGCTGCCGCCGGTGACGACGTTTTGCCACGGGTACAGCGACAGCAGGATGCCGAGCGCGCCGATGTAAAAGATCAGGATACGGTAGATGGCCTGGTTGGTGGCGCGCGGAATCGTCGTGCTCGGATCATCCGCCTCGGCCGCCGTGATGCCTACCAGCTCCAGGCCGCCGAACGAGAACATGATGACGGCCATGGCCATCACCAGCCCCTGCCAGCCATTCGGGAAAAAGCCGCCGTGCTGCCACAGGTTGGCCACGGACGCCTGCGGCCCCGCGTCGCCGGAAGCGAGCAGATACGCGCCGAAGACGATCATGCCGATGATGGCGACCACCTTGATGATGGCGAACCAGAATTCCATCTCGCCAAACGCTTTGACATTGAGCAAACTGATGGCGTTGATGGCGCAAAAGAAGATCAGTGCCGAGACCCAGGTCGGCACGCCGGGCCACCAGTACTGCACGTAGATGCCGACGGCCGTCAGCTCGGCCATGCTGACGAGCACATACAGTACCCAGTAATTCCAGCCCGACAAAAAGCCGGGCAGGTGGCCGCAGTATTTGTCGGCAAAGTAGCTGAAGGAGCCGGCGACGGGTTCGTCGACCACCATCTCGCCCAGCTGGCGCATGATCAGAAAGGCGATGACGCCGGCAATGCCATAGCCGAGCAGCACGGAAGGGCCGGCCATCTTGATTGTTTGCGCGATGCCCAGAAACAGGCCGGTGCCGATGGCGCCGCCCAGGGCGATGAGCTGGATGTGGCGGCTTTTCAGGCCGCGCTTGAGCTCTTGTGGTTCGGTATTCCCGACTGCCGTCATATGTTTTATCCTGTTTTTACGGGGCTGAGGTCGCTGATTCTAAAGCATGCACGGGCAAAGCAGGAGCGAAATGCATGTTGCACTGCGGAGGCGCAAGAAACGCCCCGCATCTTCGCCGAACGGCGCGCAAAACGGCGGCCTAGTCCTGCCCGCGCGGCGCGCCGGCCGCGACGATGGCCGGTTCATACACGGCCAGGAACTCGGGCGGCAGGCGGCGCGCGCGGCCGCTGCTCAATTCGATGCAGATCAAGTCCCAGCGTCCGCGCACGACGGTGGCGCCGTCGCTGTCGCGGATCAGCTGGAAGCGCCGTTCCATGCTGGAACGCCCGTCGCTGGCGCACAGCCAGGTGGCCAGGGTCAGCGCTTCGCCGGCCCGGGTCGGCAGCAGGTAGTCGTATTCGCCGCGGCGTATCGCCATGGCACGGTCCAGGCGCCGGTAATCGTCGAGGTCCAGCCCCAGGGTGGCCGAGTGGTGCCAGGCGACATGCTCGCACCAGCGTACGTAGACGGCATTGTTGGTGTGCTGCAAGCCGTCGATGTCGCCCGGTTCGGGCATGACGGGCAGGGTGTGGGCGTGCGGATAATCCCAGTTCAAGAGCGCTCCTTTCGATGCGGTGGCGGCTGATTGTACGTGCTTGCGGTGTTTCCTTGTTTCCTGTCTGCGGCGCACGTCTGGAAAAACACTGTTTTTCAAATTGATGTATGATGCATCATAATTTCAAAAGATCAAAAGTACGCATGAAGCACCAATTGGACAGTCTGCAGCACGTCAACCTGGGCAAGTCCGTGTACGCCATGCTGCGCGAGGCGCTGGCGGCAGGACGTTACCAGCCGAATGAGCGGCTGCGCATCCGCGAGCTGGCGCTGCAGCTCGGCACCAGCGTCACGCCCGTGCGCGACGCCATGCTGCAGCTGGTGCAGGAAGAGGCGCTGGTGCTGCGCTCGCCGCGCGATTTCCGCGTGCCCGTGCTCAGCGTGGCGCGCTACCTGGAAATCCGCGCGCTGCGGCTGGAGCTGGAAGGGCTGGGCGCGTTCGAGGCGGCGCAGCGCATCGACGCCGCCACCCTGGCCGACCTCGAGCGCCTGCTGCAGGCGAACGAAGAGGCGATTGCGCGGCACAACCTGCCGGCGGCCCTGCAATGCAACCAGGCGTTTCACCTGGGCCTGGCGCAGGCGGCCGGCATGCCGACATTAAAGCGCTTCGTCGACCACCTGTGGATGCAGACGGCGCCCCTGATCGCCGCCGGCTACGCCAGCTTTTCGCCCGACATGCGCGTCGGCCACCACCACGCCATCATCGCCGCGCTGCGCCAGCGCGACGGGGCGGCTGCGCGGCGCGCCATCGAACAGGATATTCTCGACGGCGGCACGCAGATGCTGGCGTATGTGATGCGCCAGGAGCGCATCCACGCCGGCGCAACACAACTAGACAAGGAAGCACATGACGCAGAACACGCACAAGACTGAACAGAAGATTGAACAGAAAACGGCCATCGTCACGGGCGCCAGCCGCGGTATCGGCCACGCCGTGGCCGAGCGCTTCCGCAGTCTGGGCTGGCGCGTGATCACCGTGTCGCGCAGCCCGATTCCGGGCGGCTGCCCGCGCAGCCAGGAGCACAACACGCATGTGTGCATGGATCTGTCGGACCTGAGCCAGATCGGGCAGATGGTCGACACCCTGCGCCCCATGCTGGGCGACTCGAAATTGCACGCGCTGGTGAACAACGCGGGCGTGTCGCCGAAGGGGCCGGGCGGTTCGCGCGTCAATTCGCTGACCACCGACATGCAGACCTGGCAGGAAATGTACAACACGAATTTCTTTGCGCCGCTGGCCCTGACGCGTGGCTTTGCGCAGGAACTGTCGAACGCGCACGGCGCCGTCGTGAACCTGTGCTCGATCGCCGGCTACCGCGTGCACCCGTTCGCCGGCTCCGCCTACGCCAGCTCGAAGGCGGCGCTGGCCTCGCTGACGCGCGAGATGGCCAACGACATGGCGCCGCTGAACGTGCGCGTGAATGCCATCGCGCCGGGCGAGATCGACACGGCGATTTTATCGCCGGGCACCTCGCACATCGTCGACACGCAAATCCCCCTGCGCCGCCTGGGCACGACGGCCGAAGTGGCGGATTTGGTGGAGTTCCTGTGCAGCGAGCGCGCCTCGTACATCACGGGCGCGGAAATTCCCATCGACGGCGGCCAGCGCATTTAACTGACAGGGAAGATCGCATCACACGACATATCGGCATCGTCGGCCGCTCGGCCGAAGGCGCGGCCCTGTGCTACCGCACGATTTGCGAAGAGGGCGCGCATGCGCTGGGAGCGTATGAACATCCGGAAGTGACGCTGCATACGCCGCCGCTGGCGCGCTATGTGGCTTGCCTGAACGGGGGCGACCTGGCCGGCGTGGCAGAGCTGATGCTGGCATCGACGCTCGATTCCACGCGCTTGCTGGCGCGCGCCGCCTTGCGCCGGGCGCTGGACGCCTGACTATTTGTCCAGCTGTGCCTGCAGGGCCGCCACCACCAGCGCGTGATCGTCCGCCTGCGCCAGGCCGGACACGGTGACCGTGCCGACCAGTCCCACGCCGCGTATCAGCAGGGGAAAGGCGCCGCCGTGGCCCGCGTACTCGACGTCGTCGAGGTACTTCACGTCTTCGAAGGTGCTGCCGCGGCTTTTATACGAGATGCCCATGTAGTAGGAGCTGCGGCAAAAGCGCTGCACCGTGTTGTTTTTGCGGCGTATCCAGTCCGCCTGGTCCGCCGTGGCGCCCGTCATGGCGTGGTGGAACAGGACCTGGCCGTTGCGCGTGATGTTGACGGTGACGGCCTTGCCCCGCTTGCGCACTTCCTCGACGATCCACAGGCCCACGGCCAGCGCCGCATCGTTGTCGAAGCGTTCGAATTGCAGGGATTCTTCCTGCTGCGCCAGGGTGTGCAGCAAATCGGCGTAATGATCCATCGTGGAGGCGGGTGGTGGTGGCTGGAAGCGCTACTGTAGCGCACCATGGGGGCTTTTTGTGTAATGCGGCTAAAATAGGCGGCATGAACCTGTCCCTGTTTGCCGATGAAGACGACGTCCCGACCGGACCGGTGCCGCTGGTGCCCGGCTCGTCCGCGTCGGTCCTGCTGCGCCGTTTTGCGCTGCCGTATCTGCCCGAGCTGCTGCCGGCGCTGGACGCCATCGTGCTGGCCGCGCCCCTGCGCCACATGGCCACGCCGGGCGGTTTGCGCATGTCCGTGGCCATGAGCAATTGCGGCCCCCTGGGCTGGGTCACGGATGGGCGCGGCTACCGCTATGCGCGGCTCGATCCCGCCAGCGGTGTACCCTGGCCGCCCATGCCGCCCGTCTTCCTGCGCCTGGCGCAGCAGGCGGCGCTGGCGGCCGGCTATCCGGGCTTCACGCCCGACGCCTGCCTGGTCAACCGCTATGCGCCCGGTGCGCGCATGGCCCTGCACCAGGACCGCGACGAATGCGATTTCAACGCGCCCATCGTTTCCGTCTCGCTCGGTTTGCCCGCCACCTTTTTGTTCGGCGGCGCCGAGCGCAGCGACAAGGCGGCGCGCATCGCGCTGCTGCACGGCGACGTGGTCGTGTGGGGCGGCGCCGACCGCCTGCGCTTCCACGGCGTGGCGCCGCTGAAGGAGGGCGAACACGCGCTGCTGGGCGCGCAGCGCATCAATTTGACGTTTCGCAAGGCTGCCTGAGCTGGCGCCACGGCGTGGCCGGCTTGACGATGTAGTGCGCATGCACATGGCGCCACGGAATGGCCAGGTAGACCAGCACCACGAACGCGCATTCAAACGCGGTTGCCGCGGTGGCGGGATCGATCTGGCCGCTCAGCCATTGCGGCAGCGGCACGAGCAGCAGCCAGATGGTCTTCCACAGCGCCTCCCAAAGCAGCAGGGGCAGCATCTGCAGCGGATAGCGCAAGCCCAGCAAACATAGCAGCGAAAACGCGGCCAGCATGCAGTTGACGGTGCCCCGCGCCAGTTCCCACGGCGCGTGCGGCGTGACGATGCCGGGCCACAGCACGCTGCCCAGCCCCAGGACAACCAGCAGATACATGGCGCGCAGCGCATACAGACGGGCGGTCGATACGGTATTCATGGTGCGGTCTCCTGGTCGTGGGGTGGCTATGAAAGGGTTTACTCGACTTCTTTGAGTATCGTTTCCAGGCTGCCCAGGCGCGCCTGGATCTGCGCCACGGAAGCGTTTAGCGCGGCCAGCGAAACGGCCGTTTCCGCTTGCGCGGCGGCCATGGACTTGGCCAGCTCCTGGTAGGCGCCGTCCTGCGCCAGCCGGGCGCGCGCCTGCACGATGCCGGACGTATATTTGAGGGCGAAGATGATGACGGCGGCCGTGCAGGGGAAGAAGAAGGCGGCGAAAAAGACATTTTCAGACATGATGACCTCTACAGTTCAGGATTAATCGGCGTTGGGGGTGAGCGAGGACGCCGCGGCGGCGATGCTGGCCGGCGTCAGCAGCAATTCAAATGGGCTGGCTTCGAAGTAATTAAGGGCCTTGCCGTCATGCGACAGTTCCAGCTGGCTGGTGACGAGGCCCGCGTGTTCCAGCTTTTGCAGGTGCAAATGCAACAGGGGCCGGCTGATGCCCAGGTCGCGCGCCAGCTGGCTGATGTAGTTGCGCCCGCCGCTGGCCAGGGCTGCGATGATGCGTAGCCGGTGCGGATTGTCGAGCGCCGCCAGCATGGCCAGCAAGCGCTCGCCGGTGGGATGGGGTGTATTTGTATCTGTCATGTGTCAACATTATCTGACATGTGTTAGTGAGTCAAGATAAAACATTCGCCGTTTTAATGCAAGATACTTGCAAATACGGCGCATTTTCTCCATGATATGCAACTTGTTTGCATATGGAGCCTTGACCATGAAGCGCGATTCCCTTTCTTCGCCCCTGCCCGACGTGGCGGCCGGCCCCCATCTGGGCCACCCTTTGCCATTGGAATGGGTCGGCATGCAGGGCATCGCCTTGCCGCTGTGGCTGGAAGAGGGCGGGCAGGCGCAGCAAGTGCATGCGTGGGCCGACGTGCATGTCGATCTGCCCGCTCCGCGCATCAAGGGCATCCACATGTCGCGCCTGTATTTGCTGCTCGATGCCTTTGCCGCCGCGCAGCCGCTCGATGCGGGCGCCCTGGCCGCCGTGTTGCGGCGCATGGTGGACAGTCACGCCGACTGCGGCAGCACGCAGGCGCGCATCGCGCTGGCGTTTCCCGTGCTGCTGCGCCGGCCGGCGCTGCTGACGGCGGGGCTGGCGGGATGGAAATCGTATCCCGTGCGCCTGCAGGCCAGTGTTTCTCCGCAGGGTTTTGCCCTGTCCCTGACGGTGGAGATCGGCTACTCGTCGACCTGTCCGTGCTCGGCGGCGCTGGCGCGGCAATTGCTGGCCGACGCGTTTGCGGCGCAGTTCGGCAAAGGCGGCATCGACGGCGCGGCCGCGCGCGACTGGCTGCAGGAACACGCGAGCCTGGCCACGCCGCACAGCCAGCGCAGCACGGCGACGGTGACCGTGCCATTGACGCAGCAGGCGGAGCTGGGCCTGTTTCCCCTGATCGATCGGGTGGAAGCGGCGCTGGCGACGCCCCTGCAGACGGCCGTGAAACGGGCCGACGAACAGGCGTTTGCGCGCCTCAATGGTGCTAATCTGATGTACGTGGAAGACGCGGCCCGCCGCGTGCAGGCGGCACTGGCGCCGCATTATGCGCAGGCGCGTGTTACCGTACGGCATATGGAAAGCCTGCATCCGCACGATGCCGTGGCGCAGGCGGGCCAGCTTGCCTGAGCTTTTCACTCAACCACCGTGGAGGAAGACCGCATGCCGGAGAACATCACGCAGGAGCCTGGCGAAGACAGCCTGGAAGAGGAACTGGAGCGCGAGCGGCGCGAGCATGCGCTGATCGACGAGGAAAAGCTGGGCATGGACGAGCTGGAAGAGGAGCATTTGAAGCGGGAACGTCAGCCGGGCGTGCCGGCGGGGCGCTAGCGCGCATGCACTGCATCAGCGCTGGCATCGCGCCGCGCCGCCCGGTACAATTTCGCTTTGTCATTCTCCCTCAGCCCCGGAGGCCCATGAAATATCGCGCATTGTTCCAGTTTATCCTCGGCCTGACAGGCGCCGTCCTGGCCGGCTCGCAAGCCCATTCCGCCACCATCTGCACCGCCATGGCCGACGCCAAGACAGGCGCCGTCCTGCTGCAGGAGGGCAATTGCATCGACCGCGTTACGCCCGCGTCCACGTTCAAGATCGCACTCAGCCTGATGGGCTATGACGCCGGCTTCCTCAAGGACGAGCACAAGCCCAGCCTGCCATTTCGCCAGGGCTATGTGGACTGGGGTGGCGAAGCGTGGCGCCAGGATACGGACCCGTCGCGCTGGATGCAGTATTCGGTCGTCTGGTATTCGCAGCAGATCACGCAGGCGCTGGGCGCCGAGCGCTTCCAGAAATACGCCAAGGCTTTGCGCTACGGCAATGCGGATGTGTCGGGCGACCCGGGCAAGGACAACAGCCTGGAGCGCTCGTGGATCAGCTCTTCGCTGAAAATCTCGCCGCTGGAACAGCTGGGCTTCTTGCGCAAACTGGTCAACGATCAATTGCCCGTCACCAAGCAGGCCATGGAGCAGACGCGACGCCTGACGCGCCTGGCGGACGTGGGCGGCTGGCAAGTGCATGGCAAGACGGGCGCCGCCTTCCCGCGCAAGCCTGACGGCAGCTTCGACGAAGCGCATGGCTACGGCTGGTTCGTGGGCTGGGCCAGCAAGGGCGGGCGCAGCATCGTGTTCGCGCGCCTGGTGCAGGATGAGCAGAAGGGCCAGCAGTCCGCAGGCTTGCGCACGCGCGAGGCCATGCTGAAGGAATTGCCGGCCCTGCTGGAGCAGGCGCAGAAGTGACGGCCAGCATCGTCGCCGCCACCTTCATCGCTACCGAGGGCGAGTACCTGGAAGCCGTCATCGAGGTGGGCGGCCAGCGCCTGCACGTGATGGACGAGTTCGGCGGCGGGCAACTGGCCGCCGGCGCGCAGGTCCAGCTCGAACTGTGGCCCATGGCCAGCGAAATCGACGACTGGGATGCCATTTTCCGCGCCAATCCTGGCCGGGAAAAGCGCCTGGTGCGCCTCGATGGCTGGCGCTACCTGGCGCTCGGCGTCGTCACCCAGGTCGATCCCGTCGTCTGCGATTGCGGCCTGCTGCAAGTGGACAACCCGTTTGCGACGCATGACGGGCGCTGCGTGGGCGCGTATGTCGGCGTCACATTGGCGCGCCTCGATGCTTGCCTGGCGTAAATTCCGGCCCGCTTTGTTGCCCGCCCTATATACTTGCTGAAACGGATTTCCCGGCATCAGACAAGGTTATAAGCATGGCATCAGGCATGGAGCAGTTTCAGGAAAAAGCACGGCAGGCGTTCATACGGGCGCGCGCGCAGGCAGTGCGCGTGGCGGGAGTGGCATGGGTCAAGGCAGTGGCGCTGTACCGGCGCGGCCACGCGCACTTGATGACCTTGCCGCCCGTGCGGCGTGCGCTGGTGCTGGCCTTATGGTCGTTTCTGGCCCTGCTGGCGCTGGTGATCCTGTACATGCTGTTGCTGATCCCCCTGACACCGAGCATCCACGACCTGCGCCAGGCGCGCGCGGCCGCGCCGACCACCATGGTCAGCGCCGACGGCAAGGAACTGGCCCGCTTCGACCAGGGCTTGCAGGAGCGGGTCACGTTAAAGCAGATTTCGCCGAACGTGATCAGTGCGCTGATCTCGACGGAAGACCACCGTTTCTATGAACACCACGGCATCGACTTCACGCGCACGGCCGGCGCCATTCTGCATACGGCAGGGGGCAACCCGCAAGGCGGTTCCACCATCACGCAGCAGCTGGCGCGCAATATGTTTCCCGAGGAAATCGGCCGCTCGCGCAACCTGAACCGCAAGCTCAAGGAATTGATCACGGCCCTGAAAATCGAGGCCACCTACAGCAAGACGGAAATCCTGGAAGCCTACCTGAACACGGTTCCCTTCCTGTACAACACCTACGGCATCGAAATGGCGGCCCGCACGTATTTCGACAAACCCGCCGCGCGCCTCGACATCCTGGAAAGCGCCACCCTTGTCGGCATGCTCAAGGGGACGAATTACTACAATCCCGTCGGCAATCCCGAACGCTCCCTGCAGCGGCGCAACGTGGTGCTGGGCCAGATGCGCAAGCACGACGTCATCGACGAGGCGCGCTACAAGCAGCTGATCAAGCGACCATTGCGCCTGCATTTCGAGCGCCAGAGCGAGCGGGCGCAGTCGGACAGCCATTTCACGGCCTATGTGCGCAAGTGGCTGATCGACTGGGCCGACGAGAACGACTACAACCTGGAACTCGATGCGCTGGTGGTGCACACCACGCTCGACCACGATTTGCAGCAGGCGGCCGAGCGCGCCGTCGAGCGCCAGGCGAATGCCTTGCAGGCGATCGCCGACGTGGAATGGAGCCGCGCCGGCGTGCCGTCGTCCACGTCGACGGGCATGTACGCGGGCATGCAGGGCGGCAGCGTGCCCTTCGATTATTTCTGGAAATCGCATCCGGCCCTGCTCGACGCCTTCGTGCGCGAGTCCGCCGACTACCGCAAGCTGACGGCGGCCGGCGGCATGCCCGAAACGGCGCTGGCGCAGCTGAAGGGCGACCGCGCCTTCATGGCGGCCCTGCGCAAGTCGAAGACGCGGCTGGAAGCGGGCTTTGCGGCCATGGACCCGGCCACGGGCGCCGTGCGCGCCTGGGTGGGCAGCCGCGACTTTGCGCGCGAGCAATTCGATCACGTATCGCAGGCGGCGCGCCAGCCCGGTTCCACCTTCAAGCCCATCGTGTATGGCGCGGCGCTGGAAAAGGGACTCAGCCCTGACCACGTTTACCGTGATGCCGTGATGGACATCAAGGCGGCCGACGGCACCAAATGGCGCCCGACGGACATGAGCGGCACGACGGGCCGCGACATGACCATGCGCGACGGCCTCGTCTACTCGAAAAACACCATCACGGCGCAGGTGATGCAGGACGTCGGCTTGCCGCCGATCATCAAGCTGGCGCGCGCGCTCGGCATCCGCGACAGCAAGCTGGAAAAAGTGCCGTCCTTGGCGTTGGGCACCAGTCCTGTCACCTTGCTGGAAATGGTCAACGCCTACGCCAGCATCGCGGCCCAGGGCGAGGCCCGTCTGCCGTTCGTCGTCACGCACATCACGGACCGCGAAGGCAAGGTCATCGCCCGTTTCGGCGAAGACAAGCCCAAGCGCGCCATGCAGGCCGAATCGGCCGCCACCCTGACGGACATGATGCGCGGCGTCATCGACCGGGGCACGGGCACGGCCATCCGCAGCCGCTTCGGCATCCGTTCCGACGTGGCCGGCAAGAGCGGCACCACGCAAAACAATGCGGACGGCTGGTTCATCCTGATGCACCCGCAACTCGTCGGCGGCGCCTGGGTCGGTTTCAACGACGCGCGCGTCACCATGCGCAGCAATTACTGGGGCCAGGGTGGCCACAACGCCGTGCTGGTGGTGGGCGACTTCTTCAAGACGGCGCTCGACACGGGCAAGATCGCGCGCGACGCCATCTTCCCTGGCGGCAAGCCACCGCCGCCGCTGCGCCACGTGGAACCCGTCGAGGAGCCGCAGGATGAACCGGTGGAAGAGCCGGGCGATCTGTTGCAGGAAGGCGCGCCGCCCGCGCCGCTGGCCGTGCCGGCGGAAGAGGGCGGGCAGGAAGCGCATGGCAAGGCGGTGCCGGAACCGGCTCCCGCGCCCGTCCCGGCGCCGCAGCCAATGCCGCAAGGCTAGCGGCCACGATGTTATTTGATACAGGACAATAATGACACCGAAGCCCACCTTGCGCCTGATCCTCGGTGACCAGCTCAATACGCAGCACCGCTGGTTTACCGACGTCGATGACGCCACCATCTATGTCTTGATGGAAGTGCGGCAAGAAACCGATTATGTGCTGCACCATGCGCAGAAAATCTTGGCCATCTTCGCTGCCATGCGCGACTTTGCGCGCCAGCTGCGCGAAGCGGACCACACCGTGCATTACATCGCCATCGACGACGTGGCCAGCACGCGCTCGATACCAGAGAATATCGAAGCGCTGATTCGCCACTATGACGCCGGCGCCGTCGAGTACCAGGCGCCCGACGAGTGGCGCCTCGACCAGCAGCTGTATGAGGCCGGGCGACGCTCGGCCATCCCGTGGTTGATGGTCGACAGCGAGCATTTCTATACGGCCCGCAACGAGGCGGCCGATATTTTCGCCGGGCGCAAGCAATGGCTGATGGAGTTTTTCTACCGCCAGATGCGCGGCACGCATCAGGTGTTGATGGAAGACGCGAAAAAACCCGTCGGCGGCCAGTGGAATTTCGATCACGATAACCGCAAGCCCTGGCGCGGCACGCCCGCCGAGCCGCAAGACCCGCGCACCGTGCATGACCATTCCCGTCTATGGGAAAGCATCGTCGCCGCCGGCGTGAAGAGCTTCGGCGCGCCCCGTGCGGACCGGCTGGCCTGGGCGCTGAACCGGGATGAGGCGCTGCAGCAGCTCGATGCCTTCATCGAGCGGGCCTTGCCGCATTTTGGCGATTTCCAGGATGCCATGAGCAGCAAGGCCTGGCGCCTGTTCCACTCCCTGCTGTCGTTCGCGCTGAACGTGAAAATGCTGAACCCGCGCGAAGTCGTCGACAGGGCGCAGGCCGCCTATTACGCCGGCCACGCTCCCCTGGCCGCGGTCGAGGGCTTCATCCGCCAGATCCTGGGCTGGCGCGAATATGTGCGCGGCGTCTACTGGGCGCAGATGCCCGGTTATGCGGAAAAGAATTTCTTTGGCCATGCGCGTGCGCTGCCCTCCTGGTTCTGGGACGGCAAGACGAAGATGCATTGTTTGTCGCAGGCGATCACGCAGTCGCTGGAACAGGCGCACGCGCACCACATCCAGCGCCTGATGGTAATCGGCAACTTCGCGCTGCTCGCCGGCCTCGATCCCGCCAAGGTCCACGGCTGGTACCTGGGCATCTACATCGATGCCTTCGAATGGGTGGAACTGCCCAATACCGTCGGCATGAGCCAGTTCGCCGACGGCGGCCTGCTGGCCACCAAGCCGTATGTCTCCAGCGCTGCGTATATCGACCGCATGGGCGATTATTGCAAGGGATGCCATTACGACAAGAAGGCGCGCATCGGCGAGCGCGCCTGCCCCTTCAATGCCCTGTACTGGGATTTTTTCCACCGCAACGCGGCCACGCTGGAGCACAATCCCCGCATCGGCATGGCGTATCGCCAGCTGGAAAAAATGGACGAGGAAACAGTCGCCGCTTTCCGGCAGCAGGCGGCCACGATGCTGGCCAGGCTCGATTCCTTGTAACGCAGGGCAATGTGGTCTGTTTCCCACGGTGGATGTCCAACCGGACGATGGAGCCGGGACTCAGGATTTCCTCATGTTATGGGAAACGGTAGCGGGCAAGGCCCGAAAAACTGCCGAGCGGTGGCGGCAGGCTGCCTACCATTTTGGTTGACGTGACCAGCGCAGCACTGTGGCAAGCCTGATTCTCACCGTATAGTCTTCTCCCGTTTCATGCTCCAGCCACAGGACTCCGTCTTCGATGCTGACCCAGGCATCGACTATTCGCGTGTCGAACGGCATCGCCGTATCTTTGATATCAATCTTCACTCTTCCAGACTTCACATTGAGCGACCTCAACACTCGCGTCGTTCGTTGCGTAAACTCGATGACGTATGAAGTGCTTGTCTTTTTTGTCATTGGAAATGCTCACCCAAAATGCTTTGAAATTTTTTTAAATATTACTACATAAAAAATTTCCATCGCGCACGAAGGCGAATGTAACAAAGAAGACGGCATTATAAAAATTTTCCCGAAAGAAATATTTATTATTTTTAATAAATTAAAGCTCAACTATGGAGCGGCGTTATTTTTGCACATCGCAGGAACAGTTTCAGGTTAATTGTTTCTCGATGGATATATGTTTATATGTTTTGTAATATTTATTATCTTGTATTTCTTATATTGATATAAATCAATGTTTTCTGTGTATTAATTTGAGGAGGTATTCTTGCTGTTAGGATATGGCTCAACTCTGGCTTCGGCGAGTGATGCATGCTCATGGGAAATGAAAGTTATTTTTGGAAAATTTTTTGTGCGGGTGCCGAAGAGATATTTGAGGTGCCGTATAGCAGATAGCGTATTCGCATACGATATTTTCCGCGCCAATATATTCATCGTGAGAAATATATTGATGGTATGGTTCAGATTGTTAATGGTCGTGAATGGTATAAAACCCATTATTGCAATGCCGGCAGAATTAAATCAGGTTCTGATGGTTTAATTGGCGGCGTAGATTGTGCAATTGATGCGTTGAATATTTTTCATGAAGAAGAGATTTTCGGTGCAATGGAAACTGGAATGAACATCGTTCTTTTTATCGCCCATTTCCTGCCTTCCCTGGGAAAGGCATTATTGTTGCGTGAGGATGAAGGTATGGGCGATGGCGAAATTGCGATAAAGATGGCGTACCGAATGGGAACAGTGCGAAGCCGTATGCACAGAGTAAGGGCGGAGATACGCAAGAGACCGGAAGAGTATCAATAAAGGCGGCCTGCCGAATTGCGGTAGCCCGAAGCGGGAGCATGCGGTGCTTGTCCCTCTACTTGACATGAATTGACATGGTGACTAAAAATTACATCGGCGGCCCCGTGCAGGTGGAGCCGGATCATCCCAGGCGGATCGATGCATTGACAGCACAAAAAATTGATGTGGCGATTATTTTTCAGGAAATGCTTGGCACTGCCGTGGCAGCAAAATACCTGCATACAAATGGCGTGCCGCTATCTGTCGCATTGCGCGTATTGGTCTGCGAGCGCAGAAAAGATCCATCGCCGCCCAAAATGATCGGACTCGAAAAAGGGCCTGCCCATCATCCCCCGTCGAGCATGAGCGAGACAGGCGCCGAATCGGATTGACAGCACGGGAATAAGCTGCTGTGCCGGTTCATTGCTGGAACAGACTCCTGCTTGCATGGCGTGCGGCCGCCGCTTTCCACGGGCGACCAGCCGATATTGAAACGCCGCATCAGCGCCGGATGGTGCACATTGAGCACCTTGGGCAGCAGAGAGTCTAGTGTGGACAGGATGCGCTGGCGCACGGCGCGGGGCAGGTCGTTGTCTGCCGCGCGCGCAAGCACGGGCGAGCACAGCAGGACGCCGGCGAGGCGCAGCAGTTGGCGCCGCAGGGGCTGGCTCAGCCGTTGCATCACGGCGCCGTCAAGTCCTGGCGCTGGAATTCGATGCGGTTTTCCTGGTAGGTCCACTTGGTGTAGGGGCCGAACACGCGCCGGTTTTCCTTGCTGTCGGCATTCGATTGCTCGCGCTTCATGCGCCGCACGAGGGCGGTATCGACCAGCGGTTCGGTCGTCGTGCCGAACACTTCGTGGCGCACGCTTTGCTTGGCGTCGGCGCCGCGCGAAATGATGGTGAGCTTGCGCGTGGCGGGATCGAAGTACAGGCGCATGGCAAACGTGTTCATGTCCTGCAGGTACAGGCCGTCGTCGCGCTGCTGGGCGTAGAAATAATCGCCGCAGACGGCCTTCGGCTCGCGTTTCCACTCGCAGGACAGGACGATCAGCAGGTGATGCTCATCGAGTTGCTTGACCGAGATGCGTCCCTTGGAATAGCCCCAGTTACTGGGCGGCACGGTCTTCGACGAGAGCAGATTGTATTCGCCCACCAGCTTGGTCAGGGGAAGGGGCGCTTGGGCGAAGGCGGCGGTGTAGAGGGTCAAGGCGGCTGCCGCTGTGGCGCCGCGTAGGCAGGAAAATGGAATCATGATGGCCATAAAGAAAAGTTGCCATATTATAGATGGCAACTTGCCAAGATGGCCGCGCGCTTGCGCAGCGCGCCGCTTGTTACTTCAGCTTGCTCAATTCCGCCACGTCGATCTTGACGACCTTGCCCTCGGTGGCGGCCACGAGTGCATGGAAGTGGGGCATCGCGTAGTGCGCCGTCAGGGCCGCGTTGTTCGTCCATTCTTCCAGCATGATGAAGCGCGTGGGAATCTTGTTGTCGAGGTGCAGTTCGTAGCGCAGGCAGCCGCTTTCCGCGCGGCTCGGCGGCACGACGGCTTCCAGGGCGGCGCGCACGGCGTCGATATGTTGAGGTTGGGCATCGATGGTGGCGACGACGGTCAGGGTCATGGTGGTCCTTGTAAAGTGGTGGGGCGGATGCAGCTTAGCGCATCTTGCCCTTTCTTGTCCGCCATGCCCAGTCTGGCGGCGCCGAAACAGTTTCCGCCGCAGCCAGAGAATCAAGCTGAACCTACGCCGCCTGCAGCGCGCCGATCTGCTCGAAGGCCGCCGTCATGGCCTGCGCCCTGGCCGCGTCGCTGACCTTGACGCCTTCGGCGCGCACGATCTCGATCTGCTGGATGCCGAGAAAGCCGAGGAAGGCGCGCAGATGGCTTTCCTGGTGTTCCAGGGCGGCCATCGGCGTGTCGGCGCCGTAGTAGCCGCCGCGCGTCGAGGCGATGATCACGCGCTTGGTTCCCAGCAAGCCTGCCGGGCCATTGGCGCCGTACTGGAAGGTCTTGCCGGGCACGGCCAGCGCGTCGAGCCACGATTTGAGCTGGCTGGGGATGGCGAAGTTGTACATGGGCGCGCCGATGACGATGACGTCGGCGGCCAGCACCTGTTCCAGCGCGCCAGCCAGCGCGGCGCCTTCCGCGTCGCTGGGTGCGGCCGTAAATTGCGGCAGGGGCTGGGCGGCCAGGTCGCGGTAGTGGACGGTGGCGCCGGGCGCGGCCGCTTGCAGGCGGGCGGCGATGGCGGCGCTCAGTTGGCGGCTGACGGAATGCTCGCCAAGGACGCTGGAATCGATATGCAGGATGTTCATGGTTGCCTTCTTGGATGGTATGATCGGGTGGTATGTTTTTGTAACCGGGTTAAATATAGTGACTATCAAATGAACGCACAAGAAGGCACTTTTTCCACACTGGGGCACACGGATGTGACCATGGGTGAGGTGGCCGCGCGCGGGGCCGAGCTGGAAAAGCGCATGCGCGACCACGGCGGCCATGCGGGCGTGGCGGACTCGTGCCGCCCGATCACGGATATCCTGACCCGCGTGGGCGACAAATGGAGCGTGATGGTGGTGATGTTGCTGGGCAATGGCACCAAGCGCTTCAACGAGATGCGCCGCCTGATCGGCGGCATTTCGCAGCGCATGCTGACTTTGACCCTGCGCGGCCTGGAGCGCGACGGTCTCGTCACGCGCACCGTGTTTCCCACCGTGCCGCCGCGCGTCGACTATGCGCTGACGGACCTGGGGCGTTCGCTATTGATCCCCATCAGCGCGCTGGGCGCCTGGGCCTACGGCCACCGCGACGCCATCGATGCGGCGCGGCTGGCGTTCGATGCCAGGGCCGATGCGGGCGCGACGTCAGGCAGCTAGCTTAGTTCGATCACGGCCAGCATGTCATTGCCATCCGCGTCCATGCCTTTTTCCACGAAACCCATGCTGGCATAGAACTGTTTCGCGTTGGCATTACCGGGCTTGTAGCAGATTTCGATGCTGCGCGCATCCGGGCGGGCGCGGATTTCCGCCAGCGCCAGGGCGAGGGCGGCGCGGCCATGGCCTTGCCCCTGGCGCCGGTGGTCTATCATGAAGCGCCAGATCTGGTAGTGGCCGGGCGGGTCGTCGGCGTCGGGCGAGACGAACATCAGGAAGCCGATCACTTCCTCGTCGCCATACACGGCGCGCGTATGCAGGATGGCGGGATGGAAACTCGCTTGCGCGATGGAATAGTCGTTGCTGGCCAGGTAGTCGCGCTGCTGCGGCAACAGGGGCAAGTCGCTGACGAGGTCGAAATTGTCGACGGTGACGGGGCGCAGGCTGATAAGCATAGTGGACGGCAATGAAGGGCAATGCCTGGCAGTATGGGGAGGAATTACTCAATTGGCAATACTGTTCCACCACCCGCATCAAACGGCGGTGGAACACCGAGGGCACGGCGGCTGTGGCTCGGGCCGCCATCACATTGACCTGGCAGCGACCGCCTCGGCCCCGGCCTGCGGCGCCTGCCAGCCGCCGCCCAGCGCCCGGTAGGCGGCGACTGCCGCGCGCGCCGACGCCGTTTGCGCCTGCGCGCGCGCGTCCCTTGCACGCAGCAGCCTCGTATCGGCCTGCAGTACATCAAGCCGGCTGGTGACGCCTTTCTCGTAGGCTGCCAGCGAAGCGGCGCGGGCGCGCTCAAGCGCCTCTACGCCATGCGCCTGTAGAGTGGCCTGTTCTTCATGGCGCAGCAGAGCCGAGCAGGCGTTTTCCACGTCTTCGGCAGCATGCAGCACAGCCAGCCGGTAGGCCGCCAGCAGCTCGGCTTCCTGGCCATGCGAAGCCTCGATCTGCGCATCGATGCGGCCGAAATCGAACAGGCGCCAGCGCAGGCCCAGCATGCCGGCGGCCTGGCCGGAGCCGCTGCCGAACAGGGTGCCGCTGGCCGTGGCGCTGCCAAACAAGGCGCCAAAATTGAATTTCGGGTAGTACTCGGCAACGGCCGCGCCGGTGCGCGCGCTGGCGGCGGCCAGGCGCCGCTCGGCGGCGATCAGGTCGGGCCGGCGCCGCAGCAGTTCGCCTGGCGAGCCGCCGGCCGTGATACGCGGCGCGCGCGCCATCACGCCGGCGGCGGCCATTTCATCGCCGTAGGTGCCGGGTGCCGCGCCCAGCATCACGTCGAGCGCATGCAGC
The DNA here is from genome assembly GCF_058796955.1 of Janthinobacterium sp. GW823-FHT03B06. Lineage (NCBI taxonomy): Bacteria > Pseudomonadati > Pseudomonadota > Betaproteobacteria > Burkholderiales > Oxalobacteraceae > Janthinobacterium > Janthinobacterium sp. GW823-FHT03B06. Next base: position 520,914 of record NZ_JBXAJE010000001.1, read on the forward strand.
GCCACCTCGCGCGCCGTGTCCAGGCCGGGCACGGCGGCGCGCGCCTGCGCCAGCGATGCTTCGGCCTGCCGCAGGGCCGGCTCGTTCGCCAATCCCTTGTCGTATAGCAGCGTGGCGAGTTCCAGCAGCGCCGCGTCGGTGTCGACCTGCCGGCGTGCGAGGTCGAGCCGCGCCTGCAGACCCTGGATGGACAGGTAAAGGTCCGCCGTTTGCGCCGCCACGGCCAGGCGCGTTGCGGCCCATCCAGCCTCGCTGGCCTCGTAATCGGCGCGCGCCGCTTCACGTTCGCGGCGCAGGCCGCCGAACAGGTCGAGTTCCCACGACGCCTGCAGGTTCAATTCCCGCGCGCTGCCGGCGCGGTCATGGCCTGGCGTGGCGTTCAAGACCTTGCCCAGCGGCGTTTGCACGGACTGGTAGGCGCGCGCCGCCTGACCGCCAATGCTGGCCGACGGCAGCAGCGCGGCGTCTGCCGCCCCGGTGGCGGCGCGCGCCTGCCTGACCCTGGCCTGCGCCTGCTCCAGGTCGAGGTTTTGCGCCAGCGCCACCGTTACCAGACGGGTCAGGCGCGGATCGCCGAACGCTGTCCACCACTGCCGCAGTTCGGCAGCGTCCGCGTCCTGGCGCGCGCCGAGCGCCGCCTGGTGCAGATACTGCGCCGCTAGCGGCGCTTCGGGCCGGCGGTAGTCCAGGCCAGCAGTGCAGCCGGTGGCGGCCAGGCCGGCGGCGATCAGCAGAAAGGGGAGGCGCAGGCGTGGCAGTGGCATGGTGGTCTTCCAGTTTAAAAAAGAAATAATGTGTGACTATAATACATATTGGTCACTTATTGTGCATTCCGTCGCGGCGCGTTAAGCTGTCGCCATGAATTCCACCACACCCGACACACCAAGCCCTGCGCGCGGCCCGGCCGGCCACGACGTGCGCGACCAGATCGTTGCCGCCGCCACCGATTACTTCAGCCGCTACGGCTATGAAAAGACGACGGTCTCCGACCTGGCCAGGGCGATCGGCTTTTCCAAGGCCTATATCTATAAATTCTTCGAATCCAAGCAAGCCATCGGCGAGCATATCTGCGCCAGCTGCCTGCGCCAGATCGAAACCGAGGTGAGAAACGCGGTGGCGGCGGCCGGCCAGCCGCCGGAGCAGCTGCGGCGCATGTTCTGGACCAGCGTCGAGGCCAGCTTGCGGCTGTTTTTCCAGGACCGCAAGCTGTACGACATCGCCGCCTCGGCCGCCACCGGGCGCTGGCCTGCCGTGCAGGCCTACGAGCTGGCGATGGGCGCCTTGCTGCAGGATATCTTGCAGCAGGGGCGCAAGACGGGCGACTTTGAACGCAAGACGCCGCTCGACGAAACGGCCAGCGCGATCTATCTGGTGATGCGCCCCTACGTCAATCCCTTGCTGCTGCAGCACAGCGTCGACAGCAGCGAAACGGCGGTGCTGCAACTGTCCAGCTTGGTGCTGCGCAGCCTGTCGCCATAGTTTTGCACTAATTTGTGACCATTGACTTATTTGGTCACTAGTACCAGAATGAGAACCCTGATCACTCATTCATGGGATTCTTATGCGCTGGCGCCGCCTCGCTTTATCTGTAGTCATCTCCACCTTGCCCCTGGCCTTGAGCGCCTGCGCCGACAAGGCGCAGGCCGATCCGCGCACCGCCACGCCGCTGGTGCGCGCCGTCCCGGTGCAGGGCGCCGAAGCGGGCACGCGCAGCTTTACGGGCGTGGTCGCGCCGCGCGTGCAAAGCGACCTCGGTTTCCGCGTGGCCGGCAAGGTGCGCGAACGGCTGGTCGACGCCGGCCAGGCCGTGCGCCGTGGCCAGCCATTGTTGCGCCTCGACGCCGACGACCTGCAACTGCTGGCGCAGGCGCGGCAGGAGTCCGTCACGGCCGACCGCGCCCGCGCGCGCCAGGCGGCGGACGAGGAAGCGCGCTACCGCGACTTGCGCGGCACCGGCGCCATCTCGGCATCCAATTACGACCAGGTGAAGGCGGCGGCTGACGCGGCCGGCGCCCAATTGAAAGCGTCCGAAGCCCTGGCCGGGGTGGCGCGCAATGCGTTGCAGTACGCGGTGCTGCTGGCCGACGCCGACGGTGTCGTGATGGACACCCTGGCCGAACCGGGCCAGGTAGTCGCGGCCGGGCAGGTGGTGGTGCGCCTGGCCCATGACGGCCGGCGCGAAGCGGCGATCCAGCTGCCGGAAACCGTACGCCCCGCGCTCGGCTCCAAGGCCCAGGCCACCCTGTTCGGCAGGCCGGGCGCCAGCGTGCCGGCCACCTTGCGCCAGCTGGCGCAGACGGCGGACCGGCAAACGCGCACTTTCGAGGCGCGCTATGTGCTCGACGCGGCGCTCTCAAGCGCGCCGCTGGGCGCCACCGTCACCCTGCGCCTGCCCGGCGCGCATGCCGCCAGCGGCACTGTGCAAGTGCCGCTGGCGGCCCTGCACGATGCGGGCAAGGGGCAGGGCGTGTGGGTGATCGCCGGTACGCCGGCGCAAGTGACCTGGCGGCCGGTGAAGGTGCAGGGGCTGCACGATGACGGCGCCGACGTCAGCGGCCTGAAGGCGGGCGAACGCATCGTCGCGCTGGGCGCCCATCTGCTGCACCAGGGAGAGCGGGTCAGGCTCGAACCGGCGCCAGTGGCCGCCGGCGCGGGAGCGCATCCATGAGCGCGGCGGGCTTCAACCTGTCGGCGCTGGCCGTGCGCGAGCGTTCCGTCACCCTGTTCCTGATCTGTCTCATTTCGCTGGCCGGCCTGCTGTCGTTCTTCAAGCTGGGGCGCGCGGAAGACCCGGCCTTCACGGTCAAGGTGATGACCATCGTCACCGCCTGGCCCGGCGCCAGCGCGCGCGAAATGCAGGACCAGGTGGCCGACAAGATCGAAAAGCGCCTGCAGGAGCTGCGCTGGTATGAACGGGCCGAGACCTACACCAGGCCGGGCCTGGCTTTCACGACCCTGACACTGCTCGACAGCACGCCGCCCGGGCAGGTGCAGGCCGAGTTCTACCAGGCGCGCAAGAAGGCCGGCGACGAGGCGGCCAACCTGCCGGCCGGCGTGATCGGCCCCATGATCAATGACGAATACGCGGACGTCACCTTTGCCCTGTATGCGCTGAAAGCCAAAGGCGAGCCGCAGCGCCTGCTGGTGCGCGAGGCGGAAACCTTGCGCCAGCGGCTGCTGCACGTGGCGGGCGTCAAAAAGGTCAATATCATCGGCGAACAGGCCGAACGCATCTACGTGGAGTTTTCGCAGGAACGCCTGGCCACCCTGGGCGTGCGGGCGCAGGACGTGTTCGCGGCACTGCACGGCCAGAATGCCCTCACGCCGGCCGGCTCGGTCGAAACGCGCGGGCCGCAGGTGTCCATCCGCCTCGACGGCGCGCTCGACGCGCTGCAAAAGATCCGCGATACGCCCGTGGTGGTGCAGGGGCGCACCTTGGCCCTGTCCGATATCGCCACCGTGCGCCGTGGCCAGGAAGACCCGGCCAGTTTCCTAGTGCGCAATGGCGGCGAGCCGGCGCTGCTGCTGGGCGTGGTCATGCGCGACGGCTGGAACGGGCTGGACCTGGGCAAGGCGCTGGACGGGGAAGTGACGGCCATCGGTGCCGCCATGCCGCTGGGCATGAGCCTGGTCAAGGTTACCGACCAGGCTGTCAATATCAGCGCGGCCGTCGACGAATTCATGCTCAAGTTCCTCGCCGCGCTGCTGGTGGTGATGCTGGTGTGCTTTATCAGCATGGGCTGGCGCGTCGGCATCGTGGTGGCCGCCGCCGTGCCGCTGACCCTGGCCGTGGTGTTCATCGTGATGGCCGCGACAGGCAAGAATTTCGACCGCATCACCCTCGGCTCCCTGATCCTGGGCCTCGGCCTGCTGGTGGACGACGCCATCATCGCCATCGAAATGATGGTCGTGAAAATGGAGGAGGGCTACAGCCGCATCGCCGCCTCCGCCTACGCCTGGAGCCATACGGCCGCACCCATGCTGGCCGGCACCCTGGTGACGGCCGTCGGCTTCATGCCCAACGGCTTTGCCCGCTCCAGCGCCGGCGAATACACGAGCAATATGTTCTGGATCGTCGGCATCGCGCTGATCGCGTCGTGGGTGGTGGCGGTGGTGTTTACGCCCTACCTGGGCGTGAAGCTGCTGCCCGAGCTGAAAAAGGTCGCCGGCGGCCATGATGCGCTGTACGACACGCCGCGTTACCACCGCTTTCGCCGGCTGCTGGGGCGCGTGATCGCCCGCAAATGGCTGGTGTTCTGCACCGTGATCGGCCTGTTCGTGCTGGCTGTGCTGGGCATGGCCGTCGTCAAGAAACAGTTCTTCCCGATCTCGGACCGCCCTGAAGTGCTGATCGAAGTGCAGCTGCCCTACGGCAGCGCGATCGGACAGACCAGCGGCGCGGCGGCGAAAGTGGAAGCCTGGCTGGCGCGCCAGGCCGAAGCGAAGATCGTCACGGCCTATGTGGGCCAGGGCGCACCGCGCTTTTACCTGGCGATGGGGCCGGAATTGCCCGATCCTTCGTTTGCCAAGATCGTCGTGCGCACCGACAGCCAGCAGGCGCGCGACAGCCTCAAGCAGCGCTTGCGCGAGGCCGTTGCCGCCGGCCTGGCGCCGGAGGCGCGCGTGCGCGTCACGCAACTGGTGTTCGGCCCGTACTCGCCGTTTCCCGTCGCCTACCGGGTCAGCGGCCCCGATCCCGAGGTGTTGCGCGGCATCGCCGACGAGGTGCGGCGCGTGATGCAGGCCAGCCCGATGATGCGTACCGTCAATACCGATTGGGGCACGCGCACGCCCACCCTGCATTTCAGCCTGCAGCAGGACCGCTTGCAGGCGATGGGCCTGACGTCGGCCGCCGTGGCGCAGCAGCTGCAGTTCCTGCTCAGCGGCGTGCCCGTCACCGCCGTGCGCGAAGATATCCGCACGGTGCAGGTGGTGGCGCGCGCGGCAGGCGACGTGCGGCTGGACCCGGCGCGCATCGCCGACCTGACCCTGGCCGGCGCGAATGGCGAGCGCATCGCGCTGTCGCAGGTGGGCGGCGTCGAGGTGCGCTCGGAAGAACCCGTGATGCGCCGGCGCGACCGCCAGCCGACGATTACCGTGCGCGGCGACATCGCCGACGGCATGCAGCCGCCCGACGTCTCGGGCGCCATCACGGCGCAGCTGCAAGCCGTCATCGACAAGCTGCCGGCCGGCTACCGCATCGAGCAGGCCGGCTCGATCGAGGAATCGGCGAAGGCGACGCAAGCGATGCTGCCCCTGTTCCCCATCATGCTGGCGCTGACCTTGCTGATGATTATTCTGCAGGTGCGCTCGATGTCGGCCATGGTCATGGTCTTCCTGACCAGTCCCCTGGGCTTGATCGGCGTCGTGCCCACCCTGATCCTGTTCCAGCAGCCGTTCGGCATCAATGCGCTGGTCGGCCTGATCGCGCTGTCGGGCATTTTGATGCGCAATACCCTGATCCTGATCGGCCAGATCCACCAGAACGAGGCGGCCGGCCTGGCGCCGTTCGACGCCGTGGTCGAGGCGACCGTGCAGCGCGCGCGTCCCGTGATCCTCACGGCGCTGGCGGCCATCCTGGCCTTTATTCCGCTGACCCATTCGGTATTCTGGGGCACCTTGGCCTATACCCTGATCGGCGGCACGTTTGCCGGCACGGTGCTGACCCTGGTGTTCCTGCCGGCCATGTATGCGATCTGGTTCAGGATACGGCCGCAGGCAAGGGTGGTGTAGATTGAGAACAGCGGGCCGGAGACGCGGGCCTGAGAAAATGCCGATGGCGGCGTTGCGGCTTCCTTGCCGTACTGGCGTACTGTCTGCGTCGCCGCGCCTGGCCCTCGACATTTTTCAGGTCCGCTTGGCCCGGGGGGCCTGTCTCCCTGACTTGGGCCTTTCATGGTTTGGCGGTTTGCTTGTTGCTTGTTACTTGTTACTTGTTGCTTGTCTCTTTCTCTAGGTTCCGGCGGCATCCTGCCGGTAGCGCGCCGGCGGCAGTTCGAACTGGGTCTTGAAGAAGCGGGTAAATGCGCTTTGCGAGGAAAAACCCAGGCGCTCGCTGATTTCCACCACGCTCAGGCTCGTTTCGCGCAGCAAACGGCGCGATTCGCGGCTTTTCGCGCGCAATTCCAGCGCGCGGAACGAGGTCTGTTCCTGCTGCAGCTGGCGCTGCAAGGTCCAGCGGTTCATCGCCAGACCGTCGCACAGGGCCGGCAGCAATGCGGTGCCGTCGGCGTCCCCGGCGTCTTGCCGGCCCAGCAAATCGATGATCGCCTGCTCCACGCGGGCCGAAAACAGCTGCGCTCCCTGCAATTGCTGCAATTGCCCCTGCGCGTAGCACAGCGCGTGCGGCGCCAGCATGGCGTTGAACTGGGCGAAGGGACGGTCCAGCGCAGGCGCGTCGAACGTCAGGGTGTTGCGCGCCTGGCCGAAGGTGACGGCGGCGCCGAAGCATTCGGCAATGGCCGGCGCGAACCACGGCGCCTTGCCCTGGAAGCCGGCATGGAAGGCGGTGGGTGTGCCGTCGTCGTAGGCGCGCGCGACCAGCGACAGCATGCGGAAATTGGCCAGCGCCTGCATGGCGCCGCCCGCCGGGCAGAACTCGGACAGGTATTCGATCTCGATGCGCGTGCCATTTTCACTCATCAGCATGAAGTCGAATTCGCCGATCAGGCCCCGCAAGTGCAGCAGCTCGTGCAGCGCGCTGCGCAGGGTGGGGCGATTGAAGCAGACGTGGGCGATGCCCGAGTAATGCGCGAACCAGTGCGTCACGTCGAGATCGAGCAGACCGCGGTGCTGCGGCAGCTGCTGGGCGTAGGCCGTCATGCGGCGGTGCCGCTCGGCGTTGATGCGGCCGCCCGGCTCGTCCAGCTGCGCCGGCGTGATGCCCGTCTGGCGAAAAAAGTCGGCGGGATCGTGGCCATCGGCCTGCATGGCGCGCGCGCATTGCTGCGCGATGCGGTTCGAAACCGTGCGCGTGTCGGGTTTGTGCAAGGCTGCCTCCTGCTTATTCTGCTTGTTGTAGTAATTTTTCACAAATATTAGCACTTTGTAGGAGATTGTTGGTTGTTGTGCCATCTAACCAAAAATTGTTCTCGCGGGTATAAAACGCGTGCTGCGCAGTCAAGAAACTCACGCATTCTCACGCTATATTGTTTTCGGCCGGCCTTGCTGCCGCGCCTTGATACCTACAAAAACAGTCTTGGAGATAATGATGAATTGCACTTTGAAACCGATGGCCCGCGTGGTCGCCGGCTGCGTCGCCACGCTTGCCCTGGCCGCTTGCGGCAACAACCACACCGGCAGCGAGGGATACACGCAGCCCGTGTTCGGCGCCACCACCTACACCCAGTTGAAAGTCGACGGCTATACCTTCAAGGACATGAACCGCAACGGCAAGATCGACCCGTACGAAGACTGGCGCCTGCCGGCCGAGGCGCGCGCCGACGACCTGCTGTCGCGCATGAGCCTCGACGAAAAAACGGGCCTGATGATGCACGGCACGGCGCCCACCGTGGCCGACCCCACCGGCATCGGCCAGGGCGGCGCCTACGATTTGACGGCGCTGCAAGACCTGATCGTCAAGCAATACGTCAACACCTTCATCACCCGCATGGCGGGCGACACGGCCAATATGGCGGCCCAGTACAACAAGGTGCAGGCGCTGAGCGAAACCTCGCGCCACGGCATTCCCGTCTCCATCAGCACGGACCCGCGCCACCATTTCCAGTACACGGTGGGCGCCAGCGCCGGTACCAAGGGTTTCTCGCAGTGGCCGGAAACCCTGGGCCTGGCCGCCATCGGCGACGATGCGCTGGTGCGCCGCTTCGGCGACATCGCGCGCCAGGAATACCTGGCCGTCGGCATCACGCAAGCGCTGTCGCCGCAGGCGGACCTGGCCACCGAGCCGCGCTGGTCGCGCATCAACGGCACCTTCGGCGAAGACGCGGACCTGGCCAAGCGCATGGTGCAGCACTATATCGAAGGTTTCCAGGATGGCAATACGGGATTGCATGACGGCAGCGTGGTGGCCGTCGTCAAGCACTGGGTCGGCTATGGCGCAACGAAAGAGGGCTTCGACGGCCACAATTACTATGGCCGCTACATGACCTACCCGGGCAATAACTTCGCTTACCACGTCAAGCCGTTCGAAGGGGCGTTCACGGCCAAGGCGGCCTCCGTCATGCCGACCTACGCCCTGCCGGACGGCAATATCACCATCGACGGCATCACCCTGGAACAAGTGGCGGCCGGCTTCAGCAAGACCATGCTGACGGATCTGCTGCGCGGCAAATACGGTTTCGAGGGCGTGATCCTGTCCGATTGGGGCATCACGTCCGACTGCGACGCCAACTGCCGCAACGGCACGGCGCCTGGCGTCGCGCCTTCCTTCATCGGCTTCGGCACGCCGTGGGGCATGGAAGACGCCACCAAGGCCGAGCGCTACGTGAAGGCCGTGACGGCGGGGATGGACCAGTTTGGCGGCGTGACGGAAGCGCCGTATCTGACGCAAGCCGTGCAACGGGGCCAGCTGACGGAAGCGCGCATCGACGCGTCGGCGCGGCGCATCCTGATCCAGAAATTCAAGCAGGGCCTGTTCGAGCATCCGTTCGTCGATGCAGCCAAGGCGGCCGCCACGGTGGGCAAGGCGGAATTTGTCGAGGCGGGCCTGGAAGCCCAGCGCCGTTCGCTGGTCTTGCTGGAAAACAAGGACAAGGTCTTGCCGCTGGCCGCCACGGTCAAGAAGGTCTACCTGTACGGCATCGATGCGGCCGTGGCGCAGCAGTATGGCTACACGGTGGTCGCCACGCCGCAGGAAGCGGACGTGGCCCTGCTGCGCGTGGCCGCGCCGTATGAAACCCTGCACCCGAACTACATCTTCGGCAGCATGCAGCACGAGGGCCGCCTCGATTACGTCGACGGCAACGCCGACTACGAGGCGATCAAGAACGCGGCCAAGTATGCGCCGAAGACGGTCGTCACCGTGTACCTGGACCGCCCGGCCATCCTCGGCAATGTGCAGGACAAGGCCAGCGCCATCGTCGCCAACTTCGGCGTGAGCGACGGCGCGCTGTTCGATGTCCTGACGGGCAAGGCCAAGCCGCAAGGCAAGCTGCCGTTCGAGCTGCCGTCGTCGATGGCCGAAGTGCAGGTGCAGAAATCGGACGTGCCGTATGACACGGCCCATCCGCTGTACAAGTTCGGTTACGGCCTGGCCTACTGAACGGCCGTTGTCGTCAACGAACGGTAATCCAGCTGCGCTCCTGCACGGAGCGCAGCGCGGCGGCTATCAGCCGGTCCACCTCGTAGCCGTCGCGGAAGGTGGGCCAGACTGGCGCACCGCCGGCGATGGCCTGCAGAAAATCGCGCGCTTCGATGACGATCTGCTCGTTGTACCCGGTGCCGTGCCCCGCGCCCTGGCTGAACGCCAGGTAGTCGGGGTGGGCGGGCCCCATCAGCAGGCGCTGGAAACCCTGGCGCTGCGCGGGACGGCCGGCGTCGTACAGCCATAGTGCATTCTGGTCTTCCTGATCGAAGGCGATCGCGCCTTTGGTCCCCGTGATGCGGTAGGTGTAGCCCATTTTGCGGCCGGCCGCCACGCGGCTGAAGGTGAGGGCGCCGAGCGCGCCGTTGGCAAAGCGCAGCATCATATTGCCCTGGTCGTCGTTTTCCACCGCTTCCATGCCGTGCGGGCCTTGCCGCTGCGCGTGCACGGTATTTATGTCGGCCACCAGCGCGTCGACGGGACCGCCCAGGCGCAGGGCCAGGTTGAGCAGGTGCGAGCCCACGTCGGCCAGCGCGCCGGCGCGCGTTGCCGTCGCTTCGCGCGTGCGCCACGAAGCGGGCGCGCGCGGGTCGTGCAGGTAGTCTTCCACGTGTTCGGCGGCGACATGGATGATCTCGCCGATTTCACCCGATTCGATGATCTGCCGCGCCAGCTGGCTGGCGGGCGTGCGGATGTAGTTATAACCGACCATATTGGCCACGCCCGCGCTTTCCGCCGCCTGCGCCAGCATCAGGGATTCGGCGGCCGTCATGCCCAGCGGCTTTTCGCAGAATACGGGTTTGCCCAGGGCCAGCGCCGCCAGCACGATGTCCTTGTGCGTGGCCGGCGGCGTGGCGACGATGACGGCGTCGATGGCGGGATCATTGACCAGCGCGCGCCAGTCGCCCGTGGAGCGGTTCCAGCCCAGTTCCTGCGCGCTGTGGGCGGCGCCTTCGCTGCTGCTGGTGCCGATGCATTCGCACACGGGATTCAGGGCCGTGTGAAAAATGCTGCGCACAGCTTTATAGGCGATGGTGTGGGCCTTGCCCATGTAGCCGGCGCCGATCAGGCCGATGTGGATGTCTTGCATATGCGGGTACTCCGTTCGTGTCGCGGTGAGGGATTCAGGCTTGCTGGCGGCAGGCGTGGCTGTCCAGCGCGTCGATAAAGCGCGCGGCTGGCCAGTCTTGCGCCAGCGCTTCGTGCATCAGCTGCTGCTGCGTGGGCGGCGCCATGCCGGCGATGGGCTGGTCGCGGTCGAGGTTGCAGGGGAAGGCATAGCCTTCGGCGCAGGCGGCAATCGCGTGGCTGATGCCAATGTCATCCAGGACTCCCTGCGCGCGCAGCGCCTGCAGGGCCGGATACAGCGCGGCGCTCATGGCGCGGCGGTCCAGTGCTTCCATGGCGCGCCCGAACGGCGACGACACTTGCAGCAGGTTGGCCATGCGGCGGATGTCGGACGAGCGGTTATGCCCTGCCGCGTGGAACAGGGCGGGGTTGAAGAAGACGGCGTCGCCTTGGGACAACGGCAGCTGCACGCAATGCTGCGCAAAATAGTCGCGGAACGGCCGCTGCTGCCAGGCGAGAAAACCGGCCCGGTAGCGCTGCGACCCGGGCAGGTACAGGGTGGGGCCCGATACCAGCGGCATGTCGCAATGGGCGACGGCGCCCTGCAAGGTCAAGAGAGCCGACATCTGGTGCACGGGCGCGGGATAGGCGGCGCAGCTGGCGGCGCTCTGGAAGCCCAGGTGATAGTCGCGGTGCGGCGCCTGGGCCGCTCCGCCCGGGTTGACGACATTGACTTGCGCCGTCATCTGGTAGGCGGGACCCAGCCAGGCCTCGGCGATCCACGCGAAAACGGGATTGGCGTAATAGCGCGCGAACGCCTCGGGTGCGCGCAGACACAGTTTTTGCTGGGCGTTCCAGATGCGGTCATTCGCGCCAGCCTTGGCGAAATGGTCGCCGGCCGCCTGGCCGCTCGCATGCTGCTCGGCGATCAGCGCGCGAAACACGCCGCTTACCTGTTCCAGCGTGTCCATGTCGGCGACGGCGCGTTGCAGCACGATGACGCCAGGACCATCCATCAGCGCCCGGCCCCATTCGGCCTGCAGCGCGCGCAGCGACACCGCACTGGCGGCCAGCGCGCGCACCCGGTCGCAGTCGTAGACGAGAATGTTTTCTTTCACCGCAGCGGCGTGGGGATAGTCGGCCAGCGCCGTGCATAGGCTGACGGTGGCGATGAAATCCTGCAGGTCGCAGTTTTCTGATGCCAGCCAGAAGGGGCTGGGCGGCGCTGCGGTGGCGTCTGTGGTGGGCATGCGGTGTCTCCGTTGTTTAAGTTGTAGAATCAGTATAGGGATGAAAATCCGCATTTTTCATCAAAAAATTCATCAAAAAACCATCAATCTGAATTGGATATGGCATGACGCATCCGTTCCCCGTCAAGGTCGTGGCGCTGCAGGCCGGCGTCAGCGTGGCCACGGTCGACCGCGTGATCAAGCAGCGCGGGGGCGTGCACGCCAATACTGTGCGCCGCGTGATGCAGGCGCTCGATGAACTGGCGCGGCAAAGCACGCAGGTGGGCCTGTCTGGCAGAAAATTCATGCTCGATGTGCTGATGGTGGCGCCGCGCCGCTTCACGGACGCCGTGCGGGCCGCGCTGGAGGCCGAATTGCCGTCGCTGCATCCGGCCGTGCTGCGTTCGCGCTTTCACCTGCATGAAACGCTGGACGTGGACGGCATCGTCGACCTGCTGGAGCGCATCCGCAAGAACGGTAGCCACGGCGTGCTGCTGAAAGCACCGGACTTGCCAGCGGTGGCGGAAGCGGTGAACCGGCTGGCGGCGGCCGGCATTCCCGTGGTGACCCTGGTGACTGACTTGCCAGGCTCCGCGCGCCGCAGCTACGTGGGCATGGATAACCGCGCGGCGGGCGAGACGGCCGCCTGCCTGGTCGGCCAGTGGCTGGGCAGCAGGAAAAAACAGCAGGTGCTGGTGACCCTGAGCAGCAACCGCTTTCATGGCGAGGAAGAGCGCGAGATCGGCTTTCGCCGGGCGCTGCGCGAACGTCACCGCCATTTATCCATCGTCGAAGTGAGCGAGGGCCACGGCATCGACGGGGCCACGGGGGCGCTGGTGCGTCTAGCCCTGGCAGATCATCCGGGCATCGCCGCCGTGTATTCGATCGGCGGCGGCAATGCCGCCATCGTGCAGGCCTTTGCGCGAGCGGGCCGACCCTGCCAGGTCTTCATCGGTCATGATCTCGACGCGGACAACGTGGCGCTGCTCAAGTCGGGCGCCATCCAGGCCGTGCTGCACCACGACCTGGGCCAGGACATGCGCCGTGCATGCCAGGAAATCCTGCGGGCACAGGGCGCGCTGCCGGCCCTGGCGCAATCGCCGTCACTGTCCGCCATCCAGATCGTCACGCCGTGGAACCTGCCCGTCCTGAACGGGGTGAATTGACAGGCCTGCGAGGCTGGCCGATACTCGCCGCTTCGCTCATCGCTCACCTTTGAAGGAATCCCCCGATGTCCGTCACTCCGCAATTGTGCAAGACCGTGCTCGCCGCCGCGCTTGCAGCCGCGCTGGCCATGCCCGCCATGGCGGCCGACCCCGTCGTTTCCGCAGCTGCTTCCGCGTCGTCCGCCTGGGTCGGGGCCAGCAACCGCAACGCGGCCATCGTGCTGGCGGCGCAGGCGCAGTTCTCGCCCGAAGACGCGTCCGACAGGGGCCTGGCCCAGTACGACGGCCTGGCCGCCGACCTGGGGCCGGACATCACCGGGCGCCAGGTCGCGGCCATGCGGAAGGCGCGCGCGCAGTTGCAGCAGAAGCTGGAACTGGAACGCGACGAACGCATACGCCAGGACCTGGAAATTCTGATCGGCGCCGTCGACCAGGAAATCGCCGGCACCGAGCTGGAAGCCAGATACACCTTGCCGTGGGTCGATGTGCCGCAAATGGTCTTTGGCAGCATGCAAAGCCTGCTGCAGGAGCAGCGCCCGGCCGCGCGCCGCGCCAAGGCGCTTGAGCGCCTGCGGCGCTATGTGGGCCAGTTCCCGGGCAGCACGCCGATCACGCAGCAGGCGAAGGCGCGCTTCACGGAGAAAATCGGCACGCCTGACCTGGCCGGTCCCGTGCGCCTGCAGGTGGCGCAGTCGCTGGAAAACGTGCCCACGTATATCGCCGGCATCCGCAAGCTGTTCGCCGACATGAAGATCGCGGGCGCCGAACCCGCGCTGGCCGCCATGGAGCAGCAGCTGAACGACTATGCGGCATGGGAAAAGCAGGTGGTGCTGCCATTGGCGCGCACGGATTTCCGCATGGCGCCCGAGCTGTACGCGTTTCGCCTGAAGCAGGTGGGCATCGACATCGAGCCGCGCGCGCTGGTGGAACGGGCGCAGGTATCCTACCTGGAAACGCGCGCCGCCATGCAGGCGCTGGCGCCCGTGGTGGCGGCCAGGCTGGCCTTGAAGGGCGTCGACGGTAGCGACTACCGCCAGGTGCTGCGCGCGCTGAAGAGCGATTCCATCCCCAACGCGCAGCTCGAAGCGCACTACAAGGGCGTCAATACGCAGCTCGAGGAACGCATCGCCCGGCAGCGCGTGGTCGATATCCCTGCGCGCGCCATGACCATGCGCCTGGCGTCCGCCGCCGAATCGGCGGCCCAGCCGGCGCCGCATATGCGTCCGCCTCCGCTGATCGGCAATACGGGAGAGCACGGCCAGTTCGTCCTGCCCGTCAGCAATCCGGCTGCCAGCGGCAAGGGCGAGGCGTATGACGATTTCAACTTCGCGGGCGCGGCCTGGACCCTGAGCGCGCACGAGGGCCGTCCCGGCCACGAACTGCAGTTCAGCGCCATGGTGGAGCGGGGCGTATCGCAGGCGCGCAGCCTGTATGCGTTCAACAGCGTCAACGTGGAAGGCTGGGCGCTGTACGCGGAAGCGGAGATGATCCCGTACGAGCCAGCCGAGGGCCAGTTCATCGCGCTGCAGTTCCGCATGCTGCGCGCGGCGCGCGCCATGCTCGATCCGATGCTGAACCTGGGACAAGTCACGCGCGAAGAGGCGGGACGCATCCTGACGGACGAAGTGATGCTGTCGAAACCGATGGCGCGCCAGGAGCTGGACCGCTACACCTTCAACATGCCAGGCCAGGCGGGCAGCTATTTCTACGGCTATACGCGCATCCTGCAGCTGCGCGCGGAAACGGAACTGGCGCTGGGAGACCGATTCGACCGCCTGGCCTTCAACAACTTCCTGCTGGGACAGGGCTTGCTGCCGCCGGACTTGCTGGCCAAGGCCGTGCGCGAACACTTCATCCCCGGGCAGAGAAAAGCCAAGGGCTGACGCCATCCCACACAGCATGCCATACTGGCGTCCCTGAAATAATGACGTGAGCGTGGCTGCATGTGGCGTGGGATCGTATCTGGTTTGCTGGCCGGCGCCTTCTGGGGCGCCGTTTTCATTGTGCCCGTCTTGCTGCCGGATTTTTCTCCGGCCGAGCTGATGGTGGGCCGCTACATCTGCTATGGCGCGCTGGCGGCCGGCCTGATGCTGCCGCGCCTCTTGCCCCTGCTGCGGCGGCTGCGGCGCGGCGACTGGCTGGCCATGCTGCGCCAGGCGCTGGCGGGCAATGTCGTGTATTACCTGCTGCTGGCGTATGGCGTCAAGCTGGCCGGTGTGGCGCTCACGTCGCTGATCATCGGTTTGCTGCCCCTGAGCGTGACGCTGTTCGGCCACAAGGACCACGGCGCGCCGCCCTTGCGCCGCCTGGCCTTGCCGCTGCTGGTGGTGGCCGCAGGCATTGCCTGCATCAATGTCGATATCTTCAGCCATGCAGGCGGCGCGGGTGCGGACGGCGCCAGCCTGGCGCACAAGCTGGCGGGCGTGCTGTGCGCCATCGGCGCGCTTGCGTGCTGGACCTGGTATGCGCTCGACAATGCCCGTTTCCTCAAGCGCCATGCGCATGTCAGCGCCGCGGAGTGGGCCATGCTGTATGGCCTGGCCAGCGGCGTCATCGCGCTGGTCGTGGGCGCCGTGATGCTGGCGCTGCAGCCGGCGGGTGGCGCTGATGGCGCTCCGGCGCGCGACTGGCCCCGCTTCTGGCTCGTCTGCCTGCTGCTGGCGCTGGGCGCTTCCGTGATCGGCAACTACCTGTGGAACCTGGCGTCGCGCCGGGTGCCGGTCACCTTGTCGGGCCAGCTGATCCTGTCGGAGACCCTGTTCGCGCTGCTGTACGGCTTTGCCTACGCGCAGCGCATGCCGCGCCCGCTGGAGTGGAGCGCGATGGTCTTGCTGACGGCGGGCGTGCTGTGGTCCGTGCAGCGGCATGCGCACGAGGAGGCAGAGGGGCGGGGAGAAGGGCGTGGGGCAGGGCGGACGTAGCGAAAAATACATTGTTGCCAGTCCGCCGTTTGCCCTGGGCCGGCCGTATAATGACGCTCATTTGCCGGTCACCCAGGGAGTTCCGCTTGCAGCTACCGATCCGTTATCCGAACATGCCGCAACTGCTGCTGAAGGCGCGCGACAGCCTGCTTCAGCATTTCCGCCCCATCCTCAATCACTTCGGCGTGACGGAGCAGCAGTGGCGCATCATGCGCGCGCTGAACGAAAGCCCCACCCTGGAACCGCGCGAACTGTGCGAGATCTGCCAGATTTCCAGCCCCAGCATGAGCGGCATCCTGGCGCGCATGGAAGAAATCGGCCTGATCGGGCGCAGCAAGTTCGAAGGCGACCAGCGCCGCCGCAAGGTGCACCTGTCGGAAGCGGGTGCCAGTTTGCTGCTGCAGATGGGTAAGCTGATCGACCTGCAATATGCCCACTTGGAAGCGGCCTACGGCAAGCAGGTGTTCGAAGACATGCGCCGCACCCTGGAAGCCTTCATTGCCCTCGAAACCCTGCCGGTGGCGCCCGCCATCCTGCGCTGAACCCCGAACTTCTCCTTGCCTGAGCATCATCGGGCGCGTGTTTTTCGACACGCGCCGCCGCTGCTTTTCCCATGCCTGTTCCGCGCATTGCCGCACCTTGCCGGGCGCGCGCCTGCGCGCCTTCCGGTTTTGCTATAAGACTCATCAATGTTTTGCTATAAGACTATGCCTTACAGTCAATCACTTACATATGAGTAAATAAGCGTATAATTTGCCGTACTTGATCTAAATCAAGAAGAACCGCGGATGCCCCATTGTTGATGGGGCGGCAACGGGGCGCCACGCCCGTATTTCGCCAGATAAAACAGGAAAGTCAGGAAAAAAATGAACCATACATGCATGCGCGCTGCGGCGCTGGCCGTTTCCACGCTCATCGGCGCAAACGTTTGCGCCCAAAGCAATGTCACCATCTATGGCGTGGTCGACGCGGCCACCGCGTACGCGAGCAACCAGGGCGGCAAGTCGAACACCTACATGCGCAGCGGTAACTTGTCCGCCAGCAAGATCGGTTTCCAGGGCGTGGAAGACCTGGGCGGCGACCTGAAGGCGCTGTTCCTGCTGGAGAACGGCTTTGAAAGCGATACGGGTGCGCAAAGTTCGGCCAGCGCCCTGTTCAACCGCCAGGCTTACGTGGGCCTGCAATCGCACGCCTACGGCAGCCTGACGGCCGGGCGCCAGTACACGCCGTACTACCTGCTCGTGGGTTCCCTGGCGTCGAGCAACGTCTTGACGGGCGCCACCGGCGCACACCCGGGCGATATCGACGGCCTCGATACGACCGTGCGCATCAGCAATTCCGTCACCTACAGCATGCCAGCGTGGCGCGGCTTGCAGGCCAGCGCGCAATACGGCTTCGGCGAAGCGGCCGAGGGCAATGCCGTGGGCAGCAGCTTCAGCGCCGCCGTCAAGTACAGCACCTCGCCGGCGGAATTTGCGCTCGGCTACCTGAAACTGAAGAATGGCGAGAACGGCACCGGCTGGAGCGACAAGGCCTCGGCCAGCTTTGGCATCTCCGCCATCAACCAGGGCTACGCCTCGGCCGACAGCATCGAATTCATCGCCGCCAGCGCCCGCTACACCATGGGCAAGTGGATGGTGGGCGCCAACGCCAGCAACGTGCAATACCAGGCGGGCAGCCATTCCACGTTCCGCGACACGGCCATCTTCAACACGGCCGGCCTGATCGCCAGCTACCAGTGGACGCCGCAGTGGTTCCTGTCCGCAGGCTACAGCGACACCTACGCCAGCCGCGCCAACGGCGTGTCGGACCGCGCGCGCTACCGCCAGCTGTCGTTCGAACAGAATTACGCGCTGTCCAAGCGCACGGCGATCTACCTGATCGAAGCGCGCCAGCTGGCGCGCGGCCAGACCCTGGGCCAGAACGGCGCCATCGTCGACGCCGTCGCCTCGGTCGGCGATTCGCAAAACGGCACGCCGTCGTCGAACGGCGGCCAGACGGTGGTGATGGTCGGTCTCAAGCATTCTTTCTGAACGGTTGCTGAACTCACGGGAGCTTCAATTGGACGCTACACACAACAAGGAGGGCCGCGGCCCCCTGAATCCCGGCCGCCGCATGGTGCTGGCCGGCTTGCTGTCGGCTTCGGCCGCGGCGCTGATTCCCTGGGCGCTGGCCGAACCGGTCGCCAGTGCGGAGCAGGGCGCCTTCCTCGGCGTGTCGGCCATGCTGGTGGGGCGCCAGGTGCTCGATCCCGTGCTGGCTAAACGCCTGTATGAGGCGCTGGTGGCGCAGGACGCTGCCTTCCCCGCGAATGTGCGCGCGCTGCTGGCCCTGATCAATGCGCAGGGCTTGCAGGCGGCCGGCCTGCAGGAAGCGCTCGATGCGCTCGACCCGGCACTGTCGCCGCTGGCGGCCCTGCCGCGCCAGATCGCCAGCGCCTGGTACCTGGGCATCGTCGGCACGGGCGAGGCGGCCGTCTGCGTTGCCTACGAGCAGGCGCTGAACGCGGCCGTCGTGGCCGACGTGCTCAAGCCCCCCACGTATTCCTACGGCGCCTACGGCAGCTGGGCCAGAAAACCCATTTAAGGAGCCATCATGGCTGAACAACTCTCCGCCGATTACCTCGTCATCGGCTCCGGCATCATCGGCTCGCTGGCCGCGCGCAAGCTGGCGCTGGCCGGCGCCTCGGTGCTGATCCTGGAAGCAGGCCCGCGCGTGTCGCGCGGCGAAATCGTCGCCCGTTTCCGCAACACGACGCGCCGCAGCGACTGGATGTCGCCGTATCCGTCGGTGGCCACGGCGCCGCACCCGATCTACTAGCCGAAGGACAATGGCTACCTGGTGCAGGCGGGCCCGTACCCGTACCCGGCAGAGTACATCCGCCAGTTCGGCGGCACCTCGTGGCACTGGGCCGCACAGGCGTGGCGCAACGTGCCGAACGATTTCCGCATCCATACCTTGTATGGCGTGGGCGTCGACTGGCCCATCAGCTACGAAGACCTGGAGCCGTTCTACCAGGAAGCGGAAGAGATCATGGGCGTCTCGGGTGCCGAGAACACGGGTTCGCCGCGCAAGCAGCCATTCCCGATGGATGCCGTGACGGAGCCGTACGCGATGCGCCGCATCCGCGAGCGCCTCGACCCGTCGTTCAAGGTGGTCGGCAATACGGTGGCGCGCAACAGCGTCAGCTACGATGGCCGCCCGGCCTGCTGCGGCAACAACAGCTGCCAGCCGATCTGCCCCATCGACGCGCAATACCACGGCGGCATCGCCGCGCAGCAGGCGGAAGACGCGGGCGTGAAGATCGTCTGCAACGCCAATGTCTACAAGCTGGAACACGATGCGCAGGGCCGCATCACGGCCGCCCTGTACTACGACGTGGATAAAAAAAGTCACCGGGTCACGGCCAGGACCTTCATCCTGGCCGCCAACGGCATCGAAAGCCCCCGCTTGCTGCTCGTTTCCGCCACGGACAAGTACCCGAACGGCCTGGCCAACAGCAGCGACATGGTGGGCCGCAACCTGATGGACCACCCGAGCACCTCGATCACCTTCGACGCCGATGAAGACCTGTGGCTGGGCCGGGGCCCGCAAAGTCCCAATTCCATCAACACCATGCGCGACGGCGACTTCCGCAGCCAGCATTCGCCATACCGCCTCGATTTCACGAACATTTCGCGCGTCGATGGCGCGACCAGGGAGTTGATCGGCAAGGGCGTGTTTGGCGCGGAATTCGAACAGCAGCTGCGTTTCCGCTCGGCGCGCGAAATGAGCCTGAAAAACGTGCTGGAAGTGCTGCCGAACCCGGAAAACCGCATCGCCCTCAGCAGCGAGAAGGATGCCATGGGCATCCCCAAGCCGCAGGCGCATTATGCGATCGACGACTACACGAAACGGGGCCACGAGCGCTCGAAGCAGGATTTCGAGCAGATCGCCAAACTGATGGGCGGCACCAATCTGCGCCACAGCAAGGAAGGCGTGTTCGCCAACAACCAGCACATCTGCGGCACCCTGTCGATGGGTTCCGATCCGGCCAAGGCCGTGTGCGACCAGTGGGGCCGCACGTTTGATCATGCCAACCTGTTCCTGTGCAGCACCGGCGTGCTGCCCACGTCCGGCACCTGCAATTCGACGGAAAACGGCCTGGCCGTGGCACTGCGCACCGTCAAGCATATCCTCGACGAACAACAGGGAGGAACAGCATGATGGCGACCTTCAGAACGGCGGCCGGCGCCGCCTTGCTGGCACTGGCCTTGCCCGTGCTGGCGGCGAACGCCCCTGGCGCCGACGTGCAGGCCATCGAACGTGGCCGCTACCTGGCGACGGCGGGCGATTGCATCGCCTGCCACAGCGTCCCTGGCGGCAAGCCGATGGCGGGCGGCCTGTCCCTGGCCACGCCGCTAGGGGCCATCGTCGCCACCAACATCACGCCATCGACAACGCACGGCATCGGCAACTACACGCTCAAGCAGTTTTCCGACGCCGTGCGCCATGGCGTGCGGGCCGACGGCGCGCACCTGTACCCGGCCATGCCCTACACGGCCTACGCCAGGGTGACGGATGACGACACGGCCGCCCTGTACGCCTACTTCATGCATGGCGTGGCGGCGGTGGACACGGCGCCGGCAACACAGACGGACTTGCCGTTCCCGTTCAACATCCGCCTGTCGATGGCGGGCTGGAATTGGCTCTTCCTCGACAAGAAGCCGTTCGTGGCCGATCCAGCCAAGAGCATGGAGTGGAACCGTGGCGCCTACCTGGCGCAAGGGCTGGCCCACTGCAGCACCTGCCACACGCCGCGCAACGCGCTGATGGCCGAGCAGCTGTCGAAGGAGCTGGGGGGCTTTGATCTGGGTACCTGGTTTGCGCCGAACATCACCTCGGACGCCAACAGCGGCATCGGCAGCTGGAGCCAGCAAGACCTGGTCGACTACCTGCGCACGGGCCGCGCCGCGCACCGGGGGCAGGCAGCCGGACCGATGGCCGAAGCCATCGACCATAGCCTGAAGCACCTGAGCGACGCGGACCTGAGCGCCATCGCGCACTACATCAAGAGCGTACCCGCCATCCGCGACAAGGCGGATACGAAACCGGTGACGCAATGGGGCCAGGCGGGCGATGAGCTCAATGCGATCCGCGGCGTGGCGCTGCCGCAGGAATTGAACAAGATGTCGGGTGCGCAGCTGTACGATGCGCAGTGCGCCAGCTGCCACCAGGCGAAGGGCGAGGGCAGTTTCGACGGCAGCTTGCCGCCCTTGTTCCACAACTCGGCGACGGGCCGCAGCAACAGCAACAATCTGGTGATGGCAATCCTCGATGGGGTGGAGCGGCAGGATGGCAAGGGTAATCATACTGCGGGACACCTGATGCCAGCCTTCCGCCAGACCCTGTCGGACGAGCAGATCGTCACCCTCGGCAATTACGTGCAAAAGATGTACGGCAATCCTGACGTGAAGGTGACGGCGGAACAGGTGACGACCCTGCGCAATGGCGGCGCGCCGTCGAACCTGATCGGCCTCGCCCGCGCCGCCATCATCGTCGCCGTGCTGGTGCTGCTGGCCTTGCTGCTGTGGTGGCGGGGACGGCGTCGCAAGGAAACATCCGCAGCTTAAAAAATCACCCTGAAGCAAAGGCTGGGGTCAGACCCGACAGGGTCTGACCCCTTTTTTTTTGTGCAGGATTTTGCAACTCGTTTGCATATGCGGAACTTATGTACTATCATGAGTTACATGAGACGCGACAGCAAACTATCATCGATCCTCCATGTGCTGCTGCACATGGCCCACGCGGGACGCCCGATGACGTCCGAGGAACTCTCCGGCTGCCTGGACACCAACCCCGTGCTGGTGCGGCGCGTGATGGCCGGCTTGCGCGAGCGCGGCTACGTGGCCTCGGGCAAGGGGCATGGCGGCGGCTGGCGCATCGTCTGCGACCTGCACAGGGTGACCCTGCAAGACATCTACGTGGCCGTCGGTTCGCCCACCATCTTCGCCATGGGCAACCGCGTCGACCAGCCTGGCTGCCTGGTGGAGCAGGTGGTCAACCAGTCGCTGGCCGGCGCCTTCGACGAAGCCGAGGCGCTGCTGATCCGGCGCTTCGGCGCCGTCACCCTGGCCGACCTGGCCGACCGTTTCAGCCAACAATATGCCATCCACCGAGGAGCACCCCATGCACATCTTTGACGCCATCATCGTCGGCGGCAGCTACGCCGGCCTTTCCGCCGCCACGCAACTGGCGCGCGCGCGCCGCCGCGTGCTGGTGATCGACGGCGGCCAGCGCCGCAACCGCTACGCCAGCCACTCCCACGGTTTCCTGACCCAGGACGGCAGCGGGACGGCCGCCATCGCCGCCGAGGGCAAGGCGCAGCTGCTGGCGTATGCCACCGTGTCCTGGCTGGACGGCACGGCCGTGCAGGCGGCGGCCAGCCCCAATGGCGATGGCTTCGACGTGATCCTGGCGGACGGCAATGTCGTTCACGGCCGCCGCCTGGTGCTGGCCACCGGCGTGATCGACGAGCTGCCGCCCGTCGATGGCTTGTCCGAGCGCTGGGGCGCCAGCGTCTTTCACTGCCCCTATTGCCACGGCTATGAACTGGAGCAGGGCACCATCGGCGTGCTGGCCACGGGGCCCCTGTCGATGCACCATGCGCTGATGCTGCCCGACTGGGGCACGGTCACTTTTTTCCTGAATGGCGCGTTCGAACCCGATGCGGCGCAGCTGGCGCAACTCGAGGCGCGCGGCGTGACGGTGGTGCGCACGCCCGTGGCGCGGATCGACGGCGTGGCCGACGTGGTCATGGCCGACGGCAGTCGCCATGCGATGGCCGGCCTGTTCGTGGCCACCCGCACCCGCCTGGCCAGTGCCCTGGCTGTGACGCTGGGCTGCGCGCTGGAAGAGGGCGCCATGGGTCCGTTCGTGCGCACCGACGAGCAAAAGGCCAGCTGCGTGCCCGGCGTCTTTTGCTGCGGTGACGCGGGCCGCATGGCCGGCAGCGTGGCGTTCGCGGTGGCCGACGGCGCCATGGCGGGCGTGGCGGCGCACCGTTCGCTGATGTTCGGGCTGGATCAGGCGGCAAAACCGCCGTCGATCTTCAGCCCGGCGCCCGTGACGAACGCCGCTTCGTCGCTGGCCAGGTAAGCCACCATGCCGGCGATTTCATCGGCCGTGCCGTGGCGGGGCAGGGCCATCAGGCCGTGCATCAGGTCGGCGAAGTCGCCCGTGGGCGGGTTCATGTCGGTCGCGACGGGGCCTGGTTCCACGTTGTTGATGGTGATGCCGCGCGGTCCCAGGTCGCGCGACAGGCCTTGCGTCAGGCCGCTCAGCGCCGATTTGCTCATGGCGTAGGCGGCCGCGCCGCCGAACGGCATGCGGTGCGCATTCGTGCTGCCGATATTGATGATGCGCCCGCCCGTCTGCATGTGCGCCACGGCCGCCTTGATGGCCACGAACACGGCGCGCACGTTGACGGCAATCGTCTTGTCGAAGTCGGCCAGCGAAAAATCATCGATGGCGCCGGGCAGGAATACGCCCGCGTTGTTGACGAGGATGTCGACACGGCCAAATTGCGCAGCCACCTGGTCGATGGCGGCCGTCAGGGCCGCGGCATCAGCCGCATCGGCCTGCACGCCCAGCGCCTTGCCGCCGGCCGCTTCCACCTTGGCGGCCAGCGCCTGCGCTTCGGCGGCCGAGCTTTGATAGGTGAAGACGACATGGGCGCCCTGGCTGGCCATGCGGCGCACGATGGCCGCGCCGATGCCGCGCGAGCCGCCCGTCACAAAGGCGATCTTGTTCAGCAGTGACTGGGTATGGTTGCTTTGGGTTTGCATGATGGGCTTTCTGTGTGAGGAGTCGAGGAATTCAGTATCTAGGTTTCATTCCTGCCGCGCTAGCCATGAATCGCTACAATCACTTTCAACTAAAACGATCAAGTGAGCGGGTAGAATAGGCGCATGGATGCCCTCAATCACTTGCAATCGTTTGTGCTGTCTGCCGAACTGGGCAGTTTTTCGGCGGCCGCGCGCCGCCTGGGGCTGACGCCGGCGGCCGTCAGCAAGAACGTGGCGCGGCTGGAAGCGAGCCTGGGACTGCGCCTGTTCCAGCGCAGCACGCGCCGCCTGACCCTGACGGAAGGGGGCGAACGCTTCCTGCAGCAGATAGCCGGCGCCCTGTCCACCTTGCGCGAGGCGATCGCCGGCGTGGCCGAAGAGGGCGGCCAGCCGGCCGGTATCCTGAAAATCAGCATGGCGCCGTCGTTCGGGCGCAGCTATGTGGTGCCCTTGCTGGGCGACTTCATCGCGCGCTACCCGGGCGTCATTCCCGACTGCCATTTCGACAACCGGCAAGTCGACTTGATCGGCGAGGGCTTTGACGTGGCCATCGGCGGCGGCATCGAGCTGACCCCCGGCGTGGTGGCCCGTGAACTCGGCCACGCCCTCGTCGTCGCCACGGCGTCGCCCGCCTTCATGCAGGGCAAGGCCATGCCCGCCCATCCTTCGGATCTGGCGCAACTCGACGGCGTGGCGCGCCGCTCGGCCGGCAGCGGCAGATTGCGCAGCTGGATATTGCGCGATGGAGCGGGCGGCGAAGGCGTGGCCGAATGCCGGCCGCGCGCCATCTTCGACGATCCGGAAGCGATGGCGCAGGCGGCCATCCAGGGTGTCGGCGTGGCGCTGCTGCCCATGCCGCACGCGCTGGCCCACTTGCGCAGCGGCGCGTTGATCCGCCTGCTGCCCGGCTGGCATGCCGATTCCGGCCCCCTGTCCGTGTACTATGCGAGCAAGAAGCTGCTGCCCGCGAAGACGCGCGTCTTCGTCGATTTCTTGCTGGAGCAGTTCCGCCAGCGCGATTTCGCCGCGCAGATGCGGCCCGATTAAACAAAGAAAAATTCTCATGCCTGATAACTACAGTCTGTTTTACACCTTTGACGGCGATCAGCCTGCCCGCTTCCAGGAAGCGCGCGTATTCGGTACGACCGTCTGGACGGCCAGCGGCGCGGCTATGACCTGGGGCGCGGAGACGCGCACGCACTACGCCAGCGAAGCCGAGGCGCACGCCGCCTACGTCGCCCGTTGCCAGGCGGCGCTGGCCGACGGCTACAGCTTGGCGCGCGCGAGCGTCATCGACCCGGCCGCATTCGATTTCGCGCTGCTGCAATCCCTGGTGGCGCACGCCGCGCGCCTGGCTTTCGACTGCGTGCGCCGTGCGCATCCGGAGCAGCATATCGACGCTTTCGCGCTGGTCAGCGACGACAGCGCCATGACCATCGGCCCCATGGCGAACAGCCGCGAAGCGCTGGCCGCCTCGGAATACGACGAAGAGATGCTGTGGAACCCGGCGGAGTGGGCGTTTGACGAGGGCGGCGCCTACTTCGACAGCGCCTACCGCTTGCTGCTGCAGGCGCACCGTGGCTTGCCGTTCGACGTCGCATTCGCCACCTTCCGCGCCGGCGTGTTCGACGCCTGTATCGCGGCGCTGGCCCAGCTCGATGCCGAAGGCTGTTTTGGTGCGGACGCGCAGCGCGACGATTTCGTGCTGCTGTTCGAGGTCAGCGACAGCGAGCCGGTGGAAGGCGCGCTGGCGCGTGTGAATCCGCCGGCCGTGGTGGCGCGTTTCGAGGCATGGATGGCCAGCTGGGCCGACTAGGTTCTACGCCGCCACCAGCCGCAACAACGTGATCTCCGCCGGCGCGCCGATGCGCTTCGGCGGGCCCCAGTAACCGGTGCCGCGGCTGACATAAATCCACAGGCGGCCTTGCCGGTGCAGGCCCGCCACGTAAGGCTGCTGCAGCGGCACGAACAGATTCCATGGCCAGAACTGGCCCCCGTGGGTGTGGCCCGACAATTGCAGGTCGTAGCCGGCCGCTTCGGCCTCGGGCGCGCTGCGCGGCTGGTGCGCCAGCAGGATGCGGGGGATATCAGCCGGTGCGCCGGCGATGGCGCCCTGCGGGTCGCTGCGTTGATCCGGATCGAAGGCACCGGCATTGAAATCGGTGACGCCGGCCAGCGCCAGGCGCGCGCCGTCGTGCTCGAGCACCGCATGTTCGTTCATCAGCACGCGCAAGCCCAGGCGGCGAAATTCCGCCACCCATGGCGCGGCGCCCGAATAGTATTCGTGGTTGCCCGTGACGAGAAAGACGCCGTGGCGCGCCCGAAGCTCGCCCAGCGGCGCCGTATGGCTGGCCAGTTGCGCCACCGTGCCGTCGACCACGTCGCCGGTGATGGCGATGACGTCCGCTTGCAGGCCGTTGGCGCGCGCGACGATGGCGTCCACGTAGGCGCGCTTGATGGTGGCGCCCACGTGGATGTCGCTCAGCTGCACGATGTTAAAACCTTGCAGGGCGGCCGGCAGGCCGGTAATCGGCACCGTCACTTCGCGCACGCGCGCCACACGGCGGGCGTTGATGAAACCAAGGACGGTGGCCAGCAGCGCCAGGGCGAGCGCCGCCACGGCGGAGGCCTGGGCGTGGGGGCGGGTGGCGGGAACCAGCATCAGCAGTTCGCGCAGCATGGTGAGCACGAATAGCGAAGAAAAAAAGCCCATGCACAGCGAGCCGGCCCAGCTCAAACGGTCGGCCAGGCGCGCATCGTTGGTGACGGCGCGGGCGAAGATGGTCATCGGCATCAGCATGGTCGACGCCAGCAGGACGGCGCCGCCCAGCAGCCAGCCGGCCAGGCCGACGGGCAGCGCTGGCAGCAGCAGCCAGCCCAGCAGGGCATGCAGGGCGCCCAGTATCATGGTGATGCGCAGCAGCGGCGTGCGGGTTTTCATGTGATCGTTCCAATGGTGGGGTACCCGGCGCGGCGGATGCGATGCGGCGCCATCGCCGGCCGCCGATTATAGCCGACGCCTTGGCAACCGGCAGCCGGCCCCCCCGCTCATGCTGCGCTCATGGCATGATATGCAGCCCCAGCATGGCCAGCTTGCCGAAATCGACTGGCTTGGCGAAGTGCTCGTTGAACCCGGCCTGCAGTGCCGCCTGGCGGTCGTGTTCCTGGCCGTAGCCGGTCAGCGCCACGAGCTGGAATTGCTGCGGTATCGGCAGCTGGCGCAATTTGCCGGCCACGTCGTAGCCGCTCATGTCGGGCAGGCCGATGTCGAGAAAGACGATGTCGGGCTTGAATTCCAGGGTGCGCTCGGTCGCTTGCGCGCCCGTGTAGGCCGTGCGCACCGTGTGGCCGTACATCTCCAGCAGTTCGGCCAGGGTGTCGGCCGCATCGCTGTTGTCGTCGACCACGAGGATGCGCTGGCTGCCGCCGCTGGCCGCTTCGGGCGCCGGCGCGGCGGCCGGCACGGGCACGTTGGCGTCGAGGGGCAGCATCACTTCGAAGGTGCTGCCCAGTCCCACGCCGGGGCTGTGCACGCTGACCTGGCCGCCGTGCAAGGTCACCAGGTTGCGCACCAGCGACAGGCCGATGCCCAGGCCGTCCTGCACCCGGTCGGGCGAATGGCCGCTCTGCTCGAACAGGCCGAAGATGCTGTCGATGCTGGCGGCGGCGATGCCGATGCCGTTGTCGCTCAGGCGGATGCGCACGTTGTCGCCTTCGCGCGCGGCGGAAATCGCGATGCGTCCGCCCGGCGCCGTGAACTTGGCCGCGTTCAGCAGCAGGTTGGCAACGATCTGCGACAGGCGCACGGCGTCGCCGCAGACCCACAGTTCTTCCTTGGGCAGATGCACGTCGAGCGCATGGCCGCGCGCCTCGATGCTGTGCGAACTCGTTTCCAGCGCGCTGCGGATGACGCTGAGCAGGCTCACGCTTTCCCATTGCAGCGAGATCTTGCCCTGCGAAATGCGCGACACGTCGAGCAGGTCGTCCACCAGGCGCACCAGGTGGTCCGTATGGCGGCCGATGGTGCGGCGCGCATTGTCCTGCACGGCCGGCACGACGGGGTCGAGCTTGCACAACAGGGCCAGCGCCGTGCGGATGGGGCCCAGCGGATTGCGCAATTCGTGGGCCAGGGTGGCCAGGAATTCATCCTTGCGGCGGTCCACGTCGCGCAGCGCGCGCTCGACCCGGCCAAGGCGCAGCAGCGCCTTGACGTTGGCGATCAGTTCATCGGCCTCGATCGGTTCGACCAGGTAATTGTCGGCGCCGCCATCGAGGGCGCGGATCTTGTCGGCCGTGCCGATGCACGAGGCCGACGTCTGCAGCACCAGAATGGTGTTCGTCTCGGCGCCGCCCTTCAGTTGGCGGCACACTTCCAGACCGTTGATGTCGGGCAGCTTGACGTCGAGCAGGATCAGGTTAGGGCGGTCCTGGCGGGCGCGCAGCAGTGCGTCGCCGCCGTTCGAGGCTTCGATGACCTTGAAGCCGGCGCGTTTGAGGATGCGCGATTTGGCGTAGCGTGCGCCATCGCTGTCATCGACGTTCAGGATCAGAGCATCGCTGTTGTTATCCGGTAGCATGCGCATTGTCCCAGGTGGTTGTGCCTTGCGGCGGAACCGGCTCTTGCCGGTGGTGTTGGTTGCCGATCAGCGCGCGCAGGGTCGCCAGCAATTGCTGGCGCGACAGCGGCTTGACGTAATAGGCGTCGGCGCCCAGGGCCAGGCCCTTGCGCACGTCGTCGATCTCGGTGGCGACGATGACGGGCACCTGGCGCCGCAGCGGGTCGTTTTTCAGCTCGGCCAGCCAGTGCCAGGCCGTTT
Organism: Janthinobacterium sp. GW823-FHT03B06; assembly: GCF_058796955.1. NCBI lineage: Bacteria > Pseudomonadati > Pseudomonadota > Betaproteobacteria > Burkholderiales > Oxalobacteraceae > Janthinobacterium > Janthinobacterium sp. GW823-FHT03B06. The sequence continues at coordinate 549,203 of NZ_JBXAJE010000001.1, forward strand.
CGCCGTGCAGCAGGATGTCGAGGATGACGGCGGCGGGGCGCTGCTGTTCCCAGCGTTCCTGCGCCTCGCGCACGCTGCGCGCGGGGACGACGCGAAATTCGCTGCCGGCCAAGAATTTTTCATACAGCAGGCGCACGGGCGGATTGTCTTCCACCACCAGCACGCCGATGCGCTGGTCGTTGCCGTTGTCGTTGGCCGGCGCGCTCGGCGGCAGGCTGCCTTCGGGCGCATGGTAGCTGGTGGGCAGGACCACGGAAAACAGCGAACCGTGGCCCGGCGTGCTGTCCACGGACACCGTGCCATTGAGCAGGGTGGCCAGGTTGCGGCACAGGGGCAGGCCCAGGCCCGTGCCCTTGACCTTGCGCTGCATGTGGTTTTCCACCTGGCTGAATTCCTCGAAGATCAGCTGCACGTCTTCGGCATCGATGCCCAGGCCCGTGTCGGAGACGGAAAAGCGGATGGCGTCCTGCTCCGGCAAGGGCGTGGCGCTGACGACGATGGCACCCGCCTCCGTGAACTTGAGCGCGTTGGAGATGAAGTTGCGCAGGATTTGCGACAGCTTGCCTTCATCCGTATGGATCTGCAGCGCCGGGTCGGGGTCGATGAAGGTGAGCGTGAGCGTATCGGACACCAGCAGCGGGCGCAGCATGCCGCGCAGGGCGCTGAACAGGTCGGCCACCTGGAAGCTGTTGGCGTGCACGTCGACCTTGCCCGCCTCGATCTTGGCCAGGTCCAGCAGGTCGTTCACCAGGTCGCTCAGGCTGACGGCGCTTTGCAGGATGAACAGCACCTGCTTTTCCTGTTCCTCCGACAGTTCGCCGTCGATGCGATCGAGCAGCAGCTTGGACAGGGCGCGGATGGAGCTGAGCGGCGTGCGGAATTCATGGCTCATGTTCGACAGGAAGCGCGACTTCATCTGGTCGGCGCGGCGCAGGTGGTCGGCTTTTTCATCGAGTTCAGCGAACAGCGCCACCACGCCCCGGTTGGTGTCTTCCAGTTCGCGCGTCAGCTGCAGCAAATCGTCCTGGCGCGTCTTCAGTTCGGCCAGGGTGCTCAGCAGTTCGCGGTTCTGCTGCTGCACCTCGGACAGCGTGATATCCGACGGCAGCGCCTGCAGGCTGCCGGACAGGGTGCCGATGCTTTGCCCGTCGAGCAGGGGCGCGTCGCGCGGGAACAGCTTGTGCAGCGTGATTTGCGTGCCGTCGCCGGGCGCGCTGTGGATATGGCAGCGGTCCATCAGGCGCTGCGCGCCCAGGATGCCCAGGCCCATGCCCGTGGGCGAGCGGTAGGTGCCGGCCAGTATCCGGTCGAGCTGCGCGATGCCGGGACCCTGGTCCTCGATGCGGATGCTGAGCACCTGCGGCGCCGTCTGGCCATCGATGGCGAAATGCACCTTGCCGCTGCCCGCGTAGTTGTAGACGTTGCGCGCCAGTTCCGACACGGCCGTGGCGATGCGCACCTGATCCTGCACGCCGAAGCCGCACAGAGCGGCGATCTGCCGCGCGCGCTGGCGCGCCCCCACCACATCGAGTTCGCTGCCGATATGGGCCGTCAATATGCGTTGCGTCATGCCCCACCTGTCCTTTCTGCCGTTACAGCCTGATGTTCCTCATGTTCGCGCAGCACCACCACCGTGACGTCGTCGCGCCCGCGCGAAAAATCGCGGTACAGCACGGCGGCGATCAAGCTGGGGTGGCATTGCGCCAGGCCCGGATACTGTTCCAGGTCCCAGCGCGTGTGCAAGCCGTCCGAGTGCATGATCAGGGTCGTGCCCAGCTGCCACGGATAGCAGAATTCCTGCACCTTGCGCAGATTGCTGCCGACGATGCCGTTATGCGACAGCAGATGCCGGCGCTGCTGCGCGTCGAAGGCGCAGGCGGCGATGTTGCCCACGCCGGCATAGCGCAATTCGCGGCGCGCGCTGTCGATATGCGCCACCGCCATGGCCGCGCCGCGCGTGGTGCGCAGCGCGCCGTGGGCCAGTTCGATGAAGGGGGCGGGCAGGGGCGGCAGGCCGGGCGTGTCGTGTTCCAGCAGGGCGCTGGCGCGCTCCGACGCGCGCGCCGCCAGCGGTCCGTGGCCCAGGCCATCGGCCACCATCAGGCTCAGTTCATGGCCTTCGCACACGACGTTCCACGCGTCGCCGCACACCTGTTCCGAGGCCAGCGGCAGGCACACGGCGCCGATGCGCCAGTTCGGATGGGCGGGAATGGCGCTGCTGGCGTTGGGTCCCCATACCACCATCATCAGCACCGTGCCCTTGCCGGGTCCCGTGTACAGGTCGAATTCCTGGCTCAGGCGGCGTATCGCGCCCAGTCCCACGCCGTAGGTGCCCGTGGTGGAATGGCCATCCTGCATGTGCTGGCGCACATTGACCATGCCGGGGCCGTTGTCGATGGCCAGCACTTCGATGCCGCTGGTGCCGCCGCGCAGCACCTTGCGCAGCAGGATCTCGCCGCGCTGCGCGTGCTTGACGATGTTGGTGGCCGCCTCGCTGATGATGATGGCCAGCTGGCCCGTGCGCACGTCGTCGAAGCCGATGCGGCGCGCCAGCTCGTTGCCGGCGCGGCGGGCCGCGGCGATCTCGCTCGGTTCGCCGATGGGAAAACTTCTTTGCCTGAGAATGTCAGGCTGTGGTTCCTGGTGGTTCAAAACAGCTTCCATTTCGCGATGGTGACGGTGGTGCCCGCGCCGGGCGCCGTGTCGATGTGAAATGCGTCGGCCAGGCGCTTGGCGCCGCCCAGCCCCAGTCCCAGCCCGCCGCCGCTGGTATAGCCATCGGTCAGCGCCAGGGGAATATCGTCAATGCCCGGTCCCGCGTCGACGAAGCGCAGTTCCAGGCCCTGGCGCGCGCCATCGCTGACGCGCGCGATGCGCGCCTCGCCGCCGCCGCCGTAGCGCAGGGTGTTGCGCGCCAGTTCGCTGGCCGCCGTGATGATCTTGGTCTGTTCGATCAGGCCAAAACCCATGGCGACCATGCTGTCGCGCACCTGCTTGCGCAAGCGCACGACGTCTTCGTCGTTATGCAGGGGCAGGATCTGTTGCGCCCCCGGCTGCGCCCGCTCCTGTGCCTGCGCGCCTAGCATGGCGCCCCCGTCATGCGCATGCGCCGCCCCGTTCCAGCAGCTTGATGCCCAGCTCCACGTTGAGCGCGGTGCTCACGCCTTCCAGGGTCAGCCCCAGTTCCACCAGGGTGATGGCGACGGCCGGCTGCATGCCGACGACGACTGTGCGCGCGTCGAGGATTTTCGCCATCGCCGCCGTATTGCTGATCATGCGGCCGATGAAGGAGTCGACGATGTCGAGCGCGGAAATGTCGATCAGCACGCCCGTGGCGCGGTCCGTCACGATGCGGGTGGTCAGGTCATCCTGCAGGGTCATCGCCAGGCGGTCGTGCATGTCCACCTGTATCGTCACCAGCAACAGCCGGCCCATGCGTAAAATGGGGATTCTTTCCATAGGCGCCTCAGTGTTGTTGCTGCTGGTAGGTGATGCTGGAACCCGTGCGTTTCAGGGCCACGACGAAGGCGTCGGCCAGGGTGGCCTTGGTCATCACGTCTTCCAGGTTGACGCCCAGGTGCACGATGGTTTGCGCGATCTGCGGGCGGATGCCGCTGATGATGCAGTCGGCGCCCATCAGGCGCGCGGCGGCGATGGTCTTCAGCAGGTGCTGCGCCACCAGGGTGTCGACGGTGGGCACGCCCGTGATGTCGATGATGGCGATCAGGGCGCCCGTATCGACGATCTTTTGCAGCAGGCTTTCCATTACCACCTGCGTGCGGGCGCTGTCGAGGGTGCCGATCAGGGGCAGGGCCAGCACGTTTTGCCACAGCTGCACCACGGGCGTGGATAACTCCAGCAATTCCTGCTGCTGGCGCAATATCACCTGTTCGCGCGCCTTCTGGTAGACGGCGATGGTCAGCAGGCCCAGCTCGTCGAACAATTTGCTGGTGCTGACGATGGCGTCGCCCAGCTGCTCCGGCTGCGCCGTGATTGCCTTGCGCAGGTAGGCGAACAGCGGTTCCTTGAGGGCGAACATGAAGCTGGCCGTGTCGATCGGCGAATAGCCCTGGCGCACGCGCGACTGCGATATTTCGGCGAGCAGCTGGCGCGTGTCGTCCCAGGCGCCGCCCTCGATGTCGAACGAGTCGCCGCTATCCAGCGCGCCCGCCAGCAGCGGCAGGAATTGCGATGCCTGCTGGCGCAGCTCGTTTTCGGCGATCTTGTCGCGCCGCACCAGGCGGGCGATCAGGCCGGCCATCCAGCCGTCCAGCAGTTCCGTGTGGTGTTCGTTGATGATGCCGGCCAGTTGTTGCGCCTGGCCCATGCCCGTCTTGATGTTCATGCTGATCCTTCGCTGAGTGGAGGGTGCGGCACGGCCGCAAACGGGCACGCGCTGTGATGAATAAATTATAGGCAGACATGGCCATGGCTTGTGTTCTGTGCCGCACATAGTGGCGCATGTCGATGTACATTCCTATGGGAAACATTTGCAACTTTTAAAGATGCATGTAATTTGCATGTTTAAGCGAATTCCGCTACACTGGCAGCACTCAACAAGAGAATCACGCCATGAATATCGACAAATTCAAACAGCAGCACCTGGCCATCCTGGCCGCCATCGATGACTTGCGCCGGCTGGCGCGCGGCGGTGTCGCCGCGCAGGCGCAGGCCATCGCCGAACAGATCGTCGCCATGAGCGGCTTGATCAAGCTGCACCTGGCCGTCGAGCAGCGCTACCTGTATCCGGCCGCGCAGGCGTCCGGCGTGGCCACGGTGGCCCAGCTGGGGCGCCAGTACGAACACGAGATGCACGGCATCGCCGGCGCCTACCTCGATTTCGCCGGCCGCTGGAATACGCCCGTGCGCCTGGCAGCCGAACCGGACGCCTTCCGCAGCGAAGCCAATACCGTGTTGCACGCGCTGTTCCAGCGCATGCGCCGCGAAGACCACGATCTTTATCCCGCCATTGAATCACTGGCCTGAAAACCGCCTGCTCATCTATCTAAAGGAATTCCACATGCTGACCCAAGAACAACGCGCCATCATCACGGCCACCGTCCCCATCCTCGAGCAGGGCGGCGAAGCGCTGACCCGTCATTTCTACAAGAACCTGTTCCGCGACCATCCCGAAGTGCTGCCGTACTTTAACCAGGCGCACCAGCACAGCGGCGACCAGCAGCGCGCGCTGGCCAATGGCGTGTTGATGTATGCCAAACATATCGATCAGCTTGCCGCGTTGGGCGACCTGGTGGCCACCATCGTCAACAAGCACGTGGCCCTGCAGATCCGCGCCGAGCACTATCCGCTGGTGGGCGCCAGCCTGCTGCAGGCGATCCGTGAAGTGCTGGGCGAAGAGGTGGCCAGCGACGCCGTCATCGACGCCTGGGGTGCGGCCTACGGCCAGCTGGCCGACATCCTGGCCGGCGAGGAAGGGCGCATCTACAAGGCGCAAGCGGCCGCGCCGGGCGGCTGGAGCGGCGCGCGCGACTTTACCGTGCGCAGCAAGACGGTGGAAAGCGGCGAGATTACATCCTTCCTGCTGGCGCCCGCCGATGGCCAGCCCGTGCTCGACTTTGCGCCAGGTCAATACATCGGCGTGCTGGTCGACGTCGATGGCGTGCCCATGCGCCGCCAGTACTCGTTGTCCGCCGCCAGCAATGGCCAGACCTACCGCATCAGCATCAAGCGGGAAGAGGGCGGCAAGGTGTCGAATTTCTTCCATGACCACGTGCAGGCGGGCGACACGGTGCAGCTGACGCCGCCCTCGGGCGACTTCGTCCTGACCGAGAGCGACAAGCCGCTGGTGCTGATCAGCGGCGGCGTGGGCATCACGCCGACCCTGGCCATGCTGACCGCGGCCCTGCGCGGCAAGCGTCCCGTGCACTTCATCCACGCGGCGCGCCACCACGGCGTGCATGCGTTCCGCGCGCAGATCGACGAACTGGCCGCGCAGCATCCGCAGCTCAAGCGTTACTACTGCTACGCGGAACACGCCGGCGAACAAGATGCGCCCGATGCCGTCGGCTTGCTGAATAAAGAGCAGTTGAATCACTGGCTGCCCTCCTCGCGCGACGTCGATGCGTATTTCCTGGGGCCGCAGCCGTTCATGCGGGCCGTCAAGCAATACTTGCGCGAACTGGGCGTGCCGGAACGGCAGACGCACCATGAATTCTTCGGACCGGCAGCCGCCTTGAACTGATTTCTACTGCCGTGTGTTGCCCCTGCGAGAAAAAAACGCCGCCGTAAGGGGCGGGTAAGCCTCGCGCCGTATCGTGAATGCAAGCTCGACAAGAAAAGAGCAGTTTTTTACATAACGGAGGCAACACCATGCATGACGATCTGGTACAAAAACTCAAGAGCGACCCCAATTATCATCGGCTGGTCAAGGTGCGCTCGCGCTTCGGCTGGGCCCTGACGGGCCTGATGATGCTGGTGTACTACGGCTACATCCTGCTCATCGCGTTCGACAAGGAATTTCTTGCTGCCAAAACGGGCACGGGCGTGATGACCTGGGGCATGCCGATCGGTCTGTTCGTCATCGTGTTTACCGTGGTGATCACGGGCATCTACGTGCGCCGTGCCAACAAGCAATTCGACGACCTGACCAGCGCCATCCAGGCACGGGTGCAGGCATGAGCGCCGCCAAGCATGCGCTGCGCGGCGTGGCCGGCCTGAGCGCGCTGGCCTTGCTGGGGGCCAGCAATGCCGCGTTAGCGGCCGGCGCCGACCTCGGCCAGGCAGTCAAGCAGCCGACCAACTGGACGGCCATCATCATGTTCGCCGTCTTCGTCATCTTTACCCTGTTCGTCACCAAGTGGGCGGCCAAGAAGACCAAGTCGGCTTCCGATTTCTACACGGCCGGCGGCGGCATCACGGGCTTCCAGAATGGCCTGGCCATCGCGGGCGACTATATGTCGGCCGCATCGTTTCTCGGCATTTCCGCCGCCGTCTTTTTGAACGGCTACGATGGCCTGATCTACGCCATCGGTTTTCTCGTCGGCTGGCCCGTCATCACCTTTCTGATGGCCGAGCGCCTGCGCAACCTGGGCCGCTACACTTTTGCCGACGTGGCCGCCTACCGCTTCAAGCAGGCGCCGATCCGCATTTTCTCGGCCTCCGGCACCCTCGTCGTCGTGGCCTTTTACCTGATCGCGCAGATGGTGGGCGCGGGCCAGCTGATCAAGCTGCTGTTCGGCCTCGAATACTGGATCGCCGTCGTGCTGGTCGGTACCTTGATGATGATCTACGTGCTGTTCGGCGGCATGACGGCCACCACCTGGGTGCAGATCATCAAGGCCGTGATGCTGCTGGGCGGCGCCACCTTCATGGCCGTGGCCGTGCTGGCGCAATTCAACTTCAGCCCGGAAGCGCTGTTCGCCAAGTCGGTGGACGTGCATGCCACCAAGGAAGCCATCATGGGCCCCGGTTCCTTCATCAAGGACCCGATCTCGGCCATCTCGTTCGGCATGGCGCTGATGTTCGGCACGGCCGGCCTGCCGCACATCCTGATGCGTTTCTTCACCGTGCCGAGCGCCAAGGAAGCGCGCAAGTCCGTGTTCTGGGCCACCACCTGGATCGCCTATTTCTACATTCTGACCTTCATCATCGGCTTTGGCGCCATCGTGCTGGTCAGCACCAATCCCGAGTTCAAGGATGCGGCCGGCAAATTGCTGGGTGGTAACAACATGGCGGCCGTGCACCTGGCCAAGGCCGTGGGCGGCAACGTCTTCCTCGGCTTCATGTCGGCGGTCGCGTTCGCCACCATCCTGGCCGTCGTGGCCGGCCTGACCCTGTCGGGCGCGTCGGCCGTGTCGCACGACCTGTATGCCACCGTCATCAAGAAGGGCAAGGCCACGGGCGCCAACGAATTGAAAGTGTCGCGCGTGACGACGATCGTGCTGGGCATCATCGCCGTGGTGCTGGGCATCGCCTTTGAAAAGCAGAACATCGCCTTCATGGTCTCGCTAGCCTTCGCGATTGCCGCTTCGGCCAACTTCCCCGTGCTGTTCATGTCGGTGCTGTGGAAAGACTGCACCACGCGGGGCGCCACCATCGGCGGCTTCCTGGGCTTGATCACGGCCGTGGCGCTGACGGTGGTGTCGAAGTCCGTGTGGGTCGACGTGCTCGGTCATGGCGAAGCGCTGTTCCCGTACGCTTCGCCGGCGCTGTTCTCGATGACGGCGGGCTTCGTCGGCATCTGGCTGTTCTCGGTGCTCGACAAGAGCCCCCGCGCGCGCATCGACCGCGCCGGCTACGAAGCGCAGCAAATGCGTTCGGAAACGGGCATCGGCGCGGCAGGCGCCAGCGCGCATTGATGTTTTTTAGGTAGCTACTGCAGGAAACAATGCCCGGTTCGCCGGGCATTGTTGTTTGTGGCACGCGCTTATTTGGCCACGCGCAGGGGAATCACGCCCGCCGCCAGCGCGGGCGCGCCCGGCGTCGCTTCGAGTATCGATGCCAGGGTTACCGTGTCGAGCACGGCCAGGAAGGCGGCCGTGGCCTGGCCCAGCTTGGCTTTCAGCAGGCAATCGGGCGTCAGCGGGCAGGTATTGTTTTCCTTGTTAAAACATTCCGCCATAAAAAAGTCATTTTCCGTTTCGCGTACCACGGTGCCGATATTGATCTCGGCCGGGTCGCGCGCCAGGCGCAGGCCGCCATTCCTCCCACGCACGGTTTCCACGATGCCCGACAGGCCCAGCTGGTGCACCACCTTCATCAGGTGATTCTTGGAAATCGCATGCAGGTCGGCGATGTCCTGGATGGTGACAAGGTGGTCGCGGTGCACGCCCAGGTACATCAGGGTGCGCAAGGTGTAGTCAGTGTAGGCAGTCAGTCGCATGGGCATCGTTCATAAGATGTGGATTACATCCTTGTTTCATCCGCAGCATACAGGAGAGCGCCGGCCCTGTGTGTTGCGCCGTCACTTTTGATCCTCGAAAGACAAAAGTTGATTGCCTTTCGCTTAAATGCGTAGTAAATTTTCATATTGTTGCCCTGGTAAATAGCTTGCAGGCCCTTGTTGGCCCTTTGAGCATGGATTTTATTGATGAAAATCAAGAGGATGGTGAAGCAATAAGGTAAATTTACTACAAAAATCGGATGATGGGCGTTTCCCGGCCGGGGAGCGCGTACTACGCAATCTGTGCGGTGCCACCGTGGCCGCCCCAGGAAATACATACCATGCAAATGAATGAAGTGAAAGACGAGCTGCTGAGCAGCGATATCCGCCAGCTGGGCCGTCTGCTGGGCGACGCCATCCGCAACCACCTGGGCGACCCCGCCTTCGAGCGCATCGAACATGTGCGCCAGCTGGCCATTCGTTTCCGCCGCGATAATGATGAAGCGGCGCGCGCGCAGCTGTCGGACGCGCTGCAAGCGCTGTCGCAGGAAGAAACCACACAATTGACGCGCGCTTTCAGCTATTTCTCGCTGTTGGCCAACATTGCGGAAGACCAGCATCACATCCGCCGCACGCGCGCCCATTTGATCGCCGGTTCGCCGCCGCGTCAGGGTAGCCTCAGCCATGCCGTCGGCAATGTGTTTGACGCGGGCAAGGCCGATGCGCTGGAAACGTTCTTTGAAGATGCGTTTGTCAGCCCCGTGTTCACGGCGCACCCGACGGAAGTGCAGCGCAAGAGCATCCAGAATTGTCAGATGGCCATCGCGCGCCTGTTGAGCGAGCGCGACCGCGTACAAATGACGCCGGAAGAAGCGGAGCAGAACGAAGAAGCGCTGGGCCGCGGCATCGTGACCCTGTGGCAAACGCGCCTGTTGCGCACGAGCAAGCTGTCCGTCATGGATGAAGTGGCCAACGGCCTGTCGTTCTACGACCACACGATCTTGCGCGAATTGCCGAAACTGTATTCGTCGCTGGAAACCATGCTGGCCCAGCGCGATGCCCGCTGGGAAGATGCGGAATTGCCCAATTTCATGAAAGTGGGCAGCTGGATAGGCGGCGACCGCGACGGCAATCCCTTCGTCACGGCCGACATCCTGCGCAGCACCCTGCAGACGCAAGCCGACAAGGTGCTCGACTTTTACTTGGGTGAATTGCGCAAGCTCGCTTCGCAACTGTCGCTGGCACAAATCCTGAACGCCTGCAGCGAGCCGCTGCGCGCGCTGGCTGAGCGCTCGGCCGATGCCTCGCCGCACCGGGTCGACGAGCCGTACCGCCGCGCCCTGCACGGCATCCATGCGCGCCTCGATGCGACGCGCGTGGTGCTCTCTGGCAAGGGCCAGCAAGCGGACGGCGTGCAGCCTTACGCTGCCGCCGCCGAGCTGCTGGCCGACCTGGACGTGGTCCAGCATTCGCTCGTCAGCAATGGCTTGCGCGCGCTGGCGCGGGGCCGGCTGCGCCAGCTGCGCCGTGCCGTCAAGGTGTTCGGCTTTTCGCTGGCGCCGCTCGATTTGCGCCAGAATTCCGACGTGCACGAGCGCGTCGTGGGCGAACTGTTCGCCGGCGCCCAGCCGGGCCTCGTCTACCTGGACCTCGATGAAGAGCAGCGTATCGCCGTGCTGCTGGCCGAGCTGGAGTCGCCACGCCTGCTGACGTCGCCGTATGCGCAGTATTCGGAAGAAACGACGTCCGAACTCGACATCTTCCGCGCCGTGCGCCAAGCCCACGTCAAATATGGCAAGGAATCGGTGCCGAACTGCATCATCTCGAAGGCGGCCAGCGTGTCGGACTTGCTGGAAGTGGCCTTGCTGCTGAAAGAAGTGGGTCTGCTGCGCCAGGACCGCCGCGAAGTGGACGTCAACATCATTCCCCTGTTCGAAACGATCGACGATTTGCGCGCCGGCCCCGCCATCATGGCGCGCGCGTTCGGCTTGCCGTTCTACCGGGGTTTGCTGGCGTCGCGCGCGGACCAGCAGGAAGTCATGCTCGGTTATTCCGACAGCAACAAGGACGGCGGCTTCCTGACCTCCGGCTGGGAACTCTACAAGGCCGAGATCGAGCTGGTGACGGTGTTCAAGGAATACCGGATCAAGCTGCGTTTGTTCCACGGCCGCGGCGGTTCCGTGGGCCGCGGCGGCGGACCCAGCTACGAAGCCATCCTGGCCCAGCCGGCAGGTGCCGTGCAGGGACAGATCCGTTTGACGGAGCAGGGCGAAGTCATCACGGCCAAGTATGCGAACCCGGAAGTAGGGCGCCGCAACCTGGAAGTGCTGGTGGCCGCCACCATCCAGTCGACCCTGCTGCCGCAGGCGCAGCTGCAGCCGAAGGCGTCGGCCGGCGCGGGCCATTTGGCCGCCATGGAAGAACTGTCCGGCACGGCCCTGAACGCCTACCGCGACCTCGTCTACGGCACGGACGGATTCGAGCAGTATTTCTGGGAATCGACGGTGATTGCGGAAATTGCCGCCCTGAATATCGGCAGCCGTCCCGCCTCGCGCAAGAAGTCGACCTCGATCGAGGATTTGCGCGCCATTCCCTGGGTGTTGAGCTGGGCCCAATGCCGCTTGATGCTGCCGGGCTGGTTCGGTTTCGGTTCCGCCGTGCAAGCCTACCTGGCCGCCCATCCCGCCGACGGGGCGGACGTGCTGCGCGGCATGTACACGGATTGGCCTTTCTTCACGTCCCTGCTGTCGAACATGGACATGGTGCTGGCCAAGAGCGACATCGCCATCGCCGGCAAGTATGCGGAACTCGTCAAGGACAAGGCCCTGCGCGACGCCATCTTTACGCGCATCCGCACCGAATACGCGGCCACCCTGGACGCCTTGAAGCTGATCACGGGCCAGGAAGAGTTGCAGCAAGCCAACCCGCTGATGCAGCGTTCGATACGTAACCGTTTCCCGTATATCGACCCGCTCAATCACGTGCAGGTGGAGCTGCTGAAACGTTTCCGCGAGGGTAAACAGGATGCGGCGGCCCGCACGGGGATACATTTGTCGATCAATGGCATTGCGGCGGGGTTGCGCAACAGCGGTTAATTTTTGGGGTCAGTCACTGCGTGATCGGAATGCGCCCCACTGGGGCGTATTCCCCCGCCGGGTCTGACCCCAGCTTTGCACTTGGGTTGGCTTTACGAACTCAGTAGAAAACAACAAGGAGACAGCATGACCATCAAAGTTGCCATCAATGGCTATGGCCGCATCGGCCGCAACGTCTTGCGCGCGTTTTATGAAGGCGGCAAGCAACAGGATATCGAGATCGTCGCCATCAACGACCTGGGCGACGCCAAGTCGAATGCGCATTTGACGCGCTACGACACGGTGCACGGCAAGTTTCCCGGCGTCGTCACCATCGACGGCGACAATATGCTCGTCAATGGCGACCGCATCCGCGTCTTCGCGCAGCGCGACCCGGCCCTGATACCGTGGGGAGAACTGGGCGTGGACGTCGTGCTCGAATGCACGGGTTTCTTCACGACCAAGGAAAAAGCCTCGGCCCACCTGAAGGGCGGGGCAAAGAAAGTCATCATTTCCGCGCCGGGCGGCAAGGACGTGGACGCCACCATCGTGTTCGGCGTCAACCAGCATGTCTTGAAGGCATCGGACACAGTGATTTCGAATGCTTCGTGCACGACGAATTGCCTCGCGCCATTGGTCAAACCCCTCAACGACGCCATCGGCATCGAATCGGGCCTGATGACCACCGTGCACGCCTACACGAACGACCAGGTGCTGTCCGACGTGATGCATGAAGATCTGCGCCGCGCCCGTTCGGCCACCATGAGCATGATCCCGACCAAGACGGGCGCCGCCGCCGCCGTGGGCCTGGTGCTGCCTGAGCTGAATGGCAAGCTGGACGGCTTCGCCATCCGCGTGCCGACGATCAACGTCTCGCTGGTCGACCTGTCCTTCATCGCCAAGCGCGACACCACCGTGGAAGAAGTCAACGCGCTGATGAAAGCCGCGTCGGAAGGCGCCCTGGAAGGCATCCTGACCTACCAGACCGAACCGCTGGTCTCGATCGACTTCAACCACAACCCGGCTTCGTCGAACTTCGATTCGACCCTGACCAAGGTGTCGGGCCGTCTGGTGAAAGTATCGTCGTGGTACGACAATGAGTGGGGTTTCTCGAACCGCATGCTCGACACCACGGTCGCCCTGATGGCGGCCAAGTAAGAAGAACCAGCGCTGATCCAGCGCACCAGGACGGCCGGCCCACAAGGCCGGCCCTTGTAGCAACTCATATAGAAAGCAGCACACCATGACCATGCAAGTACAGCAACGCGCCACCAAGATCGTTTCCACCATCGGCCCCGCTTCGAACGATATCGATACCCTCGTCCGCATGTTCAAGGCCGGCGTCGACGTCGTGCGCCTGAACTTTTCGCATGGCAAGGCGCAAGACCATATCGACCGTGCCCGCATGGTGCGCGAAGCGGCAGCGCTGTGCGGCCGCGAAGTGGCCATCATGGCCGACTTGCAAGGCCCGAAGATTCGCGTCGGCAAGTTTGAAGAAGGCAAGATTTTTCTGGAAAACGGCGCCAAGTTCATCCTCGACGCGAAATGGGGCGAAAACGGCGAACTGGGCAACATCGAGCGCTGCGGCCTCGACTACAAGGAATTGCCGCGCGACTTGCGCACCGCCGACGTATTGTTGCTCAACGATGGCCTCATCGTCCTGACGGTGGACAAGGTCGTCGGCAGCGAAATCCACACGACCGTGAAAATCGGCGGCGAATTGTCGAACAACAAGGGCATCAACCGCCAGGGCGGCGGCTTGTCCGCGCCAGCCCTGACGGCGAAAGACATGGAAGACGTGAAAACGGCGATGAGCTTCCAGGCCGATTACGTGGCCGTGTCCTTCCCGAAAAACGCCACGGACATGGTGATGGCGCGCCAGCTGGCCAATATCGCCGGTGAAGCGTGGGACCACAAGCCGATGATGATCGCCAAGATCGAACGGGCGGAAGCCATTCCCGCGCTGCAAGAAATCCTCGACGCCTCCGACGGCATCATGGTGGCCCGTGGCGATTTGGCCGTGGAAGTGGGCAACGCGGCCGTGCCGGCCCTGCAGAAGCGCATGATCAAGATGGCGCGCGCGTCGAACAAGCTGGCCATCACGGCAACGCAGATGATGGAATCGATGATCGTTAACGCCGTGCCGACCCGCGCGGAAGTGTCCGACGTGGCCAACGCCGTGCTCGATGGCACGGATGCCGTCATGACGTCGGCGGAAACGGCCTCGGGCCGCTACCCGATCGAAACGGTGGAAGCGATGGCCGCCATCTGCCTGGACGCGGAAAAGTGGGATACCTGCAAGCTCGATGCCGATTTCCTCAACGCCACGTTCTCGCGCATCGACCAGTCGATCGCCTACGGCGCGCTGTTTACAGCCCACCACCTGCGCGTGAAAGCGATCGCCACCCTGACGGAATCGGGCTCCACGGCGCTGTGGATGAGCCGTTGCAACATCGACATCCCCATCGTGGCCCTGACCCCGAGCGTGGGCACGCGCCGCAAGCTGGCCCTGTACCGCAACGTCAGCACCCTGGAACTGACGTCCGGCACGGACCGCGACAAGGTTTTGCAGCAGGCGGAAGATTTGCTGGTGGAACATAAAGTCGTGACCAAGGGAGACACCGTCGTGCTGACCTGGGGCGAGCCGATGGGCAAGGTCGGCGGCACGAACGCGTTGAAGATCATGAAGATCGGTCAGCACTAAATCGTCCACTGGTGCCGGTGCCCGCCTGGCGGACCCGGCCTCATCCTGCTTTGCTCCGTATATCCAGCAATTATAAAAAATATATTTATTAATTGTAAAAATTAATAGATTTAAATACAATTACATGCATCGTGTTTTTGATAGCCCATCCATAAAGGCTTTGCATGCAGTTATTTCGTCTTGCCGCCATCTCCTTGTTGACCGTTGCGGGCTTGCCGGTGCATGCCGGGGCGGCCGTCTTTCCTGCCACCCCGGCGGCGGACATCGCACAGCATTTCACTGATTACTATGGCGTGCGCCAGCATGCGCAGCAGCGTGTCCAGGTGACGACGGCGACGCTGGGCGGCGTTACGCGGCCCGTGGTGCGCGCTGACTGGTACAGCACGGACGCCACGCCGCACAGCGATGCCTACCTGTTGAACGAACAGCATCCCGTGCAATCGCCCCGGCGCTGGTATGCCATGAGCATCTTCCTGCCGGTCGACTGGATTGCCACCAGCGTGCCCGTCACCGTGGCCCAGGTCGACAACGGCAGCGGGGCAGGTGCATTGGCGCCGCCGCTTGCACTGCAGATACGTGGCGACCAGCTGACGCTGAACATGAATTTCAATCATCGGACTAGCGATATCACGCCCGCCAATTCTGCGCGCCGCACGGTGCTGGCTGGGCCGGCAACTCTGGGCAGCTGGCATTGCATGGTGGTGCGTGCTGACTGGTCTGCGGTGGCCGGCACCGGTGAATTGCGGGTGTACATGAATGGCAGTGCGAAGGAAACTTTCTTTGCCCGCTTAAGCCACAACAGCTATGCGGGCGCGCTGCACGTGCCGCGCGTGGGCTTGAGCGTACCCGAGGGGGCGGCACCCGGCCATCGCGTGATGTATGCCGACTTTATATGGGTGGGCGATGCCGCCGCATCACTCAATGACTTGACGCAAAAGACGCCTTGCCATGCAGCGCCTTGAGCAATCCCTGAAGCAAAGGTTTCCCATGCGCTCATTTATCGCCACCGCCATGCTGGCATTGCTGGCTGCCACGCCGCTGCACGCGCAGGTCGTCAACAGCATCGGCGGACCCGTGACCACCATGGCGCCGACCAGCTTGCCCAGGCCAGCCAGTTTTGACAATGTGACGACACGCTATTTCAGCTGGCTGTATGGCATTAGCGCCGGCAATCCTGCTGGCCTGGAATTGGTGGGCGATCCCGCCGTGACGCAAGGCGTCGAGATGCGCAAGGTATTTCGCATGACGGTCAATGCCAGCGATCCCGACGATTATGGCAAGCGCACAGAGGTAACGCCATCGTATGAGCGCATGCCCCAGGGGCGCCGTTGGTATGCGGGCGGCGTGTATTTTCCCGCCGACTGGGACTTGACGGGCAAGGATGGCTGGATCGTCGTCTTCCAGGTGCACAGCTCCAGGGGCATCGTCGTGACGTCGCCACCGTTCTCGATCGTCGCCGACGGCCCTGACCTGCTGCTGGAGACGCGGGCCAATCACCGCGACACCTACACGCTGAAGGACGGTGTGATGGTGCCCGATGCGACCCCGAACAACACGATGCATCAACGGTTGGTGCTGGGGAAAATTGAACGTGAGAAATGGTATTGCGTGGTACTCGATGCGGATTGGCAGCATGCCTCAGGCACGGGCGCATCGCGCCTGTGGCTCAATGGCAAGTTGGTGTATGAGGGAAGCAATTTCCCGACCCACTATATGAATGTGGACTTGCCGTTGCGCGGCAATTATCCGAAGACGGGCGCCTACCTGGGCGGATTTCAGGACACGCTGCACGGCAAGCGTGTCCTGTACACGGATTTCATCCATCTGGGCGGCGCCGCCAGTACCTATGCGCAAATGGCCGGTCAGACGCCATGCCCCGTGCCGCCGGCAACGTAGTCAAGGCGACAGCTTCACCACTGTCGTCAGTGCTATGAGCCTCAGTCTTAAGAATTGCTGAAAAAAACGTGCTCAGCGGCGCATTGCCTTGCAGACGCCCAATCTGCCATTGCGATGCCCGCGTTTCCGTGTCAGCATGGTTCTCCTGCCTTGCAAGGCGCATCCGGAGTGCATGATGACTGCATACTTGCCTGCCTTGATCTGGTCGCTGTCGGCTTTCGTTTGCCTCTTCATTGCCAAGCGCCGCTCCTTGAAAACTACGGCTGTCAGGGCCATCCTGGTGGTGCTCCTGGGGCCGTTTGCCATTCCCTTCGTATTGGCCGCCAGGCCCGGGATGCACGGCTAAGCGTGCGGCCTGCGCGCGTTCCTCTTTGCTATATTTAAACTTTTAGCGAATGAAATGCCCATGAAACGCAGCGCGTCCCTGTTCCTGACGATGATCCTTCCCCTGTGCGCAGCCGCGTCCGCCTCGGCGGCGGAACCGGCGCAGCGCTTGCAGCGTGCCACGGGGCTGTGGAAGGTGACGCCCGCGACCTCGCCGTTTTCCTGGGAAATTTGCGTTGATCAGCAACGCGACCGCCTGATCGACGACGACTTGTGGAGCGATTTCGAGCAGGAATGCCAGATCGCGTCGCAAAGCCGCCAGGGCGACAGCTATACTTTCCAGTCCAGCTGTCCTGGCGCCAAGCTGGCGGGCAGTTTCAAGGGCGACCTGGCCAAGGCTTATACTCTGACCGCCGATACCACTATCGAACTGAACGGCAAGACCGAGGTGCAACGCACGGAACTGGCGGGCGTATTCCTCGGTGCCTGTCCCGCCGGGCTGGCGCCGGGCGCGAAGAAAATGCGCGGTGGCATGGTCATGAAGAGCTTGTATCTCAGCCGCTAAGAGCCGGCAAGCGCGCTGAAACAACGGTTTCCATCGATAGGCAGGCGCCGGCATTGACGCCGGAGGCCAGGATTTGTGATAATGAGAATTATTATCAATTAGTCGCGCCTTGCCTTGCGCGCATTGGAGTCCCGAGTGAACATTGCGCAGTCCAGCGAGTCGATAGCAGGCATCTACAGCAGCCACCACGGCTGGCTGATGCGCTGGCTGCGCGCCAAGCTGCAGTGCGCCGACCATGCGGCCGACCTGGCGCACGATACCTTCGTGCGCCTGCTGACGGCGCCGCCCGAGAGCCGGCACAGCCTGCGCGAACCGCGCGCCTATCTCACCACCGTGGCGCAGCGCCTGCTGATCGACCATTACCGGCGCCTGTCGCTGGAGCAGGCGTGGCTGGAAACCCTGGCGCAGCAGCCTGAATTGCTGATGCAGTCGCCGGAAGAGCGTTTGCTGGTATTGGAAGCCTTGCAGCGCATCGATGCCATGCTCGATGGTTTGCCGCCGCTGGTGCGCGACGCCTTCCTGCTGGCGCATGTCGATGGCCTCGCGTATGGAGAAATCGCCCGGCGCCTGGGCGTGAGCGAGCGCAGCATCAAGCGCTACATGGTGCAGGCGTTCGAGCGCTGCATCCTCTTGATCCTGTGAACGCCAGCACGGCTGCCATCGACCCACGCGCCGCCCGCGCGGCGGCGCAATGGCTGGTGCGCTTGCACGGGGGGCCTTTGAACGTTGACGAACAGCAAGCCTTCCAGGCCTGGCGCACCAGCGATCCCGCGCACGAAGCGGCGTGGAAACGGGCCGAGCTCGTGTGCGGCACCCTGGCCAGCGTGCCGGCGGTGCTGCGCCAGGCGACGGACGGGGCGCCGCAGTCGCCGCAGCGGCGTGCCGTGCTCTATGGCCTGGCCGGGCTGATCGCTGGCGGACCGGCGCTGTGGCTGGCCAGCCAGTCGGCGCCGTGGCAGGCGTGGCGCGCGGCCATCCGCACGGCCAGGGGCGAAATCCGCCACATGACATTACCCGATGGCACGCAACTGGTACTCAATACGGACACGGCCATCGACGTGCGCTTTGACGGCGCGGCGCGGCTGGTGGTTTTGCATGTCGGGGAAATCCACGTCGCTACGGCGCACGACGGGGCCGTGCCGGCGCGCCCGTTCCTCGTGCGCAGCAGCAATGGCGTCGTGCGCTCGCTCGGTACGCACTTCAGCGTGCGCCAGGGCGGCAGCGTGCTGGCACCGCGTACGCAGGTGAGCGTCAGCGAGGGCGCCGTCGAGATCCGGCCAAGGGAAGCTACCGACGCCTTGCGCAGGGTCGATGCGGGCCGGCAGGGCAGTTTCGACGACGCGGCCGTTTCTGCCTTGACGCCGCTGGCGCCGCATGCGGACGCCTGGCTGCGGGGCGTGCTGATCGCCGAGCGCATGCCGCTGGGCGAGGTGCTCGAACAGGTGGCCCGCTATCGCTATGGCGTGCTGCGCTGCGATCCGGCGCTCGCTGCCATGCCCGTGGACGGCATCTTCCAGTTGCACGACCCGGAGAACATCCTGCTCTTGCTGCAGCGCGCCTTGCCGATCCGGCTGGCGCGCCGCACGCGCTACTGGATCAGTGTCGAGGCGGCTTGAGCTTGTCGGCTTACGCGTGGCCTTGCCACGCTAAGCCGACCTACGCCTGTCGGGTATGGTAGGTCGGCTTAGCCCGCAGGGCGTAAGCCGACGTGCTCCAATTTACTTCTTGCCTGTCCCTTTTTGCAGATTGCTTCGTCATACAAGGTAGAGAACGAACAATCCGAACCATCGAAAGGGTTTACATGGCTTTGCAGCACCGCACTTTGACAGCAGCACGCATGACGCTCCATCCCACCACCGGCGCCGTACGCGCCGCGCTGGTCTTGTTTCTCGCCGTGGGCGGCGCCGGCGCCACTTTGCCGCACATGGCGCTGGCGGCCGAGGCCAGCCAGGCAGCCAGCACACGCGACTACAGCATTCCCGCCGGCAGCCTGCGCGATGCGCTGGCCTCGTTTGCCATCGCCGCCGGCGTGAACCTGTCCACGCAGGGCGTGGCGCTCGACGGCCTGGTGACGCCGGGCTTGCAGGGCCGTTATGGCGTCGCGGCCGGCTTGCAAACGTTGCTGCAAGGCAGCGGCCTGGACGTGGTGGACGGCGGCAGCGGCAATTACCTGTTGCGCAAGATCAATACCAGCACGGCCGATGGCGGCCTGGCCAGCATGCCGGCCGTGGTCGTCAGCGCCGAGGCGGACCGCGCCACGGAAGGCACGGGTTTATATACGGCGCGCGCGATGTCGACGGCCACGGGCCTGAACCTGTCGCAACGGCACACGCCGCAAACGGTCAGCGTGATTTCGCGCCAGCAAATGGAAGATTTCGATTTGACCACCTTGCAGGACGTCGCGCGCGCCACGCCTGGCATCTATGGCAAGACGCAGGGCGTGTCCGACCAGGAAACCACGTATTTTGCGCGCGGTTTTGCCTTGAGCCACGTCAACGTCGATGGCTTGCCGCTCGATGTCACGGGTTTCAATGAACGCAACGTCTCGGCCGACATGCTGATGTACGACCGGGTGGAAGTGGTGCGCGGCGCCACGGGTTTGATGGAAGGGGCGGGCGCGCCGTCGGGCAGCATCAACATGATACGCAAGCGCCCCACGGCCACGCCCCTGCTGAACGCGTCCGCTCACCTTGGCAGCTGGAAGGACCGGCAATTGACGGTGGACGCCGGCAATGCCTTGAACGCCTCGGGCAGCGTGCGCGGGAGGGTGGCGGCCAGCTGGCGCGACAGCGACAGTTTCGTCGATGTGGTCAACAACACCAATGGCACCGTGTATGCGATCGTCGAAGCGGACCTGACGCCGTCCACCACGGCCGGCATCGGCTTTTCGCGCCAGCACAGCCGCACCGATGGCGTGTTTGTCGGCTTGCCGACGTTTGCCGACGGCCGCCACATGGACTTGCCGCGCTCGACCTTCCTGAACAATGCCGACTCGTTCCAGAAACGCGACAACAACGTCGTCTTCGCCGACCTGGAAACCAGGCTGGAGAAGGGCTGGCGCAGCCGCTTTGCCATCACGCGCATCGATGCCTCGTCCAGCACGCGCAACACCACCAACAGCCGCATCGATGGCGAGATCTATCGCCTCAGCCAGTCGGAAACGGGCTGGAAGTACAACACGGAACAGGTGGTGGCTGACTGGCGCCTGAGCGGCCCCGTCACCTGGTTCGGCCGCCAGCACGACCTCATCGTGGGCGCCAGCTACCGCCACGACGATTCGGATGCGGGCCAGAGCTGGGAGGGCGCCGGGACGCGCGTGATCGACATCCGCCAGTGGAATCCCCATGCCTATCGCATGAACGGCGCGCCGTTCGAGCCGTACAACTGGGGCCGCAAGACGGATGAGAAGGGAATTTATGCGGCCGGCAACTTCAGCCTGGCCGATCCGCTGCGCCTGGTGCTGGGCGGGCGCTTCGGCTGGTATGCGCAGGACGTGACGGGCTGGTATGCCAGCAACCCCACGTGGCGGCGCGGCCTGACGGAAAACGCGAAGTTTACGCCGTATGCGGGCCTCGTCTACGACCTGGACCAGCATCACTCCGTGTATGCGAGCGGCACGCAGATCTTCGAGCCGCAAAGCTCGTTGGACGTGCGCGGCAATACTTTGCCGCCGTTGAGCGGCACCAACCTGGAAGTGGGCGTCAAGGGCGAGTACTTCGGCGGCCGCCTCAATGCCGGCGGCGCCCTGTTCCGCATCAAGCAGAATAACCGCGCGATGGCCGATGAAGTCAATTGCCCCACGGGCGGCGCCATCTATTGCGCCCGCGCGGCGGGGCAGGTGCAGAGCGAAGGCGTCGATCTGCAACTCTCGGGCTCGCCTTTGCCGGGCTGGCAGATCGCCGGCGGCTACACCTATGTGCTGGCCAAATACACGAAAGACAGCGTGGCGGCGAACATCGGCCAGCGCATCGCCACGGATGAGCCGAAGCAATTGTTCAAGCTGTACACGACTGTGCAGCTGCGCGGCAGCCTGGCGCGCTGGAATCTGGGCGGCTCCGTGTACGCGCAGGACAAGATCTACCGCCGCGACACGGGCTACCTGACGCAACAGGGCGGCTACGCCATCGTCGGCTTGACGGCCGGCTACCGCCTGAGCGAGCAGGTGCAGCTGCGCGTCAGCGTCGACAACGTGCTGGACCGCCGCTACTACCAGGGCCTCGGCTATGCGTGGTCGGGCGGGCTGGAACGCTACGGCGCGCCGCGCAGCGTGCTGCTGTCCCTGAATTACAAGCTGTAGGGGTGACGCCAGCGGAGCGCGCCCGGCCGGGCGCCTCTGCTACACTGCCGCCGTCTTCACTTTTACACGGTTCCCATGTCCGCCACGCCTGTCCTCACGCCCCTGAAAAGCGCTTTCCAGCAATCGCGCGCCGAGAATAACATCGAGCTGATCCTGCCCGAACTGCTGGCCGCGCAATTGCACGTCGTGATCGGCGGGCAAAGCGAGCAGATCGACCTGTTCCTCGTGCCGTCGCCGAATCCCGAGCGCCAGTGCGTGACGGTGGCGGAAGACCCGGCCTTCCTGGCCGGCATCAATTTTCCCAAGATTCCCGTCACGGGCGCGCAACTGATCGCGTCGATTCCTCCCGAGATCGAGATCGTCATCCTGCACGGCGATGGTGCCAACTACCTGACGCGCGAACAGCTGGCGTGGTTCCGCGGCATGCTGGCGCCGACCGCTTGAGCGCAGCGCCGTCTCGCAAGCTCAAAGGGGCACCCGCCGAATGGATACGCTTTGCGCCGGCCGACGATGCAGGTTCCCAGGCAGCGATGATGGCCAATCTGCGTCCCGTGCTGTGGCGCAGCGTGCTGCTGGGCGGCTGCGCCCTGATACTCGCCTTTGTCCTGCAAGCCGTCTGGCGCGACGTGCCATACGCGGGCGATGCGGTGCTGCTGCTTCTGCCGGCGCTGGCCGCCTGGACCGTCTGCCTGGTCCTGCTGCCGGATCGCAATCTGTCCTTTGATGTCGAAATCAACGACGCCGGCCTGTTGCTGCGCCGGTTGGCGCGGCGTTTGCCCGGTCATGAGAAGACGCTGCAGCTGGAACTGCGGCAGATACGCGCGCTCGAGGTGGTCGCCTACGCGGGCGCGGTAACCGTCTACCGGGGCGGGCCACCGATGGCGCGCCTGGAGCTGTTGCTGCACACGACCCTCGACGACTGCCCGCTGATTCGCGTGATTGGCATGGATCTGCCCGTGCCGAAGCGCTGGTCCTTGCGGCAGATCAAGGACGAGTTGAGCCGCCGTTGCAAACTGGCCGGTATTCCTGTCGCCGTGCGGGCCGGTCCCACCTATCAGGAATCTGCCGCGATACGCGCGCAGTGGCCGCCAGGCTGAGCGGCCGGGAATTGTCGCATCAGGGCTGCGGAATATTTTTCTTTTGGCAACTATATTGCTGAAGTCCTATGAATATGTTCGCAAAGCAACTATACTCATCATTCTTTAAGAAATCATCGTCACGCTGGCGGCCAGATATCCGCGCCAGAGTTCGTACGCATTCCGCTTTTTCCCTCTGTAAAAAGCACCTTTCCCCCGCGCGGCAGGCGCGGGCGTGATGACCGAGCCTTGCCCTGATCGACTGCTGCCGTTGTCATTTTCGCTGTGTTGCCGCTTTGCTAAAAAGCCCGGCGCCGGCGCGCGGTGCGCCGTCATGTTTTGCGACGTCACGTTTCACTCTATTCGGTTCACGACAGTATGCTGAGTTCCATCTTTGCCGTATCGAACGATACCTTGCCGTACATCTATGGCACGCACAATGCCTGGCTGGTGTTGTTTTCTATCGGCATCGCCATTTTTGCCTCGTTCATGGCCCTGCAGATCGCCGGCATGGCGCGCAGCAGCGAGCGCGGCTTCCAGCGCCAGACGGCCATCATCACGGGCGCCATCGCGCTCGGCGGCGGCATCTGGTCGATGCACTTCATCGGCATGCTGGCCTTTGATATCTGCACGCGCGTGTCCTTCGCGCCCGGCCTGACCCTGCTGTCGATGCTTCCAGGCATGGCCGCTTCGTGGGTGGCGCTGCACCTGCTGGCGCGTCCGAGCATCAACTGGCGGCAATTGGTGGTCGGCGGCGTGCTCGTCGGAGCTGGGATCGGCTCCATGCATTACAGCGGCATGGCCGCCATGCAGACGTCGCTGGCCCTGCGCTACGAACCCTGGCTGTTTGTGCTCTCGCTGCTGGTGGCCGTCACCATGGCCATGCTGGCGCTGTGGGTGCGCTTCGGCCTGAACGCCATGCGCCAGCGCCTCAGTCCGCTGACATCCTTGCTGGTCAGCAGCGTGGTGATGGGCCTGGCCATTTCTGGCATGCACTACACGGGCATGCTGGCGGCGCGCTTTTCGGGCACGCCCACGGCAGGCGAGAACACGATTACGGTGCAAGCCTCGTTCGTCGCCCTGGCCGTGGCCCTGATTACCGTCACGCTGACCGTTTTTGTGGCCGCCGCGAATGGCTTGCTGCGCTACCGCCAGCTGCTGCGCCACGCCAGCGCCAGCGAATCGCGCCTGCGCGCCATCGTCGACACGGCGGCCGATGGCCTCATTACCATCGATGGCCAGGGCAAGGTGCGCTCCTTCAATCCCGCCGCGGAAAGCCTGTTCGGCTGGCGCGAAGCGGAGATCGTCGGGCGCGACGCCAGCGTGCTGCTGCAACCGGCCGACGCGGCCGAATACGAGGGCTATCTGCGCGACTATCTGGAAACGGGCGCTTCGCGCATCCTCGACAGCGGACGCGAACTCGATGGCTGCCACAAGGACGGCACCGTGCTGCCCATGCGCGTGGCGATCGGCAAGATCGATACGCCGGGCCAGCCCCTGTTCGTGGCGTTTGTCACGGACATGCGCTCGTCGCGCAGCATGGAGCAGGCGCTCAAGGACAGCGAGCGCCAGTACCGTACCCTGATCCGCAATATTCCCGGCGTGTCCTTCCACTGCAGCTTCGCGCCCGAATGGAAGATGATTTTCATCAGCGACGCCGTCTTCAACCTGACGGGCTGGACGCCGCAGGACTTCATCGAAGGGCGGGTCAGGCTGTTCGACCTCGTGCATCCGGACGACCGCCAGCGCGTCAACGACACCTGTGTGCAGGCGGCCGGCGAACAGCGCGACTTCGAGAACGTCTACCGCCTGATCCACCGCGACGGGCGCGAGCGCTGGGTGCGCGAAAGCAGCGGCCCCGTGCTCGACAACGACGGCGTGGTGCGCTGGATCGACGGCGTCATCCTCGACATCACGGAAAGCGAATTGCGCAACGCCGAATACGAAGGCAAGGTGACAGCCATCTCGCGCGCGACGGCCGTGGCGGAATTCGACCTGCAGGGGCGCATCCTGGCGGCCAATCAGAACTTCCTCGACCTGGTCGGCTACCAGCTCGACGACGTGCTGGGCCTGCACCACAGCATCTTCTGCGAACCCGCCCACGTGACCTCGCCCGACTACATCGCGTTCTGGCAGCACCTGGCGGGCGGCGAATTCAATACGGGCGAGTACAAGCGCATCGGCAAGGATGGCCGCGAAGTGTGGATACAGGCTTCGTACAATCCGATCTTCAACACGGACGGCAAGCCGTTCAAGGTGGTCAAGCTGGCCACCGACGTGAGCGAGCGGCGCGCCATGCAGGAAAACCTGCGCGCGGCGAAAGACCGCGCAGAGCTGGCCGCCGAATCGAAGACCAGCTTCCTGGCCAACATGAGCCATGAAATCCGCACGCCGATGAACGCCATCATCGGCTTTACGGAAGTGCTGCTGGGGACGGCCCTGGACAGCCTGCAGCGCCGCCACCTGGGCACCGTGCGCCAGTCGGCCCGTTCGCTGCTCGAACTGCTCAACGACATCCTCGACACGGCCAAGCTGGAAAAGGGCGCCACCGAGCTGGAACTGGTGGACTTCTCGCTGCCCGACCTGGTCGACCACGTGGCCGCCTCCCTGCGCGTCACGGCGCACGCGCGCGACCTGGTGCTGCATGTCGACGTCGATCCCGGCATGGGCCAGTTCTTCCTCGGCGACGCGCGCCGGGTGCAGCAGGTGCTGACGAATCTGATCGGCAACGCCGTCAAGTTCACGGAAGTAGGCCATGTGCGCGTGGCCGTCGGCATGCAGGGCGAGCAAGTGCATATCGCCGTGCACGACACGGGCATCGGCATTCCGGCCGACCGCCTGGACAAGATATTCGCCCCATTCACGCAAGCCGATTCCTCGATGAGCCGCCGCTTTGGCGGCACGGGCCTGGGCACGACGATTTCGCTGCAGCTGGTCGAGCTGATGGGTGGCACCATCACGGTGGAAAGCACCCTGGGCGTGGGCAGCGTGTTCCACGTGCTGCTGCCGCTGGCGCCGGGCAAGGCCGTGGCGCGCCGCAGCGAGCAGCCCGTGGCGGCCTTGCCGCCGCTGCGCATCCTGGCGGCAGACGACGTGCCGCAGAACGTGGAGCTGCTCTTGATCAGCCTGGGCGCGGCGGGCCACCAGGTGATCGCCGCCAGCGATGGCGAGAGCGCCGTGCGCGAGTTCAGCAAGGGCAGCTTCGACATCGTCCTGATGGACGTGCAGATGCCGCGCATGGATGGCCTGGAAGCGACGCGCCTGATCCGCGTGTACGAGCGCGAGCAGGGCCTGAAGGCGACGCCCATCATCGCCCTGACGGCCAGCGTGCTGGAACAGGACCGCCGCGCCGCGCAGACGGCGGGCATGAACGGCTTTGCCTCGAAGCCGCTGGAAATGCACAAGCTGACGGCGGAAATCGCGCGCCTGCTCGATATCGCCGTGGCCATGCCGCCGCCGGCCGCCGGCGCGGCGGCGCGCGTGGCCGCCGGCCAGGTCGACTGGCAGCGCGGCATCGCCCTGTGGGGCGGCCGCGAAGCCTTGCAGCGGGCGATCGGCCGCTTCGTGCAGGCCAATGGCGACTGCGCCGCCATGCTGGCGGCGGAACTGGAACGCGGCGGCGGCAGCGTGGCCGGCCACCTGCTGCACCGTATCAAGGGCGCGGCGGGCAATTTGTGCCTGGTGCAGGTCGAAAGCCTGCTGGGACGCATCGAACAAGCGATCGCGCGCCAGCTGCCGGCCACCGAATTGCTGGTGCAGCTGGCCGCCGCCTTCATGGCGCTGGCCGGCGAACTGGAAGAGGTAAATATGCCGGCCGTGGCCATGGGCGCGACGCCCGCCGGCGCGCCCCTCGATGCGCCAGCTGCAGGCGTCTTGCTGCGGCAAGCCATCGCCAGCCTGGAGGGCGGGCAGCTCGACGACGCCCTGATGGCGCAGATCGCCGCCATCCTGGCGCCGCATGGCCAGCAGCAGCGCCTGCAGGCGCTGGCCAGCGCCATCGACGACTTTGAATTTGCGCGCGCCGTGGGCGTGCTGCGCCAGCTGCTGGCGTGGCTCGAGGCTCCTGCGCCTGCCGACCTTTCCTGATACTGGACTGACGATGACCTTACACGAAGACAAACCGATCCTGCTGCTCGTTGACGACGAAGCGACGAATCTGCAGGTGCTGCGCCAGATCCTGCAGGACGATTACCGCCTGCTGTACGCCAAGGATGGCGAGAAGGCGCTGGAACTGGCGCAGAACAACCCCGTCGAACTGATCCTGCTCGACATCATGATGCCGGCCATGACGGGCTATGAAGTGTGCCGCCAGCTGAAAGCCATGCCGGTCACTGCCGCGATTCCCGTCATTTTCGTCACCGCCCTGTGCGACGTGAAGGACGAGGCGGACGGCTTCGACGCGGGCGCCGTCGACTACATCACCAAGCCCGTCAGCCCGCCCATCGTGCGCGCCCGCGTGCGCACGCACTTGTCGCTGGTGGACGCCGAGGAATTGCGCCGCTCGCGCCTGCAGGTGATCCAGACCCTGGGCCAGGCGGCCGAATACAAGGATAACGAGACGGGCATGCACGTCATCCGCATGAGCTATTACGCGCGCCAGCTGGCACTGGCGGCCGGCTACAGCGCGGCCAGGGCGGAAGATTTATTGAATGCGGCACCGATGCACGACGTGGGCAAGATCGGCATCCCCGACGCCATCCTGCAAAAGCCGGGCAAGCTCGATGCGGAAGAATGGAAAGTCATGCGCCGCCACGCGGAAATCGGCGCGGCCATCATCGGCGAGCACGCGGGCGGACTGCTGAAAATGGCGCGCACCATCGCCCTGACGCACCACGAGAAATGGGATGGCAGTGGCTATCCGCAAGGCCTCAAAGGCGAAGAAATCCCGCATGAAGGCCGCATCGTCGCCATCGCCGACGTCTTCGACGCGCTCACCAGCGAGCGCCCGTACAAGCGCGCCTGGACGGTGCCGGACGCGATCGCCACCATGCAGCGCGACAGCGGCACGCATTTCGATCCCGCGCTGCTGGCGCTGTTCATCGAGCAGCTGCCGGCCATGCTGGAGATCAAGGACAAGTGGCGCGAGCCGGCGTAGGGAGCATCTGCTCAGGGCGGATCCACGCGCAGGCGGTCGTCCAGCAGGCGCGCATGTGCTTCAGTGCTGCCGAATTGCACATGGGCGCATGTCATGCTTGTGCCCAAGGCTGCCATGTGGCGAGAGGATATTGCATAGGCAAGTTTGCCGGGTTGTCGCCGCGATGGATACACGAAACCATGAATCGCGCCTGCCTCCTGCGCAATGATCTGATCCAGCTGCCAGCCCAGCCATTGGCACCAGCCGTGGTCGGGACTGCGCAATTGATCGTAGATACCCAGCCGGCTGGCGGCCAGCCCGGTCAGATCAAGCAATTGCAGCGGGGCGCTGAACGACAGTGTGGCGATCAGGGCCAGTTCCGCACCATGCGCGATATAAAAGGTGCCCGGACGCGTCACGTCGTTACGGCAAAGCTGGGCTTCCCAGGCCGCCGTATAGGCATCGTCCGCAAGATACGCCCAGTGATAGGGGAAGCCGGCCGCATCTGCCAGTTCGGCGGGTGGGCCGAAGCGGTAGGTGCGCTGGACTTTCAATGGCCAGATCGATGCCATTTCCACGCCGCGCGCACCACGGCCTGGCCTGCTGGATGGGTGATGATATGACTCAATAATTCAGCGCGCAGCAATGCCAGCGCCGGCAGGCGCGTGATCATTTCTGGCGGGATGGGCGTTAGTTCACACGTCATGCGGGGCTAGCCTACGATATCGGCCATGCCCCTATGCGGCCACTTCGCCGCCGCCAGCACCTTGCGCAATCTCTCGCTGGCTGGCAGATCCAGCAGCGCCTGCTGACTGGGATGCACTTCGGCCCGCGTTTCGAACGATTTGCCTGCAAGCAGCTCTGCCGGCGACAGTTCGTTGAGTTCGTCTGCGCTGCTGACCCAGAAGGCATGAATGTCACTGCCGGGCTGGCCGGCGAGAATGGCGAGCACGGGCGCGATCAGTTCCGGCACGGGCTGGACAAATTGCCACGCCGGAAACTCCTTGCCGATACTGCGCCCCTTGGGTGTCACGCAATAAAACCGCTGGCTTTCCACGGCGCGATACAGCGACGCTTGCGACAGTTCCACCCATCCTTGCCCAATGACATCGGACACCTTGAGTTTTGACACGGGAAGTTGCAGCGGTATCGATGGCGGGGTGGCGCGCAGAGAGGCGCGCGCCGCATCGAGCGCGCGCGTGGCCAGGTCGATCAGGCGCTCGCGCTCGGGACCTTGCGCCAATAGGTCGAGCTGTGCGCTCACCAATTGCGAGAATTGTTCCACTACCCGCAGGTCGTTGTCGGTCCATTCCCGGCGCGCGGGCGCCAGAGTGTCGTGATGCAGATGCGCTGTCATGTTCGCTCCTCGGGTATATGCGCCAGGCGTCTTACACACAAGATTATCATGTTTCGCAACTTTATCAAGCGAAAAGCGCATCTTTTCTGCATCAGGCAGCGCTGTATATCAGGGCAAGCTGTCCGGCAGCCGCAAGATCCGCCGTATCTCCAGAATCGCCTGCGGGCTTTCCTGCACGCTGTGCCACGAGGGGATGACTTTTTCCGACAGCGCGCCGTCGAGGTGGGCGCTGGCGTAGGGCACCACGCCATCGCTCGATTCGGCCAGCGGCAGGTCCGGCGTGTCGTTGCCCATGATGGAGTAGTAGCGCACTTTCGGGCTGATGGGCAGGTCCGCCACCAGGCGCACGAACGGGTCCTTGTCGCTGAGGTTATCGATGCTGTTGGGGATGCGCAGCGGCTCGCTGCTGCCCGTGTCGAGCTGCGCCAGGCTGCCGGCCGCGTCGGACAGCTGGTCGAGCATGGTGATGGGCAAGGTGACGAGATTGGCGATCCAGCGCGCCACCTTGTGGTTGGCGAACGAGGTGCCGCGGTGCGGCGCGGCGATGAAGATGGCGCGGTTGACCTGCGGCATGGCCGTGAAATTGAGGTAGGGCGCCAGTCCGGCGCGCATTTTTTCCGCCTTCTTGCCCTTCAAATTGTATTCTTCCGTGATGGCGTCGAGCAGGGTGTTGCTGGCGTCGGACACCATCAGGCGCGCCAGCACGCCGCCCATGCTGTGGCCGATCAAGACCATCTCGTTCGCGGCATCCGCCTTGCCAGCCGGGTCGAACTGGGCCAGCGTCGCGGTCAGCGCCTTGCGGATGGCGGCGTTATTGGCCGCCAGCGGCGCATTGCTCGGATAGTACACTTGCCAGATCTGGTAGCGGCGGCGCAGCTGTTCGTCGCCCATCAGTTCATTCGCCACGTTGATCCACGCTTCCGGGCTGCTGGCCAGGCCGTGCAGCATGACGATGGTGCGCTTGTTCGGGTCGTAGGGCTGCATCAGGTGCACCTGCGGGCGCGAAATGCCGTCGGCGCGGCCGAACAGGGTGCGCAGCGCCTGCACGCCGAAGCCGGAGCGGGCCAGCCACAGGCCATAGCCGGCCGTGAAGTTGGCTGCCACGGGCAGTTCCTGGCCTGCCATGCGCGTCGATTCGCTGCGCGTCGGGTCGACCAGCATCACCAGCAGCTGCTGCGTGGCCAGGACTTCCTGCAGGCTGTTGCCGTCGAAGCGGATCAGCGCCGTGACGACGGGGAAGCGGGTTTCCTGAAACGGTGCGTTGCCCGCTTGCGCGGGCTTGGGCATGACGGCCACCAGGTCGGCGCCGAAGCCGTCGCGCCGGTATACATTGCGCAGGCCGGAAAACGTCAGCGAGGTGGCCGGCAGCAGTTCTTCCGGCAGGGTGCCGTCTGCGGGCAGCCGCAGGGCAGACAGTTCGCTGTCGATCTGCCAGCCGGCGACGCGGATCACATGGCCGTCCGGGCGGTATTCGCCGCGGTGGCGGAACAGGTTGCCGACGGCCTTTTGCACGGCATAGTTATAGTAGTCGCGGATCTGCGTCTGGCGTTCCTCGAAGGCGCGCTGGCCCGGCGTGCGCGTCGTGTAGAACAGGTAGGCGTAGGCGTAGCGGGCCGATTCCAGCCACGCGGCCAGCAGCTCGGCGCTGGGGTGGCCGCCCTGTTTTTCTTCGGCCAGGGCGCTTTCCAGCCATAATTCGGAGAGGGTTGCCAGGCGCTGTTCGTCGCTGAGCAGCTCGGAGCGGGCCAGGTCGGCGCGACAGCTGCCCGTATTGGCTTCGCAGGCGGCGATGTCGCTGCCGATGATGCGCAGCACTTCGCTGGCCGAGGCGCTGAGTTTGCCCGTGGTGAGGATGTCGCCGCGCCGCTGCTGCAGGTAGTCGGCCGGCGAAATGGCGCTGACGGTGACGGCGGCGCAGCCGCTCAGCAGCGCCGCGGCACAGAGCAGGGCGCCCAGGCGCAAGCGCCGCATCAGCGTGGCCGGCATCTCAGAACGAGTAGACCAGGGTCAGCGAGGTTTGCGTATCCGTGTTCTTCTTGTCGTCCGGTACGCGCGTATCGTTGCGGGCGCTGAAGGCGGCCTTCATCTGCATGGTGCCGTTGATCTTCGTGCTGAGGGCCGTTTCGGCGATCGAGTGGGTGTTCGAGGTGCCCCGTTCCACGCTGACCGTCTGCGTAAACATGGCCGACTGGCTGATCTTCCACTTCATGGCGGCCGCGCCGCGCACCGTCAGGCCGTGTTCCGATTCGCCCGCGTCATTGGTGCCGCTGAAATAGCCAGGACCGAATTCCACGTCGACGCTCTTGTCGCTGGACTGGTACCAGCGCGAGCCGTGACCGACGGCCAGGGTCGAGTACTTGGTGTAGGCGCCGAACTTGTCGTTCACGTGCGAGGCCAGCACGAACAGTTTTTCATGGTCGGCCATCAGCTTGTAGGCGGCCTTGGCGGAGGCGGAAAAGCGTTCGGCCGAGCGTTCGCGGATCTTTTGTCCTTCGTCGTTCGTCGTTTCGTCTTCCTTGAAGTAGCCGCTGAAGATGTACTGGTTGCTCCAGTCGTCGAGTTCCTGGCGCGCGTCGATCTTGCCCGTGACGGAGGTGCCCACCGTGTTGCCTGAGGTGGTGATGGCGCCCAGTTCGGCGGAAGTGCTCCAGCTGCCGATGGGGATTTCATCGAACAGCATGCTTTGTTTGGTGTCTGCTGCGGCGGCGTTGCCGCAAGTGATGGCCATGGCCAGCGCCAGTGCGAGAGAGTGGGTCGATTTCATGGCTGTAGTGGTCTGTGGCGCGCGCCAGGCGCGCCTGATGTTCGTTAGTGGCAGTGGTGGCGATGCTGGCCGCGGCAAGCCGGGAAGCGCCGATAAAACATGCGCGCGCGGGCGCGGCCAAACATTGTCGAGGCTGTATTGTACCCGACCCCGTCAACGTTCGCCGCACGCCCCGGCGCGCACGAATGCTGCTATATTGATGGAAATATTGCAAACCTGGCATGTGTGGATGATGACGATGAAAATAGCTTGCAAGCTTGTCACCGCGGTCTGGCTGTGCGCGGCGGTGCAGGCCGGGGCCCAGGCGCTGGATACGACGCCGGGAGCGGGAGCGGGAGCGGCACCGCCACTGACGCAATCGATGATACGCGACGCCGTGCGCGCCGTACTGGCGGAAGAGGCGCAGGCGCGCGACGCACTTCCGCAGCCGGCCATGCAGCAGGTGACGATACGCGCCGACCGGAAATACGAGCAGTTCTCCGCCGCCTTCGCCGAGGCGAAGGTGCCCGACTGCCTGCACGCCGACGGCTTGAAGCGCCAGCCCACCAGCATCGGCCCGATCGGCATCGGTGGCGTGTATGCCTTGCCCTTCGTGGCGATCGCCAAGCTGCGCGGCAAATGTAACTAGCCGGCCGCCGCCTGGCGGCGCACGCCGGGGCTGGCAAGTGGCGCGCGCCTGGCGTATGCTGCGCGTATTTGCTGCCTGATCTTACAAGGAATCCCCCGTGCGCTGCCTGGTCATCGAAGACGAAGCCGAAACTTCCCGTTACATTTGTGCCGGCCTGCGCGAGGCGGGCCACGACGTCACCGCCTGCGACAATGGCATCGACGGCATGCGCCTGGCCTGCGGCGAGGACTGGGATGCGCTGGTGCTCGACCGCCTGCTGCCCGGCGAGATCGACGGCCTGGCCATCGTCGCGCGCCTGCGCGGCATGGGCCGCAACACGCCCGTGCTGGTGCTGTCGGCCCTGTCGAGCGTCGACGAACGCGTGCGCGGCCTGCGCAGCGGCGGCGACGATTACCTGTCGAAACCGTTCGCCATCGCCGAACTGCTGGCGCGCATCGAGGCGCTGCTGCGCCGCGCCGCGCCCGTGCCCGAATCGACGCAGCTGCAGGTGGCCGACCTGGTGCTCGACATGCGTACCATGCGCGTGACGCGCGCCAACCGGCAAATCGCCCTGCAGCCGCGCGAATTTCGCCTGCTGGAATACCTGATGCGCCACCAGGGGCAGTCCGTCACGCGCGCCATGCTGCTCGAAGCCGTGTGGGACTACCATTTCGACCCGCAGACCAACGTCATCGACGTGCAGGTGAGCCGTTTGCGCACCAAGGTGGACAAGGAGTTTTCTCCGCCGCTGATCCACACGGTGCGCGGCGTCGGCTACACCTTGGGCGTGCTCGACAGTGCGTAACTTGCACCGCTCGATCGCGGCCCGGCTGGCGCTCGGCTATGGCGTGCTGGTGGTCGTGTCGATCAGCATCGTCTGCGCCGTGTTCTATTTCGGCACCATCGGCGTGCTCGATCGCAGCGTGGACCGCAAGCTGACCCTGCTCTCGGAGCGCCTCGCCGCGCTGTACGAGCAGGGCGGCAGCAGCCGCACGACGGCGGAAATCGCCCATCTGCTGACCGACCGCACCGACAGCGACACGGAGATCTTTTTGCTGGTCGATGCCGATGGCCGCCGCGTGGCAGGCAATCTGTCGTCCTGGCCCGACCTGGGCAGCCCCGTGGGCCGCCTGCTGCACCGCGACGTCACGCGCGAAGGGCGCCGGGTGCCCGCGCGCATGCTGATCCGCGACCTGACGGGCGGCGCGCGCCTGTTCGTCGGACGCGACATGGAGGAGGGCAAGTCGATCCGCACGCTGGTGCTGCGCTCGCTGGCCTATGGCGGCGGGGTGGCCATCGTGCTGGTGGTGGCGGGCGCCTGGCTGTTCCGCCGCCAGCTCGAGGCGCGCATCGGGCAGATCCGCCGCACGGCGGGCGAGATCGAGGCGGGCGACCTGAGCAGGCGCATTCCCGTCTCCAGCGAGGATGAATTCGGCTTGCTGAGCCGCGACATCAACCGCATGCTCGACCGCATCGAACACCTGATGGAAGGCGTGCGCCACGTGTCGAACGCCATCGCGCACGACTTGCGCACGCCGCTGGGACGCATCCGCAACAAGCTCGATGGCGCCTTGCGCCAGCAGCAGGGCGTGGCCGGCTACGAGAGCGCCGCGCAGGCGGCCATCGACGACATCGACGATCTGACGCGCGTGTTCGACAAGCTGCTGCAGATCGCGGCGGCCGAATCGGGCATGCGTCCCGAGAATTTCGACGACATCGACCTGCACCAGATCGGCGCCGACATCGTGGAAATGTATGAAGCGACGGCCGACGAGCAGGGCGTGCTGCTGGTGCAGATGTATGGCGAGGCCGTGCCGGCGCGCGGCGACCGCAACCTGCTGGGCAGCGCGCTGGCCAGCCTGGTCGACAACGCCATCAAATATGCGGGGCAGGGCGCCACGGTGGAAGTGTCGGCCGGCAGCGATGCGCAGGGCAGCTGGCTGGCCGTGCGCGACAACGGCCCCGGCGTGCCAACGGAAGAACTGCCGAAGCTGACGCAGCGCTTCTACCGCCTCGACAAGAGCCGCCATTTGCCCGGCAATGGCCTGGGCCTGTCCATCGTGGCGGCCATCGCGGCCCTGCATGGGGGCAGTCTGGAAATCGAGGATGCGGCGCCGGGCTTGCGGCTGCGTTTGCACCTGCTGCGCTAGCGTAGGCAGGCAGCACATTACCAACTTGTAACCCCCATTGTTTTAGCTCCCACCTATCATCCGCTCTACCCGGCGTAGAGCGGCTGCATGCGTGCTGCCGCCTGTTTCGGGCTGCCGCGGCCCCGCCGCGTTCTGTTTGCCGAGACCTGTTGTAGAAGCATACGCATGCATACTTTTGCCATCATCGAGGAGCGCGCCGCGCTGCCCGCATTGCGCCAGCATGGCCACCGCCTCAAAGCCGCGCTGGGCGCCATCGTCTTTCCCCTGCAGCGCGCGCGCTGGCTAGCCTTTGTCGCAGGCACGCCTGGCCTGGCGGCGCTGGCGCACGCCCATCCCAGCCTGCTGTACAAGATTTACCGTCCCTACGCCAGCCGCCAGTTTGGCTGCGCGGCGAGGGTGGACCTGCTGCGCGGGCATTACCGCTTCCTGTGGCAGGCGGGCGCGCGGCCGCTGGTGGAATACGCGGCGCGCCGCGCGCTGGTGCTGGCCGCCATCGAGGGCAAGGATGGCGCCACCTACCGCCTGCAGCTGACGGCCATCCATGACAGCCACCGCGAGGGCGACCTGTGCCTGCGCCTGACGCGCGACGGCGTGTCGCTATACCTGGCCAGTTTCCTGTTCCGTCCCCAGCCCGGCGGCGCCGTCATCCAGCTGGGCGCCTTGCAGGGACTGCGCTCGCGGGCGGGCGCGCAGGCGGTGAAGGAAGCGACGCGGGCGCTGCACGGCTGCCGGCCGAAGAACCTGATGGTGGCCGCCTTGCGTGACCTGGGCGATTTTTTCGGCTGCGGCCACCTGGATCTGGTCAGCAACGCCAACCGCATCGCGCTGAACTGGCGCCGGCGCCGCCACATCTCGTGCGACTACGACCTGGCGTGGCGTGAGCTGCATGCGCTGCCTGCCGGCGACGGCAATTACAGGCTGCCATGCGGCCCTTGCCGGATGCCCGACCTGGAACTGGTGCCGTCGAAAAAACGCGCCGATGCGCGCCGCCGCGGCGCCATGCTGGTGCAGCTGGCGGCGGACATGCGCTGGCAAGTGGCGGCCCTGTTGCAGCCGCAATGACGGCGCAGGGCGGCATTTTTTGACCTGCGCGGCTTTTTTGCCGGGCGGCCCGGCGCAAGCGGCGCGATCGGCGTATACTTGCTGGCGTTGTTAACCTGAAGCCAGTCACCCCATGCCAGCACAATTCCCCACTTCGCGCATGCGCCGCCTGCGCGCGACCCCGCAACTGCGCGAGCTGTTCCGCGAAACCGAGATCAATCCGCGCGACCTGGTCCTGCCGATCTTCGTCGACGAAGGCAGCAGCGATTTCATCGACATCAAGTCCATGCCCGGCGTGCGCCGCATTCCCGAAGCGAAGCTGGCGCAGGAAATCGAGCGCTACGCGCGCGCCGGCCTGCGCTCCGTCATGACCTTCGGCATTTCGCACCACAAGGACAGCCACGGCACGGACACCCTGAACCCGGACGGCCTGGTGGCGCGCATGTCGCGCATCATCAAGGACGCCGTGCCGGAAATGGTCGTCATGTCCGACACCTGCTTCTGCGAATACACGGACCACGGCCATTGCGGCATCCTGCATGGCGACACGGTCGACAATGACAGCACGGTGCTGAACCTGGGCAAGCAGGCCGTCATCGCGGCCCAGGCGGGCGCCGACATCATCGCCCCGTCGGCCGCCATGGATGGCCAGGTGGCGGCCATCCGCAGCGCGCTCGATGCGGCCGGCTTCCACGACACGCCCGTGATGGCGTATTCGACCAAGTTCGCCTCGGGCCTGTACGGCCCGTTCCGCGACGCGGCCGGCAGTACCCTGAAGGGCGACCGCAAGACCTACCAGATGGACCCGATGAACCGCCGCGAAGCGGTGCGCGAGTCCCTGATCGACGAAGCCGAAGGCGCGGACGCGCTGATGGTGAAACCTGCGGGCGCCTACCTGGACATCATCCGCGACCTGCGCGAAGTGACGCGCCTGCCGATTGGCGCCTACCAGGTCAGCGGCGAATACGCGATGATCAAGTTCGCCGCCCAGGCGTGCGCCATCGACGAGCGCCGCGTGGTGCAGGAAACCCTGGGCGCCATCAAGCGCGCGGGCGCGGACATGATCTTTACGTATTTTGCGATGGATGTGCTGAATAATCCGTATTGAGCATTCCCGGCGTTTTTCTCACCCCGAAAGCAAATTCCGGGGTCAGACCCGGCGGGTCTGACCCCAGCATTTACGCTGCAGGGGTTCTCTCTGCATTCCTCACGCCCATGCCCCTGAAAATCTCCCGCATCCTGCACGCCGGCTATGTCTTCGAATGCGAAGGCACGGCCATCGCCTTCGATCCCATCGTTGAAAACCCGTTCAGCCGCAACTGCCACGCGTTTCCGTCCGTGCGCTTCGACCTCGACGCCGTGCGCCGGCTGCGCTGGGATGCCGTCTTCATTTCGCACTTCCATGACGACCACTGCTCGCTCGACAGCCTCGACGTGCTCGACCGCGCCACGCCCATCTATCTGTACTGCGTCTTCGACGAACTGTTCGCGATGATCCGCGCGCTGGGTTTTACCGCCGTCGAGCGGCTGCACGTCGACGTGCCCGTGCGCGTGGGCGCCATCGAGGTGATCCCGCGCCGGGCGCTGGACGACGATGTCGACTCGCTGTTCCAGTTGCGCGCGGCGGGTTTGAACGTATTGAACGTCGTGGACTCGTGGATCGGCCCCGAGACGCTGGCGCAGCTGGCCGCGTTCGCGCCCTGGGACATGGTCTTGTGGCCGTTCCAGACCATGCGCGAGATCGCCGTCATCGCGCCGTCGCTGGCAGCGCGAGGCCCGGTCGAGCTTCCCGACGACTGGGTGCCACAGCTGCGCGCGCTGGCGCCCCGTTACCTCGTGCCCAGCTCCTGCCAGTTCGTGCAGGAAGACTGGTCCTGGTACAACCACGCGATGTTCCCCGTTACCTACCGCCGCTTTGCCGATGAAATCGGCGCCGCGCTGCCCGAGGCGCACATCTTCCGCCTCGACCCGTCGACGTCCGTGCTGCTCGATGCGCACGGAGTGAGCAGCGCCGAACCCTTGCCCTGGGTGATTCCAGTGGGTCCGCAAGACGTGGATTTCGACTACCGTCCCGACGCAACGCCGCCCGCCACGGCGGATATCGCCCGCCGTTTCGCGCCCTTGAGCGATGCCGACGCAGCGCTGGTGCTCGATTTCTGCCAGGGTGGCTTGCTCGAGCGCTATCGCGACATGGAACTGCCCGAGGACAGCTACTTCCAGCAACCGCGCCTGTGGCGCTTGGCCCTGTACGGCCATGACGGCGCGGCCACGGTCCTGCATTACCGCACGCACGGCGACTTGATCGACCTCGTGCCCGACACCGGCGAGGCGCCCGGCTGGACCACCGAGGTGCCGCTGGTGAAATGCCATGCGGCGCTGGTGCTGGGCGAATCGCTGACGTCGATGTACATGCGCATCAACGATGGCCCGTTCGATGCCGGGGCGTGGGCCGCACTGGCGGAGGCCGACATCGTCGACGACCCGCTGATCCGCTGCCTGTTCAATGACGCCATCGGTGCCTACCAGGCGGCGCAGCTCAAGCGCTTGCTGGCCCGCTGAAGAAAGTCGCGCGACAGAGTAAGATAGCTGCTTCTGACTAGAACGGGAAAGACACCATGGCACAAGACAACGAAACCGCGATCCTGGCCGGCGGCTGCTTCTGGGGCGTGCAAGATTTGCTGCGCCGCTATCCGGGCGTGATCGCCACGCGCGTGGGCTACAGCGGCGGCGACGTCGCCAACGCCACCTACCGCAACCACGGCACGCATGCGGAAGCGATCGAGATCATCTTCGACCCGAGCACCATCAGCTACCGCAAGATCCTGGAATTCTTCTTCCAGATCCACGATCCCAGCACGCCGGACCGCCAGGGCAACGACCGCGGCACCAGCTACCGTTCGGCCATCTTTTACACGAACGATGAGCAAAAGCGCGTGGCCGAAGACACCATCCGCGACGTCGACGCCTCGGGCCTGTGGCCCGGCAAGGTGGTGACGGAAGTGGCGCCGGCCGGCCCGTTCTGGGAAGCGGAACCGGAGCACCAGGATTATCTGCAGCGCTTGCCGCACGGCTACACCTGCCATTACATCCGGCCGGACTGGGTCTTGCCGCAGCGTCAACAATAAGCGTCACGGGAGACGGCCATGCGCTATTGGCAGGTGGAGCGGCGGCAGGCGGAAGGGCAGCTGGATCTGGGGCGCGCCCTCGATCTGGTGGCCGCCATCGGCCATGCCGACGTGAATGCCGTCGCCGGGGCCATCCTGAAGACGGTCAGCACGGCCGCGCCCATTTCCCAGTGCACGATCTTTGCCTATGAATTCGGCAACCGGCCCCGCACGGTGGCCGTGGCCGACCGGCGCGGCGGACGTTTCCTGCAGGATATCGCGGACAGCTACGCGCGCCATTACTATGCGCTCGACGGCAACCAGCGCGTGATCGCGCCCGCGCCCGGGCGGAAAATCGATCCCGCCATCGTGCTGCACCAGCAAGCGAGCGACGAGATCGACCATCCCGGCTACCGCGCCACCTGCTATCAAAAACCGAATGTCTCGGACCGGCTGTCCCTGCTGGTGCAGCCGGCCGGCGATATCTGGTTATCCGTCAATTTTTACCGCGACAGCAGCCAGGGCCAGTTCCAGCCTGGCGAAATCGCCGCCATCGAAACCCTGTCACCGCTGTTCGCCCATGCGGCCAGGCACCACTACAGCTTGAACGGCCAGCCCGCGCAGGGTGTCGCGCCCATGATGCTGGCAAGGCTGCGCCAGCATTGTCCCGCCTTGAGCAAGCGCGAACTGGACGTGCTGCGCTGCGTGCTCGAAGGCTTCACGGCCGTGGAAATCGCCGAGACCATGGGCGTGCAGCCATCAAGCGTCATCACCTACCAGAAGCGCGCGTATAAACGCCTGGGCATTTCCAGCCAGCGCCAGTTGTTTGCGCTGTGCATGGCGCCAGCACCTGTCTAGTCCCTTGGACGTAGGGACGGCTCCGCCTTTTTGACGGTGTTCGCCGCGAAATGTCCCCAAAATGGGGACAGGGTTCGCGGTGCGCGTCTGCATACTGTGTTGCAAGCCGGGATCACCCGGCCGCCCTCACCCAATAAAATCAACAAGGGGAGGGCGACACCTTATGGAGACAAGCATGACCATCGCCCAAGGGGCCACCCCCGCCATCGCCGCCACCCCGGCGCCCGCCCTCGACGCGGCCAGCGTGCAACTGGAACAGCAGGTGATGCGCAAGGTATCGCGCCATCTGCTGGGATTTTTATTCCTGTTGTTCGTGTTTTCCTTTCTTGACCGCATCAACATCGGCTTTGCCGGCCTGACCATGATGCAAGACCTGGGCCTGTCCGGCACCCAGTTCGGCTTTGCCACCACGCTGTTCTACATCGCCTACATCGCTTGCAGCATTCCCAGCAACATCGTGCTGGCACGCATCGGCGCGCGTAAATGGATCGGCAGCATGATGATCGCCTGGGGCCTGGCCTCGACGGCAACCCTGTTCGCCAGCGGCCCGGCCAGCTTGTATGCGCTGCGCTTTTTAGTGGGTGTGACGGAGGCGGGCTTTCTGCCCGGCATGCTGCTCTACCTTACGTACTGGTTTCCCAGCGCCTACCGGGCACGGGCCAATGCCCTGTTCATGATCGCCATGCCCGTCACGGCCGCCATCGGTTCGGCCCTGTCGGGCCTGATCCTGGGGCTGGACGGTCACTGGGGCTTGAAAGGCTGGCAATGGCTGTTCTTGCTCGAAGGCATGCCTTCCGTGCTGCTGGGCCTGGCCGTCTACGGCTACCTCGACGACGCGCCCAACAAGGCAAACTGGCTGTGCAAGCTGGAACAGCAGGTGCTGGCCCGCATGCTGGCGGCCGAGCACAAGCCTGATGCGCCCCGGCAAAAAGTCTCCGTGCTGGCGGAAATGCTGTCGCCCACCGTGCTGAAATTCGGCATCGCCTACTTTTGCCTGGTGAATACCCTGGCCATGGTGGCCGTGTGGACGCCGCTGATCGTGAAAAGTTTCAATAGCGGCGCCAGCAACACCCAGATCGGGCTGCTGGCGGCGATACCGCAAGTGTGCACCGTGATCGGCATGATCGTCTGGGGCCGCCGCTCGGACCGCTTGCAGGAGCGCCGCTGGCATATCGTCTGGCCCATGCTGCTGTCGGCCTTTGGTTGGCTGTTGACCGCCTATTCTGGCAACCCTTTGGTGCAACTGCTGGGCGTGTGCATGGCCTCGACGGGCGCCTACACGGCCATGTCCGTCTTCTGGACCACGCCGGACCGGGCCCTGAGCCTGGGCGCGCGCGCCATCGGCATCGCCGTCATCAATGCCACGGGCAATATCGGCTCGGCCCTGAATCCCGTCGTCGTGGGCTGGCTGAAGGATTTCACGCACAGCTTTGCCACGGGCTTGCTGTATGCGAGCGTGCTGCTGGTGGCCGGTGCTGCCATCGTGCTGACCTTGCCCATCGCGCGCAGCAGCAAATAATATTGTTGAAGAGGGAACATTATGAGCGATACATTCCACCCTTATCCCCATGTGCCGAAAGTGTATCCGCCCGGCAAGGCTGCGGGCGCCGGCACGCAGCGTGTCCCGGTGCTGATCGTTGGCGGCGGCCCCGTGGGACTGGCCACGGCCCTGGGCCTGGCGCGCCACGGCGTGCGTTCGGTGCTGATCGAGGCGGACGATGGCGTCTGCACGGGCAGCCGCGCCATCTGCATCTCGCGGCGCAGCCTGGAAATCATCGACCGCCTCGGTGCGCTCGACGGTTTTATCAGTAAAGGCTTGCCGTGGGCGGGCGGCCGCAGCTTTTACCGCGACGAGGAAGTGCTGCAATTTACGATGCCGCAAGACGCGAACCAGAAATTGCCGCCGATGGTCAACCTGGCGCAATACCATATCGAGCAATTCCTGCTCGATGCGGCCGAACGCCAGAGCGAGCTGATCGATATCCGCTGGCAAACGCGCGTCACTGGCGTGCAGCAGCGCGCCGATGGCGCCACGGTCACGCTGGCTACGCCCGATGACACCTACGCCATCGACGCGGATTGGCTGGTGGCGGCCGATGGCGGGCGCAGCGCCGTGCGCGAGGCACTGGGCTTGAAATTGCAGGGCACCAGCTATGAAGGCCGCTATGTCATCGTCGATATCCATCTGAAAAGCGAGCGCCCCACGGAGCGCCTCGCGTATTTCGACCCGCCGTCGAACCCCGGCTCGACCGTGCTGGTGCACAAGCAGCCCGACGATATCTGGCGCATCGACTACCAGCTGCGCGACGACGAGGATGCGCAGGCGGCCGTGCTGCTGGAAAACGTGGCACCGCGCGTCGACAGCCTGCTGGCCATGATGGGGGAGACACAGCCATGGCATCCCGTGTGGATCACCATCTACAAGGCCAACGCGCTGACACTGGAAAAATACCGCCACGGCGCCGTGCTGTTCGCGGGCGATGCGGCCCACCTGGTGCCCATCTTCGGCGTGCGTGGGGCCAATTCCGGCATCGACGATGCGGACAATCTGGCCTGGAAGCTCGCCTACGTCGTCAAGGGCCGGGCGCCGGATAGCTTGCTCGACAGCTATTCGAACGAACGCGTGTTCGCCGCCCATGAAAACCTGCGTCACGGCACGAAAAGCACGGAATTCATGGCGCCGCCCACGTTCGCCTTCGAGCTGATGCGCACGGCCGTGCTGGGCCTGGCGGGCAAGCATGCGCACGTGCGCTCGCTGATCAACCCGCGCCAGACCAGCGCCATCGCGTATGCGCAATCGGCCTTGAATGCGCCTGAGCTGGACGTGTTCGCGGCCGGTCCCGCGCCCGGCACGGTCTTGCCCGAGTGCCCGCTGGCGCTGCCGCACAACGGCGGCCAAAAAGCGCGGTATATTACCGATTTGCTCAAACGCGCGGATGGCCATTTCACGGGCCTGTATTTCAGCGAGGATGGCGCCGTGCCCGCGGAACTGCTGGCGCTGGGCGACAGCTTGCCGTTGACGACCGTGGCGATCGCCCGCAGCGGCGCGCAAGGGGGCGCCTGGGACCACACGGCGCAGGTATGCTCGCTGTTTGACGCGCAGCCCGGCACGTTTTATCTCGTGCGCCCGGATGGGCACGTGCTGGGGCGCTGGCGCGAGGTGAGGGTGGGGCAGGTGGCGGATGCTTTGAAACGGGCATTGTCTTGAACCAAACCCAGTGGCAAATTCCGGGGTCGGAAGGGGGCGCCGAGTCCCTGAGGGTCCGCCCCCAACTCTTCCGCTTTTTGGGTTAACGAAGGAAGAGCACAGTAAATCAGGAGATCATATGACCGACATCGAACTCGATAATTTATACACCGAGCTGTGCCACACCATGGGCGGCCTGGGCGAGCAGCGCTCGCCGCTGTTCCTGGCCCGCTTCGCCTTGCTGGCCATGGGCGCCATCGGCCAGGCCGACGTGGTGCAAGGCTTGCTGCGCGACGCGGCCGACGGCCTGGCGGAGCGCGCATGATAGGCGCCGGCTACCAAAGCGGCTTCGGCAACGAGTTTGCCACGGAAGCCATCCCCGGTGCCTTGCCGCAGGGGCAAAATTCGCCGCAGCAAGCGCCGCTGGGCCTGTATGCGGAACAATTGTCGGGCACGGCCTTCACGGCGCCGCGCGCGCAGAACCGGCGTTCCTGGCTGTACCGCATCCGTCCCGCCAGCCAGCATCCGCCGTTTACATTGGCTGAAAACACGCGCATCGTCAGCGATTTCCACGCCATGCCGCCGACGCCGCCGAACCAGCTGCGCTGGGACCCGCTGCCGCTGCCCGACGGCGCCACGCCGGTCGATTTCATCGACGGCTGGCAAACGATGGCGGGAAACGGCAGCGCCGAAGCGATGAGCGGGTGCGCCATCCACGTGTATACGGCCAACCGCTCCATGCAGCGTTTCTTTTATTCGGCCGACGGCGAATTGCTGGTCGTGCCGCAGGAAGGGCGGCTGGCGATTGCCACGGAACTGGGGCTGATCGAACTGGAACCGCAGGAAATCGCCGTGATCCCGCGCGGCGTGCGCTTCCGCGTGACCCTGCCGGACGGCAAGGCGCGCGGCTATGTCTGCGAAAATTTCGGCACGGCTTTCCGCCTACCGGACATGGGGCCCATCGGCTCGAATGGCCTGGCCAACAGCCGCGACTTCCTCACGCCGCACGCGGCCTACGAGGATATCGACGGCGATTGCGAATTGGTGGCCAAGTTCGGCGGCCACCTGTGGCGCACGACGCTCGACCATTCACCGTTGGACGTCGTCGCCTGGCATGGCAATTACGCACCGTATAAATACGATTTGCGCCGCTTTAATGTCATCGGCTCCATCAGCTACGACCATCCGGACCCGTCGATCTTCCTCGTGCTGCAGGCGCCGAGCGAAAATCCGCTGCTGGGCGCCATCGACTTCGCCATCTTCCCGCCCCGCTGGCTGGCCGCCGAGCACACGTTCCGCCCGCCCTGGTTCCAC
The DNA here is from genome assembly GCF_058796955.1 of Janthinobacterium sp. GW823-FHT03B06. Classification (NCBI taxonomy): domain Bacteria; kingdom Pseudomonadati; phylum Pseudomonadota; class Betaproteobacteria; order Burkholderiales; family Oxalobacteraceae; genus Janthinobacterium; species Janthinobacterium sp. GW823-FHT03B06. The sequence continues at coordinate 593,437 of NZ_JBXAJE010000001.1, forward strand.
CGCAACGTGGCCAGCGAATTCATGGGGCTGATCCACGGCGTGTACGACGCCAAGGCGGCCGGTTTCGTGCCGGGCGGCGCCAGCCTGCACAACTGCATGTCCGGCCACGGCCCCGATGCGCAGACGTTCGAAAAAGCCTCGCACGGCGATACGTCCGCGCCCGTGAAGGTGGCCGATACCATGGCTTTCATGTTCGAGACTCGCACCATCCTCAAGCCCACGCCGTTCGCGCTGGACGGCGGCCTGCTGCAACACGATTATTTCGAGTGCTGGCAAGGCTTGCGCAAGCATTTCGATCCGGATCCTGATTGATCAGGCGGCCCGCGCCCGCGTATGCGGGTTGGCGGGCCGGTCGAGGCCCAGGTGGCCGCGCAGGGTGCTGCTGGCATACTCGGTGCGGAACAGGCCGCGCCGCTGCAGTTCCGGCACCACCAGCCGCGTAAAGTTCTCGAAACCTTGCGGCAGCAGGGGCGGCACGATGTTGAAGCCGTCCGCGCCCCGTTCCACGAACCACTGCTCCATCACGTCGGCCACCGTCTTGACGGAGCCGATCGCTTGCAGGTGGCCGCGCGCCACGCGAAAGCGCAGCACCAGCTGGCGCAAGGTCAGGTTCTCGCGGCGGGCCAGCTCCAGCTGCTGTTGAAAGCGCCCCTTGCCATTGTCGCCCGCCTGGTAGGGCAGGTCGGGCAGGGGCCGTCGAGCGGGTAGCCGGACAAGTCGAAGCCGCCAAATTCCAGGTTGCTGAAGTCGACCAGCGCCTGCAGCTCGCCGAACTGGTCTTGCGCCTGCTGGTCCGATTCCGCCACCACCACGGACAGCCCGGGCGTGACTTTCAATTGATCTTCCGTGCGTCCGTATGTCGCCATGCGGCCTTTCACGTCCGCGTAATACGCCTGCGCCACGGGCAGCGAGGTGGCGGAGCAGTACACCATCTCGGCCAGCCGCGCGGCAAATTCGCGGCCCGTCTCGGAATTGCCCGCCTGGACCAGCACGGGGTGGCCCTGCACGGGACGGGGCAAGTCCAGCAAGCCTTGCGAGGCGAAATACTCGCCCCGGAAATCGAGCGCATGGCCCGCTGCCGGCTGGTAGAACCGTCCGCCGGCGCGGTCGGGCCGGTCGAAGGCATCGTCGTCCCAGCTATCCCACAGGGCCTTGGACAGGGCAACGAATTCGTCGGCGCGCGCATAGCGCTGCGCGTGGCTGCGCGGTGCATCGATGCCGAAATTGTGCGCCGTATGCTCGGCGAACGAGGAAACGACGTTCCAGCCCGCGCGCCCGCCGCTCAGGTGGTCGAGTGAACTGAATTTGCGCGCCACGTGATACGGGTGCTCGTAATTCGTGTTGACGGTGGCGATCAGACCGATGTGGCTGGTGACGGCGGCAATCGCCGACAGCAGCGTGAAAGGCTCGAACGGCAGGCCGATGGCGGCGCGGCCCGTGTCCGGCGTGACGTCGCCGGCGCGGCCGATGAAGTCGGCGATGAAAAAGCTGTCGAACCTGGCCGCCTCGGCCAGCTGAGCTGCGTGCAGCCACCAGGCCAGGTCGGGCCGTCCGCTGGCGCTGGCCGATGGATGGCGCCAGGCAGCCGGATGATGGCCGTGGCGTTGCAAAAAGACGTTCAGGACGAGCTGGCGTGCTGGCATGGGGGAAGCTCCGTGGTGGGTTGGCGACATGATCTGCGTCAATACTGATGCAAGCTTCGGGCCAGCAAGGGGCCAGCGCCCGTATATGCAAAATCCGGATAAGCTAGCGCGGCACCATTCGTTCACGCCTGCAGATGGCACGCGGTATAGTCGGCCCATGGAACTCTTAGCCCACAATTTCAGCAGCGATTTCGCGCGCAGCGCCCACCTGGCCCGCGGCGCCAGCGCCGACGATGATGGTGCGCTCGTCGCCTTTCGCGACCCGCAGCAAATGAGCTTGCTGGTGCGCGCCACGGCCTTTGTCTTTGCCGACCCCCGTTCGCGCCAGTTGCACGAACTGATCGAACGCATCGCGCCCAGCGAGGCGACGGTGCTGATCACGGGTGAAACGGGGACGGGAAAAGAACTGATTGCGCGCCACGTGCACGGCTTGAGCGGACGCGCCGAGCAGACTTTCGTGGCGATCAACTGCGGCGCCTTTTCCGAAACCCTCGTCGAGAGCGAACTGTTTGGCTATGAAAAGGGCGCATTTACGGGCGCGCAGCAGGGCAAGCCGGGCTGGTTCGAGACGGCCAGCGGCGGCACCCTGTTCCTCGATGAAATCGGCGACTTGCCGCTGGCGATGCAGGTCAAGCTGCTGCGCGTGCTGCAGGAGCGCGAAGTGGTGCGCCTGGGCGCGCGGCGCGCCATTCCCATCGACGTGCGCCTGATCGCCGCCACGAACGTGGACCTGGCCGAAGCCGTGCGGGCCGGGCGCTTCCGCGAAGACCTGTATTACCGTCTGCAGGTGATCGGCCTGCCGCTGCGTCCCCTGCGCGAGCGTCCGGGCGACATCATGCCGCTGACGCGCCACTTCATGGCCATCTATGCGCAGCGCCTGCATCTGGGCGAGGTGGAGCTGGACCCCGATGCGCACGAGGCCTTGCTCGGCTATCCATGGCCGGGCAATATCCGCGAACTGGAAAACGTCATTCACCGCGCGCTGCTCGTGTGCCGCAGCGGCGTCGTGCGCGCCGAAGACCTGAGCTTGTCGGGCTGGCACCGCGCTCCGGCGCCTGCATCGGCCCCTGTGCCCGTGCCGGACGCGTGGGCCGGCGGCGCCGACATCGCCTACGCGGCCCACGGCGCGGCCGGCCAGGACGATTTATTGGCCGCCGAGCGCTTTGCCCGCGCCTGGCAAGCCTTGCTCGACTCGGGCGAGGCCGTGGAATTCGAAGCGATGCAGCAGGAACTGGTGCGCGCCGCGTGGGAGCGCAATGAGCGCAACCAGGTGCGCACGGCGAAACACCTGAACCTGAGCCGCAACATCCTGCGCACCTTTTTGAAAAAGGCGGGCGCCATCGACTAGGCGCGTGATGGATCTCCTGGAGCCGGACCCGCAGCGCTGCGGCTCCGGCTTTTTTCATGGCTGCTGCGCGTGCAGCACGCTGCTGCCGTGGATGCAGCTGATTGCTGCCAAATCAACAGAGAATGGCGCTGGCGGACCCACGGGGCATGGCATGCTTTCTGCGAGGAGGGAAGGGCAGGCCGCCGCGCCAATGTGCGGCGGTGTTTTCTTCGACCCACGACAGGAGTCCACGCATGACCATCGAATTCATCTGGCAATTGCCCACCAGCGGCGACGGCCGTTACGCGGCGCCCGGCATCACGCGCCGGGGCGAACGGGCCGCTGGCGCGCCCAGTCCCCTGCAGGCGGGCGTGAGCGACCCGCGCGGCGCGCGTCCGCCCTTCAATTACTTCGACTACCTGCACCAGATCGCCCGCGCGGCCGACCTGTCCGGCTTCGACGGCATCCAGGTGCGCCACGATACGCAGGGCGATGAAAGCTGGATCGTCGCCGGCTACCTGGCCCGCAGCACGCGCCACCTGAAGCTGATCGCCGAATTCGACGCGGCCTGGGGTTCTGCCGTGTATGCGGCAAAGAACGCCGTCAGCTTCCAGCGCTTCACGGGCGGGCGCTTCGCCTGGCAGATCGGCCACGGCGGCGATGCGGCGGCGCGCAGGCGCCAGGGCGATGCGGCGCCGGACGCCGATATTCTGCCCCGCATCGATGAATTCATCACGGTGGCGCGCGGCGTGCAGAACACGTCGCCGTTCAGCTTCAAGGGCAAGTTCTTCGAGGTGCAGGACGGCGGCTTCAAGGGCCCGCTGGCGAACCATCCCGTCAACGGCATCTACCTGACGGGCGAGACGCCCGAAGCGCTGGCCCTGTCGGCGCGCCAGGCCGACGTGCACGTCTTCGATGCGGCACCGCTGGCGGACTTGCAGCCTTCCATCGGCAGCCTGCAAACGCAGGCGCGCCAGCTGGGCCGCATCGTGGCGGCGGGCTTGCGCATCGACGTGCTGGCCCGTGAAACGTTCGACGAAGCCTTGCGCGACGCGCGCCGTTACCGCAGCGGCGCGGGCCTGCCAGATGAACTGCCGTCCGACGGCAGCGCCGCCGCGTTCTGGCCCGGCTTTGCGCAAGCGCAGACGGGCTCCCACGGCGCCCTGGTGGGCAGTTATGCGCAGGTGGCCGCCGCGCTGGAAGCGTACGCGCAGGCGGGCGTGTCGAGCTTCGTGCTGGCGGCCATCCCTCATTTCGAGGAAGCCTATCGCGTCGGCGAACACGTGCTGCCGCTCGTGCGCGCATCGTTGACGGCATCCGCGCTGAAAGCGGCCTGAATCTAACTTACCAAGGAGTACTTCACATGGCAATCGATTTTTTCTGGCGCATCCCCACGCATGGCGAACCAAGTTCGCACCGCGCCCGCACGCCGTTTCGCGGCGACTGGTTTCCCGGCAATGACAACCTGCGCCAGGCCGGCCTCGGTGGTGGTGGCGCCGACGGTTTTACGTATATCGACTACCTGGCGGAGATCGCCCGCGCGGCCGAGCTATCGGGCTTCCAGGGCGGCCTGATCCCGTCGTTTCCCATGACGGATGAACCGTGGGCCATTTCCGCGCTGCTGGCGCGCGAAACGCGCACTTTCCGCTTCATGATCCCGTTCCAGCCCGGCTTTCTGAACCCCGTGGTGGCCGCGCGCATGACGGCCAGCCTGCAGCGGGCCACGGGCGGCCGCGCCCTGTACAACGTCATCACGGGCGGCGGCGGCCCGGCACAGCTGTGGTGGGGCGATGCGGCCGGCCACGACGACCGCTACACGCGCACGACGGAATTCCTTGACGTGGTGCGCGGTGTGTGGCGCGGCGGACCGTTTTCCTACCAGGGCAAGTTCTACCAGGTGGAAGACGCGGGCCTGGCCACGCCGTTGTCCGAACAGGACTTCCCCGAGATCTATTTTTCCGGCTCGTCCGACGCGGCCCTCGGTTCGGCCTCGAAGCACGCCGATTACTACCTGACGTGGCTGGAACCGTTCGAGCAGCTGCGCGAGAAATTCGCCCGCGTGCAGGAAAAGACGGCGCTGCTGGGGCGCAAGATCAAGTGCGCCGTGCGCGTCGACATCGTCGCCCGCGCCACGGAAGAAGAAGCGTGGGACGAGGTGCGCAAGGGCTTTGAGGCCGTCGATGCGGCCACCCTACGCCAGTTCCTCGGCACCGATGGCGGCGATTCCGTGGGCGCGGCGCGCCAGCGGGGCAACCGCCCGACCACCTTGAACAGCTACAAGGACTTGATCACGGCGCCGAATATCTGGTCCGGCTTCAATCTGCTGCGCGGCGGGCAGACGCAGGGCATCGTCGGCAGCTACCAGCAGGTGGCCGAACGCCTGGACGAGCTGGTGCAGCTGGGCGCCGACGCCTTCATCCTGGCCAGCACGCCGCACCTGGAAGAAGCGTACAGGGTGGGCGAGGAAGTGCTGCCGCTCGTGCGCGGCCACACGGCGGCACTGCTGCGTGCCGCCTGATCCTTTCCCCTGTTGCCGCGACAGCAGCGCCACCGACTGCTGTCGCGCAGGCAGCACGCGGCGGCGGCGCTGCTGCCAAATCAACAGCACTACCATGATGATAGTCTCCCTTTGAAATCAAGCACTTAACTTCCATTTTGCTGCGCTGCGGCAGCGGGCACGCCACTTGCAATATAGGTCATCACCATCTCGCGTTTTGACTTTACTCAAGGATAATCACCCATGCGCCGTTCGACTGCCCCTGCCGCCTTCTCCCCATCTCCTCTTCATTTGACGCCAGTGCGCCGCGCGCTGCGCTCGGCCTTCGCCATCGGCGGCCTGATGCTCGCCCCAGGGTTGGCCCATGCGGAAACGCCTGGCGCCGATGTCATCGCTGCGGCTGACGCGAATGGCACCGGCGAGGGCGCCTCGCTGCAATCGGTGACGGTGACGGCGCAAAAGCGCGAAGAATCGGCGCAGAAGGTGCCCAGCGCGATCACGGTCCTGGGTGGCAAGGAGCTGCTCGACACGGGCATCGGCCGCTCGGCCAGCGAAATCCTCAATTACGTACCGAACGCCTCGGCCGGCACGCAGCAGCACGGCCGCCCGCGCTGGTGGATACGCGGCGTGGGTGCGGGCCAGCAGCAGGTGGACTTTCCGAATCCCGTCGGCTTCTACCTCGATGACGTCTACATCAGCAATTCCAGCGCCACGGGCTTTCCCCTGTTCGACCTGGACCGGGTGGAAGTGCTGCGCGGCCCGCAAGGCACCCTGTGGGGCAAGAACACGACGGGCGGCGCCATCAACGTGATCTCGCGCAAACCCTCGTTCAAGTCCAGCGGCTACGCCAAGCTCGACTACGGCAGCTACGACACCACCGTGGCCGAAGGCGCCATCGGCGGCGCGCTGGTCGACGAGGTGCTGGCGGGGCGGCTGTCCTTCCATACGGAGCAGCAGGACAGGGGCCGCTTCCGCAACCAGTTTACGGGCGAACGCGATGGAAAACTCAAGGACAGCGCCATCCGCGGCCAGCTCAAGGCCCTGATCGGGCGCGACCTGACGGCGAATCTGAACCTGCATTACCGCGACTACACGACCAAGGGCGCCACCACCACCGTGGCCAGCTATGGCGCCAATGGCGTGTACCGCAACGGCTACGTCCCCAGCACCAATCCCGACGACGTGAGCACGAATGCGCCGGCCGACAGCGACGTGAAACAGGGCGGCGCCCAGCTGAACCTCGAATATGCGCTGGGCGAACTGACCCTCACTTCCATCACGGGCTATGAAAATTTCAGGAACGAAGCCACGGGCGACAGCGACAATACGCCGCTGGAAGTGGGCCGCAGCCGTTCCAAGGCCAGCAGCCGACAAGTGTCGCAGGAGCTGCGCCTGACGTCGCCGCAGAACGGCGCCGTGAGCTGGGTGGCGGGTCTGTTCTACTTCAATGAAAAGATCGATGCCGATGCGGCCGGCGCGCGCCTGCCCAACGGTACCGTGCCGGCGCTGGCGGGCAGCACCCAGCCCGTTGGCTACAACCGTACCATTTACCAGCACAAGGCGCGCAGCGCGGCCATCTTCGGCAGCACGACCGTCAACTTCAGCGAGCAGCTGCTGTCCACGTTTGGCTTGCGCTGGACCACGGAAACCAAGGACCTGGACTTGCAGCGCGTGCAGGCCGCATCGAACACGGTGACGTTCGGCGACGCGGCCAGCTGGTGGAACACGGTCCGGGGCGGCAATTACACGGCCGCCTCCGTGGCCAACAACAATTTCACGTCGAATCCATCGACCACGTGGAACGCGCTGACGTATGACGTGACGCCCGAATACCGCTTCAGCCGCACCCTGCGCGGCTACCTGAAATACGCGCACGGCATCAAGTCGGGCGGCTACAACACGAGCGCCACGGACGTGCGGGCGCTCAATACGGTGAAGCCGGAAACCCTGAACTCGTTCGAGGCGGGCATCAAGTCCGAATGGCTGGACGGGCGCTTGAATTTCAACGCCAACGTTTTTCACTATGATTACAAGAACGTGCAGGTCAATATCACGGGCGTGTACAACGGCGACCCCACGCAAAGCGTCAATTACCTGCAAAACGTGCGCAAGGCCCACGTGAACGGCGCGGAATTCGAGATCGAGGCGCAGCCGACGGACAACCTGCACATCAACGCCAACCTGGGCCTGCTGCGCACGGAATTCGACGATTTCGCCATCCAGAACAATGGCGGCGACCGCTCCGGCAACGAATTCGTGCGCTCGCCCCACGTGACGGCGCTGCTGGCGGCCGACTACCGCTACCCGCTGGGCAATGGCGCGCAGCTGGTCTTCAGCGGCGACGTGCGCTATACGTCGAAGCAGTACTACTATGTCGACCCGCAAAGCGACGCGCGCGGCTTGCTGAACCAGGGCGGCTTCGCGCTGGCCAATGCCCGCCTGTCGTACGTGCTCCCGGGCGGCAAGCAGCGGATCACGGCATATGCGAACAACCTGGCCGATAAGGTCTACCGCAACCACACCTTGACCAGCTTCGTGCCGGGCGCCGTCAACGGCGACACCGTCATCATCGGCCAGGGCCGCACGGTGGGCGCGTCGTACACGGTGCAGTTCTGAGCGTGACTGCCTGAGGTAAAAAAGGCCGGCAAACTCGCCGGCCATTTTTTCTTCCAGTAGGTCGGCTCAGCGCAGCGGTAGGTCGGCTTAGCGCAGCGTAAGCCGACAACACCACTACGCCGCCACCCGCAGCAGCGCCTCCAGCCGCCGCTGGGCCTCTTCCAACGGCCGGCGGTCGATCCAGCTGTCGATATCGACGTCGCGGTCGAGAAAACCGTGCTGCAATTGAAAATCCTTCTGCTGGCGGAACAGCGCCACCTTGTCGTCGGACAGGTCGGGCGCCAGGGTCAGGTGAAAACCGTCGCGGTAGGCTTCGGCCACGGCGTCGGCGCCGGCCCGCGTCTCGCCCTGCAGGATGGCCAGCACCTCTTCTTTGTGGCTGCGCGCCCAGTGCGCGGCGCGCAAGGTCTGCGTCAAAAAGCGCACGACCAGCTCGAAATGCTGTTCCAGCATGGTTGCATGCACGGTGATCGGGCGCGGCGTGCCGTTGTTGACGCGGAAGCGCCGGTCGGGCAGGGCGTCGATGTCGATGGCCACTTCCAGCCCCGCCGCGCGCGCCGCTTCGGCCGCCGCCGCGCCTTTCACGTAGACGGCGTCGACTTCGCCGCGCAAGAGCGGGCCTATGCCTTGCCACAGGCCCGCGCCCAGATTGGCCGATGCCTGGGCGTCGGCACCCACTTCCACCAGCCGCACATCGTCGAGCGTGAGGCCGGCCGACGCCAGCACGCCCTTGTAGCCGGCCAGGCTCATGCCGCGCGCGATGCTGCGCCCGCGCCGGTTCTCGCGCAAGTCTTCAGCGCGGAACACGGGCAGCGCCAGCCGCTTGCCCTGCAGCTGCGCGGGCGTGGCGATGCCGGAACCGGGGCGCACGAGGATGGCTTGCCATTCATCGATCCACGTCAGGCCGATCAGGCGCGTGGGCGCTCCTTGCGCGCGCGCGGGCAAGGCCAGCAGGTTGCCCCCTTCGCGCACGAGCGTGGACAGGCCATGGTCGTAATGGTGGCGCGCCAGCTCGCCGCCCACTTCCTGCAGCGTCTTCAAGGCGATGCCGTCGCGGGCGAATTCTTCGTCCAGCCAGCCCAGTTTATAGGCCAGGCCCGTGGCCGTGGGCACGGGGCAGCGGGTGAACCAGACGGTATCGACGGCGGGGGCGGTTGCGGTGGTCATGGGATTCCTTGGTAAGGTGAGGAAGACCGAACGCTGCACGAAACATGCCTGCTGCCGGGGTCTGACCCGCCGGGTCAGACCCCGAACCGCGCTTGCTGGCTGGTAGACAGTGCATATCCGTACCACTGCTGCCATGCCAGCAGCCGCTGTTGCACAGGCAGCAGCGCTCCGTCATTTGTACGGCCCCGGCGCTGGCACGCGTCTTGCGAAAGTAGAGGCATGACTGATTCGTACCTCAACCTCAAGAATGGAGCATGACATGACGGACGTGGCACAAGCACAAGCACCAGAGCAAGTACAAACCCAGGATCTGACGGCGGCCGAACTGGCCTTCGTGGAACAGGTGCGGCGCGATGCGCAGATCGCCTTCGATGGCTTGCGCGAGACGGGCAGCCTGACGGCCAATGGCACGGTGGGCTTTGTCGAACGTACCCCTGGCGGCGACAAGGTCGTGGTGGTCAACGACCCGGGTCCGTTCCGCCGCGGCCAGCCCCTGAAGGCGGCCGTGCTGGCGCTGGACGGCACGGTGCTCGTGGGCGACGCCAACAACGGCGGCGCGCGTTACCTGAAACTGTTCCGCGAGCGGCCCGAGGTCACGTCGATCTCGCACGTGCACTCGCCGTCGCTGGGTGCGTGGGCGCAGACGCACCGCACCCTGCCGATCCGCTACGTGCCCGTGCAGCGCTTCCAGCTGATCCGCGAAATCCCCATCTATATCGACCGCCGCCAGCCCGAGGTCGATTTCATCCTCGGCGAAATCGCGCGCAATACGCATGCGACGGCCATCCTGGAAGCGAACGGCGGCGCCACCGTGTGGGGCAAGCAGGGCTTGCTGAAGCTGGCCGAATTCATCCTGCTGCTGGAAGAAGGCGCGCAGATCCAGATCGCGGCCGAAGCCATCGGCGGTTCACGCGACTTCGGCCCCGGCGTGCTGCTGCAGCAATGGAAGATGAGCAAGCTGATCGACACGGCGCGCGCCTTGTCGCTGCTGCCTGCCACCGATCTGGTCAACACCTGACCAAACCTGCTGCGCGTCGCGCCTTGCGGCCTGTGATGCTCGCTGTGCCTGTGCACAGCTGCGCTTCTCGGCCACAAATCGCTGCCGCTCGCGACGGTTTTGTCAGGCGTCGTTGTTTGAATGATCTTTAATCAAGAACAGGCCCGCAATGTCATTGAAATTCTTAGGTTTGAGCTGGCGCAAGCTGTCTGTCGCCGTAATGGCGGCCAGCCTGCTGGCGCCAGCCATCGCGGCGGCGGCCGAGCCGCTGCCGGCTGCCGTTCGCATCGCCGTCGTGGCGCGCACGGCGCCGTCCGGCAAGACCGTGTTTGCCGGTTCGGCCGCCCAGGTGGCTGCCCAAGGCTGGCTGGCGGCCGAACTGGGCAAGCTGGGCGTGAAGCTGGAATGGGTGCCCGTCACCACCAATTCCGTGGCGACGCAAGTCAACGAGGCGTTTGCCAACCACTCGATCGACCTGGCCCAGTATGGCGACCTGCCATCGATCATCGCCAATGCCTCGGGCCTGCAGACGCGGCTGATTTTGCCGGGTGGCAGCTTCAGCAACACTTACCTGGTGGTGCCGAACGGCTCCACGGCCCGCTCGATCAAGGAGCTGAAGGGCAAGAAGATCGCCCTGCACCGTGGCCGGCCGTGGGAATACCCGTTCGCGCGCTTGCTGGAAGCGAATGGCATGAGCTTGCGCGACGTGAAAATCCTCAACCTCAATCCGCAGGCGGGCGCGGCGGCCGTGGCGACGGGCGGCGCCGATGCCTTCTTTACCCTCAGCGACGCCTTTTTGCTGGAAGATAAAAAGGTCGGCAAGATCATCTGGTCCAGCAAGGCGCCGCCGCAGGACTGGAAGATGCGCGCCGAACTGTGGGCCGACAGCGGTTTCCTGCAACGCTGGCCGCAGCTGGCCCAGCTGGTGGTGACGGCCTATGTGCGCGAGCATCACCGGGCCGCCGGCGCCGGTGGCGAAGACGAGTATGTGCGCACGGAGGCGGCGGCGGGCCAGGTGGAAAGCGTGGTGCGGCGCGAACTGGCAGGCGACCATACGCCGTGGCAGGCGCGCTGGTCGCCATTGTTCACGGCCAGCCTGCGCCAGCATTACCTGGGCGAGGCGGCATATGCGAAGAGCGCGGGCCTGATCGGGCGGCCCCTGCAAGTCGACAGCCTGTTCGCGCCCCAGTTCGTCAACCAGGCGCTGGCGCAGCTGAAATTGCAAACGTACTGGGCGCCATGACTTCCCTCACTATCGCCTTGCCGCGCTCTTGTGCGCCTGCGCATGCGGCGTCCATTCCCTGGCTGCGGCGTTTTGTGCGCTCGCCCTGGTCCGTGTGGGCATCGCCGCTGGCCTTGCTGCTGCTGTGGACGGCCGCCACCACCTTCGAGTGGATGCCAGCGCACATCTTGATGTCGCCCTGGCAAGTTCTGCTGACGGCGGCGGACCTGGCCGAAAGCGGAGAATTGGGCCAGCACCTGGGTATCAGCCTGTTCCGCCTGCTGGCCGGTTTCGGCCTGGGCGCCAGCGCGGGCCTGGCCTTCGGCGTCGTGCTGGGCCTGTCGCCTGGCTTGCGCAGCTATGTCGATCCCACTTTCAATGTCTTGCGCCAGTTGCCGACCGTCGCCCTGATTCCTTTGTTCATCTTGCTGTTCGGCATAGGCGAGAGTTTCAAGGTGTTTATCGTGGCCAAGGCCAGTTTCTTCATCGTCGCGCTGGCCGTGCATGACGCCATCCGCAACTTGTCGCAGCGCTACTTTGAGGTGGCGCAAGTGTATTGCTTTTCGCGCTGGCAGCGCATCCGTTTGATCGTCCTGCCCGCCATCGTGCCCGCCGCGCTGACGGGCATGCGCATCGCGCTGTCGCGTTCGTGGATGGTGCTGGTGGGCGCGGAATTACTGGCCGCCGACAGCGGCCTGGGCCAGATGATGGAAATGGGCCGGCAAATGTTCCGCCTCGACGTGGTGATGGTGGGCGTGGTGCTGACGGGCGTGATCGGCTTCGGCCTGGACCGGGCCTGCCACGCGCTGGAAGCACGGCTGATGCGCTGGAAGCGCAGTGGAGAGAACGCATGAAGCAACGTTTGAGTGTGATCTTCAAGGGCGCGCTGCTGCCGCTGGCCTTGCTGGGCGCCTGGCAATGGGCCTCCGGGCAGGGTGCTGCCGCCGCCTACATCTTTGTCTCGCTGGGCGATCTGGCGCACAGCCTGCGCGACCTGGTCTGGACGGGCGAACTGTGGGTGCATCTGCGCGCCAGCCTGGGCCGCACGCTGGCCGGCTTGCTGCTGGGCGGCAGCGCCGGCATCGTCACGGGCGCGCTGATGGCGCAGTCGCCGCTGGCGGACCGGCTGATCGGCCCGCTGTTCCACAGCATCCGCCAAGTCCCCTTGCTGGGGCTGATTCCCTTGCTGGGATTGTGGGTGGGCAATGGCGACGGCGCCAAGCTGCTCGTGATCGCCATCGCCGCCTTTTATCCCACCGTGCTCAACACGTATGCGGGCATGCGCCAGGTGGAAGGGAGACTGCGCGAAGTGGGGCAGGTGCTGACCCTGACGCGCTGGCAGACCCTGCGCCAGATTCTGTTGCCGGGCGCCATGCCGGCCATCGTCACCGGCGTCACGCATGCGCTGGCGTTCGCCTGGCTCGCTTGCCTCGGCGGCGAACTGCTGTTTGCGGCCGGTCCCGGCATGGGTTCCCTGTTGCTCAACGGTGAAGTATCGGGCCGTATGGACGTCGTCCTGCTGGCCGTGCTCGTGATCGCCTTGCTGGCGCAAGCGATGAACGTGGCGTTTGCGCGCCTCGCGCGTTTGCTGGTGAAGGGGCGCAGCAGTGAGTAAATCCCTGCCATTCCAGCCAGACGCGGCCGTCAGTGCCCGCGAAGGCGAGTTGCGCGCCTTCCTGCTGCGCTTTATCGGCCTGACCCTGCTGTCGGGCGTAACGATCGGCATGAACAAGGTGCTGGCCACCTTGCTGGGTTTGCATTTGCACGTGAGTAATTTCCAGCTGGCCGCGATCAGCAGCGCGGAAACCCTGGCCATGGCGCTGGGCACGATTCCGGCCGGCTACATCTTGTCGCGCGGCAATCCGAAGCATTTGTATGCGGGCGTCAGCCTGAGCCTCGCGCTGGCCTTTTGCGTGCTGCCGTGGCTGCCCGGCTGGCAATGGGTGGCCCTGCTGATGTTTCTCGTGGGACTGTGCATCTCGCTGCGCATCGTGGCCATGAGTACCGTGTTTCTCGTGCGCTTGCCGGAACTGGGGCAGGGCAAGGCGGGCTGGTACAAGGGCACCTTGATCCTCGGCATGCAGTTCCTGGGTCCCCTCTGCGGCAACTACCTGATCGCGCAGCTGGGCCTGAAGGCGGGCTTTTTGATTTCTGCCCTGATGTTCGCCATCCTGGCCGTGCTGGGCTGGCACGTATTGCCCAACAATACTTTGCCCGATAATACGGCGCCCCGCAAACAGGCGGGACAGGGTGCGCTGCCCGGTGCGGCCAGCCTGCGCGAACTGCTGCGCCTGCCTATCGTGCGCGTGACTTACCTGTTCGAAATCCTTGCCAGCTTCACGGCATCCAGCGTGGGCGTGTTTTCCATCCTGCTGGCCATCCGCGTGCTGCACTGGCCTGCGCACCACTCCGTCTGGCTGATGGCCGTGCAGGGACTCAGCTGCGTGCTCGTGCTGCTGTTCCTGGGGCGCTTCGTGCTGGCCAGCCGTTACCGCGAGCAGCTGTATGGCGGTGCGCACCTGGCCATCATGGCGGCCTTGCTGATCCTGGGCTTGTGGCCGTCCAGCGTCGCCTACCTGGCCGCCTCCGTGCTGCTGGGACTGGGCCTGGGCGTGAATAACCTCGTCAATACGGACAATATCGCCCGCGCCCCCGTCGACAAGGCCCGCGTTTCCTCCCATCTGACCCTGTTCGGCATGGTGGGCGGCACGGCTGGCGCGCTGGCGGCCGGCCATCTGGCCGACGTGACGGGCTTGCGCAATGTGTTTTTGATCTGGCTGGCTCCCTGGCTGGTCGCCTGGCTCTGTTTCCACGGCAGCCGCTGGCTGCGCCGGGCGCCGCCCGCCGCCATTCCTTCCCTCGCCCCCACTGCAGAGAGCGCACCATGAATGATTTTGTTTCTCCATCGACCTTGCTGCCGCAGCGGCAGCAGCTGAGCGGCGGCTTGCAAGTGCAGCACGTGAGCAAGTCGTTTTCGCTGAAAGGCGCGCCGCTGCTGGTGCTCGACGATATTTCCCTGACGATTGCACCCGGCGAATTCGTCGCCATCGTGGGCGCCTCCGGTTGCGGCAAATCCACCTTGCTGCGTCTGCTGGCGGGTCTCGATACGGACTACACGGGCTTGCTGCTGCACGACGGCGTGCCGATCCGCGGCACGGATCTGCGCCGGGGCCTCGTGTTCCAGGATCACCGTTTGTTTCCGTGGCTGACGGTGCAGCAGAACGTGGCCGTGGCGTTCAGCAATACCCGTGTGCCGCAGGCCGAGCGCGACGCGCGCGTGGCGGCGGAAATCACGCGTGTGGGCCTCGACGGCTATGCGGATGCCTATCCGCATCAATTGTCGGGCGGCATGTCGCAACGGGCGGCCATCGCGCGCGCGCTCGTCGGGCGGCCCGACGTGCTGCTGCTGGACGAGCCGCTCGGTGCGCTCGACGCGCTGACCCGCTTGCGTTTGCAGCAGGAATTGCGCCGCCTGTGGCAGAACGAGGGCATCACCATGGTGATGGTCACGCATGACATCGATGAAGCCGTGTATCTGGCCGACCGCATCGTCGTGCTCGATGCGCGGCCGGGCAAGGTGCGCAGGGTGCAGGACGTGCCGCTGGCCCACCCGCGCCAGCGCGGTTCGCCCGGTTTCGTTGCCATCCGCGACGGCTTGCATGCGGATTTCAGCGACCTCGACGATGCGCACGCGCCCGTGGCGCAGGAAGTGGATCCCAGCACCCTGTGGGATGGCAATGAATGGGCGCGCAGGATGGCGCTGTAGTTTTTTTGATATCCATCAACCTGGAGAGACAGCATGAGCAATGAAAGTCAGGCAGCAAACCAAGCACTCGACACCCTGTGGTACACGCGCTGTCCCGTCCCCACGGGCCTGGGCATTTCCCTGCAGCAGGGCTGGCTGGAAGACGCCTTGCGCGCCGACGGTACCAGTTTGCGCTCCTTGCGCGAATCGGACCAGGAAGCCGTGCGCGAATCGCATTTCGACCATACCTTGCAGAATTCCGTGCGTCACGGCGGCAATATTCCCGCCCTGTGGGCACGCGCGGCGGGGCGCGACACGCGCGTCATCGGCCTGTCGTGGTCGGACGAGACGCAGCTGATCCTTACTCTTCCCGGCAGCGGCATCGAGACGGCGCGCGACTTGAAGGGCCGGCGCTTCGGCTTGCCCCTGTGGGCCAGGGCGCAGATCGACTTTGCGCGCGCGCAAGCCTTGCGCGGGCTGGAAAACGCGCTCAGCCTGGAAGGTTTGACGGCTGCCGACGTGGAACTGGTCGATTATGTCATTCAAGCGGGCCAGAGCGAAACGCCACCGGAGCGGGGTGCGGCAACGAATCTGTTCAGCGGCGCGCGGCGCGGCGGCCAAAGCCCGGAGCTGCTGGGCTTGCTGCGGGGCGAGGTCGACGCCATTTTCCTGAAAGGCGCGTCGGCCGCCCAGCTGGCGCAGCAGTTCGGCTTGCACACGGTGATCGATACGGGCAGCCATCCGGAGCCCTTGATCCGCGCCAATAACGGCACGCCGCGCACCTTGACCGTCGATGCGCACTTGCTCGACCACCATTTTGCTTCCGCCGTGACTCTGGTGGAGCAGGTGCTGCGGGCCGAAGCGTGGGCACGCGGTCATGCGGACGAGACGCGGCGTTTCCTGGCGCGCGAATCGAATGCCAGCGAGCACTGGGTGCAAGTGGCTTACGGCAAGGATGCCCATCTGCGCCTGGACACGGATTTGGCGGAAACGTCGGTCGCCGGCTTGCAGGATTTCAGCGACTTTTTGTTCCGCTGGAACTTCCTGCCCAGCAAGGTCGACGTGCGCGCGTGGATCGATCCCCGTCCTTTTGACGCGGTGCTGGCGCAGACGCGCCGCGCGGCTTGAGCGGGAAGCACGTCAACGGTGGCCATGTTCGATGATGAGGAGAATGCGATGCGGCGACGCACGGTGATGGGCGGGCTGGCCTTGCTGCCCCTGGCGGGAAAGGCGGCCTCGGCGGCGAAAGCGGCGGGGGCGCCGCCGGCGGCCCTGCGCATCGCCTCGACGGGCTTTGCGGAAAACGGCAAGGCGGAACTGGGCGGCATCGCTTACCGCGTGCAGCAGGAAGGCTGGCTGGCCCGCGAACTCAAGCTGCGCGGCGTGCGGCTGGAATGGCTGCCCGTCACGGGCGACACGGGCGCGACCATGAACGAGGCGTTCGCCAGCGGGCGCATCGACATGGCCGCCTATGGCGACTTGCCGTCCGTCATACTCAACGCGGGCGGCGTGCGCACGCAGGTGATCGTGCCGGCGGGGCGCGGCACGGACCAGTTCCTGCTGGTGCCCACCGGCTCGCGCGCCACGTCCCTGGCCGAGCTGAAGGGCAAGCGCATCAGCGTGCACCGGGGCCGGCCGTGGGAACTGGGCTTGCGCCAGCTGATCGCCGACCAGCGCATGTCGCCCACGGATTTCCGCCTGATCAATATGGATTTGAAGCCGGGCACGGCCGCCCTGGCCACGGGCGCCGTCGACGCCTTGTTCATGATCAATGGCTATCCGCTGGAAGACAAGGGCATCGGCCGCATCATCTGGTCCAGCAAGGGCTTGCCGGAGAGAAAAATGCGGGCGGAACTGTGGGCGCGGCGCGACTTTACGCAAGCCCATCCCGACATCGCCGAACTGGTGGCCACGGCCTGGCTGCGGGCCCAGCATTGGGCGGCGCTCGATGGCAACCGCGAGGCCATCATCAAGGATGGCACGCGCAACGGCACGCCCGACAGCGTCGTGCGGCGCAGCTACGACGATCCGGGCTTGCAGTGGAAGGAGCGCTGGTCGCCGCTGTACGACGACGCCGTGTACCGTCATTACCGCCGCGTGCTGGCGTTTGCGCAGGAACAAAAGCTGATCCGCCAGCCCCTGACGGCGGAGGAATTGCTGGAACCGCGTTTTGTCGCGGCAGGCTTGAAAAAGCTGGGCCTGGCCAGTTACTGGGAACCGGCCAAGGTGTAGTTCTGGAAGACGGGCGCGTGGCTCAGTGCGGCAAGCACACGCGCCCGGCCACGACCTTGTCCGTGTCGTCGCCCGCATGCGCGCGCAGTTGCAGCAGCATCAGGGCCACGCCCAGCATCAGCGCCGCAGCGCAGAGTTTCTTGTGCATCGTCGTTCCCGTTTTCACTATCTATGAAGGTGTGCAGCGATATTATTGCCGAAATTCATCGTGCGGGCTGAGCAAGTGCCAAGCGTGCTTTACAATTATGCATCTTGCGCATCCGCGCCATCTGAATTGTATGCATAGTATGTGAAGGGAATGACAAGCCTGTGACTTCCAAGCCGATCAAGATCGCCGCCACCGTTGTCGTGGCTCTCGCCGCTGGGGCCGGCATTTATAGCTACACCCGTCCGGCCGCCACCGCCACGCCGGGCGCTCCCGCCGCAGGCAGCCCGGCCGCCGCGCCGCATTCCGCCGTCGATACGGCCGCCGTGGCCAGCCAATTCCGCGATTTGCTGGGCAATTTCCGCAAGATCATCGTGCTGCTGGCCGACGAGCAAAGATTGCCCGAAGGCGCGCGCGACGAAGCCCGTAAAGTGGGGCAGGCGCTGTTCCATGAAAACCAGGAACGCATCGCCAAGCTCGATGCAGCGCTGGATCAACTGACGGCGCCCACCAATCCGGGCCGCTTCGAAGCGCTCGACAGCCTGCTCACCTATATCGAATCCGATCCCGGCCTGTATGACGCGGACCGCCTGGCTTTCCGCGAACTGCTGCAAAGCATGCTGGCCGACGTGGCCAAGGACTCGTCCTTGCCGGCGATCAAGCTTCACAAGCGCATTTCCGAAGACCTCGACGCGCTGGGCGAGATCGAGCGCAATTACGAGAAGGAAATCCGGCAAATCTTCGGCAACCTGGGCCAGCGGTCCATCGAACTCAAGCGTGAACGGTGGGATGATTATGTGGCGCAGCTGAAAAAACTGTACAGCCGCGAACAGATTCTGAAGGAAAACGGCATCGTCGTGCCGTATGCCGTTCCTCCCGCCGGCTCCATGCCCGAAGCCAAGCCGGCGCCAAAAAAAGATGAGGCGGAAATCTTCGGCCTGGGCTTGCCGAAGAAAACCATCGTGCTGACCTTCGACGACGGCCCGCACCGCCGTTACACGGAAGAAATCAGCGCCATTTTGAAACAGTATGGCGTGCCGGCCGTGTTCTTCAATGTGGGACGCAACCTGGGCAGCCTGGACGCGGAAGGCCACGCCAAGCTGGGCGCGGGCGCGGAAGTGAGCCGCAAGTTGATGAAGGAAGGCTATGCCGTGGGCAACCACAGTTTCAGCCATGCACAATTGTCGAAGCAGACGGGCGACAAGCTGAAAGGCGAAATCCTCGGCACCGACACTTTATTAAAAGCCATCAGCCCCGAGCGGGCCGCGCTGTTCCGCTTTCCGTATGGCGCGCGCAATAGCGAAGGCATGGCCGCGCTGGCCGACGCGCATTTGAAATCCGTGATGTGGAATATCGATTCGCTGGACTGGGCCGACCCCGTGCCCAGCTCGATCACGAACCGCGTGCTGGCGTCCGTCGACAAGGCGGGGCGCGGCATCGTCCTGTTCCACGACATCCACGAACGCACGGTGAAAGCCTTGCCGGCCGTGCTCGACAAGCTGATCGCGGAAGGCTATCAATTCGCGGGCTGGGATGGCACGAGCTTCCAGGTGGCGAAAAGCACGGCGCCCGCGCCGGAAAAAGTGCCCGTCACCACGGGCTACGCCAATTCCTGGGCCGTCGTGATCGGCATCGACGATTACGCGAAATGGCCGAAATTGCAATATGCGGTGCGCGACGCGCAGGGCATCCGCGAAACGCTGATTGAAAAATTCGCGTTCGCGCCCGAGCGCGTCGTGACCCTGAAAAATGGCGAAGCGACGCGCAACAACATCCTGGCCGCCTTCCATGACAAGCTGGCCCATGGCGGCGTGCGAAAGAATGACCGTATCTTCGTCTTCTTCGCCGGCCACGGCGCCACGCGCAAGCTGAGCTCGGGGCGCGACCTCGGCTACATTGTGCCCGTCGATTCCGACCCGGCGCAGTTCGCCACGGATGCGATTCCGATGACGGAAATCCAGAATATCGCGGAGTCCCTGACGGCCAAGCATGCGTTTTTCGTCATGGATGCCTGCTACAGCGGCCTGGGCCTCACGCGCGGCGCCGGTTCCAGCTCTTTCTTGCGCGACAATGCCAAACGCATCGGCCGGCAAATGCTGACGGCCGGCGGCGGCGACCAGCTGGTGGCCGATGGCGGACCGAACGGCCACTCCGTGTTTACATGGACGCTGTTGCAAGGCCTGGCGGGCAAGGGCGACCTGAACGGCGACGGCCTGATCACGGCCACGGAACTGGCGGCGTATGTAGCGCCCGCCGTGTCCAGCGTGTCGAACCAGACGCCCGCGTTCGGCAGCTTGCCCGGATCGGAAGGAGGCGATTTCGTCTTCGAATTGCCGGGCGAGACGGAATTCCTCAGCCCGAACACGACGCAGCTGTCGACGGAAGCCATCGCCCTGAACAGCAAGCTCGACGCGAAGCCGGCTGCGGCCAGCGTGACGGTGAAGGATTTGCAGGGAGGCGAGCAGAAGATCGTCACGCCGGGCGCCGTACCGACCTCCACACGCCAGCTGGCGCAGCGGGCCAACGACCGCGGCTTGCAGCTGTACAAGGAGAAACAGTACGCGCAGGCGGAAGCGCAATTTACGGAAGCGCTGAAATTGCGTCCCGACTTCGCGCTGGCGGCCAACAACCTGGGTTTTGTCTTCTACAAGCAGGAAAAATACCGCGAAGCGGCACGCTGGTTTGAAAACACGGTCAAGATGGACCCGTCGCGCGCCATCGCCTACCTGAACCTGGGCGACGCGTATGCCAAGGCCGGCGATGCGGCCAAGGCGAAAGCGGCGTACAAGACGTATCTGGAGCTGGCGCCGACGGCCTTGACGGCGCCGGCCGTGCGGCAAAAGATGGAAAAGCTGTAAGTTGACGTCCAACTTGCCCATGGTCCACGTCTTCACCTGCAGCGGCCGCTTTCCCAGCTGGGAAGCGCTGCAGGCTTACCTGGCGCCCGCGTACACGGAAGATGGCGATGCCGTGCCGTCGCCATTCTTCCTGGAAACGGGCCTGACGGACTATGAGCCGGCCTGCTTCGAGAGCGCGCTGCTGGCCGCGCCCGCGCCGCTGGCAGAGTTGCTCGACGGCGTGTCGTATGCGGACAACTGGCTGGCGCAGGCGTGCGCGGACGCGCAGGGCTTGCTGGCCGATACGGCCGTGTGCGTGTTTGCGCCGAATCGACTGGCGCATCCGCACCGCAGCTCGCTGCACCACGTGGGCAGCTACGCCTGCGACGGCGGCTGAGCCTCATTTCCGCGTTGTTCATGTATGAGCTTGTTGACGCTGGCCAGCAGGCTGGTGCCCGAGGTGGTGATGAAACGGGCACCCGCCGCCTGCGCTTCCGTGCCATAGCTTGCCAACGTATCCTTGTTGCAATAGACGATGATCGGTAATGCGGGCTGCGCCTGCCGCACTTCGCGCACCGTGCGCACGCCCGCATCCTTGACCCGGCGGCCGTTTTCCACCCTGGCCATGTCCGTGATGAATAGCGCGTAGTGCTTCTGTTGCAGCATGGCCAGCGCCTGCCGCGTCGACACGGCCTGGTCCACCTTGATGTTTTCCCGCTCCAGCTGCTCCATCAGCAAGGTATTGTTGCGCGGGTGGTCGTCCAGCCACAGCACGAGGCTGACCGGCCGTTGCGCCGTCGGCGCGGCGGCCAGGGCCGTGACGGCGGCGGCGCCATCGGGGGGATGGGCCAGCAGCAACTGCGTGACGGCTTCCTGCATGTCGTCGAGCGACTTTTGCTGCAAACGGCTCAGTTCCGTCACTTCGATTTCCTTGCCGCTTTCCAGGCGCACGGATTCGTTCTTGACGAGGCTGTCGGCGCGCTTGATCATGATGGACAGGTAAATGCGCGTGAGCAAATAGCCGATCAAAAAGCCGTGCACGGAAAAGAACAGCATGATGCCGCCCACTACCGCCATGGCCGTGGGCGTGTCCGTGGCCAGGCTGGGCGCGATAAAGGCGGCCATGCTGCGCGCGCTGCCAGGCAGGCTTTTGAGCTCGATCAAACCCACGCCGACAATGATTTTCGTCAGCCAGTCCGACACTTCCACCAGATTCGAATTGATTTCCATGGGCGTGGGCGTGCCCAGGAACAGGGTATTGCTGGGGTTGCCGGTTGCCGCGTCCGCGCTTGCCGGGGGAGGCTCGTCCGTGGAACGGCCCTTGCCATTAGCCTGCTCGTCGGGCGGGGCGGCGTTGACGGTACCCGAGGGCAGACTGCGCGGTATGCCGAATAAAAACCCCAGCAGCATGCCGCTGACGCAAAAGCCCAGGCTCCACAGCAGGGCCGGCACGGCGTGGTAGTAGGGCGGCAGCAGGGCGCCCGCCAGCACGGACAGCAAGCCCGCCAGCAGGATGAACAGCAGGATGTACGGCAGCACGTCGCGCTTGCGCACGGCCGCCGTGACGCTTTTGCTCGCCTTGCCGCTGCTGTCGCTCAGGTCCACGGTCGCTCCTTGAAAAATGCTGAATCCAGGCAGCCGGTCTGCCGCGTATATATCCCGTAGGAGCCTGTACTGACATCATAAAAAGGGGAGACGCGATGCGGTTGATAAAACGCAAACAGCTGGCAGCTTGTGCCTTGTTGCTGGTGGCCGGTGCCGGCAAGGCGGCTGCGCCGGAGGCCGCATCGCCCACGGATGCGTCGCGCACCGTGCGCGTGACGGGCCACTACGACAACGCCGTCGGCACCTCGGACGCGGCCAGCCAAGGCGTCATCACCAATGAGCTGATCGTCAACCGGCCCGCCTTGCGCACGGGCGAATTGCTGGAATTCGTGCCGGGCCTGATCGTCACCCAGCACAGCGGCGACGGCAAGGCCAACCAGTATTTCTTGCGCGGCTTTAACCTCGACCATGGCACGGATTTCGCCACCTATGTGGACGGCATGCCCGTCAACATGCGCACGCATGCGCATGGCCAGGGCTATTCCGATCTCAATTTCCTCATTCCCGAGCTGGTGCAGCGCATCGATTACAAGAAGGGGCCGTATTTCGCGGACGAAGGCGATTTCGCCTCGGCGGGCGCGGCGCGCATCCGCCTGGCCGACAGATTGCCGCAAGGCCAGGCCAGCGTGTCCGTGGGCCAGCATGGTTATGTGCGCGCCGTCGTGGCCGATTCCCTTGATGCGGGACCAGGCACCTTGCTGTATGGCCTGGAAGTGAACCGCAACAATGGCCCCTGGGACGTGCCGGAGCGCGTGCGCAAGGTCAGCGGCGTGCTGCGCTACAGCCAGGGCACGCCGGACGACGGCTTCAGCGTGACGGCCATGGCCTACAAGAACAGCTGGAACGCCACGGACCAGGTGCCGCTGCGCGCCGTGGCGTCCGGCCAGATCGGCCGTTTTGGCTCGCTCGCGCCCAGCGACGGCGGCGACACCTCGCGCGCCAGCCTGTCGTATGCGATGCGCCGGCGCATGGAAAACCGGGTGTTCGAGTTTGACGCGTACCTGATCCGCTCGCAGCTGGAACTCAACAGTGACTTCACCTATTTCCTGGCCGACCCGGCCGCCGGCGACCAGTTCCAGCAAAGCGAGCGGCGCACGGTGGCCGGTGTCAACACGAGCGAAAGCTGGACCACGGAGCTGGCGGGGTTTTCCATGCGCAACAAGCTCGGCGTGCAGGCCCGTTATGACCGGGTGTCGCCCGTGGGCCTGTACAGCACGGTGGACAGAGTGCGGCAAGCCACGGTGCGCGAAGACCGGGTGCGCGAGGCCAGCGTCGGCCTGTACGGCGAAAACACGACCCAGTGGCTGCAGTGGCTGCGTTCCGTGGCGGGCGTGCGCTACGACGCCTACCGTTTCAATGTGGCCAGCAGCATCGCCGGCAACAGCGGTACGGCAAGCGACCACGTGGTGTCGCCCAAGCTGTCCTTGATCCTCGGGCCGTGGAGCCAGACGGAATTCTTCGTGAACTACGGCAAGGGTTTCCATAGCAATGATGCGCGGGGCACGACGCAGACGCGCTTGCCCGATGGCACGCCTTCGGCTCCCGTGACGCCCCTCGTGCCGACCAGGGGCCTGGAACTGGGCGCGCGCTCGGAATGGCTGCCGGGCCTGCAAAGTTCGCTGGCGCTGTGGCGGCTCGATCTCGCGTCGGAACTGCTGTTCGTCGGCGACGCGGGCGAAACGCAGCCGAGCCGTGCCAGCCGCCGCCACGGCATCGAGTGGAACAACCATTATGTTGCCGCGCCGTGGCTGCTGTTCGACCTGGACCTGGCCGCCTCGCGCTCGCGCTACACGCAAAACGATGCGGCCGGCAACCATATTCCGGGCGCGATCGGCAAGGTCGCGTCGTTCGGCGTGACCGTGACGGACCGGGGGCCGTGGTCGGGCGCCTTGCAGCTGCGCTATTTCGGCCCCCGTCCCCTGATCGAAGACAACAGCGTGCGCTCGGCCTCGACCACCCTGGCGTATGCGCGCCTCGCTTACCAGCTCAACCGCAAGACGCGGCTGTCGCTCGACGTCTTCAATCTGTTCAACAAGCGCGCCAGCGACATCGATTACTACTATGCGTCACGGCTGCCCGGCGAGGGGGCGGACGGCGTGAATGACCGGCACTTTCATCCCGTCGAACCCCGGTCCGCGCGCTTGACCTTGTCGTATGCGTTCTGATAACGATAAACTGGGGCATGACCGATCACCTAGTAAATACCAGTAAATTCCTTGCCCTCATACTGCGCCACTCTCCCGAAAAAATCGGCCTCGCGCTCGATGCCCAGGGCTGGGCCGATATCGGTCAGCTGCTGGCGCACGCTGCCCAGCATGGGCGACATATTTCCCGCGAACAATTGGATGAGGTGGTGGCGCGCGACAGCAAGACGCGCTACGCCATCAGCGATGACGGCTTGCGCATCCGCGCCAACCAGGGGCATTCCTTGGCCGCCGTCGATATCGCACTGCCGCCCGCCACGCCGCCCGCCATGCTGTACCACGGCACGGCCAGCCGTTTCGTGGAAGCGATCCGCGCCGGCGGCCTGCTGCCGGGATCGCGCAATCACGTGCACCTGTCGTCCAGCCGCGAAACGGCCGTGGCCGTGGGTGCGCGCCACGGCAAGCCCGTCGTGCTGACGGTCGATGCGGCCGCCATGCAGGCGCAGGGCCACGTGTTTTATGTGTCAGACAACGGCGTGTGGCTGACGCAGGCCGTGCCGCCGGCGTTCATCGGTTTTCCCTGATTAATGGCTTAGCGCCCTGGCCCTGGCTTGCCCCTGGCGCTTGCGCCGCCAGATAAGCACGCCCGTCACGCTCAGGCCCGCCACCAGCACGCCCATGGCGCAGATGAACAGTTTGAAGGGCCAGCCCCACATCGAGGCCATGTGCAGGGCGCTGATCCAGCTGCGGATGGTGTCGCCGCTGGCCGCGCCCGTGGGCAACCAGGCGGCCAGCTGCCGGCCGCTGGCCGCGTCAAAGAAGACGGTGGTCAGGCCCTTGTGTTCGCGCACGTCGCGGCTGCTGCGCACGCTGTAGCTGTAGACGCCCAGCCCGCGCTCATAGGCCAGCGCGTTTTCCTCGAGGATGGCAAAGTGCCCGCTGCGCGCCAGTTGCGCCATCAGGCTGCGGCCTTGCGCGCGGGCGGCAGGCCAGTCCAGCCGCGGCCCCGGCGACGGCGTGTGCCGCGCCACCACTTCCTCGGCTGGCTGATGGGGGAACAGCGGATGCATCACGGCCGCATACGCGCCGTACAGATTGAAGGCCACGCCGCTCCAGGCAAACACCAGCAGCATGGCCCACAGCCACAGGCCGCCCGCGCGGTGCAGGTCGAACACCAGTTTATAAGTGCCGCCATGGCGGCGCAGCAGCCACGACGGGCGCCAGCGCATCAGCCACGGTTTGCTGCCCGGCGAGCGTTTTTTCAGGCGTGCGGGGAAGGTCAGGGCGGCGCCGACGAAGCAGTCGATGGTCCAGACGATGGCGATCAGGCCGAAGATCAGCAAGCCCGTGTCGCCCAGCGCCAGCGCATAGTGCAGGCGCTCGATGAAGGGCAGCAGGTTGATGGCGCCCTGGCCGATCTCGCCCCATTTTCGCTGGCCGAGTAGCGCGCCCGTGTACGGATCGACGAACACTTCATCGCTGGCCAGCGGCGCGTCGCCAGACTGGCGCAGGTAGAACACCATGCTGTGGCCGGGCGGCGCCGACAGCGGCGCGTAGCTGAGCTGCGCCTGCGGGAAGCGCGCGGCGACGGACTCGCGCAGCAGCAGGGCGTCGAGCGGCGCGGCGCGCGGCGTTGGCGGCGCTGCGCGGAAGACGGCAGGCAGCAGGGCCGCCTCCAGTTCATCCTTCCACGCGAGCGCGCTGCCCGTGACGCCGGCCACGATGAGGAAGCCGGCCATCAGCAGGCCGGCGTAGCGGTGCAGCGCCGCCAATGCAGGGCGCATTTGCAGCGATGGCATCAAAAGCGGTACATGGCGCTGACGTTGGCCGTGCGTTCGGCATTGCGGTAGCACAGATTGGGCAGGTAGCCGCAGTCATACAGGGTCTGCTTGTTGAACACATTGTTGACGTTGAGGGCAAACTGCCACGGTCCGCGCGATACGCCCAGCGCCGCATCCCATTGCGTGATGCCGCCATTGCGGATATTCAGGTTCTCGCCGTCGGAGTTCGAGCGCATGGCGCCGAGAAAGCGCATGCCCAGCGCCGCATACGCGGGCAGCGCCGTGCCCAGGTTGAACGATTGGCGGGCCCAGGCCGAGGCGCTGTGGCGCGGCGCGCCCGCTTGCTGCAGACCCAGGTCGCCGTTATTGCTCTTCCTGACTTCCGTATCGAGGTAGGTGTATTGCGCGATCAGGCTCAGGCGGCTGGCAAACTCCGTGCGCGCTTCCAGTTCCAGGCCGCGCGAGCCCACCTGGCCCGTTTGCTGCAGGCGGCCCGGATTGCCGATGTCGGAGGTGGTGACGTTGTCGCGCACCAGGTCGAAGACGGCCGCCGTATAGCTGGCGCGCTGGCCCACGGGTTCGTAGCGCACGCCCGCCTCGAACTGCTTGCCGCGCGATGGCTTCAGGGCGCTGCCGTTGGCCGTGATGCCTAGTTCGGGCGAGAACGAAGTGGCGTAGCTGACGTACGGCGCCCAGCCGCCATCGAGTAGGTAGACGGCGCCCACGCGGCCCGTGGTGGCCGATGGCGACTGGTGGAAGTCGGGTTTGACGGCGCCGCTATGGAGGTCGGTGACGTCGCGCGACTGCGTGGCCTTGTCGCGGCGCAGGCCGGCCGTCACGACCCAGTGGTCCCATTTCAATTGATCCTGCGCATACAGGCCCAGCTGGCGCGACGGCGCTTCAGCGCGCGTGGGCGCCTTGGCGGGAAGCAGCGGCTGCTTGCCGTACACGGGCTGGTACAGGTCGATCGGCGCGATAAAGCCTTTTTGATGGCGGTAGTCGTCCGTGTTGCGGATGTTCGCGTAATCGACGCCCAGCAGCACCTGGTGCGCCAGGCCGCCGGCGGCAAAGCGCGCCTGCAGCTGGGTGTCGGCGAACAGGCTTTTCGACGCCGTATCGACGGGCATGAAATAGCGCTCCACCGTGCCATCGTCATTCAGGCCCAGGGGGAACATGTCCGTGCGGTCGTTGTTCAGGCGCGTGTAGCGCAGGTTCTGGCGCAGCGACCAGGTGTCATTGAAGCTGTGCTCGAACTCGTAGCCCAGCATGGTATTGCGACGCTTGAAGCGGTTATCGTCGCCCATCAGGTTGACTTTCGGATCGACCTGGCCGCGCGGGCCAGGCTGCAGCAGCTGGTTGGGAAACGCGTACTGCTGGTTGTCCTGTTCGTAGCGGGCCAGCAAAGTCAGGCGCGTGGCCGGTCCCGCCTGCCACGTGAGCGAGGGGGCGAAGTACAGGCGGTTGTCGCGGTCGCGCTCCAGCCGCGTATGGGCTTCGCGGCCCAGCATGACGACCCGGTACGTCCAGGCGCCCGGCGCGTCGAGCGTGCCGCCCACGTCGGCTTTCAGCTGGCGGCGCTGGTAGCTGCCGTACTCAATCCCCACTTCGCGCACGGCATCCGCGCTGGGGCGCTTGCTGACGGCGTTGACCATGCCGCCGGGCGGAATCTGCCCGTACAGCACGGACGCGGGCCCGCGCAGCACTTCCAGGCGTTCCAGGCCATACGGTTCGATCGAGGCGCCAAAAGTGCGGCCCGAATTGCGCAAGCCATCCTGCAGGATGCCGTTCGTCTCGATGGTGAAGCCGCGCAGCAGCGAGGAATCGTCGCTGCCCAGCGGGCGCTGGTTCGGCGTCACGCCGGCCGTGTAGCGCAGGGTTTCATCGAGCGACTCGGCATTGCGGTCGCTGATTTCATCGGCCGTGACCACCGATACGGATTGCGGGTTCTCGTTCAGGGCCGTGTCGGTCTTGGTGGCCGAGGCGCCGCGCCGCGCCACATAGCCGCGCACGGGACCGGTGGCCGTCTCGCGCTCGCTGCTCGCATTGATGGTGATGGCGGGCAGGGTGGCGCTGGCCGGCGCTGGCGGCTGTGCCGCGGAGGCGTCCGCGCGCAGCGCATACGCGCCATTCGCGCCTGCCACCAGGCGCACGCCCTGGCCGCGCAGCAGTTCCTCGAAACCCTGGCGCACCGTGTAGCTGCCCGCCAGGCCGCCGCTGCGCTTGCCCTGCAGGAGGGCCGCATCGGCCGACAGTTCCACGCCGGCCGCGCTGGCGAAACTGGTCAGCGCACGTTCCAGCGGCCCGGCGGGAATGGCGTACTGGCGCTGCGCCTGCGCGTTGCCGGCCACCTGGGCGTGGGCGGCAGGGGCCGTGACGGCCACGGCGCCGAAGGCGGTACCTGCCAGGAACAGGGCCTGGATGGCGGCGGCGAGGGGAAACGGACGCAGCTTGGGTGCGGGAGCGGTCAGGCGAGGAGGCATGGTGCAAATCCTTGGAAAGTGGCGGGGAAAAATCGGTTCTTCCCGTATTCCGAACGAAAAGCCAAAACCCTCAACGTTTTTTCATTTATTTTGCAGGTATTTTTCAGCTAGCCTGGCGCGGCCCCACGCTGACCCAGTAGCGCGTGCGGTAGCGCAGTTGCACGGGCAGGCTCAGGGTCAGGTTGGCCAGCGAGCGGTCCGTGTCGCGCAGCGTATACACGCCCGTCACGCGCAGGCCGGCGATGGACTCGTCGCAGCGCAGCACGCCGTGGCGGTAGCGCCCCAGCTCGGCCAGCAAGTCATCGAGGCGCATGCGCTCGGCCACCAGGCTGCCCTGCGCCCAAGCGGCGGCGCTGTCTTCCACGCTCGCCACGTCCTGCACGTCCTGCCGCGTGTAGCCGGCGCGCTGGCCCGCCTGCAGATGCAGGGATTCCGCCCCGGCGCGGGCCGGCTGCAGGGCCACGGCGCCCTGGAAGACGGCGACCTGGCTGACGCCATCGTCGAGGCGCACGGAGAAGCGCGTACCCAGTGCCGTGGCCGTGCCCTGCGGCGTTGCCACCAGCAGAGGGCGGTAGACTGCCGCGTTTTCATGCGCGCTGGTGACGAGGATGGCGCCCGCGCGCAGCACGATGCGCCGTTCGCCGGCGTTGTAGCGCACGTCGATGGCGCTGGCCGTGTCGAGCACCACCTGCGTGCCGTCGGCCAGCACGATGGCGCGCGTCTCGCCCACGACAGTGCGGTAGTCGCTGCCCATGCCCATGCGTTGCCACAGGCCGGACTCGTGCGCCAGCAGGGCCGTGCCGCCGCCCGCCGCGATCAGGCCCAGCAGCTGCAAGGCGCGCCGGCGCCCGGTGGCACGGCGCTGGACCGGCGCCAGCGCGCCGCGCGCCACCTCGCGCGGCAAAGCGTCGAATTGCCGGGCGAAGCGCTGCAGCCGGGCCCAGGCCCGCTCGTGCTCGGGGTGGGCGGCGCGCCAGGCGGCGCACGCATCCGCGTCGGCCGCGCTGGCGTCTTCCGCCCACAGCCGCGCCATCCACTCGGCGGCGCGTTGCAGCGCGGCAGGGGCGATGGGGGCGCCGTCCGCTTGGGAACTCATGCGAATTGCGCCGCGCAGCAGGCCAGCAGGGCGCGGGCGATGTACTTTTCCACGGACGAGACGGATACGCCCAGGCGCGCGGCGATGTCGGCATACGCCATGCCTTCGAGCTTGCACAGCAGGAAGGCGTCGCGCACCTTGGCCGGCAGGCTGGCGAGGATGGCGTCGATTTCCAGCAGTGTCTCGACGATCAGCGCGCGCATTTCCGGCGTGGGGACGGTCGCTTCCGGCTGCGCGGCGATGGCGTCCGCATAGGCGGCCTCGATATGCCGTCGGCGGAACAGGTCCACCACCAGGCCGTTGGCGATCTGCGCCAGATGCTGGCGCGATTCTTCCGGCTGGGGCGCGCGGCCCCGCGCGAGGATGCGCAGATACGTGTCGTGCGCCAGGTCGGCCGCATCGAAGGCGTTGCCCAGCTTGCGGCGCAGCCAGCCCTGCAGCCAGCCGTGATGGTCGCTGTACAGGATTTCGATTTGATGGTGCAGTTCCAGTTCCGGGCGTAGCATGCAACCTTTCCATGCCATGGTCCGCGGGACAGCGTGGCCTTGATGCGATTGAGAATTGTTCGTATTGTAGCCCGATTGCCGCGACTTGTGGCCCGGCAGTGGCGGGCCAGCAACGCTGTCGGGCCCGCATCAGGCCGGGATCAGCTTGATATCGGCCACCCGCTCGACCAGCCACACGCACGCCACCAGGGCAATCACCAGCGATCCCACGGTCAGCACTTGCCGGTACAGCCAGGTCTTGCGCAGCAGCCAGGCGAGGGGCAAGAAGGCGGCGACGATGGCCAGCTGGCCGATTTCCACGCCCACGTTGAAGCCCAGCAGGCTGGCCAGCAGCGAGCCTTGCGGCAAGCCCAGGTCGCGCAGCACGCTGGCAAAGCCGAAGCCGTGGATCAGGCCGAAGGCGAACGCGGCCACGGGCCGCTTGCCGCGGAACAGGGGCAGCAGGTTGTTCAGCGCGGCCAGGATCACGGAAGCGGCGATCGCCGACTCCACCCAGCGCGACGGCAGCGATACGAGCGACAGGCTGGCCAGGCTCAGGGTGATGGAATGGGCGAGCGTGAACGCCGTGACGACTTTGAAAACGTCAATAAACGCCGCATTCAAACCCAGAGGCAAAGCCTGGGGTCGGACCCTCAGGGGGAATATGCCCCAATGGGGCACATTCCGCTCCTGGAAGGACAGACCCCAGCTCTCTGCCGTTGGGTTTAAACGGTCCGTGTCATTTGGACTTTTTAGCAGCACGGCCGGCAGCAGCAGCGACAGCAAAAACAAAATATGGTCGTAGCCGATCCAGATATGCCAGATGCCGTGTTTCACGTAGGCGCCGAACTGCGCCAGGCGGTCGGGCGCGGCCAGCGAAATGGTCTGGCGCGGGCTGTCCGGGTCGAAGATGGCCGTTTGCGTGGCGTCGCCGCTGTCGATCTTGAGCAGCCCCTTGTGCTGCGGATCGAGGTCGGCGAACAGCGTATAGCCAATGGTCAGATTGGCTGGCGCGGCGCCCGGGCAGTCGGCGCGAAAGCGCAGCACGTTGTAGGCGCCGTCCGTATGGTTGTCGATCAACTGTTCGACGGCTTGCAAGGGGCAGACGCCCTGGTCGCTGACCAGTTGCAGGCGCTGCAGCGCGTAGGCGGCAATCGCCGCATGGCGCGCGCGGATTTCATCCCAGGTCAGCGCGCCGTCGCCATTGCCATCGAGGCCGATGGCGAAATCGAGGTCGCGCAGGGCGATATCCCATTGCCCCTCGACCTGCTGGCCATGCACGGCCAGGCTCAGATAGCTGTCGCTGGGCTTGTGGGCTTGCGCGGGTGCCAGCCAGGCGCACAGGAGCAGGATGAACAGGCAGCGCTTTACAGCACACCTCACAGCACACCTGCTTTCTTGATAAAACTGACTTTTTGTCCATCCTGCGGCCCCAGCTGTCTGACGAGGCGCTGCAGAGCCACGTCTTCCACGCCGTTGGCCGCCACCCACGCCAGTACGGGCCGGGCCGCCGCGTAGTTGCGCGCGGCCAGGGCGGCTTCGAGCGCAATGCGCATGTCGGGCACTTCCTTCTGGATGGCCCAGTTCTGCTGCGCCAGCTGCAGGGCGGCCGGCACATCTTTTTGCAAAAACAGGGCGAAACGGGCTTGCTCGCGCTGGTGCACGGTGTCGCCCCGCTGCATGGCGGCGGTGAAGCGGGCCGCCAGCTCGGCCTTGGCCGCCTGGAATGCCGCTTGCCGGCCGGGCAGCGATTGCAGGGCCAGTGCGTAACGCAGCAGCAGGGCGTCGATGCGCTGCCGGTCTTGCAGCAACTTGACGACTTCCTGCGGACGCTGCCGGTCCAGCAGGAAATCCGCGTAGGCGCCCAGCAGATAGCTGTCGCGCGGCTGCCGCGCCAGCGCGGTCTTGTAGCGGGCTTCGGCCAGCGTTGAATCTCCGCGCCGCGTGGCCATTTCCGCCAGCAGGGTGGCGGCCCAGCTTTCCAGCTCGGGCGCCGCGCCGGCACTTCTTTGCAGGGTCAGGTCCAGCAGGCGCTCGCTGGCGGCGGCGCGCCCCGTGACGCTGGCGATATTGGCAAGGCAGGTGACGGTGACCAGCTGCGTCGTGAGCGCTGACAGGCGGGCGCAGCTGGCTGTCGCCTGCGCGTAATCGCCCTGCACGGTCAGGACGGTGGCGCGCGTCAGCCAGGCCTGGCCATTCGCCGGTTCCTGCGCGATGACGGCGTCGAGGTCTTGCAGGGCGAGACCGAACTTGTGGGTGCTTTGCAATATGGTGGCGCGCAGCAGGCGCACGGGCAGGGGCGGTGCCGCTTGCCGCCACCAGGGCGCCAAGGCCGCTTGCGCGTAACCGAGGTAGCGCGGGTCCGTTTCGCTGCGCGCCAGGGCGATGTAGCGCTGCGCCAGGCTTGCCGCCAAGGCCAGGTCTTGCGGCGTAGCATTCAATTGCTGGCGCAGGCCGCGCAGCTCGCTCTGCGTGGCGTCGGCGCGGCGCGGCAGCTGTTCGATGACGGCGCCGCCGTCTTTCGGCGTGTAGGGCGCGGCCAGGGCCAGCAGGGGCAGGCAGGCGCACAGCAGGGAAATCGGTGTTTTCATCATGGATGCCATCAACAGTCATTGATGCGGGCGCCGGAGAGCGGACTCCCCGGCGCCCGCGAGGGCCTTACAACGGCACCGGTTCCGTGTCTTCCGGCGACGTCGCCATGATGGCGTCGATGGCGACGCCATCCTTGTCATCGCTGGTGGTCAGGATGACGTTGCTGACGGCCACATAAAACGCATCGAGCAAGACCACGGGCGGCGGCGTGGTGCCGCCGTTGCCGTTATCGCCGTCGTGGCTGCTGCTGCCGCCACCGCAGCCGGCCAGCAGGGCCGCGAGCGCCAGGGCGCCGATCAGATAGAGCTTTTTCATCGCGTTCTCCTTGTTACTGCTGTGGCGAACCGGCCACGGGCGTTTTCAGGTAAGGGAAACCCGCCGTGAAGAAGGTTTCATCCAGGAAAGCGCCGTCCGTGAAGTGCAGGGCGCCGGCCGGTGCGTCGGCCGGGGCGCAGCCGATGTTCAAGGTGCACAGCTTGCCCATGGCCACGCGCAGCACCACGTCGACCACGTCGTCGCCAGGGCGGCGGCCGTTCGGGAAGCCCGCGTTATCGCCGCCGATGACGCCGAGGCGGTTTTGCGCACCGACGTTGGTGGGCGCGATCGACGTATTCAGGCGCAGCATTTCCGATGCCGTCACGGTGACGGGCTGGTTGACGCCCTTGATGCCCGTCAAAAAGGTGGCCACCAGGTCGTTGCGGGGGAAGTTGGTGGGCGCCTTGGCGCCTGCCGAGCCGAACAGTACTTCCACCAGCGCCGGCGCTGTCGGGTTGGTGACATAGTCGGCAAACTGCGCGTCGCCCGACGGTTTGCTGGCGTTGAAGCGGTCTTTGTCCTTCAGGCCGATGACCAGTTCATTCACCAGCGGCATGCCCAGGCGCGATACCTGCACCCATGCACCGCCTTCCTTCGAGGCCGCGGTGCTGCCCGGCGCCGGGTTCAGCAGACGCCCCTGGCGCAGGCTGGCCGTGGTCCAGCCGCCGATGACGGGCTCCAGGCCCGCCGTCAGGCACGCGGTTGGCACTTCCATCTCGATGGCCGTGACGTTCTTGCGGGCCAGGTCATCCCTGGCGGCGGACTCCGCATTCGCGGCAAACTCCGTGGCAGGCGCCTTGATGTTAATCAAGTCAAACGTTTCGCCCAGGTTGACCACGAACGGGTCCTTGCGCTGGCCGACGAACATGCGCGCCGGCGTGGCGCAGCCGGGGATGTTGACCGTGTAGACGTGCTGCGCGGCATACGCGGCATAGTTGGGGATGGACTTGGTGCCGATGTAGTCGACGGGCTTGTCGAACGTCGTGCCGCCGCCTGTGGCGTTGGTCACGCTACTGCGCGTGCCCGAGCGGCGGTCGCCCCGCACCACCGTCACGCTGTAGGTTTCGCGCACGTTCAGGCCGGCCGGGTTGACGGAATCGATGGCGCCGCCGTTGATGACGAGCGGAATCGACACTTTCTTGCCGCCCACGGTGAACTGGCCGTCCTTGATGGTATTGCTGAAGCGGAACTGGAAGGTGAGGTCTTCCTTGCCGTCGCCATTGTTGTCGATATGGATTTCGTACAGGGCGTTCGGGTCCATGGCGAAGTAATTCGGGCCGCCGTAGGCGTCCTGCAGGGGAATATAGTCGGCCACCAGGGTGGTGTAGGCGCCGCGGCCCGCTTCATAGCTGCGGAACATGTAGAAGTCGGTGGCGTCGACTTTGGGGTTTTGCGTGATGAACGGCGCTTCGCGGTGGCTGGACGCGTAGGCGGCTGGCGCGATGGCCAAAGTGAAGGAAACGGCGAGAAGGTTGCCCAGGAGTGCGGCGCCCAGTGCGGTTTTCGAGTATGACAATGACATTTCGATTCTCCCGATTTTTGTTGGCGTTGACAGACAAGTCCAAGAAACTGCAGGCTGCCTGGCTTATACGAACGGCTACAAAAAACGGATTCAACTCTTTGTCAAAGTCTGCAACTGACCTTGTAGGCCCCCTACCAGGCCAGCACTTTGGGACCGAGGGCGGCGCCGATGGCGGTCGGCACCAGCATGCCCAGCACGTACCAGAAGCCGACGAAGCTGGCCGCCAGCTCCGGGCAATGCAGGCAATACACGAGGGCAGCCATGCCGCCGGCGGCAAAACCGGCGGCGGCGCCGGCCAGCCGCAGGCGCGTGGGCGCCAGCTGGCGCATCAGGCGCAGCACGGCGGCCAGGATGGGCAGCGACAGCATGGCGATCAGCAGGGGGCAGCTGCGCCAGGTGGCGCCCCAGAACAGATCGGCGCGCTGTTCGGGCGGCGCTTCGTTCAGGATGATGGCGCCCAGCGCCCACATCAGCAGCAGGGGCATGGCGAGCAGCAGGGGCAGGGCGCTTGTGTTGGCGCCCGGCACGCACAGGCGGCGGCTGACGTGCCAGGCCGCCAGGCACAGGCACACGACGAAGCCCACCTTGATCCAGAAGTCGGGCAGCAGTGCCAGCTGTTCCAGGTTGGGCCGCACGCCCAGCAGCATGGCCATCAGGGCCACGCTGGCCAGCAGGCCGGCGCCCAAGGTGCCTGCGGCGCGCCAGTGCGTGCCGGGCGGCGCCGCGGCGGCCACGTCCGGGCCGCTGGCCAGCATGGCGATCAAGTCATCGGTTTTCATGGTGCGTTTCCTTCTATCCTTAAATGGGCCGCCAGGGCCTTCAAGCCGCGGTGCACGGCCACCTTGACGCTGGCTTCCGAAATGTCCATGGCCGCCGCCGTGTCGCGCACGGACCAGCCGTCGAGCTTGGTATGCACGATGGCGTCGCGCTGCTGCGCCGGCAAGGTGGCCAGCAGCTTGCCCAGGTCGCGGCTGGCCTCGGCCGCCTCGGCATCGGCGCTGGAAAACAGTTCCTGCGCGCTATCTTCTTCGTCATACGGCAAGTGCTGCGCCTCGCGCCGACCATGCCGGCGCAGCCAGTCGATCATCTTGTAGCGCGCGATCGCATGGATCCACGACGTCAGCGGCACCCCCGTGTCATACGTCAAGCGCTGGTTGTGGATGGCCAGCAGACACTCCTGCACCAGGTCTTCCACCTCGTCCGGCCAGCGCTGCAGGCGGCGCCGGAAAAACGCGCGCAAATGGGCGCTGCTTGCCTGCAAGAAACTGCGATACGCCGCCGCATCGCCATCGAGGCCGCGCAGCATCAAGCCGTGCAGCCGCAATTCCGTGCCGTGCAACTGCTCGCTTATTGGTATTCGTTGCATGCAAGCCTTTGGTGACAGGCGTTGAAAAAAATAAATCTTAAATTATTTGAGGGTGGCTGTAACCAATCCGCACGGTGCGGCGAATTGACAGGCAAGCACGCTTCCTATTTTTAATATACCGGTGAAAGACCATGGACATCAAGCAGCGCCTTGCAACATTACTTTTACCCTTGCTGAGCATGGCTGTGGTAGCGCCGGCCATGGCGCAGATGGCTTCCGGCCAGCGCTGCGAAGTCAAAAGCGGTGCGCAGACGGCGGCGCTGGTGGAGCTGTACAGCAGCGAAGGCTGCTCCAGCTGCCCGCCCGCCGACCAGCGCCTGAACGCCTTGCGCAAGGAAGCGGGGGCGGCCAGCCTGATCGTGCCGCTGGCCCTGCACGTCACGTACTGGGACCAGATCGGCTGGACGGACCCGCTGGCGCAGGCGCAATTCGATGCGCGCCAGGCCGAGCTGTTGCGCCACCAGCCGCGCCATGTGGCCTATACGCCCCAGTTCTTCGTGGGCGGCACGGAATTGCGCGGCTGGGATACGCAGCTGCCGGCCGCCATCCGCCGCATCAACGCGACCGCCGCGCCCGTCGCTATCCGCCTGTCCGCCACGCCGGCGCCGGGTGGGAAGCTGCTGCTGGAAGCCGATGCCAGCGCGCCGGATGCGCGGACGGACGGCCAGCTATACGTCGCCATCAGCGAAAACGGCATCGTCTCGACCGTGCTGCGCGGCGAAAACCGCGGCGCCACCCTGCATCACGATGCGGCCGTGCGCCTGTGGCTGGGGCCGGTTGCGCTGGCGCAAGGCCGCGCCCGGCTGCGCCGCGAAGTCAGCCTGCCCGCCAGCTGGCGCCCGGAAAACCTGCAAATCGTCGCCTTCGTGCAGCGGGCCGACAGCAGCGCCATCCTGCAAGCCGTCAGTACGGCATCCTGCGCGAAAGGGGTGATGTGATGAACGGACAAGCGAGCGTGATCCACCCTGCCTGGCTGCGCCTGACGCACTGGTTCAATGCCGTGGCCGTGGTAGTGCTGGCCACCAGCGGCTGGCGCATCTACAACGCGGCGCCATTCTTCCCGTTCGAGTTGCCACGCGCGCTGACCCTGGGCGGCTGGCTGGGCGGCGCCCTGCAATGGCATTTCGCCGCCATGTGGCTGCTGGTGGCCAATGGCCTGCTGTATCTGGTCATCAATATCGTCTCGGGACGGCTGTGGCGCCAGTTCTTTCCCCTCTCGCCGCGAGCGCTGCTGGCCGATTTCATCGCCGCGCTGAAGGGCAAGCTGGCCCATGCGGACCCGCGCCGCTACAACATGGTGCAGCGCGCCGCCTATCTGTTCGTCATGCTCGATTGCATCGTGCTGGTGCTGTCCGGCCTGGTGCTGTGGAAATCCGTGCAGTTTCCCCTGCTGCGCGAACTGCTGGGCGGCTACGAGAGCGCGCGCAGGGTCCACTTCATCGCCATGGCGCTGCTGACGGGCTTTGTGGGCGTGCACCTGCTGATGGTGGCACTGGTGCCGCGCACCCTGGTCGCCATGTTGCGCGGCCGCTAAGGAGATGAGCATGAAAAAAACCATCCTCGTGCAAGAAGAGGGCCAGGCCATGCTGGCCGACGCCTTGCGCCAGATCAAACAGCCGTCGCGGCGCCTGTTTTTGCAGCGCAGCCTGACTCTGGGGGGCCTGTCCTTGCTGACGGGTTGCAACGCCAGCGACCCGTCCAGCATCGAGACAGCCTTGACGGCCGTGTCGCGCATGAACGACCGGGTGCAGGGCTGGCTGTTCGACCCGAATAAACTGGCGCCGACTTACCCGGACTCCATGATCACGCGGCCGTTTCCCTTCAACGCCTATTACGGCGAGGATGAGGTGGAACAGGTCGATGGCGACGCCTGGCGCCTGGAGTTGAGCGGCTTGATCGCCGACAAGAAGCCGTGGACCCTGCCGCAGCTGCGCGCCTTGCCGCAGGAAACGCAGGTCACGCGCCACATCTGCGTGGAAGGCTGGAGCGCCATCGGCAAGTGGGGCGGCGTGCCGTTTTCCCATTTCCTCAAGCGCGTGGGCGCCGACACGACGGCCAGATACATCGGCTTCCAGTGCGCCGACGATTATTTCACGAGCATCGACATGGCCACGGCCCTGCATCCGCAAACCATCATGGCCCTCACGTACGACGGCCAGGAATTGCCGCCGAAATACGGCTACCCGATGAAATTGCGCATGCCGACCAAGCTGGGCTACAAGAACCCCAAGCACATCCAGGCCATTTTTGTCACGAATACCTACCCGGGAGGGTATTGGGAGAATCAGGGCTACAACTGGTTCGGCGGTTCCTAGAAAGGCCGGGGAGCCGGCCAGGGCGGCGTTGCATTGCCTTGTCGTACTAGTCGTACTGCCTGCGGCAATGCGCCTGGCCCTGAGCACCTCCCGGCCTTCCTTATGTTCAGCAGCAAGCAGCACCCTGTAGCGCAGCAATAGTTTTACCACCGGGCAATCTCGCCCATCCAACACTGAGACAAGGACATATCATGAAAACCACCATTACCACCTTCGCCGCCATCATCGCTTCCGCCATCCTCATGTCGGGCGCCGCGTTTGCCCAGGACGCCATGCAGAAAGACGCGATGGCCAAGCCTGCCTCGGCCGACGCCATGCACAAGGATGCGATGGGCAAGGACGGCATGCACAAGCCGATGGCCAAGAAACACATGAAGAAGGATCACATGGCCAAGGATGGCATGGCAAAAGATGCCATGGGGAAAGACGGTATGAAGAAGGATGAAATGAAAAAGGATGAAATGAAAAAGGATGGCATGGCCAAGGATGCGATGGCCAAGTAGTGCAGGGGCCTGGCGCCGTCAACGCGATGGCGCCAGGCCGCGCGCGTCTTCCAGCGTTCACCCATGCTGCCGCATGATGCGAAGTTGCTAATTGGTGTAAGCTTGACGCCTCCTGATTTCCCGCATGCACAGTCATGACCGAACCGTCCGTTGCCACGCTGTCCCCCGAAGCACATCCTTCCGATAAATCGATCCGGCGCCGCTCGCTGTTCGCCGCCTGCAGCGCGCATGCCGTGCATGACGGCTTGACGGACGTGATCTATGTGCTGCTGCCCATCTGGCAGGCGCAGTTTGCCATCAGCTACGCCATGGTGGGCCTGTTGCGCGGGTCCTACTCGGGCATGATGGCCGGATTCCAGCTGCTGGCCAGCCGGCTGGCCAGGCGCTGGGGACGCGAGCGCATGCTGGTGGGCGGCACGGCGCTGGCCGGCGTCGCCTACCTGATCGCGGGGCAAGCGGGCGGCCTGGCCGTGCTGCTGATCGCCTTGCTGCTGGGCGGCCTGGGCGCCAGCACCCAGCATCCGCTGGCTTCGTCCATCGTCACCGATACGCACGAGGCGGGCGGCGGCGTGAAGGAGGCGCTGTCGCACTACAACTTTGCGGGCGATATCGGCAAGACCCTGATTCCCGCGCTGGTGGGCTTGCTGTTGCTGGTGTGCAGCTGGCAAGCGAGCGTTTCCCTGCTGGGCTTGCTGGGCCTGGCGGCGGCCGGCTTGCTGTGGTGGTTGCTGCCGAAGCCGGAAGAGATCCAGGCCAGTCAGAAGAAAGCGGTCAAGCCCGTCACTGGCAGCGGCTCCAAAGCAAGCTTTCGCGCGCTGCTGGCAACGGGCACCCTGGACAGCGCCGTGCGGATGGGTTTTCTCACCTTCTTGCCGTTCTTGCTGAAAAGCAAGGGCGCGGGCACGGCCGGCATCGGCGTGGCCTTGTCGCTGCTGTTCGTGGGCGGCGCCTTCGGCAAGTTGCTGTGCGGCTACCTGGGCGCGCGCATCGGCATGATGAAGACCGTGTGGCTGACGGAATCGATGACCTCGCTGCTGATCGTCGCGGCCCTGTGGCTGCCGCTGGCCGGCATCATGGCCATGCTGCCACTGCTGGGGCTGGCGCTGAACGGCACCTCGTCCGTGCTGTACGGCGTGGTGCCGGAACTGGCCGAGCCGGGCAAGCGCGAGCACGCGTTTGCCCTGTTCTACACGGGCAGCATCGGCGGCGGGGCGCTGTCGCCCGTGCTGTTCGGCGCGCTGGGCGACCATACCAGCGTGCCCACGGCCTTGCTGGCGCTGGCGGCCGTATTGCTGCTGACCTTGCCGCTGGCGTGGAAGGTGCAGAAGGGGCTGGCGCATGGCGCCGCCGCATGACAGGATGCCTCGCATGAGTCTGCCATTGCCGCGCGATAAACACGACACGGGCAATGCGCAAGCCCTGACCGCCTTGCGCTGGGAAGAACTGCGTCCCGCCATGCCGCAGATCCTCGAGTGGGTGCAGGACGCGAACTGGCCCGTGGCCGCCGTCCTCCTGCCTTTTCTGGCCAGCATCGGTCCGCGCCTGGCTCCCTATGTCAAAACGGTGCTGGCCAGCGACGATGAACAGTGGAAATATGTTGTTCTGCTGGGCATCGTGCGCCATTCCTCCGGGCTGGCTGCCGCGGTGGACGGGCAATTGCAGCGCTTCGCCCTGGCGCCAACGGCTGCCGAGCTGGAAGAAGGCGTGGCCGAGGCGGCCCGGGAGATTTTGGCGGGCAGCGGCGCTGGTGCGGCGTGACTTGCCCGCCAGCACCTGCATCGTCTACACTCGCCGCATGAAAAATTTTGAAAAGCGGCGCGACCGCTATGACTTGTTCCGGGCGTTCGACAATCCCCTCGTCAACATCAATTTCCAGCTCGACGTGCCCGATTTCCGCCCCTGGTGCAAGGAACGGAACATTCCCGTGTTTCACTTTTTCCTGTTTTGCCTGCTCAATACGGTCAAGGAAATCGATAATTTCATGTACCGCATCTGCCAGGGCGAAGTGATCCGTATCGACGATTTTCCCGCGTCCTACACCGTCATCAACAGCGACGAGAACCTCAATTACACGCGTTTTGCCATGACCGACCAGCTCGACGTATTCATCGAACGCAGCCTGGAAGCCAAGCGCATCGCCGAAGCGAGCTGCGCGCTGATCAACACGGGCGAGGGGCAAAGCGAGCGCGAGCAGCGCAACAATATCTTCATTACCTGTTTGCCATGGCTGGAGCTGGCGGCCATCGAGCACCCGATCTGCCGCCACCGCGACGCGGATATCCCGACCTTTACCTGGGGCAAATTCGGCCCGCCGCAGGACGATGGCCGCATGCGGATACCGTTTTCGGCGCAGGCCCATCACGGCTTTGTCGACGGCTACCATGTGCAGAAACTGGCGCAGGCGCTGGCGCAGCGCATCGCCGCCATGATTGCCTAAGCTAAATAGTCGCTGGGCGCCTGCCCCAGCACGCGGCGGAAGGCGGCCGTAAAGGCGCTGGGGCTGGCATAGCCGAGATCGAGCGCCACGCGGGTGACGGCTTGCCCCTCGGCCAGCCGCGTGATGGCGGCCAGCAGGCACGCTTGCTGGCGCCATTGGGCAAAGGCCAGCCCCGTCTGGGCGCGGAATTGCCGCGTAAACGTGCGGCGGCTCATGCCTGCCTGCGCCGCCATCGCGTCCAGGCCGCTGTCCAGGCTCGGCTGTTCGAGCACTGCCATGCACAGCCGCGCCAGCCTGGCGTCCTGCGGCAGGGGCGCGCTCAGGGGCAGGGGATTGGCAGCGGCGATCTCGTCGAGCAGCAAGGCCATCAACCGTCCGGCGCGCGACGCTTGCACATACAAGGCTTCCACGGTCACGGCTTCGGCCAGCAACTGGCGCAGCAGCGGCGAGGCATCGAGCACCTGGCAATCGGATGGCAAATCCATCCTGGCGATGGCGTGCGGATCGACAAACACATTGTGCATGGTCACGGCGCCATGCATGCGCATGCCGTGGACGAGTCCGGCCGGTAGCCAGCAAGCCCGTTGCGGCGGCACCAGCCAGTTGCCCTGCGGCGTGTGCACGCTGATGACGCCGCGCGCCGCATACGCGAATTGCCCGCGCGCATGGCTGTGACTGGGGAATATCTCGCCGGGGGCATAGTCGCGCGCCGTGGCGATCAGTGTGCGCGGCACTTCCGTATAAAAATCATCCATGGCCCATACTCTACAGTATTTGACCTGCCATCGAAAGCGGGCCGTTGCCTGTGCCACTACCATGCAGACTTTTCCTTCAAGGATGCATATGCACAATACCTATCATCGCGTGGGTCATGGCCCCCACGCCGTCATCGTCCTGCACGGCTGGTTCGGCGACGCGCACGCGTTTGCGCCGATGGAAGCGGCCCTCGATGGCGGCGCTTTCATCTATGTCTTCATGGACAATCGCGGCTATGGCGGCATGCGCGGCGCGGCGGGAGAATATTCGATGGAAGAGGTCGCCCGGGACGCGTTGGCCTTGGCCGATGCGCTGGGCTTTGCCACATTCAGCGTGGTCGGTCACTCCATGGGCGGCATGGCGCTGGAACGGCTGGCCTTGCTGGCGCCCTTGCGTTTGCGCAAGCTGGTGGCCGTGGCGCCCGTGCCCAGCTGCGGCGTGGCGCTGCAGGGGCCGGCCCGGCAACTGTTTCTCGATGCCAGCGCGAACATCGATGCGCGGCGCGCCATCATCGATCGCAGCACGGGCGGGCGCTTGCCTGCAAGCTGGCTGGACTGGAAGGCGCAGTATTCGTGGGAAAGTTCGGATCAGGCCGCGTTTGCCGCCTATTTTCTCGCGTGGAGCGAAACGGATTTCAGCGGCGAAGTGCAAGGATCAGCGCCGAAACTGCCCTTGCTGGCGCTGGTGGGGGAACACGACCCCCGCTTCGATGCGGACTTGATGCGCCGCACGTATCTGGCGTGGTACCCGCAAGCCCGGCTGGAGGTGCTGGGCAATGCGGGACACTATCCGATGAATGAAACGCCGCTGGCCCTGGCGGCCAGCATCGAGGCGTTTCTATCGGCGCAGTGACCTTATGCTGCCTTGCTGCGCAGGCGCAGCAGGCTCAGGCCCAGCAGCACGAAGGCGCCGCCCGTGATGCGGTTGAACAGCTTGGCGCGGCCCGGCGTTGC
Organism: Janthinobacterium sp. GW823-FHT03B06; assembly: GCF_058796955.1. Classification (NCBI taxonomy): domain Bacteria; kingdom Pseudomonadati; phylum Pseudomonadota; class Betaproteobacteria; order Burkholderiales; family Oxalobacteraceae; genus Janthinobacterium; species Janthinobacterium sp. GW823-FHT03B06. The sequence continues at coordinate 636,215 of NZ_JBXAJE010000001.1, forward strand.
CAGCTGGGTTTTCAGCAGGCGCGCCAGGTTGGCGTAGAACAGGTGGGCCAGCATGGCGCAGGCGACGAACGAGGTCGTCAGCACGGTGAACTGGATGGCCACCGGCTCGCCCGGCGTGATGAATTGAGGGAACAGGGCCGAGAAGAACAAAATGGCTTTCGGATTGGTCAGCGCGACCGTCAAGCCCTGGCGGAAGAGTTTCCAGAATGAATTTGGATTCGCCGCGCCTTGCACCACCGGCGCATCGGCCACGACGCTGGTCTTGCTGCGCCATTGCTTGATGCCCAAGAACACCAGATACAGGGCGCCGGCCAGTTTCAGCAGCATGAAGGCCGTGGCCGAGGTGGCCAGCACGACGCCCATGCCGGCCATGGCCACGCCGGAAATGATGAACAAGCCAAAACCATTGCCCATGCTGCTGATCATCGCGCGGCGGGGGCCGACGGCGATGGCATTCGAGATGGCCAGCAAGACGGCCGGGCCGGGAGAAAACGTGACGAGCAGGGCGACGCTGCAGAAAAGCAGCCAGTTCGAGAGGTGCATGGGTGTTCCTGGGTGGGGCCGAAGCCGGATTGGGGAGTCAAAACACGTCTATTGTACGAAGTTTTCGGCTCCCGCGCCGGCGGCCCCGCCTGAATCAGGCTTTGCTTCAGGCGAACAGGCTGGCGACCACATGGTTGATGGCGGCGCCGCCGGCGATCAGCCAGCAGAACAGCAGGCCGGCCAGCAACAGGGGCTTGATGCCGGCGCGGCGGATGGCCGACATGTGCGTCGTCAAACCCAGGGCCGCCATGGCCATGGCCAGCAGGGCCGTGTCGATGTCGGTGATGGTGGCGACCGTGCCCGCTGGCAACAGGCCCAGCGAATTGAAGGCCACCACGGCAATAAAAATGAAGGCGAACCAGGGAATCGCCAGCTTGGCCGCCTTGTCGTGGCTGCCACCTTTGGCCTTGCCGCGCGCCAGCACGGCCGACAGGATGACGAGGAAGGGGGCCAGCATCATTACGCGCACCATCTTGGCGATCACGGCCGCATTCGCCGCCTCTTGCCCGATCGACTTGCCGGCCGCCACGACTTGCGCCACCTCATGCACGGTCGAACCGATGTACACGCCAAACGCCGTGGGCGTGGCGCCCAGCACTTGCCAGCCTTGATTCAGCTGGTACAGCACGGGATACAAAAAGATGGCGATGGTGCCGAACACCACGACGGTGGAGACGGCGACAGTGACGTCTTCGCTGCGCCCCTTGACGACGGGTTCCGTCGCCATCACGGCCGCCGCGCCGCAGATCGAGCTGCCCGCGCCGATCAGGATGGCGCTGTTGCGTTCCAGCTTGAATACCCTGGTGCCCAGGAACATGGCCAGGCCAAATGTGGACGCCAGCACCAGCGCGTCGATGGCGATGCCGGCCAGGCCCACTTGCCCGATATCCTGGAACGTCAAACGGAAGCCGTACAGGATGATGCCAAGACGCAATAACGTCTGCTTGGAAAAGGCCACGCCCGCGCCGCAAGTGGGTGCCAGGCCGCCATACACGCTGTTGCCCAGCACAATGCCCAGCATGATGGCCAGGGTCAGGGCGCTCATGCCGTGGCTTTGCATCCATTCCAGCTTGCCCAGCGCGATGGCGCCCCAGGCGATCAGGCCGCTCAGCAGCAGGCCCGGCAGGAGGCGGCCATAGCGGTCGCTGAAACTTGTTGTGTTGCTTGTAGAGAGGGAAGACATGCCGTACTCCATGGTTCTTAGTTCGTATGGCATGACTGTACAGTTCGCTAATTAAATGGTAAAACGGATTGTTTTTGTATGTTTAACCTGAAAAATAGGTAAATCAGATGGCTTTGACTTTGCGGCAACTGCAGATTTTCCTGGCCGTGGCGGACACGGGCAGCACCAGCGCGGCCGGCGAGGTGATTGCACTGTCGCAATCGGCCACCAGCGCGGCCCTGAACGAGCTGGAAACTCTGCTCGGTGCGCAACTGTTCGACCGGGTCGGCAAGCGATTGCTGCTCAACGACAATGGCCGCCTGCTGTTGCCGCAGGCGCGGCAGATGCGCGACGCGGCCGCCAGCATCGAGCGCCAGTTCGCGGGCGCCGACCCGTCCGTGCCCGTCAGCCTGCGGATCGGCGCCAGCACGACCATCGGCATCTATCTGTTGCCGCAGATTTTGGCCCAGGCGGCGCAGCAGTACGGGCGCAGCATCCCGCAGGTGACGATTGCCAACACGGCCGACATCGCGGCCGCCGTGGCGGAGTTCCGTGTCGATATCGGCCTGATCGAAGGACCGTGCCACGAAGCGGGCCTGCTGGTGGAGCCGTGGCTGACGGACCAGATGCTGATCGTGGCCGCGCCCACGCACCCGCTGGCGCAGCTGCGCCATTTGCTCAGCTTTGCGGAGCTGAACCAGGCGGGCTGGCTGCTGCGCGAGGCGGGCTCGGGCACGCGCGAAGCCGTGGAGCAGGCGCTGGTGCCGTACCTGCACTATCTGCGCGCCGCAGGCGAGTTCAGCAATTCGGAAGCGATCAAGTATGGCGCGGCGGCCGGTCTCGGCATCGCCTGCCTGTCGCGGGTGGTGGTGGCCGATTTGCTGGCCAGCGGCCAACTGGTGGAGCTGGAAACCATGCTGCCGCCCCTGGAACGCAATTTCTATCTGATCCGCCAAGCCAAAAAGATCCTCTCGCCCCGTTTGACAGGTTTTCTGGAACTGTGCCGCCACGCCTCGCGCATGGCTTGACGTTTTTCCATATATGGAATAAATTCCCTTATATGGAAAATTCGATACTCACAGAGAGCGAGACGGAACAGCGGCTCGCAGCGCGCCTGAAACAGTTGCGCGTGGAGCGGAGCTGGTCGCTGGACCAGCTGGCTCACTTGAGCCAGGTCAGCCGCGCTACCCTGTCTCGCCTGGAAAATGGCGAAGTCAGCCCGACGACAGCCGTGCTGGGCAAGCTGTGCGCCGCGTATGGCCTGGTCATGTCGCGCTTGCTGCGCATGGTCGAGGACGATTTTCCGCCCCTGCTGCGGCGGGGCCAGCAAAGCGTGTGGACGGACCCGGACACCGGCTTCATCCGCCGCTCCGTCTCGCCGCCGTCGCGCGCGCTGGCCGGCGAAGCGCTCGAATGCGAGCTCGGCGCTGGCGTGACGATCAGCTATGCCGCCTCGCCCCGGCCCGGCATGGAACATCATCTGCTGCTGCAAGAGGGCAAGCTCAACGTGACGGTCGACGGCCGCTCCCACGATTTGATGCCCGGCGATTGCCTGCGCTACCAGTTGCATGGCGCCAGCGCGTTCACGACGCCAGCCGACAGCGGCGCCCGCTATTTCTTGTTCATCGTCTGAGGTTGATATGTCCCCATCGCTACGCCATTTTTCGTCCGCCGATATTCTTGTACGCCTGCCGGAACTGGGCGCCTTGCTGCAAGACTGCGTGCACGACGGCGCCAGCATCGGTTTTATCCTGCCGTTCGATACGGCGGCCAGCCAGGCTTTCTGGACGGATAACGTCTTGCCGGCCGTCACGCGCGGCGTGCGCCTGCTGCTGGTGGCCGAAGTGGAAGGCAAGGTGGCCGGTGCCGTGCAGCTGGACTGGGATACCAATCCCAACCAGGCGCACCGGGCCGAAGTGCGCAAGCTGCTGGTCGCGCCCGCTTTCCGCCGGCATGGCATCGCCCGCCAGCTGATGCAGGCGCTGGAAGAACAGGCGCGGCAGCTGCCGTGCAGCCTGCTGACCCTGGATACGCGCAGCAGCGACCATGCGCAAGCGCTGTATTTGTCGCTCGGCTACGTGGTGGCGGGCTGCATCCCCGCCTATGCGCTGGCGCCGGCCGGCGACCGGCTGGACGCCACCACCATCCTGTACAAGCAACTGCAGCATTGACCTGGCAAAGGGAACTCATGCATTGCAAGGACCGCATGTTGCCGCTGCCAGCCAATGTCGGCTGGCTTGTTGCCAGATAAAATCACCCGTCTGATTACAGAACCGTCCTACCTCGATACCCGGCATCGTCCGACTGGCGTGTGCCGGTGCCGCGCCTACACTGTTCTTTGATAGACCCGGCGGCGGGTCCTTTCTTCTTACAGGAGGCTGATATGGCGAATATCCAGGCAGGATCGGACGGTGCGGCAAAACAGGAAATGTCGGCAAAGCGCTTGAACGTGGTCGACTGGATCTCCATGATCCTCTTGATCGTGGGCGGCTTGAACTGGGCGCTGGTGGGCCTGTTCGATATCGACATCGTGGCCCGCATCCTCGGTGCCATGACGGCGGCTTCGCGCGGCGTGTACGTGCTGGTGGGGCTGGCGGCGCTGTATTCCATTTACCTGTGCCTGCGCAAGTTCCCGGCCAAATCCTAGACGGGAGGATACATGCCTGTTGGTGCAAGCCCCAAGCGTGAACGCGAATTCAAGAAGCTGGAACGCGATTTCAAGCAGGAAGGACGTTACCCGGGCCGCGAGGAAGAGGTTGCGGCGCGCATCGTGAACAAGCAAAGGGCGCAGTCGGGTGAAACCAGGCAAGCGCAGGAGCGGAAAAAAGCCGGCGGCGCTGCCCCGGAGGCGTCACCACCTGACTTGCCCATCGCCGGCTACCAGCAACTGACGGTGGCGCAGATCCGCGGCAAGCTGGACGGCCTGTCCGCTGCCCAGCGCAAGCGGCTGCGCGCTTATGAGGCGGCACACAAGAAGCGCAAGGGTGTGCTGCAAGCGCTGGAGGCTTGAGTTGGCGTCATGAGCTGGATGCGGTGTCCGGCTGTCCATGCATGCGTTATGGGACGGCTTGCTGCGTGCGCAGGTAGGCCAGCAAGTCGGCCACTTGCTGCGCATTGCCGATGCCCCAGAAGCGCATGTTATTGCCGGGAATGAAATCGCTGGGCGCCTTGAGGAAGGCGGCCAGGTTTTGCTCGGTCCAGACAATATTCGCGTTTTTCATGGCCGCCGAGTATTTGTAGTCGGTGGTGGCGCCGGCCTTGCGGCCGATCACGCCCGTCAGCTTGGGGCCGAAGCCGCCGCGCGCCGATGGTCCCACCTGATGGCAGGAAGCGCATTTGCGAAATGCTGCCTTGCCCGCTTCGGCATTGCCGGTGAGGGGGGCGGGAGCGGCAGCCTGCGCGACGGCTGCTGGCGCCAGCAGCAGGGCTGCAGCGGCCAGAGGGAAGAGCAGGCGACAAAGAAAGGTGGATGTCATCGGTGAGGCGGGCATGCAATGCGTGGCAAGCGATGACGCATTTTACAGGCGCACATCAAAACCTGCCCGCCAGCACGACATGGATGCGAGGAAGCGGCGCACGACGGATGCAATACCGCTAGCGCTTGCCGCCCTGTGCGCCCAGCGCCGCCATGGCCGACGCAAACACGATGCAGGCGATGGCCAGCCACTGGGTCAGGCTCAGCAGTTCTCCCAGCACAGCCATGGCGGCCAGCGCGCTGACGGCCGGCGCCGCGCTGCTGAACATGCCGAACACCCCTTGCGGCAAGCGGCGAAGGGCAAAGATTTCCAGAGAGTAGGGCAGGGCGCTGGACAGCATGGCAATGGCCAGGCCCATCAAGGCAATCGACGGCGCCAGCAAGGCTGTTCCCGAGTAGGTGATGCCGATGGGCACCGTCACCATGGCCGCCACCGTCATGCCCCAGGCCACCGCCTGGCCACCTTGCAAGGTCGAGGCGCGCTTGCCGAAGATGATATACAGCGCCCAGCACAGGGCCGCCCCCAGCGCATACGCCACGCCGACGGGGTCCAGGCTGCCCGGACTGCCTTGCAGCGGCAACAGTAAATACAAGCCAAACACGGCGCACGCGACGGCCAGCAAATCGCGCGGCCGGCGCGATGACAGCATGGCCACGGCCAGCGGCCCCGTCACCTCGATGGCCACCGCAATACCGATCGGTATCAGCGCAAACGCCCGGTAAATCAGCAAGTTCATCAACCCCAGCACGGAGCCGTAGACGAGCAAATTCAGCACATCCTTGCGCGTCAGCCGGTAGCGCCACGGCCGGAAGATGGCCAGCAGGATCAGCGCCGAGAACCCCACGCGGTACGCCGTAATCCCCTCGACCCCGATGACGGGAAACAGATTCTTCGCAATCGCCGCCCCCAGATTGACGGAAATCTGCCCTCCCAGGACGGCCAGGGAAGGGAGCAGGATGTTGTCGGGGAGGGCGGAGGTCGAGGCGGGGGAGGTCATGGGGCGGTATTTTAATACGGCATCGGATGCACGGCTTTATTTTTAGGAAAGCTCTGATCACTGGAATTCGGGTTTGTGTGCTGAGAAATTAGTGACGCCATAAGCGATCAAGGGGCCCGCCCGCCGATAGTCCTGGCGTCCGGAACGTGTTCCGGTCAGGGATATGGCTGCTCATGCGCTACCCAAACGCGTTGCAAACCGAGGCGGTCGAGCAGTTGGTGTTTCATCTGCTCGTCGCTGAGATTGAATAGCCGTAAAATTAGCAGCACACGCACCATCCGTTTGGTTGAGAACGGTAAACAACCGACGCGTTTGCAGCTGGGGCCTGGAGCAGCGGCATCGACTGCTGCGGCTAACGCGGCGAAGTCAGCACGCTGTTCCAGCAGTCGCAGCGTATCGCCAAACTTGTTGAGCTTTGCTTTGTGCTCCTGGTCGGCAAACAGGCTGTGTTTGATCATCACAGTCGGGAAAATGGTGCCACCGGCTTCATGCCGGAGCTGGAGAGGGTTTTTGAGGCGCGCACGAGGTCAGAGAATGTCAGACTACCTCAAGCGTCACGCATGCAACGAATGCGTGACGCTTCACATAGAATATACCTGTCTAGCTGATCCCGGTTTGTTTATGCAGCTTGTGACGCTAAAACGTCGTAGGCTTCCAAGATCAGGGAGTAAATTCCGGCAGAGTTGTTATATGGGGCTGCACTAGAAAAATAGGCGGTGATACGGGAGTATTCCCCATTCACTGTTCCTGGTTTGTACCAGTCGCTATAGTGAAAATTCGACGCGCCAGCACCGCTCGCAACCTGAGGCAGGGTAAATTTGATCGTTTCGCCAGAAAACATGTTGAAAAGAATTTGCACGTTGCATTGACCACCTGCATTTTCGTCAAAATAGACTGCTTTCAGACGGTACCAGCGCGATGTACCGGGTGCCGGAGCTGGAAATGCTGCGAATGGTGCAATAATGTCTCCCGAGGGGCAAGGTAGCGGACCTGGCGCCTCTTTTGTGAGCTTTACAAACGTTTCGTTACCCTTTGGGAAAATAATTTGGCTTCCAACGATAGTCATCAATTTCTCCATTTTTTAAATTTCGAAAATTACGTTTTTTACCTACCTACCTTGTCGATATGCAGCGTCACAAGTATGGCAGGCAATAATGACAGATAATCTATCAAATTATAACATTTGCAATATATTGCAAATTATGCATTTCCCAAATTCAACTAATGCTGAGGTACCTCGAACACACAGGGTTACGAGGCAGTGCAATAACGGCATCACCACTGTCCGCGATCCATTGGCCCGGGCGCGTAGAAGGCGGAAATCGCGCCCGGAGGGTTTGTGGGGCAGACAGACACGATCTCATTCGTTTGCCCCTCTGGCTCAAGCAGGTGTCACGTTGCGAATGCCACTGACCCACGCTCACCGTCTCTTTTACTCCAGCTTCAACGCCTTCGCCACATCCCCCCACGCCACATACTTGAAGTTCTGCGGCCCATCGGGCAAGCGCTTGTAGCCGTCCTGGATCACCAGCATGCCTTGCGCATACGCACCGCCCAGGTTGGCGGAGGTGACGTCGAGGCCATCCGTTTCCGAGGTGCCGTCTATGCCAGCGGGCAAGTTGAAGCCCACCTTGAAGCGGCCGCGCACCTTGTAGGGCGCTTGCGTGTCGAGCACGACATAGCTGCTGTCGCCCTGGCTGGAGACGATCAGGTAGCCGGTGTCGGGCTTGGCGCCTGGCTGGCGGTAGATGGCCATGCCTTCCACATCCGCCGTCAGGTGCGCTCCCACGGGCAAGACCATGGTCAGCGCGTCCGGTTTGGCGGCGTCGGCCGAGGTGGTCCAGATGCCGCGCGTTTCCTCGCCCAGGAACAGTCTGGCGTTGGCATCGTCGGCCACGCAGCCTTCCGGTTGGGTGTCAACCTTGAAGCTGCGCAACAGAGTCGCGCTGAATTTGCCCCCTTCCAGGCCGATGCGGTATTGCTGGAAGGTGCCGTCCTTGTCGTTGATGAACGCTTGCACGCCGCCGCCGGCCGGTTGATATAAACACATGCCGTAGATGCTTTTCAGACCGGTCGGGAAGCGGCCCGCTTCCGCCACCTCGCCGCTGGCATTGATGGTGAACAACATCATGCTGTTGTCGTCGCGCTGGGTGGCCACGGCCAGGTCGACCTTGCTGCCGCCCAACTGGATGTTCTGTCGCACGTCGACGTTGTTCAGGCGGCCCACTTCCAGCAGCTGCGTCTGCTTGCCTTGCAGGTCGTAGACGAGCAGTCCTTGCTTCTTGTTGGTACCGAGAATGCGCGCATCGGCTGGATTCCTGGACAGCCAGATGGCCGGGTCGTCGGCCGCGTCGCCCTGGCGCGCCATCGGTTCCGTCTGCGCTTGCGGGGCGATGATGGCCACCGCAGGCTGCGTTTCCGCTTTGCCTGCCCATTTCAAGGGCCGCGCCTGCCAACCGTTCTTGCCGCGCAGCAGCAAGGCGTCCTTGTCCAGCGCCAGCTGGCTGTCGCCCTTGCGCACGTTCAAGGCGACGGACTGGGCCGGCTGCGCCGTCCATGTATTTCCCTGATGCGTGACCAGGTGCAGCTTGTCCGCCTTGCCGTCGAGCACGGCCACGCCGCCCGGCAGCACGGCCAGCGCACCGGCGCCGCCGTCGAGCTGGCCGTACGGCTTGCGCAGGGCCACCACTTCGCGCTTGCCCATGCCTTCCGAATCGGCCTCATACGCCCACACGCCCATGTTGGACTCGCTCACCAGCAGGCGCTGCGTGCCATCGTCGACGCGGCAATGTTTGGCGTGCGGCGGCAGGGCCAGTTTGCGTACCAGGCTGCGCTGCTCGCCCTGCATCACCCACTGTTCCGCCTGGCCATCCTTGCCGATCAAGAACAGGTGATCGAGCTGCTGGGCGTCGCGGTACAGGCACGATGCTTCCACGGAAAATGTCGGCACGGGAAACGGCGCCAGTTTCACCAGCTTGCCCGCCTGCACGTCGACGGAGACGGGCAACGGGCGCTGCGTGTCCGCCTCCAGGAAGACGGCCAGGATGCGATTGCCATCGATGCGCGTGTCGAGCTGCTTGGCGCGCACGGCGATGCGGTCCTGCTCCTGGCCGGCCGCATTGAACAGACGCAAGCCGTGCTTGTCCAAAGTCAGCCAGCCGCCGCCGGGCAGGCGCGCCAGTTCCTCCGCTTCCTGCGTGAAGGAGGGGGTGGCGTTGGACGCGACGGGGGCGGCTTGCACCGTGCCGCTGATGCAGAAGGCAGCCAGCAAAGCGCTGCAGAGTACGGTTTTTTTCATGTTATTGATAATCATCAGAAGGCGCTGGCTTTCAGGCTCACTTTGAAAGTGCGGCCGTATTGTTCGTTTTGCACGTTGTATGGCTTCGTGCCCTGGTAGACATAGTATTTCTCGTTGTTCAGGTTGGCTGCCTCGAACGTCACCTGGAACTGCTTGTTGATCTGGTAGGACAGCGAGAAATCGAGCTGTTTCTGGCTGTCCACGATACGGTCCTGGCTTGGGTCGAGGATATCGCCGCCCATTTCCAGCAGGTAGGGCGACTTGTAGTTGAGGGCCAGGCGGGCGCTGACCGGGCCCGTTTCATACCCCAGCATCACATTCATCACCTGGTTCGACTGGCCCGGCAGGCGGATGTCGCGGTTCATCCGCTGCTTGCTCGCCTTGTCGTAGCGGCCGATTTGCGCGCGCGACGTGCTCAAGGTGCCATTCACGCCGACGAGGAATTTGTTGAAGGGCGCCGGCAGCATGCGCAGCGGCTGCATGTAGGCCAGTTCGATGCCCTTGACTTTCGCCGCGTCGCCGTTCGCATACGAGGTGGCCGTCGTGTAGCCCGTCCAGGCTCCCGTGCCGGCCAGGTTGGTCGTGTACGTAAAGTTCTTGATGTCCTTGTAGAAGCCGTAGGCCGACATCACGCCGTCGTTGCCCAGGACTCTCTCGATACCGAGGTCGAGGTTGTTGGCTTTCAAGGGTTTCAAGTCCGGGTTGCCGATCACGGCTTCCGTGTTGCTGGCCAGGCTGATGCCGGGTGCCAGCTGGCTGAAGTTGGCGCGCACCACGGCTTGCGTCCAGGCGGCCCGCACGCTGGTTTTTTGATCCACATCATAACGGGCTTGCAGGTTTGGCAGCCAGTTGGTGTACGAACGTTCGCGCGTCAAGGCGGTGGCGACGCCGGCACTGTCCACCTGCGAACCGGCCGCCTCGAAGCTGGTGCGCTCGGCGCGCACGCCGCCGAGGATGTGCCAGGCGTCGAAGTCATAGCTGTTTTGCACATACATGGCGTTGATGTCTTCATGCATGCGGTAATCGTTGATGATCGATTCCGTGGCCAGGCGCGCCTTGTCGCGGTCCAGGCCGGCGACCCTGGCGCGTATCAGGGCCGGGTCCAGCGCCACGCCGATGTTGCCCAGGTCGTAGTCGAGATTGTGGCCTTGCACGAAGTTGCTCATCGAGGTGGAGCCGGCACCCCAGTAATTGCCGCTGGTGGCCTTGCTGCTGTTATACGCCCATTGATCCGTGTCATTCGTCTTTTCGCGGCGGCTGACTTTGGCGCCGAATTTCAGGGTGGCGATGTCGAACTTGCGCGCCAGGTCGATGCGTGCATGGTGTTCATTGTCCTTCGAGTAGCGCTTTTGCAGCGTGATGGCGTTGAGCGCGTAGCTGGCCGGGTCGTACAGCGAGGCGGGGCCGCTCAACAATGGTTGCTCGGTGCCATTGAAACTGATGCCGGCAAAATTGCTGAGGCCGCGGAAACGGCCGTCGTTCAAGGATTCCGGCGTGTCTTCCGTGGCGCGGCTCAGGCCGCCTTTCACGTCCAGGGTCCAGTCGCCCGATTTCTGCTGCGTGCCCAGCACGAGCGAGCGCACTTGCTGCGTGTACTTGCGCTGGCGGATGCGGCGTTCGGCGCGCGCGCTGGCCGTCTGGCCTTCGGCCAGGCTGCCGCCGGCGATATTGCTGATGGTCAGGCGGTCGCGCACTTCATCGTCGGAAAATTCGCTCACAAAAGAGCGCAAAAACCAGCTGTTGCCCGCTTCCGGACGGTAATCGAGGTTGACGGCCAGGGCGCCGCGTTTGCGCACGGGCAGGTAGTCGCGCAATTCCAGGCCCGACAATTTGCCCTTGCTCCAGGCGCCGCCCGTTTCCACGTCATCGGAGCCGAACGAGCGCTTTTCCGCGCTCAGGCCGGCGGCCACGCCCAGCTTGCCGTCGAGGAAGCGCTGGGCCCACAGGGCGCCGCCGCTGGGGCTGGTCTTGCCCGTCTTTTCATCATGGCTGGCGGCCACGTTGGCCGACAGCAGCTTGCCCGGCAAGTCGAAGGCGGACAGCGATTTCACTTCGATGGTGGCGCCCAGCGAGTTGGCGTCCATTTCCGGCAGCAAGGTCTTCGAGACTTCCAGCGTGCGGATCAGGCCGGCAGGCAGGATATCGAGCGCCACGGCGCGGCGGCCCGCTTCCGGCGACGGCACCAGCGCGCCGTTGATGGTGACGGCATTCAGGTCAGGCCCCAGGCCGCGCACCGTGATGTAGCGGCCTTCGCCCTGGTCGCGCTGCACGGACACGCCCGGCAAGCGGGCCAGCGCCTCGGCCGCGTTTTTATCGGGCAAACCGCCGATATCGTCGCTGCTGATGACGCTGATGATGTTGTCGGCTTTCTCTTGCGCGGCGATGGCGTTGCGCAGGCTGGCGCGCTGGCCGCTGACGACCACGGTGGCGGCCGGCTGGCCAGCCGCATCTTGTGCTTGCGCATGGCTTTGACCGCTGAAGACGGCCATGATGGCCAGGGACAGGGCCGTCAGGCGCAGCGGGGAGGGGAACGATGTGTGCGTGGTTTTCATGAAGAGCTCGGTTAGGGAGGAAGGAACCGGGCGGATTCTAGGCAGCAAATATGACGGTTGCGTGACAGGCAATCGATTGCCACCCTGAAAACAACGGCGGGTGAACGCTTTCCGGCCGGAAATGAACCGGGGTGAGCTGAAATGACCTGCCGGCGCAGGGCGCATGGGCAAAGGCTCGCCGTATTTGCATGGGAGTCTATGGTAATGATGAGCCGTTTGCACCTGCCGCACGGGAGCGCGGCATGTCATCGTGCCGTCATGGGCAGGCGCTATCGTGGCGGCAGCACCACTTTTAAAGGTTTTCCCACATGCTGCCATTGCACCGTAACAGCCTGATTGCCGCCGCACTGGCCTTGCCCCTGTTCTTGTTCCTGTACGCCACATTGGGCCACGTTAAACCGTTTGCCGTCTGGAAGTGGATGGATATCGTCTGCGAAGGCGGCACGGCCGTCATGGCGGGCATCTGGTTTTTGTTTACCCTCAGCAGCCGGCCGCGTGGACGGGTGACGAGCCTGATCGCCGGCGGCCTGTGCGCCATCATGCTGGGGTCCTGGGCCGATTGCCTCGATGAATTCTTCGCCATCGACAAGCAGGAAGTATGGGATAACTGGCTGGAAGCCTTGATCCCGTTCGGCATGCTGGTGCTGACGATCGGCATGTATTACTGGCGCCAGGAACAGTTCCGCCTGAACGAACATCTGCAAAAGCGCGAACGCCTGTTCCGCGACCACCGCGCCTTCGACCGCATCACGCAGCTGGCCGACGCCAGCTACCTGCGCACGCAGATGCGCCTGGAGCAGGAACGCCGGCCTGGCCTCGATTGCGCGCTGGTCTTGCTCGACATCGACAGCTTTCACCTGATTAACCGTGAATACGGCCACCGCGAAGGCGACCGCGTGCTGCAAGCCGTGGGCCACATGCTGCTGTTGAACTTGCGTAATGACGATTTGCTGTGCCGCTATGCGGGCGACCGCTTCGCCGTGCTGATGCCGGGCGTGTCGCGCGAGGATGCGGCCGTGCGGGCACGCCACCTGTGCGTCATGGTGGGGCAGATGCGCCACCACACCAACGACAACCGCGAAATCCGCCTGAGCCTGCGGCATGCGTGCTCGCTCACCGATGGCGTGCCGGAAGTGGTGCTGGCCGAGCTGAGCCGGGCCGTGGAAACACCGGGCCGCAGCGCCAGTCCCAGGGCCGGCAGTGCCGCGCCCGCCTGATGCCGCTGATTCAGCAGGGCGACCCCAGCATCGCGGCCCATCACCAGCCGGCGCTGGTGCTCGATTATGCGCGCAGCCGCGACCTGGCCACGGCGCTGCTGCTCAAGGGCACGGGCCTGGACGGCGGCGCGCTGCCGTCCGCGGAAAGCCAGGTGAGCGCCGCGCAATACCTGCAATTGCTGGCCAACGTGGCGCGTGGCCTCGACAGTGCCGACACCAGCTTCATGCTGGGCCAGCAAATGTTGCCCGGCCATTACGGCGCCGCCAGCCATGCCTTGCTGCAGGCGCAGAATCTGCGCCAGGCCTTGACCATCCTGTGCGATTTTCATACCTTGCTGTGTCCGCTGCTGCAGCCGCGCTTGCGCGAGGCCGGCGACATGCACGTGCTGTACTGGGTCGATGCGTTCGGCGCGCCCAGCCAGCTGCCTTTTTTGGTGGAAATGCACATGACGGCACTGGCGGCCATGTGCCGCTGGCTGGCGGGCGAGTCCTTGCCATGGCGCTTCTGTTTCAACCGCGCGCGGCCCCGCCACGTGGAGCAGCACGAAGTGCACCTGGGCCAGTCCCTGCGTTTCGATTGCCAGGTGGACGCCATGCTCATCGATTCGAGCTGGCTCGACAAGCCCTGGCCGCGCGGCAATGCCACGGCGGCGGCGCTGGCCTTGCGCGCGGCGGCCCTGGCGCCCGTGCCGGCAGCCAGCCTGCTCGGTGCGCTGTACGACTACCTGCTGCTCAATATCCGCTGCGCACCGACCCTGGAGCGCACGGCGCAGGAATTCGGCGTCAGTCCCGCCACCCTGAAACGCCATCTGGCGCGCCATGGCACGCATTTCCAGGCCGAGCTGGACCAGGTGCGCGCGCACAAGGCGATTTATCTGTTCCAGGCGCATGGCTACGACAACGATGCCGTGGCCGCCTACCTCGGCTTTCATGATGCCACCAACTTCCGCCGCTCGTTCAAACGCTGGACGGGGCAAACGCCGCAATTATTGCGTCACGCGCTGGCCCTGTTCGTTGCTGGATGATCGCCGGCGTTGCGCGCCGGCGCCACGCAAGGTCGTTCCTGAGGGAACAATTGCCCGTTCTGCTACATCCATAGTACACTCGATCAGAGAGCGGACAGACGCGCTTTGAGGCGCTCCGGTACGGCGTCACGCGACGCCGCAATACCGCCATCACGATGGCGGGCCGGCGGCAGACAACCGGCGTGCCGTGCCTTAACCCAGCCTGGAAACTGGCGTCACCAGTGTGGTGCGCCGGAAACCGGGCAACTTGATAATGCTCAATCGTGTATTCACAATCGCAGATCGATCCAGTCGTCAGTTTCCGCAACACCCAGGGTGAGGCGGTGCGCGGCACGATTTTCAACTTGCAGCGCAATTCGCTGGTCATGGAAATCTATAATCCATACTCGATTGTGCAGGTCAGCGAGGTGCTCAATGACGTGACCGTGCGCATGGGGGCGAAAAACGCCTACGTCGGCAAGGCCGTCGTCATCAGCAGCGTCAACACGGGCCTGACCGCCATCGTTTCCGTGACCCTGATCGACGAGTGGCGCGAGCTGAGCGATGTGGTCGTCGTCAAGGGCGCCGTGTTGAAAGAGTCGAGCGCCTTTGTCGCCGGCTGGGGCGAGCGCTTCCGCATCCGCCGCGACTACCAGATCGTCGTCAACGAAATGCGCGCCTTCCTGTCGGAAGTGGCGCGCTGGGTCGAGCAGGTCGACTTGTCCGACTCGCTGCCCAAGGAAAACGGCCGCCTGCGCCCCGATATCTTCGACGAGCTGGCCTTGCCGCTGATGGAACAGACCCAGCTTTACTTGCGCCAGCTCGAGGTGGAAGCCTCGCTGGTCGAGGAAGAGCGGGCGCCGGCCCACCGCGCCTTCGCCCAGGCGGCGCTGCACCCGCTGATCCTGCGCGCCCCGTTCGTTTTCCGCACGTTTACCAAGCCGCTCGGCTATGCGGGCGACTACCAGATGGTCAACCAGCTGCTGGACGATCCGCGCCAGGGCCCGAGCACGTATTTTCAGATCGTCAATGCGGCCTTTCTGCAGGCGGCCGTGGCGACGGCGCACCGCAACCGCATCGATATCCTGACGGAATTTTTGGCGCAAAAGGCGGCCGCGGCGCGCGCCGCCGGGCGTGTGTATAAAGTGCTCAACGTGGGCTGCGGCCCGGCCATCGAGGTGCAGCGTTTTCTGGAAACGTGCCCCGATGCGCAATGGCTGGCCTTCGAACTGGTCGACTTCAGCAGCGAGACGCTGGACTGGACGCGCGCGCGCCTGACCACCATCATGCAGCGCACGGGGCGCGTGGTCGAGATCGATTATGTGCACGATTCCGTGCACAACCTGCTCAAGCGCCGCCACGGCTCGGGCGCGACGGGCTTGCCCGGCAGTTTCGACGCCGTGTATTGCGCCGGCCTGTTCGACTATCTGTCCGACAAGGTCTGCGCGCGCCTGCTGATGCACTTCGCCTCGCGCGTGGGGCCGGGCGGGCGTCTGCTGGTGACGAATGTGCACGCGGATAATCCGGGCAAGTTCGGCATGGAGCATTTGCTGGAATGGCATTTGATCTATCGCAATGAAGCGGGCCTGTCGGCCTTGCTGCCCGAGCATGCAAGGGACCCGAAAATCTATGTCGACGCCACTGGCGTGAATGTGTTTGCGGAAGTGAGCATTCCTTGATCATGGATACCCCAGGCCTGCACGCCGGCTACACGGCGGTTTTGCGCGATTTCCGCCTGGAATTCAGCCGCGGCGGGGCCTACACGGGCATCGTGCTGATCCTGCTGGGCATGGGCCTCGATTCGGCCCTGTATCCGGACAAGCAGTCGGCGTTCACCAGCGCGCGCATCGTCGTGTCCGTGCTGATCTTTTGCGTCGTGCTGGCCATGCGCACGCGCTGGGCGCAAGACCGCATCCAGGGACTGACCTTTGTCTGGCTGATCCTGCCGCAAATCATGATCGCCTGGATGATCGCCGTCACGGAAGGCGCCACCTCGATCTATTACGTGGGCATGACCCTGGCCATCTATTCATCGGGCATCGTGCTGGCCTTCGGCCTGTGGCAAAATATGGTCTTTGGCGCGATTTCCTGCCTGCTGTACGTGGCCGCGTGCGCCTGGCATGCGGGCGGTTTCGACTTGCCGAGCACGTTTGTCGTCAACTGTTTATTCCTCATCATGTCGGCCAGCATCAGCGCCGTATTTACCTATTTTAATGAACGCGCCCGCTTCATGCTGTTCCAGCTGAAGGCGGAAGTGGCGCAAAAGAACACGCAGCTGGAAGAAACGAATAAAAGCCTGGCCGATATCAAGGGACAGATGCTGCAGCAAGAGAAGATGGCCGCCATCGGCACCCTGGCCGCCGGCATGCTGCACGAGGTAAACAACCCCGTGAATTTCTGCATGATGGCCATCGAGGTGGCCATCGAAGACCCGGCCGCCAAGCAAAGCGCGCTGGTCAGCGAATGCCTGGCCGACGCCAAGCAGGGCATGCTGCGCGTGCAGCACATCGTGTCCGATTTGAAAACCTTTGCCTACCGCAAGAGCGGCAACCAGCTGGAAACGGGCCACTTCCAGTTTCGCAGCGCGCTCGAGGCCGCCATCCGCCTCGTGGGTCACGAAACGAAGAATGTCAGCATCAGCCACGACTTGCCGGTCGACACCCTGGTGCGCGGCGACGAGGCGGCCATCGTGGGCGTGCTGATCAATTTGCTGGGCAATGCCGTGCTGTCCATGCGCAAGGGCAATGCGCCGCCGTTCGAGATCCGCATCACGGCCCACTGGGATGACAACCGCCTGCGCATCAGCGTGCGCGACAACGGCCCCGGCATCGCCCCGGAAAACCTGGCGCGCGTGTTCGAACCGTTCTTCACCACGCGCGAAGTGGGGCAGGGCCTGGGCTTGGGCCTGAGCATCAGCTATGGCGTGATCGAGCGCCACGGCGGCACCCTCTCCGCCGAAAGCGTGCTCGGCGAATGGGCCAGCATGAATTTCGACTTGCAGCGCTCCGACTGGGAGGGCCGCTAGCATGGATAACGATAGCCGCGCCAGCGTGCTGTACGTGGACGACGAAGCGCTCGCCTGCAAGTATTTCGAGCGCGCCGTCGGCCAGCGCTACCGCGTACTGACGGCGCAGAGCGTCGATGCTGCGCTGGCCTTGCTGGAAGACGAGGCCGGCCAGATCGACGTGCTCGTCACCGATTACCGCATGCCGGACCGCCTGGGCAGCGAATTGCTGCAGGAAGTGGCGCAGCGCTATCCGCACATCGTCTGCATGCTCGTCACCGCGTATGCGGACAAGGACGTGCTGCTCGAGCTGATCAACGGCGGCACCTTGTTCCGTTTGCTGGAAAAACCGCTCGACCTGGCCGCCATGCAAGCGGCGCTGCAGCTGGCCGTGCAGACGGGACGCGAGCGCGCCGCCCGCCGCCAGGGCCTGGTGGCGATGGAGGAATCGCTGGCCTTTCTCGCGCATGAATTGAACACGCCGCTGGCGGCCATCGCCAATTTTGCGCGCGGCATTGCGCGCCGCGCGCAGGCGGACGCCGCACCGCAGGCCGAGATCGGCGAAGCGGCCGCCTTGATGCACGACAATGCGCGCTATTGTTTGTCGGTGCTGGCCAGCTTTGTCGACACGGTGCGCCTGGCCAGCGCCGGGCCCGGCATGCAGGGCGGACGCCGCGCCGGCAGCGCGCGCCAGCTGCTGGATGCCTTGCTCGACAGCTATCCCTTGAGCACGGACCAGCGCGCCGCCATTACGGTGGAAGTGGGCGACGATTTCTCCATTGCCGAGTCGCCCAATTGCGTCGCGCTGATTTTATCGTCGGTGCTGGCGAATGCCTTGCGTTCGGCCGGCGAGCAAGCCCATCCAGCGATCGGCATCCGCATCGATGCGGGCCGCATCGCGGTGCGCGACAATGGTGCCGGCATCGCCCCCGAGATCGTTACACAGCTGTTGAGCGACCCCGTCAGTGCCGGTGGCGGCGAAGGCAAGGGCTGGGGCATGGTGTTTTGCCACCGCATGATGCAGTCGTTCGGCGGCAACCTCGATATCGCCACCGAATTTGACACTTCCACCACGGTAACCCTGAATTTTCCAGTACATATAAGGAACGAGCATGATTGACGCCAATCTGCGTTTACCGGCTCAGCGTGAGCCGGCGCAAGGCTTGCCGACGATACTCTATGTCGATGATGAGGCCAATGCCCTCAAATACTTCCAGCGCGCCATCGCGCCGCTGGCCGACGTGCTGACGGCCACTTCGGTCGAGGAAGGCAAGCGCATACTCGACGAGCAGGCCGACCGCATCGCCGTGCTGGTCTCCGACCAGCGCATGCCCGGCGCCTACGGCAACGAATTGCTGTCGTATTGCTGGGACCGCCATCCGCACATCGTGCGCATCCTGACCACCGCGTATTCCGAGCTCGAGCACACGGTGGAAGCCGTCAACCAGGGGCAGATCCACCGCTACATCCAGAAGCCATGGGATATCGCGGCGTTGCGCATGGAGCTCAAGCAGGCGCTGGAACTGGCGCGCTTGCGCAATGAGCACGCCCAGTTGCTGCGCGAAAAGCTGATGGTGCGCCAGCGGCAAGCCGTCGCCAACCGCATCGGCACCCTGTACGCCTTGTGCGCCAGCCTGGCCGGTCCGGAACAGCAGCTGCCTGTGGAAGCGTATCTGTCGGCGGCCCTGACGGCCGGCGTCACGCCGCCCGAGCCGGACTGGCTGCTGATGGATTATGCCGACCTGGTCAGTTCGGAAGCCTTCCGCGGCACGGCCTTTGCTGCCGCCGTGCGCCAGCAGCTCGACACGCTCGAGCGCGAGCATCCGGGGCGCGGCGTGGAACAGGCGATCGACATGCTGCTGCCCGTGTTTGGCGCGGCGCTGCAAAACCAGGGCGGCACGGCGCTGTTCCTCGATGGCCGGCTGCTGACGGAATTTCTGGAAACGCCGACCACCGCGCCCGTCTCGGCCATCCACTCGTTCTGGCTGGCCAGCTTGCTGTGGCTGGCGCGGCGCGGCTGGTCGCTGCAGCTCAGCAAGACGGAACTGGGCTTGCAGGGCAAGGTAGTGCAGGCTGAACCGGCGCTCACGCCGGATCACCTGGCGGCCTGGATCGAGCAGTTCTGACGGGGCCCGCAAGGGGGAGCGCCAAATAAAACAGGGCCGCGCGGGCCCTGTTGTCATGTGCTGCGAGCGGGCTTAGCGTTCCGCAGCCGCCTTCAGGTTGTTCAAGCCTTTTTCAAAATCCTTGCCGATCATCCTGTCCATGCTGACGAAGACGGTCATGACCTTGCTGACGTAAGGGCTGGGGCCGGTCATGGTCCAGTTCACCTTGGTGCCGTCGCCCTCGGGAGTCATGGTAAAGGTGGTGGTGTTGTGGCTTTCAAACGGCTTGAGGAAGTCCAGCTTGATGACGGTGCGTTCGGGCTGGGCCGCCTCCGTGATTTCCATGCGGCCGGCGCCCACCTTGTCATTGCCTTGCCATGCATACTGCGCGCCCAGGCCATTGGCCGGGCCCGTAAACGTGCGGCGCATGGCCGGATCGAGCTTTTCCCACGGCGACCAGGCGGCCCAGTAATGGAAGTCCGTGATCAGGGCGGCGATTTTCTCGGGCGGGGCCTTGATGGTGATTTCGCGCTGGACACTGAAGGTGTCGGGCTTGGTGGTGGCATAGCCGAGGATGGCGGCGACGACGACAACGATCAGCAGCAGGGTTTTTTTGATCATATGCTCTCCAAATCTTGAATGGTCGATGCGAACGAATCAAGGCAATCTTAGCAGATATGAATGGCCGTGCGCGGCCTGTTGGCCTTTATTTGCGCCGGCTTTGCGCAGGGCCGCTTGCCCGCCTGCCTGCACGCCAATTTGCCGCCCCGCACAGGCGCGCACGCCAGGCTGGTGCCGGTTTGTGGCGAGGGCCGCCGTCCGCTAGAATGCTGGCCTGCAAAGATTTCAAAGGGAAATATGATTCAAGGAATGATCGCCAGGCTGACCCTGGCGTGCGGCGTGCTGGCTTCCGCCTTTGCCGCGAACCTGGCGCATGCCGATGCCTGTCCCGCCCACTACGTCGACGGCCGCAAGCCGGAAATCACCAACCCCAAGCTGGACGTGGCAACCAAAGAGCTGTGCTACAACGTGTTTGGCGTCATGCACTCGGGTATCACGCGCACGCCGCTGTGGTCGGCCGAGCACTTGACGGCGAACAATCTGGAAGCGGCGCAGGATTTGTCGCGCGAAAACTCCTTTCACGCTGAACGCAAGCTGCCCGCCGCCCAGCGCGCCGAATTGGCCGACTATGCGCGCAGCGGCTTCGACCGTGGCCACATGGCGCCCAACGGCGACATGCCGGACCGCCAGAGCCAGCGCGACAGCTTTACCTTGGCTAACATGGTGCCGCAAGACGCGCGCAACAACCGTTATGTGTGGGCCGGCATCGAAGGCGCCGTGCGCAAGATGGCGAAGAAAGAGGGCGACCTGTACGTGATCACGGGGCCGGCTTTTATTGGCGGCAACCTGCGCAAGGTGGGAAGAGTCATCGTGCCCAGTCATCTGTACAAGGCCGTGTACAGCCCGCGCCAGCGCGCCGGCGCCGCCTACTTCATTGAAAACGTCGATACCAAGACGTATGAAGTGCTGAGCATTGCGCAACTGGAAGACAGGATAGGCATCGATCTGTTACCGTCGCTGACGCGCCAGCAGAAACTGCGCATGCTGAGTTTGCCCAAGGTGAAGAGCAAGTCCAAGAAATAACAAGACCGTCAAAAAGGAAATCCCATGTGCGCAAAAAAATTCGTCCCGTATGCCAATGAAAGCGATGTGCTGGAAATTGGCAGCCTGACCATCGAAAACCGTGTCGACCGCATCAGCATCAGCGGCGACATCGACCTGACCCTGGACAAGCCGGGCCTGGCGCTGGCCAAGCAGCTGCAAAAACTGCTGGCCGACGTGGTGGTGCAGCTGGAAAAGCGGGAACTGCCCGACCAGCTGCCGCCGCCCGAGGTGACGTCGGTGGCCAATCCCTTCGAGTGAGTTGGCCATGGCCGGGCTGCTTTAATATCGTCAGACCAGGCCCGGAAGCCGCTTGAGTTCGGCCAGCAGCAAATCCCAATGCCAGATTTGCTCTGGAATATGCAATGCGCCGCCCGACCCCGGGCGCAGCATAACTTCGGTTGCCACGCCATTTGCCATGAGCTCGCGTTGCGCCCACTGCATCACGCGACGCTGGCCCGTCAGCCAGCTGCGATGTTCAGGCGACAGCAGCGCCAGGGCGTGGGGCAAGCGACAAGCTAGGGTTTGCCGCAGGCGGACGACTGCTGCTTTGTCTGATCGCTCAAAGGCAGGTTCGAGCACGTAAGCTTGGCCGGCCGCGTCGCGGACGTCATATTTATCCTGCAGGTAGTGACTGACACGGTTTCCGCTCACAACGGTCTCGATCTTGCCTGACAGGACGTCAAGCAAGAATGCATTGACGCCGACGTAGCAATACTCGCTGCGGCCATGTACCACATATGCCTCTGAATTGGCACGGATGATCCAGTAGTCGCCGCGTTCGGACAGGACGCAACACTGGATCGCGTGCTTCATGTAGTGCGGCGACTGCGTGTCGCCTTCGCAGAACTGCAATATCATCGCTTGTGCAGCGTCAGCGCTGATCATCATTTCCGCGCACCCCGTGACCACTGCAGATAATGCAGGGCAATTGCGATGCAGCTCATGCCGATGGCCCAGTTCCGCAGTTGCCACAGCGATGGCCCCATTTGCGCGGCATACGGTGACGTATATTTGTAGAAAAACATCTGCGCCAGGTACAGGGCGAATGCGATGGACAGGATGCTGGCCCTGGCCAGGCGTCCCGGTGTGTTGCCCACCCACTCCGCGATCAAAATGACCGGCAAGGCAATAAAGATCAGCTTGTCGCGATGCAGGCTTGCCGGATAGATCTCTGTAATGCCCAGTACAATCGCATTGAGGCACCAGTAAGCATAGACGGCAGCGATGATGTAGAGGTAGGCGCCGATGCGCCGCCGGCCGCCAGGGCTGGGGCGGGGCAGTTTCGCTGATGCAAAGTAGAGCCGGGCATCCTCGCGGTACAGCAGGTAGAGGAAGGTCGCGAACGCCGGTACGGCGAACAGCAGTCGCAGAGCGAGGCTGCCCTGTGCCGGCGATTCGATGGCGATCATCACCCCTATGCCGATCATGCCCGCAATGACGTAGGCCATGCGCGCCCACCGTTGCGCGCGGAGCAGGCCAATCGCAATGAAAAAGTCGGCATAGCCAGATGCTTCAAGTAACTGCAGCGCACCGGACGCCGTGTGGCGGCCGAACAGCAGGAAATAAATGACCGCGCCGCCCGCGTTCATGAGTAACAGATAGGCAGTCACCGTGACGGCTGCAGGACGCGGGCGTCTCGCCTGGCTGCTGTCGGGCATGGTCGGCGGGAGCGTTTCTGCTCGTGGGGAATCTACTACTTCGGATGTCATGAGGAATATATGTGCTATGAATTTGCTACGGCAAAGTGAGCGGCAGGCGCCCGTGCGGAACGGAACCCCATCCGACGGTCTGCATCGGATGGGGTTGATACTGCGCCGGCTTACTTCGCAAACGCCTGCGCCGCCGGCGTCACGGTGACGGCCTCCGGCTTGATGTTCAGCTGCATCGCGCCGATGACCTTGTCTTCATCGAGCAGGGCCTGCGGCTTGTTGCCGTCATACTTGATGGGAGAAAACGCGTCGCTGACGAGCTTTTCCTTCAGGCCGGCCGCATCCTTGGCAACGATCACCACGGACAGGTTCTTTGCCGACAGATGCTGTTTGATGGCGCGGTTGACGTCTTGCACCGTCAGTTTCGACAAGCCGTCACGCATCAGCTTGGTGAACTCGGGCGTGCCATACCATTGCGAATCGAGCGCGTAACCGAGCTGCTGGTCTTGCGTCGACGTCATGACGAAGACGTTCTTCATCAGGTAGTCGCGCGTGGTGGCGAAATCGTCCTGCGTCAGGCCGTTGTCGATGAGCTTGCCCAATTCCGTCAGGGCCACGCGCAGGGCGAAGTGCGCGTTGTCCGGCGCCACGGGGCGGATCCAGATTTCGAACAGCTGCGCCTTGCGGCCCAGGTTCGGGTTCGGGAAGAATTGGTACATGCCGCTCGGGAAAGCTTCGATGTACGCGTAATCACCGTAGTTCATGCCGCGGAGCTCACGGATGCGCTGGTACAGATAGGAATTCGAGGCGCGGTGCTCGCCCAGCCACGTCTTCGCCAGCCACAGGGCGGGGAAGTCCGGGTGCGTGCGCGTCACCTCCAAAGGCAGACCGAACGAGATGGCCGTGGCGCGCGTGTTTTTCTCGATGATTTCCACTTCCAGTCCCTGCGCCTTGCGGCCCGCGGGTTTGACGGTGGCCGGCAAGCCGGGACCGGCCGGCAGCTTGCCCAGCGCCTGCGTCAGCGAGGCCGTCATGGCGTCGGACACGTCGCCGGAAATGCCCACCTTGACGGCGCCTTGCGCGTACGCGCTTTTCCAGAACTGTTTCACGTCGTCCAGGGTGATGGCGTCAATGCCGGCGACCGTGCCCAGCACGGGGTGGCCATACGGCGTGCCCGCATACACATTGGTTTGCAGGCGTTCCTTGGCGAATTCCTCTTCGTTGTTGTCCTTCAGGTCCAGCAGCAGCGCGTTCTTTTGCGCATCCTTCAGGCGGCGGAAGTCGTCTTCGCGGAAACCGGGCGAGAGCAGCAGCGGCAGGGCGATGGCGTTGAACTGGGTCCAGTTATCCTTGTGGATGGAACCGGTAAACGTCGTCATTTCCTTGTCCGTCTGCTGGCTGAAACTGCCGGCCAGCGGGAACAGGGCCTGGTTGACTTCGTCGATCTTGCGCTCGGACGAGCCGCCGGACGCCACCATGGCGGCCGTCAGCGCGGCCAGGCCTTCCTTGCCTTGCGGGTCTTGCGCGGAACCGGCCGTAAACAGCAGCTTGTAGCGGATCTGCGGCAGCGCGGACTTTTGCACCAGCACGTCGAATTTGGCATTTGACGCGGCCGGAAGCAGGCTGGCCAGCTTCGGCGTGGCGGCGATGGCGGCCGGCATGGCTTCGTGCGACAGGGTGGTCACCACCAGGCCGTCATCCGTCAGGTATTTGCGCGCGGCCGCCTGCAGGTCGGCCGGCGTGAGCGTGTCGATCAGGCGGTAGTACTGGTTGATGGTGGCATACGAGCGGTCGAAATGCACGAACGAGGCCAGGGTGCCGGCGATCTGCTCCGTGTTGTCGAGCGAGCGGATCAAGCCGTATTTTTCGGCCGACTTGGCGTCCGCCAGGTCTTTTTCGCTGACGGGCGTGTCGCGCAGCTGCGCCACGGTGGTCAATATCGCGTCGCGCACGTAGACGGCGTCGGCGAGGTTTTTCACGCGCGCGCCCAGCACGGCCAGGGTCGGATCGACGCGGTCGGGCGTCATCTCGAACAGCTGGTCGACCTTCTGTTCATTCTGCACCAGGCGTTTATACAGGGGCGAGGTGCGGCCGAACGACAGCGACAGCAAGGTCGCCAGCGCCGCCTGGTCCTTGTCCTTGACGGAAAACGCGGGCGAGTGGAAGCCCACGGCTACCCACGGCAGGGTCGGCGTGGGCCAGGCCACGTGCTTGTAGACGGGGCCGCGCGGTGCCGGCTCCACGGGCGCGGCCGCCTGCTGCTTGCCGCGCTGCCATTTACTCCAGTACTTTTCCACCAGCGCGATGGCTTGCTGCGGCTCCACGTCGCCGGCGATGATGATGGTGGTGCGCTCGGGTCGGTACCAGCGGTCGAAGAACAGTTTCGAGTATGCGTACTGGTTCGGCATGTCTTCGATGTCCTGGATAAAACCCATCGTCGTATGCTTGTAGGTATGCGTCGTGTAGGCGCTGTCGCGCATCACTTCGAACAGTTTCGAGACGGGATTGGCGCTGTTCTTGTTGTATTCGCCCAGCACGGCCCGCGATTCCGTCTTGAACGCGTCTTCCGCATAGTCGAGGTGCTGGAAGCGGTCCGCCTCCACCTTCAGCACGGTTTCCAGGTCCTGCTTGGCAAACGTCGTGTGGTAATTGGTCAGGTCGTCGCTCGTATAGGCGTTCTGGCGCGCGCCGGCGCGGGTGATGACTTCCTGGTATTTCTCGGGCGGATAGGCCTTGGTGCCGCGGAACATCATGTGCTCGAAGAAATGCGCGAAGCCGGACTTGCCCGGTTCGACTTCATTGCGCGAACCTGTCTGCACGGGAATCTGCAGCGAGACCAGGTTCGGGAAGCCCGTCGGCACGACGATGATTTTCAAGCCGTTGGCCAGGGTTTTTTCCGTGGCCTTGAACGGCAGCAAATCGGCCTTGGCGGCGGTGGCGCCGTGGGCGGCGGCCGGTTTGACGGGCGCCGCACCCAGGTTCGACGCGGCCATGGCCGACAGGGCCAGGGCGAAAGCGGGTAATAAAGCAGGCATGATTCTTGACACGGGGGCTCCTTCTTTTTTGGATGTTATGAAAGTGCAACGCCGCAGCATAGAATATTCATGCCGCCGTGCATAGGGGCAAGGCGTTTTGGCATGAAGGGGGGGGCGTCAGGGCAGGCAAGGCGTGCCGCAGGGACCGGTGCTCAGGTCAGCGTCGTTTCCGGCAGGCTGATGCGGTTGCGGCCCAGGTGCTTGGCGCGGTACAGGGCGCAATCGGCCGTATGGATCAACTGCCCCAGTTCCGTGCCGGGGCCGGGCAGGGCCGTGGCGGCGCCGATGCTGACGGTGACGCAGGCGCCGTCGGGACGCTTGCGCGGCAGCTGCAGCCGTTCCACGCGCTGGCGGATGCGTTCGGCCACGATGGCCGCGCCCTTGAGCGACTGGTTCGGCAGGATGACGGCAAATTCTTCGCCGCCGTAGCGGGCCACCAGGTCGTTCGTGCGCATTTCGCTGGCCACGGCGCCGGCCACCTTGCGCAGGCACAGGTCGCCGCCCTGGTGGCCGTGGCTGTCGTTATATTCCTTGAAATTGTCGACGTCGACCATCAGCAGCGACAGGGGCTGCTCCTGCCGCTGCGCGCGCTGCCACTCGGCCAGGATGGTGTCGTCAAAGCAACGCCGGTTGGCCAGCCCCGTCAAGCCATCGCGCGTGGCCAGGCGTTCCAGTTCCACCTGCGCGCGTTTTTCATCGGTCATGTCGCGCAGGGTTTCGACCACGGCGATCAGTTCACCGTGATTGCCATGGATGGGACTGGCATCGACGGCCAGGTAGCGCCGCCGCCCCGTGCGCGGCATGTCGCACCAGTTTTCCGCGCACAGGTTGCTGCCCGTGCCGCTGCGATATTGTTGCTGGGCATGCAGGGCGCGCATGTCGCCGCCGCGCCCGGACAGCAGCAGGTCGGCCAGGGTGGGGCGCTCGTCGTTATAAAAGCAGCGGCCCGGCTCGCGCGCGCCCAGCACTTCGGACGCTGGCACGCCCGTCAGCTGCTCGCAGGCGCGGTTCCAGATCATCACCCTGCCATGCACATCGAGTACGAAGGTCGGCACGACCAGTAATTCCATCATCTTGACGGCGAAACCCTGGGCTTCACCATACGGCGATACGCTGGCATGTGCGTGGCTATCCGGCATGAAAGCATCCTTCTTGGGCGTGAGTGGGGGCTGGTTCGTTGGCCATGATGCAGCGTGGCGGGCCGAAGGTGTTGATATTGAGCAATATTTTCAGCGATGGGCCATCGCCTCGTCATGGCGGACCGGCAGCGGCAGCGACAGGCGCAAGGTGGTGCCGGCGCCGCTGCGGCTGTCGATGTGCAGGCTGCCGCCGGCGGCGGCCACGCGCTCATGCATGCCGGACAGGCCGCAACCGAGGCGCGGCGGCGAGCCCGGCAGCCCGATGCCGTCGTCGCGGATGCGGCATTCCACGGTGGCGCCCGCTTGCTGCAGGCACAGCCGGACATGCGTGGCGCGCGCGTGGCGGGCGATATTGGCCAGCGCTTCCTGCACCACGTGGTACAGCAAGGCGCCGTGCGCGCGGCCGGCGGCGGCGTCGAGGCGGTAATCGAAACGGCAATCGATGCCCGTGGTGCGCCGGAAGTCGGCCAGCAGCTCTTCGCATGCTGCTTGCAGCCCGGCGTCGAGGGCGGGCGGGCGCAAGTCATGGATGACGCAGCGCAGTGCAGCGATGCTGAGGTCGACATTGCGCACGATCACGGCCAGTTGCTGCGCCAGCTGGGGCGCCGTGCCATGCGTGCTGGTCTGCAGCATGGACAGGTCGATCTTCAAGGTCAGCAGATGCTGGCCCAGGTCGTCGTGGATGTCGCGCCCGATGCGCTGGCGCTCTTGTTCGCGCGCCTGCTGCTGCCCGCTGGCCAGGCGCTCCTGCTCGGCGTCCGCGCGCAGCTGTTCCAGCGCCCGCAGGCGCAGCGCCAGGCGGTGCTGGCGCCACAGCATCAGCGCCAGCGCACCGCACAGGATGGCGCAGGCCAGCATCAGGCGCAAGGGCGTGCCGGTCTGCAGTATCGGGCCGGCGGCGTAACCGGCGTGCAGAGAAGCGAGTGCGCCGGCCGCCAGGCAAGCCAGAATGCTCAGGCGACACGGCGGGCGTAGCCAGCGTTGCATCATTTTCTCGCTCCCTAAATGTTTTCCAGCAGGCAATGTTCTTACAGAAAATATATTAACCTTGGGATATTTATATTGTCTAAACGCAAAAGCTGCGCAGTTTTGCCGGCCGCTGTGGCTTTCTTGCTGCCGGATGCCGCGGCGCCAGACGGCAGGCACGGCATTTGCACGGGAAGTGTCGCGGCGGCATATAATAGAGGGTTGTCAATCGGCTTCACGCCCCCGGCCAGGTGTTTTGCGCCGGGCGCGCCCGCATCCATGCGCGATGCGCCGGCCAGCTCTTAGGAAATACAGTGACTTATAGCATCAAAGAGATTTTTTACACCCTGCAGGGCGAAGGTGCGCACGCGGGCCGTCCGGCCGTGTTTTGCCGCTTTTCCGGCTGCAATCTGTGGACGGGCCGCGAAAGCGACCGCGCCACGGCCGTGTGCCAGTTCTGCGACACGGATTTCGTCGGCACCGATGGCGAACTGGGCGGCAAGTTCAAGACGCCCGAGGAGCTGGCCGCACTGATCGACAGCCTGTGGCCGGCCAGCTACGCGCCGAGCAAATACGTGGTGTTTACGGGCGGCGAACCGCTGCTGCAGCTGGACACGGCCCTGATCGACGCCATGCACGCGGTGGGTTTTACCATCGCCATCGAAACCAACGGCACCTTGCCCGTGCCGGCCGGCGTGGACTGGATCTGCGTCAGCCCGAAGATGGGTTCGACACTGGTCGTCCACAAGGGCAATGAGATCAAGGTCGTCATCCCCCAGTTCCAGCAAGACCTGGCCGCCTACGAAGGGCTCGACTTCGAGAACTTCTTCGTGCAGGCGATGGATGGCCCCCTGGCCGCGCACAACATGAAGCTGGCCATCGAGACGTGCAAAAGCAACCCGAAGTGGAAGCTGAGCCTGCAAACCCATAAACTCCTGCAAATACCTTAATAAAACAATATGCTGACTATCACACGCAAGCTCGAATTCGACGCGGGCCACCGCATTCCCGACCACAAAAGCCAGTGCCGCAACCTGCACGGCCATCGCTACACGGTGGAAATCACGCTGGTCGGCAAGGTCATCGAAGCGGAAGGCAATTCCGACAATGGCATGATCATGGATTTTTCCGACGTGAAAACCCTGGCCAAGCAGCACCTGGTCGACGTCTGGGACCACGCCTTCCTCGTCTACGAGAAAGACACGGCCGTGCGCGATTTCCTGGCCAGCCTGCCCGACCATAAAACCGTCGTCATCGACCGTATCCCGACGGTGGAAAACCTGGCGCGCATCGCCTTCGAGATACTGAAAGCGGCGTTCACCGACCATTTCGGCACGGGCTTGCACCTGCATAAACTGGTGCTGCATGAAACGCCAAATTGCTGGGCAGAAGTGACCGATGACTGAAACGCACGCTGGCGCGCAGGACGCGCGCTACATGCAGCTGGCCCTGGAGCAGGCCCAGCACGCGTGGGACCTGGGTGAAGTGCCCGTCGGCGCCGTCGTCGTCAAGGACGGGGAAGTCATCGCCGTGGGCTACAACCAGCCCATCGGCCGCCACGACCCCACGGCGCACGCGGAAGTGATGGCCTTGCGCGCCGCTGCCGAAAAGCTGGGCAACTACCGGCTGCCCGGCTGCGAGCTGTACGTGACCCTGGAGCCGTGCGTGATGTGTTCGGGCGCCATGCTGCATGCCCGGCTGGCGCGCGTGGTCTACGGCGCGGGCGACCCGAAGACGGGCGCCTGCGGCTCCGTGCTGAACCTGTTCGAGCAGCCCGCGCTGAACCACCAGACGGCGATCGTTGGCGGGGTGCTGGCCGACGAGTGCGGCGCTTTTCTCAAGCGTTTCTTTGCCGAGCGCCGCCGTGCGCAGGCGGAAGCGCGCAAGCTGGCCAGTCCGGCTACCTGACGCCGGGCAGGGCAGGGCCGCCATGGCTTTGCCAGAATGCCAGCCATCCCTTGCCAGCCATCCGGCTGGCTTTTTTACAATTGTTGCGAAATAACATCTGTCTAGACTAATTGCCATTCTCAAATGAGAATGATTCGTGTTACAGTATTGTTTTCGCCAGCAAACTTTCCTTATGCATCGTTAACACTTTCGTTATCGATCCGGGTTCAAGAGCCAGCCTCCACTCTTAAACCGGACCATCATGACTACTGTGCTTCCGCAGCGCACCGCTGCACCCGTCGTATTCTCAGCTCATCTGCCTGCCCGCCGCCATAACCTGGTGCTGCGCGCCGCCTTGCTGGGCCTGTTCGCGGCGCCGATGCTGCCTGCTCTCGCGCAGACGGCCGCCATCAATGCGGGCACGGCCGCTCAGGAGCCGGCCAAGTTGCCTGTCTTCCCGGAAATCGTCGTCAACGCCAAGCAGGACTATGAACGCCGCGCCGGCACCAAGACGGTCGTCACGGCGGACGACCTGGAGCGCCGCAATGTCACCGAGATGGGCGGCATCGTGCGCTATTTGCCCTTGATCAGTGCGCCGGCGGCGGCCTCGGGCAGCGGCAGCGTGTGGGACGGTTCGGGCAATACCGGTTACAACATCCGCGGCCTGGAAGGCAACCGGGTCAGCCTGGAACTCGACGGCATCTCGCTGCCCGACGCGGCGCCCAAGCCGGACGGCAACACCCTCAACGCTTTCGCCACGGGTCGTGATTATTTTGATCCGGAAACCTTCCGCGAAGTGCGCATCGATTCGGGCACGACGGCCGCCAGCGGCGCCAATCCCGGCCTGGGCGGCGGCGTGGCCTTCATCACCAAGTCGCCCGAGGATTACCTGGGCGAAGGGCAAGACCATTACGTGGCCTATAAATACGGCCGCGCCACGGCCGACCGCAGCAATGCGCACACCCTGACGGGCGCCGCCAAGCTCGGCGCCAATCTGCAGGGCCTGGCCGTCTACGTGCACCGCGACGGCGAGCAGATGGACAGTCGCGGTACCACGCCCGTCAACCCGGACGACTGGCATTCGAACGCCTTGCTGTCCAAGCTCGTGTGGACCTTGCCTGGCGAACAGAAGCTGGACTTGACGGTCGACATGTTCGAGCGCAAGAACAAGCGCGACCTGCGCAGCAAGGTCAGCACGTATTATCCGACGGGCGTGCAGCAGGATTCCACCACCAAGCGCACGCGCGTGAGCCTGGGCCACGACGTGGTGCTCAAGGATTTTGCCCTGTTCGACCGCCTGACGTCGAAGGTCTATCTGCAGAACGCGAAAACCGAGGACAAGACGCAAGGCCTCTACACGTTCGGCAGTCCGGCCCGGCGCGCCATCGATACCAATTTCAAGAATGACAGCATCGGCCTGACGTCGGAAGCGTTCAAGCAGCTCAATGCGGACAACGCGCTGCTGTACGGCGTGCAGCTGGAACAGCTGAAAACGCGCCGTCCGTGGCGCGAAGACCGCGTCATCGTCGCCACGGGCCAGCATCAGGTCACCAACAAGAACCGCATGGCCGACATGGACACGAGCAAGCTGGCCCTGTATGTGCGCGACGATCTCAGTTTCAATCTGGCGGGCAAGAAAGCCGTGCTGACGCCGGGCTTGCGTGCCGACTACCGCAAGAACGAACCGAAAAACCTGCAAACCTATGCGATCGCCGTGCCGAACGCGGCCAAGGAAGTGCGCAAAGAGAGCGACACCTATTTCACGCCCAGCCTGAGCCTGTCCGTGGAAGTCTTGCCGCAGATGAACGCCTACGCCACCTTCACGCGCGGCACGCGCCTGCCGACGGCGGCCGAGCGCACGGGCACCTACGACTCGTTCAGCTATACGGGCACGGGGCAGGGCTATGCCGTGCTGGGCAATGCCAACTTGCGCAAGGAAACGAGCAAGGCGTATGAACTGGGCCTGAAGGGCGACGTCACCAGGGGCTTGAGCATGCACGCGTCCGTCTACCAGACGGAATACACGGACATGATCGACTACGTGATGCAAAAAGATGATCCGGTGAACTACCCCACCATCACGCGCGGCCTGTTCCGCCCGGAAAACATCGGCAATGCCCGCACCTGGGGCGCCGAGCTGACCCTGCGCGCCGAGCTGGGCGCCTGGGCGCCGGCCATGCAGGGCTACCACGTGGACCTGGCGACCGGCGTGGCCAAGGGCCGTTCCTTCAATACCCAGACGGGCGAGAGCGGCGGCCTGAACTCGGTGGCGCCCGCCAAGTCGGCCTTGACCTTCGGCTACGACCATGCGAACCAGCTGTTCGGCCTGGCGCTGACGGCCGTGCATGCGGGCGCCAAGCAGGCGCCGGAAAACCTGCTGATCGGCGATGCCGGCCCGCTGTTTACCGTGCCGTCGTACACCATCTTCGACCTGTCGACGTACTGGAACGTGCACAAGAACGCGAAGATCGTCGTCGGCGTGTACAACTTGACGGATCGCAAGTACTGGGACTACGCCGCCTCGCGCAGCCTGGCCGCCGGCACCACGGCCGCCAGCCGCGCCGAGATCGAGCGCTACGCCAAACCGGGCCGCAACGTCGCAGCCAGCCTCAGCGTCAATTTCTGATTTTTACCGGGGAGGGGCGCCTGCCCCTCTTATTTTCCATGTTTGATTGAATGGTCTCTCTATGAAGTTATCCAAACTCGTTCTATCCCTGCTAGGCAGCCTGCTGATTGCAAACGCATATGCGGCCCCAGCCACCCTGGCGGAACGCTGGTCCACCTTGCGCACGGAACAGCCGAAGCTGCAGATCCGCGACGCGGCGCGCGCGCTGGGCGTGTCGGAAGCGCAATTGCTGGCAACCAACATCGGCAAGGGCGTCACGCGCCTGCAGGCGGACGGCAACCAGCCGCGCGAAATCATGCGCGCCGCGCTGGACCTGGGCCTCGTGCAAGCGATCACGCGCAATGAAAACGGCGTCATCGAAACGACGGGCGTGGCCAGCAAGTTCAAGCAGGCGGGCGACAAGTCCGAGCAGGCCGACGCCAAGGACCCGGAAACGGAAGCGCGCCAGCGCAATATCGCGGGCGGCTACCTGGGCGGCCAGATCGACCTGCGTTTCCACTTTGAAAACTGGAAATACGCATTTGCCGTGGAACAGCCTGGCCGCGATGGCAAGCCGACGCGCAGCCTGCAATTTTTTGACGCCAACGGCACGGCCGTGCACAAAATCTACCTGCGCAACGAGCCTGGCGTGGCCGTCTACGATAAATTGGTGGCCACCTTCCGTGCGCCGCAGCAAAGCGCGGAACTGAACGTGCTGGCCGTGGCGCCCAAGGCGGCGGAAAAGCCGGACAGCGAGATCGACGTCAAGGAATTCCAGCTGGCCTGGAAAGACATGACGGACGTGCACCAGTTTGCGCAAATCATGCGCGAATTCCACCTGACGCGCGAGCAGGCGCTGCGCCTGGCGCCGGCTGGCGTGGTCGAGCGCGTGACGCCGCAAGCGCTGCGCACCCTGCTGGAAAACGCGGCCAAGGACAAGGTCGCCATCATGGTGTTCCTGGGTAATGAAGGCTTGACGCAGATCTACAGCGGCAAGATCGAAAAAACCATGGCGGCCGGCGGCTTCTTCAACGTGCTGGACCCGGACTTCAACCTGCACATCCGCGACACGGCCCTGCGCAGCGGCTGGGTCGTCAAGCGCGGCGGCGTCACGTCCGTCGAGTTCTTCGACAACGACGGCACGCAAGTGGTCTCCTTCTTCGGCGTGCGCGAGCGGGGCAAACCGCAGCCGCAAAGCTGGGTGGATCTGGCCGATAGTCTGCCAAAGGCAAAATAAGGTTTTTGCAAGTTGATGAGTATCAGCACGTGACAGAACCGCAGCGATACGCCGTAGCTGATGTCATGTGCGACCAGAGCAACACTTCAGCTGGGTGCCGCGTGCCGGTCTCATGTCTGAAGCACAATAGTGGTATGCTGATTGCAAGGCCGCAGCGATCGTGTCTGCGTGCTGGTTCCTGAAGAGAGGCAATCATGGCAACCATCATGGCGAACGGCCTCAACATAGCTTATGAAAGCCACGGCAACCCGGATGATCCGTGCGTGCTGCTGGTCATGGGCCTGGGCATGCAACTGATCGCCTGGCCGGCGGACTTTGTCGAAGGCATCGTCGAACAAGGTTTTCGCGTCGTGCGTTTCGATAACCGCGACAGCGGCCTGTCGAGCAAGATGGCGCAGGCGGGCAAACCGTATCTGCCGCTGGCCTACGTGAAAAACCTGCTGGGCTGGCCCCTCAAAACTTCCTACACCTTGAATGACATGGCGGACGACGCGCTGGGTTTGCTGGCGGCCTTGCGCATTGCCCAGGCGCACGTGATCGGCGTGTCGATGGGCGGCATGATCGCGCAAGTGATGGCGGCGCGCGCGCCGCTGCAGGTGCTCAGTCTGACCTCCATCATGTCGAGCAGCGGCCGGCGCGGCTTGCCCGGCCCCACGCGGGCGGCGCGCAATGCCTTGCTGCAACGCCCGAAGCGCAATGCCAGCCGCGCCGAACTGATGGCGCATATGGCGGCCACCGTGCGCGTGATCGGCAGTCCCGCCTATCCCGTCTCGGAAAAATTGCTGTACCAGCGCATCGAGGCGGCGCTGGAGCGGGGCAGCTGCCCCGAAGGCGTGGCGCGGCAAATGGTGGCCATTGCCGCCTCGGGCGAGCGCACGGCCTTGCTGCCCAGTATCAGCTGCCCGGCGCTGGTGATCCATGGCGCGGCCGATCCCCTGATCCCCGTCGCCTGCGGCATCGATACGGCGGCGCTGATTCCGGGCGCCACGCTCGAAGTGATCGAAGGCATGGGGCACGACATGCCGCCCCAGCTGATCGAGCGCCTGCTCGCCTTGATCGATGTGCATCTGCAAGGTAAGATGGCGCCCCAGATGCGCTCCCAGCCAGCCTAGGCGCGCCCACCACTTTTGAAGGCATGGGCATTTTGAAGACACCTGAAATTGGCATCGCCATCGTGGCGCCTGGCGGTTGCGCGCCCGATGACGCGGCCGTGGCGCGCGGCATCGCCCGCCTGCAGGCGCAAGGCGCCACCGTCCACAACTACTACGACCCCGCACACAGCTTCCAGCGTTTCGGCGGCACGGATGCGGGCCGCTTGGCGCAGCTGAACGCGGCAGCCGCCGACCCCGACGTGCAGGTGGTGATCGCCTTGCGCGGCAGCTACGGCATCAGCCGCATCCTGCCCGACATCGATTTCGACCGCATGGCCGCCAGCGGCAAGCTGTTCGTCGGCTACAGCGATTTTACTGCCTTCCACATGGGCTTGATGGCGAAAACGGGCCGCGTCAGCTTTGCCGGCCCCATGGTCTGCGACGATTTTACGCGCGACGAGCCCGAGCAATTTACGCTCGATCAGCTGTGGTCGTGCCTGGCGGGACCCACGCACACGGTCACCGGCACGGCAGCTGGCAATCCGCAGGTCGACTTGCAAGGCAAGCTGTGGGGCGGCAACCTGGCCATGCTCGTGCACCTGCTCGGCACGCCGTATTTTCCGCAGATCGATGGCGGCATTCTGTTCCTGGAAGACGTCAACGAGCACCCGTACCGGGTCGAGCGCATGCTGCTGCAATTGCTGCATGCGGGCGTGTTCGAACGCCAGCAGGCGGTCGTGCTCGGTGACTTTTCCGCCTATAAGCTGAGTCCGATGGACAAGGGCTACGATTTCGACGTCATGCTGGCCTACGTGCGCGAGCGCCTGCCCGTGCCCGTGCTGACGGGGCTCGAATTCGGCCACATCCGCCGGCGGGTCACCTTGCCGTTCGGCGGCCAGGCGCGGCTGCAATCGGATGCGTCCGGCTTCAGCCTGCAGGTGAGCGATTACCCGACCCTGGCGCGGCCCTGAACTCCCTGAACGCTATTCACGCCAAACCCGGCAGGTTGCTGCAGCTCGACGTGCTGCGCGGCATCGCCGTGTTTGGCATCTTGCTGGTGAATATCTGGGGCTTTGCCTGGGGCACGCTGTCCTTGCGCTACGGCACCTTGCCGGCGCAGCCGCCCGTGCTGGACCAGCTCGTCATTTTCGGCGTGGCGGCGCTGGCGCAATTCAAGTTCTATCCCGTCTTCGCCTTCTTGTTCGGTGCCGGATTTGCCCTGCAAACACGTTCACTGAAACGCCAGCTGGGCGGCTGGGAAGCGGCGCAAGCGGCGTATAAACGCCGGCTGCGCTGGCTGCTCGTGTTCGGCCTGCTGCACGGTTTCCTTGTCTGGAGCGGCGACGTGCTGACCTCGTATGCTGTCGCCGGCATGCTGATTCTGCCGCTGGCAGCGGCTAAACTGAGCGGCATACGCAACCGCGCCTGGCTGGTGGCGGCCGGTTTTCTGCTCTTCATGTGTTTGCTCATTCCTGTGGGCCAGCAGGGCGGCGCGCCGGATACGGCGCAGGATTTGCAAAACTTCGCCGCCCGCTACGCGACCTACACGCAAGGCAGTGTGTGGGCCGTGGCCAGGCTGCGCGCCAACGATTTCCTCGTCTCCTTGCTGTACGCTGGCGTCATGCTGCCGCACATCATCGTGCTGTTCCTGCTGGGTATTTTGTCCGTGCGCTGCGGCTGGCTGACGCAGCCGTGGCGCCACGAGCGCGTGTGGCGGCGCGTGCGCGCCGTGGGGCTGGGCGTGGGCTTGCCATTCAACCTGCTGGCGGCGGGGGCCGTCGCGTGGCAGGTGGCCGATCCGTATCAAACCGTGTTTGATACGGCCCTGTTCGAAGTGGGCCTGTTTGCCGGCGGTCCCGTGCTGGCGGCCGGTTATGTGGCGGTGCTGATGCTGGCCGGTCCCTTCCTGCTGCGCTGGCTCGGTGCATGGCTGGCGCCCGTGGGACGCATGGCGCTGAGCAATTATCTGCTGCAATCCTTGCTCGGCACCTGGCTGCTGCAGGGGCCGGGCCTGGGCTGGGGCGCCACACTGCGTCCCATCGAGATGCTGGGCCTGGTCGTATTGATCATGGCGGGGCAGCTGCTGCTCAGCCGCTACTGGCTGCGGCACTTCCGCCAGGGGCCGATGGAAGCGCTGTGGCGCCGGCTGGCGCGCTTGCCCGGCTGAGTTAGTCGCTGCCCCAGTCGAAGGCGCCTTGCGGCGACGCCGGCGGTGGCGCCTTGGCCTTGGCGGACGGCACGAGGGGATTATCGACGGCATGCCACTCGAACAGCTCCACGTCGAGCATGCAGGTGCGCGCCAGGTGCAGCGCTTGCTCGGACGTCAGTGCGGGGGCTAGCCAGCGGTGCGCGTCTTCCAGGCTGACGGCGACGGGGCGGCGGTCGTGGATATCGACCATGCCGCCCAGGCTGTCGGCCGTCACCAGCACGAAACCCGCTTCTTCCCGGTTGAATTTGTACGGCCCGAACTGGGCCAGCGCCAGCAGAAACAGCGGCGCGCGGTCCTTGCGGTGGATGTGCCACGGCTGCTTGCTGCCTTTTTCACCCGTCCATTCATACCAGCCATCGACGCAGACGATGCCGCGCCCCGCGCGCAGCAAGGGTTTCCAGTAGGCGCTTGCCAATTTTTCCAGCCGGGCATTGATGGCGATGGGGATTTTTTTCTTGCCGGGGGCGGGCACGGCTTGGGCGGCCCAGGCAGGGCGGTAGCCCCAGAAGACATCGTCGACCCGGTGCACACCATGCTGGATATGCAGCACGGGCCGGTATGTGCCGGGCGACACGTTCAGGTGCGGCTCGGCCTCGCTGTCGAACACCGCGTCGGTCCAGCCGAAGGATGACGCCAGCACGCGCGCCGTGTCATTTTGATCGAATCGTCCACACATGCCGAAATCATACCCGATCGCCTGTAGGCGCGAGCGCGGCGCGCGTCCTTTTCGTGAGTGTGATCAAACGTACAGACTGCTGGCAGCATGTGGCGCACAGTGGAACCCAGTCAGATCCCTGACGCTTTTTTTGCATCGGAGGAATTATGTCTTTTGAAAACCCCACCATCCACAAAGGCTTTATCATCAGCGCCACGGCCAGCCAGCGCCGCGATGGCCGCTGGGTCGGTTCGTACATCAGCCAGAACCAGGCGTGCGGCGCGTATGCGGATACCTGTGATTATGATGATTGCAGCAATGAAAAAGAGGCGCAGCAAATAGCCTTGTCGGTAGGCTGGCGCCTGGCCGATGGGGTGCCGGTACGCTGAAACAGCCTTAGCGCTTGCCCCGCATGGCCAGCAGCAAGCCTGCTAGCGGGAACAGCAGGACGGTGCCCAGCCGTACGGAGGTCAGCGACGCGGCCTCCACGCCCAGCACATGGGGCAAAGCCAGCAGCAACAGGGGAGCGGGCACGGCAATCGCGAAGAAAAACAGGTACCACGAATAGCCATTCTTTTTGGCCAGCAAGGCGATCAGCGCGCAGCCGACCAGGAAGACGAGCGGTAAATTCACAAATTCCATGGTGTTGATTTTTCATCCGGGAAAGCGCGTCATTATACGCGCCACCCTGGATGGCCGGATGCGCTTGCCGGCGTCAGTTGCCGACGAAATCCGGCGGCTGCGGCGCCTGTTTTCCGGCCAGCGGCCCGTCGGCCGGCAGCAGCGCCTTGATGGCGCCGTTATAGATGAGTTCCTGGGCATACGCCGATGCCTCGATCAAGGCCGCATGCACGGACTTGAAACTGCTCGGCGTTTCTATCAGCACGGGCTTGGCGTACACCTGCAGGGTATCGCCGCGCTTGCTGATCAAAATCATGCCCCGGTAGCGCCCATCCTTCTCCAGCGCCCCCGCCACATGAAATTCATAGCCCCGGATCTGGTGTTTTTGTTGCTGATCCATGTTTGCCGCCTCCAGACCTGATTGTCATGGGCCAGACCATGCCACGCGTATCGAACGGCAGAGTGTTTGATCTCGATCAATGCCCCAATTCTTGACCACGATCCAACGCACGTCACGACGGCTGGCAAAATCGAAGCGAGCGGCGGCGATTTGTGGCTAAGAAGCGCAACCGTACATAAGTACGGTGAGCATCGCAGGCCGCAAAGCGCCCCGCGCAGCCGATTTTGCCAGCCGTCATCACCCAGCGCGAATGGCGCGGATCTGCTGGGCTGTTTCCTCGATCTCGCGATACGCTTCCTGAATATAGCCATGGATCGGGTGCCCATCCATCCACTCGAAATACGCGCGCTCATCGTGTTTGATGGCAAAAGGGACGTGGTGGTCGCGTATCGATTCGGCCGTTTCGCGCACCAGCGCGGCAAAAAGCAGCTCAATAGTTTCCATGATGGTCACCTTGCGAGACAGGAATGCAGAGCATTGAATGTAGCACAAAGCGCGCTGCCGTCCACGCCGGCGCTTGTGCCGTGCGCGCCCGGGCTTCAGGCCGGGTGGCCGATATGCTCGTACAAGATCACGCAGCCGATGACGATCAGTACCAGGCCGCCCACCAGTTCGGCGCGCCGGCCCGCTACCGTGCCCAGCACGCGGCCCAGCATCACGCCCAGGGTCACCATGACGAAGGTAGAAAAGCCGATGGCGGCCGCCGTGACGACGATATTGGCGCCCAGCAAGGCCAGGCCCGCACCCACGACCATGGCATCGATGCTGGTCGCCAGGCCCGTGACGGCCAGCACCCAGAACGAGTGCGATTGCGCGGGGGCTTCTTCCTCGTCGGCGTCGGACAGGGCATTGCGTATCATCAACAGGCCGATGATGCCCAGCAGGCTGAAGGCGATCCAGTGATCCCACGCTTCCACGTAGGGCGCTGCCACGCTGCCCAGGGCCCAGCCGATGATGGGCGTGATCGCCTCGATGACGCCGAAGATCAGCCCCGTGCGCAGCGCCTCGCGCCATTGCGGCTTGTGCAGGGCTGCGCCCTTGCCGACGGCAGCCGCGAAGGCATCGGTGGACATGGCGAGGGAGAGGGCGGCGGTGGCGGCGAAATTCATCGTTGGCTTTCTGTAAAACCTGGCTGGGATGGTAGTGACAAATGACAAACCCGGCGATTTTACCCTACGTACAGCACCACGGCAGAGGCCAGCAGGCAATACGCGCCAAAGAAATGCCAGCGGCCCTGTTCCAGCCAGCGCGACAGCCAGCGCAAGGCCAGCAAGCCAGCCAGGAACGACAGCAGCATGCCCAGCAGGCTGGGGCCGAGCAAATGCAGCAGGCTGTTGCCGTGTTCCAGATGATCCAGGCTGCCATTTGCCACGGCCTGGTAGAAGCGCCAGCCTTCCTTGACCAGCACGGCCGGCGTCAGCACGACGGCGAGGGCAAAGCTGAATTCCTCGGCGCGGCGCTGCGGCACGCCCATGGCGATGCCGGCGGAAATGGTGGCGCCCGAGCGGGAAAAGCCGCGGAAGGGCAGGCACAGGCCTTGCACGGCGCCGATCACCATCGCCTTGCCGATGGACAAGGTGCCATGCTGGCGCGCCTGCAGGCGCGATGACACAATGATCAGCACGCCGGCGGCGGCCAGCGCGGCGGCCATCAGTTTCGCGTTGCCAAACAGGTGCTCGATTTCAAAACCGGGTGCATCCTTGCTCATGACATGGGTGATGCCCTTGAGCAAGCCGAAGCCGACGATGCCCGTCAGGGCCGTGGCGGCCGCGAGCAGCAGGACATTGCGTCGGAAGGCGCTGGCCGAACTGAAATACGTGGCGCGCCAGGATGCCCAGAAATACACGATGACGGCGAACATGGTGCCGGTATGCAGCATTACCAGCAGCATGGTCAGTTCGGGCAACGTGGGATCCAGCCCCATCCATTTTTCCGCCATGATGACGTGGGCGGAACTGGACACGGGCAGCAGCTCGGCGAAGCCCTGGACGATGGAAAGGATAAATAATTGCAAAAAGCTCATGGTGGACGGGACTCAGGCGGGAAAAGCAGGGCCGCCGATTTTACCCGCCCGACCCTGCGGATGAGCCCCTCACCAGATTACAGTTTGTCCATGTCTTACTGCCTGGCCGGTTCTTGCGGCTTGAAGACGCTGCGGAAAGCCTTCAAGGCTGCGGGATGGTAAACCGTGCCATGGGTCTCTTCCGGCATCTTTTCCACGTGCCATTGCAAGCCGGGCGGCGCCTGCTTTTGCAGCACGTCGGACAGGCGCTGCACTTCGATGGCGATGCCCGCTTCGCTGCTGGACGCCAGGTACAGGCTGTGCTTGCCCGGCTTGCCCTTGGCCAGCAGCGCCGCCGCCTGGCGCGGCAGCGCGCCCTGGTTCCACCACAGGCTGGGGTCGAAGGCCAGGTAGTGGTCGAACAGCTGCGGTTCCAGCAGGTATGTTTCCACCACGAACAGGCCCGCCAGCGATTCGCCGACAATGGCCGTCTCGCCCGTCGTGCGGTAGCGGCGTTTGACTTCCGGCATCAGTTCATCGCGGATGAAGGCCCGGTAGGCTGGCGAACCGCCCACGACGGGCGCGATCTTGCGGTCTTGCGCATTATCGGTCGGCCCCGTCAGGTCGCGCCGGCGCTGCGTGTTTTGCATGCCGACCAGCATGAACGGGCGCATCGTGCCGTTGGCTACCGACACCTGCAGCAAGCCGGCCACGTGCAGAAAGTCTTCGGCCACGCCGCCGTCCGGCATGTACAGCACGGGCAGGGGCGCGTCGGGCGGCGTATCCCAGGCGCGCGCCACATACACATTGATGTGGCGCCGTTCCTTCAGCGCCTGCGAGTCGATCGTGAAACTTTCGCCGATGACGAGCGGCGTGGCCGCGCTGGCGGCAGCGTTAGCCGTAGCGGCGGGCGCGGCAGTGGCGAGGTGGACAGAGCTGGACAGCAGCAGGGCGGCGGTGAGGTGCAGTGCAAGGCAAGAGCGGCGCATGTTTTCCCGTGATAAATAAGTTGGATGGATGGCATGTACGCGTATAGACATGCCACCAAGCAATTCTATCTTATCTTTGAGGCAGTCTTACTTGATCGTCAAGAGTTTGCGCTCGCGCACGATCCCCGCCTTGTCGATCGTGTAGGCAACCAGCAGCGCGCCATCCTCGGCGCAGGCGTGGCAGGTGATCATGGGCGTGGAAAAGAGCACGCTCTGGCCGCCATCGGCGGTCGCCGTGCTGCCAATAAAGTCGGCGGGGGCGAACGGGACAGAGTCTGGGTGGGCGGCGGCAAACGCGCGCCAGGCCGGTGTGGCGCGGTCTTCCTCGCGCACGGAGTCCTCGTCGACGTCGATGGCGGCGCCATCGCTGCCGATCAGCAGGGTGCCTTCATTCGTGTTGGCGCGGAACGGATAGGTGACGGTGGCCAGGGCCGCCTTGCCCAGCGGGCGCCAGGCCGAGATAAAGCCCGCCTTGTTTGCCTTGACCAGCATCCTGGCGGCGGCGATGGCTTGCGGGTGCGCACCGGTACGCTGCATGGTGCGCAACATGCAGACGTCGGGCGCGGAGTGCGATTGCCCGCTGCGGCAGGTTGACAGCGAGCGTTCCTGCCACACGGCACGCGCGTCGATGGGGCCCGTCTCCAGGGCATGGGCCGCCTGCATGGCGGCCAGGCCGCCGACGGCAAGGATGGCGCAGCCGGCTACGTGGCGGGAAAATCGTGTGGACATGGGGATGCCTTTCAAGAGCGGAAACAGGAGAGTCTCCGATTATAGGAGGGGGCTGGCGTCCTTGCCCACACGAAACGGCCTTGCTGGCGGGCGGCTTGCGCCTCGTTCAGCGCCTCTTTGCCGCCGTCTGGCGCAGGGCCTTGGCTTCCTGCTTGTTGGGAATGTGCGGGCGCGTGGCCAGCTCCGCCTTGACGGCGGCGATGGCGGCGCCGAACTGCTGTTCGGCCTGCGCCGGGCTGGCGCCCGCATAATCCTGCTGATTCGATTGCGCGGCACGCAGCCGGCGCAGCAGCGCCAGCAATTGCCTGGCGTGCAGGGCAGGCAAGTCTTGCGCCAGTGCTTGCGCGACCACCGCGCCTTCCACATGGTCGGGGTCGATCAAGCGCAGCAAGGCCAGGCCCGCAGGCTGTGGTACCGGTGTCAATTTTTCCATCCAGCCATTCTAAACGAGGTCGGGATTACAGGTATTCCCAGATTTCATCGAAGGTTTCGCGGGCGAAATCGTTGCGCCAGGCTTCCGAGTTCTTTTCGCGGCTGACGGCGAACACGGCGCGCCACGTCTGCTTCGGCGAACTCGTGTAGGTGGCGGCGATCTTTTGCAGGCCGGCCTTGCATTGCTCGACCTTGCAGCCGCTCTTCGCCAGTTGCTGGGCGGCAGGCGCCCATGCCACGGGCACCTTGACGACCTGGCATTCGAAGCTGACGGCAGCCGTCTGCATGCCGTTTTCCACCGTCACGGGGGCCGCCTTGGTGGCCTGGCACGCGGCGCCATTCATGGCGGCGATGACATTGGCGGCCAGCTGTTCGGCGGCTGGCGTCACGGCCGCGCGCATGGCGGCAGGGAACAGGTCGGCGATCAGCTTGCCCGTTTTTGCAGGGAATATTGCATCCGTTTCCTTCAAGCCGCTGTACGACGCATATTCGGCGGATTGCTGGCCCGCCAGGCGCGTGGGGCGCAGGTAGGCATTGAGCTGGGCGACGCTCGCTTCATCATGGTTGATGATGGTCTTGATGTACAGGTTGGCCACATCGACGGGCGCCAGTTCCACGGCGGTTTCCGCAGCGATGGCGGGCTGGGCCAACGCCATGGCGGCGGCCAAGGCTGCCGCCAGCAGGGCAGTGCGCGATGTTGCTAATGTTTGGTGCATGTATTTTCTCCACGATTCAATGTCAGGCGCCAAAAAATGCTTTATGGCAACTATGGCGCGCGCATTATAGATGGTAAAAGTCATAACGTTGCGCACGGAAGCTTGCGCACCTCAGGCGTCCGCCTTGCTGGCCGCTTCCAGTAAGGCCAGCAGCAGTTCCTTGCGCCGGCCTTGCGCCTTGCGCGCCAGGGTAGCCAGTTTTTCCAGCTTGCCCCAGATGGGATACAGCATGTGCTCGACCAGATAGCCTTCCAGCCCTTGCAGTTGCTGGCAGAACAGTTCCAGTTTCTCCACCTCTTCCAGTTCCGCCTGGATCTTGATCTTTGCGTTGTCCGTGCAGGCGCGCAGGCACGCGGCCAGCACGGGAGCGGAATCGCGCGTCACGCCATGCTTTTCGGCAAAGGCCGCCGTGAACTGGTCCTGCACGGACTGGTGTTCCTCGTCGACGTTGGCCATGTAGTACTGCACCAGCGGAAAATAACGCGCATCGAGCAGGCCCAGGCCGAA
This sequence comes from Janthinobacterium sp. GW823-FHT03B06, assembly GCF_058796955.1. NCBI lineage: Bacteria > Pseudomonadati > Pseudomonadota > Betaproteobacteria > Burkholderiales > Oxalobacteraceae > Janthinobacterium > Janthinobacterium sp. GW823-FHT03B06. Next base: position 680,107 of record NZ_JBXAJE010000001.1, read on the forward strand.
CGTGGCGTAGCTGCCGGGCATGCAATTCTTTTCGCCTTCCGTGTCCGCATAGAATTCGAATTGCTCGATGGCGGCGCGCGCATACGCTTCCAGCTGCGGCTGCAGGGCGGGATAGGCGAGGGCGTTGGCAAAGAAGCGGTGCGTATCGGATTTCGCCAGGCCCTTGATCGGCAAGTATGCCTTGACCTTGGACTTGAGCTTGATCTGGTAGCTTTTCGGGAAACCGTTGATGAGCAAATGCGTGATGAAGGCCAGCGCCTGCGCATACGCCTCTTCCTCTTCCCGGGCTATCGCGATGCTGATCGTGGCAAACACATCGTTGGCGCGGCATTCCAGCTGCGCATTTTTCAGGTGGACGGCGTCGGGCGCGAAGGTGCCGCTGCCTTCCTTGAGCATGCGCACGGCCCGTTCGCTGCCCAGTTCGCGCGCGATGTCGAGGAATTTGACGCCCGTCGACTTGGCGTAGCTCGGTTCGTGGCGCAAGATCATCACGGCGCCATACAGCAGCAGGTCGATGGACGCCAGCGCCTGCTTGTCAAGCGCCGCGCCCGCCTTCAAGGTGTATTCGGTGCTGCGGTAGCTCGATTGCTGCACGTCATAGAACTGCGGCAGGAACTGTTTTTCCGCCCACGCCGACACGGCCTGGATGATATCGCTGCGGTGTTCGGCCAGCGCTTGCGGGCGCGACTTGTTCAGCTGCTCGATGCGCTCGAATTGGGCGATTGTCCAGGCGATATCGGGTTGGGGAAACAGGTGGGGATCGAGCAGGTGGCGCGCCAGGAAGAAGGTTTCCAGCTTTTTCGTCGGGCGGTTGCCATGCTCGAGCTTTTGCGTGACATACGCGCGTATGTTTTCCAGCAAGCTTGTGCGCTTGCCTGCGTTGACATACTCGAGCAGGTTCAGGTGCAGCATGCCCTGCGCCGTCTGGAATTTGCCGCGAAAGCTGAAGCGGTAGTCGATCAGGGGCGTGTCGGCCAGTGTTTCCAGCTTCGCCCGCACGAGCGCTGCCAGCCGGGGCGCGATGGTGTCGCGCACGACGGCTTCGTCGAGGCGCGAAGGCGTCCTCGGTGCGACATCATCGGCCTCGGCCAGATGGAAATCGTCGGCCGTGGTGCGTCCCGGCTTGTAGTCGAGCAGGAAATCGTTAAAAACGCCCATTTGCAAGGTGGTCCGCTTCACGGCGGCTTCCAGGTCGGTACGCTTGAGGCGCTCGGCAAACCACGCTGCGATTGCCGCCGTCATTTCTTGTGTTGCCTGCTCTGCAAGATTGCTCATCTGTATCGTCGTCTTTCCCTGCATTGCACGTGACGGTGCCACCGGCTGCCGTCACGATCATGTTTAATATAAAGCACTATTTTAGGTGGTCGGGCCTGGCCGCAACAAGGGCCGCACGGCTGTCAGGAGGGCGCGGTGAGGAAGCGCGGGTCGATCTCGTCGGACTGCGGGCCCACGGTGATCGTGGTGTGCCAGCCCGATGGCTTGTCATTGCCATCAAACAAGGCGATGCGCGTGTGGATAAACAGGACCGAATACACGCCGGATTTCATGTCGCGGTTCAAGTCCCAGTGCATGAGTTCGATCGCTTCGCCCATGCGCGGCAGATGGGCGCCCGGCGGCAGCAGAATGTTCTGGTTGATGAATTCCCGGCTGGGGCCCGGTTCCTTGTGGCGCGGATCGATGTAGCGGAACGAGACGCTGGTAACGATGTTGCTCATGCATGGCTCCTGCCTGGTGATGTACCTGACGACAATAGCACAGGGGGAGGGCCGGGACGTGCGCCGCACGGCCCCAAGGCAGGCGCGCGGTTGAATATGTACGGTAACAGACGGTAGTTGACGAGCCGTCGCGCTACGCTTGCTTGTTATTGATCATTGAGATTGCCGTACACGTCATGATGCATTTATTCCTAGCAGAAAACCGCGCCGAGCTTGAGCGTCGTTGTTCAGCCATTCCGTCAGTCAGGTGGTGCCGGGGGGCGGCGGACCATACGCACAGCGGGATGCCAGCCCATGCCCTATGAAATCCTGCGCGACAGCATCGCGCTCGAGCCGGCGGGCGATGCCATTCGCTTCCATTTGTCCGTCTTCGGGGCGGAAAAGACCTGCCGCATCACCGTGACGGCCTTGCATAGCCTGGACCAGGAGCAGGGCGGCAACTTGCTGGACATCTTTGACAGCCACCGCCTGCGCATCGGCCAGCGCGCCTTCGCTTACCTGAGCCGCGATCTGCTGGTCAGCAGCGTGGTCTTGCGCGCACTTGATTTTTAGTTACTATTTCTTCTGCCTGCACCCGTGTCCTGGCCAGCTATGGTATTTCCGCACAGATCGTCAAGTAAATGCAGGTATGGCTGGACGGAAATGTTACATCTCGGTATTCTGCGCATCTGATACTTATTTCTATACAGAAAAAGGTAAGAGGGCGGTTCGGGCCGGCGGCATCGCGGCGCGCACTGCCACGCAAGGTCAGGCATGCAAAGGTGAAGTCGTCCGCTTGCTGAGCGAAACGGTCATGTTTCGGCTCGCGGCGGGCAGGGAACAGTGCTGTCATCTTTAAAATAGTAGGAGAGGTTGCTCATGGATGCAGAAAAGGATGTTGTGTACGGTACAGAAGATTTGTTGATGAGTTTGTGCAACTCGGTGGTTCGGGTGCTCAACGTGGCAACACAAAGCAAGGTCAATTATTCGGGCATGGTGCAGCGCATCACCAAGACGGGCCTCAAGCCCGACATCGGCTGCTTCGTGATGTTCGATGGCGGTTTCACGGGCCTGGTGGTGCTCAATTTTGCCGCCGATACGGCGATGGAAATCTACGAGCGCTACATGTTGCACATGGGTATGCCGAAGTCGGAGCTGGCCAGCTTCTACACGTCGGACGAAGTGTCGAACATCATGGGCGAACTGATGAACCAGATCGTCGGCGACTTCACGGGCAAGGTGCGGCGCGAGCTGCAAACGAACATCACCCAGAGCCAGCCGAAGATGCTGGTGCTGAACAAGCAGGTGATGCTCAGCGTCGACACGCCGCTGGACCGCCCGGAAATGCGCCGCGTCACTTTCTATACGGAAAAGAATAATATTTTCTATCTGGAACTGGCGATCGACCGTACCGAGTTCATCAAACTGCACGATTTCGATTCGCGCGAAATCGACGCCGATTCGCTGATGGATAGCGAGTATGCGAACCGCGAACGCGACGCCGCCCCGGCGCCTGCGGCGGAACCGGAAGACGACGACAACGCCGACCTGCTCAAATCGCTGGGCATGTAAGCAGCGGTATCGGAGAGCGGCTGGCGGCCGGTTTGCCGCCGGCCGCTGCCGTTGACAGCCTACAAGGTCTTGCTCATGAAGATACGGCTCGTGCCTTCGGGACTGCAGGCGATGTCGCCGAAGCGGCGCCAGCCGCGGCGCTCGTAAAATTCGGGCGCCTGGAAACTGATGGTGTACAGCACCGCCGAGGCGCAGCCGCGCCGGCGGCCTTCCTCCTCGAACTGCGCCAGTACCTGGCTGCCCAGTCCCAGCCCCCGCAAGGCGGCGGGCAAATAAAACAAATCGAGAAACAGCAGGCCCAGCGAGGTTCGGCCCATGGCGCCGCCCAGCACGCGCTGGCTGTCGCGGTCGCGCACGACCACGCTCAACACCTGCCTGTCCTGGTATCCCGTGATCGCATCGTTGTAGGCGTTCAAGCCGTCGAGGATGGTTTGCTCGACCTCCGCATCGATCGTGGCGCTGACGGAAATGGTGTAGGGCAAGGCGTGCTGCGGGTTGGCGGGCATGGCGGGCAGGAAAATAGCTGATAACTGTATGAATATACAGTATTTCGGCTATTTTTGCCCGTCTTGTTGCGGCAACGTCAATGTTTCCATGCGGCGCATGCCCACCATGCCGCTGTGCTGGCTGTCATCGAGCGACCAGTATTCGAGCGCATACGCATAGCTGCCATCGATGATGGTCAGCGATTCCTTCTGGCGGCCGTTGGGCGCCTTGTAATACAGGCGCCGCGCGGGCCGGCCATCGACCGTGTGCCTGAACGTCTGCGGGTTGAGGGAGGCGCGCTTGCCCGCCTTGCCCGCCATCGACATCGCCGTGATCGTCACGTAAGCGCGGTCCGGGCAGCGCGCCAGCAGGTGGGCGCCGCTCAGCACGGTGGGCTGCGCTTGATCGAGCGGCAAGCCGAACGGATGCACGCCGGCGATATCGTGGCACCCCATCTGCTGCGCCAAGGTACTCAGCACGGCCGGATCGAGCGCGCTGGCATAGTGTTTTTCGGCGGTTTGCGCCTGGCCCAGCGCCAGGCGGCGCTCCAGTTCGGCCAGCGAGATATCGCTGGGCACGGGCAGTGGCGCGGGGGCGTCGGGGTCGGCCGCGCTGGACGTTTCCGCCTGCATGCGCGAGGCAACGGAGTGGCTGCTCCCGGCTGTGCCATCGAGGCCGTGGGCCAATGGCGTGGCGCAGGCCAGGGCCATTGCCAGCGATAAAGCCGTATGTTTCAGCATGAAATTTCCTGCAATCCGAGGCAAAATGACACGCATTGTGTCTCAGATCGCCTGCGCATGCGCGTTCCTTTCCTTTAACGTGCGGCCATCGCCGACGCAATCTCGATCGAACTCAGTTTCCAGCCCCACACGCCATGGCGCTGCAGGACCAGTGCGCCGTCCTGCGCATTGCCGTCTTGTGCGCGCACGACGAAGGTGTTCAGGCCGGCATAGCCTGCGGAATACGCGGCTTTTTTCCGGGCGCCATCGGCGGGTGCGTCCGCGTCGCCTGCGGCTCCCGCTTGCGGGCTGACGGCGCTCTTGTTGACCAGCGCGACGACACCTGCGGGCGAGACCATGGCATCGACCATCTTGCCCAGCATGGCGCCGGCGATCGACTGGCCCAGCGCGGCCAGCGGGTTATCGCTGCCGGCGGTCGCCGCGATGCTGCGCGCCATGCTCGCCTCCAGCTGCGTCTTGACGCTGGCGCGCAGGGCGGGGAAGTCCACGTGTCCGGCCAGGGCCTCGGCATTGCGCTCGGCCAGGGCGGTCTTGATCTGGTGCAAGGCATAGTACGGCGACGCGTAGACGGTGGCGGCGATGGCAATGGCGGCCACGGCCGCGGCGATGGTGATTTTTTTCAAGTGAAGCCTGTGAGATGGAGGTGTGGAAACGGATGCCCCGCAGCGTATCCGTTAAATTAAAATACGGCAATCATATTTTCTTGCCATTATTTCTCCACATGTGCTCCGGTCGCCCTAGGCGGACCGCTATAGAGTGATGAGGGTGGGTGCTGTATAATGGGAGAAAAGTATTTAACTAGCTGTTTTAACTGAATAAAGACCCAATATCACATGCTCTCTACAGCAAATATTACGATGCAGTTTGGCGCCAAGCCATTGTTTGAGAATATCTCCGTCAAGTTCGGCGACGGCAACCGCTATGGCTTGATCGGCGCCAACGGCTGCGGCAAGTCGACGTTCATGAAAATCCTGGGCGGCGACCTGGACCCATCCGGCGGCAACGTCATGCTCGACACCAACGAGCGCCTGGGCAAGCTGCGCCAGGACCAGTTCGCGTTTGAAGACATGCGCGTGCTCGACGTGGTCATGATGGGCCACACGGAAATGTGGGCCGCCATCCAGCAACGCGACGCGATCTACGCGAACCCGGAAGCGACGGACGACGACTACATGCAGGCGGCCGAGCTGGAAGGCAAAGTGTCCGAATACGACGGCTACACGGCCGAATCGCGCGCCGGCGAACTGCTGCTGGGCGCCGGTGTCGCCATTGACCTGCATCAAGGCCCGATGAGCAATGTCTCGCCAGGCTGGAAGCTGCGCGTGCTGCTGGCGCAGGCGCTGTTCTCGAATCCGGACATCCTGCTGCTCGACGAGCCGACGAATAATCTGGACATCAACACGATTCGCTGGCTGGAAGACGTGCTCAACGAGCGCAACTCCACCATGATCATCATTTCCCATGATCGCCACTTCCTGAACCAGGTCTGCACCCACGTGGCCGACATGGATTACGGCACCCTGAAGATTTATCCGGGCAACTACGACGAATACATGTTCGCCTCGACGCAGGCGCGCAACCAGCAGCTGGCCAACAACGCGAAAGCGAAAGACAAGGTTGCGGAACTGCAGGAATTCGTGCGCCGCTTCGCCGCCAACAAATCGAAGGCCCGCCAGGCGACGTCGCGCGCCAAGCAGATCGAAAAGATCAAGGTCGACGACATCAAGCCATCGTCGCGCGCCTACCCGTTCGTGCGCTTCGACGGCGAAAAGAAATTGCACCGTCTGGCCGTGGAAGTCGAGAACATCTCGAAAGGTTTTGATCGCCAGCTGTTCAAGAACTTCAGCATCATGGTCGAAGCGGGCGAGCGCATCGCCATCATCGGCGCCAATGGCGCCGGCAAGACCACCATGCTGCGCTGCATCGCGGGCGACATCGCCGGCCTGCAGCCAGACCAGGGCCGCGTGAAGTGGGCGGAAAACGCCAACGTCGGCTACATGCCGCAAGATCCGACGGAAGATTTCGCCAAAGACACGAACCTGACCGACTGGATCGGCCAGTGGACGAAAGAGGGCGACGACGACCAGGCCGTGCGTTCCATCCTGGGCCGCTTGCTGTTCGGCGGCGACGATGTCAAGAAGGCCGTCAAGGTACTGTCCGGTGGTGAAAAGGGCCGCATGATGTACGGCAAGCTGATGCTGGGCCGCCACAACGTGCTGATGCTCGATGAGCCGACCAACCACATGGACATGGAATCGATCGAATCCTTGAACATCGCGCTGGAAAAATACGCGGGCACCCTGATCTTCGTGTCGCATGACCGCGAATTCGTGTCCTCGCTGGCCAACCGCATCATCGAAATCAAGGAAGATGAAGTGGTCGATTACCGCGGCAATTACGAGGATTACCTCAAGAGCCAGGGTATCGATTAATTGGTACGCTCACGTTGGGTCGGATTACGCGCTGTGCGCTAATCCGACCTACGCTAGTAGGCAGGCCATGTAGGTCGGATTAGCGTAGCGTAATCCGACATTACAAGGCAAACCACCGAGCACCACACCGACGCGCCGCGGTTCATTCGTTCCGGCGCACCTGCTTCATTGCAATCGTGCCGGTCTATCCCGTTTTTGTTTGACACAGCCATGCAAACTTTAGCCATCAAATCCGTCGAGTACGAACATCCACAAGACGGAGCCAGCTGCACTGCCCACGCCTGGGCACGCACGCCAGCGACGCCGTCCCCGGCTGAAAAAGCCGAACTGATCACGCGCATCAAGCGCCTGCTGATCGAGCGCGAAGCCGTGCTCGTTGCCCACTATTACGTAGATGCCGACCTGCAAGACCTGGCCGAAGCCACGGGCGGCTGTGTCTCCGACTCGCTGGAAATGGCCCGTTTCGGGCGCGACCATCCGGCCAAGACCCTCGTCGTGGCCGGCGTGCGCTTCATGGGCGAAACGGCAAAGATCCTCAGTCCCGAAAAAACCGTCCTGATGCCCGACCTCGACGCGACTTGCTCGCTCGACCTCGGCTGCCCGGTCGATGAATTCACGGCCTTCTGCGATGCCCATCCGGACCGCACGGTCGTCGTTTACGCCAACACCAGCGCGGCCGTCAAGGCGCGCGCGGACTGGATGGTGACGTCGTCGATCGGCCTCGACATCGTTGCCCACCTGCATGCGCAGGGCAAGAAAATCCTGTGGGCGCCCGACAAGCACCTGGGTTCCTACATCCAGAAGGAAACGGGCGCCGACATGCTGCTGTGGCAAGGCAGCTGCCTCGTGCACGACGAATTCAAGGGCATCGAACTCGATTTGCTCAAGGAAGAGTATCCGCAAGCCAAGGTGCTCGTGCATCCGGAGTCGCCCGCCAACGTGGTGGCCCTGGCCGACATGGTGGGCTCGACGTCGCAAATGATTGCGGCAGCGCAAACCATGGACACGGACACGTTCATTGTCGCCACCGACAACGGCATCCTGCACAAGATGCGCGCGGCCGCGCCAGGTAAACGCTTCATCGAAGCGCCCACGGCCGGCAACAGCGCCACCTGTAAAAGCTGCGCGCATTGCCCGTGGATGGCCATGAACGGCTTGCTGAACCTGGCGCAAACGCTGGAAAACATGCACAACGAAATCCACGTCGATCCCGCCGTCGGCCAGCTGGCCGTGCGTTCGATCAATCGCATGCTCGACTTCGCCGCCGCCAAGAAGGCGGGCCTCAAGCCGGGCGCAGACCTGGCAAAAGAAACCACATTGTTCCAAGGAATCGGTCCAGCATGAGTACCCTCGTTAATTCTTTCGCTCCCTTCGATCCGGCCCTGGCGCGCGCGTTCGAGGGCAATCTGCTGGCCGCCTTGCTGGAAGACGTGGGCCAGTGCGACCTGACGGGCGAGCTCGTGCCGCCCGACCACATCGTCACGGCCCGTGTCATCGTGCGCGAAGCGGCCGTGCTGTGCGGCGCGCCGTGGTTCGAAGGCATCATGAAAAGCCTGGACCGCAGCATCGACATCGTTTGGCATTACGCCGAAGGCGACATGATGACGGCCGACAGCGTCGTCTGCACGATTGAAGCGCCGGCGCGCGCCTTGCTCACGGCCGAGCGCAGCGCCCTCAATTTCCTGCAGCTGCTGTCGGCCGTCGCCACGGCGACGCGCCGGTATGTCGATGTGATCGCCGGCACCAAGGCGTCCATCCTGGACACGCGCAAGACCTTGCCGGGCCTGCGCCTGGCGCAAAAGTATGCGGTGCGCGTTGGCGGCGGCAAGAACCAGCGCCTGGCCCTGTACGACGGCATCTTGATCAAGGAAAACCATATCGCGGCGGCAGGCGGCGTCAGCCAAGCCCTGGAAAACGCGCGCAACCTCGATGCGGGCGTGCCCGTGCAGATTGAGGTGGAAACCCTGGCGCAATTGCAGGAAGCCTTGGACGCGGGCGCCGTCTCCGTCTTGCTCGATAACTTCAGCAACGACATGATGCGCGAGGCCGTGGCCCTCACCAACGGCCGCGCCTTGCTCGAAGCGTCGGGCGGCATTAACTTCGACACCGTGCGCGCCATCGCCGAAACGGGTGTGGACCGCATCTCGATCGGCAGCCTGACGAAGGACGTGCGGGCCACCGATTACTCTTTGCGCATCGTCGGCTGATGAGAAGAGCGGGGCGGCGCCTGCTGGCCTTGGCGCTGCTGTGGCCGGCGTTTGCCGTGCCTTTGCCGGCGCCGGCGCGCGAGCTGTTGGCCGTGGGTGCGCAGTTCGAACGCGTGTTCGAATATCAGGACAGCGGCGAATACGGCGGCCTGGGCGCGGAACTGCTGCGCGTGATGGCGGCGCGCACGGGTAACACCGTGCGTTTTCGCATGGTGCCGTGGGCGCGCGCGCAAGCCATGCTGGTGCAGGGCCAGGCCGATATCCTCATCGGTCCCTACAAGACGCCCGAGCGCATCGCCAGCATGGCGTTTTCCGACAAGCCGTTCTACCAGGACCAGATGGTCTTTTATACGCGCCAGGACGCCAGTTTCGGCTGGGATGGCGATTACGCGGCACTGAAGAACCGCAGGGTGGTGCTGCTCAATGGCTGGGCCTATGGCGCGGACTGGGAGCGCGTGCGGCCCGGCCTGCAGGTCAGCGTGGCCAACAATGTGGAAAATGGCTTGAAGATGCTGGTGCACAGCCACGTCGACGTGTTCATCAGCAACCGCCGCAATACCGACCCCGTCATCGCCCGTCTCGGCTATGGCCGCCAGGTGAAACCGCTGCCCAGAATCATCGAACTGCAAAACGGCTATTTTGCCTATCCACGCTCACCCGCTTTCGACAGGCTGCGGCTGCAGTTCGACCAGGAACTGAATAACCTGATCGAGACGGGCGAATTGAAACGACTGGGCAAGCGCTACGACGTCAGCATACCCTGACACTGGCTATCTTTGCCGCGCTTGACACGCCTCAAGCATGCTCCATGGCCCGGTTCTACCCTGAAAGCAGGCAGCACGATACTGCCCATCACGCCGAGGGGAATGCCATGGATACGCACCGCATCAAGCAACTGATCTGCACCGGTTTCGTCATCGCGCTGGCCGCGGCCCTGTTTGCCTGCGGCGGCGGCCATCATCACCATCCACCGGCCGTGAGCGCCTATGCGGCCACCAGCCTGGTGTCGGACACGCCCGCCGTGCCGGCCGCGCACACGGACCCCAACCTCGTCAACGCCTGGGGCGTGGCCTTCAACCCGCGCGGTTTCGTCTGGGTGGCCGCGAATGGCACGGCGAAGTCCACTTTGTACGATGGCAACGGCGTGCCGCAATCGCTGGTGGTCGGCACGCCGGCAGGGCCCACGGGCATCGTCTTCAACGGCACGCAGGACTTCAAGCTGAGCCAGAACGGCGTGACGGCGCCCAGCCCCTTCATCTTCGCCAGCGAAAGCGGGACTATTTCCGCCTGGTCGCCCACGGTCAGCCCGACGACGGCCCTGGTCGTGTTCGACGGCAGCGCGGGCGGCAGCGTCTACAAGGGCCTGGCCATTTCGCGCTATGCGGGCGCCAATTACCTGTATGCGGCCGATTTCCACAACGGGCGCGTCGACGTCTTCGATGCCGGCTTCGCCAGGGTCGCCCTGCCTGGCGCATTCGGCGACCCCGGCTTGCCGGCCGGCTATGCGCCGTTCGGCATCCAGGCCATTGGCGAGCGCATCTATGTCGCCTACGCGAAGCGGGAAGCCAGCGGCGACGATGAAGAGGCCGGCGCCGGCCTCGGTATCGTGAACGTGTATGACACGGGCGGCACACTGATCAAGCGGCTGGTGAGCGGCGGCGCCCTGAATGCGCCATGGGGCATGGCACTGGCGCCCGCCGATTTCGGCACGGCCAGCAATATGTTGTTGATAGGGAATTTTGGCGATGGCAAGATCAATGCCTATGACCCCGACACGGGTACCGCCGCTGGCGTGCTGCTCAAGACCGATGGCACGCCGCTGACGATCGATGGCTTGTGGGGCATCGCCTTCGGCAATGGCCTCAACAGCCAGCCCGTCAATACGCTGTTCTATGCGGCCGGGCCGGATGACGAGACGCATGGGCAATACGGGCGCATCGATTTGAAGTAGAAGCAACTTCCCCGTGCGCGCGCAGGGCGGCACGGGGGCGATCTTTACAGCTGGCGTGCCTCGAACGTATTGCACTGGGCAATCTGGCCGCTCTCGATGCCCTTGCTGAACCAGCGCACGCGCTGCTCAGAGGTGCCGTGCGTAAATGAGTCCGGCACGACATGGCCTTGCGACTGGCGCTGCAGCGCATCATCGCCAATGGCCGTGGCCGCTTTCAGGGCCGCTTCCACGTCGCCCTGTTCCAGGATCTTGCGGTCCTGGTTCGCGTGAAATGCCCACACGCCGGCAAAGCAATCGGCCTGCAATTCCAGGCGCACGGACATGGCGTTGGCCTGGCGTTCGGAGGCCGTGCGGCGCGCATTGTCGACCTTCTCGGACAAGCCCATCAGGTTCTGCACGTGGTGGCCCACCTCATGCGCGATCACGTAGGCCTCGGCAAACTCGCCCGAGACCTTGAAGCGCTGTTGCATCAGATTGAAGAAGTCGAGGTCCAGATAGACTTTCTGGTCGCCGGGGCAATAGAAGGGCCCGCTGGCGCTCTGGCCCGTGCCGCAGGCCGTCGGGATGCTCCCGGAAAACAGCACCAGCTTGGGCTTCACATAGCTGCCGCCTTCGGCCTTGAACAGGGCGCCCCAGGTGTCTTCCGTATCGGCCAGCACGGTTTTCACGAAGCGGGCCATCTCGTCCGATTCGGGCGGCTGGCGCGCCGGGGCCTGGCTTTGCTGGGTGCTGACCTGGCCGCCACCGCCGCTGAGCAGGTTGAGCAGGGTCAGGGGATTGACGCCCAGCACATACGAGCCGACGAGGGCGATGACGATGGTGCCGATGCCGATCGAGCGCCCGCCAAAACCAAAGCCGCCCCCACCGCCGCCCCCGCCGCCATCTTCGCCACGGCGGTCTTCCACATTGTCGCTTTCGCGATTGCCTTCCCATTTCATGATATTTACTCCTGCTGTGCTTGTGCGATTGCGCTCTACGGTTGATGGATGACGCCTCAATATGCCACTTGCGACGAATCTTGTTATTATCGCAGTAAACGACGCCGCGACAGGTGCGACAATGTTACCCTTTGCAACTTTCCATCGACTCCACAACAGGTACACGCATGGCGCTTGCCAACGATACACGCATTTTGCCCACGGCGGTGGTCCAGGCCCAACTGGACGCCTATAATGCCCACGACGTGGCCGCCTTGCTGGCCATTTACGCCGATGACGCAAAGCAATTCCAGCACCCCGATACCTTGCTGGCCACGGGCAGCGCGCAGATCGGCCCCCGTTTCGCGGCCCGTTTCGCGGCAAGCCGGCCCCGGGCGCAGTTGCTCAACCGCATCGCCTGCGGCAAGCTGGTGATCGATCATGAAATCGTCCATGGCGACACGGACGATGGGGTCTCGGCACAGGAATTGGTGGCGACCTATGAGGTGGAGCGGGGCCGCATCCGCCGTGCCTGGTTCAGCTTTGGCGCGTTGACGCGCCTGCGCGTGGCGCTGCCGGCCGACGTGCCTGCAATGAATGCGCTGATCGCCCGTTCCGGCGTGGCGCTGAGCGCGGGATTCTATACATTGGAACAGGCCGAGGCCGTGACGCGCCACGTGTTCGGCGTCGATACGCAGCTCGTTGCCGACCGCACGTATTTCGTCATCGAACGCGATGGCGTCATGCTGGCCTGCGGCGGCTGGAGCCGGCGCGCCACCCTGTACGGTGCCGACCGCGCGAAGAGCGGGCCGGACCCGCTGCTCGATCCGGCCAGCCAGCCGGGCCGCATCCGCGCCTTCTTCGTGGAACCGGCCGCGGCGCGCCAGGGCCTGGGCAGCATGCTGATGCGCCATTGCGAACGGCAGGCGCGGGCCGCGGGTTTTACGGCACTGGAATTGGCCGCCACCTTGCCCGGCGTGCCGTTGTACCTGGCCAGCGGCTTTTCCGTCACGGAAGATTTTCACCTCGACTTGCCCAACGCGATCAAACTGCCGCTGGCGCGCATGCACAAGCGGCTGTAAGGCTCTTTACCAGGGCAGCGGCGCCTTTTCGCCATTGGCGTGCTCGCCGTAGTACAGCGACGGTAAAAAGCGCGACAGATAGGTAAATTCGCTGTAGCAATGGCGCAGCAAATTCAGGCCCAGCACGTCGGGCACGTCGCGCACGGGATTGAGGCTGTTGCGGCCCAGCAAGAAGCGGCTGCGCAGCACGCAGCCCGTCGGCGTGTCTCGCGTCAGGTGCAGCATTTCGCCATCGAGCGGATCGCCGTACGGGTCGAGCACGACGTAATCGCCAAAGCCGATGCGGGCGCAGATGGCGGCCGACAGGGCGCCGCTGTCCCTTGCCTGCTGCAGCTGCACCGGGTCGAAGACCTCCTTCGGATCATGGAACTTCAGCTTGGCTTTCACGGGTGGAATATCGCCCAGCGACTCCACCGCCTCGATCGAGGCGCCGTAATAGCTTTCTCCCTTTTTCCATGCATTGTTCCAGCCGTGATGGGCCACGTGGTCGTGCGGATGCCACCACTTGATGTGCTGCGTCGTTTCGAAAAACGTAAACCACCAGTCCAGCATGCGCCCGCTGCAGCCGTGCAGCTCGGTGCGCGCCGCCACCAGCAGGCAACCATCGTCGAGGCGCGTGATGCCCGTTTCCAGGTGCAGCGGGAACGGGTCGAGCAAGTCGCCCGTGCCGGTGATGCTCCATGGGAATGCATTGTGCGTGTAGCTCGTCATGTCGTTCTCCTTTGTTGGGGTGAGCCAATTATATATTAAAGAAACGAATAACGTTTCCTAAATGTGTTTCAGTGTAAAATTGCCCATCGATCAAGCTTGGAGCCGGCATGCAGGAAGAAGAGAGCAAGGCAGAGAGCAAGGCTGTGCGTGGACGGGGCCGTCCGGCGCGTCCGCCCGAGGAGGCGCGCGATGCGGCCGTGCAGGCGGCCACCTGGCTGCTGCTGAATGAAGGCTATGCGGCCACGACCATGGAAGCGGTGGCGCGCCACGCGGGCATGGCAAAGAAGTCGCTGTATCAGTATGCGGCCAACCGCGAGGAACTCGTGGCCCTGGTAGTGCGCGGCTGGACGGATGCGTTCCTGCCCGCCATGGCGCACGATGCGGCCGCGCCGGGCGAGGTCCTGCCATTATTGAAGGAGGTCTTGCAGGCGATGGCCGCGCGCGTGCTGACGGCGGACGCCGTGGGCCTGTTCCGTCTGCTGTGCACGGAGTTTCCCGCCCGCGCCGATTTGCTGGCCGTGTATCAGCGCAACGGCATCGAGCGGGGCACGGCCTTGCTGACCCAGTGGTTGCAGCGCCAGGCCGCGCGCGGCCATCTGGTGCTGCAGGATGGGCACGATGGGCACGAACTGGCCGGCTTGCTGCTGGCCATGGTGATCGCCGAGCCGCTGCGGCAGATGGCGCTGGGCTTGCTGGCGCCCGTGCCGGCCTGGGATGCGGCACCCCGCATCGACGCGGCGCTGCGATTGCTGGGCGGCCAGTCGTTCAAGGTCGCTGGTGCTTCAGCGCTTCGCGGTAGCTGAGGGGAGAGAGTCGTTGGCGGTGCTCTGTGGCAAACGCTAGCACCTCTGTCGGGGCGTGGCGCGCGTAATCGCGCAAGGCCCAGCCGATGGCCTTGCGGATGAAAAACTCGTCTTCGTGGGCCAGCGCCAGCGCCGCGCCGAACAGCCAGCCGGCATCCGTGTCGGCGCGCCAGCCCAGCTGGTGCAGCATGGCGATGCGGCGCAGCCAGAGGTCCTCGTGGCGCAAGGCGCCATCCATGTGCGCATGGCCATCGCCGCCGCGCTGGCGCTCCGCCTGCAGCACCTCGCCCACGATGCCCGCCATGCCGTCGACGCTGTCCCACCACGCGCGCTGGCGCGCCAGGCCGAGCAGGGCGGGGAGGTGTTCGACGCCCAGTTGCCGCCGGTGCAGGGCCAGCATGTCGAGCGCCACATGCTGGTATTCGCGCTCTGGCTGCTGCCACAGTAGTTGCGCATGTTCCAGCAGCACCTCGGCCCCCACGCCTTTCAAGCCCGCCAGCAAGCCCCTGGTGGCCAGCCGCCGCTGCGGTGCCGCCACGCCCAGGAACACGAACTGGCCGCGCATGTACGCCTGCATGGGCGCTGCGCGGCCCGGTTCGGCGGCCGCTTCCAGCGCGGCTTTCAATTCTGCATGTAGATTCATGGCATCTCGCTTTCTTTCAGGCGTAAAAAAAGCGCTCACCGGGAGCGCTTTTTCATGCCGATCCAATATTACTGAATCTTGGCTTTTTTCATGAGTTCATCGCGGTAGGCGGCGAGTTTTTTCTGTTGCAGCGACTCGGCTACCTGGCCCTTGACTTCTTCCAGTGCCGGCAGCTTCGTCGGACGGGTTTCTTCCAGCTTGATCACGTGGAAGCCGAATTGGGATTGCACGGGCGTTTGCGTGACCTGGCCTGGTTTCAGGGCGACCATGGCGTCGGAGAATGGCTTGACGTACGAAGCCGGGCTAGCCCAGTCCAGGTCGCCGCCATTGGCTGCGGAACCGTCTTTCGACACTTTCGCCAGTTCTTCGAACTTGGCGCCGCCTTTCAGCTTGGCGATGATGTCTTTCGCTTCCGCTTCGGTAGCGACCAGGATGTGGCGTGCATGGTATTCCTTGTCGCCCGCTTGTGCCTTGAACTTGTCGTATTCGGCCTTGATTTCAGCGTCCTTGACAGGGTTCTTCTTGACGTAGTCGGCCAGCAGGGCATTGATGATGATGCTTTGACGGGCATTGTCGATCTGCGACTTGACTTCCGGACGCGTGCCGTAGCCTTGCTTGTCGGCTTCCTGGATCAGCACTTCGCGGCCGATCAGGTCTTTCTTGATGGCTTCGCGCAATTGCGGCGAATCGGCTTGCTTGCCTTGGGCGACGACTTGCTTGACGACCTGGTCGACGCGCGACGATGGGATGGCCTTGCCATTCACGGTGGCCACGTTTTGCGCGAACGCAGGGATCGCGGCTACGGCGACCAGGGCTAAGATCAGGCGGGCTGGCTTCAAAATCATGTTCATTCCTAATAAATATACTAAAAATCGATATACGCGACTGTCGCGCAGTGCGCATTCAGGCGCAGAATACACGACCGGCGCCGAAAAGGGCGCCGGGGAGGTCAGTTCTTACTGAACTTTCGCTTTTTTGATCATTTCTTCCTGATACGCTTGCAGTTTCTTTTGCTGCAGCGCTTCGGCGATCTGTGGCTTGACTTCTTCCAGGGTCGGCAGTTTTGCCGCGCGGGTGTCGTCCAGCTTGATCACGTGGAAACCGTTAGGCGTTTGCACCGGGGTGTCGGTAACCTGGCCTTTTTGCAGTTTCACGAAGGCGTCCGAGAACACTTTCGGGAACGACGAAGGGGCTGCCCAGTCCAGGTCGCCGCCATTGTCGGCCGAGCCGGTATCTTTCGATTGCTTGGCCAGATCTTCGAACTTGGCGCCGCCTTTCAGCTTGGCGATGATGTCTTTCGCCTCTGCTTCGGTGCCCACGAGGATGTGGCGTACGTGGTATTCCTTGTCGCCCGTCTGCGCCACGAAGCGGTCGTATTCGGCCTTGATTTCAGCGTCGTTGACCGGGTTCTTTTTCAGGTAGTCGCCGACCAGGGCGTTGATGACGATGGCTTGGCGTGCGTTCTCGATTTGCTGCTTGACTGCTGCATCTTTACCGAAACCTTTGTTTTCCGCTTCTTGCATCAGCACTTCACGGCCGATCAAGTCTTTCTTGATCATTTCGCGCAGTTGCGGCGAATCCGGTTGCTGGCCTTGGGCGACGACTTGCTTGACGACTGCATCAACGCGCGACGATGGGATAGGCTTGCCATTAACAACGGCAACATTTTGCGCAAAAACAGGTACCGCGACAACGGCGAGTAGTGCGATCAGCAAGCGGGCTGGCTTAAAAGTCATTATTAAATCCTGTTAGGGAAAGTTTCGTAAAAAACGCATGGGAAGAAAACGCGTGCATGGCGCTTGCGGCAAATGGCATACCAAGTCGCCCCGGTACGCCAAAAACGCCGTCCTTACACTACTTCGGACGGCGCCAGGGCCACAATCGCCAATGCATGTATCTCATTATGCATCATATCGTGCACGGAATCATACACCAGTCGATGACGCATGACGAGTCTGAGCCCCTCAAATTGACTAGAAATTATGCGCAGATTGTAATGGCCTCCGCCCGAGGCGGCGCCCGCATGGCCCCGGTGGCGCGCCGAGTCGTCTTCCAGCACGCATTCCAGAGGGGAAAGTGCCGTTTCCAGGCGGGTACGAATGCGCTGCATGCGCGTTTCCGGCGCGGTGTTTTCAGTGGTGGAGCTCATCATGCGTCTTCCTTGATATGTTTGGCCAGGAACAGGGTTTGCGCCACGATGAAGGCAAAGAAGATGCCCGTCGCGCCAAACGCTTTAAAACTGACCCAGGCGGCCATGTCGCCCTTGTACAGCACGAAGGCGACGAACAGGTTCAGTGCGCCGATGGCGCCAAAGAAGATGATCCATGCGGCCAGCAGCTGGTTCCAGACGGCATCGGGCAACTGCACTTGCGCTTCCATGGTCTTGCGGATCAGGTTTTTCTTGAAACCCACGTAGGCGATCAAGAGGGCCAGGCCGGACAGCCAGTAGATCAGGGTCGGCTTCCATTTCAGGAAGAAATCGTCATGCAGATAGATGCTGGCGCCGCCGAACACGACAAAGATGAACAGCGACAGCCACAGCATGCCGTCCACCTTGCGCCCGCGCAGCAGCAGATAGCTGACCTGGCAAGCTGTGGCGACGATGCCGACGAGGGTGGCAAGTATCCACGGCGCCTGGTCGGCCTTGATCAGGCCGCCAGACACGAAGCCGGACAAATATTGCTGCACGAAATCGTGCGTGGCCGCTTCATACATGCCGCCCAATTTGAAGGCGGTGAAGAAGGCAATCAGGGGGAATAGGTCGAATAGAAATTTCATGGCGAGACTTTACACTGGTCTTATTAGAATCATCTTAGGAATGGCTTAGGAGTAACGCCCAAGCCATCGCCAGATCAAGGCTGCGGATCGAAGCGCAAGGAGGCCGAATTGATGCAATAGCGCAAGCCGGTCGGCGGCGGGCCGTCCGGGAAGACGTGGCCCAGGTGGGCGTCGCAGACGGCGCAGACGATTTCCGTGCGCAGCATGCCGTGGCTCCGATCGGTGATTTCCGTCACGTTGGCCGGGTCCAGCGCCTGGAAGTAGCTGGGCCAGCCGCAGCCCGAGTCGAACTTGGTGTCCGACGCGAACAGGGGCGTGTTGCAGCAGACGCAGGTGTAGATGCCGTGTTCATGGTGGTCCCAGAACTTGCCCGTGAAGGCCCGTTCCGTGGCCGCGTGGCGCGTGACTTCGTATTGCATCGAGTCGAGCATGGCGCGCCATTCGGCGTCGGTTTTCTTGACTTTATTCGTGGTCATAATGACTCCTCAGGATGAGCAACTGACTTCAAGGTGGCTGGCCCAGTCGGGCGGCAGGGCCGCATAGTGCTGGTGTTCGGGCTGTTCGTCAAATGGCTTTTGCAAAACTTCCAGCAATGTCGCCACTTCCGTGTAGTCCTGCTGCTGGGCTTTCTCGATGGCCACTTGCGCCAGATAGTTGCGCAGCACGTATTTCGGGTTGACGCCGTTCATGGCCGCTTGCCGTTCGGCATCGACGCTGTTTTCCAGCAAGAGGCGCGCGCGGTATTGTGCTGCCCACGCATCGAAGGCGGGGCGGTCGATGAACATGTCGCGCAGCATGGTGTCATGTTCGGGCGCCGCTACCTGCAGTGTAGACAAGGCGCGGAAGAAGTTCGTGAAATCCACATGATTGGCTTGCATCAGCGCAAACATGCTGTCGAACAGGGCCGTATCGCCGTCCTGGCTCGTTTGCAAGCCCAGCTTGGCGCGCAGCAAGCTATTCATTTTCTCGGCGAACGCGCCCTGGTACGTGTCCAGCGCCGCCTGCGCCAGTTCCACTTCGCCGATCAAGGGCAGCAAAGCCTGGCCCAGCGCATAGCAGTTCCAGTGGCCCACTTGCGGCTGGTTGGCATACGAGTAGCGTCCCTGCTGGTCCGTATGGTTGCAGATGTGTTCCGCGTCAAACGCTTCCATGAAGCCGAACGGGCCGTAATCGAGCGTCAGGCCCAGGATCGACATATTGTCCGTATTCATCACGCCATGCATGAAACCGACGGCTTGCCATTGCGCGATCATGTGCGCCGTGCGCACGCAGACCTCGGCCAGCAAGGCCTGGTATGGATTTGCTGCGGCGCGCAACTCGGGATAAAAACTGTCGATCACGTAATCGGCGAGGATTTTCAGTTCGTCCGGCTGCTTGCGGTAAAACCAGTGTTCGAACGAGCCGAAGCGCACAAACGTGGGCGCCATGCGCGTGACGACGGCCGCCGTTTCCACCGTTTCGCGCATGATGCCTTGCTGCGAACCCATGATGGCCAGCGCGCGCGAGGTGGGAATGCCGAGCGCCGCCATGGCTTCCGAGCACAGGAATTCGCGGATGGACGAGCGCAGCACGGCGCGCCCGTCGCCCATGCGCGAATACGGCGTGGCGCCGGCGCCTTTCAGCTGCAGTTCCATGGGGCCGCTCGCTGTGGCGATATCGCCCAGCAGGATGGCGCGGCCGTCGCCCAGCTGGCCGGCCCAGACGCCGAACTGGTGGCCCGAATACACGGCCGACAGGGGCTGCGAGCGCTCGGCAACCGCATTGCCGGCCAGCAGCGCCACGTAATCAGGCTCGGCCAGACGCGCCGCATCGAGGCCGATCAGGGCGGCGGCGGCGGCGCTGGCGGCCACGAAATATGGGGCGGGCAGGGGCGTGGGCATCAAGCGCGTATAGAACGCGGGCGGCAAGGCCGCAAAGGCGTTATCCAGTGGTAAGGTATGAGCGGTGATGGCAATTCCAGTCAAATAAGGTGGACCGGCAAGGTGCGCCAGCCTGGAATGCGATTTTACCGCACCGCGCCAAGGCGCGTGGCGCTTGCCCATGCGGCTGGAAACGGAATCAAAAATTCCATGCTGCAGCGCAATATCGAAATGCGTTGACGATTTCCGCACGACCGTACGAAACTAGGAAAAATCTGTCAATTCCAACAATAACCGAGTAGCTACCCCAGGAGACACGATGTCGGCATTCCCCTTGAGTCCAGTGATGGGCCAGATGATGAATCAGCCCCTGCTGATTTCCAGCATTATCGAGTTTGCAGCGCGTCATTATGGCGGCAGCGAAATCATTTCGCGCCGGGTGGAAGGCGATATGCACCGCTACACCTACCGCGATTGCCACCAGCGCGCGCGCCGGCTGGCCAATGCCTTGCATGGCCTCGGCGTCGGCATGGGCGACCGGGTCGCCACCCTGGCCTGGAATGGCTACCGCCACCTGGAAGCCTACTATGCCGTGTCCGGCTCGGGCGCCGTCTTGCACACGATTAACCCGCGCCTGTTCCCCGACCAGATCGCCTACATCTCGAACCATGCGCAAGACCAGGTCTTGCTGTTCGACCTGACCTTCCTCCCCGTGGTGGAGAAAATCGCCGCCGACTGCACCTTTGTGCGCCATTTCGTGCTGATGTGCGACCGCGAGCGGATGCCCGCCAGCAGCACCATCCCCGACCTGCTGTGCTATGAAGACTTGATCGCCACGCATTCGGACGACTACGCATGGCCCTTGTTCGACGAGAACTCGGCCGCCACCCTGTGCTATACGTCGGGCACGACGGGCAATCCCAAGGGCGCCCTGTATTCGCACCGCTCGACCGTGCTGCACGCGTATGCGTCGGCCATGCCCAGCGCCCTGAACGTGCGCGCCTCCGACACGGTGCTGCCCGTCGTGCCCATGTTCCACGTGAACGCCTGGGGCTTGCCGTATTCCGTGCCCCTGTCCGGCGCGCGCATGGTGTTTCCCGGCGCGGCGCTGGACGGCAAGTCGCTGTATGAATTGTTCGAGGCGGAAAAAGTGACGTTCTCGGCCGGCGTGCCCACCGTCTGGCTGGGCTTGCTGAACCACGCCTTGCAGAATAACTTGACGTTTTCCACCTTCCGCCGCACGGTGATCGGCGGCGCGGCGTGCCCGCCGGCCATGATGGATACCCTGATCGACAAGTTCGACATCGAGGTCATCCACGCCTGGGGCATGACGGAAATGTCGCCGCTGGGCACGGCGGGCGGCTTGCAGACCAAGCACCTGGACTTGCCGAAGGACGAGCAGCGCAAGATCCTGCAAAAGCAGGGCCACGCGATCTACGGCGTGGACATGAAGATCGTCGACGATGACGGCAAGGAATTGCCATGGGATGGCGTGGCGTATGGCCATCTGCTGGTGAAGGGGCCGTGGATCATTTCCTCGTACTACAAGAACGAGGGCGGCGAAGTGCTGCAGGATGGCTGGTTCCCCACGGGCGACGTGGCCACCATCGATGCGGACGGCTACATGCAGATCACGGACCGCAGCAAGGACGTGATCAAGTCGGGCGGCGAGTGGATCGGCACCATCGACCTTGAAAACCTGGCCATGGCCCACCCGGCCGTGCTGCAGGCGGCCTGCATCGGCGTGTTCCACCCGAAATGGGACGAGCGTCCCGTGCTCGTCGTGGTGCTGCGCCCCGGCATGACGGTCACGCGCGACGCCTTGCTGCAGTTCTTTGAGGGCAAGATCGCCAAGTGGTGGACGCCCGACGACGTGCTGTTCATCGACGCCTTGCCCATGGGCGCGACGGGCAAGATCCAGAAGAACAAGCTGCGCGAACAGTTCAAGGGACACCAGTTGCCGGGGATGTAAGGCAAGCTAGGCCGCTCGCGGCAGCGCCGTCTCCAGCTTTTCCAGCAGATGATCGCACTGGAAGACGGACAGGGTCTGGCGCTGCGCATCCGTGCCGATGTCGATCATTTCATCCATTTCGCTGCGCAAGTCGTCGTGCTCTCCCGTGCGGATGATTTGCGGCGCCGCAAAGCGCTGGCTGTCCGAGATGGTCATGATGTTGTCGACATGGTCGACGAGGAAGCCGTAGCGTTCGGCGCCCCGTTCCACGATCAAGATCTTGCCGCTGCTGGCGTCCGGCAGGGCCGGCATCGCATACAGCTGGCGCAGATCGATGATGCTGATCATTTGCTGACGCAAGTTGAGCATGCCGAGCATGCAGGCCGGCATGCCCGGCGGCGTGGTGATGGCGTGGCTGAAATCGATGATTTCGCGCACTTGCCCGATTTCCACGGCGAAGCGGGTTTCCACCGTAAACGTGATGTAGACGCGGCGCCGCGCCTTGTGCGTGGCGGCGCCCGTTTCCGTGTCGGCCGGGTACAGGCGCGCGTGGCCGTCGCGCATCTCGACGATCTCCGCCTGCGACAGGATGTCCTTGTGGTTCAGGAAAATGATGTCGCCCAAGCCCTCTTTCGTGATGCAGCCGGCAAACATGGCGGCGCGCGCCTTGCTCAGCAGGGGAATCGGCAACACCTGGTCGCCAAAGAAATGCACGATGCTGTCGACGGAGTCGACGAGGAAGCCCACGGTCGTGCCGTCGAGGCGCACGACGATGACGCGCTGGTCCGGCGCGGCTTCCCTGGCCGCCTTGCTGCACGCAGGCGCCTGCAGCAGGGCGCCGAAGTCGACGACGGCCACCTGGTTGCCGCGGAAATGCATGCGCCCCAGGCACAGTTCGTTTTTCAGCAGGGAGCTGTGCAGTTCCGGCACCTTGATGATTTCCTGGATGGCCAGCATCTCGAAGGCAAACGTGGCGCCGGCCGCATGGAAGCTGACGCATTGCCGGCGTTCGCTTTGCGCATGGTAGCGGGCCGTGCTCAGTTTGGCGCCCGTCGCCTGCAGGGCCAGTACGTGGGGCACGTTTTCGATGCGCAGCAGGGCGTGCGGGTCGAGTATCTGCAGCAGGCGCGCGCCGCCGTCGAGCAAAATCGTGCCGGCGATGACGGCCTGGCTGTCGCCGGCCGCATATTGCAGGGCGCTGCGCGCGCTGGCGGGCACGCGCAGGATTTCGCCCGTATCCTGGAAGACGATGCCGATCAGTACTTGCTGGAAATCGAGGATGGCGATCTTGTCCGTGGCCACGGCGCGCGGCGCGTCGGCGCGGAACAAGCGCCCCAGGTTGACCACCGGAATGACGCTGCCGCGCAAGGTGAACATGCCTTCCAGATACGCGGGCGACAGGGGCAGGGCCGTGACTTTCGCAGGGTAGTTCACCACTTCGCGGATGCAGCTGGCGGGCAGGGCGAATTCATCGCCGCCCAGGTGGAAGGAGCCGAACAGTTCGGCGGCCGTGTCGCTTGCGCCATGGGCCTGCAAGCCCGTCGCTTCATGCATATCCATATGCGCCTTCCTTGCGTGGAATCCATTCGGGTGGCGCCACCACCTCGGTGACGGCGTAGCTGTGCCGGGCGCAATCGATCAGCAGCTGGCGGCCGTGGCGGCCTCCCAGCGCGCAAAAACTGACGTGCAAGCCGCACTGGGCAAGGTATTTTTGCGCCGCTTCCGCGTTTTGCCGGCCCACCTGCAGGCGGCCATGGACGTGGGCGGGGCCGAACATGCTGGCTCCGCCCGCCAGCACCACGTCGATATCGGCATAATCGGCCTGGCGCACGCCCATCAGGCGCAGCAGCGAGGGCACGGCCTGGCTCACATAGCGGGCGCCAAGGGCATGCTCGGCACCGGGCGCTTCCGGCAGCAAGCAGTGGGCCAGGCCGCAGCAGGGGCCGTTCTTCCAGATGAAGCCGATGCCGATGCAGGAGCCGAGCAAGGCTTGCAGCTGCTCTCCATGCGTACCGACGCTAAGTTGCCCCATGCCAACATGTTGCGGCGCCAGGCCATGTTCGATGATGATGCTCATGCGCTACCCGCCTTGTAAATCATGGGAAATTCGAACTGATAGCCGGTACCGAGGCGGGCGATCGTTTCCGACTCGCCCAAGATCAGCCGGCCTTCATCCTTGAGACTTAGGCGCGTCTGGCGCAGCACGGCTTCCTGGTGCTCCGCGTCGAAATAAATCAGTACATTGCGCAGGAACACCAGGTCGAATTGGCGCGCCGGGCGCAGCGCTTCGAGCAAGTTATGCTGGGCAAAGCTCACGTGCTGCCGCAGCTCGTCGTTGACCTTGACGCCATATGGCGCGGGCGAGAAATATTTGCGCAGCAAGTCCGGGTGCGACAACCGGATGCGCTCGACGGAGCGCCCGCTGTACTGGCCGGCCTTCGCCGCCGCGAGGATCTGCTGCGAAATGTCGCTGGCCAGGATCTGATAGCGGAAGGCGGGCGCTTGCAGCTTGAATTGCTCGCACAGCATGGCGATCGAATACAGCTCCTCGCCGCTGGCGGCCGCCGCCGACCAGATGGCGAGGCAGCCGTCGGGATGGGCGCGCGCCCAGGCGGGCAGGTAGCGGTCGCGGAAGTAGTCCCAGACCTGCGGCGTGCGGAAGAACAGGGTGTCGTTGGTGGTCACCAGGTCGATGAAATGGGCGACCTCGTCGCGGTCGCTGGCCACCCGGTCCAGGTAAGCCTGGTAGCTGTGCAGGGACAGCGCATGCAGCCGTGGCTGCAAACGCCGTTCCAGCAAGACGCTCTTGCGCGCGGTCATGGCGATGCCCGTATGCTGGCGCACCAGCGCGATCAGCGTCGTCAGCACCTCGGGCGTCAAGGTGGCCGCGTGGCTCATGGCCTACACCACGAAGCCGGAGACAGTCTGGTTCAGGCTGCCCGCGCGCTCGTTCAAGCCATCCGTCGAACGGGCGATGCTGTCGCAGTTGGCGGCCGACTTTTCCGTTTCCTCGGCGATGTACTGGATCGCCGTCGACACTTCGCGCGCCGTCAGCAGCTGCTCGTTGGCCGCCTTCGAGATATCGGAGATGGCCAGCGTGGTCTTGGCCACGCCCGAGACGATCTTGTCGAAGGCATCGCTGGCCTGGCGCGAAATCTCGCTGCCGGTGGACACCCGCTTGACGGATTCGTTGATCAGCTTGGAAATTTCCTTGGTCGCCTGCGAGGAACGCTCGGCCAGCTTGCGCACTTCGTCGGCGACGACGGAAAAGCCCAGGCCGTGCTCGCCCGCGCGCGCCGCCTCGATGGCCGCATTGAAGGCCAGCATGTTGGTCTGGTTGGCGATTTCGCTGATGACCTTGACGATTTCGCCGATGTCTTCCGACGAGCGGTTGATCAGGTCCATCGCTTCGATCGATTTGGCGACGGCGCGCGCGCCCGATTCCGCTTCCTGCTGCGTGGCTTTCGCCAGCGAATCGGCGTTCGAGGTGTTTTCCGCGATGGAATTGATGGAAAACGTCAAGCCGTCGATGGAGGCGTTCATTTCTTCCACCGTGGCCCCCAGCGCCTGCGTGCCCACGGCTACGCCCGTGGCCCGTTCGGCGATGGTGTGCGAAGCCTCGGCAAAGCCGTTGGCCGCCGACACCACGTTGCCGATGACGCCGCGCAAGTCGACGATCATCTTGCTGATGCCGCCGGCCAGCAAATCGATCGGTTCGCCGCCTTCGGGCACGATATGGCAGGTCAGGTCGCCTTGCGCCGCGCGCGCCACCGAGTCGAGCAGGGCATTGACCTTGCGGCTGTCGTTGGCGGCCTTGGCCTGGATGCTGTTTTCCAGGTTCACCTGGTCCGTGATGTCGATGGCGAACTTGACCACTTTATACGGCTTGCCGTTCAGGTCCAGGATGGGGTTGTAGGTCGCTTGTATCCACACCACCTTGCCATGGTTGCCCAGGCGCTTGTAGCGGCCCGCGTCGAATTCGCCCCGGTTGAGCTTTTGCCAGAACTTCTTGTACTCGGCGCTGCCCGCATACTCGGACTCGCAGAACATGCGGTGGTGTTCGCCCTGGATATCGCTCAAGTCGTAGTCCATGACGGCGAGGAAATTGCCGTTGGCATCGAGCACTTTGCCCTGCATATCGAATTCGATCACGGCCTGCGCCTTGCCGATGGCGCTGACCTTGCCTTCGTATTCGGCATTGCGCTTTTTCAGGGCCGTCACATCGCTGGCGAACTTGACCACCTTGAAGGGGCGGCCCTCCGCGTCAAAGATGGGGTTGTACGAGGCATTGAGCCAGATTTCGCGGCCGTCCTTGGTCACGCGCTTGTATTCGCCTGCGTCGAACTCGCCCTTGCCCAGTTTTTGCCAGAACTGCGCGTACTCCGCGCTCTTGGCGTACTCGGGCTCGCAAAACATGCGGTGGTGCTTGCCTTCGATCTCGTCGAGCGTGTAGCCGACGGACTTGAGGAAATTGTCGTTGGCGCGGATGATGGTGCCGTCGAGCCGGAACTCGATCACGGCCTGGGCCTTGCTGATGGCGTCGATCTTGCCTTCATAATCGGCGTTGCGGTGCTTGCTGGCCGTGATGTCGGTGGCGAACTTGATGACTCTATACGGTTTGCCGTCCGCGTCGAGGATGGGGTTGTAGGAAGCGTTGATCCACACTTCGCGGCCATCCCTGGCGCGGCGCTTGTATTCGCCCTGGTCGAATTCGCCGCGTGCCAGCTTGGCCCAGAAGTTGGCGTATTCGGCCGTTTTTACATACTGGGGATCGCAGAAGATGGCATGGTGCTTGCCTTGCACCTCGGCCAGGCTGTATCCGACGACACGCAGGAAATTGTCATTCGCATGCAGGATGGTGCCGTCGAGTTCGAATTCGATGACGGCCTGGACACGGTTCAATGCAGTATTTATCGCTTCTAAGTCCAGATCCTGCGTGGGGCTGACATGGCTGGCTGCGTCCATAGTATGTCCTTCGATATGAGAAGAGGAATGGGGGCGATAAGGCTGTTGTTATTATTTTTCTGCTATCCGTATAAGGAAAAAATGTCATTGCATCGGCCGTGATTTGGTGACAATCGGTGAGAATGTGCGCAATGAACTGCCGCCCATGTTTTTTCTGCGCTTGGCCTATAGGAGATAAATTGTAGAGTATTGATTTGAATCAATAATTTTATTATTCCCCAGCGTCTGGCGAAAAACAAGGGGAGGGAATAAATAATGTAAGAATTGTCGTAATTACCCCATGCCGGCATATCACAAACGCATTCCTTCGCAGAATAAAACGACGTTATTATTATTGCGGTTTTGTTATTTGAATGAATATCCAATTGATAGCTTCTGCCGGAGTTTGCTGTCGGCAGCAGAATCGATCCGCAAACGATGTTGTACCATGGCGTAGCATGCTGGCGGCCGCGCGCACACGACAAAAATAATACGAGCGTTCTTTTATGCGGTATAGTAAAGCTTCATCCCTTGCAACCACCTCATACGTTGAGCAAAACCAATAAGGAAGAGACATGAGTGCTGAATATCAAGTGAACGGCGCCGTTGCCGTCATTACCCTGGCCAATCCGCCCGTCAATGGTCTGGGCCTGGCGACGCGCACGGCCGCCGTGACCGGCATCCGCCAGGCGCTGGAGGACGAGTCCGTCAAAGCCATCGTCATCACGGGCGCCGGCAAGGCCTTTTCGGGCGGCGCCGATATCAAGGAATTCAATTCGCCCAAGGCGCTCACGGAACCGACCCTGCACACCCTGATCAACGTCGTCGAACAGTCGACCAAGCCTGTCGTGGCGGCCATCCACAGCGTCTGCATGGGTGGCGGCCTGGAGCTGGCGCTCGGTTGCAACTACCGCGTGGCCGCGCCTGGCGCGCAGATGGCCTTGCCGGAAGTCAAACTCGGCATCTTGCCGGGCGCGGGCGGCACGCAGCGCCTGCCGCGTGTGCTGGGCCTGGAAATGGCCCTCAACATGATCGTCTCGGGCACGCCCGTGGCGTCCGAAAAACTGGCCGGCACGGCCCTGTTCGACGAAGTCATCGCCCCCGGCGCCGACTTGCTGGCCGCCGCCGTGGCCTTCGCCACGAAGATAGCCGACGTGCGCCCGCTGCCGAAAGTGCGCGAGCGCAAGGTCGATTACCCGAACCATGAAGCGTTCCTGCAGTTTTCGCGCAATACCGTCAAAGCCATGTCCGGCCCGTTCCCCGCACCGCTCAAATGCGTGGACGCCGTGGCGGCCGCCGTGACGATGAAATTCGACGATGGCTTGAAGTACGAGCGCGAACTGTTCATGCAACTGGTGCAGTCGCCGGAATCGAAAGCCCTGCGCCACGCCTTCTTTGCCGAACGGGTCGCCAGCAAGGTGCCCGACGTGCCGGCCGACACGCCCGTGCGCACGATCGCCAGCGCGGCCATCGTGGGCGCCGGCACCATGGGCGGCGGCATCGCCATGAACTTCGCCAACGCGGGCATTCCCGTGATGCTGCTGGAAACGAAGCAGGAAGCGCTGGACAAAGGCCTGGCCACGATCCGCAAGAATTATGAAAACACGGTCAAGAAGGGCAAGTTGACGCAAGAGAAGGCCGAGCAGCGCATCGCGCTGGTCAGCGGCACGTTGGCGTATGCCGACATCGCGCAAGCCGACATCGTCATCGAAGCCGTGTTCGAAGAACTGGGCGTGAAGGAAACCGTCTTCAAGCAGCTTGACGCCGTCATGAAGCCGGGCGCCATCCTTGCCTCGAACACGTCCACCCTGGACCTGGACAAGATCGCCGCGTTCACCCAGCGTCCGCAAGACGTGATCGGTACGCATTTCTTCAGCCCGGCGAACGTCATGAAACTGCTGGAAATCGTGCGTGGCAAGGAAACGGGCAAGGACGTGCTGGCCACGGCGCTGGCGCTGTCGAAAAAGCTGAAGAAGACGGGCGTCGTCTCGGGCGTGTGCGACGGCTTTATCGGCAACCGCATGATCGAGCAATACAGCCGCCAGGCCGGTTTCCTTCTGGAAGAAGGCTGCTTGCCGGAGCAGGTCGACAAGGCCGTCGAGAAATTCGGCTTTGCCATGGGTCCGTTCCGCATGGGCGACCTGGCCGGCAACGACATTGGCTGGGCCATCCGCAAGCGCCGCTACGTGGAAAAGCCGGACGTCACGTATTCGAAGACGGCCGACCTGCTGTGCGAACTGGGGCGCTACGGCCAGAAGACGGGCGCCGGCTGGTATGACTACAAGGCGGGCGACCGCAAGGCGTATCCGTCGGAACAGGTCAACGCCATGATCGTCCAGCATTCCGCCGACATCGGCGTGACGCGGCGCAAGATCAGCGACCAGGAAATCGTCGAACGCCTCGTGTATGCGCTCGTCAATGAAGGCGCGCGCATCCTGGAAGAGGGCATCGCCTTGCGCGCCTCGGATATCGACATGGTGTATTTGACGGGCTACGGCTTCCCGCTGTTCCGCGGCGGCCCGATGTTCTACGCGGACACGGTGGGCTTGCCGAACGTGCTCGATACGATCGCCGGCTACGCCAAAGGCCGCCACGGCGAAGCGTGGACGCCGGCGCCGCTGCTGGTGAAGCTGGCGGGCGAAGGCAAGGGTTTCAATAGCTAAGCCGACGCCAACAATATTGTCGGATTACGCGCGGCTTTGCCGCGCTAATCCGACCTACCCGGCTCTTGAGCCCTCGTAGAGGCGTAGGTCGGATTAGCGGCGGCACGCCGCGTAATCCGACACCACCACGGACGCCAGCAAGCATGTTTACTTCTTCTTCGCGACCATCTTGACCGCCTCGTTGACGATGACGGGGTTGTCTTTCTGGATGTAATAGCCGGCGCCCGTGATGCGCTCGATGGCCGGCGCGCCGGACAGGCGCTGCCAATCCTTTTCCTGCGCCCGCACCACGTTTTCAAACGAGCCCATTTCCTCGATGCCGAACTTGTCGCGCACCAGCAGCATGGCGGGCACGCGCAGCGGGCTGTTCATGTCGACGTGTTGCAGACATTGCGTCTGGGCATCGAATTCGGCCGATTCCGTACTGTTGAACATGAGTTTGCGCCGCG
The DNA here is from genome assembly GCF_058796955.1 of Janthinobacterium sp. GW823-FHT03B06. NCBI lineage: Bacteria > Pseudomonadati > Pseudomonadota > Betaproteobacteria > Burkholderiales > Oxalobacteraceae > Janthinobacterium > Janthinobacterium sp. GW823-FHT03B06. Next base: position 709,989 of record NZ_JBXAJE010000001.1, read on the forward strand.
TCTTCACGAGCATGGCGTAGGTGGACGCGTCCGTCTGCAGGCGGTTCCACTGCTGCGGGTGCGTGGGGTCGAGGAGGACCAGACCGGCCACGTCCTGCGGGTACAGCCTGGCATACACGTACTGGTACAGCCCGCCCAGGCCATGGCCGACCAGCACATACGGCGGCTTCAGGCCCGCTTGCGCCAGCAGGGCGCGCTGCTGGGCGGCAATGGTGCAGGGATCGCGCGGCGTGGTGGTCTTCTGGCTGTCGCCATAGCCGGGACGGTCGTAGACGAGCACGCGGTGCTGCCGGGCGACTTCCGGCACGACCTTGGCCCATACATCCTTGCCGTCGCCCATGGCCGACTGGAACACGACGGGCAAGCCGTCCTGGCCGCTCAGGGTATACGCGATGCTGGCGTCGGGCAGGGCCGCAGTGGCCGGCACACCTGGCGTGGCCGGGGCGGATGGAAACAGAGAGCAGCCGGAAAAACAGCCTGCCAGCAGCAAGCCGGCGCTGGAGAGGAGCATGGTGCGCGCGGGGCGGCCGACGAATAGATGATGCATGAATCTCCTTCTTTGTTCACGGACCGGTATGGCGTGCCAGCCATTATAGGCAAATCGTCTCGAAGTGGAAATGCCGAACAGAGCCGGATTTCCCCACCTGTCAGCCGGCCTCGGCGCGGTGGCAGACGGCTTCGATCCGGTTGCCGTCCGGATCGAACAGAAAGGCCGCGTAATAGCTGGCGTGATAGTGGCGCAGGCCGGGCGCGCCCAGGTCGATGCCGCCATGCGCCAGTCCGGCCTGCCAAAACGCTTCCACGGCCGCGCGCGAGGGGGCCTTGAAGCAGCAGTGGCGGCGCGGCGCGTCGTCGGGCTGCGGGCCCAGGCGCACGGAAAAGTAGCTGCGCTCGGGGTGCTGTGCATCGCTGCGCTCGCCGTAGCCTATCCAGGCGTTGGCATGGTCGCTGCCTACCTTGGGCACGTCGAGCGCGGCAAAGACGGCGTCATAGAAGCGCTCGGCGCGTTCCAGGTCGCTGACGGTGAGGGATACGTGATCGAGCATGGGCACTCCGCTGTAAAAAACAGGACGGCCATAGCATAGCCCGGATCAGGGCGGCCGTGGGCGGCAGTGACCGAGTGATACCGTTGCTGGTTGACTGCCGGTTAAGGGTGGCGGGCGAGCCGCGCCACGATGTTGCGGCTCATCAGCTGCACGCGGGGCGCGAACAGCATCACGGCGCAGAAGGCCACGGGCCAGGCGGCAAAGAAGGCATGGCGCCAGCGGGGCAGGAAGTCCGCCTGCAAGCCGATATTGAGCCAGGTGACCCAGGCGCTCATCAGCAGGGTCATGAGCAGCGACATCAGGAAGGCAAATACGCAGCGCAGGCGCAGGGCGTCGGACATGGGACACTTTCAAAATGGTGAAGATATGCAGCGTAACAACTTGCAGCAATCTATACTAGAGCCATATTTTTAATTTCAAATTCCGAAAATGCAATCATGCTTGACGAATCATGCTCGATGACCTAGCCCTGTTTGTCGCCATCGTCGAGGCGGGCAGCCTGCATGCGGCGGCCGTCAAGGAAGACTTGCCCGCCGCCACCGTCACGCGCCGGCTGCAGAAGCTGGAAAGCCAGCTCGGTTACCGTTTGCTGAACCGCAGCGCGCGCCGCCTGCAGCCGACGGCGGAAGGCTGGCAATACTACGAGCAGTGCCGTCCTTTGGTGCATGCCTTGCGGCAGGCGACGCAGCAGCTCGACGCCAGCCTGTCGGCCGTTTCGGGCAGTATCCGCGTGCTGGCGCCCGTCAACTTTGCCAGCGGCTTGCTGACGCCGGCCTGGGTCAGCTTCATGCAGAAATACCCGGACATCCGCCTGGAACTGGAACTGTCGAACCTGCTGCAAGACCTCGTGGGCAGCGGCGCCGACCTGGCCATCCGCGTGGGCGCGCTCGACGATTCCTCGCTGATGCAGCGCCGCCTGGGCAGCGCCGCGCTGGTGATGGTGGCCGCGCCCGGCTACCTGGCGCGCGCGGGCGTGCCGCGCGACTTGCAGGAACTGGAAAAGCACGAGCTGATCGTGGCCGAACCGCTGCGCAGCTGGCGCTTGCGGCGGCCCGGCGACGGCGCCGAAATGCTGATCGAGCCGCAGGCGCGCCTGCGCGTCAACGAAATGCGCCTGGCCGTGGAGATGGCCGATGCAGGCATCGGCATCTTGCTGTGCCCGCTTTTGCAGTGCCGCGACGAGGTGGCGCGTGGTTCGCTCGTGCGCGTGCTGCCCGACTGGATGCCGCAGCCGCGCCATGTGTATGCCGTGTGGACGCAGCGGCGCTACCTGCCGGCCCGCGTGCGCGTGCTGCTCGAGCACCTGGCGGCGTTTGCGGCGGCCAACCCGCTGTTGAATGAGGATGCCGGTGCCGATGAGGTGGCTGCCCTGGCGCGCGGCACGCCGGGAATCCTTTCTATTTAGTAATACCGAGCGCTTGTACTTTTCGCCAGGATCGCGTTAAGATAAAGCTGCACGCTTATCCAGCGGGCAATCTGGTGTTTTTTCGCGCAATCCGTCCCTATCCATGAGAGTAGCAATGAAATATCTGATCGTTCCCTTCTTGCTGGCCATCACTGGCTGCGAAGTACTGTATGACGCGAACCGGGACAAGATCGGCGAGTATTGCAACAGCCTTAATAATTTCGACGACCGCAACGCCTGCCGCAAGCGCAACCAGACCAGCTACCAGGAATACGTGCAGCAGCGCGACCAGCTGAAAAAGGGCAAGAGCGAAAAATAGGCTTGCCGCCGCCTGCGCCGCATACGCTGCTTAAAAAAACAAACGCCGCTGACGAGTCAGCGGCGTTTTGCTTTGCGGGCCCCGGCCTGGCGGCCGGGGCTTGCATCGGATCAGTCGTCGGCGTAGATATTGTTGTCCTTGGTTTCCTTGACGAACAGGGTGCCGATCACGACAGTCGCCAGGGCGACGACGATCGGATACCACAGGCCGTAATAGATATCGCCCTTGAAGGCCACCAGCGCGAAGGCCGTGGTCGGCAGCAAGCCGCCGAACCAGCCGTTACCGATATGGTAGGGCAGCGACATCGAGGTGTAACGTATACGCGTCGGGAACATTTCCACCAGCATGGCGGCGATCGGGCCATACACCATGGTCACGTACAGCACCAGGATGAACAGCAGCAAGACGACCATCGGCTTGTTGATCTGGTCCGGATCGGCTTTCGCAGGGTAGCCCGCTTCCTTGATGCCGGCGCCGATTTCTTTCTTCAGCGCTGCTTCATGGGCCTTGCTCTCGGCATCGAAGTTCAGGCCGTCCGGCGTCATGACGGCGTTAAACGAGGTAAATTCCTTCGCACCGATGCGTACCTTGGCGATGCTGCCCGCTGGCGCGTCTTCCTTCGTGTAGTTCACCGAGCTGTTCGACAGGAAGCCGGTGGCGATGTCGCACGACGACGGGAACTTCTTGGTACCGGTCATGTTGAACTGGAAGTGGCAGGAAGCGGGATCGGCCACCACCACCACTGGCGAGTTCTTCAGTGCAGCTTCCAGCTGCGGATTGGCGAAGTGGGTCAGGCCGTTGAAGATCGGGAAGTAGGTCAGGGCGGCGATCAGGCAGCCGCCGAGGATGATGTACTTGCGGCCGATGCGGTCCGACAGGCTGCCGAAGAACAGGAAGAACGGCGTGGCCAGCAGCAGGGCGATGGCGACGAGCACGTTGGCCGTGGCCAGGTCCACTTTCAGGGTCTGGATCATGAAGAACAGGGCGTAGAACTGGCCCGTGTACCAGACGACGGCCTGGCCGGCGGTCAGGCCGATCAGGGCCAGGATGACGATCTTCAGGTTTTTCCACTTGCCGAACGCTTCCGTCAGCGGCGCCTTCGAGGTCTTGCCCTCGGCTTTCATCTTGGCAAATGCCGGCGATTCATTCATGGCCAAGCGGATCCACACGGAAATACCGAGCAGGATGACGGAAACGAGGAAGGGAATGCGCCAGCCCCACGCCTCGAAATCCTTCTCGCCGGTCGCCAGGCGGGTGCCCAGGATGACCATCAGCGACAGGAAGAAGCCCAGCGTTGCCGTCGTCTGTATCCACGCCGTGAACGCGCCGCGCTTGCCTTCAGGCGCGTGCTCGGCCACATAGGTGGCTGCGCCGCCGTATTCGCCGCCCAGCGCCAGGCCTTGCAGGATGCGCAGGATGACGAGGATGATCGGTGCGGCGATGCCGATGGACGCATGGCCCGGCAGCAAGCCGACGATGAAGGTGGAGCCGCCCATGATCAGAATCGTGATCAGGAAAGTGTACTTGCGGCCGATCATGTCGCCCAGGCGGCCGAAGACCAGCGCGCCGAACGGACGCACGATGAAGCCGGCGGCAAAGGCCAGCAGCGCGAAAATGAAGGTGGTGGTGGGGTCGCCGATGAAGAATTGCTTGGCGATGATGGATGCCAGCGAACCGTACAGGTAAAAATCGTACCATTCAAAAACGGTGCCGAGCGAGGATGCAAAGATGACCTTGCGTTCCTCGGGCGTAATCGGCGTTCCCTTGGTGGACATTTTCCGTACGTCGGCCGAGCCGGATGGTGATGCCATGGTTTGTCTCCCTATGTTTTATAGTGAACTGGTGCCGAGGTCTTTTTGACCATTCTTGCAACAGCTTGGGGCGAGTGTGTTCTCCGAACCTTACGTCATGCTTGCTTGAAACTTACACCAAGCTTACAAATTGCCGATCATTCCAACTTTGCGAACGACCGTACTTAAATGTGCTATTCTCATTCCGCAGACACCCCACCCAATAATATCCCCACAAGGAGACACAGCATGAATGAAGCCGTCATCGTATCGACCGCCCGCACGGGCCTGGCCAAGTCCTGGAAGGGCGCGTTCAACATGACGCATGGCGCCACCCTGGGCGGCCATGTGCTGGCGGCCGCCGTCGAGCGCGCGCGCATCGAGGCGGAAGAAGTGGAAGACGTGCTGGTCGGCTGCGCCTTCCCCGAAGGCGCCACGGGCGGCAATATCGCGCGCCAGGTGGCCTTGCGCGGCGGCTGCCCCGTCACCACGGCCGGCATGACCGTCAACCGCTTCTGTTCCTCGGGCTTGCAGGCCATCGCCCTGGCGGCGCAGCGCATCATCGCGGGCGAAGGCGATATCTATGCGGCCGGCGGCGTGGAATCGATTTCCTGCGTGCAAAATGAAATGAACACGCATATGTACAGGGAAGTCTGGCTGCAGCAGCACAAGCCGGAAGTGTACTGGCCCATGCTGCAGACGGCCGAAACCGTGGCCAAGCGCTATCAGATTTCGCGCGAGCGCCAGGATGCCTACGGTGCGCAAAGCCAGCAGCGCGCAGCAAGCGCCCTGGCGGCCGGCCTGTTCGACGCGGAAATCGTGCCGATGACCACCGTCATGGGCGTGGCCGACAAGGCCAGCGGCATGCTGGTGTCGCGCGAAGTGACGATTGCCGCCGACGAAGGCATCCGTGCCGATACGACGTATGACGGCGTGGCGAAGATCCGCCCCGCCATGCCCGGCGGCGTCATCAGCGCCGGCAATGCCAGCCAGTTTTCCGACGGCGCGTCCATGGCCATCGTGATGAACGCGAAAGTGGCCGAAGCGAAAGGCCTGCAGCCGCTGGGCATCTTCCGCGGCTTTGCCGTGGCCGGCTGCGAACCCGATGAAATGGGCATCGGTCCCGTGTACGCGATTCCGAAACTGCTGAAAAAGGCGGGCTTGACGGTGGCCGACATCGGCCTGTGGGAACTCAACGAAGCGTTTGCCGTGCAAGTGCTGTATTGCGCCGACACCCTGGGCATCCCCATGGACCGCCTGAACGTGAACGGAGGCGCGATTGCCGTCGGCCACCCGTACGGCGTGTCGGGCGCGCGCCTGACGGGCCACGCTTTGATCGAAGGCAAGCGCCGCGGCGTCAAATACGTGGTGGTGACCATGTGCATCGGCGGCGGGCAGGGCGCGGCGGGGCTGTTCGAAGTGCTGTGATGCTTGCTTGACAGCCAGTCTGCGGGCGGCCTGAGTGCCGCCCGTTTTCTTTTGCCGCTCACTTTCTGCAAGGCGCGCCGATAGCGGGTACAGTAATGGTTCATTAATAAACAAGCAGCTGCCACCATGCTCAAGCACATCGTTTTCTGGAAACTCAAAGACCACGCCGAAGGCGCCGACCGCGCCACGAATGCCCTGAAACTGAAAGCCCTGCTCGATTCCTGTTCGGATTTGGTCCCCGGCATTGTGAAATTCGAGGCAGCCGTGGCCCAGCCGGGCCTGGAAGCGACCTACGACATCGTCCTGTACAGCGAGTTCGCCAGCCGCGAAGCGCTCGATGCCTACCAGAACCATCCCGAGCACGTGAAAATCAAGCCGTTTTTTGGGGCGGTGCGCGAAGCACGGCAATGCATGGATTACGAAGTGTAAATCCGGGGTCAGACCCGCCGGGTCTGACCCCAGCTCTTGCGTTACGGGCTAAATTCTGAATTCACCCCACAAACAGGAACCCTTATGACCACCTACCAACGCATCGTCCTCGCCTCGCGTCCCACGGGAGAAGTGCAGCCGGATAACTTCCGCCTGGAAACCAAAGACATTCCCGCCATTAAGGAGGGTGAATTGCTGGTGCGTAACCAGTATCTGTCCTTGGACCCCTACATGCGCGGGCGCATGAGCACGAATAAAAGCTATGCGGCGCCGCAAGCGCTCGATGAAACCATGATCGGCGGCACGGTGGGCGTGGTGCTCGAGTCGAAGCATCCAAAGTTCGCCGTCGGCGACACGGTGGTGGGGACCCTGGGCTGGACGGAAGTGGCCGTGTCGGACGGCACGATGCTGCGCAAGGTCGATACGACGCACATCCCCGCGTCGGCCTACCTGGGCGCCGTCGGCATGCCGGGCATGACGGCATGGTATGGCTTGAACCAGATCATGGCGCCGAAAGCGGGCGAAACGGTGGTGGTATCGGCCGCCAGCGGCGCCGTGGGCAGCGTCGTGGGCCAGCTGGCGAAATTGAAAGGTTGCAGGGTCGTCGGCATCGCGGGCGGGGCGGAGAAGTGCGCGTATGTCGTCGACGAGCTGGGTTTTGATGCCTGCGTCGATTACAAGGCGGGCAACTTGGAAGCCGACCTGGCGGCTGCCACGCCGGACGGCATCGACGCCATCTTTGAAAACGTGGGCGGCGCCGTATTCGACGCGGCCCTGGCGCGCACCAACGCGTTTGGCCGCGTGGCCCTGTGCGGCTGGATAGCCGGCTACAACGGCGAACCGACGCCGCTCAACAATGCGCGCTTCATCCTCACCAACCGCCTCACCATGCGCGGTTTCATCGTTTCCGAGCAGCCGGAATTCTGGCCGCAAGGCTTGGCGGAGCTGGGTACCCTGGTGGCGACGGGCAAGCTGAAATTCCGCGAATCCGTGGCCGAGGGCCTGGCCAGCGCGCCCGAAGCCTTCATCGGCCTGTTGAAAGGCCGTAACTTCGGCAAGCAGCTGGTCAAGCTCAGCTGATCTCCCTCTCGAAAGGCAGGCCGTGCGACAATAACGGCCTGTTTCTTTCTACATTACACCATGACCAAGCACACCATCCGCCTCGGCGACTGGGCCACCCTGGGCCTTGATGCCACCGCCATCCGTTTTGAAGTCTTCGTCGATGAACAGAAAGTGCCGGCCGAGATCGAACTCGACGACATGGACGCCGTCTGCCTGCATGCCGTGGCCTATGACGACGCGGGCAATGCCGTCGGCACGGGCCGGCTATTGCCCGATGGCCACATCGGCCGCATGGCCGTGCGCCAGCCGGGCCGCGGCACCGGCGTGGGCGGCGCCATTTTGACCTTGCTGATGGACAAGGCGCGCGAACGCGGCGATGCGGCGGTGGTGCTGAACGCGCAAACCGTGGCCGCGCCATTCTATGCGCGCCACGGTTTCGTGCAGCAGGGGGAACAATTTGAAGAGGCGGGGATTGCGCATGTGGAGATGCGGCTGGTGTTTTAACGGTGCTTCCGGTGTTGTCGGATTACGGCCTGCGGCCTAATCCGACCTACGCCGACCTACGCCGGCCTGTGGCGGCCATGGCAGGTCGGGTTAGCGCGAAGCGTGTAACCCGACACCACCAGCACCATCAGGTGTTGTCGGATTACGGCCCTTCGGTCCTAATCCGACCTACGCCGGCCTGTGGCGGCCATGGCAGGTCGGGTTAGCGCGAAGCGCGTAACGCGACACCACCAGCATCATCAGGTGTTGTCGGATTACGGCCTGCGGCCTAATCCGACCTACGCCGGCCTATGGCGGCTATGGTAGGTCGGGTTAGCGCGAAGCGCGTAACGCGACACCACCAGCACCATCAGTTCTGCGCGTGGCTCTGACGCCATTTGTCGAGGATCACGGCTAGCACGATCACGACACCTTTCGCCACATACTGCCAGAACGACGACAGCCCCAGGATCGTCAAGCCGTTGTTCATCACGCCGATGATCAGCGCGCCGATGACGGTGCCCCAGACGGAACCGACGCCGCCCATCAGGCTCGTGCCGCCGAGCACGACGGCCGCGATGGCGTCCAGCTCATAACCCGTGCCCCAGTTGCCGTTGGCCGCATACAGACGGCTGGCCGACATGGCGCCGCCCAGGCCCGCGAACAGGCCGCTGATGGTGTAGACAAACATCAGCACGAGGCCGACCTTGATGCCCGTCAAGCGTGCCGCCTGGATATTGCCGCCGACGGCGTAGATATGCAGGCCCAATGTGGTCTTGCGCAAAATAAACCAGGTCAGCAGCACGACGGCCGCGGCCAGCCAGATCAGCCAGGGCACGGCCAGGAAGCTGCCGTTGCCCATCCATTCAAAGCTCGGGATTTCCGTGTTCAGCACGCTGGTGCCGTCGGCCAGCAGATAGGCTGCGCCGCGCAGGGCCGTCATGGTACCCAGGGTCACGACAAACGGGTTCAGGCCGACGAGGGCGACCAGCACGCCGTTCAGCGCGCCCAGCAGCAAGCCGACGATCAGAAACGCGGGAATCGAAAAGCCGGCGAACTGGGCAGACAAGGACATCAGCATGCCTGCCACGGCCGAGACGGCCAGCACGGAGCCGACCGATAAATCGATGCCGCTGGTCAGGATGACGAAAGTCATGCCCGAGGCCAGCACGATGTTGATCGATACCTGGCGGAAGATGTTCATGGTGTTGTTGCTGGTCATGAACGTGGACGTGCCGTCGGCCGAGAAATACACGGTCAGGCCATACATGGCCAGGTACAGCACGACCAGCACGGGCAGCATGCCCAGGCGGCGCATCAGGTTCGAGGCATTGAAGGGTTCGCCGGCGCGTGCCGCGCCGCGGGTGGTACTCGTTGTCATGGTCTATCTCCTGAATGATTATTTAAGGCGTATTCTTAAAACGCCTAACAAAACCGTAGCGAGCGGAAGTGGGTTGTGGTTGAGACGCGGAACTGTGCGAAGCACGGGGACGCCGAGTCAGTGAGCATCGGAAACCGCGACCCGCGATGCGCAGTAGGTTTTGATAGGTGTTTTTATGCCGCTTCCAGTTGGGTAGCGTAAGCGAGGATGTTTTCCTGCGTGATATCGTCGCCCGTCACTTCGCCCGTCAGCCGTCCTTCGCACATCACCATCACGCGGTCGCAGATGCCGACCAGCTCGGCCAGTTCGCTGGAAATGCACAGGACGGCCGTGCCCGCGTCCGCCAGCTGGTGGATGATCTTGTAGATTTCGCTCTTCGCGCCCACGTCCACGCCCCGCGTCGGTTCGTCGAGGATCAGCACCTTGGGGGCGATGGCCAGCCAGCGCGCCAGCAAGACTTTCTGCTGGTTGCCGCCAGACAAGCCTCCAACGATGCCGTCCGGGCCCGAGACCTTGACGTTCAGGTTGGCAATCGCCTCGCGCGTGAGCTGGGTCAGGGCGCCACGGTTGACCACGCCCGCCGTCGCATGCTTGGACAGGATATTCATCGACATGTTTTCCATGGCCGACAACTGCATGAACAAGCCCAGGCTCTTGCGGTCTTCCGGCAGGTAGCCGATGCCGTGGCGAATCGCCGCCAGCGGCCGGTGGATGTGCACTTCCTGGCCGTCGAGCCACACTTGCCCCGATTGTTTCTTGTCCGCGCCAAAGATCAGCCGCGCCAGTTCCGTGCGGCCCGCACCGACCAGGCCGGCAAGTCCCGTCACTTCACCCGCATGCAGGGCGAACGAGGCGGGCTTGACCTTGCCGCCGCCCACGTTTTCCACGCGCAAGCGCTCGGCGCCCCGCGTGGTGCGGCGCTGGTGCGCATAGAAGTCGTCGGCGGGGCGGCCCACCATCATTTGCACGACTTTCTTTTGATCCAGCTCATCCTTGCCCAGTTCGCCCACATAGGCGCCGTCGCGCAGCACCGTGATGCGGCGCGCCAGGCGTTCCACCTCGGCCATGCGGTGGCTGATGTAGAGCACGGCCAGGCCCTTGTCGCGCTGTTCTTCGATGATGCGGAACAATTGTTCTGTTTCCCGGTCGGACAGGGCGGCAGTGGGCTCGTCCATGATCAGGATGCGGCTTTCGTGCACGAGGGCGCGGGCGATTTCCACCTGCTGCTGCTCGGCGATCGACAGGGTCGAGACCATGGTGTCGGCGTCGAAACGGGAACCGAGGTCGGCCAGGATGGCGTTCGTGCGCGCGCGCATCTCGCCGCCCTTGACGGTCCAGAACGGTCCTTGCGGCTCGCTGCCCATGAAGACGTTCTGCGCCACCGTCATGTTCTTGGCCACGCTCAGTTCCTGGTAAATCAGGTTGATGCCCAAGGCGCGGGCCTCGCCCGGGTTGCGGATCTTGATCGGCTTGCCGTCGAGAAGGATTTCACCCGCATCGGGGGTGTACACGCCCGATAAAATCTTCATCAGGGTGCTCTTGCCGGCGCCATTCTCTCCCATCACGGCATGGATTTCGCCGCTGCGCACCGTCAGGTGCACGCCGCGCAGCGCGCGCGTGGCGCCGAAGCGCTTCTCGATGCCGCGCATTTCAAAAATAATATTGTCGCTCATGACTGTCCTTCCTTGCTGGTGAAACTGGCGCCGCCCGCGAACTGGCCGGCGGCGCCACGTGGTTCAGGTCAGGCAGATCAGTTCTTTACCCAGCCCGTGTAGGTGGCGACGTTTTCCTTGGTGATGGCCGGGGTCGGCAACAGCACCATGGTCTGCTTCGGCGTACGGCCGTTCATGATGTCGTAGCCCATCTGCACGGCATCGGTCGCCATGCGGTACGGATTTTGCGCCGAGGTGGCGGCAAACAGGCCGGCCTTGTTTTTCAGGGCGTTCTGGCCATCGGGCGCGCCATCGACGGCCGTGATCAGTTTCACGTCCGTACGTTTCGATTGCTTGATTGCCAGTTCGGCGCCGATGCCCGTCGGATCGTTGATGGCGAACACGCCGTCGATCTTCGGATGGGCCGTCAGCAGGTTCGACATCACGGTCATGCCGCCGTCGCGGCTGCCGCCCGCGTTCTGGTTGTCGGACAGGATCTTGATATCCTTGAACGCGGCCAGGGTTTTCTTGCAGCCATTGACGCGGTCGATCACGGAGGTGACGGGCGGGCCGTTGAGGATCACCACATTGCCCTTGCCGCCGATCTGCTTGGCCAGGTAGGCGCACGACACGTCGCCGGCCATGGTGTTGTCGGACATCACGGTGGCCGAAGCGCCCACGGCGCCCACGTCGACGGCGATCACGACCACGCCCGCATTGCGCGCTTTCTTGATGGCCGGGGCGATGCCTTTGGAATCGACGGCGTTCAGGATGATGATGTCGGTCTTGTTGGCGATAAAGTTTTCGATCTGGTCCACCTGGGTGTTCAGGTCATACTTGCTGGACACCGTGGTGACTTTCACGCCGGGCCCGCCCAGCTTTTTCGCGCTTTCTTCCGCGCCGCGGCCAATCGCGACAAAAAACGGGTTGGCCAGGTCGCCCACGCTCACGCCGATCGATTTCAGCGGTTTGTCGGCGGCGAAGGCGCCACAGGCGGCGGACAGCAGCAGGGTGGCGGTAATGACTTTTTTCATGAGGATCTCCAAGGGTTTTTATTGTAAAAACAAACGGTGCTACGGGTGAAAAACCGGGTGCAAACTTATTGGCTGCGTAATTTCTCGATCATGGCATCGAGCTTGCCCGCATCGACGGCAAAGCCGCGGATGCCTTCGGCCAGCTTCTCGGTGGCCATCGCATCGTCGTTCAGGGCGTAGCGGAAGGCCGCCTCGTCGTAGGTGACGGCCGGCTGCGCCGCGCCCAGGTCGGCGCCCAGCGCGCGCTCGAACGGTTCGTTGGACGCTTCGAGCTTGGCCAGCAAGTCAGGGCTGATGGTCAGCAAGTCGCAGCCGGACAGGGCCGTGATCTGTCCCACGTTGCGGAAGCTGGCGCCCATCACTTGCGTGGCGATGCCATGTTGCTTGTAGTAATTAAAGATGCGCGTGACCGATTGCACGCCTGGATCGTTGGACAGGCTGCGCGCCGCTTCGTCCCATGCCGCGCCCAGCGATTTTTTATGCCAGTCGTAGATGCGGCCCACGAACGGCGAAATCAGCCGCACCTTCGCGTCGGCGCAGGCGACGGCCTGGCAAAATGCGAACAGCAGGGTCAGGTTGCAAAAGATGCCATCTTTTTCCAGTTCGCGCGCGGCCTGGATACCTTCCCAGGTGGCGGCGACCTTGATCAGCACGCGCTCGCGGCCAATGCCGGCTTGCTCGTACAGGGCGATCAGGCGGCGCCCGCGGGCCACGGTGGCATCGCGGTCAAAGCTCAAACGGGCATCGACTTCCGTCGACACGCGGCCCGGCACGACCTTTAAAATTTCCAGGCCGAAGCGCACGAGCACCTGATCGACGATGTCGTCGAGCGAGGCATGCTTGTGGGCTGCGACCGTGCTTTCCAGCAAGGGCGCGTAATCGGGCTGCAGCACGGCTTTTAAAATCAGCGACGGATTGGTGGTGGCGTCTTGCGGCGCGAAACGGGCCAGTTGCAAAAAGTCGCCCGTGTCGGCGACGACGGTGCTGTGTTGCTTCAATTGTTGCAGCTGATTCATTGCTATTCCTTATCACTGAGTTGGTGCAGAGCTTGTACGGCGGGAAACAGGCTACGGTAGCGGCCGTAGCGGATGCTCAAGGCTGCGCTGTGCGCGGCATCGGGCAGGAAAGTGTTTTTGATGGGCAAGCCCTGCGTCAGCAGGCTGGCGTCGCCGATGGCGGCAAAGCCCAGCTTGGCCGCACCGAGGCTGGCCGACAGTTCGCTGTTGTGCAAGGTGCGCATGTCGCGTCCCAGCACATTGGCCAGCAGCTGCGCCCAGTACTGGCTGCGCGCGCCGCCGCCCACGAGCATGCAGTGTGGCACCACGGCACCGGTCGAGGTGACGGCCGCCATGGCGTCGCGCAAGGCGAACGCCACGCCTTCGAGCACGGCGTAGCCGAGCTGCGCCGGCGTGCTGTCGTGGCCCAGCTGCAGGAAGGCGCCGCGCACCTGCGGGTCGTTGTGCGGCGTGCGCTCGCCCGATAGATAGGGCAGGAACAGGGGGGCGGATGGCGCGATGGCCGTGTTGAGCGGCACGGCGCTTTCCACCAGCGCCAGCAGGGCCGCCTCGTCGGGCTGGCCCAGCACGCCAGTGGCCCAGCGCAAACAGCTGGCGCCGGACAGGATCGCCCCCATCGCATACCAGCGGCCGGGCAGGGCGTGGCAAAAGCTGTGCACGCCGCCGGCCGGGTTGCCCAGCGGCTGCTCGGTGACGGAGACGATGGCGGCGCTGGTACCCAGCGAAATGAAACTGTCGCCGCCGTTGACGGCGCCGATGCCCACGGCCGAGACGGGGTTGTCGCCGCCGCCACCGGCCACCACCACGTCCATCCGCAAGCCCAGCTGGTCGGCGACGGCGGCCGGCACGGTGCCCGTGGCTGCGTCGCCTTCGGCCAGCGCCGGCATCTGTTCGGGCACCAGGCCGCAAGCGGCCAGCATGGGGGCGAACCAGGCACGGTTGGCCTCGTCCAGCCACAGGGTGCCGGCCGCGTCGGACATGTCGGTGACCTTGTTGCCCGTCAAGCGCAGGCGCAGATAATCCTTGGGCGACAGCAGGCAGGCGATGGCGGCGAACGCGTCAGGCTCGTGCGTTTGCAGCCACAGCAGTTTCGGCGCCGTCAGGCCCGCCATGGGCAGGCTGCCCGTTACGTCCGCGTAGGCGGGATAGTCGCGTGCCAGGCTGGCCGCTTCGGCTTCGGCGCGCGCGTCGTTCCACAGGATGGCGGGACGGATCACCTTGTCGTTGCTGTCGAGCAGCACGGCGCCATGCATCTGGCCCGACAGGCCGATGCAGGCGATGCGTGCGTAGTCCTGCGGCCAGCCGGTGCGCAGCTGGCCCAGCGCGTTGACGCAGGCGGCCCACCAGTCCTGCGGCGACTGTTCGGACCAGCCCGGCTGTGGGCGGCTGGTATCGATGCGCACGGAGGCCTGGCCGCGCACGGCGCCCGTGCCGTCCATCAGCACGGTTTTCAGTTCGGAGGTACCGAGGTCGATACCGAGGGAAATCGCTGGATGCATGTTGATTTACAGTGAAAGGTCAGGGGCAGCCGCAGGAGTTGCGTACGCGCAAGGTCGGCGACAAACGCTGCACATGCTGGGCGCGGCCCGGGTTGGCGATACGGTCGATCAACAGGTCGACGGCCATGGCGCCCAGCTCTTCGAGCGGCTGCGCCATCACGGTCAGGCGGGGGCTGAAGTAATCGGCCCAGTCGAAATCATCGAAGCCGGCCAGCGCGACGTCTTGTGGTACCGCAATCTGTGCGTCGCGCAAGGCGTGCATGGTGCCGATGGTCATCAGGTTATTGCCGGCCACGATGGCCGTCGGGCGCTGTCCAGCAGGCAGGGCCAGCAGTTCGCGCGTGGCCGCGCCGCTGCGCTCCAGATTCGAGTCGCCCGAGCGCAGCAGTGCGGGGTCAAAAACGATATCGGCGCGCTGCAAGGCCAGGCGGTAGCCGTCGATACGCTCGTGCGTCGTGGACAGGCCGGGTGCGCCCGCGATGAAGCCGATGCGGCGGTGGCCGTGGGCCGCGATCAGGTGACTGACCAGCTGCGCCGTCGCCTCGATGTTTTCCACGCCCACCTGGTCGAACGGCTGGGGCGACATGCGGTCGACCAGCACGGAAGCGATCTTGTTGCTGTTTAAATAGTCGAGCGTGCGATGGTGCGAGTCGCCCGAAGGCGCCAGCACGATGCCGTCGACCCGGCGCTGGTGCAGGTTCTGCACCACCTTGAGTTCCTGCTCGGGATCGTCATGCGTATCGGAAAACAGCATCATCAAGCCGTGGCGCGTGCAAGCGGCCTCGATGGCGCGCACGGTTTCACTGAAGTAATGATTGGTGAAAGCGGAAATGGCCACGCCGATGGTGCCCGACGAGGAGCCGGCCAGGGCACGCGCCAGCATGTTCGGCACATAGCCGATCTGCTGCATGGCCGCGTTGACGGCGGCGACGGTTTTCGGGCTGACCTTGCGGGTGCCGTTGAGTACGTGCGAAACGGTCGACAACGATACGTCCGCCGCCCGCGCTACATCTTCCATGGTGGCCATGGTGTCTCCTGATGGTTTTATTCTTATTGTGTGCTGCGATAGTGTGCGGCTGTGTCGCCGCGTTGGAATCTATCGTAAACAAAAGAAAGCGCTTGCGCAAGCGCTTTCTTTTTTTGTGCGGATGGGTGGATGGTGAGTTTTCGATGAGGATAGGGAAAGCTTGCGTAGGTCGGATTAGCGCGCCGGAGAAGCGCGTAATCCGACATCGGGGACGGTGGTGATGCCGGTTGAGGGCGCTGGTGTTGTCGGGTTACGCGCTTGCGCGCTAATGCAAGCGTTTTCTTTTTTCTGCGCGGCGATGATGGATGGGTTTTCGATGAGGATAGGGAAAGCTTGCGTAGGTCGGATTAGCGCGCCGGAGGAGCGCGTAATCCGACATCGGGGACGGTGGTGATGCCAGTTGAGGGCGCTGGTGGTGTCGGGTTACGCGCTTGCGCGCTAACCCGACCTACTGGATCACCAGCTCATGCAATTCGCCGGGCGAGTCCGGGAACAGTTTGACGACGGTGGACGTGCGCGTGCCGTAGCCCGGCGTGTCGATGCAGACGGCGGACAGCACGCGCTCGAGGTCGAGCGGCACGCCCGTGTCGGGCAAACGGAAGTCCGGGGCGCGCGTGGTGTCGGCCAGCATGTCGAAGTAGGCCTCGTCGGGGGCGCCCTGGCACAGCAGGCTGGCGAACTGGGCCTTGGTCTTCAGGACCTTCGGCCACGGCGCGTCGAGCAGAGCGTTCGACAGGCCGTAGATGCCTGGCTCCAAAGGCTGGCCATTGCGCGCATCGCCATCGCCGCGGTTGGAAAACCAGATCAGCGTAGTGGCATCGCCCAGCACCAGGTTAAAACCGTTGTAGGCTTTGCAGCCGGTGCGGATTTGCGCGATATAGTCTTGCGGCGACATGTTGCCGGCCAAATAGTCCGCCACCAGGGCGCCGCGCGAGGGAGCGTCCGGGTTGCGGTCTTGCGGGCTGCGAATGTTCGTGATGGCGGCAAAGCGCGAGCTGCCGCTGCCGGCCTGGGTGATGCCCATCCAGCTGCCGCCCGCTTGCAGGTCGCGGCCCGCATACACTTGCGGGTGTTCGGGCCAGGCGCCGGCGGGGGCGCTGGCGCGTTCATAGAATTCGTCGCGGTTGGCGGCGGCAATCAGCGGGATGTGCGGATTGACTTTCCAGGCAAAAACGATCAGGCACATGGGGGCAAATCCATGAACACTTCCGTATGGCGCGCGCCGGCCGTCAGGGCCAGCAAGCCCGCCTCCTCGGCGGCAGCGGCCAGCAAGTCCGCAAAGCCTTCGCCGACGACGGGATAGATTTCCATCCACGTCTGCAAGCCATCCTTGGCTTCGGGGCGGCGCTTCAGTTGCGGCGCTACGCCGGACGCGGCCGCCAATTTCGTCTGCAAGGCGCGGACCCTGGCTTCCAGCGCCTGGGCGTGCTCTTCCTTGACCTGATAATAAATGTACAAATCTTTCATGGCATTCTCACAAGTCGAGTGCGTCAAGCACGTAAGGCATGGGCAGGAAATGCACGGCCGCACCCTGGGCCGAGCCGTAGCGCACGGCGCCGGCGGCGCTTGAACCTTCTTCGATTGCCCCCAGTTTCATTTCAACGAGGGCGTCGATGCCGCCGCTGCCGTTGGGCGCCGCGTTGACGACCATGCCGCAAGGTTGCTCGGGGTCGCTGACGGCAAACAGTTCGCCACCGGCCACGACGCTTGCGTCAGCGACGGTCACGAGGGTGGTGCGGCGTTTGAGCTTGCCCAGGTATTGGCTGCGCGCGACGATTTCCTGGCCCGGGTAGCAGCCTTTCTTAAAATTGACGCCGCCCAGCAGCTCGAAATTGACCATCTGCGGCACGAATTGCTCTTGCGTGGCGGCCGTGATCTGCGGGATGCCCGCATGGATGTCCGACAATTGCCAGGCGTCATTGCCGCCCTTGGCCAGTTTCTCAGCCAGCTGCGGCCACACGTCGCGCGCTGTGGCGGCCGACGTCAGCCATTCATAGCGGGCGCTGCCGAAGGCATCGGCCACGCGCAGCAGGGTGCCCAGCGCGTGGTCCACCTTGCTGAACGGCGCGGCGGGCAGGGTGGCAAACAGTGCGGACAGGGCCGCGCCGGCTTGCGTGCCGCCGAGGCCCAGGATAACTTGATTGGCTTCATCAAACGATGCATCGTGCAGCTTGGCCTTGGCGCGCAGCACGAACATCTGCAGGCGCTTCTGGATGGCGGGCTGTATGGCGCGTGGCAATTGCAGATAAATGGTGGTGGCGTTGCGCCACATCAGGAAACTGGCCAGCAGGCGGCCTTTCGGCGTGCAGTAGCCGGCCAGGCGCACTTGCTCCTGGTTCAGGTGTTCCACGTCATTGGTCAGCTGGCCGTGCAGGAAACTGGCTGCCTCGTCGCCGTTCAAGCCGATCAAGCCCTGGTCCGTGATGGCCGCGACAAAACCTTCTTGCAGCTGGGACACTGTCAGGGACTGGCCAAAATCGGCGATAGGGGCGGCGGCGATGGGAGCGGTGCCGTCAGGCGCGCCATCGGTGGCAGCGGGGCGGGCGCCTTGGGCAGTTAAAAATTGATTCCAGTTATTCATAATTTCCATTAGATCAGCGATTAAGCATTATCATTACGGGTTCATTATAGTGATGTCGCGCAGATTGCGTCGGCAGCGGCAAGATTGCCAGTGTTGGCGCCGCTTTGCGCGTACTTGCTTCACAAATGAACGATCATAACAAGCGCGCGCTGCCCGCCAGCGAGTGCATCACAAGAATCGGAACAATGGCTTTCTTTAAAAAACTTGTAGTCAGTTCAGTCATCGCCGCCATCGGCGTGGGCGGTACTTTTGTGTACTGGGCGCAGCAGCCCATCACCACGGACGGCGAAGCGATTCCGTTTACGATTGCACCCGGCAGCGGTGCGCATGCGGCCGGCCAGCAGATCGCGGACGCGGGCGTGCCCATCGTGCCCATCCTGTTCAACATGCTGGCGCGCATCGAAGGCAAGACCTCGAAGATCAAGGCCGGTTCCTACGAGCTGAAGCCGGGCACGACGCCGCAGCGTCTGATCACGCAACTGGCGCGCGGCGAGTTCGCGCAGGAATCCTTGACCATCATCGAAGGCTGGACCTTCAGGCAGATGCGCATGGCCATGGCCAGCCATCCTGGTCTCAAGCACGATACCGTGGGCCTGTCCGACAAGGAACTGATGGCGAAGATCAGCCCCGAATATGTGCTGCCGGAAGGCTTGTTCTTCCCAGACACGTATCTGTTCGCCAAGGGCGCCAGCGAAATGCAGATTTTCAAGCAGGCGCACGCGGCCATGATAGGCCGCCTGTCCGAAGCGTGGGACAAGCGCGATCCGGCCTTGCCATATAAAAACCCGTACGAGGCGCTGATCATGGCGTCCATCGTGGAAAAGGAAACGGGCCAAAAGTCCGAGCGCGCCATGATCGCCGGCGTCTTCGTCAACCGCCTGAAGACGGGCATGCTGCTGCAGACGGACCCCACCGTGATCTATGGCATGGGCGACAACTACCAGGGCAAGATCCGCAAACGCGACCTGGAAGCGGACACCCCGTACAATACCTACACGCGCGGCGGCTTGCCGCCCACGCCGATCGCCCTGGCTGGCGCGCAATCGCTGACGGCGGCGCTGGCGCCGGCCCGCACGCAGGCGCTGTATTTCGTCGCGCGCGGCGACGGCACCAGCCAGTTCTCGGCCAACTTGCCCGACCATAACCGCGCCGTGAACCAGTACCAGCGCTAATATCCTTATCAAATCAAGAGCTTCATGACACAACACTATCAACCGCGCTTCATCACCTTCGAAGGCATCGACGGCGCGGGCAAGTCGACGCATATCGGCTTTGTTGCCGATTACCTGCGGCAGCGGGGCGTGAGCCTCGTCTCGTCGCGCGAACCGGGCGGCACCAGCCTGGGCGAAAAGCTGCGCGAACTGCTGCTGCATGAAAAGATGCACCTGGAAACGGAAGCCTTGCTGATGTTCGCCAGCCGCCGCGAACACATCGCGCAAGTCATCGCGCCCGCCCTGGAACGGGGCGAGTGGGTCATTTCCGACCGCTTTACCGATGCCAGCTTCGCCTACCAGGGCGGCGGCCGGGGCATGGACTTGCGCAAGATGGAGCAGCTGGAAGCGTGGGTGCACCCGCATTTGCAGCCGGACATCACATTCCTGTTCGATGTGCCGCTGGCCGTGGCTAGAGCCCGCCTGGATGCGACGCGCGCACTGGATAAATTCGAGCAGGAGCGATCGGATTTCTTTGCCGCCACGCGCAATGAGTATTTGCGCCGTGCGGCCCAGTTCCCGCAGCGTTTCCGCATCATCGATTCCACGCAAAGCATTGCCGACATCCAGGTGCAGCTCGCGCAATTGCTTGATGTATTGCTTGCACAAAGCATTGTAACGCGCTGATTTAAAAGAAGAAGATATGACCAGTTCTCTGTATCCGTGGCAACAGGACGCGTGGCAGCAATTGCAAGCCTTGCGCCCGCGCATGCCGCACGCCATCCTGTTCCATGGCGCGCAAGGCATCGGCAAGGCCGACTTCATCGAGCATTTTGCGCAAGCGCTGCTGTGCGAAGACGTGCGCGCCGACGGCCATGCCTGCGGCGCCTGCGCCTCGTGCGGCTGGTTTAGCCAGGGCAACCATCCCGATTACCGCCGCGTGCGTCCGGAAGCGCTGGAAGACGAGGTGGCCGACGACGGCGAAGAGGGCGAGGGCGCGAAGAAAAGCGCCAAGACCAAGACGCCGTCGAAAGACATCAAGATCGAACAGATCCGCAACCTGGCCGACTTCATGAACATTTCCACGCACCGGCAAGGCTTGCGCGTGGTGGTGCTGTACCCGGCCGAGGCGCTCAACACGCCCGCCTCGAACGCCTTGCTGAAGACCCTGGAAGAGCCGCCGCCGGGCACCTTGTTCCTGCTGGCCTCGAACAGCCTGGACCGCCTGCTGCCGACGATCTTGTCGCGCTGCAGGAAATTTGCCTTGCCCATGCCCAGCCACGAGCAAGCCTTGACGTGGCTCAAGCAACAAGGCTTGAACGATGCGGACAGCTGGCTGCGCGAGCAGGGCGGCGCGCCACTGGCGGCGCTGGCCCAGTCCGAATCGGGTGGTCGCGAGGAAACGGAACAGTTGCTGCAAGTGCTGGCCAATCCCGGCGTGGAAGCGGCCCTGAAGGCGGCCGACAAACTGCAGAAGGCGCCGCTGGCGCCGCTCGTGGCATCGCTCCAGCGCTGGCTGTACGACGTGTTTTCCGTTAAATTGTCCGGCACCATCCGCTACTACCCGCGCCACCGGCGCGAACTGGAAGCGCTGGCCGGGCGCATCAACGTCAGCCGCCTGATGGCCGCCATCAAGGCGGCGAATGAGCGCCGCGCGATTGCCGAACACCCTTTGTCGCCCAAGCTGTTCCTCGAAGACATGCTGCTAGACTACGCGTCAAGTTGCCAATGAAATCAAGAGTTTGCGTTACTGAGTTAATGTAAATTATCTCTGCGCCGTTTGCCACGCTTGACCCCCGGTGTTACAGTCAAGGCACTGAACAGCAACGGAGGCGTGCATGCAACGAGTCACTGGCATCGGCGGCATCTTTTTCCAGGCGCAAGACCCGGCCGCGCTGCGCGCCTGGTACCAGCGCCACCTGGGCCTGGACGTGCAGCCCTGGGGCGGCGCCGCCTTCACCTGGACGGACGCCGCTGGCCAGTCCACTGGCGGCACCACCATCTGGTCCGTGGCGGCCAAGGACAGCGAGCAGTTCGCGCCCGGCAAGGCGTCCTTCATGATCAATTACCGGGTCGACGACCTCGACGCGCTGCTGCAAGCGCTGCGCGACGAAGGCTGCACGGTGCTGGACAAGGCGCCCGACTCGGAATACGGCCAGTTCGGCTGGGTCATCGATCCCGAGGGCAACAAGGTGGAACTGTGGCAGCCGCCAGAAGGGCAGTAGGCGGGGCAATAGGCGAAACCTGCGCCATTCAGCGATAATACCGGCTCAGATAACGATCCCTATTGATTATGCGCGACATTATTGCTGGATTCCTACGTTTCCAAAAAGAGGTTTTTCCTGAGCGCCGCGAGTTGTTCAAGACCCTGGCCACAGGACAAACCCCGAAGGCCCTGTTCATTTCCTGCTCGGACAGCCGCATGGTGCCCGAACTGGTGACGCAGCGCGAGCCGGGCGAACTCTTCGTGATCCGCAACGCGGGCAACATCGTGCCTTCGTACGGCCCGGAGCCGGGCGGCGTCAGCGCCACGGTGGAGTTTGCCGTGTCCGCCCTGAACGTGAGCGACATCGTCATTTGCGGCCATTCCGATTGCGGCGCGATGAAGGCAATCGCCACCTGCGCCTGCCTCGATCACATGCCGGCCGTGCGCAGCTGGCTGCACCATGCGGATGCTGCGCGCATGATCAACGAATCGGTCGACCATCCGACGGAGCAGTCGCGCATCGACGGCATGGTGCGCGCCAACGTGGTCGCGCAACTGAATAACCTGCGCACGCATCCCTCGGTGGCGCTGGCCATGGCGCAGCATCGCCTGACCCTGCATGGCTGGGTGTACGACATCGAGAACGGCTCGCTCGACGCGCTCGACGAATCGACCGGCAACTTCGTTCCACTGGCCGAACATCCGGCCTCGCAGATGTAATCGGCTGCCAGCATCCGAACCGCCCCGGCAGGGGATGCGCGCCGCCGCCGTTCCCCTGCCAGTTTTTGCTCCCTCCGGTACAATCCCGCCTTATGTATATCGATTCCCATTGCCATATCAATTTCCCCGAGCTGGCCGCTCGCATGCCCGAGATCCTCGCCAAGATGGCCGAGAACAAGGTGACGCACGCGCTGTGCGTGTCCGTCGACTTGCCGGACTTTCCGCAGGTGCTGGCCCTGGCCGAGCAGTATCCGCATATCTTTGCCTCCGTTGGCGTGCATCCCGATTACGAGGACACGCCTGAACCGTCCGTGGACGACCTGGTGCGCCTGGCCGACCATCCGAAGATCATCGCCATCGGCGAGACGGGCCTCGATTATTTCCGCCTGACGGGTGACCTCGAGTGGCAGCGCGAGCGTTTCCGCACTCACATCAAAGCTTCAAGAATCACCCGTAAACCCTTGATTATTCACACAAGAGCGGCCAGCGAAGACACGATACGCATCATGCGCGAAGAGGGCGCGGGCGTGGCCGACGGCGGCGTGGCCGGCGTCATGCATTGCTTTACGGAATCGCTGGAAGTGGCGCGCGCCGCCATCGATATGGGTTTCTATATCTCGTTTTCCGGCATCGTCACGTTCAAGAGCGCCAAGGATTTGCAGGCCGTGGCGCTGGAAGTGCCGCTCGAGCGTATCCTGATCGAGACGGATTCGCCGTATCTGGCGCCCGTGCCGTTCCGCGGCCGCATGAACGAACCGGGCTACGTGGCCCACGTGGCCGAGTACCTGTCGACCCTGAAAGGCATTCCCCTGGACCAGGTGGCGAAACAGACGACGGACAATTTCTTCAAGCTATTCAATCAGTTGCCGTAACTTTTTAAGGTCCGACATGATGAAAAAACTCGCTGCGGCGATGCTGCTGTGCTGGGCGGCGACCGGCCAGGCGGCGCCGGAACCGGATGCCTTCTTCCGCGCCGTCTCCGTCAACAACGACAGCGGCGTGCGCGGCATGCTGGCTGACGGCATGAATCCGAACCAGCCTGACGCGCAGCGGGGCGACATTCCGCTCGTGCTGGCCCTGCGCGATGATGCGGACAAGGTGTTCAAGCTGCTGCTCGACGCACCCGGCATCGATATCGAGGCCCGTTCGGCCAACGGCAACACGGCGCTGATGATGGCCGCCTACAAGCACAAGCTGGACGCGGTGAACGCCTTGCTGGCCAAGGGTGCCAAGGTCAACCAGAGCGGCTGGACGGCGCTCCACTATGCGGCCTCGGCGGGCGACTTGCCCATCATGAAGATATTGCTCGACCGCGACGCCGTCGTTGATGCGCGCGCGCCTGCCAATATCACGCCGCTGATGTTTGCCGCCCGCGAAGGACAGGAGGGCGCCGTCAAGCTGCTGTTGTCCTGGGGCGCGGACGCCACCCTGAAGAGCGACCATGGCTGGACGGCCGTGCAGTTCGCCCAGGCCGGCGACAAGCCGGGCGTGGTCGCCATCATCGAAGCGGCCCAGAAGGCGCGCGCTGCCCGTAAATAGTTGTTCTGATAATATTTTCCATGCCAGCGCTGAAACTGGCATGGAATTGCCTCTCACCTCAGCCCTTTGTTCTCCCTGGCGATTAACGATAATGATCGTGTCGCATTAATCAGGAGATTGTTCGCATGGGCCATCACACCACCGTCAGGCGCCGGCTGTATTGTCGCCGCCCCTCGCGCAGCCCGTGCGATATCACTGCTTTCTGGAATGACAAAACCGATCGGCCATCGGAGCCAGACTCCAAGAGGACAGACATGCTGAATGAACGAGAAATCGAGAGTTGTTACCTGGGGCAATTTATCCCCGTCCATTACCACCACAATATGTTGATGGACCAGAACCGCATGCACGGGTTTAAGTCGGCGATCGATTACGCGGTGAAACCCGGCATGAAGGTGCTGGAACTGGGAGGCGGCACGGGCGTGCTGTCGTGGTTTGCGGCCGCGCGCGCCGACAAGGTCTGGTGCGTGGAGTTCAATCCCGACATGGTCCAGGAAGCGCGCAAGATGCTGGCGCTCAACCCGAACGGTGAAAAAGTCGAAGTCGTCCATGCGGACGCCTTCGAATACCTGCCGCCCGAGCACGTCGATGTGGTCATCTGCGAAATGATCCATGTGGGCATGCTGCGCGAAAAGCAGGTGGAAGTGATCGAATCGTTCAAGCGCCGCTACCTGGCCCGCTTCGGCGGCCCGCTGCCCATCTTCCTGCCCGAGGCCGTCATCATGGCCGTGCAGCCGATGCAGCAGGAATACGATTTCGAGGGGTTTTATGCGCCCATCGTGCAATTCCAGGAAACCACGGCCATCCACCCGGGCGTGCTGGAACTGGCGCCGCCGTCCGTCTACAGCATCATCGACTTCAGCCAGCCGACGGACAGCGTGTTCGGTTTCGACGGCAAGTTCGTCGTCGAGCGCAGCGGCACCTTGAACGCCTTGCGTTTCGTCACCAAGAATATCCTGGCCGTCGTGCCCGAGCGCTCGACCACCATCGACTGGCTGAACCACTACATGTGCCTGCCGCTGGCCGCGCCGGTGGCCGTGAAGGCGGGCGACGTGCTGCAGGTGAGCTTCCAGTACCGCGCGGGCGGCTCGATCCCCTCGCTGGAAACGTCGATCCGCGCGCAGGTGATCTATGACGTGAATCTGCAGCCTGCCACACAGAACGCCGTCTACGCCTGAGTATCATTGATTTAAAGATAACGCCGCAGCGATTTCATCCTGCGGCGTTTGTCCATTCAGGGTATATTCCGTCTATTACCACTGGACAGCTTTATTATCATGGAACAGATCGATCAGCGTTACCTCGTGCAACAGAACAAAATCAGCGACGGCGAGACCAAACCGCCCGTGTTTGCCAAGGTAATGCGCAGCAAGGAAGGCGTGTTTGAAGGCGTGTCCTTCATCAAGTCGAAGGACAAGGCTTCCATCCTGACCATCGAAGAGGCCAACCAGGCCATCAAATGGGCCGCCAGCAAGAAGCCGAACGCGCACGAGTACATCACGAAAGTGATTTGCGTCGGCCAGTAAGCCCCCGTTCATTCCCGTTTTTGCACCGTTCATCCCCGTAGCACGCAGTTCGTCGCACGGCCGTTGCCGCCCCTGCGGCGCTTGGCTATAGTGCCGTCACGGTAGCGGGGCAAGCACGGCTTGCTCCGCACATTTCATTCGAGGGGAACGCGATGCTGGGATTCGTGCTGTGGCTGCTGCTCTTGCTGGTGTGCTGGCCCCTGGCCTTGCTGGCTCTCGTGCTGTATCCGCTGGCCTGGCTGCTGTTGCTGCCATTTCGCCTGATCGGCATCGGCGTGGAAGGCGTGTTCGAATTGCTGCGCGCCATCGTCATGCTGCCGGCACGCGTGCTCGGTGGCGGGCGGCATTAAACTGGATTCCCCATAAAAAATGGCGCCGTCGGCGCCATTTTTTATGCGTGTACTGCTTACAGGTCGACCATGAAACCGGCGCCGATCGATTTCTGCGAATAGTTATAGTCGATCAGGCTCTGGCCATAGCCGGAGAACAGCTGCAGATAGCCTTTCAGGTTGGCTTTCAATGGGAAAGCCCAGCTGGCCTGCATCGAGCCATGCTTCTTGCTGAAATTGCGGCGCGCCGTCACGGCGTATTCATGGCCCTTGTTGCGGTAGCTCACGCGCAAGTCGCCATGCCCCATGTAATCGGTGATGTCGATATTGTCATTGTCCGTCGCGCTGTTGTCGAGGCGGTGCCAGATGCGGCCCGTGACGGCCAGGTTGTCTTTTTCCACGCCCAGCTCGGCATACACGCGGTTCCAGCTGCGCGACAGAGTCGAGGTCTGTCCATTCGACTGGTGCACGAGGCCCAGGTTCAGGTAATTGAATTCCAGGCCCGCGAAATTCTTGTTGATCGGCAAGATCAGCATCAGCTCCGGCTGGTAATTGGTCTCGCGGAAAGGGCTCGAAGCCTTGCGGTTATACGCTTGCCAGAAACTTTGCTGCGTGTAGCCGAACCACATGTCGATGGGCGTGCCGGCGATGTCTTCCAGCAGTTTCATCTTGAAACTCAGCTGGAAGGTCAATTCCACGTGCTGGCTCTTGATGCCGGCCGGCGTGAAATCCTGGAACGGTTCGTCGTTCGAGGCGTCGCTGTAATTGGCCAGCAACAGATAAGTGTCGCGGTGCGGGCGGAAGTTGAACAGGCCCCGCTTCGAAGCGTCGTTCAGTTCCCACGATTGCTGGGTGCGCGAAATCGGTGCTTCCGGCGGCGCCGCGCCAGCCTGCGCGATGGCGGGGATGGCGGCGTTGACGGCGTCCGGCGTGGCCACGCCCGGCGGGCTGACGGGCGTGATGGGAGCGACCTCGGCAGCCGCTGCCAGGGCCACGGCAGCGGTGGCAGGATCGCCGCCGGCGGCGATGGTGGCTTTTTCCGCCGCCTTGGCCAGGGTGTCGAAGCAGCCCAGGCGGGCGCTGGCGTCACCAAGCACGGCGCAACGCTGCATTTGCTGTTCCAGTTCGCCGGCCATGGCCAGCGCCGGCGACGCCAGCAGGGAGGAGAGGATTATTTTTCTTAGTTGGATGGTCATAGGCTGAGTGGGGCATGTCATTCGGTGCGCACCTGGGCTGCATGCCGGCGGCGTCGCCTTGCACGGTAATTCACCGTGCGTATTGATTTTGATTAATCTTTGCTGGATTAATAAAGTTGAAAGTATAGCCGAAACTCTTATTTGTCCTGTGCAACGCGCGTGCGCGTTAATGTCAGTGTTGCGCGCATGGTAAAAATCGGTTACCCGCTACCGCCAAAATCGATGTCTGCTACACTGGAAAACCGGCGCAAACACAGTCGTGCCGGGGCTAGCCATGGAGATTGTGATGACCCGCAAAACACCTATCGAGCGCTACCGCAACATCGGCATCAGCGCCCATATCGACGCCGGCAAGACCACCACCACCGAGCGCATCCTGTTTTATACGGGGGTCAATCACAAGATCGGTGAAGTGCACAATGGCGCCGCCACCATGGACTGGATGGAGCAGGAGCAGGAACGGGGCATCACCATCACCTCGGCCGCCACCACGGCGTTCTGGAAAGGCATGGCCGGCAACTTCCCCGAACACCGCATCAACATCATCGATACGCCCGGCCACGTGGATTTCACGATCGAGGTCGAGCGTTCGATGCGCGTGCTCGACGGCGCCGTGATGGTCTACGACGCCGTCGGCGGCGTGCAGCCGCAATCGGAAACCGTCTGGCGCCAGGCCAACAAATACCATGTGCCGCGCATCGCCTTCATCAACAAGATGGACCGGGTGGGGGCCGATTTCTTGCGCGTGCGCAAGCAGATCGCCGAGCGCCTGAAGGGCGTGGCGGTGCCCATCCAGCTGCCCATCGGCGCCGAAGAGCATTTCACGGGCGTCATCGACTTGCTGAAAATGCGCGCCATCACCTGGGACGACGCCAGCCAGGGAGTGCAGTTCAGCTATGGAGAGATTCCCGCCGAGCTGCTGGCGCAGGCGCGGGAGTGGCACGAGCACCTGGTCGAGCACGCTGCCGAGGCCACCACCGAGATGACGGAACGCTACCTGAATGGCGACACGTTCACCGAAGCGGAGCTCAAGCAGGCCTTGCGCGCGCGCACCATCCGCAACGAGATCGTGCCCATGCTGTGCGGCAGCGCCTTCAAGAACAAGGGCGTGCAGGCCATGCTCGACGCCGTCATCGAATACCTGCCGTCGCCGCTGGAAGTGCCGCCCATCATGGGCCACGACGAGCACGACAACGAGGTGGAGCGCCATCCGGCCGACGACGAGCATTTCTCGGCGCTGGCCTTCAAGATCATGACGGACCCGTTCGTGGGGCAGCTGACCTTCTTCCGCGTGTATTCGGGCGTGGTGAACTCGGGCGACATGGTCTACAACCCCACCAAGAGCGCGCGCGAGCGGCTGGGGCGCATCCTGCAGATGCATGCGAACGAGCGCAAGGAAATCAAGGAAGTGTATGCGGGCGACATCGCCGCCGCCGTGGGCCTGAAAGCCGTCACCACGGGCGACACCCTGTGCGCCATCGACCACATCATCGTGCTGGAAAAAATGATCTTCCCGGAACCCGTGATTTCCCAGGCCGTCGAACCGAAGACCAAGCCGGACCAGGAAAAGATGGGCATCGCCCTGAACCGTCTGGCGCAGGAAGACCCGTCGTTCAGGGTGCATACGGACGAGGAATCGGGCCAGACCATCATGTCGGGCATGGGCGAACTGCACCTGGAAATTCTGGTGGACCGCATGCGGCGCGAATTCGGCGTGGAAGCCAATGTCGGCAAGCCGCAGGTGGCGTACCGTGAAACCATCACACGCGCGGTGGAAGATATCGAGGGCAAGTTCGTCAAGCAATCTGGCGGACGGGGCCAGTACGGCCACGTGGTGCTGAAACTCGAACCGCTGGAGCCGGGCACGGGATACCAGTTCGTCGACGCCATCAAGGGCGGCGTCGTGCCGCGCGAATTCATTCCCGCCGTCGACAAGGGCATCATCGAAACCCTCAAATCGGGCGTGCTGGCCGGCTATCCGGTCGTCGACGTCAAGGCCACGTTGACGTTCGGCTCCTACCACGACGTCGATTCCAATGAAAACGCGTTTCGCATGGCCGGCTCCATCGCCTTCAAGGACGGCATGCGCAAGGCGTCGCCCGTGCTGCTGGAACCGATGATGCAGGTGGAGGCGGAAACGCCGGAAGAATTCATGGGCAACGTCATGGGCGACCTGACGGCCCGGCGCGGCATGGTGCAGGGCGTCGACGACATTCCCGGCGGCGCGGGGCGCATCGTCAAGGCCCTCGTGCCGCTGGCGGAAATGTTCGGCTATTCCACCACCCTGCGCTCGCTGACCCAGGGCCGCGCCACGTACACGATGGAATTCAAGCATTATGCGGCAGTGCCCAAGCATATCCTGGACCAGGTAGCATCGGCTGGCAAGGCCAGGTAGGTCGGATTAGCGGGGCAACGCCCCGCGTAATCCGACACCACCACCGGCCATGCCAACAATGTTGTCGGCTTACGCGCCTTGCGCTAAGCCGACCTACGCATCAATTCAGGAGGTTTTGCGCAATGATGGCATCGGCCATCTTCTCCGCCTCGTCCACGGGCTGGCTTAGCGCCTGGGTCGTGTAGACGGTGGATGCCGCCATCGGCTGGTCCAGGGTCGCCCCTTCGCCATGGCTGGTGTCGACCGTCACCGTGGTCGACAGGCCGATGCGCAGCGGGTGGGCGGCCAGCTCTTTCGGGTCCAGCGTGATGCGCACGGGCACGCGCTGTACCACCTTGATCCAGTTGCCCGTGGCGTTTTGCGCTGGCAACAGCGAAAACGCGCTGCCCGTGCCGGCCGACATGCCCAGCACCTTACCGTGGTAGACGACTTTGCTGCCATACAAATCCGTTTCGATGGTCGCCGCCTGTCCCACGCGGATATTGCGCAATTCGGATTCCTTGAAGTTCGCGTCGACCCATAACTGGTCGAGCGGCACGATGGACATCAGCGGCGTACCCGGTGTGACGTGCGAGCCCAGCTGCACGCTGCGCTTGGCGACATAGCCCGAGACGGGCGCGACCACGGCATTGCGGCGCACGGCCAGCCACGCCTGCAGCACGTCGCCCTTGGCCGACAGCACGGCCGGATGGCTGGCCAGGTTCACGCCGGTCACGCCCGCTTTGGCGGACTCGGCCTGGCGCTGGGCCACGATCAAGGCCGCTTTGGCGTCGTCGACGGCCTGTTTCGCATGAACAAGGTCTTCGCCCGAGATCGTGTGATCCGCCGCCAGCGGCGCGCGGCGCGCCAGGTTGCCCTGCGCCGTGGCCAAGGCCAGGCGGCGCTGCTCGATGACGGCGTCGAACTGTCCCACGCTGGCATAACGCTCGCGTTCCTGGCGCACGACGTTGCCCAACCGTGCCTGCGCCTGGCTCAGGGCCAGGTCCGCATCGATGGCGTTCAGGGTGATCAGCGGCGCGCCCGCTTTCACCATCTGCGTCTCGTCGGCGCGGATGGCGTCGACATTGCCCGTCACTTGCGCGGACAGGGTGACGAGGTTGCCGCCCACGTAGGCATTGTCCGTCACTTCTTCCCTGGACAGCACCAGTTGATAGTAGGCGGTCCAGGCGGCGCCGGCCACGAGAAAGGCGGCCGTGATGGCGATCAGGACGGCCTTGCGTTTGCCCGGCTGTTCGGTGGAGGTGGTTGTGGTGTCGCTGCTCATGATGTATTCCGTAATCGATCGTTATTGTTGAGTCGTCGTGGCGGCAAAGTCGCTGCTGCCCCGGTAGCCGCCGCCCAGGGCCACGGTCAGGCTGATTTCCGCGTTCTGGCGCTGGTTTTGCAGCTGCATGCCCAGGTCCACCTGGCCGCGCACGGTCATTTCCGCGTTCAGTTGCGTGGCGCGGTCGGCCAGCCCTTGCTTGAGTCGCGCATTCGCGTTGCGCAGCTGCGCTTCGCTGGCGCGCAGGTTGTCCTGCTGCAGCCGCAGCTGGTTTTCCACGCCTTGTACCCTGGCACCGGCCTGCGCCACGTCGCGCACGACATTGAAGACGTTCTGGTTGTAGTCGGCGATCAGTTCGTTGCGTTCGCTGCGCGCGCCGGCAAGCTGGGCCTGCAGGCGGCCGCTGTCGAACAGGGGCAAGGACAGGGCCGGGCCGATGAACAGGGTGCGGCTGCCGGACTGCAGCAGCTTGCCCAGTTTGATGGCATCGAGGCCGAACGAGGCGCCCAGGTCGATATCGGGGTAGAACGATGCCTGCGCCGCCTCGATCTTGCTCATCGATGCTTGCACTCGCCAGCGCGCCGCCTGCAAGTCGGGCCGGCGCGCCAGCAATTCCATGCCCAGCTTGCCGGGCAGGGCGTGCGGCAGCGCCTGGGCAACTTTTGGCTGCAGGCCGGCCAGCGCCGAGCTGTCGCCGCCGAGCAGGGCGCGCAAGGCTTCCCGTTCCGTGACGACCTGCGTCTCCAGCAGGGCAATTTGTTGCTGCAGCAGGCTCAAACGCGTTTGCGCGGACAGATGGTCGTCGCTGACGCCGAGGCCGTTGGCGATGCGCTTTTCCTTGTCCAGCACCAGCAGCTGTTGCAGTTGCACCAGCGCATGCAGGTTGTCCATGCGGGCCCAGCCGTTTTGCATGCTGAAGTAGTGGCGTGCGATCTCGGCCGCCAGCATCTGTTCGGCCATCGCATACTCGGCGCGGCGGGCGTTGACTTCACCGAGGCTGGCGGCGATCTGCGCCTTGTGCTTGCCCCACCAGTCCAGGTCGTAATGGGCTTGCACGCCCACCGTGACCTCGTTGTAGTAATTGCCGCCGATGGGGGCGGGCATCAGGCCGTTGCCCGAATAGCGCTGGCGGCTGGCGTTCGCGCCCAGGTCCAGCCTGGGGCCGCGCTGCGCGTGTTGCGCGTCAAACGCGGACAGGGCCGAGCCGATGCGGGCATTCGCCACAGCCAGGTTCGGGCTGGCGGCCAGCGCCTGTTCGATCAGCTGGTCCAGCTGATCGTCCTGGAACTGGCGCCACCACTGGGCGGCGGGCCAGCCTTCGCTGGCCAGGTGGATGTCGGCCGCCAATTGCACGGTGGCCAGGTCTTGCTGCGGCAGCTGTTGCGTGTCGGGCGCAATGCTGGCGCAGCCGGCCAGGGATAAGCTTAGCGCCAGGACGCTCAGGGAGAGTTTCATCGGTGTGTGCATGAGGGTTATTCCATGGCCGCGTGGTCGACCACGACAGGCGCATTTTTCTTCGGTGGTTTAATCAGGAGCAAGAGCGGCAGCACGAGGATGGTCAGCCACATCATCAGCCAGAAGTCGTCGAGGTAGGCGATCATCGACGCCTGCCGCGTGATTTCGCCATTCAGCGCCGCCATGCCCGTGCTCGTGCCCAGGTCGAACACCTGGGCGATGCCGGGGTCATGCAGGGCCGGGTTGGCGATAGTGATGTGTTCCGTCAGGGACGCATGGGCGATCTGCGTATTGCGCACCAACAAGGTCTGCACGAGGGCGATGCCGATGCTGCTGCCGATATTGCGCACCAGACTGTAGATTGCCGTGCCTTCCGCCCGCATCTGCGGCGACAGGGTGGCGAACGTGGCCGCGCTCAGGGGCACGAACACGAGGCCCAGGCCGATGCCCTGGATGATGCCGTTCCATACGACCGTCTTCGGCACCAGGTCCAGGGTGAAATTGGCCATCTGCCACAGCGAAAACGCGGTAATCGAAAAGCCCACGCCCAGCAGGATGCGCGTATCGATCTTGCCCGTCAGCCTGCCGACGATCAGCATGGCCAGCATCGTGCCCAGGCCGCTGGGCGCCGTCACCAGGCCGGCAATGGCCGCCGGGTAATTCATCAAGCCTTGCAGCATCGACGGCGTCAGCGCGCGGGTGGCGAACAGCACCATGCCGACGATGAAGATGAACAGCAGGCCGCTCACATAGTTCGAATTCTTCAGCAGGCGGTAGTCGAGGAAGGACTTGCCGGCCGGGCGCAGGGCCGTGTGGGCGATGAAGTAACACAGGCTCATGGCCAGCACGATGGCTTCGATCCACGTTTCCGTGGAGGAAAACCAGTCGTTCTGCTCGCCCCGGTCCAGCAGCATCTGCAGCGCGCCGATGGACAGGCTGAGCGTCGCAAAGCCGAACATGTCAAAGTTCATGCGGCGGTTGGGCGGGTCCTTGCGGATGTAGCGCCAGATGCCATAGAAGGCCATGGCGCCGATGGGGATGTTGATGAAGAAGACCCAGCGCCAGCTGTAGCTGTCCGTCAGCCAGCCGCCCAAGGTTGGTCCCAGGATGGGGCCGATCATCACGCCCATGCCCCAGATGGCCATGGCCGAGCCGTGTTTTTCGCGTGGATTGATGTCGAGCAAGACCGCCTGCGACAGCGGCACGAGGGCCGCGCCGAATACGCCCTGCAGCAAACGGGCGGCAACGATCTCGGACAGGGTGCCGGACAGGCCGCACAGCACGGAGGCGAGCGTGAAACCGGCGACCGACACGAGAAAGGTGTTTTTCTGGCCGAAACGGTCGCACAGCCAGCCCGTCAGGGGCGTGGCGATGGCGGCGGCGACGATGAACGAGGTCAGCACCCAGGTGATCTGGTCTTGCGAGGCGGACAGGCTGCCCTGCATGTGGGGCAGGGCGACGTTGGCGATGGTGCCGTCGAGCGCCTGGATGATGGTGGCGAGCATGATCGAAATCGTGATCATGCGCCGGTTCAAGGTAGGGTCCTGTGAAGCGGGCAGCGCCGGTGTGGCGCTGGCTGTGGCCGAACTCATGCGGATTTCTCCGTGGCCGCCTGCAAGGCTTCCAGCAGTTCGGTGGCGGCCTGCAGCTGACCGGGATCAATGCCCTGCAATAGCTCCTTGCGGAAACCGTCCGCCTCCTTGCGCACCGTGTCGTACACCTGCAGGCCAGCTTCCGTCAGCACGACGAGTTTCACGCGGCGGTCCGTTTCCGACGGCTGGCGCTGCACGAAGCCCGATTTCACGAGCCGGTCCAGCATCGACACCATGGTGGGGTTTTCCACGCCTAGCTGATGGGCCAGTTCGCTTTGCGAGGGCGGCTGCGGCGATTTGGCGATCATGGCGATGCACATCCAGCTCGCTTGCCCCAGGTCCAGGTCCTTCAGGCGCCGGTCGATCGCATGGCGCCAGCCGCGCGCCGTCTTGTGGAGCGCGGCGGAAAAGCGCTCTTCGATAGAAATCATAAGGTGAGTCGTCTAATGGTTAGGTGTCTAACTAATATTCTAGCATGCGGGTTTGACAGGCGTACAGGTCTTTCCGTTTGCCGGCGCCGCTGGTACATTAACAGTGAGCCCACCACCATCAGGAGACAGCATGACGACGGAAAAACAGAAGCAGGACGGACAGCACCGCGACAGCAGCGACTTTGTCATCACGCAAACCTTCGACGCGCCGCGCGAACTGGTGTTCCAGTCGTGGGTGGAGCCCGAGCGCCTGGCCCAGTGGTGGGGCCCCGTCGGCTTCGAATTGAGCGTGCTGGCGCTGGACTTGCGGCCGGGCGGCGTCTTCCACTACGGCATGCGCGCCGACAATGGCTACGAGATGTGGGGCAAGTTCACCTACCAGGCCATCGAAGCGCCGGAAAGGATCGTCTCGATTTTGTCATTCGCCGACAAGCAGGGCAATGCCGTGCAGCACCCGGTCAGCGCGACGTGGCCATTGGAATCGTTCAATGTCATGACGCTTACCGAGGAAAACGGCAAGACGACGATGACCTTGCGGTCGACGCCGCACAAGGCGACGGATGAGCAGCATCGGACTTTTGTGGAAGGGCATGAGTCGATGACGCAGGGGTTCAAGGCTACCTTCGCCCAGCTGGCACAATACCTGGCGCGTGTTCAGTGAGCGTATTGTTTTGAACAGCGGGCCAGAGCCGCGGGCCTGAGAAAATGTCCAGGGCTGCGTTGCTTGGGCTCGCCGTACATGCGTACTGTCTTCGCCCGCGCGCCTTGCCCTGGCCATTTTTCAGGCCCGCTGGGCCCGGGGAGCCCGGGGAGCCTGGGTTGGCAGCGGTTGTCTACTCGGCTTGATCTTGTGCTCGTGGTTTCTGAGGAGCGTTAAACCGCAAAGCGGTTTGGCGGAAGTAACTTAAGGAGTTATTCAACATCGTCGCTTACTATTTCTTTTTTTCGAGTTTCTAACAACTCATCAATCTTAACGGGAAGTTGTAGAAATTTATCCACAACCATAGTTGACAATGGTATTTTGCACTCTCGAAGCATTCCGGCCATAAAGCCATCAGCTCGAAAGACATCAACGTACGGTAGATAAATTGCATGTAGCAATCGGGGAAATCACTAGATTTTGGACTTCTCGGTAGCTTAGCCACGACCGACCGTCGTGCTATATGCATCGCCAATGTAACAGAACAAGTCAAACCCGGTGATGCTTGCCAACTATCTTCTGTAAGCTTCGGAGTCGCTCCAATTTGTAGTGCCAATTTATTTGCTAGGCGACTACTGCTGCCAGCCAAAACTTCATAGAACGCACGCACTGACAAGTCAAGTAGTTTTTTAGAATCACCCCCCGCATCAGTATGCTCCACCATCATTTCTTCGAACTGCTTACGTGCCTCATCAAGTGCAGTTTCAAACTCGCCTCCGATCTCGCGTAGGTGACGAGACATATCAGAGGCTCTTCCCCAATCTTTTTTATACCAATTGCCAAATACTTCTAAGTCAGTTATTGAGTCATATAATGCTTTTGATGCCTCTTTTCGGGAAGCATCTCCGATAAAGTATCTCCTAAATGTACGGATGGCGTCAGTTGTCAAAGGAAGGTTATTAGCAGCGATACTTCCTGTCGCACTATTCGCCTCTCGCATTTCTCCGTACCAAAGTGCTGTCGGCTTTCCATTTTTCAGATATTTTCTTCTTTCAAGTCGCCCCATTTTTTCAATATCTTGTTGCACAGATTTTTCTACGTCAGGAATAATTTCAGAGAAATCAAATGCGGCTGGTAACCAATTAGCATCACTGCGAAAGATGTGAGAGCGACCATCGGTGGAGCCTGAAATTGCATTAGATGAGACTTCGTAAGCTATTAAATCAATAGGGTGAATTAAAGAGTTCTTTCCGCAAATTTCCTGGATGGTTTTCAATCTTTCAATTGCTGCTGGAATGGAATCCGGGATTGTTGGGGCCGCCTCAACGACATGTGCCTCACTAAAGCGAATTTGAATTAGGCCTTTGTCACGTTTTGTTAGTAAGTAATTTATTGCATCGCTATATTCGGATGGCTTTTTTTTGACATTCGCGATATCGGAAAAATCGCTGCTATCTAGATAAACTTGAATGGGTTGCACAATCAAACCTTTGTCGTTAATTAAAATAACTTTTATTGCTTAAT
Source organism: Janthinobacterium sp. GW823-FHT03B06 (assembly GCF_058796955.1). Taxonomy (NCBI): domain Bacteria; kingdom Pseudomonadati; phylum Pseudomonadota; class Betaproteobacteria; order Burkholderiales; family Oxalobacteraceae; genus Janthinobacterium; species Janthinobacterium sp. GW823-FHT03B06. Next base: position 746,109 of record NZ_JBXAJE010000001.1, read on the forward strand.
CTGTTGACTAAGGTAGCGTAACTTCTAGTGTTGGATATGCTTTTACTGTTATGTTGCCTGCTTCAGGCTGCAATTTCATCATTTCGCACCCATCCCCAGCATCTGCCGTACCACCGGCAAAATCATCCCCCAAGCATTCGACGTCGCCGCAATCTCGTCGTAATGACTGGCTCCAGGCAAGATCAGCACCTCCGCATGGTCGCCGGCTTTGATTGCCCTGGCCGCATAGTCGTGCGCGACGCGGGGAGGGGAGATGGTGTCCAGTTCTCCCGTGGCAAGCACGGTGCGGCTGCCGTTGGGGATCAGGTCGGCGGCGTTGGTGTCGCTGTAGATGTCGGGGCGCTCAGTGCTGGCGCTGCCTGCCAGTTGCGCGATGTCGCGTTCGCAGCTGCTCTTGATCAAGTCTTTCTCGTGGCGCAGGTCGGCCAGGCCGCCCAGGCTCAGGATATTTTTTATTGGCAAGTACTTGTCGCGGTACAGGGGGCTGGTCTTGGGCAGCTTTTCCCGGCCGGCGATCCATTGCACCAGCTGGCCGCCGGCCGAGTGGCCCATGGCGACGATGCGGCTCGTATCGATCTGGTACTGGGGCGCGTGCTGCTGCAGGCTGTCGAGTGCCGCGTGCATGTCTTCGTAGGTGCCCGGATAGCCGCCGCCCGGTTCGTCCACGCGGCGGTACTCGACATTCCACACGGCGATGCCTTGCGCGACGAGGGCGCCGGCCACGTTGCGCATCTGTTTGATCCCGCCGAAGGCCACCGTCCAGCAGCCGCCATGGACGAGCACGACGACGGGGAACGGGCCGCTGCCTTCGGGCCGGAACAGCTGCGCGTATTGCGACGGCGCGGGGCCATAGGCGAGCTGCGCCGTGGGCGCGGGGCCGCTCAGGGCCAGGTAATCGTCGAGGCTCATGGGGGCGGCGACGGCGCCGTGGACGGAGGCGAGCAGGGCGGTGGCGATCAGGGAGGACGGCAAGGTGGTAGGCATGCTGGGATTCGCTTGAGAAGAGAGCAACACTTTAGCATAGGGCCGCGTGGGGGGAGAGATCAAGGGGCATGCTGTTTTCCTCCTGCAAGAGCGTTGCCCCATGGTATATTTCGGGCATCAGTTTTCCCCTTATCGACACGGTGCACGCAAACAACATTCTTTCCTTGCTGGACGCCGAGCATAGTGCGCTGGGCAGCATCGCGGCAGGCGCCGACCTGGCCCAGGCATTGGAGCATTTGTTGCTGGCGCTGCAAGACCTGGCCGAGGGCGGCGCACATGCCTGCCTCGTGCTCATCGACGAGGCCGACCGCTTTTGTGGCTTGTCCGCGCCCAGCCTGCCACAAGACCTGTGCCTGGCCCTGCGCCACGGCGGCGAACAGCCTTCTCCATTCGGCACGGCGGCCTTTTCCGGCGCGCCCGTATATTGCGGCGACATCACGCGCGACGTGAGCTGGAGCGCCGGACGCAAGGAAGCCATGCTGCACGGCTACCGTGCCTGCTGGGTCGCCCCCGTCTTTGGCGCGAAGGGGCATATCCTGGGTGTGCTGGGCCTGTTTTTCCAGGCGACATGCCATCCCACGCAACCGGAAATCGAACTGCTGGCGCTGGCCGCGCGCGTGGCCGCGCATGTCATCGAGCGGGGCCAGCTGGAACAGGCGCTGCACGACAGCCGCGAACACTTTCATTACGCCATCGAGCTCAACACGCAAGTGCTGTGGACGGCCGACCTCGACGGCAAGCTCGACTATGTGGCGCAGCGCTGGCGCGACTGGACGGGCGGCAGCGGCCTCGGCACCAGCTGGCTGGACGCCATCCATCCCGAGGACGTGCCCCGCACACTGGCGGCGTGGAGCGAAGCGGTGGGCAGCGGCCAGCCCCTGGACCAGGAAATGCGCGTGCGCCGGCAGGATGGCCAGTACCGCTGGGTGCATTCGCGCGCGTATTGCCGGCGAGACGAGCGCGGCCAAGCCGTGAAATGGTATGGCTCCTGCGAAGATATCGACGAACACTGGCAGGCGCGCAACGCCTTGCTCGACAGCGAGGCGCAGTTCCGTTCGCTTGCCTCGACCATGCCCAACCAGGCCTGGCTGGCGCATGGCAGCGGCGCCACCTACTGGGTCAACGAACAGGTGTGCGAATACACAGGGCAATCTATGAAGTCGCTCGTATCGAGCGGCTTTCGCCACTGCGTGCATCCGGACGATGTGCAGATCACGCAGAAAAGCTGGGACCGGGCCGTCGCCACCGCCAGCGCCTATGAACAGGAGTTCCGCATGCGCCGCGCCAGCGACGGCGCCTACCGCTGGTTCCTGGCGCGCGCCTTGCCCCTGTTCGACGAGGCGGGCAAGGTGCTGCGCTGGGTGGGCACGAATACGGACGTGCAGGAACAGAAGAACGTGCTGGAAAAGATGGCCTACCTGAATTCCTCGCTGGAAGTGGAAATGGCCAACCGTACGGCCGACCGCGACCGCATGTGGCGCCTGTCCACCGACATCATGCTGGTGGCAGACCTGTCCGGCATGATCATTGCCGTCAACCCCGCATGGAGCAAGATCCTCGAGCGCCCGGAAATCGAATCGCTGGGCATGGACTTCATCAGCCTCGTGCATCCCGACGACCGCATGGCGGCCCTGCAGGATTTGTCGCGCCTGGCCCACGGCGCGCCCACCTTGCGCATGGAAAACCGCTACCGCCGCCGCGATGGCGGCTACCGCTGGATTTCCTGGACGGCCGTGCCGGCGCAAAAGCTGATCCACGCCATCGGCCGCGACGTCACCGATGAAAAAGAGGCGCGTCTGGCGCTGGTGCGCAGCGAGCAAGCCTTGTTGCAGGCGCAAAAGCTGGAATCGATCGGCAAGCTTACGGGCGGCGTGGCCCACGATTTCAATAACGTGCTGCAAATCATCTCTGGTAATTTGCAGTTGCTGAAGCTGACCGTGGCCGACAATCCGCAGGCGGCCAGGCGCCTCGATTCAGCCGCCTCGGCCGTCGAACGGGGCGCCAAGCTGTCGTCGCAACTGCTGGCCTTTGCACGGCGCCAGCCATTAAAACCGCTGGTGACGGACCTGGGCCGGCTGCTGCGCCGCATGCACGAGCTGATCCGCCGCGCCCTGGGTGAGGCGATTACCGAGGAAACCTTCATCAGCGAAGGCTTGTGGCATACCCTGGTCGACCCGAACCAGATGGAAAACGTGCTGCTGAACATGGCCATCAATGCGCGCGACGCGATGGACAAGGGCGGGCGCCTCACGTTTACCTTGAGTAACGTCACGCTCGACGCCGCCTATGCCAGCCTGCATGCCGATGTGCTGGAGGGGCAATACGTGCTGCTGACCATCACCGACACGGGCCACGGCATGGAGCGCGACGTGATCGACCAGATATTCGAACCGTTCTTCACGACGAAAAAGGAAGGCGAGGGCACGGGCCTGGGCCTCTCCATGGCGTACGGCTTCATCCGCCAAAGCGCGGGCCACATCAAGGTGCACAGCGCGCCCGGTGCGGGCACGACTTTTAAAATTTATCTGCCCCGTTCGCTGGAAAAGCTGGCCGAACCGCCGCCTGGCCTGACGGGCCCCGTGCTGGGCGGCGGCGAGACCATCCTCGTGGTGGAAGACGACGCGCCCGTGCAGCACACGGTGGTCGACATGCTGCGCGGCCTCGGCTACGACGTGCTGCATGCGGACGACGGCGCCTCGGCGCTGGCCCTGCTGGGCACGGGCGTGGCCATCGACCTGCTGTTTACGGACGTCGTCATGCCCGGTCCCGTCAGCAGCAAGGAGCTGGCGCAGCAGGCGAGATTGCTGCTGCCGGACCTGGCCGTGCTGTTTACCTCGGGCTATACGCATAACGCCATCATGCGCGGCGGGCGCCTGGACGCTGGCGTCGAGCTGTTGAGCAAACCCTACCAGCGCGAAGACCTGGCGCGGCGCATCCGCCATTTGCTGGCCGACCGCCGCCTGGTGGGCGCGCCCGATCCGTCCGGGCGGCGCATCCTGCTGGTGGAAGACAATGACGATGCGCGCGAAATGACCACCGAGATGCTCAATATGCTGGGGCACACCGTGCACGGCGTGGCCAGCGCGGAAGCGGCCATGCCGCTCCTGGCCATGCCGGGCCTGGACGTGCTGGTGACGGACATCAGCCTGCCCACCATGTCCGGCCTGGAGCTGGCGCGCCATGCGCGCGCGCACTGGCCGCAGCTGGAGGTGGTGTTTGCTTCAGGACACGACTGGGGCGCCAGCCTGATGCAGGACGCCAGCGCGCGATTCCTGCGCAAGCCGTTTGGCCTGGAAGAGCTGGCCAGCGCACTGAAGGCACGCCGGCTCGACGTCTACTGACCTGGCGGCAGCAAGGCCCGCTGTAATTGCTTGACGGTAAATGGTTTCACCAGAAAGCGCGCCTGCGGGTCGAGCACGCCGGAATTGGCCGGCGCATGGCCGGTGGAAAACACCACTTCCAGCTGCGGATAGTCGCGCGCCGCCAGCTCGGCCAGCTGGACGCCCGACATCTGCGGCAGGCTGATATCGGTCAGCAGCAGATCCAGTCCCGGCGTGCCCAGCAGCGGCAGGGCTTCCTCGGCCGTGCCCACGGCCAGCACCGTGTGGCCGAGCATGGCCAGCAGTTCGCTCGTCATCGCGCGCGCGTCGGCATTGTCTTCCACCAACAGGATATGCCTTCCCTCCGGCAGCGCCGGCGCAGGCTGCGGCGCCAGCTGCGCACGGTACTGGTGCAGGGCCGTCACATGGCGGCCGTTGGCCAGCAGGTGGCGGATGCGCCGCGCCAGGTCTTCGCGCCGGTAAGGTTTGCTCAGCAGCTCGACGCCCGGTTCCAGCCGGCCGCCCTGCATGATGGCGTCCTGCGTGTAGCCCGAGGTAAACAACACGGCCAGCTGCGGCAGCAGCAAGCGGGCCTGGCGCACCAGTTCCGTGCTGGCTACCTTGCCCGGCATTACCACGTCCGTAAACAGCAGGTCGATGGGCACGCCGCTGCCAACGATGGCCAGTGCGCTTTCGCCGTCGCTCGCGCGCAGCACGACGTAGCCGAGGCCGCGCAGCATGTCCACCACCGTCGTCTGCACTTGCACGTCGTCTTCCACGACGAGGATGGTTTCCTTGCCGCCCAGCACGGGACCGCCCAGTTGCAGCGGCAGTTCCGTTTCCGCTTCGAGCGAGCGCGGCAGGTAGATGCGGAAGGTGCTGCCGTGGCCCGGCAAACTGTCCACCGTCAGGTGGCCGCCGCTCTGGCGCAGGAAGCCATAGGCCATGGACAGGCCCAGTCCCGTGCCTTCGCCCTCGCTTTTGGTCGTGAAGAACGGTTCGAAAATCTTGTCCAGCAGCTCGGCGGGAATGCCCGTGCCTGTATCCGAGACGGCAAGCTGCACGTAGTCGCCGGGTGCCACGTCCGCATGGCGCGCCGCGTAGCCGCTGTCCAGCACGCTGTTGCTCAGTTCGATGGTCAGCTGGCCCTGGCCATTCATGGCGTCGCGCGCGTTGATGGCCAGGTTGAGGATGACGTTTTCCAGCTGGTGCGGGTCGACCAGCGCGCGCCAGCAGTCGTCGGCCAGCAGCAGACGCGTTTCGATGGTTTCGCCCGTGGCGCGCCGCAGCAGCTCTTCCGTCGAACGCAGCAGTTGCGCCAGGTCCGTCACCAGCGGTTTCAACGGTTGACGCCGCGCAAAGGCCAGCAGCTGGGCCGACAGCTTGGCGCCCCGTTCCACGGCGGCCGAGGCGCTGGCGATGCGCTTGGCGGCCAGCGGGTCGCCGTCCAGGGTCATCTGCAGCAGTTGCAGATTGCCCGAAATAATTTGCAGGACGTTATTGAAATCATGGGCCACGCCGCCCGTCAGCTTGCCCAGCGCTTCGAGTTTTTGCGATTGCAGCAGCGCCATTTCGCTGTGGCGCAACGATTCCTGCATGCTGAGCAAGGTGCTTTGCGCTTCCTTTTCCAGGGTGACGTGGCGCCCGGTGGCAAACACCAGGTCGCCTTCGGTCGCCGCCACCCACGACAGCCAACGGTGGCCGCCATCGCGGTGCCGGTAGCGGTTTTCAAAGCTGGGCATGGCTTCCCGCGACACTTGCGCCAGCGCCTGGCGCGTGGCGGCCGCATCCTCGGGCAGCACGAAGTCGAACAGGCTGCGGCCCAGCATTTCCTCGGGCAGCCAGCCCAGGATGGCGCTGGCGGCCGGGTTGACGGCGGTAAAGCAGCCGTCGGCATCGATGGCCACCATCAGGTCTTGCGCGCTGCGCCACAGCCGTTCGCGCTCGCTGTTGCGGGCGGCCAGGTCCGCTTCCAGTTTCTTTTCCACGGTGATGTCGCGCGCGCTGCAATACACTTTCTCGCCCTCGGGCACGGCCACCCACGACAGCCAGTGCCAGCCGCCCAGCTTGTGGCGGTAGCGGTTTTCGAAGCGTAGCGCCGGCTGGCCCTGGTTGGCTGCCTCCCAGGCCGCATAGGTGCGCGGCAAGTCTTCGGGATGGATCAGTTCAAAAAATTTCGTCGTGCGGATTTCCTCGACCGACCAGCCCAGGGTGGCTTGCCAGGCGGGGTTCGAGTGTTCGAAATAGCCGTCGAGGTTGAGCACGCCCAGCAAGTCGGGGCTGACGTTCCATGTGCGGCCGAACTCGCGTGTGCGCTCGGCCACCTGCGTTTCCATGGTGGCGCTGAGGGCGCGCAGGCGCGATTCCGCCCGGGCCCGCAAAATGGTCGACCAGACCCGTTCCGACACTTGCACGGCCAGTTCGATTTCGTCCGCATGCCACAGCCGTGCCGCGCTGCTGTGCACGACGAACAGGGCCGCCAGCCGGCCCTCCTTGGCAATGGGAATGTTCAGGAAGGCACGGATGCCCAGGCGCGCAAACGTGGCCAGCGCGGCCGGCATGGCCGTGCGCGGGTCGCTCGCCACATCGCTGACGGCCAGCGCCTGGCCGGCGGCCAGTGCATCGGCCAGGCGGGCGGCATAATCGCCGAGGAAATACTCGCCGGCGGCGCCGGGCGCCAGGCCGTCGCTCCACGCATGCTGCAGGGTAGGGCATTGCAGGCTCTGATCGATATCGAAACAGGCCACCTGCTGGGCGCCCAGGCGCTGTCCCAGCAGCTGCGCCGACAGGGACAGGATCTCGCCCGTGTCCTGCAGCAGCCGCAGCCGGCGTTCCAGCTGCAGCAAGAAGGCGACGCCGCTGGCGCCGGCCTGGCCGCGGGGGGCGGGTGTGATGCTCATGCCGGCCTCAGCTGCCGGCCAGCGGCAGGGTGACGCTGAACAGGGCGCCATTGCCGGGCTGGCTTTGCAGGGTGATGGCGCCGCCATGCGCATCGACCAGTTGCTTGGTGATGAACAGCCCCAGGCCCAGGCCGCCGGTGCGGTCCTGGTGCATGACGCGCTCGAAGGCGTCGAAGATGCGCTCCTGGTCGCGCGCGTTGATGCCGATGCCATGGTCGCGCACTTCGATGACGGCGCTGTTCTGCGTGTGCGCCAGGCTGATTTCCACGGGCTGGCCCTGGCCGTAGCGCACGGCATTGCTGATCAGGTTGACAACGATTTGCTCGACGCGGAAGGCATCCCAGTAACCGTGGATAGGTTCGAAGGCCAGCACTTCCAGCACGCTGCCGGCCGCGGCGGCATACGGCGACAGGTCGTCGGCCACCCGGCGCACCAGGCTGGTCAGATCGACCGATTCGCGGCGGATCGACAGCTTGCCGCTGGTAATGCGCGACACGTCGAGCATGTCGTCGATCAGGCGCACCATGCTGCGGATTTGCCGCCCGTCGCGCGCCACCATCTTGCCCAGCTTTTCAGGCTCGAAGGCGGCCAGATTGCCCCGCTCGAGGTTCACGGTGCGCATCTGCGTCTCGAGGAACAGCGTGTTCAGGGGCGTGCGCAGCTCGTGCGCCACCATGGACATGAATTCGTCGCGCAGGCGCAGCGAGCGCTGCAGTTCCGCCTGGGTGGCGCGCAATTCCTTCAATAACGCTTCCTGCTGCTGGCGGCTGTGCTCGAGCGCCTGCACCTGGCGCCGCGTCTCGCTGCGCTGCTGGTGCAGGGCGACGAACACGTTGACCTTGCTTTGCACGGCATTGATGTCGAGCGGCTTGTGCAGGAAGTCGACGGCGCCGCTTTCATAGCCCTGGAAGGCGAAATTCATTTCCTTGCCGGCCGCCGTGACGAAGACGATGGGGATGTGGCGCGTCTTTTCCGTGCCGCGCATCAGTTGTGCCAGCTCAAAGCCATCCATTTCCGGCATTTGCACGTCGAGGATGGCCAGCGCGAAATCGTGTTCGAGCAGCAGGGCCAGCGCTTCTTCGCCCGACGAGGCCTGGTAGACGCTGCGGTCGCTCTCGCGGATCAGCGCATTGAGCGCGCGCAGGTTTTCCGGCAAGTCATCGACGATCAGCAGTTTGGTACTTGTTTCATTCATCATGTTTCAATCCTGGCATGTGCCGCCCAGCGTAATGGGAAGCGGCGTGCGACGGCGCACGCTTGCGGTAGAGCTTTTCGGGACCCGGCAATGGCTCGAAGTCGGCGGCAAAGCGCGTGAAATGCGTGCTTTCCTTGCTGCCCAGGCCCAGGAAACCCCGGTGGCACAGCGAGTCGTGGAACAGACCCAGGGCCCGCTCCTGCAAGGTTTTGTTGAAGTAAATCAGCACGTTACGGCACAAAATCAATTGCGTTTCGATAAAAACGCTGTCCGTGGACAAGCTGTGGTCGGCAAAGTTGATACTGTCGAGCAGACGCTGCTGGAAACGCGCCGTGGCATGCTCGACCGTGTAGTAGTCGGCCAGCTGGCCCAGGCCGCCCGCTGCCAGGTAGTTGGCGCCATACTCCTCGAGCCGGTGCAGCGGATACACGCCGCGCGCGGCCGTGGCCAGCGCTTGCGGATTGATGTCCGTGGCGTAGATCGTGCTGCGTTCGAGCAAGCCTTCCTCGTGCAGCACGATGGCCAGCGACAGCGCCTCTTCGCCCGTGCAGCAGCCGGCCACCCAGATGGTCGGCGATGGATAGGTTTTCAGCACGGGCACGACGTGTTCGCGCAAGGCGAGGAAAAACGCCGGGTCGCGGAACATTTGCGTGACGGGCACGGTCAAAATCTGCAGGAGCTTGCCAAAGCTGGCTGCGTCGTCCAGCACCAGCTGCTGCAAGGCAGGCAAGTCGGCGCAATGGAAGCGCTCGAGCGCCTGGTTCAGGCGCCGGCGCTGCGAGGGCAGGGAATAGTCGCGAAAGTCGTAGCTGTAGCGCTGATAGATGGCTTCCATCAACGCGTGCAGCTGCTCGTCCGTGTAGCGCGGGGACATCAGCGGCTTTCCATCGCGTGGTGTGGCATCAGATGCGTTCCATCTTTGGCATCCACACGCGCAGCAAGGAATACAGACGGTCCAGGTCGATCGGCTTGGCCAGGTAGTCGGATGCGCCCGCCTGCAGGCATTCTTCCTGGTCATTCTTCATGGCCTTGGCCGTAATGGCGATGATGGGCAGCTTGTTGTAGCGGCCATCGGCGCGGATCAAGCGCGTCGCTTCCAGGCCGTCCATGCCCGGCATCATGACATCCATCAACACCAGGTCGATATCGTCCACGCTGTTGAGCTTGCTGATGGCTTCGAAGCCGTTGCGGCCGATTTCCACCACCACGCCTTTCTGTTCCAGCGCATTCGTCAGGGCAAAGATATTGCGCACGTCGTCGTCCACCAGCAAAATCTTGCGTCCTTCAAACACGCGCTCGCGGCTGCGCACCTGTTGCAGCATGCCCTGGCGCTCGCTCGACAGTTCCGACTCCACCTTGTGCAGGAAGAGGGTCACTTCGTCGAGCAGGCGCTCGGGCGAACGGGCGCCCTTGATGATGATCGAGCGCGAATATTTCATTAAATCCGCTTCTTCCTCGCGGCTCAGGTTGCGGCCCGTGTAGACGATGACGGGCGGGAACGAGCACAGCTCTTCATGTTCCATGCGTTCGAGCAATTCGTTGCCCTGGATGTCGGGCAGCTTCAAGTCGATGATCATGCAGTCGAAAATTTGCGTCTTCAGCAGTTCCAGCGCCTGTTCACCCAGCGCCACGGCCGTGATTTCCACGTCGTTGTCGCTGATCAGGTGGACCACGCTTTCGCGCTGGCGTTCGTCGTCCTCGACCAGCAGGATGCGCTTCATCTGCTGCGTGAATTTTGATTCGAGCTTGTGGAACACTTCCTTCAATTGTTCGCGCGTGCGCGGCTTGGTGGCGTAGCCGATGGCGCCCAGCTGCATGGCTTCCTGGATCTGGTCGTTGCCGGAGACGATGTGCACGGGAATGTGGCGGGTTATCGGGTTTTCCTTCAATTGCTGCAAGACCAGCAAGCCAGGGCGGTCCGGCAAGCCCATGTCGAGCAGGATGGCGTCGGGCAGGAATTCTTCCGCCAGGCGCAAGCCTTCGTCTGCGCCGTGCGCCACCAGGCAGCGGTATTGCATTTCATGCGCGAGGTCGAACAGGATGCCGGCAAACGACGGCTCATCCTCGATCACCAGCACGGAACGCTGGCCCGTCTTGGCGGGGGGCACGCTATCGCGGTCATCCTGGAACGTGGGCAGCGGCACGGGCTTGGCGGCAGGCGCCGCCTTCGGTGCGGCGGCCGCGGTTTTTGCGGGCGCTTGCGGCGCGGCGTGGGGCGCTGCCGCCGCCTCCACCGCCCGTTCCGGCATGACGGCCGGCAACACCAAGGTAAACGTGCTGCCCTGGCCCGGCGTGCTGGCCAGCTCGATGCCGCCGCCCAGCAAGGCGGCCAGGTCGCGCGAAATCGACAGGCCCAGGCCCGTGCCGCCATAGCGGCGGCTGGTGGTGCCGTCGGCCTGGTGGAAGGCGTCGAAAATCTTGTGCTGCTGGTCGTCGGCGATGCCGATGCCCGAATCCTGCACCTGGAAGCGCACCTGGCCGGCCGCATCGGCGCTCACGTGCAGGGACACCGTGCCCGCATCGGTAAACTTGATGGCGTTCGACAGCAGATTTTTCAGGATCTGCTCCAGGCGCTGGCGGTCGCTGACGAAGGACGGCGGCGTGTCCGGCGCCACCTTGACGTCAAATACCAGTTTCTTTTGTTGCGCCTGGGCGCCGAACAGCATCTTCATGCTGCTGAGCAGCTCGTCGAAAGGCACGGCGTCCGGCGTCAACTCCAGCTTGCCCGCCTCGACCTTGGAAATGTCGAGGATGTCGTTGATGAGGGTCAACAGGTCATTGCCGGCCGAATAAATGGTTTGCGCAAACGTCACTTGCTCGGGCGTCAGGTTGCCGCTGCTGTTGTCGGACAACAGCTTCGACAGGATGAGCGAGCTGTTCAGCGGCGTGCGCAGCTCATGCGACATGTTCGCCAGGAATTCGGATTTGTAGCGGCTGGCCCGCTGCAGCTCTTCGGCGCGCGCTTCCAGCTGGGCGTGCGCCTGGACGATCGCCATGTTCTTCTGGTCCAGCGACAGCGCCTGCACGGCCAGCTGCTCGTTCGACTGCTCCAGCGCCGCTTTTTGCTCTTCCAGGTGGGCTTGCGACTGTTCCAGCACGCGCGATTGCTCACCCAGCTCTTCATTGGCCGTGCGCAGTTCTTCCTGCTGCACTTCCAGTTCTTCATTCAATTGCTGCGTTTCTTCCAGTACATTTTGCAGGCGCTGGCGGTACAGGGCCGCTTCCAGCGACGTGCCGATATTGGTGCCAATCAGGTTCAGCCACTCCTTGGCGCGGGCGCTGACGGGATGCGTAAAGCCCAGTTCGATGACGCCGTTGACGACGCCTTCATTGTTGACGGGCACCAACACCAGTTCCAGCGGCGCGCCGCTGCCCAGGCTCGACGTCACGGTCAGATAATTCTCGGGCACTTGCTGCACGTGCTTGAGGCGCTTTTCGCGCGCCGTCTCGCCCACCAGGCCTTCGCCCAGCTTGAACACCTGTTTTTCCTTCACGCCCTGTTCGTTGAAACCGTACACGGCCGTACGGCGCAGGCTGCCATCCTCGTCGACCACGTACAGGGTGGCGACGGCCACGTCGAGGCGGTGCGCCAGGAAGTCCAGCACGTGCCGTCCCAGCTGCGGCAGGCCCAGCTGACCGCTCGTGTGGGCCGCCAGTTCCGTCTGTCCCGTGCGCAGCCATGCTTGCTCCTGCAGCACGTCGTTGTCCTTGCCGCGCTGCTCGAGCGCATCGTTATAGATATCGGACAGGCGCAGCAGTTCGCGCCGTCCCAGGTAGGCGAGCAAGCCGGACATACCCAGGCTGAGGATCAGGAACACCACCACGGCCAGCATGGTGCGGCCCTCGGCCGAGTCTGCCCGCTCCTGGCGCAGGCGCTGTTCCATGGACAGGAAGGTGAGGAATTCGCGGCGGATTTCGTCGAATTCCAGCTTGCCTTCGCCCTGGCGCACGCGCGCGAGGAATTCCTGGTTGTTGCGGCGCTGGGCGATCACGGCTTCCGCGTACTCCATCCACTGGCCTTGCAGCGCGCGGATGCGGCGCAGCCGGTCCACCTGGATGGAGTTGTCGGACACCAGCTCGAGCAGCGTGTTCATTTCCACGGCGATCTTTGCCTTGCCCGATTTATACGGCGCCAAAAACGTTTCATCGCCCGTCAGCAGGTAGCCGCGCATGCCTGTTTCCAGGTCGACGGACAGCTTCATGACCTCGTTGGCGTTGCCGATCACCCGTTCGGAATGCTCGACCGAGCGCAGGGCCGAGAGCAGGTAGGCGATCAGGCCGACAAAGACGAGGGCCGTGACGATCCCGATAAGCAGCGGCAAGGTAACGTTGCGGGCGAGGATGCGGCGAAAGCTGAAGGAGTCGATCGGGGTCTTGGTATTCATCATGTCCGTGTAAGGCTGTCGCGAAAAAGTCAATTTTAATTGAAATGCAAGGTTTCTGGTGGTCAAGCATAGCGTGCGCTAGCATAACAGTCTTGCGCTAAATTGCCGACGCGTAAGGCGGTGCAAAGCGCGCCAGCGCACAGATGATCGTCGGGGAAAAATCAAGCTGGCCGCGATTGAGGCAGATCAAAGAGACAAGCGGTTCGCATCCTAAGATGCAGGAGGTGGCGGCGTCCCTGCGACGACCGCCGTGTGCAAACCATCCCATGCAGGAGGACATCATGGCTAATCAATTGATGCGTCGCGATCCGCAAAACCCGCTGGCACGTTTCGACCCGTTCAGCGACATGGAAGATTTCATGCATGACTTTTTCGCGCCCGCCTTGCGCTTGCGCGATGCGGGTTCGTCACGCATGCGCGTCGATATTTCCGAAACCGAGCAAGCCTATCAGGTGCAGGCAGACATTCCAGGCGTCAACAAGGACGATATCAAGGTCTCCATCGAGGGGAGCCGCGTCTCCATCAGTGCCGAACTCAAAGATGAAAGAGTGACGCGCGACGGCGGCGGCAAGACCGTGCGCAGCGAACGCGAGTATGGCCAGCAATACCGCAGCTTCGTGCTACCGCACGAGGTGGACGAGGCCGGCGCGCAGGCGCGCTATGAAAATGGCGTGCTGCTGCTGGACTTGCCGAAGAAAGAGGGGACGGGAGGGCGGCAGCTGGCGATACAGTAAGCCTGGCCAAGGAGCGGGCATGAAAAAACGCCGGACGGTGCCGGCGTTTCTTGGGTATTGTCGGGTGGCAGCACGCTGCCACCCGATTTGCCTCTATATATATGTCAGTCGCGGATTTCCAGCGCCCGGTTCAGGCTCAGCGCGGCCAGCGAGGCGACGGCGCCCGACAGCAGGTAGAAGCTGACATAGGCGAGGCCGAAGTTGGCCGACAGGCCCAGCGCCACCAGCGGGGCGAAACCGGCGCCGACCAGCCAGGCCAGGTCGGACGTCAGGGCCGCGCCCGTATAGCGGAAGCGGGCAGGGAAGTTGGCCGTCACGGCGCCGGCAGCCTGGCCGTAGGACAGTCCCAGCAGGCTGAAGCCCACGAGGATGAACACATTCTGGCCGGTATTGCCGCCGCCCATCAGGGTCGGCACGAAGGCGCTGAAGATGGCGATCAGCACGGCCAGCACGCCCAGGGTGGTGCGGCGGCCCACTTTATCGGCCAGCAAGCCGGAAATCACCACGCCGATGGCGGCCAGCACGGCGCCGAGCATCTGGATTTGCAGGAAGTCCGGGGCCGAACGCGTCTGGTAGACGGAAATCCACGACAGCGGGAACACGGTGACCAGGTGGAACAGGGCGTAGCTGGCCAGCGCGGCGAGGGCGCCGATCAGCACGTTGCGGCCCTGGCCGCGGCTCATTTCAAACACGCTCACGGGCTGCAGTTCGCGTTCGTCGAGCAGGCGCGCATATTCATTCGTCGACACCAGGCGCAAACGGGCAAACAGGGCCACGACGTTGATGGCGAAGGCCACATAGAACGGATAGCGCCAGCCCCAGTCGAGGAAGTCTTCATCCGTCAGGCTGGTCAGCATGAACCAGAACAGGCCGGCGGCGATCAGGAAGCCGGCGGGCGCGCCCAGCTGGCCCAGCATGGCGTACCAGCCGCGCTTGTTTTCAGGCGCGTTCAGGGCCAGCAGCGATGGCAAGCCATCCCAGGAACCGCCCAGAGCGACGCCCTGGCCGATGCGCAGCACGGACAGCCAGATGATGGCGGCAAAGCCCAGGTGGGAGTAGGTCGGCAGGAAGGCGATGCCGGCCGTCGACACGCCCAGGAGGAAGAGGGCGAACGTCAGCTTGGCGCTGCGTCCCATGCGGCGCTGGATTTCCATGAAGATCACGGTGCCGAACGGACGGGCGATGAAGGCGAATGAGAAAATCAGGAACGCATATAACGTCCCTTCCAGGCGTTCTTCGAACGGGAAGAAGACTCGCGGAAACACCAGCACCGAGGCGATGGCGTAAACAAAGAAGTCAAAGTATTCGGAAGCGCGGCCGATGATCACGCCGACGGCGATCTCACCGGGGTCGATATGCGATTCGACCGTGCCGGCCCCGCGTGCGTCGCGCAGGGAGTGGGGGGAAAAGTCGGCGGGTACATCGCCGCTGTGTGTGCGCGTGCTGGACATGATGATCGTCTCCAATATCGTTTCGAGTTCGGCCAACGCGTAACTTACCCCGGGTGTCTCACGCCCGGAGCAGGACTATTCATTAGATAGTTGTAGGAGAAGTCCTCGTCTACCAAGTGAAAGTCCGAGCAAGGGGTAGGACAAAACGTCCAATTGCCAGTGCGCTCCAGTGAGAATACAGTACCATATCTTCATCCCCTGTACTGGACTTTCCTGTATGTTTTCATTAAAAGTTCGTCGCGGACTGCTTCTTTTACCTCTCGCATTGTTGGCTGGTTGCAATACGGTGGTACTGAATCCGTCTGGCGACATCGCAGTTCAGCAAGGCAATCTGATTGTCATCTCGACATTGCTGATGCTGTTGATTATCGTTCCGGTAATCGCCCTGACCCTGCTGTTCGCATGGCGCTATAGAAAAAACAACACCGCGGCCAAATACGAGCCGGACTGGGACCACTCGACTCGCCTCGAGCTGATTATCTGGGGCGCGCCCCTGTTGATCATCATCGTGCTGGGCCTGCTGACCTGGATCAGCACCCACACCCTCGATCCATACCGCCCATTGAGCCGTATCGACGCCAACCGCCCCATTCCCGCCAGCCACAAGCCGATGATCGTCGAAGTCGTGGCCATGGACTGGAAATGGCTGTTCATCTACCCGGAGCAAGGTATCGCTTCCGTGAATGAACTGTACGCGCCCGTCGATCGTCCGATCCGCTTCAAGATCACCGCGTCGTCCGTCATGAACTCGTTCTTCATCCCCGCGCTGGCAGGTCAGATCTACGCCATGCCGGGCATGGAAACGCAGTTGAATGCCGTCATCAACAAGCCGGGTGTCTATAAAGGCTTCTCCGCGAACTACAGCGGTGCCGGTTTCTCGGGCATGCGCTTCAAGTTCCACGGTGTCAATGATGCGGACTTCGACAAATGGGTGGAATCGGCACGTGCCGGTGGCGGCGCGCTGAACCGCGACGACTACCTGTCGCTGGCCCAGCCTAGCGAACGCGACCCGGTACGCCGCTACAGCGCCGTGCCTAACGATCTGTACAA
Source organism: Janthinobacterium sp. GW823-FHT03B06 (assembly GCF_058796955.1). NCBI lineage: Bacteria > Pseudomonadati > Pseudomonadota > Betaproteobacteria > Burkholderiales > Oxalobacteraceae > Janthinobacterium > Janthinobacterium sp. GW823-FHT03B06. Next base: position 762,128 of record NZ_JBXAJE010000001.1, read on the forward strand.
GGCAATTCTGAACCGCACCATCGTTTCCGACGCCCTGTGCGTGACGCCGGTCGAGCCATACAAATTGACGATGGCAAAAAGCCCGGTAGCGGCCGTAACGGCAGTAGTCGCTAGCGATGCAGTCGTGGAAAAGGGCGTTCAAGCCAAGTAACCACTGCATGAATCCCGCAGCGCATCGTAGTGGCGCTGCAGATACTGGCGCCGCTTGCCTGGCGCCTCCCTTTTTTCTCTGAGAGTAACAATGCTAGACCATATTGATCTGACGAAGCTTATATTCGGCCGTCTGACTTGGGATGCAATTCCATTTCACGAACCTATCCTGCTGGCGACCTTTGCAATGGTCGCCCTGGGCGGTATCGCACTCGTTGCGGCACTGACGTATTTCCGCGTCTGGGGTACCCTGTGGCGCGACTGGATCACCAGTATCGACCATAAAAAAATCGGTATCATGTACATGATCCTGGGCTTGGTCATGCTGCTGCGCGGCTTTGCCGACGCGCTGATGATGCGTACCCAGCAGGCGATCGCCTTTGGCGACAATGCCGGCTTCCTGCCGCCGCATCACTACGACCAGATCTTCACCGCCCACGGCGTGATCATGATCTTCTTCGTCGCGATGCCTTTCGTGACGGGTCTGATGAACTACGTGGTGCCGCTGCAGATCGGCGCGCGCGACGTGGCTTTCCCATTCCTCAACAACTTCAGCTTCTGGATGACCACCATGGGCGCCGCCCTGGTCATGGCTTCGCTGTTCGTCGGCGAATTCGCCCGCACGGGCTGGCTGGCGTATCCGCCGCTGTCGGGCATCGTCGGCAGTCCGGACGTGGGGGTAGACTATTACATCTGGTCCTTGCAGATTGCCGGGGTCGGGACGCTATTGTCCGGTGTCAACCTGATCGCCACCATCGTCAAGATGCGCGCACCGGGCATGACCTGGATGAAAATGCCTGTCTTCACCTGGACCGCACTGTGCACCAACATCCTGATCGTCGCCGCCTTCCCGGTGCTGACGGCTGTTCTGGCCATGCTGTCGCTGGACCGCGTTGCCGGCTTTAACTTCTTCACGACGGAACTGGGCGGCAACGCCATGATGTACGTCAACCTGATCTGGATCTGGGGTCACCCGGAAGTCTACATCCTGATCCTGCCGCTGTTCGGCGTGTTCTCGGAAGTGGTCGCCACGTTCAGCAGCAAGCGTCTGTTCGGCTACGCCTCGATGGTGTACGCCACCTGCGTCATCATGATCCTGTCGTACCTGGTATGGCTGCATCACTTCTTCACCATGGGTTCGGGCGCCAGCGTCAACTCCTTCTTCGGCATCACGACGATGATCATCTCGATCCCGACGGGCGCGAAGATCTTCAACTGGCTGTTTACCATGTACCGCGGCCGTATCCGCTTCGAACTGCCGATGCTGTGGACGATCGGCTTCATGGTCACCTTCACCATCGGCGGCATGACCGGCGTGCTGCTGGCCGTACCTCCAGCGGACTTCGTGCTGCATAACAGCCTGTTCCTGATCGCCCACTTCCATAACGTGATTATCGGCGGCGTGGTGTTCGGTGTATTTGCTGCGATCAACTACTGGTACCCGAAAGCCTTCGGCTACAAGCTCGATGCGTTCTGGGGCAAGTGCTCGTTCTGGTTCTGGTTCGTCGGCTTCTACCTGGCCTTCATGCCGCTGTACGTGCTGGGCCTGATGGGCGTGACCCGTCGTGTCAACCACTTTGAAGATCCATCCTTGCAAATCTGGACCATCATCGCCTGGTTTGGCGCCGTCTCGATCGCGCTGGGCATCGGTTCCCTGCTGATGCAGTTCTATGTGAGTTTCCGCAACCGTCACGCCCTGCGCGACGTCACCGGCGACCCATGGGGCGGCCGTACGCTGGAATGGTCGACGTCGTCGCCACCGCCAGACTATAATTTCGCCTTCACGCCACAAGTGCACGAACTCGATGCATGGACTGACATGAAGAAACACGGTTACCAGCGTCCGACGTCCGGTTTCACGAAGATCCACATGCCGAAGAACACCTGGGCTGGTTTCGTGATCGCCGCGCTGTCCGCACTGGTCGGTTTTGGCCTGATCTGGCAAATGTGGCTCGTCGCCGGCATCGGCTTCGTGGTCATGATGATTACGATCATCGTCCATACCTTTAACTACAAGCGCGATTACTACATTCCTGCGGAAGAAGTGGTCCGTACCGAAGACGCTTATACTAAATTGCTGAGCAGCCATGTCTGATACCATCGCCCATAACACCGGCGCCGCTGGCGCCGCACCAAGCACGCGCAGCTACTTTGTGCGCGAGCACCACCCGGAAAACGGCAGCTTGCTCGGTTTCTGGCTCTACCTGATGAGCGATTGCCTGATCTTCGCCTGTCTGTTCGCCACGTACGCCGTGGTCGGCCGCAGCTACGCGGACGGCCCGACGGGCGCCGCGCTGTTCGACCTGCCGCTGGTGGCCGTCAACACGGCCATGCTGCTGCTGTCGTCGATCACCTACGGCTTTGCCATGCTGGCCATGCAGCGCAAGCAATTGCGCAGCACCCTGGTCTGGCTGGGCATCACGGGCCTGTTCGGCCTGGCCTTCCTGTCGCTGGAAATGTATGAATTCATTCATCTGATCCACGAAGGCGCCGGTCCGCAGCGCAGCGCGTTCCTGTCGTCGTTCTTTGCCCTGGTCGGTACCCACGGCTTGCACGTGACGTTCGGCGTGATCTGGCTCGTGACCTTGATGTTCCAGTTGAACAAGCATGGCCTGACCCCGGAAAACGGCCGCCGCATGATGTGCCTGTCGCTGTTCTGGCACTTCCTGGACGTCATCTGGATCGGCGTCTTCACCTTTGTCTACCTGATGGGAGTGCTGCCATGAGCGACCACCACACACACGGCGATAGCCACCACCATGACAACCACGATCATGGCAGCCTGAAAAGCTACGCCATCGGTTTCATCCTGTCGGTGATCCTGACGGCCATTCCGTTCTGGCTGGTGATGACGAAAGCCATCACCAACTCGGGCACCATGGGCCTGGTCCTGCTGGCATTCGCGGCCGTTCAAGTGGTGGTACACATGGTGTACTTCCTGCACATGAACACCAAGTCCGAAGGCGGCTGGAACATGATGGCGCTGATCTTCACGATCATGATCGTGGGTATTGCCATGGCCGGTTCCCTGTGGGTCATGTACCACATGAACCACAACATGATGCCGGATCTGATGCCTGAGTACATGCATACGAAAACGGCTCCATGATGAGTCAACCGCGCCCAAGCAACACCGGGCGCGCCCCTGGCGCCGCATCGCAAGATGCCGCGCCAGGCCCACGCGGCATGGCTGTGCGGTATGCGCTAGCCTTGCTGGCGGGGATCTTGTTTGCCGGTTTCTGCGTCCTGGGAACCTGGCAAGTCAAGCGCCTGTTCTGGAAGCTTGACCTGATCGAGCGCGTCGAACAACGCGTACATGCGCCCGCAACGGACGCGCCTGGACCCGCAGCCTGGGCCAGCATCACGCAGCAAACGGATGAATACCGCCATGTGCGACTCTCCGGTACTTATCTCCCCATTTTCAATACCCTGGTGCAAGCAACGACGGCACTGGGCAGCGGTTACTGGCTGGTGACGCCCTTGCGCCTGGCCGACGGCAGCACCGTGCTCATCAACCGCGGCTTTGTGCCGAAACGCGCCGGCATCGCCGCCAGCACGCCGGCCGGCATCGTCGAGGTCGACGGCTTGCTGCGCATCAGCGAGACGGGCGGCGGTTTCTTGCGTGAAAACAGTCCTGCCACCCAGCACTGGTATTCGCGCGACGTGGCCGCCATCGCCGCCTCGCATATGCTCACCAACGTGGCGCCGTATTTCGTCGATGCGAAGGAAAAATCGGAAACGGCCAGTGACGCCCCCGTCGGCGGCCTGACCGTGATCTCGTTCCACAACAACCACCTCGTGTACGCCTTGACGTGGTTCGCGCTGGCCCTGATGGTGGCCGGCATCACATGGTGGATCGTGCGCGAAGACCGGCGCCGCCGCGCGCGCAAGGCGGGCAATGCCGATCGCCAGGAAAGCGACCATGCCGGGCAGGATTGAAATCCTGCCCAACCGCGAGGTACTAGAACGCGGCGCCGTGGCGGCCGAGATGGAACATCCGGCCGGCCACCAGAACATGAAGCTGCTGATCCAGCTGCGCTGGCTGGCCGTGATCGGCCAGATCAGCACGATCTTCGGCGTGGGCGTGGGACTGGGCATCGCCTTGCCCGTGCCCTACATGCTGGAAGTGCTGTCCTGCCTCATCGCCTTCAATCTGGCCAGCCTGCTGCGCTGGCACGAACGCCAGCCCGTTTCCAACACGGCCCTGTTCCTCGCGCTGCTGGTCGACGTCACCGTGCTGACGGCCCAGCTCTACCTGAGCGGCGGCATCAGCAATCCGTTTGCCTTCCTGTATTTATTGCAAGTCATCCTCAGCGCCGTGCTGCTGGAAGTGTGGTCGACCTGGATCATGGTGGCCATTACCAGCCTGTGCCTGGCGGGCCTGGCCTTGCTGCCCGGCCCCTTGATCCTGCCGATCGACCCCGAGCGCGGCTTTTCCAGCCTGTACGTGCAAGGCCTGCTGATCTGTTTTATTTTGAACGCCGCCTTGCTGGTGGTGTTCATCACGCGCATCAACCGCAACCAGCGGGCCGGCGACGCCAAGGTGGCCGACTTGCGCCAGCGTGCGGCGGAAGAGGAGCACATCATCCGCATGGGCTTGCTGGCCTCGGGCGCCGCGCACGAGCTGGGCACGCCGCTGGCAACCTTGTCCGTCATCCTCGGCGACTGGCGCCGCATGCCGGAACTGAGCAAGAACAGCGAACTGCTGGAAGAAATCACGGAAATGCAGGCGCAATTGCAGCGCTGCAAGAGCATCGTCAGCGGCATTTTATTGTCGGCGGGCGAGGCGCGCGGGGAATCTTCCGTCAAGACGACGATCAATACCTTCCTCAACGAGCTGGTCGACGAGTGGCGCACGAGCCGCCCGATCCAGGATTTCGAGTACGATAACCGCATCGAGCACGATGTGCCCGTCGTCTTCGATTCGACCTTGAAACAAACTATCTGCAATGTGCTCGACAATGCGCTGGAAGCGTCGCCCGAGTGGCTGCGCTTCGAAGCGACGCGCGAAGCGGACGCCTTGCACCTGGTCGTTACCGATGCGGGCCCCGGCTTCGAGCCGTCGATGCTGACGCACCTGGGTAAACCATATCAAAGCAGCAAGGGCAAGCCCGGCGGCGGCCTCGGTCTGTTCCTGGTGGTCAATGTCGCGCGTACCCTGGGCGGCACGGTGACGGCGCGCAACCGGGTGCAGGGCGGGGCGGTGGTGCACCTGGCCTTGCCGCTGGCGGCCATCAAACTGGAAAGAGAAAGCGACCACCATGCAGGATGACCGTCTGTTACTGATCGTGGAAGACGATGCCGCGTTTGCCCGCACCCTGGGCCGCTCGTTCGAACGGCGCGGCTATCAGGTCATCCTGGCCACCAATTTCGATGAGGCGAGCGCCTTGCTGGAACAGCATTGCCCCGACTACGCCGTCGTCGATTTGAAACTCAATGGCAATACGTCCGGCCTGGCCTGCGTGCAGATGCTGCACCAGCACGACCCGGAAATGCTGATCGTCGTGCTGACGGGCTACGCCAGCATCGGCACGGCCGTCGAAGCCATCAAGCTGGGCGCCTGCCAGTATTTGGCGAAACCGTCGAACACGGACGACATCGAAGCGGCCTTCGGCCACGTGGCCGGCAACGCCGACATCGAACTGACGAACCGCGCCACCAACATCAAGACCCTGGAATGGGAGCGCATCCACGAAATGCTGGCCGAGACGGATTTCAATATTTCCGAAACGGCAAGAAGGCTGGGCATGCACCGGCGCACCTTGGCGCGCAAGCTGGAAAAGCAGCGGGTCAAGTAGACATTCCGGTAGTCACTGCGCAGTTTGGTCGTTGTCGAATGCCAGTTCGATCGTACTGTCATCGCTCCAGCGCATGCTGTGGGAAAGCAGCGGTATCGAGCATTGTGGGATTGTTGTTGTGTGTACAGATGGATGGCGTTCAAGCCGGCGCCAGCCACTCCATCTTCTGCACGCGGATATGCGGATGGCTTTCCAGCGCTTCCCATTCGGGCAAAAAGACAAACCCCTGCTTCTGGTAAAACGCCGCCGCGCGCGCATTCTCGGGCGCGACGTCGAGCACCAGGCGAACGTGGCTATTGTCCACGGCGCATTGTTTTACGGCCTCGACCAGGCCTTGCGCCACGGCCAGGCCGCGATATGCGGACTGTACCCACATGGCGATCAAATGGCATTCGCCATTGCCGGCCACCACTTGCGCGGCCAGGCCGATGGGCTGTTCTCCGTCAAAGGCGAGGAAGAAGGTGCGCTGCGGCGTGCTGATGGCGCGCTCTTGCCAGTCCGCATCGGAAAAGCTTGCCGCGCTGGCATGGCTGGCGCCGAAGGCTGTCGGAGCGTCGAGCAGCGCGGCCAGGCGCGTGGCTTTCAGCATGGGCCAGTCGCTGGCGGCGGTGGGGCGTATCAGCAGGCTCAATTGAAGACGATCGCCGTCTTGTGTGCGATGCTGAGCCGGCATGCCTCATACGCGGCCAGCCAGGCGATCAGTTCGCGCTCGAGATCGTCTTCGGCGTCGATACGCGCATTGATGCGCGCCGCTTCTTCATCGCTCAGCTCGTCGCCGAGCAGGAAAATGCCCAGCGCGGGCGCGACCGTGACCAGTTCGGCGCGCAGGCTGTACGAGGAACCGAGCATGCCGCCCAGCAGCGGATGTTCATCATCGGCAAAAATGACGTCGTCGAAGACGAGGGGGAAATAAAAGCCCTCGCAATCGGAATGGCAGAGCAGGTGGCTGTCCAGGTCATCCTGCGCCGCTTCCAGCACCGGATCTTCGCTTGGATCCTCGCCTTCGGCCAGCGGCGTGGCCCGCCATTGCCCATCCTGGACCGCATGCGCATACGCGCGGCGCAAATAATGCAGGTAGCTGTATGGAAAGGAATCAAGCGCTGCGCGCGACTGCAGTTGCGGCAAGACCAGCGGTTCGCCATGCTGCGGCAAGCCCGCTTTTTGCAGCAGGGCGTTCGCTTGCGCCAGGGAATCGGCCAACCATTGCGCGCCTTCCGGGTCTTCTTCGTGCAGGTCGGCCAGAGCGCCGACTGTTATTGCCAATCCCATGCATGGACTCCTTTATTGTTCAGCTGCCAGTGTAAATCATTTGCCTCTGGTCATCATTTACGATTGGTCCCACACTTCGATCGTCAGCAACTGTCCAGGTCTGCAGGCGGCGATGCGCTCCGGATACACGGTAATGCTGCCGGGCCAGCCCGTGAGCTTATCTTGCGGAAACTCCCCATCCTGCGCTTCGGCGATGCCCGCCAGCAGCAGGGGCGTGATAACGTCCGCCGAGGCCGTGTAGCGGTTGGGGAAGCCGTTGAAGGCCAGCTGGGTCGCCTTGCCTTGCTCACACAGTTGCGCGATCCAGTCGGCGCCGAACAGGCCCGCTTCCCACGTGGCGAGAAACGCTTCCTTGTTGACTTTCGTCATATCGGCCATTTGTTCCGGCGTTTCTGTCGAGATAATCGTCCACCAGCCTGACATGGGCATTCCTTGTGAAAAGTGAAAATTAGCGGGTCATGGCGCGGCGCAGCAGGTAGCTGAGGCCATCGACGGCGGCCACCATCAGCAGCATGGCGACGATGACGGTGGCGGCGTTCTGCATCTGGAACAGCGACAGATGGTATTTCAGCATCTGCCCCAGGCCGCCCGCACCGACGACGCCGAGGATGGCGGCGGCGCGGATATTGTTTTCCCAGCGGTACAAAGTGTAGGACATCATCTGCGGCCCGCACTGCGGCAAGGTGGCGTACAAAAAGGCCACCGCAGGCCGGGCGCCGTTGATGCGCAGGGTGGCGGCCGGCAAGGGCGGGCAGTTTTCGAACGCGTCGGCAAACAAGCGGCCCAGCACGCCCACCGTGTGCAGGGCCAGCGCCAGTGTGCCCGCGAACGGGCCCAGGCCGGCGGCGATCAGCAGGATCGAGGCCCACACCAGCTCCGGGATCGAGCGCAGCACATTCAACACGCCACGCGTCGCGTTGCGCGCCAGGCTGCCGAAACGGCCGCTGGCGGGCAGGGCCAGCAGCGCGCCCAGGATGGCGGCGATCACCGTGCCGATGGTCGACATGGCCAGGGTTTCGAACGTGGCCACGCCGACTTTCATCAGGAAGGGGGCGGCCAGCTCGGGCGGGGCGAAGCCGTGCAGGAAATCGGCGCTCGTGCGCAGGGCGTCGGCGCTGAAGAATTCTCCCCATTTCAGGGGCAGGGTGGCGAAGCTGGCGATGACCAGCAGCACTAAACCGGCCAGCAAGGCCCAGGTCGACCAGCGCACGGGGGCAGGGACGGGCAACATCGGTTCCGTCTTCATGCCAGCCTCCGGCGCAGCATGGCGGACACGGCATCGGCACCCGCCACCAGCAGCACGAAGACCATCAGCATGGTGGCCAGCTCATTGCCGGCCATCATCTTCATCGATTCATCCATGCGCTGGCCCAGGCCGCCCGCGCCGACAAAGCCCATGACGACGGAGCCGCGGATCGCGCATTCCCACCGGTAGATCGTGTACGACACCAGTTCGGCGGCCGATTCGGGCAGGGCGCCGTACAGCAAGGCTTTTAATCTGCCGCTGCCGTTGTTCAATAGCGCGTTGCAGGCGGCGGCGTCCGACGATTCGAGGATTTCCGAATACACCTTGCCCAGCATGCCGCAATACGTGAGCGCGATGGCGATCACGCCCGCCGTCGGCCCCAGGCCGACGATGCGTACCAATAGCAATGCCCAGACCAGTTCCGGCACGCTGCGCAGCAGCACCAGCAGCGCACGGACTGCGTGGCGCACGGCGGCGGCCAGGGGCGAGACGGTGCCGCTGCCGATGCGTGAAATCGACAGGCGCTCCGTCACCAGCAAGGTCAGGGGAATGGCCCCCAGCATGGCCAGCGCCATGCCGGCCGTGGCCATGGCGATGGTTTCCCAGCTGGAAATGGCCACCAGCTGCAAAAATTCCAGCGAGTGGGCGGGCGGCACGAAACTGGCGATGAATTGCCAGGTGGCTGCCAGGCTTTGCGCATTCCAGAGTATCCACGGCTTGAATTCGGCCTGCACCAGCATCGGCCACAGCACGAGCAGCACGATGGCAGCCCCGGTCAGGCGGCCGCGCCAGGCGGGGTCGCGCGGCATGGCGGCGTCGGCGCTCTTCAGCAAAGGGGCCTCGCGGCGTCCAGGTTCGCCTCCACCGCCTCGAACTGGGGCGCCGGATCGGCCTTGTTGCGGTACAGCTCGGCGATCATGGCGTCGCTGACCTCGCTAGCAGGCAAGTCGAAGACGATCTTGCCGTCGCGCAAGGCGATGATGCGCGTAAAACAGGCGCGCGCGATCTCCACCTGGTGCAGGCTGCAGATCAGGGTGGCGTTGCGCGCCGTCGCTTCCGCCTGCAGCACATGGATCGTCTGCAAGGCTAGTGTGGGGTCGAGCGCGGACAAGGGTTCGTCGACGAGGAACACTTGTGCATCCGACACGAGCGCGCGCGCCATGCCGCAGCGCTGGCGTTCGCCGCCGGACAGGCGGTCGACCCTGGCGTACAGCTTATCCTGAAGGTTGAATTTGCCCAGTGCTTCCCACGCGGCGCGCGGATCGACGGGCGCGACCAGCGAACGGATGGCCGTCCACAAACTCCATTGCGGCAAGCGTCCCGCCAGCACGGCGTTGACGACGCGCTGGCGCGGCGGCAGCGGCGGCGTTTGCGGCGCCAGGAATAATCGAGCGCGCAAGGCGTGGCGTTCGCCGCTGCCGACTTGCCAGGGCGACGTGCCCAGGATGTGCAATGTGCCCGATGCCGGGCGCAGCGCGCAGGCCAAGGTGTGCAGCAGGCTGGTCTTGCCGGCGCCGGAAGGGCCGATCAGGGCGATCTGTTCACCCTGGGCCACGTCCAGGTCCACATCGCGCAGGGCCAGCGCATTGCCGGCGGCACCCGCGTGGTGGACGCTGACCTTGTGAAGTTGGAATGTCATGCGATGTTCGGTATGGGGGCGTTGGTGTGTCGGATTACGCCATGCGACGGCAGCGTAGGTCGGGTTAGGCCGGAGGCCGTAATCCGACAACATTGTTGGCATTATCGCTTGTGTCGGATTACGCGGCTTTGCCGCTAATCCGACCTACGATAAAACGCGACGACGTCGTTTACTTCAACAGCTTCGCATCGCGCGCGGCCGCTTCGATATCCTTGTAGTTCTCGGCCTTGGTCGGGATGAATTTGGTGGCGCGCTGCAGTTCGAGGATTTCCTTGCCTTCCGGCGTGGAAGCATCGAGCGCCAGGAAGGCGTCCGTCAGCTTCTTGCGCACGACGGGGTTCATGTCGGCGCGCACGCTCCAGTTGTAATCGTAATAGCCCGGCGTCGTGTAGAACACGCGCACCTTGCTTGGATCGACCTTTTTCGCTTCGACCAGCTTTTCCCATACGGAAATGTTCAAGGTGCCCGCATCGACCTTGCCGCCGGCCACGGCCGCCACGGTGGCGTCATGCGCACCCGAAAACGCGATGCGCTTCATGTCCGTATCCGGATTGATCTTGGCGGCCAGCAAATAGTAACGGGGCATCAAGTGGCCCGAGGTCGACGATTCCGAGCCGAACGTGAAGTTCTTGCCTTTCAGGTCAGACAATTGATTGATGTCCTTGCTGGTGGTCACGAACACGGAGCGGAATTTCGTGTCTTCCTCGCGCTGCACCAGCGGCACGATCTTGCCGCCGCTGCGCACATTGGCTTGTACAAACGTGAAACCGCCGAACCAGACCATGTCGAGCTTGTGATTGATCAAGCCTTCCACGGACGCCGCGTAATCGGTGACGGGCGTAAATTCCACCTTCATGCCCAGCTTTTTCTCCAGGTAACTGCCCAGTGGCTTGAACTTGCGCTGCAACTCCGTCGGCGCTTCGTCGGGAATGGCGGACACGCGCAGCACTTGCTGCGCCTGCGCCAGGCCGCTGTGGATGGCCAGGGTGGCGGCGACGGTGGCCAGGATGGCGGGGAACTTGTTGGAGAATGTGGTCATGGGACTGCCTTTGAAAGATTGTTCATTAATATACGGAAACCCCGGTCGTGCCATCCTGCATCTCGCCGATGACGACGGCGTCGCCAAAGCCTTCGGCGCGGAAAATCGCCAGCACTTGCTCGACGGCTTCCGGCGCGCACGCCACCAGCAGGGGGCCGGCCGTTTGCGGGTCCGTCAGGATCGCCTTGTCGATGGCAGTTAGACTGTCGGCCAGCGCCACTTGCTCGCCGTAGCCCTGCCAGTTGCGGCCGGAGGCGCCCGTGATGTTGCCATTCTGCACCAGTTGCTGCACTTGCGGCAGCAGCGGCACGTCAGCCATGGCGATGCGCGCCTGCAACTTGGCACCGCGCGCCAGTTCCAGCGTGTGGCCCAGCAAGCCGAAGCCCGTCACGTCCGTCAGCGCATGCACGCCGTCGAGCAGGGCCAGTTTCTTGCCCGGGGTATTCAATTTGGTGGTGTTGTTGATCAAGGAAGCGTAGCCATCCGCGTCCAGTGCATTCTTCTTCAGCGCGGCTGACAGGATGCCCACGCCGATCGGCTTGCCCAGCACCAGTTTGTCGCCGGCGCGCGCGCCCGCATTGCGCTTCACTTGCGACGGGTGCACCAGGCCCAGCACGACCAGGCCATAGATCGGTTCGACGGAATCGATGGTGTGGCCGCCCGCGATGGGGATGCCGGCCTGGGCGCAGATGGTTTCGCCGCCTTTCAAGATGAGGCCGATGGTTTCCACGGGAAGCTTGTTGATCGGCATGCCCACCAGGGCCAGCGCCATGATGGGCGTGCCGCCCATCGCGTACACGTCGGAAATGGCGTTGGTGGCGGCGATGCGGCCGAAGTCGAACGGGTCGTCGACGATGGGCATGAAGAAATCCGTCGTGGCGATCAGCGCCTGCTCGTCGTTGAGCTGGTAGACGGCCGCGTCATCGGAGGTTTCTATGCCGACCAGCAATTCCTTCGGCAGGGGAAAGCCGCCGCTGCCTTTCAGGATGTCGGCCAGTACGCCGGGCGCAATCTTGCAGCCGCAGCCGCCGCCATGGGCAAATTCGGTCAATCGGATGGGGGTATTGGATGTTGCTGCGCTATCTGACATGGAAATTCCTGCTGATGTTGTGTACAACGATGATCATTTTTACCCCAAACGCAAGGTCTGGGGTCGGACCCTCAGGGGCCGACCCCGGCACTGCGTCTTTAGGGGGAATTAGTGCCGACAATACCACACAACGCGCGCGCGGCTTGCTCAAAGGCATGTTCTGAAATATCGGGCAAGACCAGCGGCGTCGCCTGGGCGTAGCGGCTGAAGTTGCGGGCGATCGATTGCCGGTAGACGGGGTCGTAGTGCTGGACCAGCAGCTCTTCCACCAGTTCGGCCATCTGGCCCGCCGTCGCCAGCTGCTGCCAATGAGCGATTTTCTCCTTGCCATGCAGCTGCGTCAACAGGGCCAGCTGCACATTCAGGCGCTCCGGGTCGCCGACGAAATGCGCATAGTCCTGCATCAGCAATTGCACGCGCTGGTCCGTGGCCAGCCGCACGTCGGTGCAGGCGGCCGCGCGCATCTTGTCCATCAGCGCGTCGGGCACGCGCACGCGGCCCACTTTCTTGCTTTCCGATTCGATGAAGACGGGCAATGCCGGGTCGAACTGGCGCAACTGCTGCCACAGCGCGCTCTCGAACGCCTTTTGCGAGGGCTGCTCTTCCTCTGGCAAGCCGCCCAGCACGGAACCGCGGTGCGCTGCCAATTGCTCCAGGTCGATCACTTGCGCGCCTTGCTTGTCCAGCACCTGCAACAGGCGGCTCTTGCCGCTGCCCGTAGGGCCGCACAGCACGTTGATGAAGTCGAAGCGCTCGGGCAGGGTGGCCAGTTCGGCGTTCACGTGGCGCCGGTAATCCTTGTAGCCGCCGTCGAGTTGCGTGACGGGCCAGCCGATGCGCGCCAGGATGTGCGCCATGGCGCCGCTGCGGTTGCCGCCGCGCCAGCAGTAGACGAGCGGCTTCCATTCGTGCGGGTGACCGAGGAAACCGTCTTCGATATGCCGCGCGATATTCTTCGCCACCAGCGCCGCGCCCAGCTTCTTCGCTTCGAAGGCGCTGGTCTGTTTATATAGCGTGCCGACGCGCACGCGCTGCTCGTCGTCTAGCACGGGCAGGTTGATGGCGCCCGGCAAGTGGTCTTCCGCGAACTCGGACGGGCTGCGCACGTCGATGATGGCGTCGAATTCATGCAGGCGTGGCAGGATGTCGCTGAAGGGAAGGACTGCGGGGTATTTCATCGTGGCGCGGCTGCTTGGAATGGGGAAAGACGTATTATCCCCGATAAAGGCCGCTGGCGTGGGGCTTTGGCGCCGCCTTTCACACAGTGCGTGCCGGGCCGGCGTCCCGCATGCCTGTGAAGAACCGCACCAGGCTATGCGGCGCGTCGCCGTCAAAGCACAGGCGCAGGATGCGTTCCGACTCGGCCGCGGCCGCGCTGCTGCGCGCAAACAGCGCCGCTTCATATGCCAGCAGGGCCCCTTCCACGTCGCTTGGCTGCGCGGCAAGCGCCTGCGCCAGCTCGGCGCCGTCCAGCATGGCCAGGTTGGCGCCTTCGCCGGCCGGCGCCATCAAATGGGCCGCGTCGCCCAGCAAGGTCACGCCCGCCACGCGCTGCCAGCGGTGGTCGACGGGCAGCAGGTGCACGGGACGGGGCACGGGCGGCGTGTCCGCGTCCGTGATCAGGGCCGTGAGCGCCGGCGCCCAGCCGGCAAACTGGGCGGCGATGGCCGCCCGGGCGGCAGCGGGATCGGCAAAATCGATGCCTGCCAGCCACTCTTCGGGTTTACTCAGGGCCACATACGCATGCAGCACGCCATCGGCTTCGCGGTGAGCCTGGATGCCCTTGCCCGGCGCCAGCGCGAACAGGGCGCCGGCGCCCACGGCTTGCGCAGTGGCCCCGTGGCGGCGGTCGCTGTCGAACAGATACGTTTCAATGAAGGCAATGCCGCTGTAGGCGGGCTGCGCGCTGGAGAGCAGCGGCCGCACCCGGGACCAGGCGCCGTCCGCGCCCACCAGCAGATCGCTGGCCGCCGTGGCGCCATGCGCAAAGCTCAGCATGTACCTGCCGCCGTCCAGCGTCGCGACGTTTGTCAGCTTGTGGCCCCAGCGCACGCAGCCTTCAGGCAAGGCATCGAGCAAGATGCGGCGCAGCTCGCCGCGCGGCACTTCGGGACGCCCGCCCGTGCCATCGTCGCCCTCGTCGTGCAAGACTGTGCCATGCTGGTCGAGCACGCGGCTCGCTTCGCCGCCCGCATGGATGAGGGCGAGGAAGGCGTCGTGCAGGCCGGCTGCCCGCAGCGCTTGCTGGCCGCTTTCCTCGTGGATGTCGAGCATGCCGCCCTGGCGGCGCGCCTGCGGCGATGCATCCGCTTCATACACGGTGGCGGCGATGCCGTGGACGTGCAGCACGCGGGCGAGCATCAGCCCGCCCAGGCCCGCGCCGATGATGGCGATTTGCATGGTGATCTTTCAGGTGGTGTTCAAAATAGTAGTGGAACGGCGTTCCAGAAGAATTTTGCGGCAAGCCATCATCTGTGTCAAGATAAGCGATGCCCGATACCGTAGCGACCCCACCACGACGCGCCGACTCGCTGACGCGCGACTCCATCATCGACGCCGCCATTGCCCTGCTCGACACAGCGGGCGAGGGCGGCCTGACCTTCCGCGCCCTGGCCGCGCGCCTGGCCACGGGGGCGGGCGCCATCTACTGGCACGTGGCCGACAAGGATGATCTGTTCACGGCCGCCAGCGACGCCATCGTCGCCCGCGCCATGCAGGCCGCCCCGCCTGGCGATACGCCGCAGGCGGGCATCCGCGCCGTGGCGCTGGCCATGTTCGAGGCGATGGATGCGCATCCGTGGCTGGGTTCGGCCCTGTCGCGCGCGCCGGGCCAGCTGCCCACCGTGCGCATCCTGGAACGCCTGGGCCGGCAGGTCGATGCGCTGGGCGTGCCGCAGGACCGGCAGTGGATGGCGGCATGCGCCTTGCTCAATTATCTGCTGGGCGTGAGCGGGCAGAATGCGGCCAATGCCGTCATCGCCCGGGAACAGGGCCTGGAACGCGCGCATTTCCTCGACACCCTGGCGGGCGCCTGGTCACGCCTCGACGCGCAGGCGTTTCCGTTCGCCCGCAAGGTGGCGGGCCAGCTGCGCGCGCACGACGACCGCGAGGATTTTTTGGCGGGCATCGACCTGATCGTGCATGGCATGCAGGCGCTGCAAGCGGGCCGCTAGCCCAGCAAATGTCCCAGCAGCGGCGCCAGCAGCACCGTCACGATGCCGGAAAAGATCATCGTCAGGCTGGCCACGGCGCCTTCTTCCGTGCCGACCCTGCGCGCCACGGAGAGGCCGAAGCCGTGCGCGGCCGCGCCATACGGGGCGCCACGGGCGATGCGCATGCGCAAGGGCAGCAGTTTCAGCAGCGGCTTGCCCAGCATCAAGCCGAACAAGCCCGTCATCACCACGAAGATGCCCGTCAGCTGGGCCGAACCGCCCATGTGGCGCGACGCTTCCAGCGCGAACGGCGTCGAGACGGAGCGTGCCAGCAGGCTGCGCGCCATGTCGCCGTGCACGCCAAATACCCGGTCCAGCAGCAAGGTGGCGGCGACCGATGCCACGATGCCGGCGCAGCTGCCCAGCGACAAGGCCAGCCAATGCTTGCGGATCAGCTTGCGCTCCTGGAAGATGGGCAGCGCAAAGGCGATGGTGGCCGGGCCCAGCAACCACGGCAGCCAGCGCGTCTCGCCGAAATACGTGGCGAACGGCGTCGACGTGGCCTGCACGATGACGATCAAGATGGCCGAAGTGCAGATGGCGGGCGTCAGCAAGAAGTGCGGGTGGCGGCGGTGCACGGCCTGGTTGGCGTAGAACAGCACCAGGGTCAGCAGCAGGAACAGCAGCGACAGCAGCAGGGTGCTCATGCTTGCGCCCTCGCGGCGCGCTGGCGCAGCAGCTTATTCAGACGCAACTTGCGTTCATAGCGGCACACCCATTCCACCGTCAGCGCCGTCGCCAGCATCACGCAGGCAAAGCCCAGGCCGATATTTACGAACAGCATCAGACCTTGCGACTTCAACAGTTGCGTAAATTGCACCACGGATACGACCAGCGGTATGAAGAACAGCAGCATATTGGCCAGCAGCCAGTTCGCGCCCAGTTCGATGGCGGCGGGGCGCACCCAGCCCGCCAGCAGCAGGGCCACCAGCACGAACAGGCCCACCACGCCGCCGGAAAACGGCAAGTGCAGGGCGGACGCGGCTGCGTCGGCCAGCCACCAGGCGGCGATCAGGATGCCCACTTGCCACGCGGTCTGCGCGGGCTGGCGCCAGACAGGGATGGAGAGTGGGGCGGCGGTGGAACAAGGGACGGCTTTCACGGCAGGCTTTCAAACGGATGGGGGAGGTTTTCATTGTAGTGAGCCCACATCAAAAGATAAAATGACTTAAACTCATGATTATCATTCGATATTGGAATGCATCATGGATATCCGCTCCCTGCGCTACTTCGTCGAAGTGGTCGAGCAAGCCAGTTTTACGCGCGCGGCCGCCAGGCTGCACGTGACGCAGCCCACCGTCAGCAAGATGGTGCAACAGCTGGAGCAATCGCTGGACCTGGCCCTGCTGGACCGCGCGGGCAAGCGTTTTACGCTGACGGACGCGGGCAAGGTGGTGCTGTCGCGCGCGCATGAACTGCTGGCCCTGCATGCGGAACTGAAGGTGGAATTGCGTGACCTGCAACATCTGGAACGGGGCGAATTGCGCGTCGGCGTGTCGCCGCAGACGCACTCCACCCTGGCGCCATGGCTGGCCGAATACCACCAGCGCTATCCGGGCATCGAACTGAAAATGTATGAAAGCGGCACGCAGGCGATCGAGCGCGACTTGCGCACCGGCACGGTGGAACTGGGCACCATGCTCGACTATCCGGGCAACGCGGCCACCTGGCAGGATTTCGAAGCCTTGCCCCTCGTGCGCTCGCCGCTGTGCCTGCTGGCGGCGCCTGGCTCGCCGTGGCAGGGGCGCGCTGCCGTGGCCCTGGCCGAGCTGGCCGACAGCCCCTTCATCTCCTATGGCGCCGCGTTTGCCCTCAACGACATCGTGCAGGATGCCTGCCAGCGGGCCGGTTTCGCGCCGCGCATCACGGGCCGCAGCGGCCAGTGGGATTTCATTGCCTCGCTGGTACGCCTGGGCGTGGGCATCTGCCTGCTGCCGAAGATGTATTGCGACACGCTTGATGCCGCACAATTTGACGTCATCCCCCTGGACGGCCCGCCCGTGGAGTGGAATTTGATGCTGGCCTGGCGCCGGGGCGGGCGGCTGTCGTTCGCGGCGCGCGCCTGGCTGGAGCTCGTCAGGGCGCGCATGGCGGACGCGGCACGTTTACAATAGGCGCTCGCCAACTTCCGCCCGACCCGATGAATATCAACGTCAATACCAGACTCAAACGCACGGCCGGCTCATTGCTGCTGGGATTGTTATGCACCGTGGGCCTGATGAGCGAAATGGGCTACGCTCAGGCCGCCCTGCCCGTATATGGCTATTTCGTCAAGAATACCTATCCGCACGATCCCCAGGCTTTCACGCAGGGCTTGCTGTTCAAGGATGGACATTTATATGAAAGCACGGGCCAGAACGGCCAGTCTTCCTTGCGCAAGGTGGAATTGACGACGGGCAAGGTGCTGCAAAAAAGCATGCTCGACAAGAACGTGTTCGGCGAAGGCATCACGGATGTGGGCGATGAGCTCCTGGGCCTGACGTGGATTTCGCAGACCGGCTATGTCTTCGACCTGAAAACCTTCAAATTGAAACGTAAATTCAGCTACCCGGGCGAAGGCTGGGGCCTGGCCAGCGACAATCAATTCGTTTACATGAGCGACGGCACGTCGGCCATCCGCGTGCTCAATCCGAAAACCCTGAAGGAAGTGCGCCGCTTCGAAGTGAAAGCCGAAGGGCGGCCCATCGACCGGCTGAACGAGCTGGAAATGGTCGACGGGCAACTGTTCGCCAATGTGTGGGGCGCGGATGTGATCGCCCGCATCGACCCGGCCAGCGGCAAGGTGGTGGGCTGGATCGACCTGACGGGCTTGCTGCCGCCCGAGCAGCGGGGCACGGCCAATCCCGATGCCGTGCTCAACGGCATCGCCTGGGATGGGCGCGGAAAGCGCCTGTTTGTCACGGGCAAACTGTGGCCCAAGCTGTTCGAAATCGAGCTGATCGAAATCCAGCGCCGTTGATGTTGGCTATCGGACAGTGTTGCTGACGGGAAATCGTCTATGATATGCCTCCTTCGCACCTTGCGACCTTTACAGGATGCCATGCTGTTCTTTTCTTTACACCGCCTGGCCGCCGCCGCCACCCTGGCCGCCGCCATCGTGCCCGCCGCGCAGGCGCAAGCGCCATACGTGCCGGTGATGCAGCAATACGGCGACTTTGTCGTCACGCGTGACCGCCACGACGCGCTCGTTACCTTGTCCTTTCGCCAGCACGGCTACTGGCCCGGCGGCGCGCGCGAAGTGGTGGAGGTGCGTCCGCTGAAAGCGACGCGCGAGGGCCAGCCCATGCTGCTGGCCTTTACCAAGGGCTACACGGGCCAGGGCACCATCCTCATCGGCGTGCAGAATGGTGAACCGCTGATGCGCCCCATCAGTCCCCTGCAGCGCGACAGCATGGTGCGCACGGAGCGCGACCCCGAATGGGGCGTGCCGCAGCCGGGCCGTCCCGAGATGCTGCTGTTTGCCCGCGACGGCCGCGCGCTCGACACGGGCACGGGCGAGCTGCTGTGGTTTGACGTGCCGGGCGGCGTCACCGGCGATTACGCGCCCGCCATGCTGGTCTCCGTTTCGCCCGACGGGCGGCGCGGCGCGTATCTGACGAATGCGCTGACGAATGCGCTGACGAAGGTGGGGATCATCGTCGCCACGCGCGACGACGGCGTGGCCGGCGTGCTGGCCTTGCCGTCCGACACGTATCAACGGTGGCTGAAACCCTTGTCGCAGGCCGCTTCCGCGCAGGCGGGCGCCGCCATCAAGGCGCGCCAGGGCCGCACGGATAGCAACCGCATCCGGCGCGAGCTGGAACTGGCCTGGTTCGGCCAGCAATTTCAATGGAAACAAGGCAAGGGCGGCTGGCAAGTGACGGGCTTGGGCCTCAGTTCCGCGCCCCCGGAAGGAAAACAGCCATGAGCTACCCTCAACTCATCGCCGGCTGTTTCGCCGCATCGTTGCTGGCCGGCTGCGTGCACAGCGAGATCACCCCCAGGGATTATCTGGCGCAAGACATCGACAAGAGCCAGGCCCTGGTGGAAGTGGACGTCGTCTTCGGGCAAGCGCCCGACGACAAGCTGACGTCGCGCATGACGGCGCGCAACAGCGTGGAATACGGGGGCGCGCCGCATATCGTCGTGCCGTTCTACCAGAAGGGCCTGGGCTTCGACCAGGGTTTCGCCGGCACCTACATGTTTGCCGTGCCTTATCCGATCGCTAAGGTGGAAACGGCCACGGCCAGCAGCCGCATCTTCGGCCAAAAACTTGACGGCCAGCAGCCGGGCAGTCCGCGCTACCGCTTCCGCGTGCCGGGCAAGGCGCAGTGGAACAGCAATGAAACCTTCATGCTGAGCTTTGCGCGCAAGGGCCGCCGCGAAGAAATCACTTTCCGCTTCAGCAACGAGCAAAGCTGCCCGTCCGCTTTCCTGGCCACCACGCCACTGTATGGCTTTCCCATCAAGGTCGTCGCCACGTTCAAGGGCAATCAAGGCTGCCTGAAAGTGTGCGACAGCCGCCACCAGTGGCCCGGCTTTTGCGCCTTCCAGCCGCCGCCAGGTGCCTGACTATCATCATGCAAGCGACGCGTCGGCCTTGGACGGTGCGGCGCTTATACACGCGCGCGTTTCGCCGATTCTATTCAATTGTCATCGAATGGCGGCGTAAAACGCTTATTTATGCGCTGAAAACCCGGCTGAATTGACGCAGATCAATACCGCGGCCAGCACATAAATCTTGCCGCAAAAATATCTTTCTCAGGCGTATGATTTCCGTGCCGTGAGCAGCGCACGCAGATGGTGCGGCCCGGCCCGATATCCGAAACGCATCGTTCCTGTGGAGAGACAGAATGAAAATGCCCGTTTTAGGAAGCACCCAGGCCGCCATCAGCAACCGTCCGCTCGACATGCTGGCCACCGATACGGCGGCAGTGCGCGCCATCGCCCAGGCAGCCGTCAGCGTGGAACTGTTCACCATTCCCCTGTACATGGCCACCATGTATTCGATCCAGGGCACGCACCAGATCAACTCGAAAGGCATCACCTACTACGAAGGCCGCCAGTGGCCGGGCATGGGCACCACGGCGCGGCCCGAACTGAAGGAGCAGAAGGCTTTCAATATCATTTTCAGCGTCTTCATCCAGGAAATGCTGCACCTGCAGATGGCGGCCAACCTGGCCACGGCCATCGGCACGGCGCCATGCTTCACGGGCTCGGAGCTGCAGTCGCAGGACCACGGCTGGACCTGCTACGGCAAGGATTGCACTGTGATCCCGCACATCGTCGACTTGCAGGACACGGCCGGCTACCGCCACGTGCGCGTCAACCTGGAAGAGCTGAACGATAACCAGTGTGACCTGTTCCTCGCCATCGAGCAGCCGGAACAGCAGGCGCGCGCCCAGCTGGCGAAGTTTGACGAGCACAACCACACCAAATATTTCCCCGAGGTACCGTTCGTGGGCTGGACGCCGGGCAAGCACGTGCATGATCTGCCCCTGTTCGGTACCATCGGCTACATGTATGAGTGCTACGCGCGCTATATCAGCATCGAATACACGGATGGCCAGACCTTGTGGCACAAGCTGTTCGTCAACGGCTCGGTGCAGCAGGACATGTTCAACAGCCAGGTGCAGGGCCATGCGCGGGCCGAGTTTCCCAAGTTCGACACCTGCTTCGGCCCGCAGGACCAGGATGGCGGCCAGACGGGCTCGTTCAACAAGGCCATCGACATGATGGCGGCCATCACGGACCAGGGCGAGGGCAGTGCCACGGCCATCCAGCGCTACCGCCGTGACGCAGGGCAGCGCCTGATGGCCGTGCAGCCCGACTACCGCGAAGACCTGGCCGCGTTGAAGTGCGATTACCCCTCGTACGCGAACAATGGCAAGGACGCCGAATCGCGCGACGCACAGGCACGCCACGACAGCGCCCCGTTCGACCACTACGAGCGCTTCGGTCAGGTCAAGGCCATGCTGCCCGTGCAGACCTGGGCCGGCTGGCACAAGGAAGGCGGGCGCTGGAGCGAAGCCATGCTGACCAACGAGCGCTACAATCCGGCCACCGCGCCGAAGAACATCCCCGCGCCCGCTGCCGTGGCGGGCGCCCTGAACCGCCTGAAGGATACCAGCGGCACATTGGGGATGCTGAGCACGGTGGCCACGGGCGCCATCTATGGCATCACTTCCGTGCTGGACAAGTACTGGCTGAACCAGCAACTGGAGTTTCCGTATCCGTCGATGGTGGGCGCGGGCGACCGCATGGCCATTTGCTGGGCCGTGCTGGGCCAGGCGCCGAACCTGGCGACGGGCGTGCCGCTGGCCGAGAAAGGCGTGCTGTACCACGCCTGCCAGGGCATGCATCTGGAGGGCGAGGCCTTGTCCACCTGCGCCGCGCTGGCCGTCTACCATACGTGCCGCGGCTCCAACGGCTGCCACGCCCAAGGCGGCTGCGGCTTTGCCCAGGCGGACACGGGCGGCTCGTCCTGCGGCCATTCGGTCAAGGCTGCCGCGGCGCCTGGCAGCGAGTGCTACGTGCCGCCACCGCCGCCGCAGGACGATAAAGTCTACAGCGCGCCCAGCGACAACAAATGCGGCGGCTTCGGCGGCTGCGCCGTGCCGATTTCGGCATCGCAGCTGTATCCGAACACCACGAAGAAGGATCCGCCCGAGCCCGCCACCATGACCCTGTACGATTTCGGCCCCGCGCCCGACCACCACAGCATTCCGCTGGACCAGAGCATGCGCTTCGCGCCCGGCGACAATGTCTACGACAAGGCATGGGAAGCCTACGGCAAGGTGATGGCGGCGCGCGGCACGCCGGTGGGCGCGCCGCCGGCGCCCACCGACCTGCGCCTGGCCTTGCCGCCGTCGACTTGATGGCGGCCGTCAAGCCAGCGGCGCTTCCGCGCCTGGGCCTGCCGAACTTGGGCCTGGGCGTGGGGCTGCGCCCGCCCCATTACGCGCACATTCTGGAACACGGGCCGCAGGTGGACTGGTTCGAGATCATCAGCGAGAATTTCATCGACAACCACGGCTATGCGCGCCATGTGCTCGAGCAGGTGGCGGCGCAGGTGCCCATCGTCATGCATGGCGTGTCGCTGTCGATCGGCAGCAGCGATCCCCTGAGCCTGGCCTACCTGCGCAAGCTGCGCCAGTTGGCCGCCGAGATCCGCCCCGCGTGGATTTCCGACCACCTGTGCTGGACGGGCGCCGCCTCGCTCAACAGCCATGACTTGCTGCCCTTGCCGCTGGACGAGGCCAGCCTGCGCCATGTGGGCGCGCGCGTGCGCCAGGTACAGGAATTCCTGGGCCGGCCCCTGATCCTGGAAAACCCCAGCACCTACGTGGAGTTTGCCCAGTCCAGCATGCCGGAATGGGAATTCCTGGGCCGCCTGGCGGTGGACACGGGCTGCGGACTCTTGCTCGACGTTAATAATGTCCACGTCAGCGCGCATAACCATGGCTATGACGCGGCAGCCTACATCCGCCAGTTGCCGCATGACCACATCGTGCAAATCCACCTGGCCGGGCCCACCGTCTGCGGCGACGTGCTGATCGACACGCACGACGCCCCCGTGCCGGCCGCCGTCTGGCGCCTGTACGCGCTGGCGCAGCAGTTGACGGGGGGCGTGTCGGCCCTGCTGGAATGGGATGCGGATATCCCGGCGTACCCGCAGCTGCTGGCTGAACTCGACAAGGCGCGCGCGGCCGGGCGGGGAGAGTTTTCCGATGCCGTGCCAGCCACGGCCACGGCCACGGCGAGCCTGGCCGCCGTCTCGGCGCCGCTGGGCTTTCACCTGAAGGCCGCCCATGCCCCGTAGCGCCGACGGCGACGCGCGCGCGGACGCACCGCTGGCGCAATTGCAATCGTGGTTTTTGACGGCGATGACGGCGCCGGGCGGTGCGGCGCGCGGCGCGCAGCTGGCCAGCGAGCGCCACGGCTTGACGCAGGAGCAAGTGTTGAAGCGGGCGCGGGGCGGGCCGGCGCCGCTGCACATCCATGCGGACGGCTACGTGCAGCGTCTGCTCGAATGCCTGCAGGCCGACTATCCTGTCTTGCGCAAGGTCATGGGCGACGAGCTGTTCGCCTTCTTTGCCCGCGCCTATGTCTGGCGCCACCCGTCCGCTTCCCCGACCTTGTACGACCTGGGCGGCGGCTTTGCCGATTTTCTCGCCGCCAGCCAGGGTGCCGCCGGCGCGCAGGGGGACGTCTTGCGCTTTCCCGTCGAACTGGCGCGGCTGGAGCGGGCGCGCAGCGAGGCGGGCAGGGCGCCGGGGCTGGAAAAACTGGCGCAGCCCGTCCTGCCGTCCGGTCTGGACTTGCTTTTGGGAAATGCGCCGGCCTGGCGCCTGGCGCCGTGCACGCGGCTGCTGGCCCTGTCATTTCCCTTGTGTGCATTCTGGCAACAGGTGCAGGTGGCGCCGGACGCTGCCGTGCCGGCTCAGCCGCAGGCCAGTCCCGCCTTTGTTGCCATTTCACGCATGCATTACCAGCTTGCCATGCAAGAGCTGCAGCCGTGGCAATTTGACTGCCTGCAGGCGCTGGCCGGGGGCGCGACGCTGGCGCAGTGCGCGCAGCAGGCGGCACGGTCCAGCGGCAGGGCGCCGGACGAGGTGCTGGCCGACGCCATGCTGTGGCTGCCCTTGGCGGCCGCGGCCGGGCTGGTCACCAGCGCTGCCTGAGCGGAAAGCGGCGGACGCAAAAAAGGCCGATGAAAATCGGCCTCGATGACAACTGCAGGTGTTGCTTAGCGGTAAAACGCTTCGACTTTGCCCTTCAGCTTGATCTGCAGCGGACGGCCGCGGCGGTCGAGGGACTTGGTGGAAGCGACCTTGATCCAGCGTTCGCTGATGCAATATTCTTCCACGTCAAGTCGTTCCTTGTCGTTGAAGCGGATGCCGACGTCGTTCTCGAACACGGCTGCAACGTGGTAAGGGCTGCTCGGGTCGATCGACAGGCGATCGGGCAATGGGGGTAAGGTAGTGGTATCGTTCATGGGCGTAATTATCTCCCAGAATGCCGATCCAGACAACGGCCTTTCGCACGCCGTCTATCTGGCTGGACGCGAAATGGCGGGCGCGGCCGTGTGCGTGGATGGCGGCGGCGGTGATGATGAACTGTGCGGCATTCCCGTCGGGTCGGCCAGCTGGATGACCGTGCCGTGCTGCCAGGCGTCGGCACCAGCAACGATGGCGGGCGCGGCGATGTCGGTCCGCTGGCGGCGTTTTTCGGCCGAATCGATGCCGAAGCGGTGGTCGCGCGCGGCGACCATGGCGGCGTCGGCCTGGCCGTCGGCTGTAAAGCCCATCATCAGTTGCGGCACGCCCAGCGGCAAGGTCTTGTGCAGATCCGTGTGCCAGGTATGCCAGGTCTTGCCGTAGGTGCCCACCAGCTTTTGCATCAGCGCCTTTTCCGCCACGGCCGGTATGCCGGGCGCGATCAGCTGGCCCGACTTCACTTCATGCACATGGCTGTGCCACAGCGCTTTTTCCGCCGCGGGCAAACCTTGGTACAGCCTGGCGCTGACGATGTATTCGACGCCCATCAGCTTGGCATCCTTGACGTTGCCGTCGTAAATCACGCATTGAATCAACTCTTCATTGACGATGGCGCAATAGTGGTGCGCCTCCATCTGACCGCGCAGATTGCCGTTGTAGAAATGAAAACCGTCGAGATAGGCATTGAGGGCCGCAATGGGCGGCCGGGCTTGCAGGGCGTCGGCGCCAGCATCGAGCACGCGCGTGGAGACCCCGGCTGGCGCGCCCGGGGCCTCCACGTTCGATGCCGTATTCCTGGCGCCGCAGGCGGCCAGGCCCATGCCCAGCCCGGCGCACAGCATGGCCGTCAGCGCTTTCATGCCGACCAGCGGTATCGGGCCGTGCCTGCGAAATCAGGATTTGTCGTCATTCTTGTGGCTTTGACGTCCCGCTTCCACGTGCTGCTCATGCGTGCCGCCGCGCGTGCCGGAGCCGGAACCCGATTGCTGGCTGCCGCCGCCGCTCTTGCCCTGGCCCGATTGCTGGCCCGACTGCTGCGAACCTTGTGAGCCTGATTGCTTGTCGCCGTCATTCTTGTGGCTTTGGCGGCCCGCCTCGACGTGCTGCTCGTGCGTGCCGCCCTGGGTGCCGCCCGACGATTGGCGGCTGCCGGACTGTTTGTCCGACTGTTGGCTGCCCGATTGCTGTTTGTCCGATTGGCTGCCGGATTTGTCGTTGCTGTTCGAAGTCATGATCATGTCCCCTAAGGTTAGTCTGCGTCGTCATCCGCTCCAATATTGGGTCGGATGTTCCTGCTGAGCTCCGGCGCCGTGCAGCACCGTTGAGACCATTCTCGTTGCAAGCGTCGGGCTTAACCATAGGGACACTCCTTGTCGCCACGTAGGAAAACTCCGGCGTAGCTGACAACCATTTCTACATTTGCATTGTTTACAAGTGCCCTGTTTCCTGCGGCGGCCTGTCCCAGTCGTCATGCCAGCCATCGACAAAGGTGACGGGCACCCGGGCCAGCTCGGCCGCCGCCGCATCGTCGAGGCAGTTCACGCCAATGCCGACAAATGGGCCGCTGCGGGGCGAATCGCCGTAGCCAAACGGACGTACGCCGCAGTGGCGGCAAAAATAGTGGCGCTCGCGCCCGGCGCCGAAGCGGTATGCGCTCAAGTCGCCTTCGCCGGCCAGCAACTGGAAGTCGGCGGGCGGCACCTGGCTGGCCCAGCAGCGGATTTTCAGGCAATAGGAACAGTTGCAGCGCAGGCTGGGGGCCGCCAGGTCGATCTTGGCCGCGAAGCGCACGGCGCCGCAGTGGCAACTGCCATGGTAGGTTTTTTTCATCTTGCCCACTTTACAGGGTGGCCGTACTGTCATGCAACTGCTGGAATTGCGACAGCTGCTGCTGCATCAGCCGCGCATACTGGCCGCCCGCGCGCAGCAGCTCGGCGTGCGTGCCTTGCTGGCAAATCCGGCCCTTGTCCATGACGATGATGCGGTCGGCCTTGACGATGGTGGAAAAGCGGTGGGCGATGATGATGGTGGTGCGTCCTTGCATCAGCGCGTCGAGCGCGCGCTGCACCAGCTGTTCGCTGGCCGCGTCGAGCGCGCTGGTGGCCTCGTCCAGAATCAGGATTTTCGGCGCGCGCAGGATGGCGCGGGCAATCGCGATGCGCTGCTTCTGTCCGCCGGATAATTGCACGCCCCGTTCGCCCACGAGGGTGTCGTAGCCGTCCGGAAAGGCCGCGATAAAATCGTGGGCATGGGCCAGGCGCGCCGCCGCCACCATCGCTTCGCGCGCCACGACCCGGTCCGGCACGGCAAAGGCGATATTGTCGGCGATGCTGCCGGAAAACAGGGCCGGCTCCTGCTCCACCACGGCCATCTGGCGCCGCAATTGCGTCACGCCCAGCACCTGCGCGTCGATGCCGTCGAATTGCAGGCTGCCCGCGTCCATCTTGTAGTGGCCCAGCACCAAGCTGGCGATGGTGGACTTGCCCGCACCCGAGGCGCCGACGAGGGCGATCTTTTCACCCGCGCGGATGGACAGGCTGACGCCGTCGAGGGCCGCGACCTGTACGCGCTCGGGATACGCAAAACGCACGTCGCGCAGCGCGATGTGGCCGGCCAGCGGCGGCTGCGGCGGCGCCTCGGTCACGGCGCGGTGGCTGCGCAGGATCTCGAAGATGCGGTCGGTCGAGCCCATGGTGCGCATCCAGGTGTTCCAGAACTCGCTGATGGAGCCGGCCGTGTCCGTCACCATGCTGGCATAGATGACAAAGGCCGTCAGCTGGCCAACCGTCAGCTGGCCCTGGCCGATCAGGTGGCCGCCGAAGCACAGGGTGGTCAGCAGGGCCACGAAGGCGAGCAGCCCCTGCGCGCCCTGGAACACGGCCAGCAGCCGCGTACCGGCCAGGGACACTCCCAGCAGCTCCCGCATGGCTTGCGCGTAACGGGCCATGGCGCCGCCTTGCTGGTTGAACGCCTGCACCAGGCGCGCATGGGCAAAATATTCCTGCGCCACCTTGCCGCTGGTGGCCAGAGTGGCCGAAATGGCCCGCGCGCGCTGCCGGTAATTGCTGCCGGATAACTTGCCCAGATACAGGCTGATGGGAATGAACAAGGCCAGCGGCAGGCTCAGCATGGGCGACAGCTGCAGCAGCATGGCGATGCCGCCCAAAAACACGCACAGCGAGCGCAGGGCGTTGGCCGCGCCGATGGTCAGGCTTTCATGCAGGGCCGACACGTCGGACGTGAGTCGGCTGTTCAGCTCGCCACCATGGTGCTTGTCGAAGAAGGCGATGGGCTGGTTGATCACCACGTCGAACAGGCGCCGGCGCACGCCCATGACGACCATGTGGCCGCTCGATTGCAGCAGGTAGAAGCGCGCGGCCGAGGCCAGCGCATACAGCAAGCTGAAGGCCAGCATGGCGGCGACCATGCCCGGCGTGACACCGTGCCGGGTGAGGGCGGTCACGTTGTCGATGAAATAGGCGATGGCTTGCGGAAAGGCCAGCTGGGCGCCCACGGTAAGGGCCATGCACAGCAGGCCGGCGGCGATGCGCCAGCGCACGGGGTACAGCAGGCGCAGGCGTTCAAAATGCGGGCCGAAGTTGATATTGCTCATGCGGCGCGCTCCTGCGACGGCTCGGCGTTCAATTGTCCGACGAGGGCCAGCCAGTCTTCGTCGCCGATCAGGCCGGCCGCTTCCACGCGTCCCTGGTGATTGACAAAGACATAGGACGGCGAGCTCATTTGGGGATTGACGCGCCGGTAGTCGCGCAGACTGACGCGCGCCGCCGCCGCACGCAAGGCGTCGCCGGGCAGGAAGGCGCGCAGCCGGCGGGCCGGCTCTTCGCTGACCAGCCACATGGCCAGGCCCGCATTGCGCGCCAGCGGCAGCAGCCGTTCGATGCCGGCCAGCTTTTCCGCGCATTTCGGGCAGCGGCTGGCCAGGAACAGCAGCACGGCCGCCTGGCCGCCGGCGCCCGGCTGGAAACGCGCGCCGCCAGCCAGCGGACGGGCTGGCACGGCAGGCAGGGGCTCGCCCAGCTCCAGCGCCGTGGGCGCCAGCCTTTCGCGGCGGCTGGCGCGCAGCACGGCCAGAGTCAGCCAGAGATTGCCGGCGATGGCGAACGCCAGCACCGCCAGCACCAGTTGCAAGGTCGCGGCATCCATCATCCGGCCTTTGCCAGGTTGGCGATGTCGTGCAGGGAAATGATGGCCACGCAGGCGATGGCCGCCAAGCCGGCCGCCAATACAGTGGTGGCGACGGGCAAGGCCGCATCTTGCGCCAGCGCACAGTAGCTGCCGTTGATGCCCACCGCCAGCGCGTTGCGCAGCAAGTCGTACTGCGAGACGGGCCGCGCCGCTTCGCCGAAGCAGCTGCAGCGCACCACGCTGTGCGTGAAGTAGCGCCAGGCCAGCACGGCAGTGAGGGAGCTCAATAGCAATAACGACAGCAGCATCGGCAGCCGGGCGCCGCCGGCCAGCAGCCAGCCGGCCAGCAGCAGTTCTGCCGCCACCAGGGCCGGCGCGGCGCCTGTGGCTGCGGCGGGCGGCAGGCCGAACGAGGTGGTCAGGTTGCCGCGAAATTCCCCGTAGCTGCGCAGCTTGCCCACGCTGGCCGCCAGCAGCAGCAAGGCGATGCAGCAGCGCGCGATATCAGACAGTAATGCCGTCAGCATGCTGCCCCCGTTTGCGTGGTCCACAGCGGTGCGAAGCCGCCCGGACGCTGGCGCCGCAGCTGCACGCCGTCGCGCGAGGCCAGCAGCGCGTCGTTCCACGGTTCGTCGGGGGCGCTGCGCAGGGCGCCGCCTATGTGCGCCTGCAATTGGGTCGAGATGGCCCAGCCCAGCCGTTCAGCCTGGGCATCGCGCGCCATGTTCAAGCCCAGCTGGGCCAGCTCTTCGCGCGTCAAGGCGTAGTTGTGCGAGTGGTATCCGGTCACCAATTGCGCGACGATGGCGCGCCGCGCCTCTTGCGTGGCATCGGGCAATTGCCAGGCCAGCAATTCCTCGCCGATTTGCGCCATTTCCAGCGTGGTGCGGTAAAAGGCCGTCAGGGACGGGGGAAAGATGCTGCCGCACAGCAGGGACAAGGATTGCTGGCGCGCTTCGCCGGCATCGACGCCGAACCACTGCTGCGCCATGTCGCCGAAGACCTTGATGTCGAGGCTGGAAATGGCGCCGCCGTCCACGCCGTCGAGCTGCGGGTCGATGGGCGAGAACAGGGCCAGGTCGCCGGCGATGATTTCATCGGCGCCCAGGGCCAGCAGGGTAGCGGCCGACTGGCAGTGGAAGGGCACGATAAAGCTCAGGTGGCGCGCATGCTGGCGCAGCAGCAGGGCGATGCGGCGCGCCGCGTTGACGATGCCGCCCCGTCCGTGCAGCACCACGTCGAGGCGCGCTGCGGGGCCGATGCCCTGGCACATTTCGTAGAGGGCGGGCAACAATTCCATGTCCAGGTGCGAGGCGGCCAGGACGATGGCGCGGCTGTCGCGCGCCTGCTCCAGTGCGCGCAGCTGCGAAGGCAGCAGGGTCAGGTCCGGCTGTGGCATAACGCTCCTTCGATCAGGATATCGGCGACGCTTTCCAGCAGGGGCAAGGCGGGCACCAGTTGTTGCACATATAAAAATTGACCAACAGGATTGTTTTCCAGGAAAACATACTCGCCCTCGGGCGTGACGATCAGGTCCAGCGCGCCGTACTCGAGGCCATAGCTGTGCACGAAAGCGAGGCAGCGCTCGTGTATGTCGTCCGGCAAGGTCGCCGCTTCGTAGCGGATGGGGGCCGACATGTCGCGCGAATCGATGGCCGTGCGCGCATCGTCCTGCGAATACAGGCGGGCGGCAAACAGCTGCTTGCCGATCACGGTGATCCGTAGTTCATATTGCTTGGCGATATATTCCTGGAACTGGCAGCTCAGTTCGCTGACGGCGTCCAGGCTGTCGAGCATGGCATCGTCGACTATGGTGGTGCCGATGCCGCCGCTGACCCTGTCTGCATCCTCGACCGTTTCGGCCGCCAGGGTGGGCGTGGACATGCTCTTGAAAATGATGGGTCCGCCGATGGCCGCGCGGAAAGCGCGCACGTCGTCGGGCACATTGCTGATCACGGTGGCGGGCACGCGAAAGCCCATGCGCGCGGCCCGTGCCAGCTGTTCGCCTTTCCATTGGGCGCCGCGCAGGGCCAGCGGATGGCTGAGCCAGTAGCAATCGAGGCTGTACAGCACGCTGAAGATGGCCTGTTCCGTTTCCAGCCGGGCGTAGGCGCGTTCCTGCGGCGTCAGGTCGGCGCTGGCATAGGCGTAGTCGGCCGCCTTGCGCAGCCAGACGGCGCCTACCTGGCGCAGGTCCAGCCAGTCGCCGTCGGGCAGGCGGCGCAGCCGCGCGCTGGCCTGGCCGCCCAGCATGCGCTGGCACAGCTGGTAATCGCGGGGAAAGGTGTCGAGATCGATACGGAAGGGGGCATGACCGCGGTCGGCGAGAATCGATGCCACCAGGTCGGCGTGCAGGTCGCCGCTATGGCTGATAATCAAAACCTTTTTATGCATGTCGGGGAGCCTGCAGTAGCGGAAAATCGGGAAGATGAAAAAGCCTTGCCGCGGCAAGGCTTTCAGTTGGCGCAACGATCAGCAGAATTCTCCGCCGTCACTCGAGCCGACGCGCGAATAGCGGTATTGTTCCTCGCTGTCGACCGCCGTGCAGCCGGCCACGGCGACACCGTCGCGTACTTTCCAAGGCGCAGGACGCGCCGGTTTTTCCTCTTCCTTTTTTTCCGCCAGTTTGAATGCGAACAGCTTGGTTTTATCGTGCATGAGATCCTCTGTTAATGGTTATGTTTCGATTTTTACCGATAAGTGCTTTAAAGAATGGAATCTCCAATTGAGAGGGGTTCATATATTCATTGCGCGCGGAAAATCCGCGCCGCACGGCGCCGGTTTGAATATGGGGAATATATGCAACCCCGCGCCGGGCGGGGTTATGGCGTGCCGGAAATCAGCAATACTGGCCGCTGTCGTTCGGCTTGAGACGCGAAGAGTCGCGATATTGATCATTGGTGCCGACGGCGGTGCAGCCGGCCACGGCGACGCCGTCGCGCACTTTCCAGGCGGTGGCGGGCGCCGCCTGTTTTTGTACCTGTTTTTCAGCCAGTTTGAATGCGAACAATTTGGATTGGTTTTGCATTGTACTATCCTCTTGTGATGGTTAAGTACTGCTTGCGCTGTGTGCCATGGTATATGGCTATTCGATATTAGCGCCGGAATAAATAAGCGTCAATTGGAAATCAACCGTATTCGCGATTATATGTCCGAGATACTCACCAAATATCACGCCGGCCATTTATGTTATTGCAGTGCGATAAATAATAAAGGCGGTGTTTTAAATGATCGGCAAGCCGTTTGATTATGGATGGCAAACGGATCGACTATGCGCCCGGCCACGCACTATAATGGCGCCTGTTGAATGGAGAAGGCGGGAGTCGCTATATGGAAATGACAGTTACTGACAGCCTGCGAGAGCTGGCGTACGCGCAGGCCGCAGCGTTCGTGCAGACGCTGAACGGGCGCGATCCTGTTGCGCTGCAACGCGACTGGGGTCTGTCGCCGGCCGTGGCCGCGGAGATCGTCGACATGCTCGACAGCTACTTTGCGGCCAACGAGGCGCTGTCCCTGACGCCGCTGGCGCACGCCTTTGTGCCGGGCAAGGGCGGCCGGCCCGGCGTCGATGTGTACACCACCGGCGACGGACCGCTGGGCCTGGAATGCCTGTTGCTGGCCGACGGCAAGCCGGGCGAAGCGATTTTGCACCTGGAAATGTCCGGCCACGATGGCGCGCTGCGCCTCCACTACCGCTACATCGGATCCTGAGAGCACCATGACTGAACTGATCAGCGAAACACAGCAGCGCATCTGCGACAAATTCGGCTTGCCGGCGCAGGCGCCCGAACCCATGGTGGCCCTGGCCATCGGCAGCCTGGCGCAGTCGCCTATCTACGGCACGCGCATCGTGCTGCCGGAAAACGGCACCATCAGCTGGTTCATCCACTGCGGCGAACACGACGACGCCAGCGGCTTTTACCAGCCGCTGCATGCGGAGCACCTGCACGAGATGCTGCCGCAGGTGGTCGATTACCTGGCCTTGCCCAGCGGCGCCAAGTTCATTCTCGACCGGCAAGGGTATGAAGATGTGTGGCTGGAAGAGTAGCTTTCTAGCAGGCAAGATTGTCGTTGACGTTGACAAATAGGTATGGGATGCTGCGGTTCCGTTTTCAACTGTCGAAAGCCGCATCTTGAAGCCACGCCTCCCGTCCGTCCTGCTCGTCATGGCGCTTGCCGCCGCGGCAGCTCCCGTCACCTCGATCGCCACTGCCGCCCCCGCCAACTCATCGCAGGCATCGCGCGCGGAACAGGAGATTGCCGCCTTTGTGCGCAGCGAAATGCGGGAGCGCCAGATTCCCGGGCTGCAACTGGCCGTGATCCGGCACGGCAAGGTCGTGCTGAAGCGCAATTTCGGCCTGGCCAGCCTGCAATATCAGGTGCCCGTGACGGACGCCAGCCTGTTTTCCATCAACTCGGCCACCAAGGCGTTTGCGGGCGTGGCCGTGATGCAGCTGGTGCAGGAGGGCAAGATCGACCTGCCCGCGCCCATCGGCCAATACCTGACGGGGCTGCCTGCAGCCTGGCAAGCCGTGACGGTGACGCAATTGCTCAACCATACGTCGGGCTTGCCCGACGTGCTGGACCAGCGCAGCGGCAAGCTGGTGGGGCCGCAACCGGACGACGCCGCTGCGGCGTGGAGCGCCGTGCAGGCGCTGCCCGTGGAAGCCCCGCCAGGCCAGCGCTACCGCTACAACCAGACCAATTACGTGTTGCTGGCGCAATTGATCGAGCGCCAGAGCGGCCAGCCCTTTACCGACTTCATCCGGCACCGGCAGTTCGACGTGGCCGGCATGCGGCACAGCGGCTTTGGCGATGCGAAGGACGTGGTCGTGGGCAAGGCCAGTTCCTACGTGCTGGACCGGGGCGGCAACGGCTACCGCAACGTGATCGAGGACTTTCCCGTCTTCATGCGCGCCGGGGCCGGCATCAACAGCAATGCGGGCGAACTGGCCAACTGGCTCATCGCCCTGCAGTCGGGGCGCTTGCTGGCGCCCGCCAGTGTGGAACGGCTGTGGCAGCCGACTAGCTTGAATGACGGCAAGCCGGCGCCGTGGGCGCTGGGCTGGCCCACCATCGGCCGTGATGGCCACCGCGCCGTGGCCGGCATCGGCGGCGGCCGCTCGGCCTTCTATGTGTATCCCGACGATGGCCTGGCCGTCATTATCCTGAGCAACCTGGCTGGCGGCCAGCCGGAACAGCTGATCGATACCATTGCCGGCTTTTACCTTCCCGCCCTGCGCCAGCAGCGGGGCGGCGCGTATGCCGCGCATCTATTGCGCAACAAGGCGGCCGGCACGGGCTTTGAAGGGCTGGAGCAGAAACTGGCGGCCATCCGGCGCCAGCATGGGCTGCCTGCACCCGCCGACGGCGACCTGAATGCCTGGGGCTACCGCCTGCTGGGCCGGCAGCAGCCGAAACAGGCGGCCGCCGTTTTCCAGCTGGGCGTGCAACTGTACCCGCAAGGGGCGAATGGCCACGACAGCCTGGCCGAAGCGTACGAGGCCGATGGCGCCACGGCGCTGGCCGTCACGCATTACCGCCGTTCGCTGGAGCTGGACCCGGGCAACACGCACGCCGTGGCGCGTTTGCGCGTGCTTTCCCCCGACTAGCGCGCCGCCGCGGCCTGGCCGTGCTCGGCGCCGTGCATGGCCAGGTAGGCCGTCAGGTTGTCGTCGTGAATGCCCAGGGCGCGCAAGACTTCCTTAGTGAAGGTGACGGGCGCCGTGCCCGGTGCCGTGACGACGCGCTGGTCGGCCACGGCCCACGGTACGTCCTGGTACAGGGCGGCGCCAGCATAGCCCGTTTCCAGCAAGTTGCCCGCGCTGTTGGACGTATGGCGCACGGTGTCGAGCACGCCCGCCTGCGCCAGCACGCGCGTGCCGTCGCAAATGCCGGCCAGCACCACGCCCTTGTCGCGCGCCGCGCGCAGCAGGGGTCCCAGGTCGGGCGCCTTGCCGCTTTGCCAATGGCTGCCGCCGCACACCATCAGCAAATCGAGCTCCTCGAGCACGATATCTTCCAGCGCCAGTTGGGGCGTAACCAGCATGCCGCCGGACGAGGTGACGGGCAAGCCGCCCGGCGTGGCGAACTGCGTGTAAAAGCCGTAGTACAGGCGCGCCGTGGAGTTGAGCAGGGCGGTTTCCCAATCGGCAAAGTTCTCGGTCAGAATGGTGATGGCACGTGTCATGAAAAGTCCTGTCGCAGGTGGAGATATCAATAGTACTGGCTAGCTGGCCAGCTGGTGCCGAAATCATAATAAAAAGCACTGACAATTTCTGTCAGTAGCATGCGTGAATCAGCAGCGCGCAGGAAACGATGGTACAAGTTGCAACAGACTGCGCTACAATCGCTGGCCCGTCCGCGCGGGCTTGTCCTTGTTCAATGCTTACTCTCCATCGCCTCCATGCTGATTCTGTTTTGCCGTGTCCTGTTCAGCATTGCTGGCCTGCTGGTTTTCTTCCTCTTCGATCAGTTAAGCGCGAATGAATGCCTGAAATTGAGCGTCTTGCTGGCGGCCTTCCTGCTGGGCGTGGGCGGCGTGCTGCACGCATGGCGTGGCAGTTCCGGCGCGATCACCTTGCTGGTGCGCGTCGTCGTGCCCGTGTTTTACCTGGACGCCGCCGTAAAAGGCTTCTTGCGTGGCTATTTTGGCATGCGGCCCAATCCCAATGCCGTTTTACAGGCCATGTTTGCGACAGATCAAGCGGAAACGGGAGAATTCTTCCTGCACAACAGCGTCGCCCTGGCGCAAGCGGCTGGCTGGTTTGTGCTCGTGACGGCGGCCGTGCTGCTGGCCGACCACCAGCTGCAGCGCTGGCAGGCGTCGCGCGCCGGTACCGCGCCGGGCTGGCCGCACAAAGCCTTTGCCGCCGGTATGGCCGTGTTTCTCGTGCTGCTGCACGTCAATACCACCATGCGGCGCGAAAATCCGGCCCTGTTCTGGCCGCTGCGCTATCAGCAGTACAGCGCGCAGCTGGACGCGATGAAATCGATGCAGCATGCGCTGACGGCGGCCATGGCCGCGCCGCGCGACTGGAATGTGCGCTATGCGGGCGAGGAGGCGCGCACCGTCATCCTGGTGATCGGCGAGAGCACCAACCGCGCCTCGATGTCGCTGTACGGCTACCCGCGCGCGACCACGCCCCAGCTCGACGCCATGCGGGCTAAGCTGCTGGTTTTTAACGATGTGATTTCGCCCGCGTCCAGCACGGTGGAATCGATGATGACCATGCTCACGCCGGCCGATATCGGCAACCCCGATGCGTGGATGGCCAAGCCGAATCTGCTGATGCTGGCCGAGGCGGCCGGCTACAAGACGTTCTGGGTCTCGAACCAGACGCGCAACGACGGCTGGATCGGGCTGCTGGCGGGCGAGGCCGATGAAAGCGACTTCATCAACTACGGCACGGGCCGTGGAGAAAACAATTTTGACGGCAACCTGTTCCAGCCATTCGCCCACGCGCTGCGCGACGCGGCGCCGAAAAAGCTCATCGTCGTGCACTTGCTGGGCGCGCATCCCAGCTATGACATGCGCTATCCCCGCCGCTTCGCCCATTTCGACCGGGCGCAGGACGCCGTCAGCGCGCAGATGG
The DNA here is from genome assembly GCF_058796955.1 of Janthinobacterium sp. GW823-FHT03B06. NCBI lineage: Bacteria > Pseudomonadati > Pseudomonadota > Betaproteobacteria > Burkholderiales > Oxalobacteraceae > Janthinobacterium > Janthinobacterium sp. GW823-FHT03B06. The sequence goes on from NZ_JBXAJE010000001.1 coordinate 798,290, forward strand.
CCAGCCAGGGCAGGTCCAGCTGGATACGCAACCAGCGCGACGAGTACGATAACGCCATCCGCTATGGCGATTACGTGCTGGGCACCCTGATCGGCATGGCGGAGCAAGCCAAGACCGGCCGGGCCGCCTCCTTGCTGTTCGTTTCCGACCATGGGCAGGAAGTGGGCTACAGCCGCAATCACGCGGGCCATTCCGCGTCGGACAAGAGCGGCTATGAAATCCCCATGTTGATCTGGGATAACCAGCAAGCGCCGCAGTCGACGGCCGCGCGCGCCGCGCTGGAAAGCCGGCCGTATCAGACGGACAAGCTTGATGCGACCGTGCTGGGCTTGCTGAAGATCGAGACGCGCTATTACGCCGCGCATGACGATATCCTCAGCAGTGCCTTTACGCCCGTGCAGCGCTTCATGAATGGCTTGCAGTACCAGCGCGGGGCTGCGCCGCTGAGCCGGCAATGAAAAGGCCCGGCGCCGCCGCGGGAAGCGGCGGGGCCGGGCCCCTGAATTTGCTGCGGATTTGCCCTCGATTACTTTTCGGCGAACGCGCGCTCGACAACGAAGTCGCCAGGCGTCGAGGTATTGCCTTCCTTGAAGCCACGCGCTTCCAGCATGTCTTTCAGGTCGCGCAGCATCTCGGAGCTGCCGCAAATCATCACGCGGTCTTCGGCAGGATTGAGTTCCGGCACGCCCAGGTCTTTGGCCAGCTTGCCGTTTTCGATCAGCTCCGTGATGCGGCCCATGTTGCGGAAGTCTTCGCGCGTCACGGTCGGGTAGTAGCGCAGCTTGTCGCTGACCATTTCGCCCAGGAACTCATGCTTCGGCAGATGTTCTTCCAGCAAGTCGTGGTAAGCCAGTTCGTCGACCTGGCGCACGCCGTGCACGAGGATCAATTCGTCGAAGCGTTCGTAGATGTCCGGATCGCGCACGATGCTGAGGAAAGGCGCCAGGCCCGTGCCCGTCGACAGCATGTACAGGCGCTTGCCCGGCAGCAGGTAGTCGGACACCAGGGTGCCGGTCGGCTTGCGGCCGACGATGACGGTGTCGCCCACTTGCAAGTGTTGCAGACGCGACGTCAGGGGGCCGCCCGGCACCTTGATGCTGAAAAATTCCAGGTGGTCTTCGTAATTGGCGCTGGCGATACTGTAGGCGCGCAGCAATGGCTTGCCGTCGACGCGCAGGCCGATCATGGTGAAGTGGCCATTCGAGAAACGCAGCGACGGGTCGCGCGTGGTGGTAAAGGAGAACAGGGTATCCGTCCAGTGGTGCACGCTTAAAACGCGCTCTTCATTCATCGAACTCATAGTATTTGTTGGCTGGTCAAAAAAATGGTTAGTTGCTGGCAACTGCTGGCAAAAGTGAAACCCTGTGTAGGCCCAGACGCTATTGTACTGGCCTCCACACGAAATTGTTACCGTCTATCGCCGCCAATGCTGCCGCACGCGGTGCCGACATTATAGTGCGAACGGCAAGGCGGGGCTGAAATTCGCCCGGAAACGGGCGGTGGGCATGCGGTCTCTTGACCTGGCTCAGTTTTTCGCCGGCGGCATCAGGACGCGGCCCGGCGCTGCCAGAATGGCGCCTCCGGCCAGCGCTGTTCGGCGCCGTAGAAGCCGCGCCGCATCTGCAGATAGGTTTCAAACGAGGCGAAGACGCTGCGCCGGTAGCCCGCCGCCATGCCCCGGTCGCCCGCCAGGCAGGCTTCCGCCACCCGCGCCGCATGGATGCCCGACGCCATGGCCTGACCGATGCCCAGTGAGGAGATGGGGTCGAAGCAGGCGGCCGCGTCGCCCGCCGCCGTCCAGTTGTCGTCCGCCGGCAGCGAGGCCACGCGGCTGTGGATCGCATAGTGGCGCAGGGCATTCGGCGCGGACAGGCGCGGCATGATATCGCGCACATGCCGCGTGCCCATGGCGGCCTCGCGCCAGGGCGCTTCCTCCTTCAGCCGCAGGCGCTTGAGGATGTCGGCATCCGTGATGAAGGCCAGCGCCACGCGGTCGCCGGGCAGGGGCGCCGCATAATACCAGCCGTGCTGCGTCGTTTCCACCAGGGTGCGGTGGGGCAGGAATTGCGGTTCTTGCAACTGATAATAGGCGTACAGCGCCACCAGCGCGTCTTGCGTGTGGATGGGGCGCTTGCGCTGGCGCACGATGGCCGCCTGCTTGCCGCTGCAATCGATCAGGTAACGGGCCGTCAGGTCCACTTCCTGCCCGCCGGCCGCCACGCGCAAGCGCCATGGGTCGCCGTGTTCCAGCTGCACCAGTTGGGCGGGACGCCACAGCTCCACGCCCGCCTGGCGCGCCTGCTCCAGCAGGATGGCGTCGTAATGCCGGCGGTCCAGGTGCAGGCCGTGGCCATGGCTGCTGAAGACGGCGTCGCGCGACATCAGTTCCGAGCTGCCCCAGGCGGCCGCGTGGGAAAACGCGGGCAGCTGGGCGCCGTCCAGCAGGTCGCGGCCCACGCCCAGAAAGTCGAGCATCGAGAAGATGGACGACGAGACCGTTTCGCCGGCCCGGTAATCGTCGAACAGCTGCTTTTCCAGCAAGGCGATGCGCAAGCCCGTGTAGCGGGCCAGGGTCAGGGCGGCGGCCGTGCCGGCGGCACCGCCGCCGACAATGACGACGTCGTAGTCGGGCGATGAAGACATGCTCAATGGGAAAACCGGCGCCGGTTGGCCGGCATGATTTTCTTCGGCGTGTCATGCAGGGCCACTTGCGCGCCGCCGCTGGCAAACAGCTGCGAGGCCTTCTCGGGCGCCGTCTGCGGATCCTCGTCCTTGAGGAACCACGCGGGCAGGTAGTTGGCATCGTCGCCCGTGATGAAGCTGCTGGCATTGCCGACCCCCACGCTGGCAGCCACGAATTTCGCGTGATTGCGCTCCTTTTCCACAAAGTACGGATACTGGCGGCCCGATTCTGCATCCTCGTTCTGGTTCACGATGAAACCCAGGTAGTGCCAGGAGCTGATCATCTGCGAAAAACTGTTCATGCCGCGGCTGTACATCACCTGCATGCCGGCCGGCACGCCGGCGAGCGCCTGTTCTTCCTTGGTGGTGGCGCCATTGATGACGTTCCACGGGCTTTGCGGCGGCCACCAGTAGGCGTAGTAGGTGGGCGGCACGGGGATCATCGTATCGGGATTCTTGACGATATCCGGATTGTCGAAGTTGATCATCTGCACGGAGCAGTCATAGAAGTCGGCCTGCCATGGAATCGCCATGCGCTTGGTCAGGTCGCCCGGTTCGCAGCCGGTGCCGAGCGTCGGATCGTTCCAGTCCAGCGGTTCGCATTCGTCGCGGCCCGGCGAGAGGCCGTTTTTTGCGTAGTCGGCATCCACGCGGTGCAGGATGGCGTACGGTTTCTCGTAGATGACGGGATTGCGCACGCTCCACGTCACTTCGATGCCAGGGCACATGGGTTCGCCGACGCAATTGCCGATGGTCGCGTGGTCGAGCGGGTCGATGCCCGGCAAGGCCAAGCCCGGCGCGTCGGGGGCGAATTTGCCGGCCGCCCATTGCTGCAAGGCAAAATATTGCGTATCCGTCAGTACCGAAAACTTGCTGATGACGTTGTTGCGCACGGAATTGCTGCCTGAATTCAAGGGCACGAGGGGGATGCCCGCGCCGGGATTATCCGTGGTGGCGGCGCTGAACAATTGCCCGCCCTGGCCGCCGGTAAAACCCGGCACCTGTTCCTTTGTCCCTGGCCGGATGGCCGACGGCTTCCTGAAGTAACTGAGGAATTTCTCCCGCTGGGGCCGGTTCGCTTCCGAGGCATCGGCCACGTCGAAGTTGGGGCGAATGAAGGCCGTCATCGACGGCACCGTCGCCACCCACTGGTAATCGCCTATCCTGGCGAGGAATGGCTGAATGTCCTGCGCGTAATTGACGACATAGTCGGGGTTCCAGCCATCGCTGCCGCTCCAGCGGGCCGCATCGTAGGCCTCGGGCAGCGCGTTCTTGTATTTGATGGCCATGTCGGCCACCACGTCATCCCAAGTGGAAATATTCACCAGTTCTGGCGCGAACTTCGGCGAGCCGATGACCACCCAGGCTTTCAGCTCCACGGAGGGGCTGCCATCCTTGAAATGGATGGTTGCGCTGACGGGGCCGTCGGCCACGTCGTCATTCCACGTATCGCCGCCGCCGAAGCCCGTGATGCTTTCCGAGCCGCCGGCGCGGCCATAGGCGCCGATCACCAGCAAGTTGCCGCGCGAATCCGTGCGCATTTCGCCCAGGGTGCGCACCGGATAGCCTTGCGTGATGGCTTGCGGATCGGGGAAGGACACGTGCTTGTACGCGCCGGCGCCGTCCTTGTCGAACTGGGCCTTGCCCAGCGGCGCGTCGAGGGTGCGCGGTCCCGGATCGACGATCAGTTTTTGCCGTGCCGCCTCTCCCGTGACGTCGCTGTTGCGCAGATTGGTCCAGGACGTGGGCGTGAGGTTCCAGGCGGGCGGCGTATTTTCCCAGGTTTCATAGCTGTTGTACGGGCCAAACATCAGGTCGCCCAGCAGGGGAATGAAGTTCCACCAGGCCGCCTTCTTGTTAGCCACGTGCACTGTCCACTCGATTTTGGCAATGCTCGGGTCTTGCAGGTCGACCAGGACTTTTTCCCCGGGACGTCCCGCCACGGACTTGTAGATGCGGAAACTGGCCGCCTGGCGCCGCACGCGGCCGGCCGCATCCTTGAACTGGGCAACGTGGACCGGCTTGCCATCGGCCAGCAGCGGATCGTTGTTGCCGTCCGCTTCGACCGGCAGCCCGCCGATGGTTTCCGGCGCCAGATAGAACGAATCATGGCTGTTGCCCACGCGGGCGATGCCGATGGATGGGTGGATCGAATACTGTTCCGTGCTATTCATCAAGTTTTCCCCTGAAAGGTTGGCAATCCTGGTGGCATATCTGGCAGCAGCTACGGGGAAAGATACAGAGAAAAATTGCCAAAAAAGTCACCCATTGTCACTGGCCGTCAATATATTCCGCTCCTGTGATAGCGCTCAAGTCAACGATTCGGCAATTTCCTGGCACGCGCACGCGTAATGGAGCGGGGCGGTTGCGTATGAGCTTGTATGATGTTGCTAAAAAGAATTATCACAAGCCGAGCGGGCGCCACTGCCCGTCCGGATGCCTGTCCAGTAAAGGAAATCATGATGTATAAAACAGTGCGCGACCTGTTCCTGCATTTCAAGGAAGCCGTCCCATTCCGCCTCGTCCCCGCCCTGATCTGCACCGCCTTGCTTGTCGGCATGCTATTGCTGCCGGCGCCCGAAGGCTTGACGCCCAAGGCTTGGGGCCTGGTGGCGATCTTCCTCACCACGATACTGGCGATCATATTAAAAGTCATGCCGATCGGCGTGATGGCGATGATGGCCATCGTCATCGTGTCCTTGTCGCAGGTGACGTCGACCTCGTCCAAGGGCGCCATCACGGATGCGCTCAGCAGTTTCTCGAATCCTCTGATCTGGCTGATCGTCGTGGCGATTCTGATATCGCGCGGCCTGAAGAAGACGGGGCTGGGCAGCCGCATCGGCCTGCTGTTCATTTCCTTGCTGGGCAAGCGCACCATGGGCATCGGCTATGGCCTGGCGATTTGCGAACTGGTGCTGGCGCCATTTACGCCCAGTAACACGGCACGCGGCGGCGGCATCGTCCACCCCGTCATGAAATCGATCGCCAACGCCTTCGATTCGGACCCGGCCAAGGGCACGGAAAAGAAGGTGGGCACGTATCTGGCCCTCGTCAACTACCATGCCAACCCGATCACGTCGGCCATGTTCCTGACGGCCACGGCACCGAACCCGCTCGTGGTCGACTTCGTGGCCAAGGCCAGCGGCCAGAGTTTCCACCTGACGTGGACCACCTGGGCCCTGTGCATGCTGCTGCCGGGCCTGGTCTGCCTGCTGGTGATGCCTTTGATCATCTATTGGCTGTCGCCGCCGGAACTGAAAGCCACGCCCGACGCCGTCACCTACGCCAAGGCGCAATTGAAAGGCATGGGCCCGCTGTCGCCGCCGGAAAAAGTCATGCTGGGCACCTTCGCCCTGTTGCTGCTGCTGTGGGCCAACGTGCCCGCCATGCTGTTCGGCCCCGCCTTTTCGCTCGACGCGACGGTCGTCGCCTTTGTCGGCTTGTTCGTGCTGATCATCACGGGCACCATCGACTGGGACGACGTGCTGTCGGAAAAGAGCGCCTGGGACACTCTGGTGTGGTTTGGCGCCCTGGTCATGATGGCCGAGCAGCTGAACAAGACGGGCGTGATCGCCTGGTTCTCGGCCGGCATGAAGGCGGCGATTGTCGCCAGCGGCATGGACTGGCTGCCGATCGCCGCCGTCCTCGTGCTGGTGTTTGTCTTTTCGCATTACTTCTTTGCCAGCACGACGGCCCACATCAGCGCCATGCTGCTGGCCTTCCTGACCGTGGGCCTGCACCTGATCCCGGCCGAATACCACGTGCCGTTCATGCTGATGATGACGGCCGGCTCGGCCATCATGATGACCCTGACCCACTACGCGACGGGTACCTCGCCCATCATCTTCGGCAGCGGCTTCGTGACGATGGGCAACTGGTGGCGGGTCGGCTTCATCATGTGCGTGGTGGAACTGCTGATCTTTGCCGTCGTCGGCACGACGTGGTGGAAGGTGCTCGGTTACTGGTAAGGCAGCTCGCCGCGCACGACTTGCAGCAGATAGTCGCGCGCTGCGGCCTGTTCCATGCCTTTTTCCTGCAGCAGCGGCAGCAGGCGCTCAAACAGCTGGCGCCGCCGCAGCGATGGTTCGGAGGTGTCGCGCCGGTCCGAAAAGAAATCCATCAGGGTCGAGCCGCACAGGCAATTGCGATAGACCTCGACGATGGCCACGTTGTTGTCATCGAAACTTTGCTTGAGCCCCGAGACATCCTGTCGCATCGCCCGTGTCTGCCCGATGAACTCGTGCGCCGTGGCGAAGACGCGCCCGCAGCAGGCGCAATGCTTGGGAAAGGCCGCTTCGGCCAGGGCGCGCAAGCCTTCGAAGAACAGCTGCTCCTGCATGATGGCTCCTGGCGGCGCGCTAGGCGGCGCGGTTGCTGATCTCGATGCCATGGGGGCCCCGCGGCGGCCGCTGCACGCCCGATTCGAAACGCTGGAAGGCTTCCAGCAAGTGGTCTTTCAGCAGGGTTTCGTCCCACGGCTTGGTGATGAATTTGTACACCGAGCCTTCGTTGATGGCCGCCGTGACCGAATGCAATTCAGGGTAGCCGGACAGCATCACGCGCACGATCTCGGGATAGACGCCCTTGATGCGGCGCAATAGTTCGTTGCCCGACATGCCCGGCATGCGCGCATCCGTGAGGATCACGCCCACCGCGTGCGAGGCGACCAGTTCCAGCGCTTCCTGCGGATTGGTGGTGCTGAGTATCTGGTAGCCTTCCTTGCGCAGCGAGCGGCGCAGGGCGGACAGGATATGCTCCTCATCATCGACCAGCAGCAGCACGCGCTGGGGCGCCACGGCATGGCAGCTCTCGGGCGGCAAATGGGTGCCTGCATGCAGCATCAGATCCATCTCGGCGCCGGGCAGGGGGCGGCTGAAGTAATAGCCTTGCATGGCGTCGCAGCGGTTGGTATTGAGAAAACCCAATTGACCCTCCGTTTCCACGCCTTCGGCCACCGTGGTCAGGTGCAGGGACTTGGCCATGGCGATGATGGAGCGGGTCAGCGACGCGCCATCCACGCTGTCGGTCACGTCGCGGATGAACGATTGGTCGATCTTGACCACGTCGATGGGGAATTGCTTCAGATAGGACAGGCTGGAATAGCCGGTGCCGAAGTCGTCCAGCGACAGGGTGACGCCGATTTCCTTCAGCTGCTCCAGCGCCCGCACCACGAGGTCGCGGTTCTGCATCAGCACGCTCTCCGTCAGCTCCAGTTCCAGGCAGTGCGCCGGCAGGCCGCTGTCGTCCAGCACTGCGCGCACCAGTTCCGGCATGTCGACCTGGCGGAACTGGCGTGCCGACACGTTGACGGCCATCGTCAGGTGCGTAAAGCCGTAGGCATGCCAGACGCCCAGCTGCGCGCAGGCCGTGCGCAGCACCCATTCGCCGATGGGCACGATCATGCCCGTTTCCTCGGCCAGGGGAATGAAGCGGTCCGGGGGCACCAGCCCGATGCCGTCGCGGCGCCAGCGCAGCAGCGCTTCCATGCCATAAATCTTGCCGCTGGTGAGGTCGACCTTGGGCTGGTAATGCAATTCCAGCTCGCCCAGCGCCAGCGCCTGGTGCAGCGCGTGTTCGATTTCGGCCCGCTCTTCCACCAGCACGCCCATCTTGTGGTTGTAGAACTGGCAGCCATTGCGGCCCTTGTCCTTGGCGCTGTACAGGGCCGCGTCGGCCGTCTTGAGCAGCATGTCGGCGCTGTCGCCGTCGGAGGGAAAGACGCTGGCGCCGATACTGGTGCTGACGTGCAAGGTATGTTCGCCCAGCACGACAGGATCGGCGAACAGTTCGAGTACTTTTTTCACGATCTCTTCCGCCGTCCCGATGTCGGGCAGGTCCGTCAGCAGGACGACGAATTCGTCGCCGCCCTGGCGGGCCACGGTGTCGCCTTCGCGCACGGCCAGCTTGAGCCGGCGGGCCACTTCCTGCAGCAGCGCATCGCCCACGGGGTGGCCATAGCTGTCGTTGACGAACTTGAAACGGTCGAGGTCCAGCATCAGGGTCGCCAGGTGCAAACGGGTGCGGCGGGCGTGGGCGATGGCCTGGCCGATGCGGTCGTTCAGCAACTGGCGGTTGGGCAAGTCCGTCAGCGCATCGTGGTTGGCCAGGTATTCAATGCGCCTTTGCTGCAGCTTGCGTTCCGTGATGTCCTGCACGGTACCGCGCATCAGCAGCACCTGATGGCCTTCGCGCACGGCTTCGGCCTGGTGAAAGACGATGCACTCGCCGCCATCGGGCTGCCGCACCTTGTGCTCCAGGCTGTAGCTGGTGCCGTTGGCATGCAGTTCCATGAAGGCATCGAGCAGCAGGGGCCGCTGGTCTTCGGGCAGGCATTGCAGCAAACGGTCGAAGCTGGTGGGGCCGGAATCGGCGTCCAGGCCCAGGATGCGCAACAGTTCCGGCGACCAGTAGCCATCGCCGCCGGTGCCCCGGTATTCCCAGTTGCCGAGGCGGGCCAGCGCCTGCGCGTGGCTGAGGCTATCCTGGATGCGGCTCAGCTCGGTGAGCGCGCTGCTGGCCCGCAGCAGGTAGCGCAAGCGGTGCGCCAGCAGCCGCCATTGCATCGGCTTGGAGATGAAATCGCTGGCGCCCGCTTCCAGCGCCTGCTTGATGGAGTCATCATCGTCGTTGCCTGTCAGTACGACGATGGGCACGTGCGCGCCGCCGGGCAGCCGGCGCAGCTGTGCGCAGCATTCGAAGCCGCTCATGCCGGGCATGGCGACGTCGAGCAGGATCAGGTCGGGCACGCCGCGCTGGAAGGCGGCCAGCGCTTCCAGGCCGCTGCCCGCTTCCTCGATGCGGAAGCCTTCCGGCTCCAGCGCTTCCGTCACGAGGATGCGCGTCATGGTGTCGTCATCGACCACCAGGACCAGTGCTTGCGGGGGCTGTGCTGTATTCATGGGGTTTCCTTCTCAATGGCCAGGGCGGCGAGGACACGGTCGAGTTCTTGCTGGATGCCGCGGATATGGTGCAGCGCGCCGCCGACGTCATTGCCGCGCGCGTATTGTTCGATTTCACGGCAGGTGGCCGACAGGCCCAGCGCGCCCACGTTGGCGCAGCTGGACTTGAGCGTGTGCGCCGCCAGCTGCAGCGCCGCGGCGTCGCTGGCCTCGGCCGCCACTTCCAGCTGGCCCAGCAGGCGCGGGGCGTCGCTGTAGAACAGGTCGATGATGCGGCCCAGCACGTCGGGACGGCCGGGACGCCGCATGGCGCGCAGGTTTTGCAGGGCGGCCGCGTCGAGGATGGAGCCTGTTTCAGCCGCCGCCGCCGGGGCTGGCTGCGCCGGAACGGCTTCCTCCGCCGTCTCCGCTGCCGCCGCCGGGCGCCAGCGGGCCAGCACGGCCAGCAGGGCGGCGCGCGTGTACGGCTTGGCGAGGTAGTCGTCCATGCCCGCCTCCAGGCACAGTTCGCGGTCGCCCAGAATGGCGTTGGCCGTCAGGGCAATGATGGGCGTGCGGCTGCGGCCTTGCTGGGCTTCCATGCGGCGCAGGCGCCGCGTCGCTTCGAAGCCGTCCATTTCCGGCATCTGGCAATCCATCAGGATCACATCGAACGGATAGCGTTCCCACAGGGCCAGCGCGCGCCGCCCGTTGTCGGCCGGCGTGGCCTCGTAGCCCGTGTCTTCCAGCATGGCCAGGGCGATTTCCTGGTTGATCGCGTTGTCTTCCACCAGCAGCATGCGCAGCGGGGCCTGGCTTGCGGCCGGGGCCGCCGTATCGGGCGGGGCGGGCAGGGCAGCCGTCGCTGGCGCCAGGGTGCCGAAGCCGCCGACGGCCTCGATGCAGTGGCGCAATTCCAGCGCCCGCACGGGCTTGGTCAGGCAGTATTCCACGCCCAGCGCCGTCACCTGGCGCAGATCGGCCGAGGCGTCGATCGAACTGAGCATGATGATTTTCAGCGCCGCCATGCGCGCGTCGCCCTTGATCGCCCGCACCAGCTCGGCGCCATCCATGACGGGCATGCGCATGTCGATGATCGCCAGATCGAACGGGCGCCCGCTACGCAGCGCCCCTTGCAGCAGGTCCAGCGCTTCGGCGCCGTCGGCGGCGCTGGCGGCGGCCATCTGCCACTCGATCGCGTGCTGCAGCAGGATACTGCGGTTGGTGGCGTTGTCGTCCACGATCAGCACGTTCAAGGCATCGAGCGACACGCGCGGTGGCGGCGCCGCCGGCGCGTCCTCGGGCGCCACCTCGCCGACGACGACGGTCACGGCAAAGCTGGAACCCTGTCCCGCCACGGACTGGAGCACAATGTTGCCGCCCATCATTTCCGCCAGCTGCTTGATGATGGCCAGGCCCAGTCCCGTGCCGCCGTATTTGCGCGAGGTGGTGCTGTCGGCCTGGCGGAACGGCTGGAAGACGGCCGCCGCCGCTTCCGGCGCCATGCCGATGCCCGTGTCGCGCACTTCCAGGCGGATCTGGCCGGCAGCGGGACAGCTGACAACGACGGAAATTTCGCCCCGTTCCGTGAACTTGGTGGCGTTATTGAGCAGGTTGGTGAGGATCTGGCGCAGGCGCACGGGATCGCCGCGCACGTGCTGCGGCACGTCGGAGGCAACGCGGCAGGTAAATTCGATGGCCTTGCGCTGGATGCCGTTGGCAAACAGCGCCACCACATCGTCGATCACCTGGCGCAGGTCGAAAGGGATGTGTTCGAGCACCAGTTTGCCCGCCTCGATCTTGGAAAAGTCGAGGATGTCGTCAATGATGCTGAGCAGACTTTCGCCCGAACGGTGCACCGTGTGCACGAAACGCTGCTGCTTGGGACTCAGTTCCGTGCGTTGCAGCAATTCCGTCATGCCCAGCACGCCATTCATCGGCGTGCGGATCTCGTGGCTCATCTTGGCGAGGAATTCGGATTTGGCGCGGTTGGCCGCGTCGGCCTCGGCCTTGGCCTGCGTGAGCGCCAGGTCGCGCTGTTCGACGTGCTCGATCATGCCGTTGAAGCCCGTGATCAGCTGTCCCAGCTCATCGCTGCCGTGCTGCGCCACGCGCACCGACAGCGCCTTGCCGTCGCGGATATGCGCAATCGCGTAGGACAAACGCGCCAGCGGCCTGGCGATCGATGCGCTGATCAGGCCCGTGATGGCCACGCAGGCCAGCAGCAGCACCAGCGCGATGCCGAGGATCAGCACGAAGGCATGCCGCACGCCATCGCGCACGTCGGCCACCGCCTCCTGCTGCTGCCCCGTGATGCGCGCCACCTGCTGCGCGGAATAGGCGGCCTGTTCGCGCTCGAAGGCGCGCACATGGTCGATGACCTCGTCGAGCGCCTTTTCGCTGTCCAGCACGCTGCCCTTGGCCTGCACCAGCCGCCGTCCCGAGCGTTCGACTGCGTCCAGGTAGGTGTTGACGACCCTCGTTTCGGCCAGCAAGCCCAGCTGGCCTATGCTTTGCAGCAAGGTCTGCATGGTGGCCATGTCGCGGTGCAGGGCACTGATGCGCCGGGCGATATCCTGGCCCAGGCGCGTGACGTCGGCGGCGGCCGTGGCCAGCATGACTTCGCCCACGTCGATGCTGATGGCGTCGACGGCCAGGTTGATTTCGCCGCTGGCATCCTCGATGCGGGCCGAGGTGCGCATGTAGCGGCCGGCCTCGGCCAGCCGGTCGCGTCCGATGGCCAGCTGCAGTTCGATGGGATCGAGCTCCTCGGCCAGGCGCAGGTGGGCCGTGGCCAGGGCGGCGCTGATTTGTTCCTTTAGGGCAAGATATTTGTCCTGCTGCGCCGCGCCGGCGCCACCCTCGGCCAGCAGGCCGGCGCGCAGGGCCAGCAAGCCCGCGGCGGGATCGAGCATCTGGCGCGCCGTGGCCAGCAGTGAAGCCCGCAGCGCCTGCTGGGCGGGGCTGATGTCGCGCTCGCTGGGACCCGCCAGGTGCGCGACGGCCGCCGTCAGCCGCTCGCGCAGGGGAGCGATGCGGAAACGGTTCTTCACGGCTTCCGTTTCGGCCAGCGCGATCTGCATGTCGAGAATGCTCTTGCGCAGGTCGGTCAGGTAGCGGGCATTCTGGTTCAGGCGCTGGCTTTGCAGCTGCACTTCGGCGGCCGTGGCCTGGGCCTGGCTGTCGACGACGCGGATCTTGCTGCGCGCACCCTTGGCGGCGGCCTTGATCCGCGCCAGCACTTGCCGCATCTCCGTCGCCTGCGCCTTGTAATAGGCCTCGTTTTCCAGGCGCTTGCGCACGGCGACGCGCATGCGCTGGAATTCCCGTTCGAAGGCCGCGTGGTAGCGGGGCGCCTGCGATTCGCCATGGCGCCGCAAATCGTCGCTGATGTTCTCGGCGGCCTCGATATTGGCGCCGATCTTGTTCGATACCTGCTCCAGCTGCGCCAGGTCTTCCGCCTTGCCCAGCTCGAAAAAGTCCGACGCCATATCCTGCACGGTATAGCGCAGGCGCAACACATCCGTGTACAGCGGCACCGTCTCGTCGGTCAAGCCGTGGACATGGGTTTCGATGCCTTTCACCAGCAGCAGGCCGGCCGCCGCCATGGCCGCCACGCCGGCCAGCAGGACGGTGGTACTGATGATCAGCTTGGTCCTGATTTTCATGCCAGGCTCCAGGGCGGGCCGCAAAAATGGGCGCGCATCACTTCGCGCCAGGCGCCATATCCGCCGGAACGATCCTGCCGTCGGCGATGCGGGTCAGGAAAACGGCCGTCGACGCCTGGTGATTGTCCGGCCGCAGCGTTACCAGCAAGCCGCCCAGATCGAGCCGGTCGAACGTTTCGAAACTCTGGATCAGGCGCTCGCGCGTGAGGTCGGCGCCCGTGCGGCGCAGCGCCGCCACCATCAGGGTGGCCGAGATGCAGCCTTCGAAACTGACGAAAGACAGCCTGGCCGCCGGCACGTGCCGGGCCAGCAGGGCGGCGCAGTCGGCGGCGATCGGCAACTGGCGGTCTTCCGGCAGGGGCACCACTTGCGAAATCACAATGTTGTTGCCTTCCGTGCCCAGCAGCTGGAGCAGGCTGTCGGTACCGACAAACGATACCGTGGCCAAGGCCGCCTTCAGCCCGGCCTGGCCCGCCTCGCGCACGAATGCGGCCACGGGCGTGTAGGGGCCGGCCATGATCACCGCTTGCAGGTCGTGGCCGATCAGGGCCGCCAGGCCCGCCTTGACGGCCGTCGTGCCGCGCTGGAACGATCCCTTGGCAACGAGTTCCATGCCGCGCCGCTGCAGCGCGCGCACGGTGCCGTCGAGCACGGCATTGCCGAAACCGTCGTCCTGGTACAGCACGCCAAAGCGCTTGATGCCCCGGCTGGCGAAGTACTGCACCAGGGCATCGGACTCATCGTCGTAACTGGCGCGAAAGTTGATGATTTCATGCACCACGGGGCGGCGCAAGGTCATCGCGCCCGTAAACGCGCCCACCAGCGGCACCTTCATTTCCTGCACAATCGGTATGACGGCGTTGGTGGTGGGCGTGCCCACGTTGCCGAACAGGGCGAATACCTGTTTTTCCTCGACCAGCCTGAGCGTTTCGCTGATGGCGCGGTCCGGATCGTAACCATCGTCGGCCACCACCAGCTCGATGCTGCGGCCGTGGATGCCGCCGCTGCGGTTCGCTTCCTGGAACACGGCCGTCGCGCCATCGAGCATGGCCCGTCCCAGCCCCGAGGCCGCCCCCGTTTGCGCATTGACCATGCCCAGCCGGATGTGCGTATCGGTGACGCCCGGTTCGGCGGCATGGGCTATGCCGGCCACGAGAGCGATAGCGAGCCAGCAGCATTCCGGGGAAAAGCGCATGAGCTACCTTTATGGAGGTTGACCGGTATCAATAGGCATGGGGTTGACAACGAGTATGGAGGAAATTGCCAACAAAAAACTCACACATAGTCACGGCGCCCGAAGCCGTTGCGGCGCAGCTCGTTCAAGGCACGGTCAGCTGTACTACCACCTTGCCCCGTGCGCGTCCCTGCGCCAGGTAGGCCAGCGCCTGTTTGGCTTGAAGAAAAGGAAACACCTGGTCGATGACGGGGCGGATGGTGCCCGCCTCAAGCAGGGCGGCGATCTGCGCCAGCTGGCCGCCGTCGGGACGCACGAAGTGGAAGGCATAGCTGGCGCCGCGCCGCCGTGCCAGGCCCATGATCTTGCGGCTGAGCAAACCGAACACCAGTTTCAGCACCGCGTGCATGCCGCGCGCGCGGGCGAAAGCGGCGTCCGGCGGGCCGACCAGCGAGACGACGCGGCTGCCGGGTTTGACGATGCGCAAGGCTTTTTCCAGCCCGTCGCCGCGCACCGTGCCCAGCACGGCGTCGTAATCGCGCAGCACGTCCTCGAACGGCTGTTGTTTATAGTCGACCACCTCATCGGCCCCCAGGCTGCGCACCAGTTCCACGTTCGCCGTGCTGGTGGTCGTGCCCACGCGGGCGCCCAGGTACCTGGCCAGCTGGATGGCGAACGTGCCGATGCCGCCGGAACCGGCCGGGATGAACACTTTCTGACCCGGCCGCAGCTGCATGCGCTCGTGCATGGCTTGCCACGCCGTCAAGCCCACCATGGGGATCGACGCCGCCTGCACGAAATCGAGGCTGGCCGGTTTCAGGGCGGCCGCCTGTTCCGGCACGACGGCAAATTCGGCCAGGCTGCCGTGCGGCGTGTCGAAAATGCTCGCATACACGGCGTCGCCGACCTTGAAGCGCGTGACCCCGCTGCCGACTTCCACGACCACGCCGGCCAGGTCGCTGCCCAGGGTGGCCGGCAAGCGCAGTTTTAATATCGGCTTGAAGTCGCCCTTGGGAATCAGGTTATCGATGGGATTGAGGCCCACGGCGTGCACCCGCACCAGCAGTTCGCCGCGGCCGGGCGTGGGACGGGGCAGTTCCGCAAACGCCACGTGATCGAGGCCGCCGTATTTTTTAAGTTGCAATGCTTGCATGATGTTCTCTCTGAATGCGGGAAAAAATGCTGGGGTTCAGGCCAGGCGCAAGTCCTTGCGCAAGCCGGCGTCCATCAGTGCGGCGGGCAGGAAACGGCGCATCAGGCGCAAGCGCGCCGCCAGCGGCCCGGCCGTGTAGCGCAATTTCGGCTGGCTTGCCTGGGCCGCCGCCAGGACGGTGTCGGCCACGACGCCAGGGTCATCGGCGCCGGCCATCAGCGTTTGCAGCCGGCTTGTGACGGCCGCGCTGACTTGCCGGTAGGCGGACAGCGGCGTATCGGGCGCCAGCAGATTGGCTTCGAACGTGGTTTTCGTATAGGCCGGTTCGATGACGCTGGCGCGGATGCCCCAGCCGCGCACTTCATGGTCGAGCGATTCCGTGTAGCCCTCGATCGCATGCTTGGTGGCCGAATACAGCGCGCCGTAGGGCATGGGCAAAAAGCCGACGACGGAACCGATGTTGAGGATGCGCCCGCCGCCCTGGGCCCGCATGTGCGGCAGCACGGCCAGGGTCATGCGCACGACGCCGTAAAAATTCGTGTCGAAGATGGCTTGCGCCTGCGCCACGCTGCTTTCCTCGGCGCCCGCCGGGGCCACGCCGAAACCGGCGTTATTGACGAGCAGGTCGATGCGGCCTTCGCGCCGCATCAGCTCGGCCACGGCGGCAGCGACGGACGCGTCGCTGGTGACGTCGAGCGCCAGCATCGTGTAGCCGACCGCATCGGCTTGCGCGCCGCGGCGGCTGGTGCCGTAGACCGTGTAGCCCGCTTGCGCCAGGCGTTGGGCCGTGGCCGCGCCGATGCCGGACGAGGCGCCGGTGACCAGGGCAATCTTGTTATTGTTCATGGCAGTCCTTCAGTGGTTGATAGTGTTGAATATGATGATCGTCATATTGTTTTTTGAAAAAAAGCCCGGGACGCACCCGGGCCATGGGTGTTACGGCTGGTTTGTGTCCTGGAACTGCGCCAGGGTGGCCGCGCACAGGGCGTCCGACAGCGCCGGTTCGTCGACGGCGCGCGCCAGGATGGTGGTGCCGATCATGGCGCACACCGTCGCCATCGCTTGCGCGTGCGCTTCGGGCTGGCCCCAGTTCGACAGCTGGCGCGCGAACAGGTCGATCATTTCCTTGATGTGGATGGTGGCGGCGCGCCGCACCTCGGGCGCCTGGCGCGGCATTTCCGAGCCCAGCGCCGAGACGGGGCAGCCCACCTCGATGGCGGCGATGTGTTCGGGCGACAAGTAGGCGGCCAGCATGGCCTGCAGCGCCTGGCCGGGCGGGGCGGCGGCCGCCACCCTGGCCGCCAGCGCCACCGCTTCGGCGCCCGCGCGGTCGCCCGCTTCGGCCAGCAGCGCGTCGCGCGAGGCGAAGTGCGCATAGAAGCCGCCGTGCGTCAGGCCCGCTTCCTTCATGATGTCGGCCACGCCCGTGCCCGCATAGCCGCTGCGGCGGATGGCGCGCGTGGCCACCTCGACGATGCGTTCGTGGGTGGCTTCCTTGCGGCTTTGCGCCGAAGGTTTCTTGTCAGATGATTTGTTGGATGAGTTCTGCATGATGGTCATCATATCGCAGTTTTCAAAACCGTGCAGGGCTTGTGCCGGCAAAAGGCGTTACGATGCATGCTATCGACATGCGACCAGGAGAAACAGATGGCAACTATTCAAATGGCAACTATTCCAGCGGCAGCGACGGAACACCTGTTTTCCTACGGCACCTTGCAGCAGCCCGGGGTGCAACTGGCCACCTTCGGGCGTCTGCTCGACAGCCGGCCCGACCAGTTACCCGGCTACCGCCTGGCGCTGCTGGCCATTGACGATGCGCAGGTGGTGGCGACCAGCGGCAAGACGCATCATC
This sequence comes from Janthinobacterium sp. GW823-FHT03B06, assembly GCF_058796955.1. NCBI lineage: Bacteria > Pseudomonadati > Pseudomonadota > Betaproteobacteria > Burkholderiales > Oxalobacteraceae > Janthinobacterium > Janthinobacterium sp. GW823-FHT03B06. Next base: position 815,697 of record NZ_JBXAJE010000001.1, read on the forward strand.
CGATCGCCTCGCGCGGCGAACCGACGGATAGCGTGCCGGGCGCCGTACTGGCCGTCTCGCTGGAGGAATTGCGGCAGGCGGATGGTTACGAGGTGGCCGACTACCGGCGCGAGCGCGTGACCCTGGCGTCGGGCCTGCAAGCCTGGGCCTACGTGGATGCGCGCGATGCCGCTCCTTGAGCGGCATGGCAACAGGTGAATGGGGGAAAAGTGCGGAAGTGCCGGCACGGGCGGCTTGCCCATGCCGGCTATTGCAAGGTCAGGCCAGCTTGCGCTTGCCTGCGGAGACGCGGTTCCAGCCATAGCCGGCGATGATGATGGCCACGATGGCCGCCTGCGCCAGCAGGGTTTCCGCCGTCGGCAGGATGCCCAGCAAGTCGATGCGCATGAAATCGACGGGGGTGACGCCGACCCAGCCTGCTTCCTGCAGCGCGGCCACGCCTTTGCCCATCAAAATCACGGCCAGCACGGCCACGAAAGCGGACGTCCACGAGAAGAACTTGCCAATCGGCATGCGGGCGCTGGTGCGCAGCAAGGCCCAGGCGATGACGACCAGCAGCACGATGGCCACCAGGAAGCCGCCCAGCAGGGCGCCGCCGTTGCCGTCCGCCGCCAGGGCGGAATAGAACAGCACGGTTTCAAACACTTCGCGGTAGACGGCGATGAAGGCCAGGGCGAACAGGCCCCAGGCCGAGCGCCGCGTCATCGCCGCCGTGAGTTTCTCGTGCAAATATTCCTGCCAGCGCCCGGCGCTGCTCTTCTGGTGCATCCACAAGCCCACGCTGAGCAGGACCAGGGCCGCGAACACGGAACCGAGCCCCTCGCTCACTTCCCGGCTGGCGCCGCTGATGGTCACCAAATACGTCGCCGCCACCCACGTCAGGCCGCCCGCCACCAGGGCGCTGGCCCAGCCCGCATGCACGTAAGGCAGCACGTCGTTGCGCTTGGCCTTGCGCAGGAAAGCGATGATGCCGATCACGATCAGCAGCGCTTCCACGCCTTCGCGCAGCAGGATCGTCAGGGCGCCGATAAAGGTCGTCATCGGGTCTGCCTTGGCGTCGCCCAGTTCCGCTTCCACGTGGGTAAACAGTTGCTGCAGCTTGTCACCGGCCGCCTCGGCGTCGGCCACCGTGCCCTTGGCAACGGCGGAGCGGTAGGCCAGCATGGCGTTTTCCACGGCCAGCAGCAGGGATTTGTTGCGCGCGCCCACCATCGGCTCGATCGGCTCGAAACCGTCCAGGTAGGCGGACAGGCCCAGGCGCGTGGCGGCCGCGCGGTCGCCCGCATGCATGGCGGCCAGGCTTTCTTCCAGGCGCATACGCGACAGGGCCAGGCCCGCCGGCTTGTGCGCCTCGGCCTTGTCAGGATGGCTGCGCAGGTATGCCGTCAAGGCTTGCGCCTCGTCCGCGCCCAGCTTGGCGGCCGCCGCTTCCTGTGTCACGGTCGTCACGGCGGCCAGGTCCGCGTACAGTTTTTTGCTGCGCGGATCGTCCTGCCACAGTTTTTCGCCGCGCGCGCTTGCCGCCGCATCGTGCGACATGCCGCCAATATAGAATGCCAGGTCCCAGCGCTCGTTTTCGGACAACTGGCCGAAACTGGCCATCGAGGTGCCCGCCACGCCCTGCGAAATGACCTGGTACAGGGCCATCAGGCTGCGCGACTGTGCCCGCTCGCCATCCGTGAAGGCGATCGGTTTCGGTTCCAGGCTTGCCGCCAGCGGACCATCGCCGCCGCCGGCCACGCCGTGGCAAGAAGCGCACTGGGCCGCATACAGGGCCGCGCCGCGCGCCAGGTTCGGCAGCACTTTCGGCGCCACGGGGATCGGGTAGGCGGCAATCAGCAAGCCGTTCGCGTGGTGCGCCAGGCGCTTGACTTCCACGCCATCGGCCTTGGCCACGACGGCTTTGCGCAGGTCGGCGATGGCGGCGGCGATGGCCGCCTGTGACGCGTGGGCGGGTAGGGCGGCGATCTGCGTCGTCGCGTTGTCGGTAAAGTTGAGCATCTCCGCGTATTCCGCCTCGCTGACCACCTTGCCGTGCTCGACGGCGCCGCTGTAGTCGACGGCAACGTAGTCAATCAATTGCCACAATTGCTTGGCGCCGGCGCCAGGATCGGCCGCTTGCGCCTGCGCGCCTCCGGCCAGTAACAGGCTGAGGCTGGCAGCCACGAGCGGATAGCAGACCAGCCATCTCTTGATAGAAGTGAACATGATTCTCATTCTCATTTGTCGTTAACCCGGCGACTATAGGACAGACGGCGCAGGGTGTCAACGGCGCACGGGCGTGCGTGGGCGCAAAACAGCGCTGCCCTGGCCGATATTGCCGGCCAGGTGCAAGGCATTTGTGCAATGGAATGAGGTAGATTGAGGGCTACTGCTTCGATGCCGGTTTGGCGTACAAGCCCCTGGACAGGCCATTGTCCGCATCGTCGACTTTCAGGCCGCCGTCGACGACGCGCAAGGCCAGCTTCTGGAATGCCTGGCCCCGCAGCCACTGCGCGTCGGTGACGGCGAACGCGGCGATGCGTTCCTGCGCGCGCGCCGCCGGCACGGCCAGCCATTGATAGTCGGCTGTTGAACCCTGGCGGCGCAAGCCGGCGCGCACCCAGCGTTCCGACGCCGGCATGCGGACGATGGCGTCGCCGTTCGCCACGCTCACCGCCGTGGCCGTCTTGCCGCTTTGCGCCTCGAATTTTACCTCCACACCGGCCATCGGCCCCACTTTGGGGAAGCCGACGATGGCCACCCACAGGCCCGCTTCGGCCGGCTTCTGGATGCGCATTTCCGCTTCCTCGAACACGCGGAACTGCGGCTCCTTGCCGCCGTTGCCCGTCACCAGGGTCACCGTGTCGCCGGCAACGCGCCATTCGCCGCTGGCTTGCTGGTCGGTATTGCCGTAGCTGAGCACCCATTCGAAGGTGCCGTCCTTTTTCAGCAGCAGCTCGGAACCCGTTTCCATGACGCCTTGCAGGTAATAATGCCCGGGCAGCGCGGATGGAGCCTGCTCGGCCGCGCCGGCGGCAAGCGGCCAGGCGAGGGCGGCGCAGGCCAGCAGGCTGGAAAGGGTTTTTTTCATCGCGGTGTCCTTGTTGTGTCTTTTATGAAATGCCATCATAACAACGGCAATTGCTTGCCGTCGCACCATAGGACACACCGGCCGCGCGGCGGCATCGCGCTCAGCTGCTGCTGAAATCGAGCACCACGCGCGAGGCGACCTTGCCATGCTCCATGCGGCTGAAGACTTCGTTGATGGCCGACAGCGGCTGCAATTCGATGCCGGCCGTGACCTTGCCGGTGGCGGCAAACGCCAACGCCTCGGCCATGTCCTGGCGCGTGCCGACAAACGAGCCGCGTATCGTTACGCAGTTGGCGACGACGTCGAACAGCGGCGTAGGGAAGTCGCCCGGCGGCAAGCCCACCAATACGCAGGTGCCGCGCTTGCGCGTCATCGCCACGCCTTGCTGGAAGGCATCGATCGACGGCGCCGTGATGAGTACGCCGTGGGCGCCGCCGCCCGTCGCTTCGCGCAAGGCTGCCACGGGGTCGCCCTGGCGCGCATTGATCGTCACTTCGGCGCCGAGGGCGCGCGCGTGCTCGAGCTTGCCTTCATCGATGTCAACGGCCGCCACGCGCAAGCCCATCGCCACCGCATATTCGATGGCCAGGTGGCCCAGTCCGCCGATGCCGGACACGGCCAGCCACTGGCCCGGCCGCGCGCCCGTTTCCTTGATGCCCTTGTAGCTCGTTACGCCCGCGCAGATGATGGGCGCCGCCTGCACGGCGGAAAGACCGGCCGGAATATGCGCGACGTAGCGCGGGTCGGCCAGGATGTATTCGGCAAAGCCGCCATTCTTCGTGTAGCCGCCGAACTGCGCCTCGGCGCACACGGTTTCCCAGGCTGCCAGGCAATGTTCGCAATGGCCGCAAGCGGAATAGAGCCAGGGCACGCCGACCCGGTCGCCCAGCCGCACCTCGGTCACGCCCGTGCCCAACTCCACCACCACGCCGATGCCTTCGTGGCCGGGAATGAATGGCGGCGACGGCTTGACGGGCCAGTCGCCGCGCGCCGCATGCAAGTCCGTGTGGCAGACGCCGCAGGCTTCCGTCTTGACGAGGATCTGGCCGGGACCGGGCACAGGCACGGGTACGTCGCGCAGCACCAGCGGCTGGCCCAGTTGCTCGACAACGGCGGCTTTCATGGTAGTGGGGATCATGGTATTCCTTTGAAGTGGGTACGGAGTAGTGCGGGGCGCAGACGCGGACCATCGTCTATTGGATAGCGACTTGCGCATGATCATATTCTGCTGCACACGATACAAAAAATGATTGATATACATCAACTTATACGGGGAGAGGGGAATCCGTTCTGCTATAAAACAGGCTTCCATCAATTCCATAATTCGACTATCATGGAATTATTAAACAAGGAAACCACCATGCATGACTTGCCCAACATCAGCGCAGCCCACCTCGATACGCCGACCCTCGATAAACTGGCGCCGCCGGCGGTGGCCACGCATCCGCCCCGCATCCTGCTGCTGTACGGTTCGCTGCGTGAACGTTCATTCAGCCGCTTGCTGACCCTGGAGGCGGAGCGGCTGCTCCAGCATTTCGGCGCCGAGACACGGGTCTTCGACCCGCATGGCTTGCCCATGGTTGACAGCGTCAGCCCCGACCATCCCAAGGTGCAAGAGCTGCGCGCCTTGTCGCTGTGGTCGGAAGGCCAGGTCTGGTGCAGCCCGGAACGCCATGGCGCCGTGACGGGCGTGTTCAAGTCGCAGATCGATTGGCTGCCGCTGGAAATGGGCAGCGTGCGTCCCACGCAGGGGCGCACCCTGGCGGTGATGCAGGTGTCGGGCGGCTCGCAATCGTTCAACGCCGTCAACGGCTTGCGCGTGCTGGGCCGCTGGATGCGCATGGTGACGATCCCGAACCAGTCGTCCGTCGCCAAGGCTTACCAGGAGTTCGACGACAACGACCGCATGAAACCGTCGCCGTACTACGACCGCCTGGTCGACGTCATGGAAGAATTGTATAAATTCACCCTGGTCGTGCGCGACCGCTCGGATTACCTGACCAGCCGCTACAGCGAGCGCAAGGAATCCATGCCGCTCGATACGCGCGCCCTTGCCGCGGCGGCCATGGAACACGAGACGCCGGGCAAGTAGCTTATTAATTGTCTATTAATAAGGGTTTCGGCGCATACAGCGCATTTTGAAATTCCGGCACATATTCATATTTCATCATCTTCCCCAGCTTCAATGACTTGAGATAGCTGGAGAAGCTGCCGTCGCCCAGTGTCAGGCCGAGCGCTTCCGCGTTCGTGCTCGTTGCATGGCTGAGCTGGCGCGAAACGGCATAGCCATAAGTGAGCTGGCCGGCGCCATCCTGGTTGGTGAAGCTGTTCGTCACCAGCTCGGCCTGGTGCGACAGGCCGTCCAGTTTTTTCCCCGCGAAGACAAAATCGAGCTTGCCCGTTGCGCTGTCCATGACTTCAAAGGAGACGGCGGCGTCCGTTTCCTTGCGCTCGATGCCGGTCAGCCACTTGGGCAGGTTGTAGCCTACGACGCCGCGCACCCTGGCCAGTTCCGTGTTCACGGGTAGCTTGAGCACATAGCCCCAGAAATCGCTCGACAGCGATTGGCCCAGCAAGGTGAAAGGGCCGAAACTGGCACTGCCGGGCTTGTTGGTCACGATCGCCAGGGAAATTTCATTGTAGCTGTCGTTGTCGCAGTATTCATACGCGTAGGCCGTCAACGCCACTGCGCCCCGGCCCGGCCATACTTGCAATGGCTGCACCTGCTTCAGTATGTCTTCCGGCATCAGTTCCTTCAGCCTTGCCAAGTCGGCCGTAAAGACGGCCGTGATTTTGCTGTTTTTATAATAAAAATTCGGTGAATACGAGTCAAAGCCGATGGCGACTTTCTCTTTTTTGATTCCCTTGAACCAGCTCAGGTCGAGCTCCGGCGCTTCCGCCGCGATCACCGACAAGGGCGGATTCGAGCGAAAACGGTCGTACAGGCCGCCTGCCGCCACCGGCACGTCATGGCCGGCGATATTGATGATGACCGGCTTGTTGTCAACAGGACTGTCGGCCCGCGACGGGGCTGCGGCAATACTCAATACCAATGCGGATACCGCCGCGGCAATTTTCATGTTCATTGCTTGCACCTTGTATGTTGGATTTAAAAAATTCAATTCACACGCCGCTATTCATCCGGCGGCGATACTGCCGGTTCCTGATGGCGGTTTCCCATTGCTGCATCGCCAGCGCCAGGGCCGGTGCCACATTGGGCCGCGTTGGCTTGCCCTGGCTCAGGCGCCGCAGCTGATACTTGACCATCGCCATGTAGCCGATCGACGACAGCACCTTGTTTTTCCAGGTAATGGCCCTGAGCAAGGGGCTGGCCGATTGATCGGCACGCCATGCTTTCGGCAAGTGCGGGTTGATGGCCAGCGCCGTTCCCATGCCGGCCATGGCAATGCCGCTGCCCAGCACCTGCTCGACCACCGGGTAGCGGCGTATGCCGCCCGTCACCATGATGGGCATCGTGGCGACGGTGGCGATGTCCTTGGCAAACTCCAGGAAATACGCTTCGCGGGCCAAGGTGCGGCCGTCGCGGGTCTGGCCATGCATGGCAGGGGCTTCGTAACTGCCGCCGGACAATTCGATCAGATCCACGCCCAGGCTGTTGAGCATGGAAACCACCTGCCTGGCGTCCTCCGAGCTGAAGCCGCCTTTCTGGAAATCCGCCGAGTTGAGCTTCACGGCGACGGCAAAGCCTTTGCCGACGGCTTGCCGCACCCCGTTGACGACGTCCACCAGCAGCCGCGCCCGGTTCTCGAGCGAGCCGCCCCAGCGGTCCGTGCGTTTATTTGTAATAGGGGAGAGGAACTGGCTGAGCAGGTAGCCGTGCGCCGCATGGATTTGCACGCCCGTAAAGCCGAACTGTTCCGCCAGCTTGGCGCTGTTGACGAAGCGCTGCTTCACGTCGGCAATGTCGGCTTCCGTCATTGCACGCGGCGCGGAAAACTGCTTCGAGAAGTTGCCCATATCCATGGGCACGGCCGAGGGCGCGATGGTTTCCTGTCCCATGGCGGCCGGCATCTGGCGTCCGGGATGGTTAATCTGCATCCAGATCTGCGCCCCGCGTGAACGGGCAGTGCGCGACCATTGCTCGAAGCGGGCGCCAAATTGCGCAGAATCGAGCACCACGCCGCCCGGTCCCGTCATGGCGCGGCGGTCGATCATCACATTTCCCGTGATCATCAGGCCAACGCCACCGTCGGCCCATGACTGGTACAGGCGGATCAGCTCCTGTGAGGGCGCGTGATCGTTGTCAGCCATGTTCTCTTCCATGGCGGCTTTGGCGAGGCGGTTCGGAATGACGCTTCCATTGGGCAGCGTCAGTGGGGTAAAAGGCTTCATGCTTATCTCCAGGGTTGCGATGACCTCACGATAAGCTTTAAGCTAACTTGAAGGTCAAGCTCTAAAACGCACTTTTTTTGCCTGTGTACCGTTCGCGACACGGGCTAGAAGAAACGCAGCGGCCTGAGACAACAAAATCCTGTCACCGCCCATCTGTCGCTTGACATTCAAGTTGGCTTTAAGCTTATAGTGGATCACATGGCGCAGGCCACGCAACCATCAGGAGGACGATCCCATGTCAGTTTTCAAGCAGCTTTTCCTCGCGCTCATGCCCTTGCTGTTCATGCAGATCGTTGCTGCGGAACCGGCGGCGCCAAAGCGGGAACCGGGCACGGTACTCGTGGTCATGACCAATCATTCCCAGTATCCGAGCAGAAACGACCATACCGGGCTCTGGCTCACGGAACTGACGCACGTGTATGACGCGCTGAAGGACGCCGGCTTTGGCGTCGACTTCGTCAGCCCGAACGGTGGCGCCGTGCCGCTCGATGGACGCAGCCTGGGATGGCTGTATATCGATGCCGCCGCAAAAAACCACTTGAAAGATCGCGCTTTCATGGCGGCTTTGGCGTCGACACGAGCGGCGGCCGACATCGATCCTGCTGGCTACCGGGCTATTTTCTACACGGGCGGCCATGGCACGATGTGGGATTTCAAGGGCAACCAGGACCTCAAGCGCATTGCCGAGGCGATCTACCGCAACGGCGGCATCGTTTCTTCCGTCTGCCATGGCGCCGCCGGCTTGCTCGACCTGCAGGACGACAACGGCAAGCCGCTGATACAAGGGCGCCGCGTGACGGGGTTTTCGAATACGGAGGAATCGCTGGCCGGCATCAAGGATCAGGTACCCTATCTGCTGCAAAGCGAGCTCGAGGGCAGGGGAGCGCTATATGATAAAGGCTTCATCCCGTTCGGCAGCTTCGTCATGACCGATGGCCGGCTCGTCACGGGCCAGAATCCCGGATCGAGCAAGGAAGTGGCGCAAGCGCTGCTCACGGCCCTGCGGAATAACACACCACAATAAGGGAGCAGGAAAAAAGATGAAAATCGGCGAACTGGCCAAGCGCAGCGGCCTGGCGGCGTCCACGATACGCTTCTATGAAGCCAAGGGCTTGCTGAAAGCCGTGGACCGGCAATCGAACGGCTACCGCGACTATCCGCTGGAAGCGGTGGCGGTACTGTCCATCATCACCGACGCCCAGCAGGCGGGCTTTTCCCTGGACGAAATCAGGCAGGTCTTGCCGGAGGATATTTCATCATGGAAACATGATGAGCTGATGGTGGCGCTCAAGAAGAAGATCGCCGATATCGAGTCGCTGGAAGTGCGGCTGGCGCAGAACAAGGCCCATCTTTTGTCGCTGATTCAGCTGATCGAGGCAAAACCCGAGGATATCGACTGCAAGGATAATACAGCCAGGATCATGGAAAGCATGGGGATAGTCAGCAAAAAATGAAGACAAAACTGCTTGTGCGTCAGGTCAAACGCGCCGGGGAATGGATGCGCTTGTCCAGCGGCTTCTCGTTGAGCGCATCGGCGGCACGGTCCACGAATTGCCTGACATCCCCCACCTCGGCAAACAGGCCGGCATAGGCTGCCCGGATCAGCACCGTGCACTGCTCGAATTTCGCAAGCTGCGACAAGCCTTCATCCGTGGGCACCAATAGTCGTCGCCGGGCATCATTGTCATCGTTCCGATATCGTATGAGGCCGAGGCGGAGCAGCTTTGGTATCTTTTGCATGACCAGCTGGTGCGAATGTCCGAGTTCGCGCGCCAGATCCGCGGCGGAGGCCGTGCCGAGCGTTGCCAGGACAGTCATCAGCGAACACGAGCGAACCGGGATGACGATCCCCATCGTATCGAAGACAGTCTTGGATTGCTCGGCGATCAGGACGCTCAGCCGTTCGACAGCGCGGCCGAGAAATACGGCGTCATCGATCGGGGCCGGTTGATGGGTTTTTTTAGTCAAGGCGCTTGTACCTCTGGATGCTGCCATCCTTGTTCACGCGTTCCAGCTCCGTCACTTTTCCGCGCAAGGTAGTCAGGCGGTATCGAAAATCCGACACGCCTTCCACCGCAAACAGGTTGGGACCGATCGGCTCAAGCGCAACCCGGAACCGTTCGCGCCAGAGATAGTAAAGCGTGCCATTGTCCAGGATAATCTGGCGGCCTTCATATTTTCCGGCCGCTTTCGCCAACACCGCGGCATCGACGTGCGGGCGCTCGATCGCTGCCGTCAGGCTCGGGAGCAGCCAGGCAAGTTCGGTTCGCCTGGCGTCATCGGTCTTGGCCAGATGTTCAAGCGCCAGCTTGTGCGCCAGAGGAAGGGCGCGAATAGAGGGGCTAGGGATATCAGGTTGCACGCCGACACCTTCAAAATCGCCATGGTCCACGGGGTCCTGGATCTGGCCGATCGGCACTTGCACGAAAAAATCGTCGTTGAGCGGCTTGCGCGCAACCGGATGCGCACCGCCGGCGGTCCGCTCCCCGATCAGCGTTGCCCGCCCGAGCTTCTTCATCGCATAGGAAAACCATTCTGCGGAGGAAAACGACGTGGAGCCGGTCAGGATATAGACGGGCTTGTCCACCATGCGCTTGCCCGGCAGGCCCGGCAGCACCCATTGTCCGCGCTGGATACGCTTGCCATCCTCATTGTAATAATAGTCGAAGAGCAGCTGGTCTTTCTCGCTGGAGAAGAAATAGCTGGCCAGGAATTGCGCCATTTCCAGATGTCCGCCATTGTTATAGCGCAAATCGATGATGACGGCATCCGTATTGCCGACGAAGCGCATAACGGACGCGGCCGTATCATAGGCAAGCTCGGGATCGGCAAAGTAGCTGAACCGTATATAACCGATATTGCCCTTCAGGCGAGCGACCTCGTCGAAACCGAAATTGCTCTCTTCCAGCGTGCTCAATTCTTCTTTTCGTATCTTGGCCTTGAGCGCCGGGTTGGCCTTCGCCTTGACTTCCGCGATCCATTTTGCGTCGGTACCCACGAAGAAATGCAGGTCGCCGCTGACTTTAATGAGATCGTCGGTCAGCTTGCTCGCAAACTCTGCCTTCGTCGCCGCCGAGTCATAATCTCCCTTTTTCAGCCGCTCCTGGAGCAAGGGCGCAATTTTTCGTGTGATGTCCGGAAACGCGTAGTTCGTATTCAAGGTGCTGTTGAGGGAGGCGATGATCGCGCCTTTTTCATCTCGCGAGATGCCCGGCACCTCGGCAAAAGCGCCCGATGCGCAAATGACGGACAGCGCCGACAGCGCTTGAAGCAGACATGAGTGATAGCGCATTCTGATGTTTCTCCTCGGTGAGACTTAAGAATACAATATATTGCGCAATGTGTTGTATAAAAAATTAGGCAGCATCGGGCGGGCGGCTTCCCGCCGGTACTGATCGCATGGCCACACTCCACAGTCACCTACAAAGAAAACATGCTGCGCTGCGAACTTGACGGCCACATGAAAATGCAAAGCGCCAAGAGCCTGTTCTTCAATGAGCGCGACAAAGTATTGCGACAAGGAAACGCAGTGCAGGGCGCTCGACCAGAAACGCTACTTCCGCTCCAGGGGCATCGTGGTGCCTGAAGTGGATGTATGGCGGGTGCCGTCTTGTACAAACATGCTGCGCGCTGCGCAAGTCGCATTCCAGGCGCTATCAGGTCATTGCATGGATGGCTTGCTGACTTGGTGCAACAACAATGTCGGCGTCGTATGCCTGGCGACTGCGCCCGGATTGCGACAGGTGGTGGACGATTATCCGTTTTGACAGTTACTCCACTTTGATTGACGGGAGGAGGGACGTGATATGGTAAATATGGTAAATTTTGATGATAATTCCCTGCAGATACTGGAGCAAATCGAGGATGAATTCCGCAATCAGTACTGGATCGTTCGTAACTCTAGGCGGACAAACTGGCGGGCGGTTAATCGGACTAGAATGTTTGGCGATTTCATGTGCATGCTTGGAGTGCCGAAATGGGCTGTCCAGCAGGCTAGGTATTGTTTGCGTTTACGTGCTTATGAGCGGTGTTTTAAGGATGAATTCCGTTGTCATGGAATTTGTGAACGTGCCAAACGTGGTGATTTCGATACATAATAGTATCGTCAGAGAGCTCGCTCCTCGCCTAAGCAGTTGTTTCGACGCTATTGAGTGCAAAACCATTTCGTATTGACGGGAAATTTCTCTTATTTTTCCCATTCATATTTACATTTAATATATTTTTTAAGGTTTGAAGTCGGCGACGCCGCGCGCCTGCTGGCGCGGCAAACCCACAGCGTGCCGGCGCTGGCGGCGTTGCGGACCTGGCTCGACAAGGCGCTGCCAGGCGTGACGCCAAAAAGCGCGCTTGGCACGGCGCTGTCGTACCTGGACGATTACTAGCCGCGCCTGACGCGCTACACGGAGCGCGGCGACCTGCCAATCGACAACAACCGCGCCGAGAACGCGATCCGGCCGTTCGTGACCGCAAGAACTGGCTGTTCGTCGGTTCAGAGCGGGCGGGCCGCCGCGCCGCCGCCATCCAAAGCCCGATCGCCGCAGCAAAACTCAATGGACTTGATCCCGCACGCTGGTTGACCGAAACCCTCGAAAAACTCCGCACCGGCCCCCAATAGCAAGATCGATTTTCGCTAACTCTACACAGCCCTGAGCGGCGAAGGAAAGTGGATCGGTCGGGTGCTTACGCGGATTCGCGAGCCAGTGGCGCCACCAGCGCGCTTATGCCTCATTGTAAGTTTAATGACATAAGCATCGAACCTAAACCTATAAAGGTTGGCGGCAACTTTGATGAATCGAGATTCTTGGCAATGACCAATTCTGAGGTAGTGGAAAACCAGTCGGATAACCGAATATCCTCTTCATTTCCAGTCATTATATTAACCGTTCGATACGTGCGGAGGCTCCCAACATCAGGTATGACGTTGACAACGCATGGCGCTATAAATGTTTGAAAGTCTACTGGTCCATTTGTATAGGTACGAAAAGATATCCACCAAGTATTTATTGTAAAATTGCCAAGTATTTCTAAAGATTTTATTCTGTTTTTTAACTCTGGAGGTAATGTCCCGGAGAAAATCTCATGACGCTCGCCCGTTCTGGATGGCCCAGTGTATATGATTACCCTGGGCTGCAGTCCTATTGGTGGCTCGACTGGAGGCGCCGGCGTGACTTCCACCGGCCGGGAGTAGAGTGGAATTGACGGAGTTGATGGTTCATATCTCACATCATCTTCTACGGCTCCAACTTCTTTAAGAAGTAGACGATGGGACTCTTCGAACTGCGGAAGCAACTCCCGAGCTTCCTCTACTGCATTAGTGGTAAAACGTTCAGAGTTCTCTAATACATTTTTTATGTCGGCAATAACATCTAGAAATCGGGAGGAGGCTATCGCAAGTGTGTCTAACCTGAAAATTTGGTCGCGGACAAGCTTGCGCACTGAGAGACCAAGATCGCCCGATATTTCTTTGACATACTCATAGCCCTCTAGCCAAATTTCCCGAACATATGCATTTTCTGACGAAACCGTCGTGGGAAACGCGTCTGCCGCGCTAAAAAAATCCTTCCATACATCGGACGCTGGACTAAAGTTTCCGCCGGCGTGTTGGTAGTTGATCTTTACTGTTTTTCCACTGAGAATTTTCTCCAACGTTTCATTGTGCGATGCTGCGCCTCCACCTTGACCATAGCCCATGACCCCGCTTGCACTTAACTCCGCCATCAATTGTAAGCGCTCATGGTACGACGTTGTCTCAATTTCAAGTAGGCCAACTAAAGTTGCGCCTAACTGGCGACCTTGTACGAAATGCGTCCCATATTTCAATACAAATTCTTGCGGTGTAACTTCGTCGACTTCCGGATCCTCTGCAATCGCCTTTCCAACCACTTCCGTTGCTAACTGTACGTCTACTGCCACAAAAATACGAACAGAGTATGCTGAGCTATTTCTCATTAACGATTGTGTGACATTGCCTGACGCAGAAAATATCCCATTGCCAAATGATGCTCTCGCGGCACTCGTTTTGGTTTCAAGTAACTTAGCTGAACTTTCGGCGAAAACCAGATCAAATGTCGTTTTTTTTGCTTGGGCTCCATCTATATATCTCACTTCGACAACCTCCGTGAGAACGGTACCTTTCAAATTACCCGTAGCCCAGTCTACTCCGCGTCCTAGTTCGATTGGAATTTCCTCCAACAAAATGAGCTTTGGCATTGCGTCTCCTTTGGTATTTTTTTGTAGTAGAAATCGTCGGATAGATTTTTAAATATGACTACGATAAATCTAGTCCGTTACAAACTGAGCTGCAATTGGCGTGATTCGGCAGGGGAAGTACATGGTGCATCCAGTGAGCGACGAAAATTTCAAGTGCCCGGTCAAGCAAGTATCCTCCGCGAGTGCGAAACATCAACCATCTTAGTATACTTCGATGCCGTCGAGATGCCGAAGCACGACTTTGCGTTCGATCAATGAACGCGCTCATGTAACGCTTTTATTCTGCACTGCTTTAGTGATTTGACATAATATAAATTATGCGAAGTTATGGATGAATTTGTCAAATCCCACATTTTGCAACTTATACAATCGCAAATGCGATTTTGGCCCTTTGCGCGCCGCTGTCGCTGGTGGCTCACAAGCTACATGAAATACGGCTTGTCCCCGTCCGTGTTCGGTTTGTTCACGCCCAGGTTGGCGTGCCGGTGCAGGTCTGGCGTTTCGATGATGCTGGCGATCAGGTCTGCCGCGCTCCGGCGCGAGACCACGGTGCCTTTGAATGGCGCGTGGCGTGTCGTCAGTTCGTAGTCGACTTCGTCTTCGTTCGTCATCCAGGCTGGACGCACGATGGTGTATGCCAGGCCCGACGCTTCGATGGCGTCGGCGGCGCGGCGGAATGGTTCCACTCGCCGAATTTGCCGGGAACTTCATCGTAGATGCCCATCGACAGGACGAAAATCAGGCGTTCGACGCCCGAGGCCCGCATGGCGGCAATGATACTGTTGGCCTGGTGTTCCATGTCGTCGCCCACCAGATTGGCGTAGACCACGTCGTGACCAGGCATCGTTTGCCGCAGCAAAGCCTGGTCCAGCACGTCACCGGCCAGCACGCTGCCGTTGGCCGGGACTGGCGTTGGCAGCTTGCCGGGATTGCGCAGCAACAGCGTCAAGGCGAAGTCTTTACGGCTCGCAAAGGCGCGGATGACCCACTGCGCCACCTGTCCGCCTGCACCCAGTATCAATATCTTTTTCATCGTTATCGCTTTCGTCATGGCACGCTGCCATGCAGGAAGTTATAGGCTTTCTTTAACGAAAGGAACACGGCGCGCTTGAAAAAAAAGACAAAACCGCGCCATGAGTGCCAGCCCATCGCCTTGTCCAGCGGTAGATTTCTGGCCTTGTAATTTCAATGAAATCAGGTGCTTGCCGACTATGTTGAATGAGAAGTCTCAACATTGGATAAGCAATCAGGAGACCCGCATGGGCCGCTCGCATCTACGCCCGGCGCTTCTTTTAGCGCATTGCCGCCGCTTTCTGTCGCTGCTGGACGTGTCGCGTGCCGCATGCCGATTTGCGCCAGGAAACAATACCGCAGCCGGTGAGAGAGTCATCCTCCCTTCCCCGCCCTGCTCCCGGCACCATTCCTGGCACCATACCAGCGCACTGGAAAACAGGCACTGGTATGGCCCGCATCGCCCATCCGACGGGGAAAGTCCGCAACTGGTATTGTGATCTTGCACAAACAATAAAACCAGTTGACTACCACCTGCAATGCTTGCACTCTGAAAAATCGGACGGTGATAAACCGGCTCGGCCATGAAAAAAATACACAAGGAGACGCAATGAACCGGACAGTCATGAATACCCTCATCCTTACCCTCTTCGGCGGGACGTTGGCCGCTTGCGGCGGCGGCGACGGCTCCAGCGCAGGCGCAAGCCAGCTGCTGGCCGGCGCCACCGAAGCGGTCGCCTGCTACACGCCATGGAACAGCGGCACCGCCTACAACGGCGGCGGCAAGGCCAGCTACAACAACGTCAATTACACGGCCAACTGGTGGACGCAAGGCAATAACCCGTCGACCAGCAGCGGCGGCGCCGGCAGCGGCCAGCCCTGGACGGTGGTGGGAGACTGCGGTACGCCGACACCGACTCCTACCCCAACGCCTACGCCCACCCCGACACCGACACCGACGCCTACCCCAACACCAACGCCAACGCCAACTCCTACCCCAACCCCAACGCCGACACCAACTCCGACGCCGACCGGCCTGGCGAAGCACGCGCTGATCGGCTACTGGCACAACTTCACCAACCCCAGCGGCGCCACCTATCCGATCAGCCAGGTCAGCGATGACTGGGACGTGATCGTCGTCTCGTTCGGCGACAACGCGGGCGGCGGCAATGTCAGCCTGACCATCGATCCGGGTGCGGGCACAGAAGCGCAATTCATCGCCGACGTGGCGGCCAAGCGGGCGAAGGGCAAGAAAGTCATCCTGTCGCTGGGCGGGCAAAACGGTTCCGTTTCCGTCGGCAACACGGCCGAAGCGACGAATTTCACCAACAGCCTGTACGCCATCATCACCAAGTACGGTTTCGACGGCATCGACCTGGACCTGGAAAACGGCGTGGCGCAAGGCGCGGCCATCCAGACCTACCTGCCGATCGCCGTGAAAAACCTGAAAGCCAAGGTCGGCAGCAGCTTTTATTTGTCGATGGCGCCGGAATGGGTGTACGTGGAAGGGGGCTACACGAGCTACGGCAGCATCTGGGGCGCCTACATTCCCATCATCAATGCCTTGCGCAGCGAGCTGACGGTGCTGCACCCGCAGTACTACAACAACGGCGACATCTACACGCCGTACGCCACGGGTGCCATCAAGGCGGGCTCGGCCGACCAGCTGGTGGCCACGGCGCGCATGCTGATCGAGGGTTTTAACTATGGCGGCAACACCTTCGCCGGCTTGCGTCCGGACCAGGTGGGCTTCGGCGTGCCATCGGGCCGCAGCTCGGCCGGTTCCGGTTTCACGACGAATGCCGACGTCAGCAACGCCCTGAATTGCCTGACGCGCCTGCTCAACTGCGGCACCATCAAGCCTCTGCAGGCGTATCCGGACTTCCGCGGCGTGATGACGTGGTCAATCAACTGGGACCGCCACGACGGCTATAACTTCTCCGTGCCGACGAAGAATGTCCTGAAAACCTTGCCCTAAGCGGCATTGCCCGACTGCGCATGCGGGCTTTGCCGCTCACATGCGCAGCAGCGCCGCGCCCAGCACGCGCATCTGCAGCGCAATGCCCTGGCGCAACGCCTCCCCTCCCCCTTGCGTGTGCTTGATGCCATCCATGACGGCCACCAGCAAGGCGGCCACTTGCGCGGCAGTGGCGTCCACCCGGTGCAGCGCGATGTCACCCGCCGCTTCGGCCTGTTCCAGCGCGCCGGCCAGCGACGCCACCAAGGTTGCCCGCGCCGTCAAGGTGATGTCGGCGGCCAGGGTCATGTTGGCGTCGAACAATTCCTGTCCGTGGGCGCTGGCGGAAATTTCCGCCATCAAGCCTTGCTGGAATGCCAGCAAGGCCGTTTCGATGCGCACAAAGACGGGGCCGGCTATGGCCAGTGCCGCTGTTACCTGCGCCATGACGGTGGCATGGGCCCGTTCGGAGCCGGCGCGGAACACGTCTTCCTTGTTCTTGAAGTGCAAATACAGCGCCGCGCGCGACATGCCGGCCGCCTGCGCGATGTCGAGCATGGACGTCTTGCGGTAGCCGTAGCGGCAAAACACGGCCAGGGCCGCATCGAGGATGAGCTGGCTTTTCAGGGTATCGGTCGTCATCCAGTCATGTTGACACTTTGAGCATATAGTGTCAACATGACTTTTGGACAAAAACCGTCAAAATGTCAATTACCTACCCGAACAGGACTGCCATGCACGATTTCAATGCCGCACCGACTGAAGAACAGCAGATGGACCTGCTGCGCCATACAGAACGCAGCCGTTTGCGCGCCCTCGTGGCCGCCGATACGCAGGCGGCGCGCGCCCTGCATGCCGACGACTTCCAGCTGATCACGCCCATCGGCAGCATGCTGTCACGGGAACACTACCTGGGCGCCATCGCCTCCGGCCACATGCGCTATCTGAGCTGGGAACCGGAAGCGATCAGCGTGCGCCTGTACGGCACGGCCGCCATCCTGCGTTACTCGGCGCAACTGGAAATCGTCTTTGGCGGCCACGCCGTACCGCGCGCCCGCTACTGGCATATGGATAGCTACGAATGGCGCGATGGGCGCTGGCAAGCCGTCTGGTCGCAGGCGACGGCTATACGCTGACGGCGATGCCTGCAGCGGGATGCGCCCGCAGCATGGGTAATTGATATTTCCAAATCAATAGATGAAATCTATCGATCCGGTTGAAATATTTCACTTCCTTTTGTAAATGAGAATCGTTACTATCTAAATCAAGGATAAGCGAATTCAACAGAAAGGAGCGTCCCTTGTTCACAGCCATCAAAACATTCAGCCAGGTGTGCACGCACATGTCGATCGCCTTCGGCCTTGCCTATTTGCTGACGGGCTCGCTGGCACTCGGTGGCCTGGCCGCAATCATCGAACCGATCATCAATGTGGGCCTGCTGCCGTGGCATGAAAAAGCCTGGCACGCGATCCGCCGCCGCTACGCGGCCAGCCGCCTGGGCTTTGCCGCCCTGGCCGGTGAAAAGCTGAGCCAGACGGCCATGCACATGGGCGTCGCTTTCAGCGTCATGTACTGGGCCACGGGTTCCATGGCCTTCGGCGGCTTGCTGGCCGTGGTCGAGCCCATCTGCAACGTGATCGTGCTGCCCTTCCACGACCGGCTGTGGGAACGATTTCGTTTCCGCATGGAAAACCGGGGCGCGGCGCAGCTGACTACGATGCCCACCTGATACTTTTCACCCAAGAACAAGGACTGGGGTCGGACCCGGCGGGTCCGACCCCGGCTTCTTGTCGCTGGCCAAAGCCGCTATGGTGGCCGGTTTCAGCCGTCCGCAAGGCGTGCTTGCACCTTGCCCGCCCACACAGGCGGCCGCCTTGGAAGCCATGGCGCCGCCCGCTCCAGCTGGCCCGCCAGGCGCAGCAAGGTTCCATCCTGACCATACCCGGCCATGAACTGCATGCCGATCGGCAAGCCATCATTGGACATGCCCAGCGGCACGGACATGGCCGGCAAGCCCACCACGTTGGCCAGCGGCGTGTACGGCGAATGCTCGAACAGACGCGCCGTCCAGCCCAGCCCATCGAGCTGTTCCTCCTTTTCCCCGTAGCGCCCCAGCGGCCACGGCATATCCGGCATGGTGGGTGTGAGCAGCACGTCGTACTGGCCGAACAGGGTGCCGGCCTGACGCGTAACGGTGTTGCGCACGTCCAGCGCGGCGACGAAATCGACGGCCGACACCGTCTGCCCGTACCGGTAGCAGGCCAACGTGGCCGGTTCCAGCGTATCGAGCGACACCGTCCGCCCGCTCTCGTGCGCCAGGCCGGCTATCCACGGCACCAGGTTGGCGCACCAGATGCCGGCATTGGCTTGCACGAAGGCTTGCCACGACACGCCCAGCGCTGGTTGCACTTCTTCCACGTGGTGGCCCAGGTTTTCCAGCAGGCGCACGGTGTCTTGCAGCGCGGCATCGACGGCAGGCACGGGCCGGGCGCCATTGCTGGCGGTCCGCTGCACGGCGATGCGCAGCTTGCCCGGCGCCACGCTTACCTGCGACAGCCAGGTGAAATTGGGCGCGCTCGTCACATACGGCTCGCCAGGCATGATTGCCTGCACGCAGTCGAGCAAGGCGGCGCTGTCGCGCACGCTGCGGCTCACGCCCAGCTGCACGCCCAGGCCGCAGAAGATTTCGTCCATGGCGGGGCCATTCGACACCCGTCCCCGGCTGGGCTTGAAGCCGAACAGGCCCGTCGAGGCGGCCGGCACGCGGATGGACCCGGCCGCGTCCGTCGCATGCGCCAGCGGCACGATGCCTGCCGCCACGGCCGCCGCCGCGCCGCCGCTGGAGCCGCCCGCGCTCAGGTGGACGTTCCACGGGTTGCGCGTGGCGCCATATAGAACGGGTTCCGTGGTGGTGGCAAACGCCATTTCCGGCGTGCTGGTGCGGCCGAACGTCGCCAGGCCCACGGCGCGGAACTGCGTCATCAGATGGGAATCGGCGGACGCGACATGGCCGGCGCCCAGGCGGCTGCCCGCTTCGCTGCGCTGGCCCGCCATGGTGACGGCCACATCCTTGATCAGGAATGGCACGCCGGCGAACGGCGCCGTGTGGTCGATTTGCGTGAAATCGGCCGGCCACAGCTCGACCACGGCATTGATCTGCGGATTGACGGCGGCGCAGGCGCGCTGGGCTGCGTCGTGCAATTCGGCGGCGGAAACGGCGCCCTCGCGCAGCAGCTGGGCCAGTCCTAATCCATCAAAGCTTGTATATTCATGCAGTTGCATCAGTTAGTTCCTGTAAAAGGTGAAGAGTAAAAGTCACAGGAACCACTGTAGGGCTTGCGCTATCATAGCGGAAATGAATAGTTGATATACAAGGTATAGTCATGGACAATTTGCGCAAGCTGGACCTGAACCTGCTGCTGACCCTGAACGCCCTGCTGATCGAGCGCAACGTCACGCGGGCGGCCGCGCGACTGCACCTGAGCCAGCCCTCCGTCAGCGTGCAACTGGGCAAGCTGCGCGCGGCCTTTGACGATCCGCTGCTGTTGCCCGGTCCGCGCGGCATGCTGCCCACGGCGCGGGCGCTGGCCCTGCTGGCGCCCTTGCAAGCCGTGCTGGCCCAGCTGGAACAAGTCTTGCAGCCCGAAGCGGCCTTCGATCCGGCCACGGCCCAGGTGCGCTGGAACCTGGCGGCGGCCGACGCCGCCGAATATGCGATCCTGCTGCCCATGCTGCCCGCGCTGCGCGCGCAGGCGCCGTTGTCGCGCATGGCCGTGTTCGAAGCCGTGCCGGCGCGCATGGCGCACGACCTGGAGACGGGCCAGGTCGACCTGGGTTTCCTGGCGCAGGAAGAAGCGCCGCCCGGCTTGCGCCACCGCACCTTGTTTACCGAGCACTATGTGCTGGCGGGCCGCCACGGCCACCCGCTGCTGCAATCGCCGCCCAAGCTCGACCAGTTTTGCGCGCTGGAATTCATCGTCGTCTCGCCCAACGGCGGCGGTTTCCGCAGCAACGTCGATACGGCACTGGAAAAGCTGGGGCGCACGCGCAAGGTGGTGCTGTCCGTGCCGCATTTCCTAATCGTGCCGCCCTTGCTGGCAGCGTCCGACATGGTGGCCCTGCTGCCGTCGCGCCTGCTGAAGAATGCGCTGGGCGCGCTGCGCACATGGGAACCGCCCGTGACCCTGCCCGACTACGAAATGGCCATGGTCTGGCACGAACGCATGCACCTGGACCCGGCGCACCGCTGGCTGCGCGAACGCATCCTGGCCAGCTTGCAGACGCCGCTACACGATTTTCCAGCGTAAAACACTAGGGAAGATTACCTAGTTGTTCGAAAGAAATTCCCAATATTCGCCGTGGTGACGAATGCGTAAGCTGGCGCGTAATAATAAAGGGTCACCATGAACGCCATTTCCATCCTGCACCGCGGTTCGCGCCGCCCTCCCGCTTTTTCCTTTTCGATCACTGCCTGGCTGGCGGCAATGCTTCTGGGCATGCTGGGCTTCTGCGCCAACGCCCGGGCGGCACCCGCCGCCGCGCCCGCCCGGATGCCCGCGGCCTCGGCCGAGCTGATCAAGCGCGGCGAATATGTCGCCCGCCTTGGCGACTGCGTGGCCTGCCACACGAGCCCGAACGGCGCCGCCATGGCCGGCGGCCTGGAACTGAAAACGCCGTTCGGCACCATCTACAGCACGAATATCACGCCGGACGCGAAGACGGGCCTGGGCACCTACACGTTTGCCCAGTTCGACCGCGCCATGCGCAAGGGCGTGGCGGCGGACGGCCACAATCTGTACCCGGCCATGCCCTACCCTTCCTACGCGAAGATCACGCCCGACGACATGCAGGCGCTGTACGCCTACCTGCAGCGGGGCGTGGCGCCCGTGGCGCAGCAAAACCGCGAAACGGACATGAAATGGCCGTTCAGCATGCGCTGGGGCTTGTCGCTGTGGAACGCCGTCTTCCTCGACGACGCGCCATTCAAGCCCGACAGCGCCAAGTCGGCCCAGTGGAACCGGGGCAGCTACCTGGCCCAAGGGTTGGGCCATTGCGGCTCCTGCCACACGCCGCGCGGCGTGGCTTTCCAGGAAAAAACCATGGGCCAGGATGGCGGCAGCGGCAAGCATTACCTGTCCGGTTTTACCTTCGACGGCTGGCATGCGGTGAACCTGCGCAATCTGTGGACGCCGGGCGACATCGTGCAATTGCTGAAAACGGGCCGCAACAGTTTCGGCACGGCGGCCGGCAGCATGACGGAAGTCATCACGCACAGCACGCAATACTTCACGGATGCCGACCTCGACGCGCTGGCGCACTACCTGCACGGCTTGCCAGCCAAGGACGGGGCGGCCGCGCCGCCGAAGAAAACGGCGCCCGTCGTGGCGGCCAGCAACGATGCGCTGTACAACACGCGGGGCGGCTTGGGCTACCTGCAGTTTTGCGCCACCTGCCACCGCCGCGACGGCCGTGGCGTGGACAACATCTTCCCGCCGCTGGCGCAGAACGACTCGGTGCAGTCGAAGGACGCCACCACCGTCATCCATATCGCGCTGACGGGCTGGCAGTCGGCCGTCACGCAGCACTCGCCCCGCTCCTTCGGCATGCCCGCGTATGACCGCCTGTCGGACACGGAACTGGCGGAAATCCTCACCTTTGTGCGCGGCAAGTGGGGCAATCAGGGCGCACCGGTGACGCCCGCACAGATCGCCACAGTGCGCAAGGAGCTCAAGCTCAAGGCGCCGGACGCGGGCGGCTTCGTCACGCCCCGCTTCGCCGCCCTGACGGCCGACCCGAACGCCAGTCAATTGATCCACGGCATGCAGCTGATGACGGAAACACGGGCCCGGCTGCCGCAAAACGTGGGCAACGACCTCAATTGCAGCAGCTGCCACCTGAATGGCGGCACGGTGGCCGGCGGTTCGCCCTTCCTCGGCATTTCCGCCTTCTTCCCGTCGGAAGCGCCGCGCGCCGGCAAGGTCATCAGCCTGGGAGAGCGCATCAATGGCTGCTTCCGCCGCTCCATGCACGGCAAGCCGCTGCCCGTGGACGGCCCCGACCTGCAGGCGATGGTCGCCTACATCGACTGGATGAAGGGCGCCACGCAGGCGGGCGACAAGGTGGCGGGACGCGGCGTGGCGAAGATCGACCGGGCTCTGCTGCCCGATCCCGTGCATGGCAAAAAAGTGTATGCCGAGCAATGCGCCGTTTGCCATGGCGCGAATGGCGAAGGCATCAAGGGCGCCAACGGCGTCGTCGCCTTCCCGCCGCTGTGGGGCGAGCGTTCCTTCAACATTGGCGCCGGCATGGCCCGCACCTACACGGCGGCCGGCTTCGTCAAGGCCAATATGGTGATGGGCCATGGCCAGAAATTCCCGCTGGGACAAGGCAACCTGTCCGACCAGGACGCCGTCGACGTGGCCGAATATTTTACGCACATGCCCCGTCCGGACTTCCCCGACAAGGTCAAGGATTGGCCCAAGGGCGGCAAGCCCAAGGATGCGCGCTACTGAGGCGCGAGTTTCCCGGGCGGCGCCCCTTCTGCACGCCGCCCGCCTGTGATACGCTGCTCGCTCCATCACGCAGGAGCGACGCATGCAGACCGACAGCGGCCAGGCCGACCCATCCGACACCTGGCTGGGCAAGCTGGGCCCCGGCCTGATCACAGGCGCGGCCGATGACGACCCCAGCGGCATCGCCACGTATTCGCAGGCGGGCGCCCAGTTCGGTTTCGGCATGCTGTGGACCGTCTGCCTGACGTTCCCCCTGATGCTGGGCATCCAGGTCATCAGCGCCAAGATCGGCCGGGTCAGCGGCCACGGGCTGGCAACGAATATCCGCCGCCACTATCCGAAATCCTTGCTGTACGCCATCGTCGGCTTGCTGCTGCTGGCCAATGTCATCAATATCGCCGCCGACGTGGCCGCCATGGGCGATGCCCTGACCCTGATCATCGGCGGCCCCACGCATCTGTACGCCGCCGGCTTCGGTTTGCTGTCGCTGCTGCTGCAAGTCTTCATTCCCTATCAACAGTACGTGCGCATCCTGAAATGGCTGACCCTGGGCTTACTGGCCTATGTGGCCACCGTGCTGACCGTGCACATTCCCTGGGGCGAAGTGGCGCTGCGCACGGTCTGGCCACAGTTCGCCTGGTCGGCCGCCTCGGTGACCATGATCGTGGCCGTGTTCGGCACCACGATCAGCCCTTACCTGTTTTTCTGGCAAGCCTCGCAGGAAGTGGAAGACTTGCAGGCCGATGCCAGCGCGCAAGCCTTGCGCCGCGCGCCGGAACAGGCGCCACGGCAATTCCAGCGCATCAAGATGGACACGGCCATCGGCATGGGCTTTTCCAACCTGGTGGCCTTCTTCATCATGCTGACGACGGCCGTGACCCTGGGCGCGCAAGGCATCACGCACATCGATACGTCCGCCCAGGCCGCTTCTGCCCTGCGCCCCATCGCGGGCGACTTCGCCTTCGCCCTGTTCAGCCTGGGCATCATCGGCACGGGCTTGCTGGCCATTCCCGTGCTGGCCGGCTCGGCCGCCTACGCCATGGCCGGCGCCTTTCACTGGAAAAACAGCCTGGAACTGGCGCCCCGGGCCGCCAAGAAGTTTTACGGCATCATCGTCACGGCCACCGTGATCGGCGCCGCCCTGTGCTTTTCGCCACTCGACCCCATCAAGGCCCTGTACTGGAGCGCCGTCATCAACGGTGTCATTTCCGTGCCGATCATGGCCCTGATGATGGTGATGGCCTCGCGCCCCGCCATCATGGGCACCTTGACCATTTCGCGCCGCCTGCGGGCGCTGGGCTGGCTGTCGACCATCGTCATGGCGACGGCCGTGCTGGCCATGTTCGCCACCATGGCGTTCTGATGCCTAGGCCGCCTTCGGCTTGAGCATGCCTTCCACGATGCCCAGCACGGTCTGGCGCGGCAGCAAGCGCGGCAGCCAGGCCAGCAGCCGGTTCGGGCGGCCCGCCACGTGGCTGCTGCGGCCCCGGTCCAGCGCGCGCAGCGCTTCGTCGACGACCGTTTGAGGATCCATGCGCTTGCCCACGGCCGCTTCGGGCGCGGCCACGACATCGAAGAAAGCCGTGTCCGTGGCGCCCGGGCACAAGCCCAGCACGCGCACGCCGCGGCTGCGGTTTTCCGCCCACAGCGCTTCCGAGAACGACAGCACGAAAGCCTTGCTGGCGCCGTAGACCGCCATGTAGGGATCGGGCTGCAGGGCCGCCGTGGACGCCACGTTGATGATGGCGCCCCGTCCTTGCGCCAGCATGTGCGGCAAGGCGCAGTGCGTCATTTCCATCAGGGACGTGCAATTGACGGTCACTTCGCCGACTTGCCGTGCAAGATCGATGCTTTCGAAGCGGCCATGCGTGGCGAAACCCGCGTTATTGATCAGCACGTCGGGCGGCATGCCCAGCGCGCAGACCTGCGCATGGGCTTGTGCGGCGGCGCCAGGCAGGCTCAGGTCCGCCACCAGCGCGTGCGCGCGGATGCCGTGGCGCTTGGCAAGGTCGGCGGCCAGCGTTTCGAGCACGGCGCCGGAGCGGGCCAGCAGCAGCAAATGCGCGCCGCGCGCGGCCAGGGTTTCCGCAAAGACGCGGCCGATGCCGGACGAGGCGCCCGTGATCAGCACGGTCTGGTTGGTGTAGTTGAAGGCGGTCATGGCAGCGGTGTGTAGTTGAAAGTGTTTCTACTGTAAACTGTAGACTTTAGTCCACGGTCAAGGGGAATCGATGCGTATCGGAGAAATCACCCGCCTGACGGGCGTCAGCAAGGATACGGTGCGCTTTTACGAGCGCCAGGGGCTGCTGGACGAAGCGCCGCAGCCGGGCCTGACGAATAACTACAAGGAATATTCGGCGCAAGCCTTGCGCCGCATCGAGCTGATCGGCCACGCCAAGGCGCTGGGCTTTACCTTGAAGGAAATCGCCGAGGTCATTGCCGTATGGCAGGAAAATGCGCTCGATGCGCAAACCAAGCGGGCCATGCTGGAAACGAAAATCGCGCAGATCGACGACAAGGCCCGCTCGATGGCCGTGCTGCGGGCCGGACTCGTCGATGCGCTGGCCAAGGTGGAGACGGGCTGCAAGGATGGCGTGGCGGCCGCAGGAAACTACAAGGATAATCAATGACTTATTACACGCAATACCGCCACCTGGCGCTCGAGGGCGCCAAGCCCGCCCCCACGGCACAGCAGATCGCCGCCATCGAAGCCCTGCTGGAAGCGCCGTTGCCGCCCGCCTTCCTGGCTTTCTTGCAAGTGGCCAACGGCGCCTGGTTCGACTACACCACTGATGTGCCGGACGGCAATGGCGGCGTGGAAAAGATGGGCTTTAATACCTTTTTCAGCGCCGACGAAGGCGATTTCTGCGACGAAACCTTGGTCGGCGAAATCCGCGCCGCGCGCAAGCATACGGACATGCCGGTGCGCATCCTGCCGTTCGCCCGCGATGGCGGCAATTCCATGGTTTATCTGGATCTGACGGAGGAAGGCGGCGGCCGCGTGCTGGCGTATGTGCAGGAGTTACCGGACTGGACGGGCAAGCGCGCCCATGGCCTGATGGAACTGGCGCCTTCATTCGACGCGTGGCTGGACAGCCTGTATATCGACCGCGACACGGTGCTTGACGAACTCGAACACAGCGTCTCGGAACCGTCGCACCTGGACGCGATGGCGGAATGGCTCGATATCGGCATGCCCGCGTGGCGCCGCGATGCCGGCATTGCCGCCTTATTTGCCCTGAAGCAAGTCGAACTGTGCGCTAACGAACAGGACTAATCCTACGGGCATGATCGCGACTGTCCTATGGGTGTGCGCAGGCTGCTGGCTTAACATTGTCATCAGCTTGTAGAAAAAACCACACTCGAAAGGATTTCCCATGCCTATCCCGACCACCAGCTCCCGTGCCCCGTCCTTCAAAAGCGTAGCCATCGGCGCCGCCGTTGCTTTATTGAGCGGCATCGCCATCAACAGCATCGCCGCCGCGGCGCCGGGCGCGTACGACAAGCAATTCCTCAGCAAGGCCGCCGACGCTGGCAGCACGGAAATTGCCGCCAGCAAAGTGGCGCAAAGCAAGAGCAGCAATGCGGAAGTGAAGAAATTCGCCGATGCCATGGTCACCGATCACACGAAAGTGGCGGATGAGCTGAAACAGTTGGCCAGCAGCAAGCAGATCGAGGTCAGCGACCAGCCCGGCAAGAAGCACCAGGCGCAGATCGACAAGCTGAGCCGCCTGGAAGGCGCGCAGTTTGACAAGGAATATGCGGCCACCATCGGCGTGGCGGCGCACAAGGAGGCCGTGAAACTGTTCACGGATGCCAGCCAGAAGGCGAGCGATCCCGACATCAAGGCCTTTGCCGCGAAGACCTTGCCAGCGTTGCAACATCATCTGGACATGGCCAATACCCTGCACACGGCGGTGGGGAAATAGCCAAGTCAATAGCCAAGTTACCGGCAATTAGCGGGGATATGCTTGCTGTACGTGCCGTACGGCAAGCATATCTGCTCTTGACATACAATGCGGCAACTTCGTTTTTGGCCATGCCATGACCTCATGCAGCTACTCAAGAAAACCGGCCTGATCGCCGCCGCCTTCCTGCTCATCCTCGTGCTGGCAGGCTGGCTCTTCATCAAAGTCAGCGCGGCGCGCAATGCCAGCGTATATGCCCAGGAATGGAACGATCAGCGCACGTGCGTGATCAATACCTACGTACCCCACTACGGCAACGGCGTGCCGCAGAACATCGTGCGCGCCCTCAGCACGTCCACCTTTTTCCGCGTCTACCACAAGGATGGCACCTTGCTGGAAAGCACGGAATGGGTGCTGGACATGCATGAAGACGGCATCCTCGACCATGCCCGCTGGGGCCAGAACCAGACCCGCGCCATCTACCCGACGGACATGGGCGACGAAAGCTGGACCTTGCCCGAATGCGCGTGATCATTTAGCAATCAAACGAAAGAGTCCCATGCTGCGCGGCCCCTGGAGCGATGCTCCCTACATTCCTACGCTCCACCATTTTCTCGGCCCCTTCGACGTGTATGATCGTGAAGAAACCTTGGGCGTGGAACTGGACCGCTGGGACATGAACGACCCGGCGCAGCGCGCTGCCCTGATACGGCGCGACATCACGTCGCAATACAAGGAACTCAGCTATCGCCACCGCCATGCGCTGGTGGCCGTGCTGGCGCAGGCGCTGCAAGACCCCGGCTATGATTTCCAGGCCATCCTCGAACATGACCCGGAAAGCACGAATGCCCTGCCTGCCTTGTGGGATGAAATGGCCGATCCGCGCGCCTTCTTTGCCGATATCTACCGCCTGGTGCAGCAAGATTGGCACGACGACCTGGCGCGCGCGGCGGCGGAAGACCCTGCCAGCTGGTAACGCGGCGCCCGCACCACACTATCGATACGCTAGTCTGCGCTCTCACTTTCCCTCTGTGGACGCGATTACGGCCGTCTGCACGCATCGTTGCAAAAACGCCCCATTCAAAAAAAATCTGTTGCACCAGCGCATGTCTGCTGGCATCGCGCTACTATGAAACGTCGGCACTTCGATAGGCGCCGCCTCACCGCACCGGTTCCCCGCCGGCTTTCCCCTGCCGCAATGTGAAGGAGATTCTCATGCCCAAGTTCGCCCCTGCCATTTGCCTGTCGGTCATGCTTGCCGCCGCCATGCTGCCCTGTCTCGCCAGCGCTGCCGAAGGCGGCGCCACGCGCGCCGACGCGGAAGCCATGGTCAAGAAAGGCGTGTCCTACATCAAGAGCGCCGGCGACGCCAAGGCGTATGGCGACATCACGGCCAAGTCGCCGCAATTCATCCTGCACGACCTGTACCTGGTCGTCTATAAACTCGACGGGACGGTGGTTGCGCATGGCGCCAATCCGAAAATGGTCGGCAAGAACTTGATCGAGCTGAAGGATATTGATGGCAAGGCTTTTGTGAAGGAACGAGTCGACCTGGCCAAGAGCAAGGGCACGTTCTGGCAGGAATACAAATTCACGAATCCGGAAACCAAGAAGATCGAGCCGAAGGTGATGTATTGCGAGAAACTCGCCGAGACCGTCGTCTGCGGCGGCATCTACCTGTAGCCTGCCGCCGCGCCGCCAGCGCCGGGATGGCACACCGATCTCTCGACGAATTTCTCAACGATATGGGCCTCATGTGAAAATCGCACAGAAGATGTTGATCGTCCCGGTGGTCGCGCTGGCTTGCCTGCTGGCCATGGGGGCCTTGTCCTATTTCGCCATGCAGCAAAACGAAAGCCGCATGCGCGACTTGAAAGACGTCACCTTGACGGCCGAGCGGCTTGCCAACCAGCAAGCCATTGCCCTGGGTCAGGTACATGCCGACGTGTATGCGAAGATCGCCATCGCCGCCAGCCTGTCTGACGAACAGTTCAAGCAGTTCGGCGCGCAAACGGATCGCCAGCTCAATGCCATCGCGCAAGGCTTGAAGGAACTCAAGCAATTCTCGGGCGCCGCCACGGAAGCGGGCCAGGCGCTGCCCGGTGTCGAGCGCTACCGTGCCAGCGTGGCGCAGGCGCTGGACCTGGCCTCGATGGACCCGAATACGGGCGTGGCGGCGATGCAAAATGCCGCCGGGCACTACCAGCAAGTGAGCGGGCAACTGCGCCAGGTGCTGCTCAACCTCGACCACCGCACGGTCGACGCGCTGCAAGAGACAAAAAATGCGGGCCAGCGCGCCGGCTGGCTGTCGCTGGGCACCATGGCTGTCGGCTTTGCCCTGCTGGCCCTGATTGCCACCTGGGTGGCGCGCTCCGTCGTGCGCCCCATCGACGAGGCGTGCCGCGCCGCTGAAAGCCTGGCGGCCGGCGACCTGACCACGCGCATCGACGCCCGGAGCGACGATGAGGTGGGCAAGCTGTCGCGGGCGCTGGCTACCGTCTTGAAAAACTGGAACACTTTATTGGGCGAGATACGCCAGGCGGGCTCCACCATCACGGTGGAAGCGAGCGAAATCGCCCTCGGCAATGCGGACCTGTCGGCCCGTACGGAGTCGCAAGCACATTCCTTGCAGGAAACAGCCTCGTCCATGCATGCGCTGACCGATACCGTGAAGGAAAACGCCAGCCATGCGCATCAGGCCAACCAGATGGTGCTGTCGACCTCGAACGTGGCGCTGGAAGGCGGCCGCGTCGTGGGCCAGGTGGTCGAGACGATGGGGTCGATCAAGGCCAGTTCCGGGCGCATTGTCGACATCATCGCCGTCATCGACGGCATTGCCTTCCAGACCAATATCCTCGCCTTGAACGCGGCCGTGGAAGCGGCACGCGCGGGCGAACAGGGGCGCGGCTTCGCCGTCGTCGCCACGGAAGTGCGGGGCCTGGCGCAGCGCTCGGCCACGGCGGCGCGCGAAATCAAGCAGCTGATCGAGGATTCCGTTGCCAGAATAGAAACGGGCAGCGAGCTGGCCGACAGCGCCGGGCGCACCATGGGCGATATCGTCGCCTCCGTTCAGCAGGTGACGGAGATCATGAACGACATCACGGCGGCTAGCCAGCGCCAGAGCAAGGGCATCGAGGAAGTCAACAATGCCATCACGGAAATGGACGAATTGACCCAGCGCAATGCAGCCCTGGTCGAGCAATCGGCCGCCGCCGCGCAAAGCATGCAGGATCAAGCGCATGATTTATTGCGCGTGGTCGACGCCTTCCGCCTGGGCGACGGCGGCCCGCCGCTGCTGCCGCGTTAGCGCGGCGACCGCATGGCCGCTGCCGCGCAGGCGAGCATGCGCTTGCCTGCCGCCGCCAGTGCCGGATCGTCCTCGTCCTGCAGCAGCGTCCCGACGACGCTCTGGTCGGCAACGCTGCCCTGCATGGCGGCCAGGCGTGCCACGCGGTCTTGCGTGGCACCATCGCCAAGGGTACGGGCGCTGAAAAAGCTGTACAGGCCGGCGATTTCGCGTTGCTGCAGCCATTCCATCAATTGCACCAGGCGCGCCTGCTCCACATAGCTCAGTTCGCTCACCTTGCGCTCCGCCAGCGCCTCATACACTTCCAGGCGCGCCATCCAGTTGCCCTGCGCGGCAGCCGCAAGC
Source organism: Janthinobacterium sp. GW823-FHT03B06 (assembly GCF_058796955.1). Taxonomy (NCBI): domain Bacteria; kingdom Pseudomonadati; phylum Pseudomonadota; class Betaproteobacteria; order Burkholderiales; family Oxalobacteraceae; genus Janthinobacterium; species Janthinobacterium sp. GW823-FHT03B06. Next base: position 846,373 of record NZ_JBXAJE010000001.1, read on the forward strand.
AGCTGGTCCCAGGCGGCACCGGCGTGCGGCACGGGCCGCGGCTGCAGCTGATAGGCCAGCACGGCTTGCTGCTGCGGCAACGCGCCGTAGGCCGTGGGCGCCTTGCAGACAAACTGGCGCGCATCGGGGCCGCCTTGCCGCAAGCCGCTGGCGATATGCCGCTCGATCTTGTCGCCGATGGCCAGCAGGCGCCTGGCGTGTTCCTGTACGGACCACTGCGGCGGCAATTTGCCCAGCCAGGCCAGCGCATCGTCGTTGGCCCGCATCGCCAGCTCGTAGGCTACCGCCTTGGCCTGTTGATCTTTCTCTCTGGCCAGTTTTTCCGCATCCTGTCTGATATCGTATTGGCTGGAGCTTTGCTTGAGTTTCAGGCATGACTGGAAGGCCGCAGGCGCTTCTTGCCAGCAGCGAGCCGGCACCGTGAACGTCCAGCGCATGCTGACCGTTTCCAGGACATACGTCTCTTCGCCCTCTTCTGCCTTGAGATAGGCTCGGCCGTCCGCCTTGGTCACGCCCTTTGTCAGTTGCTTGCTGCCCACCGTGCTCCAGGTGTACGGATCATCGTCTTGCGGCACGCCGGGGGCGGCGTACAGGGTCAGGTAGTGGCCGGCGGCGGCGGGAACATCTGCCGCATGGCTCAGCGGCGACAGCAGGGACAAGGTGAATAAAGTTCTTGCAGGTAACAGTTTCAACATGAATCAATGGGATTGTGGGAGTTCGGTATGGCAGGCGCAGTCGTGGCCGCTGGCGGCCTCGGACAGGTTTTGCAGAATCGCGCAGTCTTGCGACGGTTGCGGCTGGTCGCACTGGTGGCGCAAGGTCACCAGTTGCTGCTGCAGGGTTTGCAAATTTGCCATCTGCTCGGCGATGCGCAGGATATGGTGGTCGAGCAATTCGTTGACGCTCTGGCAGCCTTCGGCCGGATTGTTCTTAAATTCCAGCAAAGCGCGGATATCGGTCAGGCCGATCTGCAAGGAGCGGCAATGGCGGATGAATTGCAGCCGTTCCTGGTGTTCTTCGCGGTATTCGCGGTAGCCGGCGCTGTTGCGCCCCGGTTCCTGCAGCAAGCCCGCCTTTTCATAGTAACGCACGGTTTCCACGTCACAATCTGTCCGTTTGGCCAGTTCTCCGATACGCATGGCATCCCCTTTTTCATTCTTTCGTGCAAATTCCGCTTGACCCTGTAGCGGCTACAGGGTTTCTAATGGAAGCATACACGAAACCGGAAGGACGAATGCGATGCCGCACGATAGCCACGATCATACCCACGAGCACAAGCACGACCATGAGCATCAGCATGCACCCAAGGCGGCCAGCTGCTGTTCCAGCCAGCATGCGTGCTCGTCCACGCCTGCGGCTCCGTCTGGTCCAGCGCTGCCCAGCGCGGCCATCGCCGGCGCGAGCACGGCCAAATACCGCATCGCCAACATGGATTGCCCCACGGAAGAACGGCTGATCCGTAACAAGCTGGCCACCATGGCGGGTGTGGTGGGCCTCGATTTCAACCTGATGAACCGCGTGCTCGACGTGCACCACACCCTGCCCTCGCTGGCCACGGTGGAAGCGGCCCTGCACGGCATCGGCATGCAGGCGATTCCCATGGAAGCGGACGCGGCCGTCGCACGCGACCCGGACGAAGGCAGCCTGTCCGGCCTGCAAAAGGGTTTGCTGGTCGTTTCCGGCCTGGCCGCAGCGGGCGCCGAAGCGCTGGCGTGGACCACGCATGAAGACAGTTCGCCCCTCGTCATCGCCCTGGCCTTGCTGTCGATCGCCACGGGCGGCTGGCCGACCCTGAAAAAGGGCTGGATTGCCCTGAAGACGTTCACCCTGAACATCAATTTCCTGATGAGCCTGGCGGTTTTCGGCGCCATCGCCATCGGCCAGTGGCCGGAAGCGGCCATGGTCATCTTCTTGTTCGCCATCGCCGAGCTGATCGAGGGCTTGTCGCTGAACCGCGCGCGCAACGCCGTGCACAGCCTGATGCAGCTGGCGCCGGACACGGCGACCGTTGCCGGCGCCAGCGGCGCCTGGCAGCAAGTATCCGTCGCCACCGTGGCCATCGGTGCAACCATGCGCGTGAAACCGGGTGAGCGCATCGCCCTCGATGGCGTCGTGGCCAGCGGCGAATCGTCCGTCAACCAGGCGCCGATCACCGGTGAAAGCATGCCGGTGGACAAGGCCGTGGGCGACGTCGTGTATGCGGGCACCATCAATGAACGGGGTTTGCTCGACGTCACCGTGACGGCCAACAGCGGCAACAGCACTCTGGCCAAGATCGTCAAGGTGATCGAGGAAACCCAGGGCAAGCAGGCGCCCACGCAGCGCTTTGTCGACAATTTCGCCCGCTACTACACGCCTGCCGTGGTCGTCTTCGCCATCCTCGTGGCCGTGCTGCCGCCCTTGCTGCTGGGCCAGCCCTTCATGGCCTGGGTCTACAAGGCCTTGGTGATGCTGGTGATCGCCTGCCCTTGCGCGCTCGTCATTTCCACGCCGGTCACGGTGGTCAGCGGCCTGACGGCGGCCGCGCGGCGCGGCATTTTAGTGAAAGGCGGACAATTCCTGGAAACGGGTTATCGGATCAAGGCCATCGCCGTCGACAAGACGGGCACCTTGACCATGGGCAAACCGGCCGTCACGGATGTGGTGGCCCTGGAGGGCAGCGACCGCGACACCATCCTGCTGCTGGCCGCCAGCCTGGACGCCAACTCGGCCCACCCGCTGGCCGCCGCCATCGTCAAGGCGGGTCCGCCCGCCGGCAGCCACTTGCCCGTCACCCAGTTTGCCGCCCTGCATGGACGCGGCGTGCAAGGCAATATCGATGGCCAGACATATTACTTGGGCAATGCGCGCCTGATGACGGAGTTGAACGTGCTGACGCCGGCACTGCAAGCCATCCTGGCGCGGCTGGAACAGCAAGCCTACACGGCCATGGTGCTGGCCACCCCGGCCGGTGCGCTGGGCGTGATCGCCGTGGCCGACGTGCTGCGTCCGACGGCGGCGTCCGCCATTGCCCGCCTGAATGCGCTGGGCGTGACCACCGTCATGCTGACGGGAGACAATCTGCTGACGGCGCAGCGCATCGGCGATGAAGTCGGCGTGAGCCTGGTCAAGGCGGAATTGCTGCCAGAAAATAAACTCGATGAAATCAAGGCCTTGCAGCAAGAGTTCGGCGTGGTGGCCATGCTGGGCGACGGCGTCAACGACGCCCCGGCCCTGGCGCAGGCGGACATCGGCTTTGCCATGGGCGCGGCCGGCAGCGACACGGCCATCGAAACGGCGGACGTGGCCCTGATGGACGATGAACTGGGCAAGTTGCCTGAATTCATCAGCCTGAGCCAGCGCACGCGCAGCATCCTCGTGCAAAACATCAGCTTCGCCATCGGCATCAAGGCCGTGTTCTTCGGCCTGGCCCTGGTCGGCATGGCGACCCTGTGGATGGCCGTGTTTGCCGACGTGGGCGCCAGCCTGCTGGTGGTGGCGAACGGCTTGCGCCTGTTGCGCAATAACAAGCAAACATAGTCCCGTGTAGAAATATTTCCATCTGGACAATTGCTGTAAAAAACGCTACTTTGGCGGCTGTTCCCACCGCCGCCAAAGTAGCCGATGACCTTGCTGCCCCGTTTGACCCTGCTGGCCGCTCTGCTGGCAGGCGTTTCCCTGCATGCCGAACCGATGTTCTTCACGCCCTGCTCCGATACGGCCGCCCCCGGCAGCCTGTGCTCGGGCTTGAACGTGCCCGGCAGCTACGATGCCCAAGGCCGCGCCGTCGGCGACGCGGATGCCATGCACGTCTTCGTGCGCAAGTTTGCCGCCGATGTGCCTGCCGGCAAGCCTGCCAAGGGTACGCTGTGGCTGGTGGCGGGCGGCCCCGGCGAATCGGGCGCCTCGTTCTACAGTCTGCTGCCCACCCTGCGCCGCAGCTTTCCCGGCTTTGAATTCCTCATCCCCGACCACCGCGGCACGGGCCACTCGTCGCGCCTGTGCAAGGTGGAGGAATCGGAACAAAGTCCCGGCGGCCGCGCGCTGGCCGGCGCCGAATGGGCCAGCTGCTTCAAGGGCATCAACTTGACGCCGGAATACGCGGGCCAGTTTTCCATCACCACGGCCGCGCGTGACTTGAAAGCCTTGATCGAGGGCGAACGGAGCAAGCACAAGCAGCCGCCCGTGTATGTATACAGTGTGTCGTACGGCACGCAGCTGGTCTTGCGCACCTTGCAGCTGGGACCGCTGCCCGTCCAGGGCGTGATTTTCGATTCGTTGGTGCCACCGCAAACGGATGCGCGCTGGGACTTGAGCCAGCGTTCGCACGTGGTCAACCAGGTCGGCATGCAGGTGCTGGCCCGTTGCGACGCGGATGCGGCTTGCCATGCGGCATTGGGCGAGCCGGCCGAAGCCTTGTACCGCCGCGTGCTGGACAAGGCGCAGGCCGCCCCCGCCCTGCTGGCGAAGATTCCCGGCAAGAACCTGAAAAACTTCCTCGGCGGCATGCTCGACGTGCCGGCCGCCCGCGCCCGCATCCCGTATCTGCTGCACGACCTGGACCAGGGCGGCGAGACGGAACTGGCCGCCGTGCGCGCCACGTTGACGGAAGCGGCAGCCAGCCTGGGCAGCTATCCCCAGTCGCCGCTGTCGATTCCGCTGGTCAGCATCATCAGCAATTCGGAAAACAATCTGCAGCCCTCGTTGCGCCCCGGCTGGACGGCCGCCGACCTCGAGCGCGAAGAGGCGGACTTGCTGTTGACCAGTCCCCTGCCCCGCATCCTGCTGGGCGGCGGCTTGCCCACCTACCCGCGCGACGCCTATTTCGGCGCCTTGCCGGCAAAAGTGCCGCCGACCCTGGTGCTGCAGGGAACGCTGGATCCGAAGACGCCGTACGCTGGCGCGCAGGCGCAAGTGCAGGCTTTGACGCAAAGCAAGGCCGGCAAGGTGGCCTTGGCCACCGTGCAGAATGCCCCGCATTTCGTCCTGTGGACGGCGCCCGCCTGTTTCGAGCAAGCCACTACCCGCTTTATTGCCGGCAAGCAGGCACAGGATTGCACGCTGTAGTTCCCACGGCCGTTGCTGCGCTGAGCAAGCCATCAGTCTCGTGCTTGTCGCGCCGCTGTCAGCGCCGCGACAAAAGTGGCGTCGCCATCGACGCACTGGCTGGCCGTGCAGCTACCCAGGTCTTCGGCGATGCGGAAGCCTTCGCCCAGGCTGCTGGCATTGCCGCGTCCGCCATGTCCGCGCGCGGCGCTGCGCAGCACCTGGCGCGAGGACGAATAGCTGCCGCCGCGTGTCATAAAATAGTCGCCTTCCACCTCGCAGCCGCTGCGCCAGGCCGATCCATCGGCGGGCGCACCCCGGTAGTCGGGATGCTGGCAATCGGCCACCCATTCCGCCACGTTGCCCATCATGTCGTGCAAGCCGTAGCCGTTGGGCGCATAGCTGCCCACGACAGCCGTGTACTCGGCGCCATCGTCGCAATCAGTGACGAGCATGTCGAGGCCGTGATCGCGCCAGGCCGCGGCCTTGAAACGCCGGTCTTTCATGTTGGCGTAGCTACACAATTGTTCAGGAACATCGCCGGACGCGTATTTCGTGCTGGTGCCGGCGCGCGCCGCGTATTCCCATTCCGCCTCGCTGGGCAGGCGGAATGGGCGGCCCGTTTCCCGCGCCAGCCATTGCACATAGGCCGTCGCATCGTTCCAGCTCACGCACATGACGGGGTGGTAGTCCGTTGGCGCATGCGCGGGGGCGTCCCAGCCCGACTCCTTGAGCGCGATGCCGTCAGTGCGGTCGAAATCCCAGCATTCGCCAGCCGCCCGATAGCCGGTGGCGGCAACAAATTGCCGGAACTGCGCCACCGTCGTCTCGTATTTTGCCAGTCGGAATGCGGCCACGCGCACTTCGTGGGGCGGCCCCTCGGCCGGATTATGGCTGCCATCGCCGATACGCGGCTCCGTGCTGCCCATGGTAAACACACCGGCGGGAATGCCGGCCATGGGAGGGAGGATGGCTGCGGCGGCTGCCTGGGCGCTGCAAAAGATGGCGCAGGCAAGGGAAATAATGCTGTGCTTCATGTGGCTCCTGGTAATCGGTGGGTGAGAACACAGATTGACAGCCGGGCCAGCGGATGGCCGGGCGCATGCGACGAATCGACAATGGGGCCGACGAACGGCAAGCCATGTTCTGGTCAACAAGACAAGCGGCCGCTACACTACGCCCATGACCAGACAAACGACCCTGCTGCAGGGCTGGCGCTCCCTATGGGAACTGCGCCCCCGGCACGAAGTGCCCACCCTCACCCGCCTGCTGCTCATCTCCCTGATCGGCATCGCCCTGGCATTGGGCCTGATGGCCGTCGTCGCCATCTTCGGCCGGGTCGACCGGCCGCACTGGTGGTGGGCCTCGCTGCTGCCGAATATCGGCATCTGCCTGTGCATCGTGCATACCCTGTTCGGCGTGCTGCGCCTGGCCGGGCGCTGGCTGCCGACGCCGCTCGTCGAGCGCATGTCGCATGTGCGCGACATCCGCGCCGGCATGGGCCTGGGCGCGCTGTCCCTGGCCGCCATCATCCTCGGCATGAGCATCGGCTTCACCATCGTCCCGATACTGGTGGGTTTCAAGCTGTGGGGCATGTTCGTCTCCCTGCCTGCCGCGCTGACCAAGTTTGCCGTCTTCATCCTGTTTGTCATGGGCGCCAACTGGGCCTGGTGGCGCTCGCGCCTGCGCCAGCAGCAGCTGCAAAGCGAGGTGACGGAGGCGCGCCTGCGCCTGCTGCAGGGGCAGATCGAGCCGCACCTGCTGTTCAACACCCTGGCCAACATCCAGAGCCTGATGGACTACGATCCGCCGCGCGCGAAACGCATGCTGGAAACGTTTTCCGGCTACCTGCGCGCCAGCCTGTCGCAGCTGCGCCAGGGCGACAGCACGCTGGAAGCGGAACTCGACATGGCCAGCCAGTATTTGTGCCTGCTGCAGATCCGCATGGACGAGCGCCTGCGTTTCCGCATCGACGCCAGCGCGCAAGCGCGCCTGGCCAGCATGCCCACGCTGATGCTGCAGCCGCTGGTGGAAAATGCCATCGTGCACGGACTGGCGCCCATGTTGGACGGCGGCAGCGTCGTCGTGCATGCCGAGGTGCGCGCGGGCCGTCTTGAAATCCGCGTGCTTGACGACGGCATGGGCTTGACGGCCCCAGGCAAGCCACCGCGTCCGGGCAGCGGCATGGCGCTGGCCAATCTGCGCTCGCGCCTGCAGGCCCAGTTCGGCGCGCAGGCCAGCCTGCTCCTGCGCGGGCGCGAGCATGGCACCGAAGCCGTGCTGGAGCTGCCGTACCAGCGCGCCGCCAGCGCATGCCCAGTGGAGGCCGCATGACGCGCGCCCTGATCGCGGACGATGAACCGCACTTGGCGCTCTACCTGCGCGACCAGCTGCTGGCCCTGTGGCCGGACTTGCAGATCATTCATATGGCGCGCAATGGCGTCGAGGCCGCCGCCTGCATCGCCGAGCTGGAACCCGATATCGCCTTTCTCGATATCCAGATGCCGGGGCTGTCCGGCCTTGAGGTGGCGCAAGGCATCGAAGGCCCTACCCGCGTGGTGTTCGTCACCGCCTTCGACGAGTTTGCCCTGCAAGCCTTCGAGCAGGCGGCGCTCGATTACGTATTGAAACCCGTTACCACCGAAAGGCTGGCCCGTACCGTGGCGCGCTTGCGGTCGGTGGCGCCCTTGCCGCCCGCCAGTGCGGCCATGGCACTGGCGCTGCAGCAACTGACGGCCGCGCCCGGACCTGCCCGCCCCCGGCTGCGCTACATCCTCGCGTCCAGGGGCGAGCGCACGCACCACCTCGACGTGGCCAAGGTGCGCTTTTTCCATGCCGACGACAAGTACACGGTCGTCGCCAGCGTGGATGGCGAATTCCTGATCCGCACGCCCATCATGGACCTGGCCGCCCAGCTTGATCCGGAACAGTTCTGGCAAGTGCACCGCTCTACCCTGATCAATCTGGCCTGGCTGGACGGCACGCGCCGCGACGACGCCAGCCGTTTATTCGTGCACATGCGCGGCCACGCGGGCGAGCTGCCCGTGAGCCGCGCCTTCGTCCACCTGTTCCGGGCCATGTAGCGCGTCCTGCCCGCTTGCCTTCCGTCGCCCTGGCTGTCGATTCGTCGCAAGGCCCGTGCGGCGGGCGTCGCCGTTGGCCATGCTGGCATTTTTATTGCCGGAAACGCCCATGTTCAAGCTATTGCCGATATGTTTACTGTGTGCCGCCACCGCGCAGCCCGCCCTTGCCACCCTGCCCGCCCCCGTCATCGACAAGGTCGACGGGCGCCTGGTGGAATCGCTGATCCTGCGCCATCCCACCTCGCGGGACGTGGTGGTGTTCGAGAATGGTTCGCGCGCAACGCTGGACAAATGGGGCGTGGTGCCCGAGCGGCTGGCATTGGACACCTCCGTGTTCGCGTATCACCGGCCCGGCTATGGCAACAGCGAAGCGGCCGCCGCGCCGCGCGACGGCCGCACCATCGTCGAGGAGCTGCGCGCCGTGCTGCGCTTCAAGGGCTTGCATCCGCCCTATGTGCTGGTCGGCCATTCGCTGGGCGGCCTGTACCTGCAGCTGTTTGCCCGCACTTACCCTGAGGAAGTCAAGGCCCTGGTGCTGGTCGATGCGCTGTATCCGCGCATGGTGAAGCCGGTACAGGATTTCCCATTGCTGACGCGCATCGTGGGCCAGTTGGCCTTTTCACGCGCCGTCTGGCGCGAAATCGAACAGATCGATGCGACGGGCAAGATGGTGTTGAGCCTGCCTGACATCGACAAGCTCGTGGTACGCCTGGAAAACCGGCCCGTCTCCAGCACGGCGATCGCCGTCGACTTTGGCGCGTTCAGGATGGATAAAACCACCCGCGACGGCGTCAACGCGCTGTACCCGCAGGCGGTCAGGATGGTGGCCGATTCCAGCCACCAGATGGCATTGACGACGCCCGACATCGTCGAGGCAGCGATCCGGCAGGTGTTGCCCGGCCCCGGCGGGAAGACGGTCGCCGGGCAATGAGGCCGGCTGGTGCCGGTCTTTGCGGTCAGTTGCTTGCGATCAGGCCGGCATGCAGGCCGCGCGGCGCGCCCGCAGATGCAGGTGGCGGATGGTGGCGGCGGCCGCCATCAGGATGGCGGAAGCCGTTGCCAGCACGACAATAAATGCCTTGTCGAAGGCCGAACGGGCCAGTTCCGACACTTGCAAGCCCAGTTCGGCCGGCAATTGCTCGGCGGCCAGCAGCGCCGCGTCCAAGGTGTCATGGGCGTTCGGCAGCAGGCCCGCGCTTTCCGGGATCACCAGGGTGGCGCTGTAGACGGCCGACATGATGGTGCCCAGCACCGTCACGCCGATCACGGCGCCCAGTTCGTACGACACTTCCTCGATCGAGGCGGCCATGCCGGCTTGCTGGGGAGCCACGTTGAGCATCACGGCGCTCGATGCGGCCGTCATGACGGCGCCCAGGCCCAGGCCCAGGATCACCAGGCTGGCCACTTGCGCCGAGACGGCGGCGTCATGCAGCACCAGATACGATGCCATGCCTATACCGGACAGCAACAGCGAACCCCACAAGACCTTGGCCTTGTCGGCGCGCGGCAGCATGAAACCCGTCAACGGACCGGCAAACACGGATGCCAGCGGCAGCGGCAGCAGCAGCAGACCCGCTTCCAGCGGCGACAGTTCCCGCACCAGCTGCATGTGCTGGCTCAGCGCCAGTTCCATGCCGATCAGGGCGGCGGACGCCACCATGGCGGCGGCCACGGCGCTGGAAAACGGCAGTTCGCGGAACAGGGCAAAGTCGATCAGCGGCCGGGCTTGGCGCTTCTGGCGACGGACGAATTTCAGCATGAAGAAGGCACCCACGGCGAACGAGGCGGCGGCCAGCGCATACGAGGGCTGCGACTTGCCCAATTCCTTGATCGCATACACGCCACCAAGCAGACCCATCATGACTTGCAGGGAACCTTTCAAGTCCCATGGCTTGTCGCGGTTACCGGCCCGTTTCGGCAGGATGACAGTGGCCAATACCAAGGTCAGCAGCACGATGGGCACGTTGATCAGGAAGACGGAACCCCACCAGTAATGTTCCATCAGGAAACCGCCGAGCACGGGGCCGAACGCGGCGCCACCCGAGGCAATCGCCGCCCACACGCCGATGGCGAACGAGCGCTCGCGGTGGTCCGTAAAGGTCAGGCGGATGATGGACAAGGTCGCCGGCATCATCAAGGCGGCGCCGATAGCCAGCAATACGCGGGCAAAGATCAGCCATTCCGGCGCAGGCGAAAACGCGGCGCACAGCGAGGCGATGCCGAACACGGCCAGGCCGGCGAGGAAAACGGGTTTGTGGCTCAAGCGGTCACCGAGGGTGCCGAGGCCGGGCAACAGACCGGAGACGACCAGCGCGTAGACGTTGATGATCCACAGTTTTTGCGAGGAAGTGGCTTGCAAGTCGCGCGTCAGCGCGGGCAAGGCGGTGTAGAGCACGGTCATGTCGACCACGATCAGGAACAGGGCGCTGGAGACGATGGCCAGCGTCAGCCATTTTTTCATTGGATGCATAAACAACTCATGGATTTTAGTGTAACTTTTAACAACTGTCGGTTTGGATGAATCTGGTGCTGCGCAAATATTTACGTTCCAGGCTGCCACGGGCCTGGCCTTGTCGGGGGCGGCGGGCGTCAGCCACGGTCGCCATCCTTGTCATCCACGGCGGCACTCGCTGTAGTTGCGTCGAGTTCGCGCAGCATGACGACGGACACTTGCTTGAAGCCGCGGCCCTGGAAGAATTGTTGTGCTTTCAAGTTGTGCGCGCCGCATTCGAGGAACAGGCGGGCGATGCCGTGGCTGCGCAGCTCGTCGGCCACCCACTCCACCAGCAAGCTGCCGATGCCGCTGCCGCGCACGGAAGGCAGCAAGACCAGGTCATCCAGCGCGGCGAACGATTTCGAGGCGCGCTGGCGCGTGTCGATGGACACCAAGGCCATGCCGACGATGGTGTCACCCAAGGTGGCGACGGCCAGCAGGGTCGAATCGCCATGTGCCCAGTCGTGCGACAGGGCGGCGCGGATTTCGCCGCGTATCACTTCAGGCAAGTCCGCGCGCCAGTTGCCGGGCGCATCGGCCCGTTCGCCCTGCAGCTCGGAATGGGAGATATAGTCGGCGCTGACGTTGTCAAGGTAGAGCTTGCACAGTGTATCTTCGGCGGTGGCGTCGTGACACCAGCTGAAGCGGATGGCGGGGGTATGGGCTTGGGCGTTTCTCATGGCGAATCTCGTGTTGTTGAATTGGTAAATACCATTTTATGTCGCCCCTGAATGGCATTCAAGTTAAAATCCATCTGTAAAACAGATAGGTGGATGCGATGCAATGGACTTTGGAACAAATGCGTTACTTCGAAGCGGCCGTCGCGGCCGGTTCTTTCTCGGGCGCGGCGCGCCGGCTGGGCCGCGCGCAATCGGTGGTCAGCACCTCGATCGGCTTGCTGGAAGCGGAATTCGGCGTGGAACTGTTCGACCGCTCGCGCCGCAGCGCCGTGCTGACGGAAGCGGGCAAGGTCATGCACCTCGAAGCGTGCGAACTGCTGCGCCAGGCCGAGCGCTTGCAGCTGCGCGCCCAGCTGCTGAGCGAGGCGCCGGAAGCCCAGCTGACCCTGGCGCTGGACGAAGCCCTGCCCTACCTGGCCATCGGCACTTTGGTCAAGGAACTGGCGGCGCGCTACCCGGCGCTGGAACTGGTGATGCTCAACGCCACGGCGTCGGAAGTGGCGCAATACGTGGAGCAGCAGCAAGCCGACGTGGCCTTCCACTTCGACCGCGGCCCGATTTCTCCCGTGCTGGAACAGCAGCACATCGGCAGCGTGGCGCAAGGCGTGTTCGTGGCCAAGGGCCACCCCATGGCGCACGGCCAGGAAGTAAGCCGCAACGAGCTGACCCGCTACCGCCAGCTGATCATGGATTCCGAGCTCAACCGCGAACACGCCTTCAGCCCCGCCGTCTGGTTTTCCGACAGTTTTTATAGCATCGCGGAAATGGTCGCGGACGAGCTGGGCTGGGCGATTTTGCCCCTGAATATCGCCAATTACGACAATTACAAGGGCTATCTGCAGGAAGTGCCCTGCCCTGCGCTGGCTTTATCCAGGCTACCGGTGCGGCGGCTGTCGATACATGGGAAGAAGCTCAGCGAGACGAGTTTGTGGCTGACGACCAGGCTGGCGGAGTTGTTGGCGGATGGACCTAGGGGGTGAGTGCATGCATAGCGATGCGGAATTGTTGAGGTTGTGAATACTCGATAGTCGCCCGTTCCTGAGAGCTGGTCCGGCACGCCAGGAGCGGAAGTTTACAGGCTGAGCTATGGCACAATCTGAACTTAAATGCACAACGCGCGCGGCATCGCCCGCGCCAGGAAAATAATGAGTATTAGCACCAAACTGAAAAAACTCGCAGATAAAGCCACGGACAAGGGCGAATATGCAGTCGCCGCCGCCACCACCCATTTGTTGCAAGATATCGATTGCGTGGACAAGCAAATTAACCTGGTCGGGGCATTGCATGAAGTCGGCTACCTTCAGAATTCATTGTCTCCATACTGGAAGGAATTCAGAACTGATGAAGCGGCATGGATAGAGCGCTGTTTGGCCAGGCTTGTCACTGCCGATCATGACTATTGGGCGCTTGCTTCGCTTCTGGGGTGCAATGGTCCTGCGACCATCAGCATCGCCATTGACCAGGGCTTCAAATCCGCAGCAACAAGGTTTTACGAACGTTTCGACAAACCCAAGGTGCATGTCAATACTTTATATTTGACCGCCAATGGAAAAGTGCTGCATCCCATATTGGAAGTCGGCTATGACATAAATGCAATGACAAATGTCGACGTGGGAAGAGCACGGGCACTGAGTCTGGAAAATGCGCTATGGCAGCCAGGTGATTGTTTGGGCACGGGCGGGCTTTCCATTTCCATGCAGGCCAAACTTCCGCATGGCGCATGGCGGTCGGTATGGACAGCTTTTGAAACATGGGATGCATAATGACATGATGAATGGCAAGACCGTCAATGCATGGCTGGAAATGGCGCAAGACGATGAGGTGCTTGTCGATCCCGACGACCTCAACCACGAAGCCAGGACCAATATGTGGAGCTTTTCGCCCACGGACGAGGAAACGCCGCAGATTCATGCGGCCGATATCGTCGCCTTCATCGGCAAGGTGATCGCGGCGCGCCGCAGTGCCCTCGCTGGCGAGGATATGCTGTTCTATTGCTGGCACGATGCGCAATGCCGGCAGTTGCGTTTCAGCCTGGTGTCGCGCTCGCATGGGCGGCTGCCGTTTCGCTGCGAACTGCGCGAAACGCAGGATATGGCGCTGATCGCCGAGCGCGTGGTCAACGGCGACTGGCGCAATGAGGATTTCATGCAGGCCCCGTCGGAGGAAGGCGATGCGCAGGAGCAAGTGCCGTTCGTCCTGCCCGTGTTCGTGGTAGCCGTGCCTTAAAAGTCAGCACGCCAGAAAACGCGCGGGCCGGCAAGCCTCCAGGGCCGGCGCTGGCTCGCCAGTGACAATCTCCCCGCTGGCCAGCTGGCCCACGATGGCGGCCAGCACCACGCCCGGATGCATGGCGCATACGTACACTCCTTTGATATTTGGCAGATAGCCGATGACGGGTACGCCGTCTGCGGGCATGGGGCGCAAGCCGATGCCGGCGAATTCCGGCACAATGGCATCGGCGCCCGCCAGTTCTGCCCTAATCGCGCAGGCCGTGCGTAGCGCGATGGCGGCGGGCTGGTTTTCCGGCGCGTCGTCCAGATAGTCTTCCGCTGCCAGCATGGTCCCGTCCTCGGCTTGCCGCACTCCCATTGCATGATTGGAAATGATGCCGCGCACGAGGCCGGGCGGCGCCTGGTAGCGCAGGAAGATGGCGGGCGAGGCGTGGATCGGCAGGCTGGCGCCCAGCTTTTCCGCCAGCGAAGCAGTGCTTGTGCCCGCCGCCAGCACGACCATATCAGCCTCGATGAGGCCCGCGGCCGTTTCCACGCCCGTCACCTGCGCGTCCTGAACGGTAAAACCCAGCACGGGCGTATGCGTGCGGACGGTCGCACCGAGCGCCTCGGCCGCTGCCAGCAAGGCGTGGGTTGCGGCAACGGCGTCGAGCGCGCCCTCCTCCGGCTCGTGGACGGCCTGTTCCGGCGGCTGCCGCAGCTGCGGTTCAAGCCGGGCGATGCGCGAGCGGTCAATCACGATGGATTCAGGCGACACGCGCCCATCCTGCGTGCCATACGACAAGGCGCCGTGCCAGCGTACCGTCAAGCCCGGCACCTGCGTTTCCAGCTGGCGCCAGGCCGCGATGGCGTCGCCGCGCAGGGCCGCAATGGGATCAATCCCCGCGCAGGACGTGTTAATCCAGGCAAACGAGGTGCCCGTCACGCCGGACGCGATGCCGCCCGCCTCGACCACGGTGACTTGTGCGCCCTTGCTGGCCAGGTGGTAGGCGAGCGACGCGCCGACGATGCCGGCGCCGATGACGACGACGCGTTCTGGAGCACTTTGATTCATAGTTGACAACTTTGCTTATTTATCACAAGACCGAGTCTACCACGGGCGCCGCAACTCCAGCGCATAGGCATGGCCATCGACAACCTTGCCTTCCACGATGGCGATATCTAGAACCCGGCGAGGCGCCGCGCAGCCGTGCGCGAACCCACCAGCGACGCCACCAGCAGCGAAGCGGCCAAGGCGGACCATTGAAATAAGTCGATGAATTCGGACATGGTGCCTCCTGTTTTCGATGAACGTAGCAACATTCGCGCTTGATCAGCGCGCGCCTTGCAGACGACAACTACATTGATATTTATCAAACTGACAGCCCGATACCCGGGCTATTGTCGGTGCCATCTTTGATTTGAAACAGAAACTCTGCTGCCAAGAATCGACCATACCAGACGCAACGCCAGTTCTCGCCAGGCTCTTCATTTCCCAGCCGATAACGCTCGCCAAGTGCGGTAACACCCAGCGTTCCCCCTCTCTTGCCTACACGAGCTGGGGAAACTTTTGCTAACGATTTTGCAGCTTTTTTAATGAACGTTAAAAAGGAATTTCGTATGAGCACGTATTCTGATATTTGCATCATCGGCGCCGGCATAGGCGGCCTGACTTGCGCCAATCGGCTGATCGACGGCGCCGCCGGCAGGAAGCTGCGCATCCGGGTCTTCGACCTGAACGCCACCGTCGGCGGCCGCATCCAGTCGCGGAAAATAGATGGCGAGGAAATCGCCGAACTGGGCGCCGCCCGCTACTCGCCGCAGCTGCATCCGCATTTCCAGCAACTCATGCAGGGTAGCGGATTGCCGCATGCGGTCTACCCGTTCACCGAAGTCATCTCCCACGATAGCGTGCTGGAAGAGCTGAAGGCAACACTGGATGACCTGAGCCCGATGCTGAAAGAGCATCCGAATGACTCCTTCCTCGCGTTCGTCAGCCATTACCTGGGCGCCGCCAAGGCCACCCACATCATCAAGGCGACCGGCTATGACGCATTGCTGCTGCCGATGGTGTCGGCGGTCATGGCCTACGACATCATCAAGAAACACCCGGAAACGCAGCACTTTACGGAAAACGCCGCCAACCAGTGGCACTATGCGACCGACGGCTACCACGCGTTGCTGTGCCAGTTGCAGCACCAGGCCCAGGCCGCCGGGGTGGAATTCCGGCTCGAACATCGTCTGCTGTCCGTTGAAAAATCCGGCGCCGAGCATGTGCTCGCCTTCAGCCACCATGGCGACACGCAGATGCACCGCACACGCCATCTGGTGATGGCCATCCCGCCGTCCGCCATGCCGCGCCTGAACCTGGATTTCCCGCACGCCTGGAGTCCGTTCCAGTACGACTCGCTGCCCCTGTTCAAGGGCTTCCTGACGTTCGACACGGCCTGGTGGGACGCGCTCGGGCTGACCGACAAGGTGCTGATGGCGGCAAATCCCCTGCGCAAGATCTACTTCAAGAGCGACAAATATGTGCTGTTCTATACCGACAGCAAAAGCGCCGCCTACTGGCGGGACAGCCTCGAGCTCGGTGAAGACGTGTACCTGGAGCGTGTCCGCAGCCACCTGGAAGAAGTGCTGCCGCTCGACGGTCAGCCGCTGCCGCAGATCAAGGCGCACTTTCACAAGTTCTGGCCCCATGGCGTCGAGTTTTGCGTGGAGCCGGAAGCCGAGCATCCGGCCGTCCTGCTGCACCGGGACGGCATCATTTCCTGTTCGGATGCGTATACCGCGCATTGCGGCTGGATGGAAGGCAGCCTGATCAGTGCCCAGCAAGCCAGCGGCCTGTTGCTGCAACGGCTAGATCAGCTGGAAGACGTCGCCGCCGCCAACGATACCTTCATCACTACCTCGACCGAGCGCGCATGAGCCTACTTGACTTCCCCCGCCTGCATTTTCGGGGTTTTGCCCGCGCCAATGTGCCGACCGGGAATCGCAATACGCATGGCAACATCGATATCGCCACGAATGCGGTATCGATGGCGGGCGAAGCTGTCGACCTGAGCCGGCCGCCGGCCGAATTCCATGCGCACCTGAAACAGCTTGCCCCCCGTTTCAATGCGGAGGGCAAGCCCGATCCGGACGGCATCTTCAGCCAGGCGGCAGGCTATAACTTTTGCGGCAACAATCATTTCTCGTGGGAGAACGCGAGGATCACGGGCGTCCAGCTGCGCGATGGCGAGGTCGATACGCAAGACGCGCTGGTGGGCGCCAAGCTGGCGCTGTGGGGCCACTACAACGAGTATCTGCGTACGACGTTCAACCGCGCCAGGTGGATCGACAACAACCCGGCCCAGCCGGACACCACGCTGATCTACGCCGGCCAGTTCACCTTGAGCGACAAACTGGCCACGCCAAACACGCCCACCTTGTTCACCGCCGACATCGCGCAGGCGCATTCGGTGCGCTGGCTCGGCAGCGGCCATATCACGGAACGCAGCGGGCATTTCCTGGATGATGAATTCGGCCGCTCCAGGCTGTTCCAGTTTTCAGTGGCAAAGGGGGACCCGCATTTCCTGTTCAATGCGGACCTGCCGCTGCCGGCCAGCATGCATGCCTTGCAGCAAGCCCTGGCCGACGACGAGGTGCTGGGACTGACGGTGCAGTATTGCCTGTTCAACATGTCCACGCCGCAAAAACCCGACTCGCCCGTGTTCTACGATCTGGCCGGCAGCATCGGCCTGTGGCGGCGCGACGAGCTTGCCACCTATCCGGCCGGCCGCCTGCTGCAGCCGCGCCAGGGCAGTCTGGGGCCGGTGCTGGTAAAAGTACATGCGGACCGCGTCTCGTTCAACATGCCGACCGCCATTCCGTTCACCACGCGCGGCACGGGCGCCGTCTCGGAACAGCATCCGACGCATGCCTTGGGCGGCAAGCAGGCGCTGGGCGAGCTGTTGCTGCATGACGGCGCCGGCACCTTGCTGGCCCGGATTCCCGAGCAGCTGTACCGCGACTATTGGCGCCATCATGGCGTCTTCGATGTGCCGCTGCAACATGCCGCCGCCTCGGGTGCGCTCAGCCTGGGCAGCGCACAGGCGCAGTGGGAAGAAGCCGACTGGGTGCTGCAATCGGACAGCAACCAGCTGTACCTGGAAGCGCCGAACCGGAAAAAGCACGAGCAATTTCCGCAGACGATCACCGTACAAAGCCGCTTCCGCGGCGCGCTGGCGGCACCTGCGTCCCTGTCAGCGCAGGCCGAGGACGGTGCGCTGCTGGCCGTGGAGCAGCAGCCGTCGCCGCTCGGGCATGGCTATACGGCGCTGACCCTGACGGGCCGCCAGCCGGGCGCGACCAGGATCGTGCTGGGGACCGGCAACGACAAACAGTACCTCGGCGTGCGCGTGCTGCCCGACGACTGGGACCTCGACGACGTACCGGCCGAACAGGTCGACTACGCCTTCCTCTACCGGCATGTGATGAGCTACTACGAGCTCGTGTACCCCTTCATGTCGGACAAGGTCTTCAGCCTGGCGGACCAGTGCAAGTGCGAAACGTATTCGCGCCTGATGTGGCAGATGTGCGATCCGCAGAACCGCGACAAGAGCTATTACATGCCCAGCACCCGCGAACTGTCGCTGCCGAAGTCGCGCCTGTTCCTGAAATACCTGACGCAGGTCGAGGCAAAGGCCAAGGCGGCGCTGCCGCAACCGGCGGCACAGCATGTCATCGGCGGCAAGGCGGAGCTGATCGACGAGCTGAAGAAGGCCATCGACCTGGAATTGTCGCTGATGCTGCAATACCTGTATGCCGCGTATTCGATTCCCAATTACGCGCAGGGGGCGGCGCTGGTGCGGGCCGGCCGCTGGCTGCCGGCCGAGCTGGAACTGGCCTGCGGCGGCGAAGACCGGCGCCGCAACAGCGGTACGCGCGGCGCGCTGCTGGAAATCGCCCATGAAGAAATGATTCACTACTTATTAGTCAACAATGTGTTGATGGCGCTGGGCGAACCGTTTTATAGCGGCACCCCGGTGCTGGGCCAGCAGGCGCGCCAGCGTTTTGGCCTGGACACGGAATTTGCTTTCGAGCCATTTTCCGAACACGTGCTGGCCCGCTTCGTGCGTTTCGAATGGCCCGACTATATTCCCACGCCGGGCAAATCCATCGCGACCTTCTATACGGCGATCCGCCAGGCCGTGGCCGAGCTGCCCGGCCTGTTCGAGAACGGCGGCGGCAAGCGCGGCGGCGAACACCACCTGTTCCTGAAAGAACTGACCAACCGCGCCTATCCCGGCTATCAGCTGGAAGTGTCCGACCGCGACAGCGCGCTGTTCGCCATCGACTTCGTCACCGAGCAGGGAGAAGGCGTGGCTGTCGATTCGCCACATTTCGCCTCGTCCCATTTCCACCGCCTGCGTGCCGTCGCCGGCAAGTTTTCAGCCTGCGACAAGCCGTTCGAGCCGGCCCTGCCGGCGCTGAAGAATCCCGTGCTGGAAGCGCGCGCGGACTGCAGCGTGGTGACCGACCCGAAGGCGCGCGCGCTGATGCGGCTGTATCAGGGGTGCTACGAACTGACCTTCCTGCTGATGGCGCACCATTTCGCGCAGCAGCCGCTGGGCAGCCTGCGCCGCTCGCGCCTGATGAACGCCTCGATCGACATCATGACCGGCCTGTTGCGTCCCCTGTCGGCGGCCCTGATGAACATGCCGTCCGGCTTGCCCGGCCGCCACGCGGGACCGCCCGTGCCCGAGCCGGTCGGCAGCCGGGTCAGCAGCGACTACAGTCTGGGCTGCGACATGCTGGCGCAGAAATGCCTGGCGCTGGCGCAGTATGCGCGCAGCCTTGAGAGCGATGTCATCGGCATGGCGCCGATAGAAATGTTGGAGTTTTTCAATCAGCAACTTACCGATTTATCTCGGGGAAAGATGTCAAGAGAGGCCTGAAATGCATAAAATCATTATCGTCGGCGGAGGCCTGGCAGGTAGCCTCAGCGCCATTTATCTGGCGCAACGGGGACACGATGTCCACGTTGTCGAAAAACGCGGCGATCCGCTGCTGGAGAGTGCCGCAAACGCCGACCCGGTGAACTCGCGCGCCATCGGCGTGAGCATGACGGTACGCGGCATCAAGGCCGTCCTGGGAGCCGGCATCAATAAACAGGAGCTCGACCAGTGCGGCGAGCCCATCGTCGGCATGGCGTTCAGCGTGGGCGGCCGGCACCGGATACGCGAGCTGACCCCGCTCGAAGGCCTGTTTCCCCTGTCGCTGGACCGCACGGCCTTCCAGCGCCTGCTGAACCGGCATGCCGTCAAGCACGAGGTGAAGTATTACTTTGAGCATAAATGCCTGGATGTCGACCTGGAAAGAAAGAGCGTACTGATCCAGGCCCCGGACGGCGCCGTACGGCAGCTGGATGGCGACCTGATCATTGGCGCAGACGGCGCCCACTCCGCAGTACGGCGCGCCATGCAAAGCGGCGTGCGCCGCTTTGAGTTCAGGCAGAGTTACTTCCGCCATGGCTACAAAACCTTGGTGTTGCCGAACGCGGCGGACTTGGGTTTCAGGAAGGATTTGCTGTACTTCTTCGGCATGGATTCCAAGGGGCTGTTTGCCGGCCGCGCGGCCACCATTCCGGACGGCAGCATCAGCTTTGCCCTGTGCCTGCCCTACACCGGCACACCGAGCCTGGGCACGCTGAACCGCGAAGCCATGGCCGACTTCTTCAGCCGCTACTTCGGCAGCCTGCCGCCGGAGCACCGCAAGGAGATGCTGGAGCAGTTCATGACGCTGCCCAGTAACGACCTCATCAATGTCCGCTCCAGCACCTTCCACTACAAGGCCAATATCCTGCTGATCGGCGATGCGGCGCATGCCACCGCCCCCTTCCTCGGACAAGGCATGAACATGGCGCTGGAAGACGTCCACGTCTTCGTTTCCCTGCTGGAAAAGCATGGCAATGCCCTGGGCCCCGCCCTGTCCGAATTCACGCAGCAGCGCAAGGTGCAGGCGGACGCCATGCAGGACATGGCGATCGCCAACTATGAAGCACTGAGCAATCCGAATCTGATTTTCTTCCTGCAGACGCGCTACACGCGCTACATGCACAAGAAATTCCCCCGTGTTTATCCGCCAGACATGGCGGAGAAACTGTACTTCACATCGGTTCCCTACGATGAACTGCAGCAAATCCAGAAGAAACAAAACGTTTGGTACAAACTTGGAAGGGTAAATTAATGAACATTCTCGTTATCGGCGCAGGACCCGCAGGACTGATCTTTGCCAGTCAGATGAAACAAGCCCAACCGGGCTGGAATATCAGCATTACGGAAAAAAATACCCCGGAAGAAGTGCTGGGCTGGGGCGTGGTGCTGCCGGGACGGCCGCCGCGCCATCCTGCCAATCCGCTCTCCTACCTGGAGCAGCCGGAACGGCTCAATCCCCAGTTCCTGGAAGAATTCAAGCTCGTGCATCACGACCAGCCCAACCTGATGAGCACCGGCGTGACCCTGTGCGGCGTGGGACGCCAGGCCCTGGTGCAGGCCTTGCGCGCCAAGTGCGTGGCGGCCGGCATCGCCATCCGCTATGAAACGCCGCCGGCGGACAAGGCGCAGCTGGAAGCCGAGTACGACCTGGTGGTGGTGTCGAATGGCGTCAACTACAAATCGCTGGACTTGCCGCCCGCGCTGGCGCCGCACATCGATTTCGGCCGCAACAAATACATCTGGTATGGTACCACCCAGCTGTTCGACCAGATGAACCTGGTGTTCCGCAGCAATGACCAAGGGATTTTCATCGGCCATGCCTATAAATACTCGGACACGATGAGCACCTTTATCGTCGAATGCAGCGAAGAAACGTACGCCAAGGCGGGGCTGGAGGCGCTGTCCGAACGCGACGCCGCCGCGTATATCGCCCAAACCTTCAAGGCCGAACTCGGTGAGCACGGGTTGCAGAGCCAACCGGGCCAGGGCTGGCGCAACTTCATGACTCTCAGCCGCGACCGGGCCTGCGACGGCAAGTTCGTGCTGCTCGGCGATGCGCTGCAATCGGGGCATTTTTCCATCGGCCATGGCACCACCATGGCGGTGGTGGCAGCCCTGCTGCTGGTCAAGATCCTCCATACCGAAGCCGGCACGGCGGCCGCCCTGGACAGCTTCAACGCCCGCGCCGTGCCCCTGATGCAATTGTTCAAGGACCACGCCAACAGCAGCCGCCTGTGGTTTGAAAGCGTGGGCGAGCGTATCGGACTGAGCAATGAAGAGCTGACCGCCAGCTTCGACGCGCGCCGCAAGGACTTGCCGTCGCTGCAGGAAGCGCTGATGGCCAGCCTCGGCTACGCGCTGGGCCGCTAGGGAGCTGCCATGCCGACACACCTCGCCCCGCCGCTGCTGCCGCTGCAATGGAGCAGCGCCTATATTTCCTACTGGACACCGATGCAGGAGGACGACCAAGTCACGTCCGGCTATTGCTGGTTCGACTATGCGCGCAACATCTGCCGCATCGATGGCCTGTTCAATCCCTGGTCGGAAAAGGAACATGGGCACCTGCTGTGGATGTCGGAAATCGGCGATGCCAGGCGCGAACAAAGCCGCAAGCAGAAAGTGGCCTACGCAAGGCAGGCGCAGGCAACTGGCGAGCAGCTGCAGGGCACGGCGCTGGCCGACGAGGTCACGCCGTTCCATGACTTGTTCCTGCCGCAAGCCGTGCTGCTGGACGGCGGCGCGCGTCACGACGGCCGCCACACCGTGCTGGGCCAGGAGGCGGACGCCTGGGTAGTCGAGCGTGCGGGCAAGCCGCCATCGGTCTTTTACCTGGAGACCGGCGGCAACCGCCTGCTGCGCATGGTCACCGGCAATGATCCGCAGCACCTTTCGGTACGCGACTTCCCCAACCTGCTAGTCGGCGACATTCCGGATAGCGTCTTTACGTCTTGCAACACCTGACCAGAATGTGGCGCGCGCCCGAGCCCCATACGGCCCGGGCGCGCGCCCGCCTGGCGAGTGTTTTAGTTATTAATCTCGAAGGATATTGCTATGCCGCTGGTTGTTTACATTCTGGGGTTGACGATCTTTTCGTTAACGACATCCGAATTCATGGTGGCGGGCATGATGCCGTCGCTGGCCCTGGCCATGGACGAACCGGTGACACGGATCGGCTACCTGATCTCGCTCTATGCCATGGGCATGGTCATCGGCGGGCCGCTGAGCACCATTGCCTTGCTCAAACTGCGCGTGCCGAACAAGAAGGGACTGCTGTGGCTGCTGGGCTTTTATATCCTTGCCCAATCCGTCGCCGCGTCGGCCACCAGCTATGACATCCTGGCCATCGCACGCGTGGTCACGGGCGTGGCGGCCTCCACCTGCTTTGGCTTGTCCCTGGCCATTTGTGCCGACATCGTCAACCCCAACGCGCGCGGACGCGCCGCCGCCGTCGTGATCGGCGGCCTCATGCTCGCTTCGGTGGTCGGCGTGCCGGTCGCCACGCTCATCGACCAGCACCTGGGATGGCGCGCCAGCTTCTGGCTGGTGGTACTGCTGGCGCTCTTGTGCCTGGCGCTGATCACCGTGCTGGTGCCGCGCGCCAAGCCGTCCGAAATCGTCAGCCTCGGCAAGGAACTGGGGGAGTTCCGCAACCGCCACCTGTGGGCAGCGTATGCCAGCAGCGGCCTCATCATCGGCGCGATTTTCGCGGCGTTCAGTTACTTTGCGGCCATCCTGACGGAAATTACCGGCTTTCCAGCGTCTTCGATCCCCTGGCTGCTGGGCGTCTACGGCATCGCGAACGTGGTGGGCAATGGCGTGGTCGGCCGTTATGCGGACCGCTACACCACGCCCATCATGGTCTGGGGCATGGCCATCCTGAGCATCAGCCTGGCACTGTTCGCGGTCTTTGCGCACGACAAGGCCATCAGCGTCGCCTTGCTGGTCGTCACAGGCCTCGTGGGCATGTCGATGAATCCCGCCATCATCGCCCGCGTGATGAAAACCGCCCATCCCGGGCCCCTGGTCAACACCGTCCATACCTCCGTCATCAACATCGGCCTGGGCGCCGGCTCATGGCTCGGCGGCCTCGGCATTGCCGCCGGCTACGGCTTGCGCTCCCCACTGTGGGTCGGCGTCGCGCTGGCAGTGCTTGGATTAATCAGCTTGTTGCCTTACCTCGGGCACAGGTCGCGCGATTCGGTGCTGTCGCATTAACGGTATGCGTGCGGACCGTGGCGCCGAGCGCCCCGGCCGCTGCCAGCAAGGCGTGGGTTGCGGCAACGGCGTCGATGGCGCCCTGCTCCGGCTCGTGGACAGCCTGTTCCGGCGTTTGCCTCAACTGCGGTGCTAGCCAGGCAAATCAGGTCCCCGTCACGCCGGACGCGATGCCGCCTGCCTCGACCACGGTGACTTGTGGCCCTTGCTGGCCCGGTGGTAGGCGAGCGACGCGCCGACGATGCCAATGCGTTCTGCGCGTTTTGGGCCATCATGATTCATATCTGTCAACGTTGCTTATCTATTACCTGGCAGAGTCTACCCCAGCCGAGCGCAACTGCAGCGCATAGGCATGGCCATCGACAACCATGCCTTCCACGATGGCGATATCGGACACGGCCACTCCCTGCACGAAACCGCAGCGCTCCAGCACGCGGATCGACGCCGCATTACCGTCGATGGCGTAGGCGCACAGGCTGGCCAGCTGCCATTCGTTTTGCGCCAGATCAATCAGATGGCGCAGCGCGGCCGTGGCCAGGCCCTTGCCAGCCTGTAATTCCCCGATGCGGTAGCCGACTTCGGCTACGCCTTGCTGTTGGTCAATGTCCTTGAGGTTGGCGCGCCCGATCAATTGTCCGTGTTCATCGACGATGATGCAGGGGTGCATGCGGCCCTGTGCGTGCTCGTCCAGGAATTGCGCGACGTGGGCATGAATGCCGTCGAGGCTGTAAAAATCATCGGCGCGCCGGTCGATATGGTGCTCGAACCAGGCCCGGTTGGCTTGCTCGAAGGCCAGCAAGGGCGCGGCGTCATCGGGGCGCAGGGTGCGAATGGTGTGTGTGCTCATGGAGACTCCTGGAAAGGCATGAGTCTAGTGACGCGCCGCCCGGCCCGTCAATCTTGATTCCACCAATCAATATAAAGTGACAGCCGCTACAATGGCCGCCATGAACAACGATCTGTCTGCTGCCGAGGCCGCGCGCCTCTTGAACGTCAGCCTGCCCACCCTGTATTCCTATGTGAGCCGGGGCTTGCTGGCCTCCGTCAGCAACGGTGCATCGCGCCGCAAGCGCTATCCGCAGGAAGACGTGCTGCGCCTGGCGGCCCGCAAGAACGACGCCAAGCGCGGCGGCCAGACGGCCGTGGCCGCCATGCACTGGGGCCTGCCCGTGCTGGAGACACGGATTTCCCACATTCTCGATGGACGATTGCTGTACCGGGGCTGCGATGCGACGGCATTGGCCGAGTCCGCGACGCTGGAAGCGACTGCCGGCCTGCTGTGGGACGATAACGCGAGCGACTATTTTCAGCAGGACGCGCCGGCCCTGCCGCCAGGACTGGCCAGCGCGCCGGACGCGCCGCCGCCGGCGCGCGCCATGCTCGCCCTGGCCATGCTGGCGTCCACGTCCGCGAATCTGCCTGCAAGCATGCTGTCATCCGGCCCCGCCCTGATGCGCCTGCTGGCCGCCGCCCTGCTCCGGACGGCGGCGTCCGCCTTGCCGCTGCACCGGCAGCTGGCTTGGGCGTGGCAAGCCGATGCGCAGCAAACGGAATTGCTGCGCGCGGCCCTCGTGCTGCTGGCCGACCATGAATTGAACGCGTCGACGTTTGCCGTACGCTGCGTCGCTTCGACGGGCGCCAGCCTGCCCGCCGCGCTGATGGCCGGGCTGGCGGCCTTGTCCGGCGACAAGCACGGCGGCGGCAGCGCGGCGGCCAGGCGCATGTTGACGCAGGCGCTGGCCGCACCGGACGCCAGGGCCGCCATCGGCCAGTATTACAAGACCATCGCACCGGAATTTGCCGGCTTTGGCCATCCGCTGTATCCAGACGGCGACCCGCGCGCCGCGTATCTGCTGGACCGCTTGTCGGCGCTGTCGCCCGGACACCCCCATCTGTCCGCCATCCTGGCCGTTTGCACGTCAGCGGGCCAGCTGCTCGATGCCCGCCCGAATGCCGACCTGGCGCTGGCCGCCATGGAACTGGCGTTCGGCTGGCCTGAGGGCGCGGGCATGGTGGTGTTTGCGCTGGCCCGCTCGGCCGGCTGGATAGCGCATGCCGCCGAGCAAGCCGCCAGCGCGGCACTGATACGGCCCCGCGCCCGCTACGTGGGGCGCCACCAGCGCGACTGAAAATAGTCGCTTGATTTATTACGCATACGTAGTAGTATACTTCGCATGCGTACCAATACCTCCCCCCAGCCAGACCTTCCCGATGCCGCCGCCTGCCCGCTGGGCGAGCGTTCGCCGCGCCTGTTCAATCTGCTCAACCTGGCCCGGCAGAACCTGTTCCGCTCGGCTGATGCGGTTTTCACCAGCGAACTGGGCTTTTCCGGCACGCAAGTGGTCGCCCTGTTTGCCCTGAAGGGCGAAGAAGGCTGCCAATTGAAGGATCTGGGGCGGGCATTGCAGCTGAAAAACTCGGCCGTAACGGGCCTGGTGGCGCGCATGGAAGAAAACGGCCTGATCGTGCGGGGCCAGTCGGCGCTCGACGCGCGCGCCGGCACCCTGCACATGTCGGCCAAGGGCGGCGAGGTACTGGCCCATGCCCTGCCCCTGCTCGACAGCCTGAACGAACAACTGAAAGCCGGTTTCAGCGAGGAAGAGCTGGCCGTCGTCGCCCGCTTCCTGCTGCACGCCTCGCGCCTGCGTTTTGCGCAGGACGTCTGATTCATTCCCCCATCACAACCACAGGAGTTACCCATGCACCCCAACGACATGACCGGCTTGCAACTGATGCAAGCATTCGCGCAAGGCCTGTTCCCCCGGCCCGGCATTTCCAAGACCATGCCCATGGATGCGCACACGATCGAGCACGGCCGCGTGATCTTCACGGCCACGGCGAATGAAAACCACACGAATCCCATGGGCGGCGTGCACGGCGGTTTCGCCGCCACCGTGCTCGACACGGTCACGGGCTGCGCCACGCACACGGTCTTGCCGGCCGGCGAAAGCTACGGCACGACGGACCTGAACATCAAGATGTGCCGCCCCCTGCCTTTCAACGTGACGGTCTTTGCGGAAGGCAAAGTCATCAATGCAGGCCGCAACCTGGTCATTTCCGAAGGCACGATCCGCGACGAAGCCGGCAAAGTGTACGCGCACGCGACGGCCACCTGCATGATCATCCGTCCCCGGGAACAAGCGGCCGCGTGATATGGCCCGGCACCATCGCGGAAGCCTGGCGCAGCTGCAGGACCGGCTGCCCGCCGGCGCGCTGGTGCTGATCGCGAAAGCGGACGGCCAGCCCGCCGGCTGCAAGCTGGGCTACCGTGCCGAGGATGGCTCCTTGTATAGCTGGCTCGGCGGCGTGCTGCCCGCGCACCGCAAGACGGGACTGGCGCAGCTGCCGCTGGAAGCCCAGGAAGCCTGGGCCAGCGCACACGGCTTTGCGGACATCACGGTGAAATCGATGAACCGGTATCCAGCCATGCTGCGCTTGCTGATCCGCAATGGATACCAGATCCGGCTGGTGGAGTACTTTGGCGACCCGGCCCGGGAGCGCATTCATTTCATCAAAGGGCATTCTCTAAAACCAAGTGCAACACGTGCTCCTGTAAGGTGTTGCGATGCCCAGACTCTATTCCCACCTAACGCCCAAAGAGCGCGCCGTCGTGATGACGATGCGCGATGACCAGTGCAGCGTCCGAACTATTGCTAAACACTTGGCCATTCACCCAGTTCGACTAGCCGCGAAATCCGGCGCAATGCCGGCCTTGGCGCCTATAATGCGAACCTGGCGCATTTGCAAAGTGCGGCGCGTCGAGTGATGCCAAGGCGTACACCCAAGATGGAATCGGGCAGCGTTCTTTTTCAAATCGAGCGGCACGATTTCAATCGACTCTGGTCGCCTCGGCAAATTTCCAACATACTGAAGGCCATGTGGCCTACTGAAACCGATAAAACAGTCTTGCACGAGACCTTCTACAACGCTATCTATCTGCACCCGCGTGGCGAACTCAAGCGCGAGCTGATCGCCTGCTTACGACACCATAACCAGGTTCGTAAACCGCGCAGTCGCTTTCTTGGCCGTGCTGAACCGTGAACCGGAAGCGCTGCGCAAATCGATGACCTACGATCAAGGACGCGAAATGCATGGCCATAAAATATTAACCGAACGTACCGGCGTGCATATTTACTTTGCCGATCCGCACAGCCCCTGGCAACGTGGATTGAACGAAAATACCAACGGCCTGCTGCGCCAGTACATGCCCAAGGGCTCGGATCGATCGATTTATTCCCAGGAGGAACTCGACGCCATCGCACTATCGCTGAATACAAGGCCCAGGCAAACGCTCGTCTGGAAAAGGCCATTGCCCGTACTGAACACATAATCAGACTGCAATTACAAGCCGATTCGACTCATTAATCCGGTGTTGCACTTGATAATTGAGATCGGCCTTGTTGCAATTTTGTTAAGCCTCAAATTCCGCTTAATGCATTATTTCTTGCAAAATAGTTGGATTTTATTTTATCTGGAACTGATATGAAAAACAAAGGTATTAAAAGAGGAACGTTGATAACGTTGTGTGGATTTTTGATTGCCGGCTCAATGGTACTAATAAGTTTCGAATCGAGAAATTATTTTTTTAATTTATTTGCAAAGATTGGTTTTTTGGTATTTTTTTTCGGAATGATTGTTTCTGTCTACGACTTCCTGAAAAATAAGTAAATTATTTACGTTTCAACAAAATGGTGGCATTCTCTAAAACAAGTGCAACACCTGCTCCTGTAAGGTGTTGCGATACCCAGACTCTATTTCCACCTAACGACCCAAGAGCGCGCCGTTGTGATCACCTCAGCTTGCTTGGCCATTGAGGCCAGCTGGGCGCGATCATTTCCTGTGTTGGTGACTTCATGCGCCACGATCAAGTGGTGCTTTGTGTCGACGGCAGATTGCACGTTGTATCCGACGGTGGCGGTTCCTCGTCCGCTGGTCGACATCGAGCTGCCATCGATTGCCACGCTGCCGTCCGAGAAAACATCGAGCCTGCGACATACCTGCACGAATTGGCGGCACACTTTGCAGATGGCGGGGCCGTTATCTTTACGAAAATCAGCGATGGTTTTAAAGTCGGGAGATAGCCTCCCGGTCAGCCACATCAGTTCGACATTACGCTGCGCCTCACGCTCCAGTCGGCGGCTGGACTGGATTCGATTGAGGTAACCATAGATGTAAATACCAAGGAGAACTGCAGGATGGTGGGGCGGGCGACCGGTAACCCCATGGTACGAGCATCAGCTTGGCCATCCCGTTCGCGCTGCAGTGATGCCAGCACGGTGCAGGCGGCCGCCTCACCCCACTGGCTTCCTCTTCCCCTTCAACAAACTCCCCGCCGCATTTTCCTCGAAGCGGCCCGCCTCTTCTATATAGCCATGCACGGTGCCGTCGTGGCGCCAGCCGCCTTGGCGCTTGATGGCCTGGAAATCAGCGCCGGCGCGGTGCGCGCTGGTGGCCATGCCGCGGCGCAGGCTGTGGCTCGATAGTTCCGGCACGTAATCGAGCCCGGCCAGCCGGGCGCAGCCTTCCAATATCGTGTTGATGCTGCTCGCGTGCAATCCTTTTCCTCCCACATGGCCCCACTGGTTGACGGTGCGCAAGAGCGGCCCGGCGGCGATGCCCGCCACGCCCAGCCAGGCGCGCAGGGCCGTAGCCGGGCAGCAGATGCCGTCGCCGAACGGGATCGCCTTGACGATGCCTTCCCCCAGTTGATCCGTTTTCGAACGGGGCAAGGTGATCACCAGGCCTTGCGGCTCCCAGCGGATGTCTTCCAGCTTCAAACTTACCAGTTCGCTGCGGCGGAAAGCGCCAAAAAAACCCAGCTGCAGCAAGGCGCTGTCGCGCAAGGCCTTGTTGGTGCCCAGGGCGGCCAGCCTGGCGACGATCAACTCCAGGTCTTCCAGGGGCAGCGCCCTCGCCTTCTTTTTCGGCTTGCCGTGCAGGCGCGCGATGCCGGCCAGGGTCTTGCGCACGGTGGGCGTGGACGCGGGGTCGGCAAAGCCCTGGTACACATGCCATTGCGACAGCGCCGTCAGGCGCAGGGCCAGGGTGCGCGCGTTGAGGCTGTCCGCATACGCCATCAGGTAGCGGATGACGGTGGACTCGTCGGCAGGCAGCGCCCCGCCCCAGGCCTGGAAGTGGCGGATGGCGGAACGGTAGGTGCGGCGCGTGTTGTCGGACGTGGCGGCAGCGAGAAACGCCTGGTGGCGCACGGCCAGCTCGGCATCGACCAGGGCGCCGCGTAACGGCACAGGAGCCAAGGCGGCGTTTTTTGGCACGGCGATACGGCGTTTCGGGAGGGGCAAATCGGGCATGGCGGCGGCGAAATCGGGGTTTTGTACTGTGAGACACACAGAATAGCACGCCAAACACCCCCATAACACGCGATAAGCGATCTTATCGCGACTTATATTTTTCAAGAATCATTCAAATTTATATCGTAATATTATCCAATATTACGTATCATGTAATACGTTACTAAATTTCGTTCATAGGTGATTTCATGGCCCGCACCGGCATTCTGTACTCTGATGTTATGAAAGCAGCCCAAATCGTCGCTGCCGATGGGCGCAATCCCACGGTCGACAATGTGCGCGAAGCGCTGGGCAGCACGGGCAGCAAGAGCACCATCGCGCCCCTGCTCAAGCGCTGGAAGGAAGAGTTCCAGGGCGCGGGCGCCGTGAAAACGGAGTCAGGCTTGCCGGCCGAATTGATGGAAGCGATGCGCGGCGTCTATGAAAAGCAGCAGCGTGACGTGGCGCAGCAGCTGGAAACGGGCATGCAGCAACACCGCGCGGAACGCGATGCGGCGCTGGAAACACTGAAGAAGACGGAAAGCGAACGCCTGAAACTGACGGAGGCGCGCGCCGCCCTCACCCAGGAATTGCGCGCCACCCAGCATGCGCTGGCGCAACTGAAGGAAGAGCACCATTTTCGCGCCGTCACCCTGGCCACCCTGCACAGCGACAACGCGGGCCTGACGCAGCGCCTGGCCGACCGGGGCGAGGAAGTCGCGGCCCTGAACCGCCAGCTGGCGCAGGTGCGTTCGCAGTTCGACCATTACCAGGAAGCGGCCGCCACCCAGCGCAACGAGGAGCGGGCGCAGGCGCAGCAACGGATCAGCAGGCTCGAGCAAGACAATGCGCAGCTGCAGCAGCGTCTGGAAGGCCAGCAAGCGACCCTGGTGCAGCAAGACATGCGTTTGGCGCAACTGCAGGCGGAACGCACGCGTCTGGCTGATGTAGCGGCCGCCGACCGCGAGGCGCTGGCCATCGTGCGTCCCGAGCGCGACCAGTTTGAATTTCAATACTTGCAGGCGGCCTCCTCGGCCGACGCCCTGCTGGCCAAGCTCGATACGGCTCTGCTGGCGCTGAACGACGCCAAGGTGGCGCTGGCCGCGCAAGACCGCCAGCTCGACATGCTGGCGGAAAATACCCAGGCGGCGCAGCAGCGCGCCGAAGCGCTGGCGCTGGAACGCGATGCCTTGCTGCGCGACAATGCCGGGATGGCCGCGCGCCTGGCGCTGCAAAACAAGGGAAAACGCGATGTTTGAGCCCGTCTACATGGCAACAAGGGCATCCTGACAGGCATCGCTGCCCGTCTGCGAACAGGTCTTTGCCTATGCGCCCGGTATCAGCATCTGCCCTGGCGGAACGGATCAGGCGGTTGGCGCTCGCTTGTGTGCTTCCGACACGCCCACCGCGAACAGGACGAGCGCCAGGCCGGCGCCGAAATAATCGAGGAAATCGAGGCCGGCAAGGAACACGGCGGTATCGGCCGGGTTGCTCGGCCGGTAATGCACTCGGATGCGCGCACCTGGCGCCATGCGTGCCAGGCGCCACGCGGTGACGGCCTGGTCGCGGTGGCAGCCGGCGTTGCCGACGCGCGAAACGCCGATTCGCCCGCTGCGATACGCCTTGCCCTCCACAGGGTAGCGATAGGCCAGCTTGACGCACCAGTCCTGCGACTTGCCCGTGCGCTGATACATGCTGCTGCGCACGATTTCGGCGCTCGTCACGGGCCATTCAGGCGAAGTGAGCTTGTCGTACGTGCGCCAGAAGGAAAAATAGCCTGCCGGAATGGCAAGCAGTATCACGAACCAGCCCATCATTCTCGCCAGGGCCGGGTCTATCGCGCCAGGATCTTTCATCGCACGGGCGCCCCGGCCTGGTAGCGCACGCGTATCCACGCGCCCATGGCGTCCACGCCGCCGTCGCCATCATCCTCGATCCAGCCTGCGCGCGCATACAAGCGCCGCGCACCCGTATTGGCCAGCTGCGTCTTCAGGCTCAGATGGGGGCCGAAACGTGCCACCACGGCGGCCAGCAGCTGCGTGCCGATGCCCCGTCCGCTGTGCGCCGGGTGCACGTACAGGTGGTGCAGGAAGTACACGGGCGCGTCGCCCGTGTACACGGCGGCAAAGCCGGTGACGATGCCGCCGCGTTCGGCAACGAGGATGTCTTCGTCCTGCGTCGCCGCCGTGAATGCGGCGCTGCCGGCGACTGGGCCGAAGGCGTCGCGTCCGGCCAGGGCCAGGATGGCGGTGCAGGCCCCCGTGTCCGCGCTGGTGAAGGGGCGAATCAGGCACATGGCTGGCGCGTTGTTCATTCGCTACAAGCGGCGATTCAGCACGCTGTCGATATCGTGGGTTTTCAGCTCGGCCTGGACCGCGCCGTCCTGCAGCCAGTAGGCATCGCTCCCCCGCTGCAGCGCGTCGATGTCGAGCGCGCCCAAGGTTGGTGGGATGGCGCCGGCGAGAAGCTGCGCCACATCGTCCCATGCCGCATACAGCAGTTTCAGGTACCAGCCGTCGTCGTGGGCAAAAGCAAGAAAGCGGCTGCGCAAGGCGGCAGGCGGCGTGAGGGCGCCATGGTGGCCGAGCATCGCGGCCACGTCCGCATCGCCGGGGGCTGGCGGCGTGCCCTGCCAATCGGCCCAGGCGTGGCTGCCGCAGGCATGCAGGTCTTCACGTGCCAGCGCTGGCAATTGCTGCCGCGCCAGGGTCTGGTAGCCGGCAGGTTTCCTGGGCGTCCCGGCGCTGCCCTTGCGCAGCACGATGCCGTCCGCGTCCAGGAGCGCGGGGATGACATCGTTGAATTCGATGCCGGAAGCGACCAGCATGCGCTCGGCCGGGTCGTGCCAGATATACAGATAATGTCTCAAGTATTCGTCCGTTTTGGTTTTGGCGCCGTATTTGCGGCCACGGCGGCGCGTATCAACGCCTTGAACGCCGCGGCATCGAGATGCTCGCCTTCGTGGATGTCGATGGCCCGGCGCGTGTTGCCGTCCAGGCTGGAATTGAACAGGTGGGCCGGATCGGGCAAGGTGGCGCCCTTGGCGAAGGTGAGTTTCACGGCCAGTTTATACGTTTCGCCCGTGCAAATCATGCCCGCATGCGACCAGACGGGCACGCCGCGCCATTTGACTTCTTCGACCACCTCCGGGTCCGCCTGGTGGATCAGTGCGCGCACGGCGGCCAGGGTTTTGCCGCGCCAGTCCGCCAGCGAGGCGATTTTCGCGTCGATCTGGCGGGCGGGCGATTCGGTGCCTGCCGCTTCCCCGGCGGGCGGCGCGCTTGCAGCGGCTTTTTTCATGGTTCACGTCTCCTTCCTGTGCGCTTGTCTTACTGCGCAGGATCGGCCATGCAGTTGGCAAGCGAAGCAATGAATTGGTCGCGCAAGGCCTGGTATTGGGCGTCCGTGGCAAAGTCGCGCGGGTCGGCCGGCTGGTTCAGCACGTAGGCGCTGGCGACCGTGCCGCTGGCGGCATGCAGCAGCGTATAGAAACTGATAATGCCCGGTGTCTCCGCGATGCTGGCGTTATTCAATCCTAGCACTTCCACGCCCTGGCGCGCGTCCGTTTCCAGCGGCACCTGATGCGGCGGCTTGCTGCTGGCCGACATCTCCTGCATTTGCGCCACGATGGTCTCGCGGTCGGCGGCAAACTGGCCTGCGGCGCTGCGCTCGATCTTCAGATTCGCGAGGGGCAAGCTGCTCTTGCGGAACAGCATCAGCCGGTAGCCATCGGCCGTCGAGACCCGGCGCTCCCCCGCCGCCATCTTGACGACGCGCGTGGTCGCGCTGGCCGGCAAGCGGTCCTGCGTTTTGAACTGGAACTCGCTGCGGTTGATGCATTGTGCCAGCGGCGCCAGAAGATCGGCCGTGCGGTCCTGGGCGTGGGTGGCCTGCGCGGCGAGCAGCACGGGGATGGCAAGCAAATGGCGGAGTTTCATGGGGTGCAATCATTTCATCGGGTTACAGTGCCGCGAGCATAACCGGTCATATTGCCAAAAGGCAAATGTTTAGTTGCCATCCTCTACAGCCCCGTGGGAATAGCTTCTTAATATGAAATTCACCTGGCCCGCGTAGCATTCAAATTGGCAAGGCTCTCATTGTGCAGCGCCTGCCATTTTCCGGCAGAACCATGAATGACATCGCTTTGACCTTGCACCACGGCGCCGCCGTGCCGCCCGCCACGCCACCCGCAGTGCCACTATATTCCGCCAGCGGCCACCGCCTGAAAGCGGCCTTGGGCGCCCTCTTCTTTCCCCGCCAGCGCACGCGTTGGCACGCCTTCCTCGGCAGCATGCCGGGCTTGAACTCGCTGGCGCAGCTGCATCCCTGCCTGCGCTTCAAGATTTACCGCCCATACGCCTCGCGCCGGCTCGGCTGCGCGGATCGCCTGGCCTTGCTGGAAGGGCATTACCGCTTCCTGTGGCAGGCGGGTGCGCGTGCGCTGGTCGAGCGGGCCGCGCGCGAAGCCGTGGTGCTGGCCGCGTTCGACGGCAAGGACGGGGCGCAATACCGTTTGCAGCTGACGGCCATCCACGACAGCTACCGCGAGGGCGAACTGTGCCTGCGCCTGACGCGCGACGGCCTGCCCCTGTACCTGGCCAGCTTTTTGTTCGTGCCGCGCGCCGATGGCGTCTCGCTGCAGCTGGGCGCGCTGCAAGGCTTGCGCTCGGAAGCGGGCAAGCTGGCCGTCAAGGACGCCACGCGGGCGCTGCACGGCTGCCGTCCGAAAAACCTGATGGTGACGGCCTTGCGCGATTTCGGCGATTTTTTCGCCTGCACCAACCTGTTCTTGATCAGCAATGACAACCGCATCGCCCTGAATGCGCGCCGGCGGCGCCATATCGCCGCCGATTACGACCAGGCGTGGCAGGAATTGCATGCCTTGCGCATGCGTGACGGCAATTATCACTTGCCCTGCGCTGCTTACCGCGTGCCGGATCTGGCCGGGGTGCCATCGAAGAAACGGGCCGATGCGCGCCGGCGCGGCGAATTGCTGCTCGGTATGGCCGCCGGCATGCGCGCGCAGCTGGCGGCCATGATCGCCGCACCATCTTGCCAAAACGGCTATCTTGCCAGTGATGCTGTTATGCTGTATTTCCATCAATCACTTTCCTGACGGAATCGACGATGCCTCCACGCTTACGCACCCTGCTGCTGCCCCTCCTGTCCCTGTCCGGCGGTGCCGCCTTGGCCGCGCCCACCCTCGACGCGGCCATGCGGGAACGGGCGGAAACATTGGTGCGTGACGGCAAGCATGCAAGCCTGGTCATCGCCGTGATCGACGTCAAGGACAGCGCCGTGTACGGCTTCGGCCGCGCGCGGCCCGGCGACCAGGGCGTGCCCGATGCCGACACCGTGTATGAAATCGGCTCCGTGACGAAAACCATGACGGGCTTGCTGCTGGCGGACGCCATCGTGGCGGGCAAGGCGCAACTGGATCAGCCGGTGGCCGAACTGCTGCCCGCCTACGCCATCCCCGCGCTGGCGGGCCAGAAAATTACCGTGGGCCAGGTGGCCACGCACTTTTCCGGCTTGCCCCGCCTGCCCGCCAACCTGGCGCCGGCGGACATGCGCAATCCCTACGCCGACTATGCCGAAGGCCAGTTGCGCACTTTTTTGGCCGGCCATGCGCTGGCGCGCGCGCCGGGCGCCGCGTATGAATACTCGAATCTCGCGTATGGCTTGCTGGGCACGGCCTTGGCCACGCAAGCCAATATGTCTTACGAAGAACTGCTGCAAGCACGCATTTTCCGGCCGCTGGGCATGGCCAGCAGCTCGGCAGTGACGACGCCCGCCCTGCGCGCGCGGCTGGCGCCCGGCCACCTGGCCGATGGCAAGCCGGCCGCGAACTGGGATTTCCAGGCCATCGCGGGGGCCGGTGCCGTGCGTTCCAGCGCGCGCGACATGATTGCCTACATGCAATCGTACATGCGGGCGAGCAGTCCCGCGCAGCAGCTGGCCGTGCAGCCGCGCCGGGTATTGGCCGGCGAAGGTGAAGGCGACGGCGTGAAAAAGATCGGCCTGGCGTGGATGCTCGACCAGGTCAAGGGCCAGCCTTTCGCCTGGCATAACGGGCAGACGGGCGGCTATGCCAGCTTTGCCGGCTACACCCTGGACGGCAAGCGGGGCGTGGTGGTGCTGAGCAGCACGGCGCGCGACGTCGATGGGCTGGGTGTGGGCGTGCTGCTGCCCGGCAGCCTGCCGCCGCCGAATGCCCCGGCGCCGAAGGAAATCGCCATCGCCCCGGCCGAGCTGGCGCAATATGCGGGCCAGTATGCGCTGGCGCCCACGTTTGTCCTCAGCGTGCGCCAGGGGCCCGACGGCTTGCTGGTGGGCGCCACGGGCCAGCCCGAAGCGCCCGTGTACGCGAGCGCGAAGGACACCTTCTTTTACAAGGTGGTCGAGGCGCAACTGGTGTTCCAGCGCGACGCCCAGGGCGCCATCACGGGCGTCGTCCTGCACCAGAACGGCCAGGCCATGCCGGGCAAGCGCAAACCTTAGCAAAGCGGTAAAAGTAGCATAAAACTCAGGCGCCCTTCATGTTGGCGCCGTATGCTTCCCAGGGCATGCCAGCCATCTTATCCAGGTGCCGGCGTGCATTCGGCCCACCCTGGACAAGGTTACCCATGACACCCACTTTCGCCCTTCTCCCCCTTTGCCTGCTCGGCAGCGCCGCCTTGGCCGCGCCCGTCCTGGACGACGCCGTGCGCCAGCGCGCCGAGGAACTCACGCGCACGGGCATGCTCCCCAGCATCGTCATCGCCGTGATCGACGGCAAGACCAGCGCCGTCTACGGCTTTGGCAGCGTGCATGCAGGCAAGAATACCAAGCCGGGCGCCGACACCGTCTACCAGATCGGTTCCGTCACCAAGACCATGACGGCCTTGCTGCTGGCCGACGCCGTCGTCGAAGGCAAGGTCAAACTCGACGAACCGGTGGCGGCAGTATTGCCTGAGTACACCATGCCGGCCTTCGACGGCAAGCAGATCAGCCTGCTGGACCTGGCCACGCATTATTCCTCGCTGCCGCGCCTGCCCGACAATTTCGCGCCCAAGGACCCCGCCAATCCGTATGCGGACTACACGGAAGCGAAGCAGCGGCAATTTCTCGCCGCCTACCATCTGCCCCGCGCGCCGGGCACCAAATTTGACTACTCGAACATCGGCTATGCCGTGCTGGGCACGGCCCTGGCCGCACAGGCCGGTACCAGCTATGAAGCGCTGCTGCAAAAGCGCATCGCGGTACCGCTGGGCATGCGCTCGACGTCGAACACGCCCACGCATGGCATGCTGGCGCGCCTGGCGCCCGGCCGTTTGCTGTCGGGCGAGCCGACACCCGCCTGGGATTTGAACGTGGTGGCGCCGGCCGGCGGCGTATATTCGAGCGCGCGCGACATGGTTGCCTACCTGCAAGCGTACATGTTCAAGCCGCTGCGCCCGTATGCGCTGGCGCTCAAGCCGCAGCGGCAGCTGGCACCGGACAGCGAGACGAAAATCGGCCTGGCATGGCTGCTGGAGCAGCGGCAGGGTCAAAGCTACGCCTGGCACAGCGGCCAGACGGGCGGCTACACCAGCTATGCGGCGTTCACGACGGACGGCAAGCGGGGCGTGGTGGTGTTGACGAACGCGGCGCGCGATATCGACGCGCTGGGCTTGTCCGCCCTGCTGCCCGGCACGCCCTTGCCGCCGCTGAAAAAGCCGCCGGCCGCCATCGAATTGCCGCGCGCCGCGCTGGCCGAATACGTGGGCGAGTATCCATTGGACAAAGATTTCACGTTGACGGTGACCTTGGGCAAGCATGGCCTGGAAGCGGCAGGCACGGGCGTCGGCTCAGCCCCCTTGTTTGCCAGCGCGAAAGATCAATTTTTCTTCCGCGCCATCGAGGCGGACCTGGCCTTTACGCGCGATGCCGCGGGCAAGATCGCCGGCGCCGTGCTCACGCAAGGCGGGCAGGAGGTGGTGTTGCCGCGCAAGCCGTAGCGCTCAGGCTGCCGGGTCCTGCATGAATTGCTCGACCCGGGCGACGAATTGCGCCTTGCTGCGCGTGCGAAATTCGCCGAGGAAGGCGTCGCTGCCCTGGACGATCTTGCCGTGGCGGTCGTATGCCACCTTGCCCATCTCCAGCACGAATTCGCCGGCGGGATCGTCTTCCGGTTCGAAGTGCGAGTTGAAGCAGTAACCGCTGTCGCGGCAACTGCCCCACAGCAGCAATGCGCTGCTGAACCATTGCATGGTATCCGGGCCAGGCTCCACCTCGAACAGGGTGTTGACGGTGATGTGCCAGCCGCCCGGCACGCGCAGCGGCTGCAATGGATAGGGAAAGCGTGGCTGTTTCATGTGGGCGATGGCAGGCGGCGGCTTGCGTAAAAGGCGAGGAAGTCCAAGGCCGGCAGCGCTTTGGCAAACAGCCAGCCCTGGCCGAATTCGACCTTGCGTTCCAGCAAATAATCGGCTTGCTGCTGCGTTTCGATGCCTTCGGCCACGATCAGCATGTTCAGGGTACGCGCCATGTCGATGATGTGCGGCGTGACGCTGCTGGTGGCCGCGTCCGTGCCGATGGTGTCGACGAAGGATTTATCGATTTTCAAGGCGTCGAGCGGCAGGTTTTGCAGGCTCGACAGGCTGGAATAACCGGTGCCGAAGTCATCGATGGCCACGGCGTGGCCCCGTGCCCTGGCTTTTTCGATGGTGGCGCGGGCCGCTTCCACGTTGATGAAGCCCCGTTCCGTCGCCTCCAGCCAGATTTGCTGCGCCTCGATGCCCGTGCCGGCCAGCGCGCGTTCGAGCACGTCGAGCACCCGGCCCGTTTCGATATCGCTGGCGCACAGGTTGATGGCGATGTGCAGTTCGCGGTCGCCCAGCAGCGCGGCGCGCATGTCGGCGATGACGCAGGCGATCACCTGGTCCGTGATGGGCAGGATGAGGTCGCTTTCCTCGGCCACAGGGATGAACAGGTCGGGCCGTATCATGCTGCCGTCGGGACGGCGCCAGCGTATCAGCGCCTCGGCGCCCACGCACACGCCCGTGTCGAGCGCGATGATCGGCTGATAATGGACAAAGAATTCGCGCCGCTCGACCGCCGTTTCCAGTTCGCCGCGCAAGGACAGCCGGCGGCGCGACAGCCAGATGACAATGCCGACGATGAAGGCCGCCATCAGCAGGCCCAGCGGCAAGAGCAGCAGCTGTTCGCGGCGCAGCCTGTCGTTGAGCTTGCTGCGGGGCTCGATCATGACGGCCGTCAAGCCATCGCGGTACAGCGTCGCATGGATGTGGCCGTCGGGCGCGGCGTTGACGGCCGCCGGCAGCCCGGCGAGCAGGCTTTGCACCAGCGCGGGGTCGGGATGGTGCAAGGTGTCGAGCACGCCCTGCTTGCCGATGGCCACAGCCATCTGGATATCGCTGTCGACGATGACGTCGGAAAAGCGCACGGGATCGATCAGCACCTTGTAGGCGCGGTGGGACAGCCCCACCATGCGCTTGCCGCCGCTGACGACGGGCCGCAGGTTGAAATCGATGCCCATGCCGTTGGCCAGCGTGAAACCGGCGGGGGTGACGGCGATGCGCGCTTCTTCGATGCCCGTGGACGTGCATTTGAGCAAGCCGTTTTCCACGTAGCCGATATCGTCGATGCTGCGCGTGGTGATGGTGATGCGACGCAACTGCTGGATATGCGCCTCCGAGCACGGCGCCAGGTGCAGCGCATCGGCGCTGCGCAAGGCGAGCCCGGCCGACGCGATGGAACGGTGGGCGCGCTCGAGCGCGTAGCCGGCCAGCAGGCGCAGGCGTTCCTGCTCGCCCTGCTCGGCGCGCACGGACGACAAATAGAAGGCCAGGCTCAGGGGGGCGGCCACGCCGATGATTGCCACCAGCACGCTGGTGAAGATAATCCGTTTTCTGCGCATTCGCTTACCTGCGGTAGTTATATGATTGCCATGTATTTCTCGATGGCATCATATTACAAGTGCGGGCGGCGCACGCGCATCTTGCTGAACAGTTACACTTTTTCCAGCGGCCGCGCCAGCACGAACACCAGCGCCGCCACCACGGCCGCCAGCCCGCCAGCCAGATACAGCACGCTGGCAAAGCCATCGATGAAGGCGTGGCGCGCCGCTTCCTGCGCCACGGCTTGCAGCGCGGGCGGCAGCTGGCCGAAGGCGTCGGCCGCGTTGCCGGCCACGATGCGCCCGATCATCTCGGGCGAGGCTTTCAAGCCGTGCAGCCACGCCAGTTTCTCGAACGAGGCGGCCGTGCGCATGGCCAGCACGGCGCCCAGCGCGCCGACGGCCAGCACGATGCCGACAAAGCGCGTGGTGGTGCTGATGCCCGAGCCCATGCCCGTGCGTTCGCGGGGGATGCAGGCGAGGATGGCCTTCTGGGTCGTGCCGTTGAGTAATCCCGCCCCCGCGCCCGTGACGACCATGCCGGCTGCCACCCAGCCGTACTGCAGGCTGGCGGCGGCCAGCGCCGTGGCGACGTTGCCCACGGCGACGATCAGCAAGCCCGTCACCAATATGCCGCGGTCGTCCAGCACCCGCATGGCGCGCGGCGCCAGCCTTGACAACACCACCATGGCGACGGCGAACGGCAGCATGGCGCAGCCGGCCAGCACGGCGGAAAAGCCGAAGCCGTTCTGCAGGTACAGCGGCAAGAAGGTCATCATCACTTGCGCGGCGATGGCGTAGCCGAACATGCCCAGCACGGCGCCGACGAACACGCGCCGGCCAAACAGGCTCAAATCGACCATGGGCGCGCGCTGGCGCCGTTCCACCAGCACGAACACCAGCAGCAGCGCGGCGCCGGCCGCAAAGCGCAGCATGGTGGCATGGCTGGACCAGCCCGCCACGCTGGCGTCGATCAAGCCCCAGATGATGCAGAACAGGCCGGCGGAAAACAGCAGCGCGCCCAATGGATCAAAACTGGCGTTGGAAGCGTCCTTCGACTCGTCCACGTGCCTGCCTACCAGCCACATCAGGATGGCGACGACGGGCAGGTTCAGGTAGAAAATCCAGCGCCAGTTGATGGCGCTCGTGACGAGGCCGCCCAAGAGCGGCGCCACCGTCATGGCCACGCCCATGGCCGCCCCCCACACGGACCAGGCGCGCGCCCTCTCCTTTTCCGCATGAAACGTGTGGCCGATGACGGCCAGCGCGGACGTGAGCAGCAGCGCGGCACCGAGTCCCTTGACGGCGCGCGCCACGTTGAGCACGAACGGCGTCCACGCCAGGCCGCACAGCAAGGACGCCAGCGCGAACACGGAGAGGCCATACAGCATGACCTTGCGCCGTCCCAGGCGGTCGGCGATGCTGCCGGCCGGCAACAGGAACGAGGCAAACGCCAGCATGTAGGCGCTGACCACCCATTCCACGTCGACGAAGCTGGCGTTGAGCGAGCGGGCGATCGACGGCAGCGAAACGGCGACGACGTTGGTGTCGAGCATGATCAGCGCGCACACGCCCGAGCAGGTATAGAGGGTCCAGTTGGTATTCTTCATGCCTGTATTTTAAGCAGGCTGCTGTTATTTCCTGTTATAAGACAAGCGCCTTATAATTTACCTATGGTGAATACAGACAAAGACATGGAATTGCGGCATTTCCGCTGCGTGCTGGCCGTGGCGCACAGCCTG
The DNA here is from genome assembly GCF_058796955.1 of Janthinobacterium sp. GW823-FHT03B06. Classification (NCBI taxonomy): domain Bacteria; kingdom Pseudomonadati; phylum Pseudomonadota; class Betaproteobacteria; order Burkholderiales; family Oxalobacteraceae; genus Janthinobacterium; species Janthinobacterium sp. GW823-FHT03B06. The sequence goes on from NZ_JBXAJE010000001.1 coordinate 887,970, forward strand.
CACTTCGCGCGGGCGGCGGCGGAACTCGGCATTTCGCCGCCCGCGCTGACCAAGCAGGTGCAGGAAACGGAGCAGCTGCTGGGCACGCGCCTGTTCCAGCGCAGCAAGCGCGCCGTGTCCCTGACGGCGGCCGGCGAACTGTTCGTGCTGGAAGCGGCGCGCGCGCTGGAGCAGGTGGCGCAGGCGCAGGACGTGGCGCGGCGGGCGGGACGGGGCGAACTGGGACGGCTGGAAATCGGCTACGTGGCTTCGGCCGCCTATGCCGGCGTGCTGCAGGGACAGTTTGCGCAGTTTCGCGCCAGCCACCCCGGCATCCACATCGGCGCGCGCGAATACGCGATGGATGCCCTGCCCGGCTTGCTGGACCAGGGCAGAGTCGACCTGGCCTTTGTGCGCCCGCCCCTGCACTTGCCGGAAGGAATCGACAGCGTGGTCTTGCTGCGCGACCGCTTCGTGCTGGCCGTGCAGGCGGACAGCCCGCTCGCCGGGGTCAACGCGGCTTCACCCGCCGCGCTGGCGCAGCAGGCGTTCATCGTGCCAGAACAGGAATTGGGAACATTGGAGGTAAGCCGGCGCGGCGGCTTTGCGGCGCAGGTGGTGTCGCGCCCGGGCAGCCTGGTGGCCGTGCTGACGGAAGTGTCGCTGGGCGTGGGCTGCGCCATCGTGCCCCACTCCGTGATGGCCAGCGTGCAATTGCCCGGCGTGGTGTTCCGCGAACTGGCAGCGCCGCAGATCAGCTCGGAAATCGCCGTGGCGTTTCGCCGTCACGAACAGGCGCCCGCCGCGCGCGCCTTCATCGCCCAGCTGCGCTCGGCCGCGCTGGCTTAGCCTCAGGCCTTCAGGACGGCCACGGCGTAGGTGCAAGCGCTGGCCGTTTCATTGCGGAATACGCAGTCGGCCGGCGGCCCCAGTTCCAGGCAGTCGCCCTCGTCCAGCACGTGGCGGGTCTCGCCTTCGATGAATACGAGGCTGCCGCTAAGCGCCCAGATCAGCTGGCGCCGCGCCACATAGGCGGCGGCCGGCATGGCCACCACGGCGCCCGGCGGCAAGGTAATGTGCACGAGGTCGAGCGGCATGTCGGACGCGGGCGACACGTGGCGCCGCACATAGCCGCTCTGCGGGTCGACCCACACGGGCTGCTCAAGCTTGCGCAGCAAGCGTCCCTCGCGCATCTCGGCGCGGGCGATCAGTTCGGACATGCTCAGGCCGAAGGCGCCCGACAGGCGCGCCAGCAAGGTGGCCGTGGGGCTGCAATCGCCGCGTTCCACCTTGTGCACCATCGCGCGCGACACGCCCGAGCGGGCCGCCAGGTCCGTCAGCGACCAGCCCAGGCTTTCCCGCTCGAGGCGCACCCGGGCCCCGATGCGCTGGTTCAATTCGTCTGGTTTAGTGGACATGTATCGGGTTCCATTCGGATTTTATTGGACAAGGCGTGGGCGGCACTCTATTATTTGTCCATTATAGTAGACGACTAGCAAGGAGATCAACATGCACATACGCGATGCCCACGCGGGCGATATCGAGGCCATCACGGCCATCTACAACGATGCCGTCAGCAACACCCTGGCCATCTGGAATGAACGGACGGTCGATGCGGCCAACCGCACCGCCTGGCTGGCCGACCGCCAGCGGGCCGGCTATCCGGTGCTCGTCGCCATCGATGCAGAGGAAAAGGTGGCTGGCTACGCTTCGTTCGGCGACTGGCGCCCGTTCGAGGGTTTCCGCCATACGGTCGAGCATTCCGTGTATGTGCGCGCCGATCGCCGCGGCGCCGGCGTGGGCAAGGCCTTGATGGGGGAACTGATTATGCGGGCGCGCGGCCTGGGCAAGCACGTGATGGTGGCGGGCATCGAGGCGGGCAATGCCGGCTCGATCGCCCTGCACAAGCAGCTGGGCTTCGAGGAAGTCGGTTTGATGCGCCAGGTGGGCACCAAGTTCGGCGCCTGGCTGGACCTGGCGTTTTTACAGCTGCAACTCGATGCGCGCAGCGATCCGGACGACATCGCGCCGGCCGGATAAGGTCAGGCCGGCATCAGGGATCAATCTCCGGCGGCGGGCGGCGCAGCGCCATGTGCTCCCACACGGCCACCAGTACCAGCACGCAGCTCGTGATGCAGGCCAGGATCAAAGGCGAATACAGGCGGCCGTAGGCCATCGGGATCAGCGCCAGGATGATCAAAATGCCCAGCAGATGCGACAGCGGCGGCGCGGAGCGGTCGCTGGTGACCCATTTGAATAGCGCATTGCCCAGCAGATACAGGATCGGGCCGCCCAGCAAGGCGCTGATGCCGGCGAAGCTTGCTTCATCCGGATGCACGAGGGCCAGTTCATCGGCCACGGCACTGACGATCACGCCGCCCACGATCAGCACGTGGATATACGTGTAAGCCTTGCGGGCGATGCGGCCCGGGTCCTTCGAGTGGGCGATGCGGTGGTGGCCCGCTTCGGCGCCCGTGTCGAAATAAATCCACCACATGGCGATGCTGCCGACCAGAGCAGACAAGAAGCTCAGCCAGTTGCCGGCCGTCCATTCCAGGCCCGCGAACGTGGCGCCCGTCACCAGCAAGGATTCGCCGAGGGCGATGATGACGAACAGGCCGCAGCGTTCGGCCATGTGGCTGCCATCGACGTCCCAGTCGGCCGTCGTCGAGCGGCCCAGGCCCGGCATGCCGAACAGCATCCATGGTCCGGCCAGGTCGATCAGCAGGGCCGCGGCCCACCAGAAGATGCGCTGCTCGGGCGACGCGATGCCGCCGGCGATCCAGAAGATGCCGGACAGCACGGCCCACAAGGCGATGCGCTGGAAATTGCGGCGGCGCGCCAGCGCTTCATGGCGCACGGCCCACCAGGCGAACAGGGGCCGGCCCACCTGCATGGCGACATAGGCGCCAGCAAAGCCCAGGCCCCGCGTGCCGAACGCTTCCGGTATCGAGGCCGACATGATCAACCCGCCCAGCATCAGCGCAAACAGGCTGATGCGCACGGGAATGCGCTCGGGATCGAGCCAGTTGGTGATCCACGAGGTGAAGATCCACACCCACCAGACGGCCATCAGCAGCAAGCCCGTCTGCAGCCAGCCCATGGCGCTCAGGTGCGCCAGCAAGCCGTGCGACAGTTGCGTCACGGCAAACACGAACACGAGATCGAAGAACAGCTCAATCATGCCCACCTTGCCGCTGTCCAGCCCGCCGCGCGTGCGCAACAGCGATTTACTTAATTCCATAGCGACTCTTTCATTCATGCTTGATTAAAACGGTGCATTCCGGGCTTATGCGCTTACTGGTGTCAACAAGGGCAAACCGGCGAAGTGGGCGGCCAGGTTATCGACGACCAGTTGACCCATCGCATGGCGTGTTTCCACGGTCAGGCTGCCCACGTGCGGCGTGAGCACGACGTTGGGCAAGGCGCGCAAGGCGTCTGGCACGCGCGGTTCGTCCGCAAACACGTCGAGCCCGGCCGCGCCCAGGTGGCCATCCTGCAAGGCGGCGATCAGAGCGTCTTCGTCGATCAGGGCGCCACGGGCGATATTGATCAGGGTGCCTTGCGGCCCCAGCGCGTCCAGCACGGTGCGGTCGACGATCTTGCGCGTGGCCGGCGTGCCAGGCGCGCAGACGATCAAATAATCGCTTTCCTGCGCCAGGGCCAGCAAGGACTCCGCGCGCGGCACGCTGGTGCCGGCAATGGCGCGCGGCTGGAAGTAGCGCACATGGATGCCGAAGGCGGCCAGGCGCAGCGCGATGGCTTGCCCGATCTGGCCGAAACCGAAGATGCCGGCCGTCTTGCCGCGCAAGGTAGATGCGGGGGCGATGGCCTCACGGCGTTCCCAGCCCCCATCGCGCACGAAACGGTCGAGTGCCACGACATGCCGCGCGCTGGCCAGCAGCAAGGCCAGCGCCATGTCGGCCACGTCGTCCGTCAGCACGTTCGGCGTGGTGGTAACGGCAATGCCGCGCTCGCGCGCCACGTCGAGCGCCACGCCATCGAGGCCCACGCCATTGACGGCAACGATTTCCAATGCGGGCAGCAGGCCCATGTCGGCCGCGTTCAAGCCCAGCGCGCCCGTCGTGACGACGGCGCGGATGGCCGGCGCCCGCTCGGCCAGCCAGGCGTGGCGTTCATCCGCCGGCACTTGCCAGGCATGGTGGCAGGTATATTGCTGTTCCAGCTGCGCGTTGACGGCAGCCGAGGGACTGGGGGCGAGGATGAGGAGTTCGGGTGGCATGGGCGTCCTGGGTCGTGTCGACAAGATTTGCAGACGCAACTTAGCATATTTGAGACCCAGCCGGGGATGGCATACCCTAATACGCCCCCTAAAACCCTGCACGCCGCGCGGTCTTTGCCTGCGTCGGGCTGCCCGATTCCGCCGTAGGTCGGCTTAGCCCGCAGGGCGCAAGCCGACAAGCGCTGCCACGCAACCTGTCAGATTACGCTGCGCTAATCTGACCTACAACTGGTCTTTGCCTGCGTCGGGCTGTCCGATTCCGCCGTAGGTCGGCTTAGCCCGCAGGGCGTAAGCCGACAAGCGCCGCCACGCAGCCTGTCAGATTACGCTACGCTAATCTGACCTACAACTGCATGCCGCGCGGTCTTTTCCTGCGTCGGGCTGCCCGATTCCGCCGTAGGTCGGCTTAGCCCGCAGGGCGTAAGCCGACAAGCGCCGCCACGCTGCCTGTCAGATTACGCTGCGCTAATCTGACCTACAACTGGTCTTTGCCTGCGTCGGGCTGTCCGATTCCGCCGTAGGTC
>NZ_JBXAJE010000001.1:892813-1308037 GCF_058796955.1 Janthinobacterium sp. GW823-FHT03B06
TCGGCTTAGCCCGCAGGGCGTAAGCCGACAAGCGCCGCCACGCAGACTGTCAGATTACGCTGCGCTAATCTGACCTACATAGCATTCAATCCGGCTCAACCAGGGCAAGGCACGCGTTTGATCTTGCCGCCCGTCTTGAACGGATCGGCGCCCGCGCCCGGGTTCGCATCCATGCCAAAGCACGTGGCGCCACCGGGGTTGACGACGCGCGTGGCGGGACGCCCATCGGCCGTCAGGTATTCCTCTACGCGGATGACGGGGCCGCCGCGCCAGGCGGAGGCGACCTGTTTCTGGAACGCGCTGTCGCCTTTGAGGTCGGCCGCGGCCAGCCAAGGCTGTTGTTGTTTGAGTTCGCCGCGCAAGGCCTTGTCGGCCGCGCCCGCGGCCAGCCGGGCGCGCGTGCGCAAATCGGGGCCAGCTGGCGCGTTCGGGGGCGCGGCGGACAATTCCTCGGCGGGCATGGTGATGGCTTCTGCTGTCACGGGCGGCATGTCAGGCACGACGGACGGAACCTGAGCCCGCGCGCGCGGCACGGGAATCGGCATGGGTGGCGGCATGGCCATCGGCGGCGCCGGCGGCGTGGGCCGGGGCGGCAGCAAGGTCATGAAGGCCACTTCCGTATATTGCTTGAGCTGCCGCGCCGGCAGCAGGAGGAAATACAGGCCCAGCGCATGCATGGCCAGGATCAGCGCGACGGCCGCGCCTTTGAAGCTCAAGCCGCCCCGTAGGCGCATGGAAGCGGACTGTAGATGGCGGTGCAATGGCATGCGGTTTCCTGTGGGCGCCGGGCGCGATGGCTTATTTTAGCGAAACTTGACCATAGGCATTAATAAATCCACAAGGTATCGCCTGGCGCGCCTTTTCTCGCCAGATTCCGGCACCCTGGGGTATCGGATGTTGCACAAATGACGACTTTTTCATCGCTTTCTCACACTTTCCCACGCGCCGCACCGCGCTGGAATATAATGATAATCATTCTCATTAATATCCAGATAACTCCATGCGCACCTTCCACCTCGTCCCTACCCCGTTCGCCCTGGCCGCCTTCCTGCTGGCCAGCGCCGCCGCCCACGCGCAAACCAGCACCGCAGCAGCGGCCGGCGACGCGCCAACCATGCCGACCGTGGTCGTCAATGCCTCGGCCGACGCGTCGGCGCAAGGACTGTCGAAAGCGTATGCGGGTGGCCAGGTGGCGCGCGGCGGGCGCATGGGCATCCTCGGTGCCTTGGACATGATGGACTCGCCATTCGGCAGCACCAGTTATACACAGCAATTCATTGCCGACCAGCAAGCGCGCAGCGTGGGCGACTTGCTGCAAAGCGATGGCGCCGTGCGCATGTCTCGCGGTTACGGCAACTTCCAGGAAGTGTATGTGATCCGCGGCTTCGCCCTCGATTCGGACGACGTGGCGTACAACGGCCTGTACGGCGTCCTGCCTCGTCAATATGTCTCGCCGGAATTACTCGAGCGCGTGGAAGTGTTCCGCGGCGCCAGCGCCTTCCTCAACGGCGCGGCGCCGGGCGGCAGCGGCATCGGCGGCGCCATCAACCTGATGCCCAAGCGCGCCGGCAACACGCCGCTGACGGAATTGACCGTGGGCGTGGAATCGGGCGGCCACGCCTACGCGGCCATCGACGTGGCGCGCCGCTTTGGCGAGCAGCAGGAATTCGGCGTGCGCGTGAATGCCGCCAAGCGCCAGGGCGAAACCGGCATCCAGCGCGAAGACCACGACGTGGGCATGTTCTCGGTGGGCCTCGACTACCGGGGCCGCGGCTACCGCCTGTCGGCCGACGCCGGCTACCAGAATTTCGATTTGACGGCGCCGCGCCCTTCCATCAACACGGGCAGCCTGACGGCCTTGCCGGGCGCACCCGATGCGTCGAAGAACTTTGCCCAGCCGTGGAGCTATTCGAAGGAGCATGACGTGTTCGGCACGGCGCGCGCCGAAGTCGACCTCGCCAAGGATGTCGTAGCCTGGGCCGCGTTCGGCAGCCGCTCGACGAAGGAAGCGAACAGCCTGGCCCAACCGACGTTGAGCGCGCTCAATGGCGATGCCAGCGTGTACCGCTTCGACAATGCCCGCAAGCAGGAAATCCGCACGGGCGAACTGGGCGTGCGCGGCAAGCTCCATACCGGCGCCGTCCGCCACACCCTGGTGGCCAGCTGGTCCGGTCACTGGAACGAGGCGAAGAATGCGTATGCGATCAGCGATTATGCGGGCTTGCCGACGAATATCTACCATCCGCTGGACGTGGCCATGCCGCCCACCCTGCCCGCGAACTCTGCCGGCGTGATGAACGACCCACGGCTGACGCAAAAAACTATCCTCAACAGCTACGCCGTGGCCGATACCATGGCCTTCCTCGACGACCGGCTGCTGCTGACCGTGGGCCTGCGCCGCCAGCAGATCCGCGACGCGGCGTATGCCTATGGCACGGCCGTGCAATATTCCAGCTATGACAAGAGCGCCACGACGCCCGTGGCCGGCATCGTCTACAAGGCCAGCAAGAACGTGTCGGTCTACGCCAACTACATCGAGGCGCTGGTCAAGGGTCCCGTTGCCAGCGGCACCTACTTCGATGGCAAGGAGAACCAGCTGGTCAGCAACCATGGCGAAGTCTTCTCGCCCTACAAGTCGAAGCAGAAGGAAATCGGCGTCAAATATGACGGCGGCAGGCTGGGCATGAGCGCCGCGCTGTTCTCGACCGCCAAGCCCTTGCCGGCCGTGGTCGGCTCGCGCGCCACCTTGTCGGGCGAACAGCGCAACCAGGGCCTGGAACTGTCCGTCTTCGGCACGCCGATGGCGGGCGTGCGCCTGCTGGGCGGCCTGACCTGGCTCGATACGGAACAGCGCAAGACGGACAAGCCGGCCAACAATGGGAAGAACGCCATCGGCGCGCCAAAAACACAGCTCAGCGTGGGCGGCGAATGGGACGTGCCCGGCGCGCCAGGCTTGAGCCTGAATGCCCGCACCGTCTACACCTCGACGCAGTATGCGGATCTGGCCAACAGCAAACAGTTGCCTTCCTGGACCCGCGTCGACATCGGCGCGCGCTACCTGACGCAACTGGCGGGCCATGACGTGACCTTGCGCGCGCGCATCGACAACGTGGCCGACCGCAGCTACTGGGCCTCGGCCGTCTCCTCGTTCGACGCGGGCAGCCTCGTGCTGGCCGCGCCGCGCACCTTCGTCGTATCGGGCAGCGTGGCGTTTTAACCGGACCGACGCGAAGCTGCCGCTTCCCCGGGCAGCTTCGCGTGCGCGCCTGTGCCAACGGCCGGATTTGGGCGACAATGCCAGCATGAAACTCCCTGCCCTCCTGTTATTGCTCTGCATGTCCCTGCCCGCCGCTGCCCAAAAGCAGGCCGGATGCCCGTATGCCGCCTGGAAAAGCGGTTTCAAGGGCGATGCGCGGGCGCAAGCCATGTGTCTGCTGCGCCCCGTGAAACTGTATGCGCGTCTGGGCGACAGTGCGCCGCTGCCGGCCTTTCTTGCCGCCCACGTCGGCCAGCGCACGGGCATCGCCCCCGTCGCCCTGCGCGCCTGGCTGGCGCAGCAATCGATCAGCGAAGCGGACGCGGGCGGCGCCGTCGATGCACCGCTGTCGCGCGCCGTGGGCCGGCTGGCCGCGCCCATGGCCCGCTATTTCGTCATCCACGACACCAGCTACCCGAATTTCTTGTTAGAAACTATTCCCGATCACATCAACGACGCCAGCTGGGATTTCAACGATTTCAGCTTGCGCAATCCGGCGCTGGGCGGCGGTCCGAAAGGCCATGTCTACGTGAACCGGCTCGGCGATTCCCTGGCCGTGCGCGACTTTGGCACGGCCGGCTATGCCAGCAAGCTGGAAAAGGACAAGCCGTCGCTGACGGGCCTGTTCCTGCACGTGGAACTGGTGCAGCCGCGCAACTCCGTGCCCGGCGGCGGCAAGGGCAACGATGGCCTGGCGCCCGATCCCGGCTTTACACCGGCCCAATACGACCGCCTGGCCCTGCTGTACATCGCCGCCAGCGTGCGCAAGGGCACGTGGCTGATCCCTGCCTTCCACGCCGTGCTCGATACGGGCTTTGCGAACGGTCATGACGACCCGCAAAACTTTTCGCTGGAGCAATGGGATGCGGCCCTCAGCCATTTGAGCGCCGTCATGACGGGCGCCCACGCGTCAAATTGAACGCCACCTGCGCGCCGATTTGGAGGATACTTTAGCTCCCGCCTTGCATCGCGCGGATGCCGGGATGTCGATGGGGAGCCGCGATGACCTATGCCTCTGACCAGAAAATGCTTGCGCTGGACATGCCCGCCCGCACGCGGCGCATCTTCAGCATGCGCGATGCCGTGCTGACGCAGTGGGAGCACGAGGTGCGCGCCAAGGTACGCGGCGCCGATGCCTTGCTCACGCCCATCCTCATCAACACCTTGCCCGCCTTCTTCGACAACCTGGCCGAAGCGCTCACGCCAGGCTACCCGCGCGACGACGCCACCAGCAACACCAACGCGCCTGCCGTGCATGGCAACGAACGGGCGCGCATGACCAGTTATGGCCCGGAACAGGTAATTCAGGAATACCAGATTTTCCGCGACTGCTTCGCCGCCGCCGCGCTGGAGGCGGGCGTGCCGCTGCGGCGAAAGGACTGGAAGGTGATCAATGCCTCGATCGATACGGGCATCCGCGAAGCCATCCTGGAATTTACCGCCATGCACGAAAGTTTTCAGCGCCGCATCGCCGCCGGGCTGTCGCACGACATGCGCAATCCCCTGTCCGTCATGCTCAACAGTGCACAGCTGCTGCAGCGGCGCGCGCAACAGCCGGACGTGGCGGCGCTGGCGCTGAAAATTATCGAGCACGGCAAGCGCCTCGACGACATGATCCAGGAATTGCTCGATACGCTCAGCTACCACCGGGGACAAAAGCTGCCCCTCGTCCTGCGGCGCCTCGACGTACTGCCGCTGGCACGGCAGGTTGCCGACAGCGTCAATATCGGCCATCCGGGCAAATGCGTGGTCAGCGGCACCTCCGTGACGGGCTGGTGGTGCGAAAATTCGCTGCGCCGTGCCCTGGAAAACCTCGTCGTCAATGCCGTCAAGTATGGCGACGACGGTCCCATCCATATTCATATCGACAGTTTGCGCGAACGCATGATCTTGAGCGTGCACAACACGGGCAGCAATATCGCGCAAGACCAGACGCAGCGCATCTTCGAATACCTGCGCCGCGAGCACGAAGGCAACGCGCCCGGCTGGGGTATCGGCCTGCCCTTCGTGCAAAACGTGGCGGAAAGCCACGGCGGCAGCGCGCTGGTCGACAGTGCGCCGGAAACGGGCACCACGTTTACCATCGACCTGCCGATCGATTGCCGGCCCTTCGTCACGCCAGGCACCTGATCGCAGCTACGCCCCATCTGCCGGCAAAATCGCTGCCGTAGCGCACCAAAGCGGTGCGGATGACGGTTTTACGCCACAAAAGTGGTCATTTTTTACATACTTTCGGGCGTGCGCCATTGGCACGCTTCCTGCTGAGCTATAGTCAGACACGGCTCAAGGGAAATCACAACATGGCAAATTTTTTCAATGAAATGACTGCAGATGACGTGGGTACGGACAGCAAGGTACGTGAACACTATCGTGAATTCAACAACTGGCTGGAACAGCAATCGCCCGAGACCATCGCCCGCAAGCGGGCCGAAGCCGACCTGACGTTCCGCCGCGTCGGCATCACGTTCGCCGTCTACGGCGACGATGCCGGCACGGAACGCCTGATTCCGTTCGACACCATCCCCCGCATCATCCCCGCTGCCGAATGGGCGCAGATGCAGACGGGCCTGATCCAGCGCGTGCAAGCCTTGAACATGTTCATCCATGATATCTATCATGAACAAAACATCATCAAGGCGGGCATCATTCCCGCCGAGCAAATCTACAAGAATGCCCAGTACCGCCCGGAAATGCAGGGCATTGCCGTCGCTTCCGACATCTATGCGCACATCGCCGGCGTCGACATCGTGCGCGCGGGCAAGGGCGAATTCTATGTACTGGAAGACAATCTGCGGGTGCCGTCCGGCGTATCCTACATGCTGGAAGACCGCAAGATGATGATGCGGCTGTTCCCGGAACTGTTCGCGCGCAACCGCATCGCGCCCGTCGACCATTACCCGGATATGCTGCTAGACAACTTGCGTTCCGTCGCGCCCATGGGCGTCGATGACCCGACGGTCGTCGTCATGACGCCCGGCATGTACAACTCCGCCTACTTCGAGCACGCTTTCCTGGCCCAGCAGATGGGCGTGGAACTGGTCGAAGGCAAGGATTTGTTTGTCAAAGACAATTGCGTCTACATGCGCACCACGCGCGGGCCCAAGCGCGTCGACGTCATCTACCGCAGGGTCGACGACGATTTCCTCGATCCGCTGGCCTTCCGCTCCGATTCCTCGCTGGGCGTGCCGGGCCTGCTGTCCGTGTACCGCGCGGGACGGGTCACCTTGGCCAACGCCATCGGCACGGGCGTGGCCGACGACAAGTCGATCTACCCTTTCGTGCCCGACATGATCAAATTCTACCTGTCGCAGGAACCGATCCTCAACAACGTGCCCACCTACCAGTGCCGCAAGGCGGCCGACCTGTCCTACGTGCTGGCGAATCTGGCGAAACTCGTCGTCAAGGAAGTGCATGGCGCGGGCGGCTACGGCATGCTGGTGGGGCCGGCGTCGAGCCTGGCGCAGATCGAGGATTTCCGCCAGCGCCTGCTGGCCAATCCGGACGGCTACATCGCCCAGCCGACCCTGGCCCTGTCCGCCTGCCCCACGTACGTGGACGCTGGCATCGCGCCGCGTCACATCGATCTGCGCCCGTTCGTGCTGTCCGGCAAGACGATTTCCATGGTACCGGGCGGCCTGACCCGCGTGGCGCTGGGCGAAGGCTCGCTGGTGGTCAATTCATCGCAGGGGGGCGGCACCAAGGATACCTGGGTACTGGAAGCCACATCCGCCTTTGCAGGAGAGAAAACATGCTGAGCCGCACTGCCGATCATTTGTTCTGGATGGCCCGCTACACGGAGCGGGCGGAAAATACGGCGCGCATGCTCGACGTCAACATGCAAACGTCCATGCTGCCCCAGTCCGAGCAGGACGCGGAGCAAGGCTGGCGCGCCACCTTGGGCATTTCCGAGCTGCAAAGCGCGTACGACCACCAATATGGCCGCTTCCATACGCGCGACGTGCTCGACTTCATGGTGCGCGACCCGAACAACCCCTCGTCCATCCTGGCCTGCCTGACGGGCGCGCGCGAAAACGCCCGCGCCGTGCGGGGCACCCTGACGACGGAAGTGTGGGAAATCCAGAACGCCACCTGGCTCGACATGCAGAAGCGCCTGAAAAGCAATCTGCTGGAAACGGACCCCAGCGCCTTCTTCGAATGGGTCAAGTACCGCTCGCACCTGTCGCGCGGCGTGACCCTGGGCACCATGCTCAAGGACGAAGCCATCCACTTCATTCGCCTGGGCACCTTCCTCGAGCGGGCCGACAACACGGCGCGCATCCTCGACGTGAAGTTCCATGGCGCGCGCGACACCTCGAAAGACATCACCCAGCGCGACTTTTACTACTGGGCCGCCCTGCTGCGCTCCGTGTCCGGCTTCGAGATCTACCGCAAGGTCTACCGCGACGTGATCACGCCAGCGCGCGTGGCGGAATTGCTGATGCTGCGCGGCGACATGCCCAGGTCGCTCCTTGCCTGCATGGATGACGTGGTGGAAAATCTGAAACATATCCGAAACGACGTGTCCGCCGATACGGAGCGGTTCGCCGGCAAGCTGCATGCGGAACTGAAATTCGGCCATATCGACGACATCATGAAGGCGGGCTTGCACCATACCCTGACGGAGTTTCTGGAAAACATCTATGAGCTGGGCAACCGGGTCAGCCGCGACTTCCTCGTTCCCTTGGCGGCCTGATGCAGCTCACCATCCGCCACGAAACCCGCTACGCCTACAGTGCACCGCTGGCCTATACCATCCAGCAGCTGCACCTGACGCCGCGTATCGAGCCGCAGCAGCGGGCCCGGTCCTGGCAAATCACGACGCCGGGCCAGTGCCACGCCTATACGGATGCCTACGGCAACCTGTCGCACATGCTGACCATTAACGGCAGCCATCAGTCGCTGAGCCTGGTCGCCCAGGGCGTGGTGGAAACCATCTACCCGCACAAGGGACGACTGAACCTGGTCGATACCCTGTCCCCGCTGTTGTTTACCATGCCGACGCCGCTGACGCAGGCCAACCCTGCCATCGTGGAGCTGGCGGCCGCCAGCCTGCCGGACCGCCGCGTGACGGCCGGCACGGGCCATCTGCTGCGCCTGGCCGAGCACATCGTCGGCAAGGTGGCGTATGAAAGCGGCGCCACCATGGTCACCACCACGGCCGGCGACGCCCTGGCACTGGGGCGCGGCGTGTGCCAGGACCACGCCCATCTGTTCCTCGCCTGCTGCCACGCCTGGGGTATCCCGGCCCGTTATGTGTCCGGCTACATCGACCCAGGCACGACGGGCCACGCGGCCAGCCACGCCTGGGTCGACGCCTGGACGGAAGACACGGATTTCGCAGGCTGGGTCAGCATCGACGTGACCCACGCGCGGCTGATGACGGATGCGTATTGCCGCTTGGCCATCGGGCGCGACTACGATTCGGCGGCGCCCGTGCGCGGCGTGCGCCAGGGCGGCGGCACGGAAACGCTGCACGTGGATGTACAGATCGTGCCCGTGTAAATAGGCAGGAATGAGGCTGGCCGGGGCTTGCGGCGGAGACTCAAGCCCCGGCTGGTGTAGAATGCTCCCCCTTTGGATTTGATTTACGACGATGACTTATTGCATAGGCATGCGCCTGAACGAAGGCCTGGTCTTCCTGTCCGACTCCCGCACCAACGCCGGCGTGGACCAGGTGGGCACCTTCCGCAAGATGAGCGTGTTCGAGAACCCGGGCGACCGCATGCTGGTCCTGATGACGGCGGGTAATTTGTCGATCTCGCAGGCGATCCGCCAGATCGTCTCCGAACACGTCGATGCGGACGGACGCAGCATCTGGAACGTGGCCAGCATGTACGACGCGGCGCGCATCGTGGGCGAAGCCGTGCGCACCGTGCACCTGCGCGAAGCGAAGGCCCTGGCCGACTGCGGCATCGATTTCAACGTCAGCATCATTGTGGGCGGCCAGATAGGCGCCGAGCGCTGCCGGCTGTTCCAGGTGTATTCGGCCGGCAATTTCATCGAATCGCACGATGAAAACACGTATTTCCAGATCGGCGAAGCCAAATACGGCAAGCCCATCATCGACCGGGTCATCAACCCGTTCACGCGCCTCGATGAAGCGGCCAAGTGTGCGCTGATCTCCATGGATTCCACCTTGCGCTCGAACATTTCCGTCGGCTTGCCGCTCGATCTGCTCGTCTACGAGACGGGCAGCCTGGCCGTCACGCGCTTCGTCACCATCGATGAAAAGAACCAGTATTTCCGCATGATCCGAGATACCTGGGGCGAGCAATTGAAACAGGTGTTCGAAGGCATCGTCGATCCCGTGTGGAATGCGGCGCCAGAGACCACGACGAACGTGCTGTCGTCAAGCAACATGCACAGCAAGCCGGTGCGCGTGGCCATCCCCGAGCATGTGAGCCGCGGCGGCCTGACGGTGGCCCCTCTGCAATCCTTGGCGCAGCAGTTCAGCGACGACAAGCAGCATTGACCTGCCGCGCACCGCGTGCGCGCGGTGCTGGACAAGTCGCTTTCCGCGTGCTTTTATGGCAATATGAGTTGATATTTAATTCATACTGATCAGAGAGGCAGGTAGCGCATGGACTTGATTACTTCCGCCGTCGTGGCGGCCATCGAACATGGCGCGCCCGGCCACGCGCCGGAAGCCGTCGCCAGCCACTATCAACGCCTGAAGCTGGCCATCGCCAAGTTCGACAGCGCCGCCGCCATCCTGGCCGCCATCGCCGCGCTGGAGGCCGAACCCGCCAATACCCAGCTGCAACTGGCCCTGTCGGCTGCCCTCTCCACGGCGAAAGTACCCGATGACATGGAAACCCTGTTCGCCGCGCAAGGCTTGCTCGATGCGCTGCGTCCGCCCGTAGCCCTGCCGCCGGCAGCGCCTGCGGCGCAAACGGCGCCCGCCCCCGCCGACAAAAGCGCCGTCGTGTCGAACTACGCGGTGGTGAAAGTGTATTTCGCCACGGACCGCCAGCGTGACGTGGGCAAGCCGCCGGCCCAGCGCTTCAGCGGCGAACGCAACGTCATGGGAGGCAATGGCCCGCTCAACTATGGCAGCTGCGACATCAGCATCCCGCGCGACCACCGCATGGGCCAGCTGGAATCGCCGTCGCTGTGGCGCCTGGAATTTCGCGACGACCCGGCCAAGCATGTGGTGGTGCTGTCGGCCGATGTGCAGGACCGCGACAACTTCTTTGCCGCACTGAAAACCCAGATCCGCGCGTCGGCCGGCAAGAGCGCCTTTATCTTCGTGCACGGCTACAACGTGAGTTTCGAGGATGCGGCGCGGCGCACGGGACAAATGGCCTACGACCTCGGTTTCGACGGCGCGCCCGTGTTCTACAGCTGGCCGTCGCGTGGTGAAGTGGCCAGCTACACCATCGATGAAAACAATATCGAATGGAGCACGCCCCACATCACGGCCTTCCTGGGCGACTTTCTCGCCAGCACGGAGGCGGCGCAAGTCTATCTGGTAGGCCACAGCATGGGCAGCCGGGGCCTGGCGCGCGCCGTGGCCGACTTGCTGGCCGCGCAACCGCAGCTGGCGCAAAAGATCACGGAAATCATCCTGTCCGCGCCCGACATCGACGCCGCCATCTTCAAACAGGATATCGCGCCCAAACTGGCCGGCGCGCGCAACCCCGTCACTTTATATGCCTCTTCGCAAGACCTGGCGCTGGCCGCCTCGAAAGCCGTGCACGGCTACGCGCGGGCAGGCGACAGCGGCGCCGGCATGCTGATCGTGGCGGGCGTGGAAACCATCGACGCCACCGGGGTCGACACGAGCTTCATGAAGCACTCCTACTTTGCGGAAAAGCGCTCGGCCCTGTCCGACATGTTTTATCTGATACGCAACCATGCGCGCGCCGACCAGCGCTTTCTCGAGCCCGTCGATACGGCCGCCGGCCGCTATTGGACGTTCAAACCATGACGCCGTTCCATCCGGTGCGGCACGCATGCTAAGATACGGCCCATAGGGTGGCAACGGGCACGGCGATGACGCCGTCAGCCGATCCCCCGCAAGCAGGCTTATCATGTTGACATCATCTTCTACACCGCACGCCGAATCGCTGATCCGCAACACCAACGCCCGCGTCACCAAGACGCGCGTGAAGGTGCTCGACTTTTTAATGGCGCAAAGCCGTTCGCTGACCCACCATGAAATCCAGCAAGCGCTGTCGCAGGACAGCGATATCGATTCCGTCACCCTGTACCGGGTGCTGGAATGGCTGACGGAAAATGAACTGGTGCACCGCATCGCGGGCGCCGACCAGGTGTGGCGCTTCAGCGCCGGTGCCGGCCACCAGGCGCACGAACACGCGCACTTTCAGTGCACCAAATGCGCGAACGTTACCTGCTTCAATGAAGTCAAGCTGCCGCCGCCCGTGCTCTTGCCGGAAGGCTTCAGCGGCGGCGAAGTCGATTACCTGATCAAGGGCCTGTGCCCGCGCTGCAAGTAAGACTCTTCTGACATCACTTGAGCAGCAAGGCCAGGTGATGCTCGTCATAAAACAGGTCGCCCACGCGCATCGAGCGCGGCTCCGTGCCATACGCGATAAATCCCAGGGATTCATACAGGCGCAGGGCGGCATTGTTTTCCGCATTCACGCTCAAGTGCACTTGCATGATGGCAGGGTCCGTCTCGGCCTGTTCGATGCAGGCGTTCACCAGACGCCGCGCCACGCCCTTGCCGCGCTGCGCCACATCGACAAACACGCCCCATAGCACGGCCTTGTGCGACAACTGGCGCAGCGATTCGCGCCGCAAGCCGGCAAAACCCACGAGATGATCGCCATCGAAGGCGCCAAAGCCGCGCTGCAGGGTGCCGCCGGCGATGCGCTGCACGTGTTCCTCCGGCGTGCGCGCCAGTTCATCCTCGCGTGACGCCGAAAACGAGCTGGGCGAATCCAGGATGGCGCGCAGGCGCAGCGCGCAAAAGGCGGTGGTGTCGGCTGGCGTCAGCAGGCGGATGACGATATCGGGTGCGGGCATGGGAGGACTCGGCAGTTTTTTCCCATTATACCCACGCCCTTCCCTTACGCACGCACGCGGCGCAAGCCCAGCAAGGTCCAGCCGTACAGGGCCGCCATCAGCAAGACCATGGCCGCGCCCAGCGCCGCCGTCCAGCTTTCCGGCAGCGACCAGGCCGGCTCAAGCTTGCCGGCAGCCATGCAAGCGGCCATCGCCACGCAGATGGCGACGATGGGCCAGCCCAGGCGGCGCCGGAACGCCCGCACGACATCAAGCTTGCCGGTGCGCATGACCTTTGCCGTGACCCAGCCATCGAAGGTATCCGTCACGCCCATGCCGACGGCAAACACCGTCCCCGTCAGCAAGGCTGGCCCCATGCCGCCCAGCGCCACGGCCGCGTAGCCCCAGGCCGCCGCCTGCAAGGCCGTATCGAACACCAGCGCGAACAGCATGCCGACGAGGATGGCGCCCAGCGGCCCGGACGCGCGCCGCAGCCAGCCTGGCAGCAGCCGGCCGCGCACCTCGGCCAGTTGCGCGCCGGCCAGCAAGCTGCGCGCATTCAGGGCGGCTATCACCAGCAGCAAGACGATGGGCAGCCATTCCAGCCAGCCGAACACGCTTTCCGAAGGAGTGAATTGCCTGGATGCCAGGGCGGCAACGGCCACGATGACCAGCACGCAGACGCCATGGCCGAGGGCAAACAGCGCCCCCATCCACGGCGTCCAGCGCGGGTGGGCCGCCTGGCTACGCAAGGTGAGACCATCGACGGCGGCCAGGTGGTCCGGTTCCAGGCCATGCCGCATGCCAAGCAGAAAGATCAGCGCCAGGGCGGGCAAGCCCGCTTCCACGCTCATGCGGTCACCCCGACGGGACTATCCGCCTTGACCACGCAGCGGTCAAGGCCCCGGATCAGCATCTCCTGCGGCAAGTCGCGGCCGATAAAAATGATCTTGCTGGCGCGCGGCTCATCGTCGCGCCACGGCGCGCCCAGTTCCGAGCCCATCAGCATGTGCACGCCCTGGAACACGGCGCGGCATGGCAGGTCGGCCACGTACAAAATGCCCTTGTAGCGCATCAGCTGGGCGCCGAACAGCTGCACCACGGCATCGAGAAAGTTTTCCACCTGCAGCAGATCGAGGGGCTGGGCCTGGTGGTAGACGAACGATTGCACGCCGTCCCCATGGCGGTGGCCCAGTTCTCCGAGGAAATCCGGCTCCAGTTCGACGATGGCGTTCAGATTGAAACCGCGGATGTTCAGGATGTCGCGCAAGGGCACATTGCCGAAGCGCACTTTCTGTATGCTGGCGCGGCCATTGATGGCGACCAGGCGCTGGCGCAGCGCGGCCAGGTCGTCCTTGCCGACCAGGTCCGTCTTCGACAGCAGGATGCGGTCGGCAAAGCCCACCTGTTCCTGCGCTTCCTTGTGCGCCGTCAATTGCTGCTGCGCATGGCGCGCATCGACCACCGTCAAAATGGCGTCCAGCATATAGCACTCGCTGACGGAGGGTTCCGCAAAAAAGGTTTGCGCCACGGGACCCGGCGCGGCCAGGCCCGTCGTTTCGATGATCACGTGATCAAACGTGATGGTTCCCGCCGCGCGTTTGGCGTGCAATTCGCCCAGGATGCGGATCAGGTCGCCCCGCACGCTGCAGCAGATGCAGCCATTGTTCATTTCCACGATCTGCTCGTCGCTGTCCTGCACCAGCAAGCCATGGTCGATGCTTTCGGCGGCGAATTCATTTTCGATCACGGCGATGCGCACGCCGTGATCGCCCTGCAACATGCGCTTGAGCAAGGTGGTTTTCCCGCTGCCGAGAAAGCCCGTGATGATGGTGACGGGGATCAGTTCTGTCATAGTGTGTTCCTGTTCAAGTTAGTCTTCGAGTTCTTCCATTCGTTGCCATTGGGAAAACGGGTCGGGCAGCTTGCGCCAGGCGGCCATGCCCTGGCGCGTTTCCGTGGTGTTGAGTTGACATTTCTTCAAGTCGGCCTCGATGGCGGCCTGGTCCATGTCCTGGCCGATGAAGACGAGCTCCTGGTAGCGGTCGCCGTACGTTTCGCTCCAGCCCGCCTTGACTTCCGCCAGCGATGCGGCATCCGTGGGCCAGCGCTCCTTCGGCACGGCCGCCCACCACAGTCCCACGGGTTCGATATTCATCAGCTTGCCCGCGCCGGACAGGCTGGCCACCCATTCGGGGCGGCTGGCCAGCCAGAAATATCCCTTGCTGCGCACCACGCCCGGTATCGGCTGCGAGATGAAATCGTGCAAGCGCTGTGCGTGGAACGGTTCCTTCGCCCGGTAGACGAAGCTGCCGATGCCGTAGGTTTCCGTCTCCGGCGTGTGGCTGCCCGCCAACTCCTGCGCCCAGCCCGGCATGGCGGCCGCCTGCTCCAGGTCGAACAAGTGCGTGCCCAGGATGGCGTCGAGCGGCACGATGGACTGGTTGGTTTCGATGATGCGCGCGCCGGGATTGAGGGCTTTTAAAATGGCCAGCACGCGCCGGCGCTCGTCCGCCGCCACCATGTCGACCTTGTTGAGGACGATGACATTGGCAAACTCGATCTGTTCCGTGAGCAGGTTGGCCAGCTGGCGGTCGTCGCCCTCGCCCGCCGTTTCTCCCCGCTGCTCCAGGCTGTCTTCGCTGTGAAAATCCGCCAGCAGGTTGGCGCAGTCGACGACGGTGACCATGCAGTCGATGCACGCCACGTCGTTCAGGCTGTCGCCGTGCTCGTCCTCGAAGTCGAAGGTGGCGGCCACGGGCATCGGTTCGCCCACGCCCGTCGATTCGATCAACAGGTAATCGAAGCGGTCTTCGGCCGCCAGGCGCCGCACTTCCAGCAGCAGATCGTCACGCAGGGTGCAGCAGATGCAGCCGTTCGACATTTCCACGAGTTTTTCTTCCGTGCGCGACAGTGCCGCGCCGGCCGCCTCGGCACTGTCCTTGACGAGCGAAGCGTCGATATTGACTTCGCTCATGTCGTTGACGATGACGGCCACGCGCTTGCCTTCGCGGTTGCGCAGTATGTGGTTGAGCAAGGTGGTCTTGCCGGCGCCGAGAAAGCCGGACAGGACGGTGACGGGGAGTTTGCGCTGGGGCATGGGGAATCCTTCGAATTGGTGGGTGCGTGACGGCGGATGCAAATGCAGTTACATTGCATTTGCGAATTATAATGCAACTTACTTGCATTGAGATGATAATCGTCACCTGCCATCCTGAACACGCCACGCAGTCCAGGCCACCTCCTCAAGGTGCTATAGTGGAATCGCACCGGCTCTGCTATCGAAGCAAGCGCCTGGCGACTGAACAGCTAAATTCTCACAGTGCCCAAGGAATCGATGATCTTACGCAGCCATACAACGTTTTTTGCATTAGTTATTTTGATGATGGGCAGTGCGATTGCCGCGGAAATAAAGCACCCGATCAAGCACTATATTTACTTCAATCACCGTGAACCGCACGGGGAAAACATCCGCGCGGATAAGGCATTAAGCGATCCGCGCTTCAGCGGTGCTCAAATCGTGTACACCTGGCGCAGCCTGGAGCCGGAACAGGACCGTTACGATTTTGCGCCGATCCGCCACGACATCAGCTATCTCGACTCGATCGGGAAAAAGCTGTGGATACAATTGCAGGAAAAATCATTCACGCCGCGCCACAATGTGCCGGCCTATTTGCTCAGCGATCCTCGCTACCAAGGCGGCATCATCAAGCAAAGCATGCTTTCCGCACCGGAACGCGACCCGCATAAAGCGGTCACCGATGATGAATATGGCTGGTCGCCAAAAATGTGGGAAGCGCCGGTACGCGAGCGCTATCAACGCTTGATCCAGGCGCTGGGCAAGGAATTTGACGGGAAAATCGAGGGCATCAATTTCAGCGAAAGCTCGATCGACATTGGCGTGGAAGACGGCAAGGGAAATACGACGTTCCCCGATGATTTCAAGCCGCAACACTATGTCGATGCCATCAAGGACAACATGCAGGTACTGGCCGCGGCTTTTCCCCACACCACCACCATGGTGTATCTGAATTTCCTGCCCGGTGAATGGCTGCCGTGGACCGACAAGGGCTATATGCGCGGCCTGTTTGCGCAAGCGCAAGCGCTGCGGATGGGCGTCGGCGGTCCTGACCTGATGCCGTATCGGAAAAGCCATATGGGCCAGAGTTACGGTTTTATCAAGGACTATCCGGCGAACCTGGTCAAGGGCATGGCCGTACAGGACGGCAACCTGCGCCAAGTCAATCCCCGTACCGGGAAAAAGAATTCAGTCGAAGACTTGCTCGACTTTGCCCGCAACTACCTGGGCCTCGACTATATTTTCTGGGTGGAAGACGAGCCTTACTTCAGCAATGAAGTGCTGAAAAAACTGCCGGCACATTGACAGGCGGTCGCGCCATCGCGCGCGACCCTGTCTCCATGCGCCTTGCACGGCTGTCATCGCCGCGTCATATGGCGGCGTTACAGTCGCGTCCTTTGAATCTTTCCGAGGGCGGTAATGAAAACAAATTGGGTCATGCTGGCGGCGCTGGCAAGTGCGGGTCTCGTCGGTTGCAACGGCAGTTCGAATACGGCGCCAGCCATTCCCGAGGGCACGACGGTCACCGTGGCATTGCTGGAAACGACCGATATCCACTCGAACGTGTTGAGCTACAACTATTACGCGCTGGCCGAAGACACGAGCCTGGGCCTGGAGCGCACGTCGACCCTGATCCAGGCGGCGCGCGCGGAAAACCCGAACAATGTGCTGCTCGACGATGGCGACGTCATCCAGGGCACCTTGCTGGCCGACCTGCAAGCCGTGGCCGCACCCGTTCCTTGCAGCGGCACGCTAGCCGTGCACAAGGCCATGAACGCGCTGAAATACGACGCGGGCGGCATGGGCAACCATGAATTCAACTATGGCTTGCCCTACCTGAGCCAGATCACCAACACGGATTTCGGCATACCGGGCGTGGCCAAGCCCACGGGCACTTGCGGCGCGCCCGCCTTCCCTTCCGTGCTGAGCAATGTCGTCGGCGTGAGCAGCGGCAAGCCCATCTTCCAGCCCTACGTCCTGCTGCCCCGCGATTTCGCCGCCACGGCGCCCGACGGCAGCAAGCTGACCGTGAAAATCAATGTGGGCGTGCTGAGCTTTGTACCGCCGCAAATCCTCGAATGGGACCAGAAAGTGCTCGCCGGCAAAGTCAGCGTGACGGGCGTGCAGGAAGCGGCGAAACAGTATGTGCCGGAATTGCGCAACAAGGGCGCCGACCTCGTCGTGGCCCTGTCCCATGGCGGCCTGGACACCAGCGCCTACAGCCCGAAGATGGAAAACGGCAGTTATCACCTGACCAGCACGGGCATCGACGCGCTGATGATCGGCCACTCGCACTTGATCTTCCCGAAAGGCAAAGAGACGGGCGCGGCCGCGCTGGACGCCTCGTTCGCCGCCTTCCCCGCCAGCGCGAAGATCGACGCCGTCAACGGCTTTGTGAACGGCGTGCCGACCGTCATGGCGCAAAGCTGGGGCCGCCGCCTTGGCATCATCAAGCTGACGATGGTCTATCAGGGCGGCAAGTGGGTGGTGCAGCCGGCCAGGACGACGGTGGAATCGCGCGGCTTCAAGTACACGGACGGCACGACCCTCGTGAAAGCCGACCCGGCCATCGCGCCGCTGGTAGCCACCGAGCACGCGGCCACCATCGCCTACGCCAAGCAGCCGCTGGGCATCAGCACGGATTTCGAGATGTCCGCCTATTTCGCGCTGGTGGGCGACGTGAGCGCCATCCAGCTGGTGAACCAGGCACAGCTCGATTACGTGAAAAACTTCATCGCCACCAGCACGGATGCGACCTTGTCCAGCTACAAGAATATCCCCGTCATCTCGTGCAGCGCGCCATTCAAGGCGGGCCGCAACGGGCCGTCGGACTTCACGGACGTGGCCGCGGGCGCGACGCCGGCCGCGCCGATCGGTTTGCAGGTGCGCAATCCGGGCGACCTGTATTTATATAGCAATAACAACTTGCAAGCCGTGAAGATCAAGGGCGCGGACTTGAAGGCGTGGCTGGAAACGTCGGCCAAGCAATTCGCGCAGATCGATCCGAGCGCCACGGCGGAGCAGGACCTGGTGCCGTCGTATGGCACGATTTACAACTACGACGTGTTCTATGCGGAAAACAATGCGCTCACGTACCAGATCGATGTGACGAAAAAGGTCGGCAGCCGTATCGTCAACCTCACGTACAAGGGCGCGCCGGTCGCCGATGGCGATGATTTCATCGTCGCCACCAACGATTACCGCGCCGGCGGCGGCGGCGCCGTGCCGGGCATCGACGGCAGCAAGACCATCATCAAGTCGCCCGATGCGAACCAGGCCGTGGTCAGCAACTACCTGGCGTCGCTCAGCACCAAGGGCGGCAAGGTGACGCTGGCGGCCAATGGCAGCGCGCGCAGCTGGAGCTTCGTCAAGACGCCCACGGCCGGTCCCGTGATCCTGCGCTCGGCGCCGGGCCACCTGGCGCTGGCGCAAGGCAGCGGCATCGCCAGCGTGGCGGCCGAAGGCGGGCTCGACGCCAGCGGTTTCGCCAAGTACCGCATCGACCTGAGCAAATAAGGTCCATGGGCCGGGACTGCGGCAGTTCCGGCCTGTTTTGATGAAAGTTCATCCAGATGAAACACGCACTCTCCCTTCCCGCCGTCGTGCTGGCTACCGTCCTGGCCGCCTGCCAGGCGTCGCCACCACCCACGGCGGCCGAAATCGAAGCCGTGGCCATGCTCGCGCGCCAGGTGGGCGACCACCAGGCCGAACGCAAGGTACGCAGTTGGGCCGGCAAGGACATGCCCGTCGCCGAGCGCGAACTGGCGCTGATTTACCAGCCCCGCCCAGAACGCCGCGCCGATGCCTTGAACCTGTTCGAACAGGCGGCCCGCGCCGGCGACACGGAAGCGGCGTTCGAGCTGGGCCAGATGTTGCGCGCGGCCACGCCGGCCCAAGCCTGGCTGTGGTACCGGCAAGCGGCGCAGCAAGGCCATGCGAAGGCGGCTCTGATGCTGGGCTTGCTGGCGGCGAATGGCGAAGGCGTGCCGCAAGATCCCGTCATAGCGGCGCACTGGCTGGCCAAGTCCAGCGAACTGGGCAATCCACACGCCATGTTCCTGCTGTACAACGCCTACCGCGAAGGCCGCGGCGTGCCGCGCGACCTGGCCAAGGGCCGTGAATTGCTGGAGGAAGCCGCCCACCACGAATACCCGCCCGCCCTCCAGGAACTGGCCATGACGCTGCAGGCGGACGACGCCCTGCGCGCGGGCCACCTGATGAAGGAAGCGACGGAGCACCGGCATAACAACTGGAACAAGTTTTAAGAACTGGGCAAAAGGCCAGTGGCGTGATCGTCGCCTGCCTTTATATACTGGCAACTTGCAAGCGTGCGGGAGCGGCAGCGATGGAGCGCTTATGATGCAAGTACGCCGGCTGAGCTTGCTCGGACGGCGTGGCAAGCCATCCCGTACCAAAAAGTTTACACTGGTTTGCATTTTAGAAATTTTACTCTGGACCAGCCCCGGTGAGTGTGCATTCAGCCCAGCCAGTGTTTGAGTAGCGCCGGTGCGTCCATTGCTCTGCCTAGCCATGAAAGAAAGAGTCCAATGAAAAAGCTGACCACCGCCTTTGGCGCGCCTGTCGTCGACAACCAGAACATCCAGACGGCCGGCCCACGCGGCCCCGCCCTGTTGCAAGATGTCTGGTTCCTGGAAAAGCTGGCCCACTTCGACCGTGAAGTGATTCCCGAGCGCCGCATGCATGCCAAGGGATCGGGCGCGCACGGCACGTTTACCGTCACGCACGACATCACGCGCTACACGCGGGCCAAGATTTTTGGCGCAGTGGGCAAGCAAACGCCGATGTTTGCGCGCTTTTCCACGGTGGCCGGCGAACGGGGTGCGGCCGATGCGGAACGCGATATCCGCGGCTTCGCCCTGAAGTTTTATACGGAAGAAGGTAACTGGGACCTGGTCGGCAACAACACGCCCGTGTTTTTCATGCGCGACCCATTGAAATTTCCCGATCTGAACCACGCCATCAAGCGCGACCCGCGCACGGGCTTGCGCAGCCCCAACAGCAACTGGGATTTCTGGACTTCGCTGCCCGAAGCGCTGCATCAGGTGACGGTGGTGATGAGCGACCGTGGCTTGCCGCGCAGTTTCCGCCACATGCATGGCTTCGGCAGCCATACCTTCAGCTTCCTGAATGCGCAAAACGAGCGATTCTGGGTCAAGTTCACCTTTAAAACCCAGCAAGGCATACAAAACCTGACCGACGCGCAAGCCGAGGAACTGGTCGGCAAGGACCGCGAAAGCTCGCACCGCGACCTGTATGAAAGCATCGAAAACAAGGATTTCCCCCGCTGGACCCTGTACGTGCAGATCATGCCGGAGAAAGAGGCTGGCACGTATCACCTGAACCCGTTCGACCTGTCGAAAGTATGGCCGCACGGCGACTATCCGCTGATCGAGGTGGGCGTGCTGGAACTTAACCGCAATGCCGACAACCATTTCGCGGAAGTGGAACAGGCGGCCTTCAACCCGGCCAACGTGGTGCCCGGCATCAGCTTTTCGCCGGACAAGATGCTGCAAGGCCGGCTGTTTTCGTATGGCGACGCGCAGCGCTACCGCCTCGGCGTCAACCACAGCCATATCCCTGTCAACGCGCCGAAATGCCCGTTCCACAGCTACCACCGCGACGGCCAGATGCGCGTCGACGGCAACCAGGGAGGAACGTTGGGCTATGAACCGAACAGCGAGCAGGAATGGGCCGAGCAGCCGGACTTCCGCGAACCGCCATTGAGCATCGAAGGCGCGGCCGACCACTGGAACCACAGGGTCGACGAGGATTACTATTCGCAGCCGCGCGCCCTGTTCCAGCTGATGACGCCGGCACAGCAGCAAGCCTTGTTCGACAACACGGCGCGCGCCATCTCGGGCGCTTCGGAGCAAGTCAAGCAACGCCACATCGGCAATTGCACGCTGTGCGACCCCGCCTATGGCGCGGGCGTGGCCGAAGCGATCAGCCGCCTGAGCAAGTAAGGCAGGCTGAAAGGAACCCGGAAGGCCTGGCAACAGGCCTTCCGCCGCAACGATCCGCGGCCAGGCGGCCAGGCCTGCCTGCCTACCAGCGCTGGATATCGATCTGGCCAGTGACGCTCGTTTCCACCGGATAGCCCTCGACCTGCGACGGCACGCGCCGCTTGACGGACGAGTCGCGCAAATACACGACGAGCGCGTCCTTGCCCACGGCCGTGTGTCCCACGCTGACGCCTTCCACGCCGTCGATGGCCATCAGCGCCCGCTCGTTGCGCCGCTTTGCCGCTTCCAGGCGGCCGTGGGGCGCGGCCGGGGTGTACTGCCCCATGCCCTGTCCAGGAATTTCATCCGGTAAGTACGGCATGGCAGCGTCTTCGAAGACGGCATATGGCGATGGTACGAATTTACTGTTTGACATGACAACCCTCCTGAGGCATTCCATGATACACCCGGCCATCCGGCGCTGCAGCGCCGTTCGCCGGGCACAACTATGCATGGCTGCGGCCTCTCATACAATCATCATCGTGCAAAAAGCAGCGTTATGCAAGGCGGCACTTGGCAGCGTGCTCAGGTGTACAAATTGATGTCGAGCGCCGCCACCACGCGCCGCATCTGGTTGGCAAACGTGATGTTGTTGCCGCCCGCAAACAGCAGGCCGACGGGATTGCGCTGCTGGTTCCAGGTCCAGATGGACGAACCCGAATCGCCGCCCGCGCTGAACGCCCCGCTCACGCCCGTGATGGCGATCTGGTCCTGGAACAGCGCGATCCTGCCGCCGCCGTAATTGACGTTGATGGTGGCGCCCAGGCCCGTGATGCGCCCCTGCGTCAATTGCGTCGTGCGGCCGGACTTGCCGACCATCATTCCCAACGCGGGGGCCACCAGCGCATTGCTGATACGGAAGTAGGCGGGCACGCCGCCGCTCAGATAGACCAGTTCGGGCCGCACGCGGTCAGGCCAGGCCCAGCCGGTGGCGCAATCGACGTAATTGACGCCGCCGCTGAAATTGATGGGCACGAAACGCTCGAGCACGGCCACCTGGTCTTGCGGACAACGTCCCCCGTCGATGGGACCAGGCTGCACGATGCAATCGTTGAACACGCCGCCGTTGGAATTGGCCAGCACGTGATTATTGCTCAGGATCATCAAGCGGCCGCTGCGCGGCGCGCTGCGGCCCACGGCCAGGCAGCCGATGGTGCCGGCCGTGATGCGGAAATGCCCGACCGACACGCCGCCCGGCGCCGGACGCAAGCGGAAACGGTGCGGTTGCGCATCGATCACGCCCGTGACGACGATGTTGACGGGCACCTTGTCGCTGGCCACGGCGCGCACGCCCATGGCCCCCACGATGGCGGCCTTGGCGCGGTCGACGGAGGTGGGTTCGGCCACGTACAGGGTCAGGGCCGGCAAGCCCGGCTCGCCGGACGAGCTGTCGCTGGCGCCCTCGCCCAGGCCGATGGACACGCCCTGGATATTGCCGCCGTCGCTGAAGGCATCGGCCGCGCGCACGCCGCCCGCCTGCGAAATGCTTTGGCGCATGCCGTCTTCGATGCTGCGCTTGATTTCCAGCAATTCCATGCTGACGCCGCTCAGGGCCTCGGGTACCTCCGAGACGGACGCGCTCTCGATCGTATGGTCGTCTTCGCCGGGGGCGGCAAACTGGCCGACGGCCTCTTCATCGTCCGCGCTTTGTCCCCTGCCGCTGCCGCCAGGCGGGGCGCTGAAACCATTCTCGTTACCTATCATTATGTTCTCCTCGTGGGTCGTCGCAAGACCAGTGTGGACGTGCCGCGCAGGCCAGTATTGATCTGGATTGAACCGCGCTGACGCATGGCTGCCTTGTCTCAATGGGCGCAGCGAGGATAAAAATAGTTCCCTCGTCAAGGTTGAGCGAGATCAGTCGTGCGGGCAGAGGCAGCGTCGTATACTTGACTGGCAGGCTGGAACTGGGCCTGCACACGGCAGCAACGGTATGGATGGGGAAATAATGACGATTCCTGGTAGGCCACACCAATCCGATGACGACGCGCCTGCGGGCGAGCAAGGCCAGCATGCGGGTTTTGTGCACGGCATGGCGGCCTGGGCGGAAAAACACCGCATCAGTCCGTGGCGTGGCAGTTTTGCCGACTTCATCGAGCAAATCCTGCCCGGCCGCGCGGGCCTGCTGACGCGCAGCGCGCACCAGTATCTGTGGGACATGATGCGCTGGAACGGCCAGACCGACGACAGCGGGCGCTTCCGCTGCCGCCTGTTCGACGACGAGCTGTTCGGCATCGACGAGGCGATCGACCGGGTCGCCGCCTACTTCAAGGCCGCCGCCGCCGGCTCCGAAGTGGGCCGGCGCATGCTGTTGCTGCTGGGCCCGCCATCGGGCGGCAAGTCGACCATGGTGATCTTGCTCAAGCGGGGGCTGGAAGAATACAGCCACAGCAGCGAAGGCGCGCTATATGGCATCGCCGGCTGTCCCGTGCACGAATCGCCGCTGCATCTGGTGCCGCACAGCATGCGCGCCGACTTTCGCGCCAGCTATGATGCCGAACTGCACGGCGAACTGTGTCCCCATTGCCGCGCCCGCCTGGAAGAACAGTACGGGGGCGACTTCCTGCGCATGCCCGTCGAGCGCATCCACCTGTCCGAGGCGGGCCGCTGCGGCATCGGCACGTATGCGCCGCACGATCCCACCACGGCCGACCTGGCCGACCTCGTGGGTTCCGTCGACCTGTCGAAAGTGGCGCAGTACGGCGACGAAGGCGATCCGCGCGCCTGGTCCTGGTCGGGCGCCGTGTATGCGGCCAGCCGCGGCATGCTGGAAATGATCGAAATCCTCAAGGTCAAGCGCGAATTTCTCTACCTGCTGCTGACCCTGACGCAGGAAAAGAATGTCAAGGTGTCGCGCTTCCCCCTGATCTACCTCGATGAAACCATCGTCGCGCACACGAATCTGGCGGAATTTCGCAAGTTCATGCAAGAAAGCGAAAACGAGGCCCTGCTCGACCGCATGGTCATCGTGCAAGTGCCGTACACGCTCAATTACCGCGAAGAAGCGCGCATTTACCGCAAGTTGATCCAGGCGGCAGCGCCCGCCTTCCGCGACGTGCACCTCGATCCGCACGTGCTGCATGCGGCGGCCGTGTTCGCCATCCTGAGCCGCTTGCCCGAGGGCGACGACAAGGAAGCGGAACTGGTCAAGAAACTGCGCGTGTACGCCGACGAAGACGTCGACGACTTGCAGCATGCCGACATCCGCCGCCTGCGCGAACGCGACAAGGCGCCCGACGAAGGCTTGGCGGGCGTGTCGCCCCGTTTCGTCATCAATGCCCTGTCGCACGCCATCATTTCCGCCCAGCGCAACAGCCTGTCCACCATGGACGTGCTGCTGGCCCTGAAAGACGGCATCGAAAGCGATGCGCGCATCGAACCGCGGCGCAAGCGCAAGTGGGTCGATTACCTGGTGCTCACGCGCAAGGATTTTTATAACCGCTGGGTCAAGGCCGACGTGCACAAGGCCCTGTTCGTGTCGTTCGAGCAAGAGGCGCAAGACTTGCTGAACAAATATCTCGATGAAGTCGAAGCCATGCTCGACAACCGCCAGATCCGCGACCCCATCACCAGCGAAGAACGCCGTCCCGACGAACGCTTCCTGCGCGCCGTGGAAGAAAAAATTCACATCAGCGACTCGGGCAAGCAGTCGTTCCGCCAAGAAGTGGTGCGCAAGGCCATGAGCGCCTTCAAGCGGGGCGAGGCGTTCGGCCTGGGCAGCCATGCGCAACTGCACGACGCCATCCAGCAATATCTGTTCGAGCAGCGGCGCGACGTGCTGCGTCTGGTCGGCTCGGCCAAGCGCCCCGATGACGACGTGCGGGCCAGGATTTCCGCCGTCGAACAGCGCCTGGTCGACGAATACGGCTACGACGCCCACAGTGCGCGCGAAGCGCTCAACTACGTGACCACCTTGCTGGCACAGGAATAGCCATGTCCGCCACGACCTCGCCAGGCAAAGGCAAGCAGGATGGTCCTGCGGCAGCCGCCGCGCCCGACCTGGCCCAGCCCTGGTACGGGCTGTTCTCGCGCGGCGCGCGCGACTGGCTGCGCCACAACCAGAAAGTGCGCGACGCCGTGCAGGCACACTTGCCCGAGCTGATCGCCACACCTGACCTGATCGGCGGGCCGCAGCAGCGCACGGTACAAGTACCCATGCGTCTGCTTGAGCATGCGCGTTTCCGCCTGGCGCCCGCGCGCAACAGCATGGGTGCGGGCCAGGGAGACGGCCAGCCCGGCGATATCCTGCGCGCGGCCGACCCTGCCGCCACGGGCGGGGCTGGAACGCAAGGCGAAGGCGGCGATGGCGAGGGAGCCGTACGCCTGCTGCTGGAGTTTCCCATCGACGACATTCTCGACTGGCTGTGGGACGCCTTCGAGCTGCCGCACCTGAAGCCCCGCCACGTAGGGCCGATGGACGAGGTACAGCTCGTGCGTAGCGGACTGGACCGTCATGGCGCCCGGTCGCGCCTGGACCGCCGGCGCACCGTCAAGGAAGCGATCAAGCGGCGCGCGCTGCAAACGCAGCCCGTGCCCTTCACCAATGAGGACTTGCGTTACCGCCAGGTCCTGCCACAGCCCCGGCCCAGCACGAACGCCGTCGTGTTTTTCGTGCTGGACGTGTCGGCCAGTATGGCGCAGGCCGAACGCAAACTGGCCAAATCCTTCTTTTTCTTTGCCTTGCAGGGCTTGCGCCGCAGGTATGCGCGCGTGGAAACACGTTTTATTGCCCATACGACGCGGGCCTGGGAGTTTTCCGAAGCCGAGTTCTTCCAGGTCAACGGCATGGGCGGCACCATGGCATCCACCGCCTTTCGCCTGAGCCGCGAACTGCTGCAGGAACACTATGCGCCGGGCCGCTACAACGCCTACCTGTTCTATGCCTCCGATGGCGAGAATTTCAGCGAAGACCGGGCGGCGGCCAGCCTGGCCCTCGGTGAACTGGCCCCCCTGCTCAACTACATGGGCTATGTGGAAACCGTGCCCGGCGTGCCGCGCAGCCTGGAAACGGAAATGCACAGCCTGTGCGCCGAGCAGGAACGCCGGGGCTTGCCCTTGCACAGCAGCATCCTGAGCAGGAATGACGATGTCTGGGCGGCCATCCGCACCTTTTTCCAGCACGAAGCGGCCGAGACGGAGGACGTGGCATGACGCGGCATGACGCTCAGCACCATGGCGGCACGGCAAACCTGGCCGGCCTGGACGCCTACGCGCCGCGCATCGAAGCGCTGGCGCGGAAACTGGGGCTGGAATTTGCCCCCGTCGAGTTCGAGCTGGTGCCGGACAGCTTCATGGCCGAGATCGCCATCTATGGCTTGCCCGTGCGCATGCGCCACTGGTCGTTCGGCGTGCGCTACATCCACCAGCTCGTGCATCAAAAGATGGGCAACTCGCATATGTTCGAAGTCATGTTTCCCGGCGACCCTTGCCATGCCTACATGGCCGAACACAATTCCGTGGCGGAAAACACCCTCGTCACGGCGCACGTGCTGGGCCACGCCGACTTTGCCAGCCGCAATGCCCTGTTCCTGCGTTTCGGCGCCATGGCGGGCCAGCACATCCTGGAACAAAGCGCGGCGCGGGCGCAGCGTCTCGAACTGGCGCTGCAACGCCATGGGCAAGAGCAGGTGGAAGCCGTGCTCGACGCGGCACTGGCGCTCGAGCAGCACGTGGACGTGCACGCCGAACTGCACCGGCCGCCGTATGCGGCGGCAGCGGCGCCAGCCGGCGTGGCCGGCACGCAAGCCAGACCCGACGCGGAAGATCCTTTTGCACAACGCTACCGGCGCTTGCCCGGCGAAGCGGCCGCGCTGGCGGCACATGAGGCGGCCCGGGCAAGGCTGGCGCAGCGCCCGCTCCTGCCGCCGCAGCCCGAATACGATTTACTCTGGTTTATCGCACAACATGGGCCGGAACTGGCGGACTGGGAACGCGACATTTTCCTGGCCGTGCGCGAAGAGTCGTTTTATTTTTATCCCGTATACGCCTGCCAGATCATGAACGAAGGCTGGGCCTCATACTGGCATGCGCGGCTGCTGCGCGAAGCCGACTTTCTGCCGCCAGCCTTGTACCTGTCCGCCATCAAGTCCCATTCGGACGTCGTGCGCCCTTACGCGGGCGAGCACCAGCAGGCGCTGGCCGTCAATCCCTATCATTTGGGCTTTTGCATGTGGGAACACATCATCGAGCGTGAAGGACTGGCGCGGGCGCGCCAGATTTGCCGTGACGACGACGACTGCAGTTTCATACGCAATTATCTGGACGGTGAACTGGCTGACCGCCTGGGCCTGTTCGTGCATGAAAGCCACCGCGATGGCGAAACGCGCCTGGCCAGCCGCGACTTGCCTGCCATCCGCGAAGCCATCCTGGCGCCCAAATACAACTATGGCGCGCCGTGCATCGCCGTCACGCTGCTCAACGACGACGGCAGTCTGGTGCTGCGCCACGATCACCAGCGCGATGGGCGCGGCCTCGACCTGGAGCGGGCGGAACAGGTGCTGGCGTACATCGCCCGCATCTGGCGCCGCCCCGTGACCCTGCATACGGCCGATTTCCGCGGCACGCCCCGGGTTTTGCGCAGCAAGGCCGATGGCGTGCCGGAGCCGCCCGCGCCGACGGCGTCAGCAACAACGCCGACAGCGCCGCCCGTGCAACGCTGAAAGGCCGGCGATCGGACGGATATCGGGTGTACCTGGCCAGCTTGTGCCTCCGACCACTTGGCGGGCCAGGTTCTCATGCACGGCCAGCCTGCGCCACATACCAGGCGATGGTCTGCCGCAAGCCTTGCGCCAGAGTGTGCGTGGGCACATAGCCGAGCAGGCGGCCAGCCTTGGCGATGTCCGCCTGCGAATGGCGCACGTCGCCGGCGCGAAACTCGCCGTAGTGCGGCGCCTGCGGTACGTGCTGCGGGCGGACGGCAAGCAGCATCTGCTGCATGGTGGCGTGCAATTGGGTCAGGCTGGTACGGGCGTTGACAGCCACGTTGTAGACCTGGTTGACGGCGGCCGGGTCGGTGCGCGTGGCGGCGAGGATGTTGGCTTGCACGGCATTGTGCACGAAGCAGAAGTCGCGGCTGGTGGCGCCATCGCCATGGATGCGCACGGCTTGATTGTCCAGCATGGCGGCGATCCAGCGGGGAATGACGGCCGCGTAGGCGCCCAGCGGGTCCTGGCGCGGACCGAAGACATTGAAGTAGCGCAAGCCCACCGTCTGCATGGCGTAGCAGCGCGCGTACACCTGCGCGTACAGTTCGTTGACGTATTTGCTCAGGGCATACGGCGACAGGGGCGCGCCGATGTGCTGTTCCACTTTCGGCAAGGCCGGATGGTCGCCATACGTGGCGCTGGATGCGGCATACACGAAGCGCCGCACGCCCGCCTCGCGGGCGGCGGCCAGCATGTTCAGGAAGCCGCTGACATTGACGGCGTGGCACAGCAGCGGGTCTTCCAGCGAACGCGAGACGGAACCGAGCGCCGCCTGGTGCAGCACGTAGTCGACAGCGCCGCCCGTATCAGCCGGGCCGCGCCCGGCCAGGCTGCCGCCAGCGCCGCTGGCACCATCGGCCGCATCTGTCCCGCCGTCCGCCTCGCCATCGCCATTACCACCGCTGGCGGCCTGTACCGGCACGCCGCACGCGCGCGCGCACGCCTGCAGGTCGCGGATATCGCCTTCCATGAAGGTGAAGCGGCGCCACGCTTGCTCGCCCACGCTGGCGCGCACCTGTTCCAGGTTGTGGCGATGGCCCGTCATGAAGTTGTCGAGGCCGCGCACTTCCTGTCCCAGTTGCAGCAGGGTTTCCAGCAGGTGCGAACCGATGAAGCCGGCCACGCCCGTCACCAGCCAGCGGCGCGGCGTTTGCACCAGTTGCGCGCAGGCTTGCGCGTACGCGCCGGCAGCCGGGCCGCCAGCGGTGGCGCCTTGCGCCGCGTTTGCGGCCCGTTCGAAGGCATCGGCCGCCATCACAGCCGCCACACGTGCAGGCCGCCGTCCTCCAGCGGACGTGGGTCGAAATGCGATTTGATGTCGATGAAGCAGCCATTTTCCAGCACCTTGGCCTGGAAGTCGGCCAGCGGGCGGGCCAGCAGCGCCTGGTGCGAGACGGCGCTGATGATGGCCTCGGCCCGCGGCAGCTGTTCCCAGCTTTCCAAGGCCAAACCGTATTCTTCCAGCGCTTCGCGGCCATCGGCGACGGGGTCGTGCACGTGCACCTGCACGCCGTACGATTGCAGTTCATGGATCATGTCGACCACTTTCGAGTTGCGCAGGTCCGGGCAGTTTTCCTTGAAGGTCAGGCCCAGCACGTTGACGTGCGCCCCTTTCAATTTGAAGCCGGCGCGCACCATTTCCTTGATGGTCTTTTCCGCCACGAACTTGGCCATGCCGTCGTTGATGCGGCGCCCGGCCAGGATCACGTGCGGGTGGTAGCCGAGCATTTCCGCCTTGTGCGTCAAATAATAGGGGTCGACGCCGATGCAGTGGCCGCCCACGAGTCCCGGACGAAATGGTAAAAAATTCCATTTCGTGCCGGCCGCCTGCAGCACTTCCAGGGTGTCGATGCCGATGCGGTCGAAGATGATGGCCAGCTCGTTCATCAGCGCGATGTTCAGATCGCGCTGCGTGTTTTCGATCACCTTGGCCGCCTCGGCCACCTTGATGCTCGACGCCCGGTGCACGCCCGCCCCGACCACGCCTTCGTACAGGGCGGCCACCTTGTCCAGTGTCGTGGCGTCATCGCCCGAGACCACCTTGCGGATGCTGTGCAGGGTGTGGTCCCTGTCCCCGGGGTTGATGCGCTCGGGCGAAAAGCCCACATGAAAGTCTTCCTTCCAGCGCAGGCCCGAATGCTGTTCCAGGATGGGAATGCAGATGTCCTCGGTGGCGCCCGGATACACGGTCGATTCGTAGATGACGATGGCGCCGCGCCGCATGTGGCGCCCGACGGCCGCGCTGGCGCCGGCCAGGGCGGAAAAGTCGGGATTGTGCGCGCTGTCGACGGGCGTGGGCACGGCCACGACGATGAAATCGGCCAGTTGCAGCTCGGCCGGGTCGCAGCCCACGCTCAGCCATTGCGCGGCCAGCAACTGTTCATGGCTGACTTCGCCGGTCGGGTCGATGTGGCGCCGGTAGCTTTCCACCTTGCGCGCCGACAAGTCAAAACCGATCGTGCGCTGGCGTGTGCCAAACGCCACGGCCAGCTGCAAGCCCACGTAGCCGAGACCCACCACCGCCACCACGCCCGCCTTGCTATTGCTATTGCTATTGATATTGCTATTCACATTGCTGTCCATGTGCATGTGCTCCGAATGGTTGCGGTCTGCGCATCACCGTCCGGGAAATTCTACGGTTGCCGGTCTGTCCATTCTTGAGCGAGAACAAGAAAACCGGGACGGCGGCAAGCATGCGCGCGGACAATCGGCGGCTTGTTGAGCGCAATCAAGGAGACCGGCTGCCATCTTTTTAAGCTAGGCCATGCCCATCGCCCATCGCGAATCGGCTAATCGTCCACGCACGCCGCTACCGGAGATTTCCATGGCCCTTTCCCTGTCCCGCCCTTTCCCTGGCCTGCCGGCCGCCGCGCTGTGCTGTGTCTTGCTGCTGCCCCTGCTGACGGCTTGCCACGGCACGCAGAGCAGCGAAAGCCTGCTGGCCGACGCGCAGCAGTACCGGCAGAAAGGCGAAGCGCGGGCCGCCATCATCCAGTTGAAGAACCTGCTGCAGAAGGAACCGGACAATGCGGCCGCGCGCTTGCTGCTGGGCAGCATCTATATCGACACGGGTGAAGCGCTGTCGGCCGAGAAAGAATTGCGCAAGGCAAAATCGCTGGGCCTGGCGCCGCAGCAAGTGATGCCACTGCTGGGCAAGACCTGGCTGATGCTGGGCCAGTTCGACAAGGTGCTGGCCGAGATCCCCGACGATGCGGCGCAGCCGGCCAGCGTGCTGGCCCTGCGCGGCGATGCCTTGCTGGCCCTGGGCCGCCAGGACGAGGCGCGCGCCCTGTTTGCGCGCCTGCTCGAAGCCCATCCCGACCAGGTCGAGGCCTTGCTGGGACTGGCGCGGCTGTCGGCGCTGGAGCAGCAGGTACCGGCGGCCGAGCTGCTGCTGGCGCAAGCCATGAAAAGCGCGCCTGCCAACCTCGACGCCTTGCGCCTGCAGGGCGACCTGCTGCGCCTGCAAGGCAAGAACGGCGCGGCGCGGCAAGCCTATATGCATATCCTCAAGATCAAACCGGACAATACCCAGGCGCACATCGACCTGGCCAACCTCGACATCGTCGACAACCGCTATCTGGAAGCGGCGGCCCAACTGGCCACGGCGCGCAAGACGGCGCCCAACAGCCTGGGCCTGCTGCAGGCGCAGGCCTTGCTCGATTTTCGCCAGGGAAAGAACAAGGCGGCCTTGCAGGGCTTGCAGCTGGTGCTCAAGGCGGCACCCGATCACATGCCGTCCATCCTGCTGGCCGGCGCCGTGCAACTGGCGCTCGGTTCGCCGCAACTGGCGGAAAGCTATCTGCGCCGCTTCCTGGCCGTGTATCCCCAGCACCTGTACGCCGTCAAGATGATGGCCTCGATCGAACTGATGCGCGGCAAGACCGACGCCGCCATCGGCTTGCTGCAACCGATGCTGACCGCCTTCCCCGACGACGTGGAATTGCTGTCGCTGGCCGGCGAAGCCCACTTGCGCGCGCGCCAGTACGACAAGGCGACGGCATATTTCGAAAAAGCCAGCACCCTGGCGCCGGACACGGCCAGACTGCATGCGGCCTTGGGCATCAGCCGCCTGGGCATGGGCGAGAACAGCCGCGCCATCAATGAACTGGAACGCGCCAGCATGCTCGACAAGAGCACGCCGCAGGCGGGCACCATGCTGGTGATGACCTTGCTGCGCAACAAGCAGAACGACAAGGCCCTGGCCAGCGTCAAGATGATGGAACAGCAGCAGAAAGGCACGAATCCCCTGCTGCTGAACCTGAAAGGCGGCGTCTACCTGGCCCTGCGCGATCTGCCCGCCGCGCGCGCCAGTTTCGAGCAAGCATTGAGCATGGACCCCGTGTACTTGCCCGCCCTGAACAACCTGGCGCAGATCGACCTGGCCGAGAAAAAGCCGGAGCAGGCGAAACAGCGCTTCGAGAAGGCGCTGGCGAAGGCGCCGAAAAATGCCGACCTGTGCGCGGCGCTGGCCAAGCTGGCCGCATCGCAGGGCAAGACGGACGAGGCGCGGCGCTGGCTCGAACGGGCCCACCGCGACAATCCCGACGCCGTCGCGCCGGCCCTGCTATTAAGTAATTTTTACCTGAAGACGGGCGCGCCCGACAAGGCGCTGGAACTGGCGCGCACCTTGCAGACGGGCCATCCGGGCGACGCCGATGCGCTGGCCCTGCGCGCCCAGGTCGAGTACAGCGCCGGCCAGGCGCCGGCCGCGCTCGACAGCTACAACAAGCTGGCCAGCCTGCAAACGACGTCCGCTCCATTGCAGATGCGCATCGCCAGCCTGCACCTGGCGCTGGGCGACCATCATAACGCGCTGCAAGCCGTCAAGCGGGCGCAGGCGCTTGACCCGGCCCTGCTCGAAGCGCGCGTGGTCGAAGTGGCCCTGCTGTTGAACCTGAACCGCCAGCGCGAGGCGCTGGCCGTGGCGCGGCAAGTGCAGGAACAGCAGCCGAAGCTGGCGGCCGGCTACAAGCTCGAAGGCGACGTGCTGATGGAGCAAAAGCTGCCGCAGCAAGCCGTCAAGCTGTACCAGCACGCCTTCGACATCAGCCCCATCGGCCCCTTGCAGGTGCAGCTGTACCGCGCCTTGCAGGCGTCGGGCCAGACGCGCGAAGCCGATGCGCGCATGGTCACCTGGCTCAAGGAGCATCCGGAAGACTTGCCGACGCGCACGTACCTGGCGGGTACTTACCTGGCGGCCAAACAATACCGCGCCGCCATCGAGCACTTCCAGTATGTCGTCGCCAAGGACACGGGCAATGTCGTGGCGCTGAACGACCTGGCCTGGGCGTATCAGCAGGAAAAAGATCCGCGCGCGCAAGCGACGGCCGAGCAGGCGCTCAAGCTGGCGCCCGACAATCCCGCCGTGCTCGACACCCTGGGCTGGATCGTGCTGCAGCAAGGCGACGTCAAGCGCGCCACGGCCCTGCTGCGCCAGGCGGCGGGGCTGGCGCCGAAGTCGCCCGAAGTGCAGTACCACCTGGGCGCGGCCCTGGCGAAATCAGGGGACAAGGGCGGTGCGCGCAAGCAACTGGAACAATTGCTTGCCGCAAACAAGGACTTTCCGCAGCGGGCCGAGGCACAGGCCTTGCTGACCCAGCTGTAGGCCATGGCTGTGCAAGCTGCCGTGGCCGGCCTGGCAGCGCGTCCGCTGGCCCTGCTGGCGGGCGTGGCCTGCGCGCTGGCCTTGCGCCACTATCCGCTGGGTCACGGCTGGCCCGGCCTGCTGTTTGCAGCGCTGCTGCCCGCGTATTTCCTGCTGCTGTGCTGGCGCCCCGCCTGCTGGCTGTTCTGCGTGCCCGCCCTGCTGCCCGTGCTGGACCTGGCGCCGTGGACGGGCTGGTTCTTCCTCGAAGAAATCGACGTGCTGCTGTTGCTGACGGTGGCCTGCGGCTACTGGCGCCTGGGCGGCCCCGTCCAGAGCGCCGCGGCCACGCTCCCGCCGGCCGCCCGTGCCTGTTTGCTGCTGTGCAGCCTGGCCTGGCTGGCGGCGCTGCTGCGCGGCGTGCTGCCGCTGGCGCCCCTCGACCTGAACGCCTGGGATAATTACTTGAGTCCCTACAACAGCCTGCGGCTGGGCAAGGCCTGGGCCTGGAGCATGCTGCTGCTGCCGCTGCTGCTGCGCGACGGGAATGCTTCCGCCCTGCGCCGCTACGCGCTGCCGGGCATGCTGGCCGGACTGGCCATGGTGTCGCTGTTCGCGCTGTGGGAACGGGCCGTGTTTCCCGGCCTGACGAACCTGTCGAGCGACTACCGCATCACGGCGCCGTTTTCCGCCATGCACACGGGCGGCGCCGCGCTCGACGGCTACCTGGCGCTGAGCCTGCCGTTTGCCGCACTGTGGCTGGCGCGCGCCCGCAGCCGCTGGCAGGCGGCGCTGGCTTTGCTGCTGCTGGCCCTGGCCTTGCACGCGGCGTTCACCACGTTTTCACGCGGCCTGTACGCGGCCCTGGCGGCGGCCATGCTGCTGGGATTCTGGCAAACCCTGCGCACGGCGCCCGGCGCGGCGCGGCGTCCGCCTGGCCGCCCGCCCGTGCGCGGTGTGTTATTGAGGCTGCTGCTGGCCGGGCTGGGCACCGTCCTGCTCGTGTACATGTTCAGCCTGGCCGGCTACCGGGGCTTGCTCGCCGCCGTCGTCCTGCTCGCGGCCAGCTTCGTGCTGGCGGCGCGGCCCTTGCCGTGGCGTCTGGCGCCGGCCAGCCTGCTGTGCGCGCTGTGCCTGCAGGGCTTGCTGGCCGCCTGGTGGCCGGAGCCGGCCGGCCAGCACACGGCCGGCTGGCTGAAAGGTCCGTATTTCCTGTTCCTGCTGGCGGCCGTGCTGCTGGCAGCCGTGCTGTGGCCCGGCGCTGGCGCCCCTAAAGGGCCTGTCAGACTGGGCCTGGCGATGATGGCGTGGACCATGCTGGCGTGCAATCTGGCGTGGATAGGCTGGCACTGGGCCGGTCCGCCCGCCCTGCTGCCGGCTGGCCTCGTCGTCCTGCTGGCCATGCTGATGCTGTGCAACGGACGCTTGCGCCCGCCGCTGTGGCGGCTGGACCGGGCCAGCCTCAGCATCGCGGGCGCGGCCGGCATCCTGCTGCTGCTGGCCATCCCCGTGTCGGCCAGCTATTACGCCACCGAACGTTTCGCCACCACGGCCTTCGACATGCAAGGCCGCTTGCGTCATTGGCGGCAAGCGCTGGCCATGCAGCCGTCCGACCTGGCCAGCCGTCTGTTCGGCACGGGTAGCGGCAGCTTTCCCGCTACATATTACTGGCACAATCCCCAGCGCGAAGTGCCGGCCAGCATCGCGTATGCCGAGGAAGGGGGAAACCGGTATGTGCGTCTGGCCAGCCCCGGCTACAGCGCCGGTTATGGCGAGCTGCTGCGGCTGCTGCAGCGGCTGCCCGTGCAGCCCGCCGCGCACTACACTTTGGCAGTCGACGTGCGGCGCACGGGACCCATGCCCGTGCTGCTGGTGCGCCTGTGCCAGCGGCAATTGCTGTACGCCCAGGGCTGCGTGAACGTTCCGCTGCGCCTACGGCCTGTGCCGCCTGGCACGCAGCCCGGCGGTTGGCAACACTATGAAGTACCGTTCGACAGCGCCTGGCTGGGCGCCGGTGCCTGGCTGCTGCGCCCGCCCGTGCAACTGGAACTGGCGGCCAGCGGGGCGGCTGACTCGTCCGTGCTCGAAGTCGACAATCTGAGCTTGCGCGCCCCGGGCGGCGAGGAATTGATCGCCAACGGGAGCTTTACGCAAGCCAATAATTACTGGTTTTTCAGCAGCGACCACCATCATTTGCCGTGGCATATCAAGAGCATGGCCTTGCATCTGCTGATCGAAACAGGCTGGTGCGGCGCCCTGTCCATGCTGGCCCTGCTGGTTCTGGCTGGCACGCGCCTGCTGCGCCAGGCCGCGCGCGGCGATTCCGGCGCGCTCGCTTGCGCCGCCGCCCTGCTGGGTTTTCTCGTCGTCGGCCTGTTCGACAGCCTGCTCGACGTGCCGCGCATCGCCCTGCTGTGCTATCTGATGCTGCTGTGCGCGCTGCTGCAGCCCGTGCCACCTCCTCACGTTGAAAGTGCGCCGCCATGAAAGCCCTGCCGTTGACATGCTTTTCCGCCCTCCTGTTTTGCCTTGCCCTGGCCAGTGCGCCATGCCGCGCCGATGCTCCGCTGGCGCAAACCATCGCGCGCATCAAACCATCGATCGTCGGCGTGGGCAGCCTGCAAAAGACGCGCACGCCGCCGATGAATTTCATCGGCACGGGCTTCGTCGCCGGCGACGGCTTGAGCGTGCTCACTTGCGCCCATGTGATCCAGAAACTGCTCGATGCCAATCCGAACGAAGTCATCGGCATACTCACGGGCCAGGGCGAGGCAGCGCAATTTCGCCCCGCCAAGGTCCAGGCGCTGGACACGGAACACGACCTGGCCTTGCTGCGCCTGGCGGGCGCGCCCCTGCCTGCCCTCGCGCTGGGTGACGCGGCCACGGTGCGCGAAGGCCAGGCCATGGCTTTTACGGGGTTTCCGCTCGGCACCTTGCTGGGCTTGCACCACGTGACCCACCGCGCCACCGTGTCATCGCTGACACCCGTGGTCATGCCCAGCGAAAACGCGCAGCGCCTCGACGTCCGGCGCCTGGCGCAGCTGCAAAAAGCGCCTTACACCGTGTTCCAGCTGGACGCGACGGCGTATCCGGGCAGCAGCGGCAGCCCCTTGTTCGATCCCGAGACCGGACTCGTCTACGGCATCGTCAACATGGTGTACGTCAAGGGCCTCAAGGAGGCGGCCATCAGCGCGCCGAGCGGCATCACTTACGCGATTCCAGGCGGCTACATGCAGGCGATCTTGCTGAAAAATAAATGAATAATCAGTTGCGCCCCTGCCTCAGCCGATCCGTAATGCCGGGCTCATCCCATGTCGGAAAAAAAAAGGGGTAAAACGACCGTTCACCCCCATGCTGTTCCATCAGGCCACCGTATTTGCGGATCTGGGCCCCCATGTAATCGAGGTCCAGCCGTAGCAGCACGGCCGGCGCCCCCACGCGCGTGCACTCGCGCTCGCCGCCGAAGTCCTGGAAACCCAGCATGCGCTTGTAAAACACCACGTGGCGCGGGTTGACTTCGATCACGTAATCCGTAAAGCCGTGAATATTGTGGGCATAGATATAAGAGATATGAATCAGCGCCGCAAACACGCGCTTGCTCACCCCCTTGTCGATGGCCAGGCGCGACGGTTCGCACAGGCGCCGGCCCTGCTCGCGCAGCACGTCGAGCTTGTCGCGGAAGTTTTCATCGGCGGGCAAGCCCGTCTCGTCATTGTCCAGGCACAAGGTCATGGTGCCGACGGTGGTGCCGGCCGTTTCCGCAAACAGTGTGATCTTATTGAGCGCATGGGCCGTGCCGGGATCGACGGCATAGCCGCGCCAGCCGTACATCTTGCGGATCAGCAAGCTGGCCGCTTCGCGCCGGC
The DNA here is from genome assembly GCF_058796955.1 of Janthinobacterium sp. GW823-FHT03B06. Classification (NCBI taxonomy): domain Bacteria; kingdom Pseudomonadati; phylum Pseudomonadota; class Betaproteobacteria; order Burkholderiales; family Oxalobacteraceae; genus Janthinobacterium; species Janthinobacterium sp. GW823-FHT03B06. The sequence goes on from NZ_JBXAJE010000001.1 coordinate 930,296, forward strand.
CACGCGAATTGGCCATGCGGATATGAAAGCGCTGCAGGTCGAGTTCATGCTCCATGGCCGGGTCGATCTGCCCCTCGCCTACCACCAGGTCGCTGAAAGTACCAGGCGTGTCGAAAGAAATAATGGGTTCATCTTCAAAGCTCATCTTGTCCTCACGTTCATCGGCAGCCGTCGAGACGGACTGAAGCCAATGCCTTGTGACAAGACAAAAACGGGAGAAGTTCCCACCTTTAGCTAAAAAAACAGAAGAAATCTGTCTTTAGATAGCAAAATAACACGCTGAAATTTGCCGAAAAGTACAAAATGACAAATATAAGTACTGTTTTGACACTGCCGAGGCCGCTGCTAAAAAAAGCTCTCCGGGATCAGTAAAACGTCGCCCGGCCGCATCATGACATTGGCGGAAATATCGCCCTCCTTCAGCAAATCGTCGAGCCGCACGGCCAGCTGCTGCTGGTTGCCTTCGCGCATGCGGATGATGCTGGCTTTGTTGCCGGCCGCGAAGTCGGTGATGCCCCCCACGGCGATGAGCACGTCCATCAGCGACATGCCCTGCCGGTACGGCAGCGCCTGCGGCTTGGCCGCCTCGCCGATCACCCGGATCTGCTCGCTATATGGCCCCGAGAAATTGGTGACGATGACCGTCACCACGGGCTGCTGGATGAACTTGCTCAAGGCTTGCTCGATGTCGCGCGCCAGCTGGGTCGACGTCTTGCCGCTGGCGGCCAGATCCTCGACCAGCGGCGTGGTGATCTTGCCGTCCGGCCGCACGGCCACCGTCAGCGACACTTCCGGATTGCGCCAGACGATGATGTTGACGGAGTCGCCCGGACCGATCAGGTAATCGTGCATGGGAGCGCTGTCGTCGGAAGGCGCCAGCGGATAGCGGGTGCGGCAAGCGCCCAGCAGGCTGGCGGCGCCGGCCAGGACCAGCGTATTGCAGAGAAATACACGGCGAAATGGATTCATGCGGAGCCTCTTCGAGTCGATGCGCGTCCATGGGCAGCCCCGCAGAACCAGCCTGGGCCGCGAACTTCCTATGATTATTAAAACCCGGCAAGTGAACCTTGAGGCGTATCAAGAAGCAATCATCTTGGGAAATCTTGCTCCGCAGCCGCCCTATACTTGCTTACTCAACAAGCAAGTATTTTTTGCAAGACGTCGTCGTTGTCCGCGCCGCCAGCCCATCTACCGTGCAGCACCGTCACCTGAAGGAAGCGACATGGAAGAATTGATACAGCAACTGCTTTCCGGCTTGAAAGGCATCTGGAAGTACCGCTGGCATGCGGTGCTGGTGGCGTGGCTGGTGGCCATCGGCGGCTTTATCAAGGTGATCACCCTGCCCGATGACTACCAGACGTCGGCGCGCGTGTTTGTCGATACGCAAACCATCCTCAAGCCGCTGATGGCCGGCATGACCAGCGTGCCGAACACGGAGCAGCAGGTGGCCATCATGAGCCGCACCCTGCTCAGCCGCCCGAACGTGGAGCGGGTCATGCGCATGGTCGACCTCGACCTGGACTCGAAGACCGTACGCGAGCACGAGGCCCAGCTGGACGAGTTGATGAGCCGCATCAAGATCACGGGCACCAATGCCTATGACATCTACACCATCAGCTACAGCGGACGCGATCCCAAGCTCGTGCGCGACGTCGTGCAAAGTCTGCTGACCATCTTTGTCGAAGGCAGTTTCCAGGGCAAAAAAGGCGATTCGCAGAAGGCGGTGCAATTCATCGACGAGCAGATCAAGAATTACGAGGACAAGCTGAGCGCGGCGGAAAACCTGGTGAAGGAATTCAAGATCCGCAACAACCTGCTGCTGCCACGCCAGGGCATCGACTATGGCAGCCAGTTGCTGATGTCGTCCGATAGCCTGAACAATGCCAAGCTGGAACTGGTCGAGGCGGAACAGGCGCGCAAGGCCATCCAGAGCCAGATCGAGGGCGACGAGCCCGTGCTCGACATGGAGCCGAACGCGGCGTCCATCACGAATCCCGAACTCGACGAACGCATCGCCTCGCTCAACAAGAACCTCGACAACCTGCGCATGCAATTTACGGAATTGCACCCCGATATCATCGCTTCGAAGCGGCTCATTGCCCAGCTGGAAGAACGCAAGATCGAGGAAAGCAAGCTGAAAACGGCGTCCGGCGACCCGGGCAAGAACTACAGCCCCATGCTGCAGCAATTGAAGGTGGCGCTGACGGACGCGGACGCCAAGGTGGCCGCCATCCGCGCCCGCGTGCAGGAATACACGGCGCGCAACGAACGGCTGCTGGCGCAGAGCAATGCCGTGCCCGAGGTGGAATCGCAGCTGGCGCAGCTCAACCGCGACTACATCATCAACAAGGAAAACTATGAAAAGCTGATCGGCCGGCGCGAAGCGGCCAAGCTGTCGGGCGAACTCAGTTCCACCACCGAAATGATGGCCTTCAAGATCATCGACCCGCCCACGGTGCAATATGCGCCCGTCGGCCCGAACCGCCCGCTGCTGTTCAGTGCGGCGCTGGGCGCGGCGCTGGTGGCCGGCGTCGCCACGGCCCTGCTGATCAGCCAGGTGCGCCCCACCTTCCTCAGCCCCTCGGAACTGCGCGACGCGACGGGCTTGAACGTGCTGGGCACGGTATCGATGAACTGGACGCCGCTGCAGCAGGTACGCCGCCGCCGCGCCCGCTATGGCTTCAGCGCCTGCCTGGGCAGCCTGTTTGTGCTGTATGGCGGGGTCATGACGGCCGCGCTGCTGAAATTCTAGAGCCACCAAGGGAGCGACGATGAGCAGCAAGGACAGCGGCAAGCAGGAACCCACGATCCTCGGCGTGGCCGAGGCCAGCGTGCCCTATGGCGTGGATGGCGCGCAGGCGGCCCGGTCGCCCCAGTACCGGACCCTGAACCTCGACCGGCTGGCCGAGCAAGGCATGCTCACGCACGATGGCGGGCGCAGTTCGGTGGCCGAGGATTTCCGCATCATCAAGCGCCCGCTGCTGCGCCAGGCGCGCGCCAGCGGCGCCGAGGCCATCCGCCACGGCAACCTGATCGTCGTCACCAGCGCCATGCCCGGCGAAGGCAAGACCTACTGCGCCATCAACCTGGCCATGAGCATCGCCATGGAAATGGACATGACGGTGCTGCTGGTCGATGCCGACGTGGCGCGCCCGTCCGTGCTGAAAGTACTGGGCCTGCCGCCGGAACCGGGGCTGATGGACGTGCTGCTCGACCCGCAACTGGCGATGGCCGACGTGATCCTGAAAACCAATGTGGCCAATCTGAGCATCCTGCCCGCCGGGCGCAGCAACAAGCATGCGACGGAATTGCTGGCCAGCCGAGCCATGAGCCGGCTGCTGGCCGAAATCGCCAGCCGCTATGGCGACCGCATCGTCGTCTTCGATTCGCCGCCCCTCTTGATCACCAGCGAAGCACACGCGCTGGTAGGGCAGATGGGACAAGTGGTGATGGTGGTCGAGGCGGAAACGACGACACAGCACGCCGTCAAGGAGGCACTGCGCCAGATCGAGTCGTGCGAACACATTCATTTGATCTACAACAAGACCAAATCGTTCCCCGGCAACGACTACTATGGCTATGGCCATTACGATTAGCCGCCGGGTTTCGCTGCCGCTGCCGCTGCTGCTGTCCCTGCTGTTGCCGGCGCCGGCCGGCGCCGTCGACTGGCTGGTGAAACCATCGCTGCGCCTGCGCGAAAGCTATACGGACAACGCCTTGCGCGCGCCGCCGGGCCAGGCGCAATCGGACTTCATCACGGAAATCGCGCCCGCCATCGCCCTCATCGGTACGGGACCCCGGCTGCGCGTGCACCTCGACTACAGCTGGCATAAATACCTGTCGGGACAGCGCGCCGATACGGACAACCACGAACTGCACGCCTCGGCCGACGCCGAACTGGTCAAGGACTGGTTCTTCATCGATGCGGACGCCAGCGTAAGCCGGCGCAACATCTCGCCGTTCGGCCCGCAGCTGATCGACGACCTGCCCGACACGGACAATACCAGCACCGTGCGCACCACGGGCATCAGCCCCTACCTGCGCCACCGTTTCCGCAGCCTGGCCACGGCCGAGCTGCGCTACACGCGCAACACGGTCGATAGCGGCGGCGACCTGCTGTCCGTACACAGCGATGAAATGGAATTGCTGCTCAGCGGCGAGCCGCGCGGCAACGGCTGGACCTGGAACGCCAGCCACGACGTACGCCGCACCCAGGACAGCAAGCTGGCGCCCGTACGCATGCAGCGCAGCAGCGTGGGCCTGCGCTATCCGTTCAACAGCAAATGGTCGGCCACGGCCAGCGGCGGCATGGAAAAGGAAGGTTATGTTTCTACCAGCGGCAAGGCGCCTGAGGGCCGCTTCTGGTCGCTGGGCGGCGTGTGGACGCCGTCGCCGCGCACCAGCATCACCTTCAGCACGGGCAAGCGCTTTTTTGGCACCACCTACAGTCTGGACGCCAATTTCCTGCAGCGCCATACCAACTGGCAACTGAACTACAGCGAAAACATCACTACCATGCCGACGCAGTTTTCGCGCCTGGGAAACCGCGACGCGGGCCAGTTGCTTGATCAATTGTGGCGCGGCATCTTTCCCAACGCGCGCGACCGGCGCCTGCGCATCGATGCCTTCCTGCGCTACGCCAACAGCCTGGGGCCGGAACGGGGCGCCATCAATTACTTCAGCCACCGCTATTTCCTGCAAAAGCAGCTGAAGCTGACGATGGCGCGCGCCACGGCGAAAAGCACGATGATCGCCGGCATCACGGCCGTCGACCGCACGGCACAGACGGCCAGCGGCATCGACAGCGGCTTGCTGCCCGGCGTGGAATTCGGCAGCGAAGACCGCACGCGCCAGATCGGCGGCAATGTGGGCTGGAGCTGGCAAGCCAGTTCGCGCACCAGCGTGAATGTCAATGCCGGCTACGCCAGCGTGCGCTCGCTGACCGTGCCCCGGCGCGACAACAACATCACCGTGACGGCGGGTTACACCCGTATCCTGCAACCGAACATGACGGCCAGCATCGACGTGCGGCATACGCGGCACGCCAGCAACCGGGGCGGCGACTACCGCGAAAACGGCGTCAGCGCCACCCTCAACATGCAATTCTAAGGAGGCCGCAATGTCCGACCCCTCTCTTGCGTCCGCCGCACCGGCGCACCTGCTGTGCGTGGTGGCCGCGCGCCCGAATCTGATGAAGATGGCGCCCATCCTGGCCGCTCTGGCGCGACAGGCACCTGCCGTCCGCGTGACCTTGCTGCATACGGGCCAGCATTACGACACGGCCATGAATGGGCAATTGTTTACGGACCTGTACCTGCGCCCGCCCGACATCGCCCTCGACGTCGGCTCCGGCAGCCACGCGCAGCAGACAGCCGAGATCATGCGCCGCTTCGACGCCGTGCTCGACGCGCATCCGCCGCTGGCGCCCGATGCCGTGCTGGTGGTGGGCGACGTCAATTCCACCCTCGCCTGCGCGCTGGTGGCGGCCAAGCGCGGCACGCCCGTGATCCATGTCGAGGCGGGCCTGCGCAGCGGCGACCGTCGCATGCCCGAGGAAATCAACCGCGTGCTGACGGATCAATTGTCCGATCTGCTGCTCACCAGCGAAGAAAGCGCGCGCGCCAACCTGCTGCGCGAAGGCATCGCCCCCGAACGCATCCATTTCACGGGCAACGTCATGATCGACAGCCTGCGGCAGCAGCTGCCGCGCGCAGCCAAGCCCGCCGCCACCCTGCGCGCGCACGGCCACCCCTGCCCGCCCGCGTATGGACTGTTGACCTTGCACCGTCCCTCGAACGTCGATGATCCGGCCCAGCTCGCAGCGCTGCTGCAGGCGCTGGGGCAACTGTCAGCCCGCCTGCCGCTGCTGTTTCCCATCCACCCGCGTACCCTGGCCGGCCTGCGCCTGGCGGGCCTGGAACCGCTGCTGGCGCGGCACGCCATCGTCCGCCTGCCGCCGCTGGGCTACCTGGAAATGCTGGGCCTGATGCAGGAGGCGCGCCTGGTGCTGACGGATTCGGGCGGCATCCAGGAAGAAAGCACGGCGCTGGGCGTGCCCTGCCTGACCCTGCGCGCCAACACGGAGCGCCCCGTCACCGTGACCGATGGCACGAATACCCTGGCCGGCACGGACCCGGCAGCCATTCTGGAGATGGCCAGCACCATCCTGGACACGGGCGGCAAACGTGGCCGCATTCCGCCGCTGTGGGATGGGCGCGCGGCCACGCGCATCGCGGCCGTCATCGCGCCTTGGCTGGCGGCGCGCCGGGGACAACCATGACGGCGCCTGCGCTGCTGCCGGCGCTGAAGAATGCGCTGACCATCGACGTCGAAGACTATTTTCAGGTCTCCGCCTTTGCGCCGCACATCGCGCGCGCCGACTGGCCGCGCCTGGAATGCCGGGTCGAGGCGAACATCGAGCGCATCCTGCTGCTGCTGGACAGCCGCGGCATCCACGCCACCTTTTTTACCCTGGGCTGGATCGCCGACCGCTATCCGGCCATGCTGCGCCGCGTGGCCGACGCCGGACACGAAGTGGCCAGCCACGGCTACGCGCACCTGCGCGCCAGCGAGCAGTCGGCCGCGCAGTTCGCCGACGATGTGCGCCGCAGCAAGGCCATCCTGGAGCAAATAACGGGCCTGGCCGTGCGCGGCTACCGGGCACCCAGCTTTTCCATCGGCGCGGCCAACCTGTGGGCCTTCGACGTGCTGCAGGAAGCGGGCTACCGCTACAGTTCCAGCATCTACCCGATCCGCCACGACCATTACGGCATGCCCGATGCCCCGCGCTTCGGCTGGCGCCCGCGCGGCCCGCACGGCGTGCTGGAATTGCCCGTCAGCACCGTGCGCCTGCGCGGGCGCAACCTGCCGGCCGGCGGCGGCGGTTATTTCAGATTGATGCCGTATGCACTGTCGCGCTGGCTTTTGCGACGCATCAATTCGCGCGACGGGCAAGCTGGCATATTCTATTTTCATCCTTGGGAACTCGATCCCGGCCAGCCGCGCCCGCCAGGCCTCAGCGCCAGGACGCGCTTTCGCCACTACCTGAACCTGGGGCGCATGGAAGCACGGCTGGGGCGCCTGACCCGCGACTTTGCCTGGGACCGCATGGACCGTATTTTTCTGGAAAGCACATGATGCACGAGGCCAGCCTTGCTCCCGTTCCGGCACAGTCCAGCACCGCCATCGCCGTGCGCTCGCTGCAGGGGCACGAGCATGCGCGCTGGGATGCCTTTGTCGACACGTGCCCGGAGGCGACCTTTTTTCACCGGGCCGGCTGGCAAACCATCATGGAGCAAGGTTTTCAGCACGACAGCTATTTCCTGTACGCGGAACAGGAAGGATGCATCGCCGGCGTGCTGCCGCTGGCCCATTTGCGCAGCCGCCTGTTCGGTTCTTCCCTCGTCTCGCTGCCGTTTTGCGTCTACGGCGGCATCGCCGGCGGCGGCGCGGCTGTGCGCCAGGCGCTCGACAGCGCCGCGCTGGCGCTGGCCCGGCGCCTCGGCGTGGGGCACCTGGAATACCGCTGGCGCGAAGCGCCGGAAAACATGGACGCCTCCTGGCTGCAGAAACCCCTGTACGCGACCTTCCGCAGGCCGTTAAGCCCCGATGCAGAACAGAATCTGCTGGCCATTCCCCGCAAGCAACGCGCCGTCGTGCGCAAGGCTATCGCGGCCGGCCTGCACAGCGCCATCGACTATGACATCGACCGTTTCTACCCGATCTACGCGGCCAGCGTGCACCGGCTGGGCACGCCCGTCTTCGCACGCCGCCATTTTGCCCTGCTGCGCACGGTTTTTGGCGGCACCTGCGAGATCCTCACCGTGTATCACGGCCAGCAGCCGCAGGCCAGCGTGCTGCTGTTTTATTTCCGCGACGAAGTGCTGCCCTATTACGGCGGCGGCAACGTCGTGGCGCGCAGCACGGGCGCCAACGACTTCATGTACTGGGAAGCGATGCGCCGCGCCTGCGCGCGCGGCTACCGCCTGTTCGATTTCGGCCGCAGCAAGCTGGGCACCGGCGCCTTCGACTTCAAGAAGAACTGGGGTTTTACGCCGCAGCCGCTGCCCTATGCCTACCAGCTGGTGCGCGCCAAGGCCTTGCCATTAGTCAATCCGCTGAATCCGAAATACGCGCTGTTCATCCGCGCCTGGCGCCACCTGCCGCTGCCGCTGGCCAACCTGCTGGGACCGCACATCGTGCGGCAACTGGGCTAAGCAAGGAGACTCACCATGCGCGAACTGCTCTTCCTCGCCCACCGTCTGCCGTATCCGCCCAACAAGGGCGACAAGATACGCTCGTGGCACATGCTGCAATACCTGAGCCGGCATTTCCGCGTGCACCTGGGCTGCTTCATCGACGATGATGACGACTGGCAGCATGCGAAAACCGTGGCCGCCCTGTGCGCCAGCACGCGCTTCATCGACTTGCGGCGCGGCCCGGCCCGCTGGCGCGCCATGCAGGCGCTGCTGTCGAGGCAAGCCATGAGCGTGCAGTACTACCGCGATGCACGCCTGCTGCAATGGGTCGACGGTTTGTTATCGGGCGACAAGGTGCGTCACGCGCTGGCCTTCTCCGGACCCATGGCGCAATACATCGACGGCAGCGCGGGCCGCGGCCTGCACCGCGTGATCGATTTCGTCGATGTCGATTCCGACAAATGGCGCCAGTACAGCGACAGCAAGCCCTGGCCCATGTCGCTGCTGTACCGGCGCGAAGCGCAGCTGCTGCTGCAGTACGAGCGCCATATCGCCCAGCAGTTCACGGCCGCCAGCTTCGTCTCGCCGGCCGAGGCGGCCCTGTTCCGCCAGTGCGCCCCGATGGCGCGGCGCAAGACGGGGTATTTCAACAACGGCGTCGACACGGCGTATTTCTCGCCCATGGCGGCCCAGCCCGGCGTGTACCCACCGGGCGTGCAGGCGCTGGTGTTTACGGGCGCCATGGATTACTGGCCGAACGTCGACGCCGTGCAATGGTTCGTGCGCCACGTCTGGCCCGCCCTGCGGCGCCAGTTTCCCCAGCTGCAGTTCTATATCGTCGGCAGCGCGCCCGTGCCCGCCGTGACGGCGCTGGCCAGGATGCCTGGCGTGGTGGTGACGGGCAAGGTGCCCGATATCCGGCCCTACCTGGCTGGCGCAGCGCTGGCCGTGGCACCGCTGCGCATCGCCCGCGGCGTGCAGAACAAGGTGCTCGAAGCGATGGCGATGGGCAAGATCGTGCTGGCCACGCCGCAGGCGCTCGAAGGCATCGCCGCCCAGCCGGGCCTGGAACTGCTGCTGGCGCGCGACGACGCCGAATTCATCCACCATGCGGCGCGCGTGCTGCGCAATGTCCAGAATGGTACGGCCGAAGGCAGCGGCGCGGCCATCGGCGCGGCGGCGCGCCAGCTGGTCCTGCAGGAATACGACTGGGAACGCAATCTGCGCGGACTGGGCGCCATGCTGGGTCTGCCTGCCGAGGCCGATGCGCCGGTCAGCGGCGCCGCCACACCCTTGCAGCCGGTGCGGGAGCCGTCCACATGAGCTTGCAGCTCGACCAGGTGGCCCGTTCGCCCGAGGCGGCTGTCTTGCCGCAGGACGGGCGCCAGGCCGCGCTGGCGGCCCTGCTGCTGTCGCTGGCCGCCGTCGTGCTGCTGTATCACCCCACCTTCTGGTCGATGGTGGAACTGTGGTCCCGCTCGCAAACCTTCGCGCACGGCTTCCTGATCGTGCCCATCAGTTGCTGGCTGGCCTGGCGCCAGCGCGCCCGCCTGGCCGCGCTGGCGCCCCAGCCGTCGCGGCAGGGCTTGCTGCTGCTGGGCGCGCTGGGCCTGGCATGGCTGCTGGCCGACGCCGCCAACGTGCCCGTGGTGGAACAGTATGCGGCCACGGGCATGTTGCCTGCCTGCGTGCTGGCCATCCTCGGCTGGCCGGCCGTGCGCCTGCTGGCGTTTCCGCTGGCCTATCTGTTTCTCGCCGTGCCGTTTGGCGAAGTGTTCCTCGACCCGCTGATCGACTTCACGGCCGCCTTTACCGTCACCGCGCTGCAATGGTCGGGCGTGCCCGTGTTTCGCGATGGCAGCAATTTTTCACTGCCCACCGGCAACTGGTCGGTGGTGGAAGCGTGCAGCGGCTTGCGCTACCTGATCGCCGCGCTGGCCCTGGGCGCCTTGTTCGCGCACGTCAACTGTCACAGCACGCGGCGGCGCCTGGCCGTCATGGCCGCCGCCCTGCTCGTGCCCATCCTCGCCAATGGCGTGCGCGCCTACCTGATCGTGATGCTGGGCCACCTGAGCGACATGCGCCTGGCCGTGGGCGTCGACCACCTGATCTATGGCTGGCTGTTCTTCGGCCTGGTGGCGCTGCTGCTGTTCTGGCTGGCAGCGCGCTGGCGCGAATTGCCGCCGCCACGCGCCGTGCCGCCCGCTCAGCCCATACGCCTGAGCGCCGCCAGCGCGGCCAGCCCGCGCGCCGTCGTGCGCGCCGGCATCGCCTGCCTGCTGCTGGCGGCCGTATGGCCGGCACTGGCCCTGGCCAGCCACCGCGACGACGGCCCGGCGGCAACCGGCTCCCCCACCGTGTTGGCCTTGGCCGATCCGAGCGGCTGGTACCGCCTGCAAGACGCGGTAGCCGCGTGGCAAGCGCCATATGCGGGCGCGCCCGCGCGATTTGCCGGCACGTACGCGCCCCGGGACGGCGACGGCGCGCCGGTGGGCCTCCAATTGCACTGGTATGCGCGCCAGGCGCGCGATGCCGAACTGCTGACGCACCAGGCCTTGCCGTATGGCCCCCGCTGGATGCCGCTGTCGCAGCGCGTGCAAGACGTCAACCTGGCCGGCGGCGAGCTTGCCGTGCGCGAAAGCGTGCTGGCGCAAGGGGGCGAACGCCTGCTGGTATGGCGCGTCTACCGCCAGGGCGGCTTCGTCACGGCCAGGCCCGTGCTGGTGAAACTGCTGCTGGCGCAAGCCAAGCTGCTGGGCAGGCGCCAGGATGGCGCCGACATCATCGTTTTTGCCGCCTACGACGAGCTGGCGCCGCCGCCGCGCGCGCGCCTGCAAGCCTTCCTGCGGGCGGCCTTGCCCGTCATCGAACAACGCTTGCAGGAGCTGCCGCATGGCCCTTGACTTCGATACCGGCGGCACGCGCCAGGCTGATGCAGCGGCCGGCGGCGCTCCCCTGATCGTGCACGTGATCCACCAGCTCGACGTGGGCGGGCTGGAAAACGGCCTGGTCAACCTGATCAACCATTTGCCGCCCGGGCGCTACCGGCACGCCATCGTCTGCATGAAAAACGCCACCGCGTTCCGCCAGCGCCTGACTGCCCCTGGCGTCGACGTGATCAGCCTGGACAAGCGCGAAGGCAAGGACTGGCGCCACTATCTGCACCTGTACCGCGTGCTGAAACAGCTGCAGCCGACGTTGGTGCACACGCGCAACCTGGGCTGCCTCGAAGCGCAGCTGCTGGCCTGGCTGGCTGGCGTGCGCCTGCGCGTGCATGGCGAACACGGGCGCGACATGAGCGACTTGCACGGCACCCGCCGCAAATACCGGCTGCTGCGCAAATTGATGCTGCCGCTGGTGCAGCACTTCATCGCCGTCAGCGCCGACCTGGGCCACTGGCTGGTGGACGCCATCGGCGCGGCGCCCGCGCAGGTGTCGCACATCGGCAATGGCGTCGACAGCGTGCAATTCCATCCGCGCCTGGGCCCGCCCGCCGCCGTGGGCCCGCCCGGTTTCCTGTGCAACGGCGCCTTCGTCATCGGCAGCGTGGGGCGCATGGCGGCCGTCAAGGATCACGCCTCGCTGGTGCAGGCTTTCCTGCTCCTGCTGGCCCAGCCGGGCGCCCGCGCGCGCCTGCGCCTGATCATCGTCGGCGACGGGCCGTGCCGCCAGGCGTGCCTGGAGCTGCTGCAGCAGGCCGGCGTGGCCCATCTGGCCTGGCTGCCCGGCGCGCGCGACGACGTGGCGCAACTGCTGCGCGCGATGGACCTGTTCGTGCTGCCGTCCCTGGCCGAAGGCAGCTCGAACACCATCCTCGAGGCGATGGCGACGGGGCTGCCCGTCGTCGCCACGCAGGTGGGCGGCAATGCGGAACTGGTGCAGTCGGGCTGGAGCGGCACGCTGGTGCCGCCAGGTTCGCCCGAGATGCTGGCCGACGCCATGCTCGACTACTACAGCATGCCCGAGCTGGGCCCGCGTCACGGCGCGCGCGGGCGGCGCCAGGTGCTGGCCGAACACAGCCTGCCCGCCATGGCCGGCGCCTACCTGGCCGTGTACGACCGCCTGACGGGCGCGCGCCAGCCGTCCCACCTGTCCACTTATCCCTGAAAGGCCTTCCATGTGCGGCATCAGCGGCATCTTTGATTTGCAGGGCCAGCGCGACATCGACGTGCCGCTGCTGGCGCGCATGAACCACAGCCTGCGCCACCGGGGGCCGGACGAAGGAGGCTTGCACCGCGAGCCGGGCCTCGGCCTGGCGCACCGGCGCCTGTCCGTGATCGACCTGGCCAGCGGCCAGCAGCCGCTGTTCAACGCCGACCGCAGCATCGCCATCGTCTTCAATGGCGAAATCTACAACTATCGCGCCCTGATGGCGGAATTGCGCCAGTTCGGCCACCCCTTCCGCACCAGCAGCGACACGGAAGTCATCGTCCACGCCTGGGAACAGTGGGGAGAACAATGCGTGCAGCGCCTGCGCGGCATGTTCGCCTTCGCCCTGTGGGACCGCCGGCGCCATGTGCTGTTCCTGGCGCGCGACCGCCTGGGCGTCAAACCGCTGTACTACGGTGAGGCGCAGGACGGCACCCTGCTGTTCGGCTCCGAACTCAAAGCCCTGCTCGCGCATCCGGCCATGCCGCGTGAACTCGACCCGCTGGCCGTGGAAGAGTATTTCGCCTATGGCTACGTACCCGAGCCGCGCAGCATCTTCCAGCACGCGCGCAAGCTGCCGCCCGGGCATACCCTCTCCATCCGCGCCGGCCAGCCGCTGCCCGCGCCGCAATCCTATTGGGATATTCCGTTCACGCCGAACCCGCCCGCCAGCGAGGCGCAGGCGGCCGACGAACTGCTGGCGCGCCTGCGCGAGGCCGTGCGCATCCGCATGGTGGCCGAAGTGCCGCTCGGAGCATTCCTGTCCGGCGGCGTCGATTCGAGCGCCGTCGTGGCGCTGATGGCCGGGGCCAGCAGCACGCCCGTCAACACGTGCTCCATCTCGTTCGGCGACCCCGCGTACAACGAGGCGCGCTACGCCGACCTCGTGGCGCGCCGCTACGGCACGGCGCACCACGCGCGCCAGGTGGAGCAGGACGACTTCGAGCTGATCGACCTGCTGGCCAATCTGTACGACGAACCATTCGCCGACAGTTCCGCCATGCCCACCTACAGGGTGTGCCAGCTGGCGCGCCAGCGGGTCACGGTGGCCCTGTCGGGCGACGGCGGCGATGAAAGCCTGGCCGGCTACCGGCGCTACCGCCTGCACACGCGCGAGGAAAAAGTGCGCAAGGCGATGGACCCGCTGCTGCCGGCCGGCTTGCGCCAGTCGCTGTTCGGCACCCTGGGGCGGCTGTATCCGAAGGCCGACTGGGCGCCGCGCTTCCTGCGCGCCAAGACCACGTTCGAAGGCCTGGCGCGCGACACGACGGACGCGTATTTTCACGGCGTCAGCCTGCTGGGCGACGCCATGCGCGCGCGCCTGTTCAGCCCCGAGCTGCGGCGCAGCCTGCACGGCTACCGCGCCGTCGAAGTGCTGCGCCGCCACGCGCTGGCCAGTCCCGCGCAGGATCCGCTGTCGCAGGTACAGTACCTGGACCTGAAAACCTATCTGCCCGGCGACATCCTCACGAAAGTCGACCGGGCCAGCATGGCGCATGCGCTGGAAGTGCGCTCGCCCCTGCTCGACCATGAACTGGTGGCGTGGATGTCCGGCCTGCCGCCGCAATTCAAACTGCGGCGCGGCGAAGGCAAATACCTGCTGAAAAAAGCCCTGCGCCCGCTGCTGCCCGACACCCTGCTGTACCGCCAGAAGATGGGCTTTTCCATCCCGCTGGCCGACTGGCTGCGCGGCCCGCTGCGCCAGCGCCTGCAGCAGCGGCTGCTCGGCGCCACCCTGACGCAGTGCGGCCTGTTCGACATGGACTACGTGCGCCTGCTGCTCGAGCAGCACGCGAGCGGCCGGCGCGACTACAGCGCGCCCCTGTGGTCGCTGCTGATGTTCGAAGCCTTTTTGCGCCAGGTGCTGCCCGTCGACGGCCGCAAGGCGGCGGTACCCGCGCCGGCCATGGCCATGGAGTGAATCCATGCGCATCCTGCACATCCTCGACCACTCGCTGCCCCTGCACAGCGGCTACACGTTCCGCACCCTGGCCATCCTGCGGCAGCAGCGCGCGCTGGGCTGGCACACCATGCAGCTCACCAGTGCCAAGCAGGGGCCGTCCGATGGCGCGCAGCAGCTGGTCGACGGCTGGCATTTCTACCGCACGGCGCCCGATGCCCGCTGGTGGGCACACCTGCCCGTGCTGCGGCAGGTGGCCGTCATCGTCGGCCTGGCCGTGCGACTGCGCCGGCTGGCGCAACGGCTCAAGCCCGACATCCTGCACGCGCACTCGCCCGCGCTGAACGCCATCGCCGCCCTCAACGCGGGCCGCGCGCTGGGCATTCCCGTCGTGTACGAAGTGCGCGCCTTCTGGGAAGACGCGGCCGCCGACCATGGCAGCAGCCGGCCCGGCGGCTTGCGCTACCGGCTCACGCGGGCGCTGGAAACCTATGCGCTGCGCCGCGCCGACGCCGTCACCACGATCTGCGAGGGCCTGCGGCGCGAACTGTGCGCGCGCGGCGTGTCCGCGCATAAAATCACGGTGATCCCGAACGCCGTCGATGCCGGGGCTTTCAGCACCACCGCGCCCGACGATCTTTGGCTGGCGCACAAACTGCGCCTGCATGGCCATCTGGTCATCGGCTTCATCGGCTCGTTCTATGCCTACGAGGGGCTGGCCCTGCTGCTGCGCGCCATGCCGCGCATGCTGGCGGCGCAGCCGGCATTGCGGCTGCTGCTGGCCGGCGGCGGGCCGCAGGACGCGGCGCTGCGGGCGCTGGCGGCGCAGCTGGGCATAGACCATGCCGTGGTCTTCGCGGGCAGAGTGCCGCATGCGCAGGTGGCAAGCTATTATCAGCTGGTCGACATCTGCGTGTATCCGCGCCTGCCGATGCGTTTGACGGAGCTGGTGACGCCCTTGAAACCGCTGGAGGCGATGGCGCAGGGCCGCCTCGTGGTGGCGTCCGACGTGGGCGGCCACCGCGAACTGATCGAGCATGGCGCGACGGGCATGCTGTTTCGCGCCGGCGACGCCGGGGCGCTGGCGCAGACAATATTGAACCTGCTGCTGGCACCGGCCAGCTGGCCGCTGCTCCGGCGCCAGGCGCGCGCCTTCGTCGAGACGGAGCGCAGCTGGAGCGCCAGCGTGGGCCGCTATGCGCCCGTGTATGCGCGCGTGGCGGCGGGTGCGGCCGGAGTCGTGCCATGATCTTCACGGGCCTGCGCATCGCGCTGGTCGGCCCGCAGCCGCCGCCGGCCGGCGGCATGGCCAATCAGACGGCGCAGCTGGCGCGGCTGCTGCGCGAGGACGGCGCGCAAGTGCAGCTGCTGGCCGTCAACGGCCCCGTGCTGCCGCTCTGGCTGGCGCGCATCCGCTACCTGCGCGCCGCGCTGCGCCTGCCACTGCTGCTATGGCGCCTGTGGCGCGCCGCCAATACGGTCGACCTGTTCCACATCATGGCCAATTCCGGCTGGTCATGGCACCTGCAGGCCGCCCCCGCGCTGTGGATCGCCAGCTGGAAAGGCAAACCCGCCCTGCTCAATTACCGGGGCGGCGAAGCGGCCGCCTTTTTCGCCCGTTCGCCGCGCCTGGTGGCGTTCAGCCTGCGCCGCGCCAGCGCCATCGTCGTGCCGTCGGCCTACCTGGCCGGCGTCTTCGAGCAGTACGGCCATACGGCCCACATCGTGCCGAACGCGGTGGACTTGCAGCGCTTTGCGCCGGCCGCGCCGCATGCGCCTGGCGACGCCGGCCCGTGCATCCTCGTGGCGCGCCATCTGGAACAGCTGTACGACAATGCCAGCGCCGTGCGCGCCTTCGCCATCGTGCGCGAGGCTTTTCCCGCGGCGCGCCTGGTGCTGGCCGGGGGCGGACCGCAGCGCGCGGCGCTGGCGCGGCTGGCCAGATCGCTCGGCGTGCGAGATGCCGTACGCTTCGCCGGCCCCGTCGACAACGCGGCCATGCCGGCGCTGTACCAGGCCAGCGACATCGTCCTCAATCCCAGCCTGGCCGACAACATGCCCAATTCCGTGCTCGAAGCGCTGGCTTGCGGCATCCCCGTCGTCAGCACCAATGTGGGCGGCATCCCCGCGCTGCTGCAGGACGGCGTGACGGCCTTGCTGGTGCCGCCCGGCGATCCGGCCGCCATGGCGCAGGCCATGCTCGCGCTGCTGCGCGACCGGCCGCGCGCCCGCGCGCTGGCAGAGGCGGGCCTGGCGCACGCCGCCGCCTTCGGCTGGCCCGGCATCGCGCCCAGGCTGGCCGCCCATTACCGCCGCATCCGCGCCGCGCCGCGCCCCGGCGTCTACACGCGCTGCGTCGCCCGCTGGCTGTTTCCCCTGCATGAATGGCTCAAGGGCCACCACAGCGCGCGCCTGCTGCGCCGGCTGGAACGCTCGCAGTGGTGGAGCGCCCAGCAGCTGCAAGAGTGGCAGCTGGCGCGCCTGCGCGCGCTGCTGCGCCACGCGGGCGCGCACGTGCCCTACTACCGCGCCCTGTTCGCCCGCAGCGGTTTCGACCCCGAGCAGGTGCGGCAACTGGCCGATCTATCGCGCCTGCCGCTGCTGCGCAAGGCGGATATCTCCAGCGCGCGCGACAGCTTCAAGTCCGCCCGCGCCGTGGGCTTGCGCCCGTTCGCCACGGGCGGCTCCAGCGGCGAACCGCTGCAATTCTTCCTCGGCAGGCGCAGGGTCAGCCACGACATCGCCGCCAAGTGGCGCGCCACGCGCTGGTGGGGCGTCGACATCGGCGACCGCGAAGCCGTGCTGTGGGGCTCTCCCATCGAGCTGCATGCGCAGGACCGCCTGCGCCGCCTGCGCGACGCGCTGCTGCGCACCACCCTGCTGCCCGCGTTTGCCATGTCGCCCGCGCGCCTCGACGGCTACGTGCAGCAATTGCGCCGCTGGCGCCCGCGCATGCTGTTCGGCTATCCGTCGGCCCTGTGCCGCATCGCCGGCCACGCCAGCGCGCGCGACCTGCCGCTCGACGGCCTGGGCGTGAAAGTGGCGTTCGTCACGGCCGAACGCCTGTACGACGAGCAGCGAGCGCAGATCGCCGCCGCCTTCGGCTGCCCCGTCGCCAACGGCTACGGCGGGCGCGACGCGGGCTTCATCGCCCACGAATGCCCGGACGGCGGCATGCACATCACGGCCGAAGACATCATCGTGGAAATTGTTGATGGCCAGGGCCGGCCGCTGCCTCCAGGGGCCACCGGCGACATCGTTGTCACCCACCTGGCCACGCAGGACTACCCCTTCATCCGCTACGCCACGGGCGACGTGGGCGCGCTGGGCACGCAGCCGTGCACCTGCGGCCGCGGCCTGCCCCTGCTGCAGAAAATCGAAGGGCGCAGCACGGATTTCCTCACGGCCGTCGACGGCACCGTCATGCACGGCCTGGCCCTCGTCTACATCGTGCGCGAACTGCCGCAGGTGCGCAGTTTCAAGATCATCCAGGAAAGCCTGCTGCGCACGCGCGTGCTGCTCGTCTGCCTGCCGCGCCTGGATGACGCCACGCGCAGCGCCATCGTCACCGCTTTCCAGGCCAGGCTGGGCGCGCAGGTCGACATCGCCATCGAGGAAGTCGACGAAATCGCGGCGGAGGCGTCGGGCAAGTACCGGTATGTGGTGAGCGAGGTGGCTTAACGCCGAAACGCCACCGAATAAGGTTGCTTTGGTTGTCAATATCAGCTTATGGAGTAGAATCTGGTATGGTAACTGGAGGGTGACATGGCAAAGTTGGAAGTCTCAAAGCCGGCAAAAGCGAAGAGCGCGCATCGAATGACAGTGCCTGACGCAAGCAAGTCCCTGGGTGATTCGCTCCGAAAGATCGGCGCAAAAGGCATCGACCTTGGCGAGGGCTACGTATTGGTCAAGATACGACGCCCCAAACAGCTAGCGCATCATGCGCGTGAAAAGGATACGGCGTATGTACCGCGACAGCTGCCGGGAGTGCCTGTGGTTTCTAGTGCAGATCTCCAGGAATTGATTCAGCGATTCCAGCGCACACATACAATGCAAGCCGGTATAAGCACGATTCCACCAGAAAACCAGGCATTCCTCGATCAGTTTTCCCGCCAGGAAATGCAAAGATATGCGAGCCTGGAAAAGAAAGGCGAATTGGTCGATTCAAGAACACTGGCCGAGCAAATGGGCGTGACGCGGCAGGCGATCAGCAAGGCTGTGACGGAACAGCGAATGTTTTCCATGGATAGTGTCTCCGGCAAGAAGCTGTACCCTGCCTTCTTCGCCGATCCCACCTTGAACCGTCGCCAGCTCAGCAAAGTGAACAAGGAATTGGGACAGCTGGCTGGGTCCAGCAAGTGGCAATTCTTCACCACTGCGCGGATGTCGCTCAACGGCAGCAGTCCGCTCAATGCTTTACGGAAAGGAAAATTTGCCGACGTCATCGCCGCAGCGACAGCGTTCAGGGAGGCATGATGTGACCGCGACCAGGCTGAAACCACCTCCGAAGGTGCTGGCAACGAGCGCGACGCTTCCCGTCGTCGGGTTGCCGGTGCCCGGCCTGTACCGTATCTCGGGACATGCGACTGGCGAACCCTATTTTGGCTCCAGCGGAGGGAACCGGTTTGATGCACCTGGCTGCAAGAAAGGCCATCCCGAATACAACACTTGCTATCTGGGGCCGAGCTTTGATGTTGCTCTTGCCGAGTCCCTGTTGCACGATACAGTGCCTGTGAAGGGCGCATTTCCTATCGCCAAATCCGAGATTGATCGCCGGTGGGTACATCAATTCATTGGTAGTTTGCGACTGTTTGACCTGACCGGCCATTTGCTCAAGCAGATGGCCGGACATGCTGGCCTGACCGGCACATCAAGTTACACGCTGCCGCAACAATGGGCGCTGGCCGTGTATCGCAATCCGCTCCAGGTCGATGGCTTCCTGTATATGTCGCGTCATTTCACCAACGAAAAGGCGGTCGTGGTATTTGATCGCGCCAGGTCCTATCTCACGGCCGTTGGTGGACCTGTCCAGCTTATAGCAGCACCGGAAATGCCGGATGCCATGCGACTGTTTAATATCATTCCTGCGTGAGATCGCCAATTCTCCGCTAAATCCGCTTGCTGCGTGATGTTGTCCGCCTTGCGTTGATGGTCCATTTGCTAACCGCAGCAGGTCTGAAACGGTAAATATGATCGCGTTCTCTTGAAAGGAGCACACGTGCACGTTACAGGCTCACGCTTGTGATGCCTTCTGATTTTCCTCACGCTTTAAGCCTATCGACAGCCCTACGCATCCACTACCAACCACAAGGAAAGAGTATGAGTCCACATCTGATGTGCTGGTATTTTCCGCTTCCTCAAGTAAGCTGTCCCCCAGCTTTTTCCATACTTCCGACTTTTCTGGCGTAGTAATGGCATCGACCAGGCAGATCACTTTTTTTTATATCTCTGGCGTGGTTTGTGGAATAAGAACTAATGCAACCTCAATTAACTTCTTTAATTTCGTTACATTTTCCACAAATCTTCCATTTTTTGATTATTGATGATAACACATTGCAGGCTCAGTTAGCCGTACAGACACCCATTGCCTGTGTCTCGCCTGACGTATTTGTGAGATTAAATGAAACAAGAAACATTTTATGCTTTGTCATTAACTGTTTTATTTTTTCAGTGCACACCCTGGCCTGCCAAATCTCAGTACGCGCCAGGTTTGCCAGGAACTTCGCCCTGTCGACATCTGCGCCAGGCGCCGACATGAATTCGACGGCATCTGTCGAAAATTTCAGCACATAGGAGAGCCTGGGCTTTTCTAAGGTCTGCACCAAGGAGTCATAACTCATTTTTGCTTCGAACGAAGCAGCGACTTCGTTTCCGTAGGCATTCAACTCCCCTGCAATTTTTCCGGGATCTGGAGAGCAGCCACATAGCGATACCAAAGCAAGGAAAAAACCATATATTTTAAATTTCTTCATATTATATTTTTCAGAAAGAGCATATTCCCCGGCATTTATTGGACTCCATGCCGCTTACATTGAGTATATATCTGCAACGATGGCATGTATATATCAATATTCGACTAGATAATATTAAGGTCTGGTTCAGCCTTTCAGCAAGCAAGCAATCCCGGATACATCCTCCTGCGCCACAAACCACTCCCCCTGCCACCGCTGCGTGCGCTGCGCCTGCGGCGCTTCCGGCGCGCACCAGGGCGGATACACGCGCAGCGCGCGTTTGCCGCCCTGGCCGGCGCGCGACATTACGCCGCGCTCGATCAGCACGCTGCGCGGGAAGATGAAAAAGCCGTGCCGCGCGCCGTCGCCGTCGGCATCGGCCACGGCGATGATGACGGCATCGACGGGATCGGCTTCGTCCAGCGGGGCGATGTCGGCGTCGGGATGGGGGCGTTTCCAGACGGTGACGAACTGGCCGGTTTTCGTCGGCGTGGTTTTGGCCACGCGCAGGACCAGGCGCTTACCGTGGAGTTCGGCGCGGCAGGCGCCGTATTCCGCGCTCTCCGCTTCCGGCACGGGCGCTTGCGGCAAGCCCAGGAAGGCCCAAGGGCTGGCCTTCATTGCGCGCTGAACTCGGCTGCGGCCTTGGCCGCCCACAGCGCTTCGGCGTGGCTGGCGAACGGGCTGTCGTAGCCGTCGACGTTGCCGTCCTCGTCGACAAAATACAGCCACCACCCATCAGCCTGCTCACGGATGGCCGTATGGCCCGGTGCGCAATGGGTTTCGACGGCCTGGTCAGCCGTCAGGGTGGCGATGGTAATGCCACGGTGAATAATATGGTGGGGTGTCATGGACGAATAATTCATGCGAAAAAATCAATGGCCGTAGTGTAGCCGCACCACGCTGTCCTGGCCAGTGCGCTACACTATTCCTTGATACGGAGGACAACATGGCATCACAGCAAGGCACGGTGGATTTTTTGCTCGACCAGATGGCGGGCGCGGGCGGTATCAGCGCGAAAAAAATGTTTGGCGAGTACGGCCTGTATTGCGACGGCAAGATGTTCGCCATCGTCGCAGACGACCAGCTCTTCATCAAGCCGACGGACGCGGGCCGCGCCTGGATAGCCGCGCAAGGCACGCCGCAGGAAGCGCCGCCCTACCCGCAAGCCAAGCCGTATTTCCTCATCGATGGCGGGCTGTGGGACGAGCGCGACTGGTTGTCCCAGCTGGCGCGGCGCACGGCGGACGCCTTGCCGCAGCCGAAACCCAAGCCGCCGCCCAAGCCAAAGAAACCGGCATCAGGCAGTTAATACGCTGTTCTCGCACGCATTGCCTTGGCGGAAGCACGCCAGGTTGTGGTAGGTGATGGCGGCGATTTCGCGCAGCGCCTCGATGGTGAAGAAGCCCTGGTGGCCCGTCACCAGCACGTTCGGGAAGGTCATCAGGCGCTGGAAAATGTCGTCGTCGATGATGTCGGACGAGCGGTCCTGGAAGAACAGATTGCTTTCCTGCTCGTACACGTCGATGGCCAATGAGCCCAGCTGGCGCGATTTGAGCGC
Source organism: Janthinobacterium sp. GW823-FHT03B06 (assembly GCF_058796955.1). Classification (NCBI taxonomy): domain Bacteria; kingdom Pseudomonadati; phylum Pseudomonadota; class Betaproteobacteria; order Burkholderiales; family Oxalobacteraceae; genus Janthinobacterium; species Janthinobacterium sp. GW823-FHT03B06. Next base: position 952,055 of record NZ_JBXAJE010000001.1, read on the forward strand.
TTCGATGACGGCGCCCGTGTCGATCAAGCCGCCGCGCGAGGTGTTCACCAGCATGGCGCCCTTCTTCATCAGCGGCAACGTTGCTTCGCTGATCATGTGGCGCGTGCTCTCCATCAACGGGCAATGCAGCGAGACGATGTCGGACTCGGCCAGCAGCTGCGGCAATTCCACCATCGTGCCCAGTTGCGCGAACGCGGGCGCCGGGTACGGGTCGTGGCCCAGCACCGTGCAGCCGAAGCCCTTGAAAATGCGCGCCGTGGCCAGGCCGATCTTGCCCGTGCCGACGATGCCCACGGTCTTGCCGTGCAAGGTGGCGCCCAGCAAGCCGTCGAGCGAGAAATTGCCTTCCCGCACGCGGGCATACGCGCGGTGCGTGTGGCGGTTCAGCGTCTGCACGAGGGCCAAGGTGTATTCGGCCACGGCTTCCGGCGAGTAGGCGGGCACGCGGGCAACGAACAGGCCCAGGCGCCGGGCCGCTTCCAGGTCGAGGTTGTTGTAGCCGGCGCAGCGCAGCAGGATGGCGCGCACGCCGTAGCCGTGCAGCGCTTCCAGCACTTGCGCGTCGAGCACGTCGTTGACAAAGACGCAGACGGCCTGCGCGCCTTGCGCCAGGATCGCGGTTTCCTGGCTCAGCAAGGCGCTGTGGTAGACCAGTTCGATGCCGGCCGCGTCGGGCTGGGACGGCAAGGCTTCATCGAAGAAACGGCGGTCGTAGGGCTGGCTGGCAAAGAAGGCGATTTTCATGGTGTGTCCTGGAACTTGCTGGATGGCAAAACATCATCATAGCGCAAGCCCCCTGCCACGCGGCGTACGTCTGGTTCCAACGACGTCCTATTTGGGTTCGCGGGGCAAGGTCAGCACGTGGCGCAGGTAGGCCGTTTCTTCCGCGTGCTGCGCGTGATAGCGCTCGCGCGCGGCCCGCGTGGCCGCCTGGTGGGCCGCGATGCTGCTTTCCGTCAGTTCGACGCCGAAGTCCGCCGGCGGCGGCACCTCGCCGCCAAACAGGCGCGCGAGGATGAAACGGCCCACATTGTCGCGGTAGTGCGACGCTTCCCAGTAATAGCGCATCTCGCGCGCGCCCGTCACCTGCGGGATCGGTTCGCTGGTGACGCTGTTGAAACCGGAAAAATCAACCAGGCGCACGTCGCAGCCCTGGCGCCGGTAGCGTCCGGCCATCTGCGCCAGGTCGCGCTGCCATGCTTCCATGGCGTCCCACTTGCCGCGCCAGTACAGGGCGTCGAGCGTGAGCGCGTGCGTGGGATTGATGTACAGGCGCAAGCGCGTGCCGCCACGGCACAGCTTGCCGACGCTGGCCTCGAAGGCCTGCAGCGCGGGCGCCGTCGGCCCCTGGCCGTCGCCAAACTCCTGCAGGCGCGGCTTGAAGGCGCGCGCCGTGCCGGCCCAGCCATGGTTGCGGGCCGTGATGCAAGCATGGTCGCGCTGGCCCAGCAAGGCCAGGCTGGACAGGCACACGCCGTCATAGGTGCCGCTGAGGATGCGCCATGTGTCCTGGGTCATGTCCACAGTCAGGCCGCGCTTGATGTTGAGCAAGGCACGCCGCGCGAAAAACGCGGGGCCGCCGTCCGTCAAGCCCGGCTCCACGCCGGCCGAGCCCAGTTCCAACGAAAACGAGGGCGCGTCGATGCCCCATACCATGGTGTCGACCTGGCTGACCCTGGCCGCGTGCTCGGCCAGGCGGATGGCCTCGCCGATCGAGGCGCCCGAGACGGCGCTGTTGAAAACGCTCTTGCCATCGAACAAAGTACGCATGCTGTTCACCGGCAAACCCATTTCCGTGCGCGAATTGCCGATGTAGACGACGGCGGGCCGGTAGCGCGCCACGGCATACGTCTTGCCCCACACGCTGAGTTTTTCCGTCGTCGGCCGCAATCGCTGCAGCAGCGGGCTGTCCCATTGATGCAGCAAGTAGGGATCGACGTGATAGTTCACGGCGGAAACGAGGGCCAGCGCGGCCAGCGCACAGGCAAAGAAGGTGGCGAGGTAGCGGCGGGCGGTGGTATCCATGGTCAGCATCGAAAGTGGAGAAATGGCGTACGTGGCGTCCTGCATCAGCGCCGGATCAGCGGCCCGTCCAGCACCTGCTGCGTATAGGCCGCCTCGCGCGCATGTTCCACGCGATAGCGGTCGCGCGCGGCGCGCATGGCGGCCTGGTGGGCGTCGACGTTGGCTGGCGTCAGCTCCACGCCGAAATCGGCGGGCGCCGGCGTGCCGCCGCCAAACAGGCGCGCCAGGATCAAGCGGCCCACATTGTCCCGGTAATGCGACACTTCCCAGTAATAATGCATGTCGGGCTTGCCGCTGACGAGCGGGGTCGGTTCCGTCGTGATGCTGTTAAAACCGGAAAAATCAACCAGGCGTACGTCGCAGCCCTGCAGGCGGTGGCGCTCGACGATCCGCACCAGGCCACGCTGCCAGGCCTGCATGGCATCCCACTTGCCGCGCCAGTGCAGCGCGTACAAGGTCAATGCGTGCGTGGGGTTGATGTACATGCGCAGGCGCAGGCCGCCCCGGCACAGCTTGCCGATGCTGGCATCAAACGCTGGTGTCGAGGGTGGCGTCGGCCCCAGGCCATCGCTGAATTCCTGCAGCCGCACGGGTATGGCGTCTGCCGTTCCCAGCCAATGCCTTATCCCCTTGATGGTGCAGGTCTCGTCGCGCTGCCCATACAAGGCCAGGTTCGAGCGGCAGACATCGCCGGCATTGCCGGTGAGGATGCGCACGCTGTCCTCCGTCATGTCCAGGGTCAGGCCGCGCTTCAGGTTGACGAGGGCGCGCCGGGCGAAAAAGCCGTGCCGGGCACCGGTCAGGCTGTCCTCCACGCGCGCCGCTCCCATGTCCAGGGAAAACGTGGGCGCGTCGATGCCCCACACCATGGTCTCGACGCGGCTGACCCTGGCCGCATGCTCGGCCAGACGGATGGCGTCGCCGATCGAGGCGCCGGACACCGCGCTGTTGAAGATGCTCTTGCCGTCAAACAGGGCGCGCACGCCCGTCGGCAAGCCCAGTTCCGTGCGCGAATTGCCGATGTAGATGATGGCCGGCCGGTAGCGCGCCACGGCATAGGTCTTGGCCCAGGCGCCAAGCTTTTCGTTCAGCTGGCGCGGGCGCTGCACCAAGGGACTGTCCCACTGGTGCAGCAGGTAGGGGTCGACCTGGTAGTTCAGGAGCGAGACGGAGCCGAGCACCAGGAAGACGCAGGCGAAGAAACCGATGACGTAGCGGCGGGCGGCGGTGTCCATGCTCAGAACTGGAAGTAAAGAAATTCGGTGACGCGGTTCATGCCGAAGATGCAGGCGACGAACAGCGCGGCCAAGCCCACGCTCCAGCGGGACGTGGGCCGCCAGCTGAACGCCCAGCGCCCCGCAGGCTGAAAGATTCTTTCAATGGCAGGCTCGTAGAGAAAGAATATTTCTTGCGTGTTCGGCGCCTTGAAAGCCAGCAGCATCGCCGCCAGCAACACAGGCAAGCCGGGACCGGCCAGTTCGATCCAGCGGATGCCGTCGAATGCGGGCTGCCAGCCCCATTGCGCCAGGCTGGACGCGTGGCTGGCCAGGCCGCGCGGCAGGCTCACGCCATTCGCGCCCACCAGCGCGCCGCTTATATCCCAGGCCGTGGCCACGTCGGGCGCGCGGAAGAAGATCCAGGCCAGCATGACGGCAAGAAAAGTCAGGACGCCGGGCCACCAGCGCAGCCAGCAGTACCCCGGTGCCGCGCCGAAGAGCCGCTGCCACGCCTGCTGCAGCACCAGATACAGGCCGTGCAAGCCGCCCCAGATGACGAAGGTCCAGCCGGCGCCATGCCACAGGCCGCCCAGCAGCATGGTCAGCATCAGGTTGCGGTAACGCATGACTTCGCCGCGCCGGCTGCCGCCCAGCGGGATGTATAAATAGTCGCGCAGGAAACGCGACAAGGTCATGTGCCAGCGGCGCCAGAAGTCGGCGATGTTGGCCGCCTTGTACGGCGAGTTGAAGTTCAGCGGCAATTTCACGCCGAACAGGCGCGACAGGCCGATGGCCATATCCGAATAGCCGGAAAAATCGAAATACAGCTGGAAGGTGTAGGCCAGCACGCCGATCCACGCTTCGATCAGGGTCGGCTGGGCGCCGGCCGCGAAGACGGGGATGGCCAGCGGCGACAGGTTGTCGGCGATCAGCACCTTTTTTGCCAGGCCGATGGTGAAGATCGACAGGCCGACGGCGAAATTGGCGGCGCGCGGATGGGCATTGGCCGGATCGGCGAACTGCGGCATCATGTCGCGGTGGTGCAGCACTGGGCCGGCGATCAGGTGGGGAAAATAGCTGACGAACAGCACATAATGGATGAAACGGTATTCGCGCACCTCGCCCCGGTAGCAATCGACGAGGAAGGCGATCTGCGTGAAGGTAAAGAACGAGATGCCGATCGGCAGAATGATGTCGAGACCGTGCCACGGCAGGCCGGCGGCGTCGGCGCCTGTGGCCACGGCGACGGCGGTCACGCTGTCGATGAAGAAATTCGCATATTTATAGTACGCGAGCAACCCCAGGTTCAGCGCCAGCGCCGCCACCAGCACGCGCTTGCGGGCCGCGCCCGCGTGCGCGCCGATCAGCCGCCCCGCGCCGTAATTGACGCAGATCGACGCCAGCAGCAGCGGCAGATAGCGCACGTCCCACCATGCATAGAAAAACAAAGACGCGAGCGCCAGCCACGTCGCGGGGGCCAGGCGGCGCCAGCTGGCGGACGTGCCGGCGGCAGGTGCCAGGCGGTCCAGCAGAAAATAGCCGGCCAGCACGATGGGCAGATAGCCGAACAGAAAGGCGAAGGAGTTAAACAGCATGTTGCCTCCTGGCAGGCAGCGACTGCGCCTGGTAGTAACAATCGACGATCTGCGCCGCCACCCGCTCCCACGTAAAACGCTCCACCAGCGCCTGCACACGCGCGCGTTCGGGCGGCTGCGCCAGCAGTTCGAGGATGGCCTGGCGCTGCGCGGCGCCGTCGTCCCAGCGCACCTTGCGCAGCGCAAACGCGGAATCGGGCAAATCGAGCGCGCTTTGCGCCGTCATGACGACGGGCGTGCCGGCCGCCAGCGCTTCGAGCACGCTCAAGGGAAACACTTCGCCCTGGCTGGGCAAGGCCGCCACAGCCGCCGCATGGTAGGCGCTGGCCAGCAGCGGGTCGGCGTGGTCAAGCGCGCCGAGCCAGCTGACGTGCGGCAAGTCCAGCAATTGCTGCAGATACGCCTGCTGTTCGCGCGGCGCGGCGCCGATCAGCACCAGGGGCAAGCCGGCGCCGGCCAGCGCCTGGGCCAGGCCCAGCTGGTTTTTATACGGCGAAATGCTGCCCACCATCAGCGCGAACGGCCCGGCGATGCCCGTCTCGCGCAGGAACAGGTCGCCATTGGCCGTGAAGAAATGCGGGTTGATGCCGTTCGGCAAGACGTGGATGGCGTCGCCCCCCAAGCCAAAGCCTTGCACGATAGCGTCGCGCTCGGCCTGGCCCAGGGCGATCACCACATCGGCCAGCTGCAAGGCGCGCCGCGTTTGCGCATAGCTCGTTTGCACCATCCATTCCGTCAGGCGCCCGGCCAGGCGGTCGGCCAGCCGCGCACGCCAGGCGCTCGCGCGGTTCCAGCTGGGCGCCATCAGCGGCGACAGCACCACGGGCACGCCTTGCTCACTGGCCATTTCCATGATGCGGTAAGTGCCATTGCTCGCCGAAAACACGTGCAACACGTCGAAATCGGCCAGCCGCTCATGGTTGGCGTCCACCAGCTGCACCTCCAGGGGCCGCGCCGGCTGCTTGGGCAACCGGTTCAGCGCGGCAATGGTTTCGCGTACCTGAATCTGCAAGCCGCCGTCGCGCTGGAACAGCATCGGGTAGGACAAGATACCGACACGCATGGTCATCCTTTCGTGCATTTGACGGCCAGCCAACGGCCGGCCAGCTTGCGTTGCAATAACAGAAATTCGCCAGCGAGCTCATGCTTCAACAGGAACAGACCGGCCAGCCAGCACAGCAAGGTGACCAGCGCCGTGCCTGCCAGCGCCAGCAACGCCGGCGTATCGGCAGGCAGCCACAGCAGCGAAGCGACGGGCGCGACGGCGCTAAAGCCGCAGAGCAGCAGGCTCTTGCGCAAGGCCCGCGCCAGGATGCGCCAGTCGAGTGCGCTCAAGCGCCGCAGGCAGCCGTAATTGAGCCAGCTGCGCAGCACGTTGCTGAGCACCACGGCCCAGGCCACCGCTACCAGGCCGAACGGTGCCGCCGACAGCAGCAGCGCTACTTTGATGGCGCCAGCCCAGGCATCGAGCCGCACCTGCGCATGCAGCTGGCCCGTCGCCACGAACAGGTAGCGGGCCATGCTGAACATGCTATACACGGCCGAGGACAGGCACATGATGCGGATCAAGGGCACACATCCGATCCATTGCGTGCCGTACAACACCTTGACCAGGGGCAAAGCCATGCAGGCGAGAAAGAGAAAAAACGGCCACGCGAGCGCCGTCATGTAGCTGATCGTACGCAAATACACGCGTTCCGCTCCCCCCTGCCCGCCTTGGCCGCCCCCTTCCCGTGCACGCGCCGCGAACAGGGGAAACACGACGGGAGAAATCGCGCTGGTAATGGCCTGGTTAAAGATATTGAGCACGCTTTGCGCCTTGCCGAACAGGGCCAGGCTTTCAATGCCGATCAGCTTGCCGATGATGAGGTCCGGCGCCGCCACGCCCGCCTCGTCGACGAGGCCGCCCCCCGTCGCATACGCGCCAAAGCGGGCGATATCGCCCATGCCGCGCCGTCCCGGCAGCCACGGCAGTTCGCGGGGCCGTACCAGCAGGCTCACCAGCAGCGAAGCGCAGGAACCGGCCAGCGCCGCCCACACCATGCTCATATAACTGTAGCCCTGCAGCGCCAGCAGCACGGCCACCAGCAGGTTGACGACGCTGTTGGCCGCATTGATAGCGTAAATGGCGCGAAAGCGCAGCTGGCGACGCAGCATCGGCAAGGTCAAGGCGCTGAACGGAATCAACAGGAAATTGACCGACAGCAGCCGCAGCACCAGGGTCAGCCGTGGTTCGCCATAGAAATGCGCGAGCGGCGCGCTGGCCAGCAGCACCAGGGCCGCCAGCAGCCAGGCGACGAGCAGGCTGGTCGCCAGCGCGGCCCGCAGTTTCACGGCATCGAGCCGCTTTTCCTGGATCAGGTATTGCCCCACGCCAAAGTCGCGCACCACTTGCGCCAAGGCCACCAGCACGGCCCCCAGCGAATACACACCGACCTCGGCCGGCGTCAGCAGACGCGACAGCACCATGGTGGCGATGATGCCCAGCAGCAGCACCGTGTATTTTTCGGCAAACGAAAAGAAAAACGAATGGCGGGTGGCGCTCATGCGGGCCGCCCGCGCCTACACCAGGCCGGCGTAAAATGCGCGCAGCTGGCGTTCCAGCCGCGGCATCGAATAACGCTGCACGGTTTCCTCGCGCGCCAGCCGTCCCATGCGGGCGCGCCGGGGCGCGTCCATCAGCAGCTGCGCCACGGCCGCGCAGGCGGCGTGCTCGTCTTCAAGCGGCAGCAATAGTCCGCCTGCGCTGTCGTGCAGGATATCGTGCGTGCCCGGCACGTCCGTCCCCACGGCCGGCACGCCGCAGGCCATGGCCTCGATGGTGGCGATGCCGAAGCCCTCGTTCTTACTCAGCAGTACATGCAGGTCGAAGGCCGGCATCAGCAGCTCGACGCGCTGCCGGAAACCGGCAAACACGACTCTGTCCTGCAAGCCCGTCTGCTGCGCCTGCAGCCGCAGCATCGCTTCCAGCGGCCCCGTGCCGACCAGCACTAAATATAAGTGGGGAAACTGCGGCGCCAGCCTGGCGAACAGGTCCAGCAGCGCTTGCGGACGCTTTTGCGCAGACAATCGCGCCACGCAGCCGAGCACGAGCGCGTCCGGCGGCAGCCCCAGCTGCTTGCGCGCCAGCATCCGCCGCTCGGGCGAGACGATGAACGTGTCCGTATCGACGCCATTGGGAATGACGGCCAGCCGCGTTTCCGGGCTCAGCATGTCGCGGTACAGGTCGAGGAAATGCCGCATGGCCGACGGCGACACGGCATATACGCCTTTGACGGTGCGGAATGCTTCCTGCAGCCGGGGCCGCTGCCAGGCGCTGAAGGCTTCCAACGGAAACGCATTGTGCACGCTGATCACGGCCGGCAGCCGGCATTGCCGCGCCAGCCACAGGATGGACGCGCCGTAACTGGTCCAGCAGAACGCCACGTGGACCAGGTCCGGCCGCAGCCGCCGCAGCCGCCACGCGCCCGTGACCCTGGCGCGCAGCCAGTTCCAGCGCCGCCAGGCCCAGTGTTCGATAAACAGGGGCGGTTCATACACGCGCACCTGCAGATGCTGCGCACGCAAGCCTTGCACCCAGGCAGTAAAACCGGGAAAGCGCCGCAGCGCCAGCACGCTGTCGTAGCCGTTCGCGGCCAGCATGCTCGCCTCTTGCGCCATGCGCAGCTCCATGCCGCCCAGCTCGCCCGAATAACTGCTGATGACGATGCGCGGCAAGCGTTTTCTACGTCCGCGCCACGCTTCATGGAAAAATCCGCGCAGCCAGGCCCGTTCCCACTGGCGCAGGAACAGGTCGGCGTGGTCGCGCCGCAGCCAGGCCCGCACGGCGCCGAGCGTATCGCGCACGTATCTGCCCAGCATCCAGCGCGGCACGCCCAGCAATTCCACGCTGGGCGCCAGGGTCGCCAGCCGGCACTGGCCCCGGCCGAACAACATGGCGCGGCGCAGTATCCAGGCGCGCTGCACTTGCGGGGCGCGGATGATGTGCGCCACCCGCGCTTGCGGACAGAACCAGGACGGATTGCCGGCCGCATGCATCTCCAGGTTGAGCCGGGTTTCGCTGCCCATGGCGTAATTGGCACCCTGCGGGCCGATGCTTTCGTCATAACGGGCGCCCGCCTCGAAGATGCGGCGGCGTATCGCCATGTTGGCGCCCCACACAAGGCCCGGATAGATGGGGGCGTCGCGCAAATCGGGGCTGGTGATGCCCCACGTCAAACCGACCGGGGTCAGGCGCAGCAGCCAGTCCGCCGGCTGCTCGCGCCAGGCGGGCACGATGGCGCCGCCGAACAGGGCATAGCCGGGGTGGGCACGCGCGCAGGCCTGCAAGCGGCACAGCCAGTCGTGCGCGGGCATGGCGTCGTCGTCGCCAAAGACGAATAGCTCGCTGCCATCGCCGCCCAGGCGCAAGGCGTGCTCGACGGCGCCATTCAGGGCGGGACTGCGGCCGCGCCGCGCCACGTGGACGGAACTCAGGGGCAAGCGGCCGCGGAAGGCGGCGATCACCCGGGCCGTGGCATCCGTGCTGCCATTGTCGGCGATGACGAGGCGCCAGCCGCCCACGGGCGGTCGCAAGCCCATGTAGGCGCGCAATACCTGGGGCAAGGTGCCGGCGCCATTGTAGGTCGCCATGAGAACGGTCAACAAGGACATGCCTCCTTGGTCTTACCATGACAAAACTATGTACTACAGCAGTGTTGATCCAGTGTACTGAGCCTGTCCGCCAGCCCGTTGACAGGCATCAAGACCTTGCCAACCCGGGCACAACCAGGAGCGCCCCCTTTCATGCGCGACATACTGATTACCATCATCATCCTGGGCTCCCTGCCCTTCATCCTGAAGACGCCGGCCATCGGCGGCCTGATGTGGGTCTGGGTCAGCGTGATGAACCCGCACACGCAGGGCTGGGGCTTTGCCACCCACATGCCGTTCGCCTTCATCATCGCCATCGCCACCCTGATCAGCCTTGCGATGACGCGCGAGCCGAAAAACCTGCCGCTCACGCCCGTCAGCGTGCTGCTGCTGCTGTTCGTCGCGTGGATGAACGTCACGGCGCCGTTTGCCCTGCTGCCCGAGTCATCGTGGGTGCAGTGGAACAAGGTCATGAAGATCATGCTGATGAGCTTTGTGATCATGATGGTGATACGCACGCGGCGCGACATCGTGCGCCTGGTCTGGGTGCTGGTGGGTTCGATCGGCTTTTATGGCGTGAAAGGCGGCATCTTCACCATCCGCAGCGGCGGCACGGAACGGGTATGGGGGCCGGAAGAAACGTTTATTGGCGACAACAACGCGTTGGCCCTGGCCCTGATCATCACCATCCCCCTCATGTATTACCTGCAGCAAAACACGGAGAAACGCTGGGTGCGCCATGGATTGTCCGGCGCCATGCTGCTGTCGGCCCTGGCCGCGCTGGGCTCGTATTCGCGCGGCGGGCTGCTCGCCATCGCGGCCATGGGCCTGTTCATGTGGCTGAAAAGCGACCGCAAGCTGGTCCTGGGCGCGCTGCTCGGTGCGGTCACGCCGCTGCTGCTGGCCTTCATGCCCGAGCGCTGGGCAGAACGCATGGACACCATCAATACCTACCAGGACGATGTATCCGCCATGGGCCGCCTGAATGCCTGGCGCATGGCCTGGAACCTGGCGCGCGACCGCTTTCCCGGCGGCGGCTTCGACGTCTCCGACGCCGCCATCTTTGCCCGCTATGCACCGAACCCCATGGACGTGCATGCGGCGCACAGCATCTATTTCCAGGCACTGGGCGAACACGGCTTCGTCGGCCTGCTCATTTATCTGGCGCTGGGCGTCGCCACCTGGCGCACGGCGGCCGTCATCATCCGCCGCACGCGTGGCCAGCCGGAATTGCGCTGGGCGCACGGCCTGGCCACCATGAGCCAGGCCAGCCTGATCGGCTTTGCCGTGGGCGGCGCCTTCCTCAGCCTGCTGTACTTCGACATGCCGTACTACCTGATGGCCGCCCTGATCGCCACGCGCATCGTCGTCGAGCGCGAATTGCGCGCGCCGGCCCCGACATCGCGCCAGGCCAGGGTCAAGACCCCGTCCGCCATCGCGGAGCAGCCATGACGGCCACCCTGTCCATCCTGATCTACCACCGCGTGCTGGCGCGGCCCGACCCGCTGTTTCCCGGCGAAGTCGATGCGGCGCTGTTCGAGCGCCAGCTGCGCCTGTTAAAGCGTTTTTATGCGCCGCTGCCACTCAGCGAGGCCGTGCAACGCCTGCAAGATGGCAACTTGCCGCCGCGCGCCGCCTGCATCACCTTCGACGACGGCTATGCGGACAATGCGCAAGTCGCGCTGCCATTGCTGCAGCGCCACGGCTTGCATGCCACGTTTTTTATCGCCACGGACTACCTCGATGGCGGGCAGATGTGGAACGACACGGTGATCGAGGCCGTGCGCCAGGCGGCCGGCCTCCAGCTGGATTTGCGGGAACTCGGCCTGGACTGCCTGCCCGTCGCCAGCCTGGCGCAGCGGCAGGCGGCCATCGCCGCCTTGCTGGGCCAGCTCAAATACCTGCCGTTCGAACGGCGCCAGCAACTGGCCCTGCAGATCCGCCGCCAGGCGGGCGCCACGGCCGGGCCGCCAGCCATGCTGAGCACCGCGCAACTACGCCAGCTGCAGGCGGCCGGCATGGGGCTGGGCGCGCACACGGCCAGCCACCCGATTCTGTCCACCTTGCCGGACCAGGCCGCGCAGCGCGACATCGCCGATGGCAAGCACCGGCTGGAAGACTTGATACAAGCGCCCGTCACCGTGTTTGCGTATCCGAACGGCAAGGCCGGGCGCGACTATGGCGCGCCGCACGTGGCGATGGTGCAAAAGCTGGGTTTCCAGGCGGCCGTGGCGACGGACTGGGGCGTGGCGCGCCCCGGCGCGAATCTTGACTTGCTGCAGCTGCCCCGCTTTACGCCGTGGGATCGAGGACGCCTGGCGTTTCTGTGGCGCTTGCGGCAAAACCGCCGGCAAGCGCACCCAGCGCGCCCGGGTGCTGGCTGAGCCACTGCTCCAGCATCAGCAGCAGCCACACCATGGTGCCGTGATAGGCCGGGTGTTCCGCCAGCAAGCGCCCCTTTAAATCGTCGATGAAAGCGGGCCGCACAATGCCGCGCCCGCGCAGCTGCGTGAGGTTGTCGAACGCAAACTCGCGCAGCGGCGCGTGGCTGTGCAGCCACAGGCCGAAAGGCAAGCCGAAGCCGTGCTTTCGCTTGCGCACGATGGCCGGCGGCAGGATTTCCGCCAGCGCCCGCTTGAAGAAGGGCCGCAGCCGCCTGCCGTCGAGCTTGTCCCGCGGCGCCAGGCGCGACGCAAACGCCACCATCGCATCGTGCAGGAAGGGAAACGCCGCTTCCACGCCGGCCAGCTCGCAGGCCTTGCGCACCTTGAACAGGTCGTTGTCGGCCAGGGTAAAGCGCATGTCCAGGGCCAGCAGCTCATTGATCTGGCTCAATCCCTGGCCTTGCCGCTCCCAATACGCGCCATTCACGCAGCCGGGCGCCATGCCCGGGTCGATGGTGTCGATGAAGCCCGCCTCCAGCACCGTGCGGTAGCCATGGCGCAGCAGCAGGTTGTAGCCGTCGAGCCTGGCCGGCAGCGGCAGGCTCGCCTGCTCGATGTAGCGGCGCGCCTTGTCGCCCAGCCGCCAAGGCTTGCCCCTTTGCTGGCGGAAGAGCAGCGGCTCGAGGATGGCCTGGCGCAACATGACGGGCAAGCGCTCGTACTGCGACAGCAAGGCCTGGTACGCATAGCGCTCATTGCCGCCAAACAATTCATCGCCGCCGTCGCCGCCCAGCAGGCGCGTGATGCCATCGTCGCGCGCCATCTGCGCGCAATAGTAAGCGGGAATGGCCGAGGCGTTGCCGAAAGGCTGGTCGAAGATGGCCGCCATGGCGGGAATCGCGGCCAGCACGTCGGCTGGCGTCACGTAGCGTTCGTGGTGGATGCTGCCCGCATGGCTGGCGGCCAGGCGCGCATACGCCATTTCGTCATAGCCGGGCGCGTCGAAACCGATGGAATAGGTGCGCGCGGGCCGGCCCGTCACCTGCCTCATGATGGCGGCCACGGTGGAACTGTCCGTGCCGCCGCTGAGAAACGCGCCCGTGCTGGCGCTATCGTTGCCCAGGCTGCTTTCCACGGCCAGGCGCAACAGGCGCAGGAATTCCTGCTTGTTGCTGGCGAAGGTGGCTCGCCTGCGCCACGATGCCGGCTCGTGGAAGGCCAGTTGCCAGTAGCTGCCCTTGCATTGCTTGCCGCCCCGTACATGCAGGTATTCGCCGGGCAACAATCGCTGCTGGCCAAGATAGGCCGTGGCCGGGCCGGGCACCATGTGGAAGTACAAATAATGATACAGCGCTTGCGGATCGAGCGCGCCCCGCACGGACGGATGGGCCAGCAAGGCATCGAGCGAGGAAGCAAAGAACAGGCCCTGCGCATTGCCTGCATAGCTGAGCGGATGCATGCCGGCGCGGTCCACGGCCAGCAGGGCCGAGCCGGAAAAGGCGTCGAGGATGGCCAAGCAGAAAGGACCGGACAGGCTGGCGCAGGCCCCCACGCCCCGGCTCAGCCACAGTGACGCGAGGCGGCACGCCACATCGTCGGCCGAACCGTCGAGCATGGGCCGGCCCCAGATAGCCACTTGCAAGCCATCCTGTTGATACACGTGGCGGCTGCCGTCGATTGCGGCCACGGCCACGCCGCCCACTTCGCTGAGGCTGGCGGCCTGCGGCGCATTGTCGAAGCGCGACAGGGGCACAGCCATGCCGGCCAGCGCGGTGGACGCGGCGCCATCGGCTTCGGCGGTGGCCGGGCCCGCAGCGCCGCCCGCCGCAGCCAGCCAGCCGCACAGGCCGCTCATACGAGCACCTCGGCCGGCAGCGGATGACCGAGAAACGCCGTCGGGCTAGCCGTCAAGCCATACGCGCCCGACTGGAACACCACCACCAGGTCGCCCTCCTCGGCGCGCGCCATCTCCATCTGGTCGGCCAGCAAGTCCAGCGGCGTGCACAGCGGTCCCACGACGGACACCACTTCGCGCGGCCCGCCGTGCAGCCGGTTGCCGATGGCGACCGGGTAATTCTTGCGGATCAGCTGGCCAAAATTGCCGGAAGCGGCCAGGTGATGGTGCAAGCCGCCGTCCGTGACGAGAAAGACCTGGCCATGCGACACCTTGCGTTCAAGCACCTTGCACACATACACGCCCGCCTCGGCCACCAAATAGCGGCCCAGCTCCAGGTTCAGGCGCACGCCGGGCGCTGCCTGGTCCAGCAGATCGAGCTGCCGCTGCAAGCCGTCCGCGACGTGCGCCAGGTCGAGCGCCTGGTCGCCGGGAAAATACGGCACGCCAAAGCCGCCGCCGATATTCAGCGTGCGCAAGGGCGACGGCGCGCTGTCGGCCAGTTGCAGGGCCAGTTGCACGCTCATGGCCTGCGCGTCGGCCAGGGCGGTGGCAGACAAGCTTTGCGAGCCCGCATACAGGTGAAAGCCGTGAAAATCCAGGCCCAGCTGGCCGATGCGGCCCAGCAACGCCGGCACGCGGGCCGCATCGACGCCAAATGGCTGCGCCCCGCCACCCATGCGCATGCCCGTGCGGCGCAAGGCGAAATCGGGATTCACGCGCACGGCCACCCTGGCCGTCACGCCCAGCCGTTCGCTGGCCAGCGCCGTCTTTTCCAGCTGGGCGCCCGATTCCAAGTTGATCAGTACGCCGGCGGCCACGGCCCGCGCCAGCTCGCCATCGCTCTTGCCCGGCCCCGCAAAACTGATGCGTTCGGCCGGCATGGGCGTATCGAGCGCCGTCGCCAGTTCGCCGCCCGAGGCCACGTCAATGCCATCGACCAGGCCCGCCAGCCACTGCACCACGGCCGGCATGGGATTGGCCTTCATCGCATAATGCACATGCACGCCGGCGGGCAAGGCAGCGCGCAACTCGGCCACGCGGCGCGTGATGTGCACGCGGTCATACGCGTAGAACGGCGTGCTGCCCACCCGCTGGGCCAGCCGGCGCAAGGGCACGCCGCCAACCTGCAGCATGTCGTTTTCCACGGCGAACTGCTGGCCCAAGGCCGCGTGCAACGGTAATTCCGTACTGTTCGAGCGAATCAAGTCCTTCATGTCGCATCTCCTGAGTGGACCGCATACGCCTGCGCCAGTTCCCTGGCCAGCAAGGGACGGTCGATCTTGCCGTTCGGGTTGCGCGGCAGCACGCCGTCGCGGATTTCCACCCACTGCGGCACCATATAGCTGGGCAGGCGGGCGCGGCAGGCGGCCAGCACCTTGTCGCGCAGCAATTCCACACCGGGTGCGGGCGTGACAAGCAAAGCGATGGCCTGGCCCAACACGGCATGGGGCAAGCCCAGCGCGGCGGCCTCGCCCACCAATCCGCTCGCATACACGACTTCCTCGATCTCGGCCGGGCTGACCCGGTAACCCGACGTCTTGATCATGTCATCGCTGCGCCCCACGAAATACAGAAAGCCCTCCGCATCGCGGCGCACGGTGTCGCCCGACCAGACGGCCAGTTCCGGCAGCACCAGGCCGCTGGCCTGCGGCGGCAGCGGCTTGAAGCGCTCGGCCGTGCGCGCCGCATCGTTCCAGTAGCCGAGCGCCACCAGCGCGCCACGATGCACGAGTTCGCCCGGTTCGTCGGCGTCGCAGACGCTGCCGTCCGGGCGCAGCACCAGCACTTCCGCGTTGGGAATTGCTTGTCCGATGGAATCGGGGTGCCGCTCCAGCTGTTCCGGCGCCAGATAGGTGGAGCGGAACGCTTCCGTCAAGCCATACATCAGGTAGACCTGCGTGCGCGGCAACGACTGGCGCAGCTTGTCCAAGGTGGAGCGCTGCATCACCCCGCCCGAATTGGTGATGTAGCGCAAGGGCGTGGACAAGGGCCAGCTCAGCTGCGACAGCTGCACCCACAGGGGCGGCACGGCGGCCAGGCCCGTGATGGTTTCCTGCTCGACGGCCTCGACGATATCGCGCAGCAGCAGATAATTCATCAGCACGGCGCAGGCGCCGCTGGCAAACGCCGTCGTCAGCTGGCTCAGGCCGTAATCAAAGCTGAGCGGCAGCACGCACAAAATCCGGTCTTCCGGCGTATTGCGCAGATAGCCCGACACGCTGAGCGCGCCCGCCAGCATGTTGCGGTGCGACAGCACTACGCCTTTCGGCCGCCCCGTGCTGCCCGAGGTATAAAGAATGGCCGCCATGTCGATGTCGATCGCCGCGTGCGGCCTGGGCGCGGGCGCCGCGGGCACATTGGCGGGCACCGCGGACCAAGGCAGCACGCGGACCTTGCCCAGGCTGGACTCCGCCGCCCCTTCGCCCGTCAGCAGCACCGTCTGCAAGTCCGGGCAGGCGGCCAGCGCGGGCCCCAGCTGCGCCAGGCGTTCGCGCGAGGTGACGAGGATGGCCACGTTGCAGTCGGCCAGGATGTACGCCACTTGATCCGGCTTGAGCAGCGGGTTGACGGGCACGAACACGCCGCCGGCCGCCGCCGCGCCAAACATGGCGCTGACGTTTTCCGGGCGCTTTTCCAGGTACACGGCCACGCGCGCGCCGCGCTGCAAGCCCAGGGTCAGCAGGGTAGCGGCCGCTTCGCGCACGGACTGCGCCAGCGCGTCATAGCTCAATTGCTCGCCCTGCCACGACAGGGCCGGCGCGTGTGGCATGCGCTGCGCCGTTTCGAAGATCAGATCGTGTATCAGTGTCGCCATCGTTTCATCCCGGGTTGTCATGATTGCCATGCATTCCCCTATGATTGGGACAAACGGCCACAACGGTCTTGATTTTGATCAATTAACAGTTTCAGCAGCACAGCTTGAGCCGGCGCAACATCGGCCCCCGGCCGCTGCGTTCTAATGGACAGCGTTGGCTGCATAGCCGCCCCATCCGTTCGCCCATGTCCGTGCTCCCGCATTTTTCCTTGCCGCAAAGGCTGGCCGCCAGCATCGCCCAGCTGGGCTGGCGCGACAGCGCGTGGCTGGCCGTGGCGCGGCTGCTGGAAAGCGTGCCGGGCGGGCGCTGCGCGCTGTACCGCTATCAATTCGTGGCGCAAGCAGTGGCGCCCGGCTCGCTGTGCCGCGGGCGCGGCCGGTCGATCGCCGTCGCGCCTTGCCTGACGGAAGCGGACTTGCCGCCCGGTCCTGCACGCCGCCCCGGCGTGCTGGCCGAACGCTACCGGCAAGGCGCGCAATGCCTGGTGGCGCGGGACAAGTCCGGCATGGTTGGCTGGATCTGGCTGCTGCGCCACGGCTGCCAGGAAGACGAGGTACGCGCCCGCTATGCGCTGGCGTCGCAGCAATCGTCGTGGGATCTCGACGTGTGGGTGCATCCCGAGCAGCGCGGCGGCCTGGTCTTCGCGCGCCTGTGGGAAGAGGCCAACGCCGTGCTGTACGCGCAGGGCGTGCGCTGGTCGTGCAGCCGCATCTCGCGCTTCAACCGCGCCTCGCTGGGCGCCCATGCGCGCCTGGGCACGCATGCGCTGGGCACGGCCACTTTTCTCCGCTGCGGGCGCTGGCAATGGATGGCCGCCAGCCTGCCGCCGTATCTGTACCGGTCGCGCCGCCCCGACGACATCCCCTGCCTTGCCTTCGATACGTCGTCCCTGCCGCACTACCCTTCCCTGGAGCTGACATGCCGCATCTTGAAGCAGTAAAACGCATCCTCGACACCACCCTGGGCTTGAACGGGCGCGCGCTGGAAGCCCACACGCCGCTGCTGGGCAGCGTGCCGGAACTCGATTCGATGGCCGTGATCAGCGTGATCGCCGCGCTGGAAGACCATTTCGGCATCCTCGTCGCCGACGACGACATCCACGCGCGCCACTTCGCCACCGTCGGCACCCTGCACGATTTCGTCTTTGCCAAGCTGCGACCATGAACAGCGCCGCCATCGCCCCCCTGCCGCTGCTGCCCTTCTTCCTGCCCGCCAGCGGCGGCCAGCGCTACTGCCTGCTGCACCTGCCGTCGCCGGGCCGCAGCGCGCGCGGCGGCATCGTGTATGTCCACCCGTTCGCCGAGGAACTCAATAAAAGCCGCCACGTGGCCGCCGCGCAGGCGCGCGCCTTTGCCGCCGCCGGCTACAGCGTGCTGCAGATCGATCTGTTCGGGTGCGGCGACAGCAGCGGCGACTTTGGCGAAGCGCGCTGGGACATTTGGCACAACGACCTGCACCTGGCTTGCGCGTGGCTGGCGCAACGCGTTGACGGCCCGTTGACCGTCTGGGGCTTGCGCCTGGGCGCCCTGCTGGCCCTCGATTTCGCCAGCCGCGCGCCGCTGCCGCTGGCCCGTCTGCTGCTGTGGCAACCGGAACTCGATGGACGGCGCGTCATCGACCGCTTCCTGCGCCTGCGCCTTGCGTCGGGCATGCTGGCCGGAGGCGCACGGGAAGCGCCCGGACATGCGCGCGCCGTGCTGGCGAATGGCAAGCCTGTGGAAGTGGCGGGCTACCTGCTGGCGCCAGAACTGGCGCACGCCATCGACAGTGTCAGCGCTTCCGCCCTGCTGCCGTCAGTGCCCGTCTACTGGCTCGATTACCAGGCGCCGGAACACAGCGCCCCGCCCTTGCCGCCGCTGGCGCGCGAATGGCGCGAGCACGGCGCCGCCGTGCACGTGGCCAGCTTCGGCGACGGGCCGTTCTGGCACAGCGGCGAGCTGCTGGCGTGTCCGCAACTGCTGCACGCCACGCGGCTACTCTGCCGCGACTGGCTCGACGAGGAAAGGCAGCCGCCATGAAGCGCGACAGCAGCCAGCAGCACCTCGCAGGGCACAGCGTGCGCGAGCTGGCGCTGCGCTTTCGCAGCGCGGCTGGCGGCCCCGGTGACGACGAGGCGCACGCGCACATGGTCGGCATCCTCAGCCTGCCCGCCGCGCCCGGCCCGCGCGGCATCTTGATCGTCACGGGCGGGCCGCAGTACCGGGTCGGCAGCCACCGCCAGTTCGTCCTGCTGGCCCGCGCCCTGGCCGCGCAAGGCTGGCCCGTGCTGCGTTTCGACCTGCGCGGCATGGGCGACAGCGAGGGCAGCGCGCGCGACTACCGCGCGGCCGGCCCCGACATCGCCGGCGCGCTGGCGCAATTCTTCGATGCCGTGCCATCGTTGCGCGAAGTGGCGCTGTGGGGCTTGTGCGACGGTGCCACGGCGGCCGCCTGCCATGCGCCGCGCGACGCGCGCGTCAAGGCCCTGGTGCTGCTCAACCCCTGGGTGCGCAGCGGCGCCGGCCTGGCGCGCGCCACCTTGCGCCACTATTATTTGCCGCGCCTGCTGAAAGGCGCGTTCTGGCGCAAGCTGGCGGGCGGCGGACTGCAGCTGGGCGCCAGCCTGGCGTCGCTGCGGCAGGTGGCGGCCGCCACGCAGACACCGGCAACAGAGGAAGACGATGCGCCAGCGCCGGCCCTGCTGCGGGCGCTGACCCAATTCCAGGGCAAGGTGCTCTTGATTCTCAGCGGCGACGACCTCGGCGCGCGCGAGTGGCAAGCGCTGGTCGCTGGCGACCCGGCATGGCTCGGTGTCACCGCGCGCGTGCAATGGACGCAAGCGCAGGTCGAGGGCGCCAACCACACGTTCGCCAGCGCCGCCTGGCGCGGCGCAGTGGAACAGCTGTGCGCACGGTGGCTGCAGTCATGGTAAAGACCTCACCGAACGCGGCCCGACCGAACGCGGCCCGACCAAAACGGGTGCTGATGGTCGCCTACCATTTTCCGCCACTGGCCGGCGGCAGCGGCATCTTGCGCACCCTGGGCTTCGCGCGCCATTTGCCCGACTGCGGCTGGCAGCCGCTGGTGCTCAGCCCCAGTCCTGTCGCGTATGCGCAGCGTGGCGATGCACAGCTGGCGCGGATCGGGGAGCACGCCACCGTGCGGCGCACCCTGGCGCTCGATGCGGCGCGCCATCTGGCCATCTCCGGACGCTATCCGCGCTGCCTGGCCCTGCCCGACCGCTGGAGTTCCTGGTGGCTGAGCGCCGTGCCGGCCGGCCTGCGCATGATCCGCGAATACCGCCCCGACGCCATCTGGTCGACGTATCCGATCGCCACGGCGCACCTGATCGCGCTGACCCTGCAAAAACTCAGCGGCCTGCCGTGGGTCGCCGACCAGCGCGATCCCATGCTCGATGACAGCGACCCGCTGGCGCCGTATCCGCCCGAGCCGCGCCTGCACCGCATGCATGCGTGGATCGAACAGCGCATCGCGGCGCGCAGCGCGGCCATCGTCTGCACCACGCCGGGCGCCATCGATGCGCACCGGCGCCGCCTGGCGCAGCTGGCGCGCGAGCGTTTCCACCTGATCGAAAATGGCTACGATGAAGACGGTTATCCGGACAGCCCTGCGCACACGGGCCACCGCAGCCGCTTTTTGCTGCTGCACAGCGGCGTGATCTACCCGTCGGAGCGCGACCCGCAGCCGTTGTTCGAAGCCCTGGCCCGGCTGCGCCACGACGGCGTACTGCATGCACGCAATTTCCAGCTGGTGCTGCGCGCCACGGGCCACGATGCGTGGCTGGCGGGCCTGCTGGCGAAGTACGGCGTCCAGGACCTGGTCAGCCTGGAACCGTTGCAGCCGCACGGCGCGGCGCTGCAGGAAATGCTGGCCGCCGACGGCTTGCTGCTGCTGCAGGCGGCTAACTGCAACGCGCAGATTCCCGCCAAGCTGTATGAATACCTGCGCTGCCGCCGCCCCATCCTGGCGCTGACCGACCTGGCGGGCGACAGCGCGGCCAAGCTGCGCCACTGCGGCATCGACACCATCGGCCAGCTGGCCTCAAGCGGCGACTGCGCGCGCGCGCTGCTGCGCTTCCTGGAACTGGCCCGCCAGGGCCGCGCGCCGCTGGCCAGCCCCACGGCCATCGCCCTGCAATCGCGGCAAGCCCGCAGCAACGCCCTGGCCGATGTGCTGGACCAGGTCAGCCACAGGAGAACAGCATGAAGCACCCGATACTTGCCTGCACCCTGGCCGCCTGCTGCGGCATGGCGGCGGCCGAATGTCCGCCCTACGTCAAGCGTACGCCGGGCGGCGACTACACGAGCGCGGAAGACCGCGACGGTCTGTCCGTGATTGAGAAATTCCATTTTTCGCGTGCCGTGGAAACGCTCACGCAAGGCATGACGGGCAGCCTGGGCGCCGACATCAGCTACACCCTGGAGCACTTCCCGAACCACCACCGGGCGCTGGCGTCGATGGCCAAGCTGGGATTGCGGCTGAAAAGCGCGCAGCCGGTGGGCGCCCGCTACACGGTCAGTTGCTACTTCGAACGGGCGATCGCCTTCGCGCCGCACGACGTGACGGCGCGCATGGTGTTTGGCAACTACCTGCTGGCCACGGGCCAGGATGCGATGGCGCTGGAACAGCTGGATGCGGCCAGCCGCCTGGCGCCCGAGCAGGCCACCATCCAGTACAACCTGGGCTTGATGTATGTGAAAAAGAAGGAATACGAGAAGGCCAGCGCGCATGCGCAAAAAGCCTATGCGCTGGGCTTCCCCTTGCCGGGGCTGAAGAACAAGCTGAAGGCGGCGGGCAAGTGGCGCGAGCCGCCGCCGGCGCCGGCCGTCGTTGAAGCGAAGGAAGCACGGAAAACCGAGGAACCGGCCGTGCCGCCGGTCGAAGAACCTAGCGGGGAATGACGGCCGGCCGCTGGGCCACGCTCCAATGCCCCGTCGGCGAGGCGGCCAGCGCGGCAGCCAGGTCGCGCCGCGATTGCGCCTTGTCGGCGGCCTCGCTGATGAACGCCAGTTCGGCCGGCTGCAGCGCGGTGACAGCGAGCAGCATCACTTCGCCATATGGCGTATCGAACGATGGCGCGATGCTGCTTGCGCCCTGGGCCAGCAGCACGCCCACCTGTTCGTCCTCGTCTTCGAGGCCTGCCGGCGCATCGCGCACGTCCAGCACCATCGAGACGCTGCCGTGGCGCTGCACCAGCAAGTCGATGGAGCCATGGTCAGCCACGTTCTGGCTGACCTGGTAGATCAGGTCGAACAGCCACGATGCCTGCACCGCATCGCCGTCGAAGGCGGACAGCGGCGCCTCGATGCACACTTCCAGCAGGTGGCCGCGCGGCACAAACACGTCGTCGTCATCCTCGAACGGATCGCTCAAGCCATCGCTGGCGATGATGATGGTATCGGCCCGGCGGATCACCCTCCAGGCCTGGCGCAGCGATGGCCAGCGGGGGCCTCCCATGAAGGCCGGGTTGACCAGCGGCGCCAGCACGTCAGTGTCTACGGTGCCCAGGGTGGCATAAAAGGCGTCGCGCGCGGCGCAAGCCGCGGCCAGCATTTGCGCGCCCGCTTCCTTGCCGACGACGGCGTCGTCCGGTTGCGGTACTTGTGGAATATCGTTTTCAGGCATGTTATCAATCTATTATTTACGACACCTGACAAAACCGTAGCGAGCGGAAGGGAGAGGTGGCTAAGAAGCGCAACCGTACTCTAGTACGGTGAGCATCGCAGGCCGCCTATACCGACGCGCAGTAGGGTTGGTCGGGTGTCAATCAGCAGGAGGGAAATCGTGATAATTGCGGGGCAGATAGCCCCAGATGCGCGCCACCCGGTCCCGCACCTCGAAATCGAAGCCGATGCGTTGGAGCTCCGGCACGATCCACACGCCATGGTCGATGATTTTCTTCGGCAGCAGCATGGCCACGTGTTCTTCCGAGTACAGGCTGATGTCGAACCATTCCACGCCCAGGAACGGGAACGGCGGGTGGTAATCCCATTCCGTGTCCCAGCGCGACACGTAGCCGGACACGGAACCGTAGCGGTACGACGGCACCCAGTCGGTCCGCCCGCGCATGAAGGCCAGCAGTTCGTTCCACTTGCAGTCGTTGGCGGCGCCGGCCAGGTTGCGCCGCGCGATGTGGCCGCGCAGCTTGCGCTTGATGTCGTCGCCGCCGGCGTCGGCCAGCGGCAGGCTGGCGTGCGCCGCCAGGGCCATCAGCGGGCCACCGGCTTGACTTTGGACGCGGCCAGCACGGCGCGCTGGCGGGCCGTGTCGATATCGTCGGCCGTGGCCAGTGCCACGCCCATGCGGCGGCGGGCGAACGATTCCGGCTTGCCGAACAGGCGCAAATCGGCGCCCGGCACCTTCAAGGCGTCGGCCACGCCTTCGAAGGCGATGCCTTTCGCTTCCAGCTGGCCGTAGATGACGGCCGAGGCACCGGGCGAACGCAGCGCCACGTTGACGGGCAAACCGAGGATGGCTTTCGCGTGCAGCTCGAATTCGCTCTGCACCTGGCTGGCCATCGTGACCATGCCCGTGTCGTGCGGACGGGGGCTCACTTCCGAGAACCACACCATGTCGTCCTTGACGAACAGCTCCACGCCGAACAGGCCCAGGCCGCCCAGGTTGTCCGTCACCTTGCGGGCGATCTCGCGCGAACGCTCGAGGGCGAGCGGCGCCATGCGGGCCGGCTGCCACGATTCCACGTAGTCGCCGTGTACCTGCAAGTGGCCGATCGGCTCGCAGAACTGCGTTTCGATCTGCCCCGAAGCACCGACGGCGCGCACCGTCAGCAGGGTGATTTCGTAGTCGAAGTCGATGAACCCCTCGACGATGACGCGGCCCGTATCGACCCGGCTGCCGCTGGCCGCATACGCCCATGCGGCGTCCACGTCAGCGGCGCTATCGAGTTTGGACTGGCCCTTGCCCGACGACGACATCACGGGTTTCACCACGCACGGGAAGCCGATCTCCTGGCAAGCGGCCTGCAACTCCTGCAGGCTGCTGGCGAAGCGGTATGGCGACGTGGCCACGCCCAGGGTTTCGGCCGCCAGGGTGCGGATGCCCTCGCGGTTCATCGTCAGCACGGCCGCGCGCGCGTTCGGGATGCACGTGATCTGCCCGGCCGCTTCCAGCGCCGCCAGGGTGTCGGTGGCGATGGCTTCGATTTCCGGCACGATCAAATCCGGCTTTTCCAGGTCGATCAGGGCGGCCAGCGCCACGCCGTCGCTCATGTCGATCACGTGCGAGCGGTGCGCCACGGGATGGCCCGGCGCGTTCGGATAGCGGTCGATGGCGATCACTTCCACGCCCAGGCGCTGCAGCGCAATGATCACTTCCTTGCCCAGTTCGCCGGAACCCAGCAACATGACTTTGATGGCGGTGGAAGACAGCGGTGTGCCGAAAGTGCGGGGAGCGATGGTGCTGCTGGTGCTGATAGTCATGGGCAGGGTCAATCTGGCAATGGAAAGATGGCCGGAACTATAGCAAATGCCGGCCATCTTGGACAGGGTGCGCCGCTGGCGTGCGCCCCCTGCCCCGCGTGACAGGCTAGCCCGCGTACGCGCGCTTGATCTGCTCGATGTCGATCTTTTTCATGCCCATCATGGCCTTCATCACGCGCCCGGCCTTGACGGGATCGGGGTCGCCCAGCAGCTTGATCATCAGGGTGGGCACGATTTGCCACGATACCCCGAACTGGTCTTTGAGCCAGCTGCATTGCTGCGCTTCCGGCGGCCCGCCCCGGGACAGCAGGTTCCAGTAGTGGTCGACTTCATCCTGGGTTTCGCAATTGACCTGGAACGAGATCGCTTCGGAAAACTGGAATTGCGGCCCGCCGTTCAAGCCCGTAAACGTCTGGCCATCGAGTTCAAAGGCCACCGTCAGCACGCTGCCCGGCTCCTGGCCGTGGATTTCCTTGCCTTCCTCGCCATAACGCAGGATCTGGCCGATCTTCGAATTGGGAAATATTTCCGTATAAAACCGGGCCGCCGCCTCGGCGTTGCCGTTGAACCATAAACATGGGGTAATCTTTTGTACGCTATGCATGATGTCTCCCTAGTCCGAAACAGGAACGCCTTCCCTGTGCGGGAAGGACCGCCACCAATATAGTCATTATTGCGCCGCCGGGGCGCGCAATTTGCCTCCCCCTTGCGCGACGTCGTCGCGCGCCAGCATGCCGGCGCTGGCCAGCAGCCGCAGCCGGGCCGATCGCCATTCCGCCTGGCAACGGATGCGCTCCTGCTGCGCCTCGAGCAGCGCCGACTGCGTGTTCAGCATTTCCAGGATATCGGCCGCGCCCAGGCCGAACCTGCGCCGCACGCTGGCCAGCGCATCCTGCGCCGCATCCAGCCACGCTTGCGCAGCGGCCAGGTTGGCCAGCGCCATGCTGGCTTCCGCATGCGTTTTCACCAGTTCCATCAGGGTCTGCTGCTGCACTTCCTCAGCCTCGGCTTCCCTTTGCCCCGCCTGCGCCTGCGCGCCGCGCACCTTGTAGTGGCGCGCAAAGCCGTCGAACAGGGGTATGTTGAGCGAGATGCCCACCAGCGTTTCGCGCGTGGAAGCCGGCGACAAGCCCTGGTTGGGCCGGCCGTTCTGGTAGAGATTGGCCGTCAGGTCGATGCTGGGGCGGCCCTCCGAGCGGGCAATCTCCACCCGTTCGCGCGCCGCCGCCAGCTGCGCCTGCGCCGCCAGGATGGCCGGATGGCGCGCCTGGGCTAGCGCCAGCCAGGCGTGCAGCTCATCTTGCAAACCCTCGCACAGGCCCGCCGCCGCGCCGTCCGCGTCGTCGTCCAGGGTCACGCCCGCATCGGCCGGCAAGCCCAGGGTGTAAATGAGCACCGCGCGCGCCTTGTGGAACTCGCCGTCGGCGCGGCTGGCGCCCAGGGCCGCCTTGGCCAGGGCGCTGGCCGCCTGCAGGGTGTCGCTGTGCGAGCCGAGACCCCGCTGCGCGCGGCGCTGCGTGGCCTGCACCGTTTCATTGGCCAGCGCCTGGTATTCCTGCCGCATGCGCACGCTGGCGCGCGCCGTCTGCGCCTCGAAATACGCGCTGACCGTCGCCGCCAGGGTCTTTTGCAGCACGGCGTCGCGGTTGGCCAGGGCCGCGTCCAGCATGGCTTGCGCGGAACGCTGGCCCGCCGCGCGCCCGCCGAAGTCGAACAGCCGCCAGGAAAAGCTCAGCGAGCCCGTATTGCTGGCCAGGCTGCCGGAAGGCGTGCCGGCGCCCGGATAGGCCGTGCGGTCGTGCACCCGGCTCAAGCCCCCATTCAGGGTGGGCAGGTAGGCGGCCCTGGCCTCGCCCACGCCGGCCGCCTGCAGCCGGATGCCGGCCCAGGCGCCGTGCACCTGCGCGTTGCGGCACAGGGCCAGGTCGACGGCCGCCGGCAGGGTCAACGGCACATCGCCCTCGTACGTGGACGGGCATGGCGCGGCGTCCAGCATCTGCGCCCGGACTGGCGCGGCGGCCAGGAACAAACCGGCGGCGAAGAAAATGGCGGCGTGCCTAGCGTTCATGCAGCGCCTCCTTCTGGTGCCGCACCAGCGGCGAGAGCACGTATTCGACCACCCTGCGCGTGCCCGTGCGGATTTCCGCCCGCACGGCCATGCCGGCCGACAGCGGCACCAATCTGCCGTCGATGACGATGGACGGCTGGCGCAAGGTGATCCTGACGGCGTAGACGGGCCCCTTTTTTTCATCCTCGATGGCGTCGCGCGAGACGCTGCTGACGACGGCGGGCACGGTGCCATACTTGGTGTAGTCGAAGGCGTCGATCTTGACGGCCACCGCCTGCCCTGCCTGCACGAAGCCCACGTCGCGGTTTTCCAGCATGGCGTCGATTTCCAGCCTGCCCTGGCGCGGCACGATCTGCATCAGCGCCTGCGCGGCCGGCACCACGCCGCCCACCGTATGCACCTTCAGTTGCTGCACCGTGCCGTCGACGGGGGCCGTCAGGCGCAGCAGGCTGCCGCGGGCGCCCGCGCGGCGCGCATCCTGGCCGCTGGCCGCCGCCACTCGCGCCCCTTCCGCCAGCGCGTCGTACGCATCTTTCCGCGTTTGCGCCACCAGGGCCGCCCGTTCGCTGCGGGCCGACGCCAGCTGGCCGGCCAGGTCGATGCGCGCCTGTTCCTTCTCCAGCCACGCGTGTTCGGCCACGTCGCGCGTGGCCAGCAGCGCCCGGTAATCGCCGGCCCGCTGCGCCGCCAGCGGCAGCGCCTGCGCGTAGCGGGCGATTTCGCCGTCGAGGTGCGCCAGCCGGGCGCGAAAACTCGCGTACTGGCCATCCACGTGCGCCTGCGCGGCGGCGCGCTCGAGGGCCGGGATCGCGTCCGGCGCCGCCAGCTTCGGCATCGTCAGGGTGTCGACGGCGGCGATCAGCGCGCGCGCGCGGGCCACCTGCAGCGCGGCCGCCACGGCGTCGCCGGCCGCCTTGTCGCGCTCGGCGTCCGGTCCCCGGCTGTCGAGTTCCACCAGCAGCTGGCCCGCCTGCACGGCCTGTCCCTCGCGCACGTGCAGGGCGCGCACGGCCGCCACGTCGACGGAGGCGATGGTCTTGGTGTTACCGGATGGAATGATCTTGCCCGCCGCATGGACGATGATGTCGACCTTGCCAAAAACGGCCCACAGCACCACGCAGCCGACCAGCAGCATCAGCACCCTGGCAGTCAGGCGCAGCGACGGCGACACGGGCCGCTCCTGCAGCGCCAGCGCGGCCGGCAAAAAGGCCGCCTCGTCTTCGCTGAGCACGGGGCCGCCCAACGCGGCGCGGTTGCGCCAGCTGTGCCGCAGCACCTGGCAATAGCGTTTGAACAGCTCGCCATACGCGGCGAGACGGTGGCCGGCGCTCATGTTGCGTCCCCTGTTGCGCTCCCGTGCGTACCCTGCTGCAGGCTGTACAAATGGGCATAGATGCCGCCCGGCCGTTTCAGCAGCGCGTCGTGGCTGCCCAGTTCCGCCACCTGCCCCCGCTCCATGACGACGA
Organism: Janthinobacterium sp. GW823-FHT03B06; assembly: GCF_058796955.1. Classification (NCBI taxonomy): domain Bacteria; kingdom Pseudomonadati; phylum Pseudomonadota; class Betaproteobacteria; order Burkholderiales; family Oxalobacteraceae; genus Janthinobacterium; species Janthinobacterium sp. GW823-FHT03B06. The sequence goes on from NZ_JBXAJE010000001.1 coordinate 979,594, forward strand.
TGCGGTTCGCTTCGCGCACGGCCGACAGGCGGTGGGCGATGATCAGCACGGTGCGTCCCGCGCAAATGCCGCGCATATTGTCCTGGATGATCTTTTCCGACTCGTAGTCGAGCGCGCTCGTCGCCTCGTCGAAAATCAGGATGCGCGGGTCGCCGATCAGGGCACGGGCGATGGCGATGCGCTGGCGCTGGCCTCCCGACAAGCCCGTGCCGTGCTCGCCCACCATGGTGTCGTAGCCTTCCGGCAGCTCGCAGATAAAATCGTGGGCGCCCGCCAGTTTCGCCACGGCGATGACCGCCTCGATGGGCAGCGCCGGGTCGCTCAGGGCGATGTTGTCGCGCACGGAGCGGTTGAACAGGATGTTTTCCTGCAGCACCACGCCGATCTGGCGCCGCAGCGACGCCGTGTCGATGACGGCGATGTCCTGCCCGTCGATCAGCACCTTGCCCCGCTCGGGGATGTACAGGCGCTGCGCCAGCCGCGTCAGCGTGCTCTTGCCCGAGCCGGAGCGCCCGACGATGCCGATCACCTCGCCGGGCGCGATGGCGATCGACACCTCGCGCAGCACCTCGGCCGCGTCGGGGCGGTAGCGGAAACCCACCTGCTGGAAGTCGATGGCGCCGGCGATGCGCGGCAGGCGCGCCTTCTGGTTGCCCGCGTTTTGGTTGCCCGCTTCCGTGCGGGCGTTGAGGATGTCGCCGAGCCGGCTCATGGAGATGCCCACTTGCTGGAAATCGTTCCACAGCTGCGCCAGGCGCAGGATGGGCGAAGCCACCTGCCCCGCCAGCATGTTGAAGGCCACCAGCTCGCCCACCGTCATCCTGCCGTCGATGACGAGGGTGGCGCCCCACCACATGATGGCCGCCGTCACCAGTTTACTCACCAGGGTGACGCCGCCGCTGGCCAGCATGCCGATGTTGTTCGCCGACAGGCCCGCCGAGACATAGCCGGCCAGCTGCTTTTCCCACTGCTGCTGCCAGCGCGGTTCCACGGCCATGGCCTTGACCGTGTCGACACCGCTGATGGTTTCAACCAGAAAAGACTGGTTTTCCGCGCTGCGGTTGAATTTGTCGTTCAAACGCCCCCGCAGCACGGGCGTGAGCAGCATCGACAGGGCCGCGTAGACGGGGATCGACGCAAGCACCACGACGCTGAGCGCGGCGCTGTACCACAGCATGGCGGCGATGAAGATGAAGGAGAACAGCAGGTCGAGCACCAGGGTCATGGCGTTGCCGGTAAGAAAAGAGCGGATGTTTTCCAGTTCATGGATGCGGGCCACGGAATCGCCCACGCGGCGCGCCTGGAAATACGCGATCGGCAGGGCCAGCAGGTGGCGGAACAGGCGTGCGCCCAGTTCCACGTCGATCTTGCTGCTGGTGCGCGCGAATACATAGGTGCGGATGAGGCCCAGCGCCGCTTCGAAGACGATGGCGCAGACCAGGCCGATGGCCACCACGTTCAGGGTCTGCATGGCATGGTTGACCAGCACCTTGTCCATCACCACCTGGAAAAACAGGGGCGTGGCCAGGCCGATCAATTGCAGCACGAAGGAAATGAGCAGCACTTCGCCCAGCAGCCTGCGGTATTTGACGATGGCGGGAATGAACCAGCTGAAGTCGAAACGGGCCGTCTCGCCCGCATAGCTGGCCTTGCTGGTAAAAAAGATCAGTTCGCCCGACCAGATGGCGAGAAAAGCGTCACGGCCGAGGATCTGCGGCGGCTGGCCCGGATGCTGAATCAGCACCTTGCTCACGGCGCCGTCGCTGCTGTCGACCTTGCCGAGGATAAAGAAACGCCCGTCGTGACCGATGGCGATGGCGGGCAGCGGCGCTTGCGCCAGCCGTTCGGGCGCCTGGCGCACCAGCTTGGCCGTCAGGCCCAGCCCTTTCGCGGCCAGCAGGACGGTTTGGCGCGTGAACACGGCCTGGCCGAAAGCGTGCTTGAGCTGGGCGCCGTCGGCGGCGATGCCGTGCAGGCTGGCCATCAGCAGCAGCGACAGCAGGCCCGTGTCGGGCGCGGGTTCGGTGGACGAAGTGGCGTGGCGATATGGAAGTACGGTCATCGGATCATGTCGGAAATCAATGGCGCAGCCGGGCCGGCAGGTGCAAAGCCGGCCCGGCTGCGCGGGGGTGGAACTACGTGCTCAAGCGATCAACGTAAGCGATCATTGCGCTGCCGCCAGCTGGATCTGCGTCGACGGGTTGCCGTGGCCGGACCAGGGCGCCGATGCGGCCGCAGGCACGGCAAAACCGGCCATCGCTTGCACCAGCTGCGCCGGATCGGCTTGCCAGGCAGCGGATCCGCCCTGGCTGGCCGCGCCAAATTGCTGCGCGGCACGCCAGTTCTGCGCCAGCGCCGGCGCCAGGATGGCGGCCGTGCCGGCAGGCAAGGTCAGCTGGCCGGCCGGCGGCGGCGTCAGGCCAGCCATCGCTTGCACGAGGTTTTGCACATTGCTACCCAATAAGACGCGGCCATCGGCCATGCGGAATTCCTCGATGCGCACGGCCGTATCGGCAAACCAGTTATTCACGGTGATCTTGTCCGTGGTGCCGATGGTGCTCACTTCCAGGTTGGCGCCCTCCCGGCGGAACCACAGCTGCTCGGCGCTGACGCCGGCCAGGAAGGACACGACGTCATGGCTGCCCGCCTCCTCCGTCTCAGCGATGATGTCGGCGCCGTCGCCGCGGGCGAAGATATAGGTGTCGTCGCCCGCGAGGCCGGCCAGAGTGTCACCGCCCTTTCCGCCTTGGAAGATATCATTGCCGAAGCCGCCAAAGAGAATGTTCTTGAGCTCATTGCCGATCAGCACATCGTCGAACTTGCTGCCGAACAGCATGCCGAAATTGGACAGCACGTCTACGCCGGGACGCGCGGTCAAGGGACCGCCAACGGGCGCGAAGACGGCCGTCACGCCTGTGCTGGCGCCGCTGTAAGTGACCGAGTTGCCGGCACCGGCGCCATCGAGCACATTGCCGCCGGGGGTATCGACATAAAAGACGTTGTTGTTATAGGCGCTGCCAGTCACCTTCAGGCCGGCAGAGGCGAGGCGCACGTATTCGACATTGTCGGCCACCGTGTAATCGACGCTGGTGTAGACGGTATCGTTGCCGCCGTTGCCCCGCTCGACGATGAAGTCGCCACTGTGGTTGACGTAATACGTGTCGTCGCCGCCCAAGCCTTCGAGCAGGTCGGCGCCGGCCGTGCCGTTGATGACATCGGCGTTCGCCGTGCCGACAAAGTGCTGCCCCGTGGGCTGCGTGGGACCGTTGAAGTGCCAGGCCTGGGCCAGCACGGGCGCCAGGGCAGCGGCCGTGGCGGCCGGCAGGGTCAGCTGGCCCAGCGGCGGCGGCGCCAGGTTCGCCATCGCCTGCACCAGCAGCTGCACGTCGGCGCCGCGCATGACGTGGCCGGCGGCCGTGCGGAATTCCTCGATGTTCGGCGCGGCCCCGTTCCAGCCGCGGATGGTGATCTTGTCCGTCGTGCCGATGGTACTCACTTCCAGATCCGCGCCCACCTGGCGGAACCACAGCTGGTCGATGTTCACGCCGGCCAAAAAGGCGATGCTGTCGTAATTGGCGTCGGCCGAGGGCTCGGCGATGACGTCGGCGCCGTCGCCGCGCGCAAAGACATAGGTATCGTCGCCCAGGCCGCCGGTCAGCACGTCGTCCCCCTTGCCGCCTTGCAAGGTATCGTTGCCGAGGCCGCCGAACAGGGTGTTGGCCAGTTCGTTGCCTGACAGCACGTCGTCATGGGCGCTGCCTGTCACGTTGGAAATATTGACCAGCACATCGCTGCCCGGGCGCGCCGTGGCGTCACCGTTGACGGCGATCATGGCGGCCGTCACGCCAGCCCTGGACGCGGCATAGGTGGCCGAAGTGTTCGCGCCGACGCCGCGCAGCACATTGCCGCCGGCGGCATCGACGTGGAAGACGTTCGCGTTGCCGTTGCCCGTCACCGTCAGGCCGGCGGCGCTGACATGCACCTCTTCGACGTTGGCGGCCAGGGTGTGATTGACGGTGGTGTAGACTGTGTCGCGTCCGCCGCCCGCCTGTTCGACGACAGCGTCGCCGCCATGGTTGACGTAATAGATATCGTCGCCGCCCAGGCCGGCCATCACGTCGGCGCCCGCCGTGCCCTTGATGATGTCCGGGTTCGCCGTGCCGGTGAAAGTGCCGTTGGTCGGCTGGTTCGGCCCTTCCGTGCGCCAGTTCTGCGCCAGCGCTGGTGCCAGCGCGGCGGCGATGCCGGCCGGCAAGGTCAACTGGCCCGCCGGCGGCGGCACCAGGACGGCCATCGCCCGCACCAGGTTTTCCACGTCGCTTCCCAGCAGCACGCGGCCGTTGGCTGTGCGGAATTCATCGATGCGAGGAGGCGAGCCGGCGTTATACCAGCCATTGATGGTGATCCTGTCGGCCGTGCCGATGGTGCTCACTTCAAGGTTCGCGCCCACCTGGCGGAACCACAACTGGTCGGCGCTGACGCCTGCCAGGAAGGAGACGACGTTGCGGCTGCCCGCCTCCACCATCTCGGTGATGTTATCGGCGCCGTCGCCGCGGGCGAAAATGTAGGTATCGTCACCCATCGCGCCGAACAGGCCATCGTCGCCTTTGCCGCCCTGCAAAATGTCATTTCCATAACCGCCGGCAAGGAAATTCCTGAGTTCGTTGCCGGTCAGCACATCATTGAACTTGCTGCCGACGATGCTGGCCACATTCCTCACTACGTCAGCGCCAGGACGCGCCACTAGTGGGCCGTCCGCGGGCACAAAGACAGCCGTCACTCCCGCGCTTGCGCCGCCGTAGTTGACCACGTTGCCCGTGCTGCCGCCATCAATCACGTGCCCGCCAGGGACATCGACGTAAAAGATGTTGTTGGTCGTGGCGCTGCCCGTCACCGTCAGACCTGCGGCGGTCAGGTGGACGTTCTCGACGTTCTCGGCCACCGTGTAGTTGACGCTGGTGTACACGGTATCGGTGCCGCCGTTGGCCAGCTCGACGACCACGTCGCCGCTATGGTTGACGTAATACGTGTCGTCGCCCGCCAGTCCTTCGAGCACGTCCGCGCCCGTGGTGCCGGTGAGTACATCGGCGTTCGCCGTGCCCACGAAACGCTGCGGGGCCGCCAGGCTGTTCAGATAGGCGTCAATGGCGGACACGCCGGCCGCTTCGGAAGATTGCGCGAAGGCGGCGGATTCAAATTTCTTAGTCATATTGCAGTTTCCTGTCGTTAAACTTAAAAAAAATCACGCGTGGATATGCCAGCGCAAGCCGGCATGGAAGACAAAGTCGTGCCGCGTCGAAAGGCAGCTTCGGCATGCACTCTGCAGTGACAGATCAGGCGGGGAAACACTGCCATTTGTCACGCAAATGTCATGAAAGCGGGATGTGGGGAGGGAGTGGCCGTACGGCGTGGGGATTGGACGTCGGAGGCTGGAGCGATGCTAAGTAACTAACCGCCAAGAAATTATTGTGATTTCTGACTTTCAAAACTTCACAAGGATTTCCTGAGGATTACTTAGCGGGCGCCCTCAGAGCTTGCAGGGCGCGCAAGCGGTCCATACTGGCCGCAAACGCCGCGAGCGCATCGTCCAGCGCCAGACCCGGCCGGCTGGCCGCGAAACCGGCCCAGGCTGTCGCGTGGCGCGCCGCCTCATCCCGGCCATGCTGGCCATCGAGCCAGGCGATGGCAGCCATGGCTTGTTCCTGATCAAAGTACAACTGCGGCTGGCGCAGGTAATGTTCGAGATAGCGGTGCAGGTAGTCGCGGCTGGCGGGCGTGTCGAAAACGGCCAGCGCCAGGCAATACGCGCTGCCCGCGTAGCAGACCTCGCTGGCCAGCAGCAGGCCGCCCAACTGATCCGTGAAGGCGCCCTGCCCCGTCAATGCGGCCAGGTAGGCGCCCGCCGCGCGGCTGCGCCAGTCGAATTGCCCCAGCAGGCGGGCGATGAGGGCATCGTCGGCCTGCGCCAGCCGCGCCACGCATGCGCTTGCCTGGGGCTGGTGCAGACCCATGTACAGGGGCCGCACCCAGTCGTCGCGCAGGGCCGCCGTCAGCGCTTCCTGCGGCGGCAACGGCGCGATGCTGCGCAGCAGGTTTCGGCAGGCGTCCTAGGCGTCGAGGCCGTAGAACACCGCGACAAGGATGGCGATGTTGTTGCAGGCGCGGGAAAAGGTCGTTGTCGCGTAGGCCACGGCCACAGTGGGCGCGCGGTAGCGCAGGTAGACAAAGCTGAACATGGCGCCTGAACCGAGCGCGACAATCGCGTGCAGCAAGCCGCCGCTGATGAAATGCACGATGGCCCACAGGATGGCGCCGATAAAAATGCTCAGCTGCCGGGTGGCGCCCAGGCGCTTGAGGATTTCCAGCGGCAGCAACTGGCCGAGAAACGTTTCCAGGATGGGGGAATAAATGACGACCCAGAACACCAGCAGCGGCAGCGACATTTCCCGCTTGAACTTGGACAGGCCCGTGTGCGCGCCCCAGTATTCGGGCGGCAGCAGCCATTTCGTGAGGAACAGGATGGCAAAGCACAGCATGCAGGTGAGCAAGCCCCAGCCGAGACCGGCAAGGGCCAGCTGCAGCACGGGCGGCGCCGGCTTGTCGTCGTCCGGGCTGGATAGATCATGGCTGCTGCGCACTTGCATGAGTAGTCCTGGCGGTGATCCAGCGCTCATTGTAGCGCGGAATACGACTATTGGCGCATGGCTGCCGGCGCGCCGTGCCGCCGTGCCATCGGCGTCAGGCCGCCAGGCGCAAAGGGCCGTTCGCCGGCGGGGCCAATTTAAAAATGCCCACTTCCTGTTCCAGCTGCGCCGCCTGCTGCTGCAATTCGTGCGCGGCGGCGGCCGCCTGCTCGACCAAGGCCGCATTTTGCTGGGTTACGCGGTCCATGTCGACGATGGCGCGGTTGACTTGCTCGATGCCGGCGCCCTGCTCCTGCGTGGCATGGCTGATCTCGGCCATGATGCCCGTCACCCGGCCGATGCCGGCCACCACCTCATGCATGGTGGCACCCGCCTGCTCGACGAGCACCGTGCCCGTGCCCACCTTGCTGACGGAATCGTCGATCAGGGCCTTGATTTCGCGCGCCGCGGCGCTCGAGCGCTGCGCCAGGTTGCGCACTTCCGTTGCCACCACGGCAAAGCCGCGCCCCTGCTCGCCCGCGCGCGCCGCTTCCACGGCCGCGTTCAGGGCCAGGATATTCGTCTGGAAGGCGATGCTGTCGATCACGCCGATGATGTCGACGATCTTGTTCGACGAGGCATTGATGAGACCCATTGTGTGCACCACTTCGGCCACGGCCTTGCCGCCCTGCTCCGACACCTTCGACGCTTCGCGCGCCAGGTGGTTCGCCTGCTGGGCGTTGTCCGCATTCTGGCGCACGGCGGATATCAGTTCTTCCATCGATGACGCCACTTCCTCGAGCGAACCGGCCTGCTGCTCCGTGCGCTGCGACAAATCGCGGTTGCCCGAGGCGATCTCTGTCGAGGCCGTGGCAATGCTTTCCGTACCGTGGCGTACCTTGCCGACGATGGCAGCGAGGTTGTCGCGCATGGTCTTGATGGCGAACAGCAGGCTGCTGTCGTCGCCGTGGCGCGTATGCACGTCGATGGCCAGCTCACCGAGCGCGATGCGTCCGGCAATCGTGGCCGCATACGCAGGTTCGCCGCCCAGCTGGCGCAGCAATCCCCGCGTGATGACGGTAGCGACCGCAATACAAATGAGCACGCTGAGCGCGGCCAGCACGCCGATCCAGCGCAGCGACTGGCCGTAGATGGCGCGCGCGGCCACGCTGGCCTGCTCCGATTCGCGCTGCACGTTTTTCAGGACGGCATCGATGTCGGACACGATCTGGCGCCGCAGGGGGCTGCACTCCTCGACGAGGAAGGTGCCGTACTGCTCCATCTGTCCCGTGGCGCGGAACTGGCGCGGACGCAGCAATTCCTGCGCCATGGTTTTCAGGCCCGTGCTGACTTTCTCGAATTGCGCATCGCCGGCGAACTGCGGCGCCAGCTTCGCCAGCGCTTCCAGGTACAGCGCTTTCTGGGTGTCGAGGATGGCCAGCTCCTTTTCGGCGGCGGCCTGGTCATGGAAGATATACGCGTTGCGGGCCGCCAGGCCCGTCTGGTCGAGCGCTTCGCGCGCCACATACAGAGGGTCCAGTTTCTCCAGCTGTACTTTGTCTTGCGCGTCCATGGCGCCGGAGATGGCGCCGATGCGCAGCAGCGCGAAAGCGGCCAGCACCAGCATGAGCAAGACCAGCAGCCCGAAGCCTGCGCTCAGGCGCGCGCCTATCGTCAAACGATTGAATGACATCATTGTTGTTATTGCCCTGTATAAAGTTGATTGTTGCCGGTTCCGCCAGGCAAGCCCCGCTAGGGCTCGCCAGACACCGGCGATCTGCTCGCCGTCGTGTTGCCTTTCCCGCATGGCGCAGGATGGGTCTCTAACTGGCGTTTTTTGGGCAGTCAGCTTTTAATTTCGGGCAATGTAGTTGCGCGGCTGGAAACCCCGCGCAATACAACAGCACACTGAATTATAAGCGAACAGCGTTATGGATGATTCCACGCGCTCGCTTTTAGTGCCTTGATGCAAGTCAAGAACCGCCGCGTCAGCCTGCGCCCGGAGTGTCGATAACGGCCATGGTGATGCGCGAGATGCAGCACAGTTTGCCGTCGTCGTCGCTGATGCGGATTTCCCAGACCTGGCTGGTGCGGCCCCGGTGGATGGGCGTGGCGCGCCCCGTCACGTGGCCGCCGCGCACGCCGCGCACGTGGTTGGCGTTGATTTCCTGCCCCACGCTGACCTGCTTGCTGCTGTCCAGGCAGGCATTCGCGGCCATGCTGCCCAGGGTTTCGGCCAGCAGGACGGACGCGCCGCCATGCAGCAGCTTGAAAGGCTGCATGGTGCGGTGGTCGACGGGCATGGTCGCCTCGATCCAATCGGGGCCGAAGGCCGAGAATTCGATGCCCAGGTGGCGCATGGCCGTGCCCTCGCTGGCGGCGTTGAGGGCGGCCAGGTCGAGCGGTGCGTGCCAGATTTCCATTGTTACCCCTTCAGTGATGAAATAAAGCCATTGTAGGACAGAGCGCCAGCGCGCGCCGCTTCATCTTTCCTTCACCGTGGCACGGGGTAGCCGGGGCATTAACTGGTTATAATTGCCCCATTCTTTCAAAACGAGGTTGTGTATGAAGTGGGCCTTGCTGGGCATTTTTGTGTTTTCTGTTTTACATATTCATTTTCGAGGCAAGGTGCGCCTGCCGTTTCGCCGCCAGATCTTCGATCACTCCTCGTTCATGGCGCCGCTGAACCTGTTCATGCACACCTTTTCCAAGGTGCCGGCAACGCCCTATCTGTCCGTCGATCAATTCCCGGAACTGGCGCCGCTGCAGCAGAACTGGCAAATCATCCGCGATGAAGCGCTGCGCATGCAGGAAATGAAAAAGATCAAGGCGGCCGAAAAGAACAATGACGTGGGCTTCAATTCCTTCTTCAAGTATGGCTGGAAGCGTTTCTACCTGAAATGGTATGACGCGAACCACCCGTCGGCACAGCAGATGTGCCCGCAAACCTATGCGCTGCTGCAATCGATTCCGTCCATCAAGGCGGCCATGTTCGCGGAACTGCCGCAAGGCGGCAAGCTCAACCCGCACCGCGACCCGTTCGCCGGTTCGCTGCGCTACCACCTGGGCCTGCAGACACCGAACGACGACCGCTGCTTCATCGACGTCGATGGCGAGCGCCACAGCTGGCGCGACGGCCAGGCCGTGATGTTCGATGAAACGTATATCCACTGGGCCCGCAACGACGCCGACAGCGACCGCATCATCCTGTTCTGCGACATCGAGCGCCCGATGCGCTACCGCTGGGCGCAAGGCTTGAACCGCTGGCTGGGCCGCACGCTGATGACGGCCGCCGCCTCGCCCAACGAGCTGGGCGACCAGGTGGGCGGCGTGAGTAAATTGTTCCAGATTTCCTGGACCATGGGCCAGTACCGCCGCCGCTTCAAGGCGTGGAACAAGACGGCCTACCAGGTCACCCGCGTGGCGCTCGTGATTGGCATCATCGCGCTGATCTATTTTATTTAATCGCCTTGCTTGCACCGTATAGGAAAGCCGCCTTCGGGCGGTTTTTTTATAATGCGATGCCACCGACCAGGAGAATGTTGAAAAATGACCGAACGCGACCGCCAGTACGACATCCAGATCGGCGACGACGCCTGGATCGAATTCATCGATCTTGACGGCCGCTATGGCCAGGCGATCGACATCGATGCCTTGCTGGGGGAACTGTGGCAGCTGATCTGCCGGCTGGAAACGCATTGCGTGGCCGGCTGCTGCGGCATGGATGCCTACGATTTTACGCGCGCAGCCATCGATACGGCCTTGCTGGAACTCGATCGCGCGCAGCTGCATGCCGCGTGCGCGCAGGCCAGGGCCGCCGTGACGGCGGTGGCCAGCGATGTCTTGACGAGCGCCACGATGAATCACGTTGCGGATAAACGCGTGTTCTTGCAATTGCTCGATCATCTCGACGCGTGCATCGTCGCGCAGGATCGCGCAGGGGCTTGACCTTGCCAAGGCGGGAAGGCCCAAGGTGACGGTATTGCAAGATAACCGAGGAGAATCCCGCATGCCAAAAATCACCGTCCTGCCCCATCCCGAGCTCGCTCCCGACGGCGCCGTCTTCGACGCGCCCGAGCAAATGAGCATCTGCGACGCCTTGCTGCTTCACAAGATAGACATCGAACATGCCTGCGGCCAAGTGGGCGCCTGTTCCACCTGCCACGTGGTCGTGGTGCGGGGTTTCGACTCGCTCAACGCACTGGGCGACAATGAAGAAGACATGCTCGACCAGGCCTGGGGCTTGCAGCCCCACTCGCGCCTGTCGTGCCAGGCGCGCGTGTCAAACGAAGACCTGACGGTCGAACTGCCCCGGTACACGCTCAACCACGCCAAGGAATAATTCCCGGCGCGGTGAGCCGCTTAAACCATGCTTACCACATGATTACGCGCTGCTCGGGCGGCAGGTACATCGGGTCGCCCGGCTTGATGCCGAACGCCTCATAAAAGCCGGGCTGGTTCTTGACCGTGCCTTTGGCGCGGAATTCGCCCGGCGAATGGGGGTCGCTCTTGATCTGGGCGATGGCCGCTTCGGGACGCAGTTTAGCGCGCCATTTCTGCGCAAAGCCGATGTACAGGCGCTGTTCGCCCGTCAAGCCGTCGATGACGGGCGACGGCTTGCCGCCCAGCGAACGCTGGTAAGCCTTGTAGGTGATCGACAGGCCGGAATTGTCGCCGATGTTTTCGCCCAGGGTCAGCTCGCCATTGATGTGGTAGCCCGGCACGGGGCTATAGGCGCCGTACTGCTTGACGAGGCCGGCGGCCAGCGCCTTGAAGGCGGCGCGGTCTTGCGCCGTCCACCAGTTGCGCAGGCGGCCCTTGGCATCGTACTGGCTGCCCGAATCGTCGAAGGCATGGCTGATCTCATGGCCGAAGGTGATGCCCAGCAAGCCGTAATTGACGGCGTCTTCCGCTTTCACATTGAAGAATGGCGGCTGCAAAATGGCGGCCGGGATCGTGATGGCGTTCAGCGCCGGGCTGTAGCTGGCGTTGACGGTTTGCGGCGTCATCGACCATTCGTCGCGGTCGACCGGCTTGCCCAGCTTGGCCAGGTTTTGCTGGCGGCTCCACACGCGCGAGGCGCGCACGTTGGCGATCAGGTCGTTCGGCTGCGTCTGCATGCTGCTGTAGTCGCGCCAGGTATCGGGATACGCGATCTTCGGCTTCAGGGCGGCCAGCTTGAGCTGCGCTTCCTTCTTGGTTTCCGGGCCCATCCAGTCGAGCTGTTCGATGCCATCCTTGAACGAGGCGACGAAATTGTCGAACATGGCCATCACGCGGGGCCGGGTTTCCGGCGGCAGATACATGTCCACGTAGCGCTTGCCGACGGCGTCGCTGATGGCGTTATCCGTGAAGCGCAGCGCCAGTTGCCACTGCGGTTCGCTTTGCGGCACGCCGCGCAGCACCGTGCCGTCGAAGGCGAAACGCTCCTTGACGGTGGCGCTGTCCAGGTAGGAAGCATAGCTTTCGATGATGCGCCAGTTCAGGTAGCTCTTCCACGATGCCAGCGGCACGGCGGCCACGGCCTCGGAAAAACCGCTGAGGAAGCTGGGCTGGCGTACCACGGCCGAGCTTTCCTTTTTCGCCAGGCCGGCGGCGGCAAAGTAGGCTTTCCAGTCGAAGGCGGGGGCCAGTGCCGCGAACTTGTCGAAATCGACGCGGTTGTACGACTTGACGGGATCGCGCATCTGCACGCGCGTCCACTGCACGGCCGCCAGGCGCGTTTCGATGTCGAGGATCTGCGCCGCGTGTTCGGCCGCGGCCTTGTCGCCGCTCATGGCCAGCATGGTCTCGATATGCTTGAGGTATTTGGCGCGCACGGCTTGCAGCTTGGCGTCGTCATCCTTCAGGTAGTAATCGCGGTCGGGCAAACCCAGGCCCGACTGGCTGATGTTGACCGTGTAGCGCTCGGGGTCTTGCGCATCGGGCGCCACATAGGCGGAAAACGGCGTCTGGATGCCATTGCCTTGCAAATAAGCAAACAGCGCCGGCAAGTCCTTCTTGTCCTTGATGGCGGCGACGCGGGCCAGCTCGGCCTTCAGGGGCTTGAAGCCGGCCGCATCGCGCGCCTTGTCGTTCATGAAACTCGTGTACAGGTCGGCGATCTTGTGCGCCTCGCTGCCGGGCTTGCCCGGGTTCTTGACGGTGGCATCGATCAGGCCGCGCAGCTGGCCTTGCGCGATTTCACGCAATTCGATATACGTGCCCCAGACGGATTTGTCGGCCGGGATCTCCGTATTGCGGGTCCACACGCCGTTGACGTAGCCGTAGAAATCATCCCTGGGACTGACGGCCGGGTCCAGCGTTTTCAGGTCGATGCCGGAGACGGGCGCAGCAGCAGTTACGGCTTGCTGGGCGTACAGCGATGGCGAGGATAAGGCGAACAAAGCGCAGCAGGCGGCGCTGATAAGCGAACGTTTCACGAAGATTCCTTTAATTGTTTTCACTTCATGTTGGAGAACATGCTGTGTCCAGGCATGCGAGGCAGGATTATAGTCGGCCTGCCTTCGTGGAAACAATGTCCTTTGAGCAATTCCAGTGATCAGCGGCTCAGGAGCTCAAACAGGTCTGCGCCTTGCTTGGCGCCCTGATTGCGCTGCATGTCGGCCAGCGAACCCGGCGTAGGCGCGCCATCTCCGGCCGCGTGATTGAAATAGTTAAAATCGAGCTTGATTTTATCTTGCAGGCCGCTCGCGTAATTCTCAGGATACTGTGCCTGTTCCAGCTGCGGCAATGCATTGAAATGCGCCAGCGCCGACTTGAAGAAATTGGTCATCTTGCCGGTGGTATTGTATTCCTGCATGGCTTGCGCCACGACCTGGCTGCGCCACGCCTGCTCTTCATCATAGGCCTGCGTATAGGCGGCGCGCCGCTCGTTGACCGTAAATGTCCCGCTGTCGTCGTGCGTGATGGTGGCCAATTGCTCGCGCGACAAGCCCGCAAACGGATTGGGACCCTTGTTATCGATAAACGCGGTCGCGGCAGCGGCCGATTTTGCCGAGGCAGCGTCATTTGGTTGCGGCAGCTGCTGTGCTGCGGCCGCCTTGTGTCCGGCGTCCAGCGGATACAGGATGCTGCTGATATTGTCATTGACCCATGCGCCCAGCGATCGATGATCGTAACCCTCGATAGCGGCGCTGGTCGCCGTCGCGGCCGTCGACAAACGCCCGGCCAGGGTCGAAATCACGACCTCGTCCGCGACGGCGCCGACGCCGGCTGGCGCCTGGGTTGTCTGGGCCTTGTCCGATGCTGCCTTGCCTGATGACACCTTGTTGCCTTCCGCGGCAGACAGTGCCCCTGGTTGGATTCCCGCCGTGCTGATATTGACCATTGTCCGCCCCTGGATCAGTAAATGTTACTATATAAGTAAATATTACTATAGCACAACAAATGTCAAACCTGAGCAAGGGAATGGAGCAGCTTAATGCAGGAATACAGATTCAATATTTTCGGCACGCTGATCGCCATCCGGGGCAATCCGGGAGCATGGCGCGCCTTCTACCTGGGTGCGGAAGGCAAGCGCCGCCCTGCCGATTTCATTATTCCGGACGATATTCAAGCAGATGCGCTATGCGAATACCTGGCCGACCTGTTCCATGAAGAAGCGACGCCGCGCAATAACACAACGACACAGATATCTTGTATGCCCGCCAGCATCACTCGCACTGAAGGATCGCCGTGAATAGATGGATGGAATACCTGTTCAGGGAACATAGCGAAAAAAAGCTACGCAGATGGGCACAACGGCTGAAGTTTTTCCGTTTTTTCAGGGCACTTGGAGGACATGCCAATGACGGCGACTCATTGGATATCTCCTTTGTCTATAAGGAACCGGCGCAACTCGACACATTTTTGGCGGACCTGGGCGTCGACCTGGTGAAATTTGACGCACTGCCACCGCAGCCCGTGCCGGGCGTCGCTTACCAGGGCGATCTGTTCCTGCAGTTTCCATCACTAATTGATGATACATTGTGGCAACAGCCAGGTCAGTGCACCATCACGGGTATCGAGGTGTTTATCTGGTGCCACGCAGGGGTGGTGAAAATTTCTTTACATGATGGATATGCAGTGTCAGAGCAGAATGTCCGCGACGCGGCAGTCATCGAAAAGCTGCTCGCCCGGGTGGTTCTTGAGCGGATAGATCCGCCTGCCGATAGCCGTCATTACTTTTGCCCGGAATAGCATGCTGATGCAATGCGCCCCTACTTCACCGGCTCGAACGTCACCGTCAAGCCATTGCCCGTGGTCCTGATCTGCGTGGGCACGAATTGCACGCCCGCATAGCGCAATTCGTCGGGCTTGAACGTGTAGATCGGCGTTTCATGCATGAGCTGGTCGGCCACCAGGCTGGCCACCTTGGCGAACTGGCGCTGCTGCGCCTCGTCCATGCCGTCGATGCTCACCTTGTCCACGCTCGCTTCGCTCAGGTAGACGGCGTTGCGCTTCGCGTCGAGCACCAAACGGCCCGACATGGCCAGACTGCCGCGCCAGGTCTGGCGGATGAACGGCGGCATCACGCTGGCGTCCACGCTCAAGGCGACCCGTTCGCGCTCGGGCTGCAAGGAAAGCTGCGGATGAGTCAGCTTGACGTCCAGCACGGACAGTACCCGTTTATCGATGGGAAAGCGGCGCTCGAGGCCTTGCTGCATCTTGCTGAGCGACACATTCACGTCACGCGGGCCGATCAGGGTGGAACACGAGGCCAGCACGCTGCAGGCAAAGGCGGCGATGGCGGCGGTTTTCAGCAAGGGACGGATGGTGCTCACGTTCATGGATAGTCTCGGTGGAAAGATGGCGTCATCTTACACATGCGCCTGCTTTCACGCAAAAACCGGCGCCCATCTTGCGGCGGGCGCCGGTTTTTCTCATGTTGGCCCGCTTAGCGGACGAACAGGGCGATCAGTATGACGATGGGTAATGGAATGCCCAACAGCAGCAAGAGGATGGAACGCATGGCAGACTCCTTGATTTATCTAATAGGTAGGGGTTCAGATGGTGACGTGGCGCAGCACGCGCTCATGGTCGCGCTGGCGGCCGCCAAACGTTGCCGCCAGGCTGGCAACGAAAGCGCCGAGCAGCAAGGCGACGAACATCCACAGTGCCGTGTGGGCGCCGGCTTTGCGGGCCGTTTCCGCCGCTTGCTGGGCGGCAGCCTTCGCATCGGCGGCAGCTTTCACGGCACGCGCATAGACGGCGTCGACGCGCGCTTCCGCTTCAGCCTGCGTCACGCCCGTGCGGCTGGCCACGACCTGGCCCAGGTAGGCGCGGTCATCGGCGGCCAGGCTGCCCGTGGACAGGCTTGTGGCGAAGATCTTGCCGATTTCCATGCGCTGGTCGGCGACGGTCGCGCCAGGATTCGCCATCGCTGGCGTGCCGGAGGCGGCTGGCGCTGGGGCCGCGCGCAGCAGCATGTCCGAGAAATAATCGAGCGGATTGGCGCCGCCGCCCTCGCCTTGCCTGGCGCTGGCGGCACCTGCAGCACCTGCGCCCGCCCCTACGGCCGGGCCAACTGCCGCCGCCACGCCGCTGCCCGCATCGATGGCGCCGCTCAGCACGGCGCGCGTGCCGCCGGCCAGCACGGCCACGGTGATCAGGGTGGCCACGGCCCAGGCCAGCAAGCCGTGCGCCGTATCGCGGAAATGCACTTCATCCGTATGAATGGCGCTCCATTTCACGCGCAGACGGCCCGCCATGTAGCCGCCGATGCCGGAGGCGGCCAGTTGCATGAAGGCCAGCCAGGCGATGGTCGACACGCCGATGGCCGTGGCGTTGAACGACCACGGCGATACGGACGACAGGCCCAGGCCCACGCCGAGAATCAGCAGGATGAAGGACAAGGCGGCCGCTGCGGCGGCGCCCGCCAGCACGGCGCCCCAGGACACGCCCGGATTGTTCAGGTCCGATACGGACAATTGTGTAGCTTGCATGAAATACTCCCTTGGTTGTTGATTTTTTATGCCGTTCAGGCGGCGACGCCCGTCAGCTGTTCCTTGCGCGCGGCCATTTCCTTGCCCAGCGCGTCGAGGTCGACGGCCGTATCGCGTACCTTGGGAAACATATCGCCCTCTTCTTCCTGGACGTGGTGCTCGATCTGCTCGGACAGGACCTTGACCTTGGCGTCGTACAGGTCGTCGGCGGGGTCCATCGCGGTAATTTGCGCGATGAGTTCCTTGGCGCTCGCGTGCTCGACGAGGGCTTCATCCATCAGGTCGCCATCGTGGATGGGACGACGCACGGCCGGGTAGAAGATTTCTTCTTCCAGCTGCGTGTGCACGGTCAATTCCTGGCAGATCTGGTCGGCCAGCTTTTTCTTGGTGGCAAATGAGCGGTCGCTCAAGCCTTCATATTGGGCAAACAGGGCTTTGACGGCCTTGTGGTCTTGCATTAATAAACTGATCGCATTCATGACGCCTCCTCGTTGTTGATGAGGCTAGGATGCGCCACGGCGGCGCCTGCGTATGTGCGACGCCTTACACAATCTTGATATTTGATACACATCAGTGCACGGACACTATTTGATGCCATGGTGGTTCATCAAGTCGTACAGCGTGGGCCGGCTGACACCCAGCAGTTCGGCCGCCTTGGCGATATTGCCGTCGGCCCGCGCCAGCGCGCGCACCATGACCTTGTATTCGGCTCCGTCGCGTGCCTGGCGCAGGTTCAGCGATTCGTCCTGGGGCGCCGCCTGGGCGCTGGCGGGCAAGCCCAGATCGTCGGCGGCGATCTGCGGCCCGTCGCTCATGATGACGGCCCGCTTGATGCAGTTTTCCACTTCGCGCACGTTGCCGGGCCAGCCATAGCTTTCGATCAGCTGCAGCGCGCCGGCGCTGAAATGCAGGCTGCCGCGGCCTTCGCTGGCGCAGAATTTGTTCTTGAAATGATGGGCCAGCAAGGCCGCATCGCCAGCCCGCTCGCGCAGCGGAGGAATGCGCAGCACGATTTCGCTAAGGCGGTAAAACAGGTCTTCGCGGAAACGGCCCTGTTCCGCCAGCACCTTTAAATCCTGGTGCGTGGCGCAGACGATGCGCACGTCAACGGCGATCTCGGCCCGTCCGCCCACCCGTTCGATGATTCGCTCCTGCAGGAAACGCAGCAGTTTCGCCTGCAGCGCCATCGGCATGTCGCCGATTTCATCGAGAAAGAAAGTGCCACCGTGGGCCAGCTCGATCTTGCCCAGCGTTTGCCGCGCCGCGCCCGTAAACGCCCCCCGCTCATAGCCGAACAGCTCGCTTTCCAGCAAGTTTTCCGGGATGGCCGCGCAATTGATGGCGACAAAACGCTGGGCATGGCGGCTCGACAGCGCATGCAAGCCCCGCGCGATCAGTTCCTTGCCGCTGCCCGAGTCGCCCAGCAGCATCACGCTGGCCGACGAAGGCGCCACTTTTTCCACGCTGCGGCACAGTTTGAGCATGCCGGGATCGCGGCTGACGATGCCCGCCAAGGGGGAATCGGCCTGCGTCTGCAGCATGCGGCGGTTTTCCTGCTGCATCGCGTGCAGGTAAAACGCGCGGGCGATGACCAGGCCCAGCATGTCGGCCTCGAACGGTTTCTGGTGGAAATCGTAGGCGCCCAGCGCGATGGCTTTCAAGGCATGCGCGCGTTCCTGGTTGCCCGACAAAATGATGACTTTCGTGTCCGGCGCCAGCGCGAGGATTTGCTGCAGCGTAGCCAGGCCTTCCGTGGCGCCGTCCGGGTCGGGCGGCAAGCCCAGGTCCATCGTCACGACAGCCGGCTGGTGGCGCCGCACCAGCGCCAGCGCCGCCTCGCGCTCGCCCGCCAGCAAGACCTCATAACCGTCGAAACTCCAGTGCAGCTGCTTTTGCAAGCCGGGATCGTCTTCGATGACTAGCAACTTTTGCTTGGCCATGCGTATCAGCTCCTGTCAGTGAATAGGGCAACGGAAGTCTGGGGTCAGCGCCGACGGCTCTGCCCCCAAAGGCGCATGCAGCGGCAGGATCACGCGAAACGTCGTGCCCACCTGCGGTTCGCTGCGCACTTCCAGGCTGCCGCCCACTTCGCGCAGGTATTCGCGGCTTTCGAACACGCCGATGCCCATGCCCGCCGTCTTGGTCGTGTCGAACGGCTTGAACAAGCGTTCGCGGATGAACTGTTCGCTCATGCCCTGCCCCGTATCGTCAAGCTCGACCACGGCCGTGTGCTGCTCGCGCCGCAGCCGCACGTCCACCTTGCCGTCGCTGGCCGTGGCCTCGATGGCGTTCTGAATCAAGTGGCCCAGCACCCGTTCCAGCCGCGCGCGGTTGGCCAACACCGTCAGTTCCCCATCGACGATTTCCAGCCGGGGCGCCGGCGCCAGGCTTGCCTTGGCGGCCACGGCCTGGCGCAGCAAGCCGTCGAGCAGCAGCGGCGCGGGCGCTTCCGGCGCTTCGCCGCGCGCCAGTTTCTGCAGCAGGGTCTTCATTTTCTGCACGGAATGGTCCAAGGTGCCCAGCATGTCTTCCTGGAAAGCGGGATTGGCGCGGTGCTTTTCCGCATTGCTCAGTAACAGCGACAGCTGGAACACGAGGTTCTTGAGGTCGTGCACGATGAAAGTCGACATGCGGTTGAACGACTCGAACTGGCGCGCCACCGTCAGCGTATCGAGCGATTCGCGGTGCGCCAGATAGCTGGCGGCCTGGCTGCCGGCAATTTTCAGCACGTCGAGGATTTCCCAGTTCAAGCCGATGTGCGTGCGTGGCCGCGCCAGCGC
Organism: Janthinobacterium sp. GW823-FHT03B06; assembly: GCF_058796955.1. NCBI lineage: Bacteria > Pseudomonadati > Pseudomonadota > Betaproteobacteria > Burkholderiales > Oxalobacteraceae > Janthinobacterium > Janthinobacterium sp. GW823-FHT03B06. The sequence continues at coordinate 998,923 of NZ_JBXAJE010000001.1, forward strand.
GACAAAGGCGAACAGCTGGCCATGCAGCATCAGGGGCACCAGCAGCCACACGTCGGGCAGCGCCAGCAGCGCGGGCGGCAACAGCAAGCCGCCGTACTGGCGCGGGTTGTGCTCGCAGTCGGGCACGTCGATCACCCATTGCCGCGCCTCCAGAAACTGGCACAGGCTGCCGGACGCCGGCTCGCTCCACGTGCTCGGCGGCCAGTTCCAGCTGGCCGCCGGGGCAAACAGGCCAGGTTCGCGCAGTATCCACAGCGCGCCTGCGCGGCTTTCCACCAGTTTCGCCATGGCCTGTATCGTGCGTTCGCCCAGGGCCGGCCCGTCTTCCGACAAGGCCCGCGTAAACCGCAGCCATTCCTCGCGGTAGTCGAAGATGGCATTGTAAAAATGTTTATTGATAGTCACCTTGAGCTTGGCGCGCAGGCTGCCCGAAAACAGCACGCCCGCCAGCAGCAGGGCCGCGCCGCCCAGGTAAGCCATCTGCATCAAGGAACCCCAGGTGCCGCCGAAATAGCGCAAATAATAGGCGCTGGCCGCCATGGCCAGCAGGTAAATGGCCGAGCCCAGCAAGGCGGCCGAGCGGTACAGCATCTGGCGCGAGACGGACAAGCCCAGCGCCCAGCCCGGATTGCGCGCCGCCGAGACGGCCAGCAGCGGCGCGCACAGGGCGTCGACGATGCCGCGCGCGGCCCAGATGTCATCGTTGACCGCGCGAAACAGCAAGGCGTCGCTGTACAGATAGAAATCGTAGGCAAACAGCCCGCCCACGCCCAGGCACGCAAACTTGATGCCCCAGCGTTTCAAGGGCGGCGTGTTGCGGTACCACTGTTCCACCAGCAACATGCCCAGCACGGCCAGCAGCAAACGGCAGACACTGGCGATGATGCGCGCCGGCAAAGGCAGCGCCAGCCAGGAGGAAGCCATGGAGAGCAGCCAGGGCGCCAGCGCCGTGAGAACGATGCCGGCCAGCACGAGGCGCAGGCGGGACCGCGACGGCTCGATCAGCAGCAGCAAAAACACCAGCCAGGCCAGGGTGCGCAGCAATTCGAGCGCGTCGCCGGCCAGCGCGATGCGCTGCCCCAGCAGCACCAGCACCACCGTGCCCGTGGCCCAGACTCCCGTCGCCAGGCACGCGACCAGCAAGGCGCGCACGTTCTGCCGCGCGCGCCAATTGCTGATGAGCAGCAGCGCCAGCACGAAAAAGGCCAGCGATGCCAGACCATGGCTGAGCGCCGCCGCATCGGCCGCCGCCAGCCAGGCCGACTGCGCCCGCATCATCGGCTGCCCTTGCCAAACAGTACCACCTGCACCGTGTCGAGCAGGATCAGCAAGTCGAGGAACAGGCTATTGTTTTTCACATAATACAGGTCATATTGCAACTTCTTGACGGCATCATCGACGGAAGCGCCATACTGGTAGCGCACCTGCGCCAGACCCGTGATGCCCGGCTTGATGTTGTGACGAATGTTGTAGTACGGCACCTGCTCCTTCAATTGCTCGACAAAATACGCGCGCTCGGGACGGGGGCCCACGAAACTCATTTCGCCGCGAAACACATTGAGCATCTGCGGCAGTTCGTCGATGCGCAGCTTGCGGATCAGATTGCCCACGCGCGTGATGCGCGCGTCGTTGGCCAGCGCCCAGATGGGCCTGCCGTCGCGCTCGGCATCGCAGCGCATGCTGCGAAATTTCAGTACCTTGAAAGGCTGGCCATCGCGCCCCACCCGCTCTTGCTGGTAAAACACGGGGCCGCCGTCTTCCAGGCGGATGCACAGGGCCGTCACCAGCATCACGGGCAGCGTGGCCAGGCAGATAACCGCGCTGGCCGCCAGATCGAACAAACGCTTCGACGCGGCGCGGAAAAAACTCTGGTCGAAACCGCCGCCATAGATCAGATAGCTCGGTTGCAAGGAATCGATGCGGATCTGGCATGCTTCGCGTTCGAAAAACGTGGCCGCGTCGATCACCTTGACGCCGCCCAGCGCGCATTCCAGCAATTGCTTGGCAGGAAACGCGCCATTGCGCCGGTCGCTGACGGACACGACGATTTCATGCGCGGCGTGGCGCTGCGCCGTGGCCAGCAGCGACGGTCCGGCCGGCAGCAAGGCCGAGGCCGGCACGCAGCATTGCTCGCCCGCCACATCGATGCAGCCGACCACCGTAAATTGATGGAAGCCGATCTTGCTGGCCGCCAAGTCCATGCATTCGCGCGCCAGCGCCCCGCCGCCCACCAGGATCAGCCGGCCTTCCATCAGCGCCGATTGCGAGGATTTGAATACCACCAGGCGCGCCAGCAGCACGCCAATGGCGCCCAGGCCGAAGATCATCGCACTGCCGCGCCCGAATTGCAGCGTCGGAATGAAGCGTATCAGGACGCTGAGCACGGCAAAACCCAGCGCGAACGAAGGCAGGATGCGCAATAAGGTGTTGCGGATGTCTTCGCGCGAGCGGTGCTGGTACATGCCCAGCGCACTCATGCTCAGGACGATGACCAGCGCAAAGATGGCGGACGACAGGTAAATATCGCCCACGCGCAGCACGCGGCTGCCGTCCGCCAGCCACAGCAAGGACGTCAGGGTGGCCGACAGCAGCAGGAGCAGGATTTCCAGCAACAGCAAGATAAACGCTGTTTTCGAGACATAATGGCTGAAGATGCGGATCATGGTTCCCCCTGCGGCAAAAAGCACCAGGCGGCGCGCAAGGCGGGCCGCTGCTGGTCTTGCCATGATGGCGAACTGTTCCAAGAAGACATTGATGCGCCACAAGCTACAGCCCCAGCTATCTTTCACTGGCAGAATTTATCTCAATACATTACCGAATGAGGGGAAATGGCATATAGTATGCTTCCCCTAAAAGAAGATAAATGTCATGAAATTTGATGTAGCGATTGTCGGCAGTGGCCTGGCGGGTTTATCGGTTGCACTGCATTTAGCTGAGACGCGCACCGTCGCGATCATTTCCAAACGCGCGCTGCTCGATGGCGCCAGCAACTGGGCGCAGGGCGGCATCGCGGCCGTGCTGGACTCCGGCGACAGCCACCAGCAGCACATCGAAGACACCCTGATCGCCGGCGGCGGCTTGTGCGACGAGAGCGCCACGCGCTACATCGTCGAGCACGGCCGCGAAGCGATCGAATGGCTAATCGAGCAAGGCGTGCCGTTCACGCGCGACGCCTCGGCCGAGCTGGGTTTCCACCTGACCCGCGAAGGCGGCCACAGCCAGCGCCGCATCATCCACGCGGCCGACGCCACGGGCCACGCCGTGCAAGTGACGCTGGAAGAAAAGGTGCGCGCCCACCCGAACATCAGCCTGTTCGAACACCATTGCGCGATCGACCTGATCACCTCCGACAAGCTGGGCATGAAGCCCACGCAGCGCAATGCGCAACCGCATTGCCACGGCCTGTACGTGCAGGATGAGCAAACGGGCAAGGTGCACACGTTTGCCGCCGAGCACACCGTGCTGGCCACGGGCGGCGCCGGCAAGGTGTATTTATATACCACCAACCCCGACACGGCCAGCGGCGACGGCATCGCCATGGCCTGGCGCGCCGGCTGCCGCGTCTCGAACATGGAGTTCATCCAGTTCCACCCGACCTGTTTGTACCACCCATATGCGAAATCGTTCCTGATCACCGAAGCCATCCGCGGCGAAGGCGGCTTGCTGAAACTGCCGCCTGAAGCGGGCGCGGCTGCCGGCCAGCGCTTCATGCTGGCCCACGACGAGCGGGCCGAACTGGCGCCGCGCGACGTGGTGGCGCGCGCCATCGACTTCGAGATCAAGAAGCGGGGCCTCGACTACGTGCACCTCGATATCAGCCACAAACCGGCCGAATTCCTCATCGAACACTTCCCCACCATTTACGCGCGCTGCCTGGAACTGGGCATCGACATCACCAAGCAGCCGATTCCCATCGTGCCCGCCGCCCACTACACGTGCGGCGGCGTCGTGACGGACCTGTCCGGCCGCGCCGACTTGCCGGGCCTGTATGCGGTCGGCGAGACGGCCTGCACGGGCTTGCATGGCGCGAACCGCCTGGCCAGCAATTCCTTGCTGGAATGCATCGTCATCGGCCGCGCCTGCGCGCAGGATATCGAAAGCAAGGAAAAGCTGGGCACGCCCTACCTGCCCGACTGGGATGAAAGCCGCGTCACGGATGCGGACGAGGAAGTGGTGATTTCCCACAATTGGGACGAGCTGCGCCGCTTCATGTGGAATTACGTGGGCATCGTGCGCACGACCAAGCGTTTGGAGCGGGCCCAGCACCGCATTGCGCTCTTGAAGGAAGAAATCGACGAGTACTACCGCAACTTCCGCATCACGCACGATTTACTGGAATTGCGCAACCTCGTCGACGTGGCCTCGATGATCGTCAACAGCGCCCTGTCCCGCCGCGAAAGCCGTGGCCTGCACTTCAGCCGCGATTATCCGGAAACCTTGCCGAAGGCCATCGCCAGCGTGCTGACGCCGCCGCACCGCTAAGCCACCAGGCCCTTCCATCATGGAACCCATGCAAGGTCCGGGGTCGTACCCTGAGGGTACGACCCCAATCTGTGTCTTTGGGGAACGCCATTTGCTGGAGGCGGCCCCGCCGCAGGCATCGCGCAATCACCAAAACTGAATGCAAATGTTGAATAAGAGACTTTTTGATGCCATTGCATCCGCGGTGGACCTGGATGACCCTGCAGAACAATCTTTAGCGCAGCGCTTCATGATTGAGGCTATTGACAGATTGACTGCCCAATTGCCAGCGGTTGCCAGGTCAGCGGCAGCGGTGGCGAATCGATACATGACCGGTGCGGCGACGGCTGAGGAAGTCATCGCTGAGCGTGTACGCCTCTGGCGAGCAATTGAAGGGCGAGACCAATCGGACGAGCCGGACGTTTTGAAAATAAGAACGGCCATCTGCGTCTTGCATCCTATGGATAGTGGCGCTACTGCCGAAACATTGGAGTATTTTTTTGAATTTTGGCGGCAAGCAGGCTTGGCGCAGGCTGAGCTTGAGGCCGCTGCTCGGAACAGGTATGGAATTTGAGGTGGCTTCAAGCGGCCAGGAGCGGACGTTCGTGCAAACATGCGAGATGCAGCGCATTAAAGTCATTCATAAGCTGAGTAGGATTAGCAATGCGAGAGGAATCAAAAGAAGAAGTTCGCCGGATCTTGCAGGGAGCCTTTGGCAGCCTAAATCTCCATAGTGAGCTTCCATCAAGGGAGTTTTACGCGAGACTAAGCGTTGTTGGGCGTCCTGACGTATGGATACTAATCTACGGCGACTACATGGATTTCTCTTATACGGAAAATTCTTCACCGGTCTCCCTCATCACCGACGTTTTTGCAGGACTTCAGCCTGCACAGATCATCGATTGGTCGCCCGGCCGGCTGGCATGTGTTCAGTACAAGTTAGCTGACCCTAACATGCTATTTCAAGCGATCGATGCATTACTAAAGAAACTTTATGGACTTACCGACTACAAACTCGCTGGCTCCCTAGAAACGTTTGGACGCGCGTAAGTTTGTGGGAAGGAGCCATTATTTGATAGTAACAATCGGCCACTAGCAGACGTTGCCTATAGAATTATGATCTGAAGCTTACTGAAGATATGCGAGTCGACGAACAGTCAATCGGCATGCTGAAAGACAAAGAGACCGATGGGTTCGTCGACTATTTTTTCATCGCGAATCTGTGGTGCAAAGCAACACTCTCGATGCGTAGCTTCTATTACCAATGCCCGGCGATGACTCTGGAACTAGATTTAAAAAAGCTGTGTGGAAAATCCGTAACGAGTATCGTGCAAATGGCGAATGGCCTAAAGGCAACCAATATGCGTCGGGCTGAATCCGGCCAAAAGCAGACATATTTACGTGACTTGCAAGCCTGAGCAATGGACAAACAATATTTGGAAGAAGTCGAGGTCTGCGGCCTCTTCGGTGAAGGCGTGTGCGAAATCTGTGGGATGCAAGGAGCTCATCCGGCTTGTGAAAAGTGGGCCATCGAAGCTGATCGAAAAGTTCAGCAGCGCGAATCAGAATTCCTTGAACGATATTCTCTTCATGGCCGACGCGGAAGCGTTGGCCACAATTCGAAAGACTCGCTCGACCAAGCCGTCAGAGCGTTACAGCGGCACCTTGGCCGACCGGTCGAGTGCGACCTGAGTTATTCAATTGAAGGTGACTCATGGTGGTTCATACCTGAAGGTTGGATCGGTATGATTGGCTTTATTGTGGAAAAGCAGTGCTTGACTATTTTTCCTTTGGGATCAGGATTAGTTGGCCGCAGCAAACTGAGCTTCACTCCATCCGCCTGGTGCGGCATTACAGCGTATCTGGCTGGGCAGGTAGAACCGGTTGGTCGATCAACGCTTTGAACGAGCGGAGAGATGAGACGCAACCATCCGGATCTTGCGGTTGGGAAGGTCCGCTTCGGGGCGAATGCAGCCGACCACAAAAGGCCCGGTCCAGCACAAACGGCCATGCGCCAAGGTCCCGTCCGGGCTGGCAGCGGTGTTTGATGCCAGCAGCACAGTGCTGCGACCGGAAGAACTGTGGATGCCATCCGCCATCCGGTTACCTCGCTCAAGATTCCGGCATCAGCGGCTCAATCCCATCCTCCGTGTACGACATCTTGGCAGACGCACCCATACACTCCCCCTGCGGCTCGTCCGCCACATAGCGGCATTCGCTTTCCAGGCTGCCATCTTCGTTCCAATGCCGCGTCCAGCCCTGGCGTTCGCCATCCACGTACTCGATCAGCTGGCGCGGCTTGGCATCGGCATACCACGAGCGCAAGGCGCCCTCCTCGCGCCCGCCCGCGTTCCACAGCTTGTGCACGAGCAACACGCCGGCCCGGCTGAAGCGCTGTTCGCTGCGCAATACGTAGTGGCCGCTGTGCGTGCGCTTGCTGGCGACCTTGCCGTCCGGATAATATTCGACGCTGTCGCCGGCGGGCTTGCCGTCCACATAGCTTGCCGTGCTGCGTACCTTGCCATCCGGGAAATAGCCGGTGCTGGGGCCCGTCATGATGCCATTCACATACTGGCTGCGGCTTTCCACGGTGCCGTCGGGATAGAACAGCAGCAGCTCGCCGTGCGTCTCGCCCTTGACCCGCGTCATGCGCGTGCGAAGCTTGCCGTTTTCATCGAACGTTTCCACCACACCATCGGCGCGGGCGCCGTTGCGGTAGGTGCGCGACTCGATCAGCTTGCCACTCTGGTGATAAGTCTGCTCTTCGCCTTCCTGCACGCCATTGCGCCAGCTGCCGCGCATGGAAACCTGGCCGTCCGGGTAATAGCGGGTCTGCACGCCTTCCTGCACGCCGCGCCCGTCCTGCTCCACCAGCATTTCCAGCTGACCATGCGGGTAATACATGCTGTAGTTGCCCACCAGCTTGCCGCGCAGGTAATCGGGGGCGTCGACCTGGCCCGTCAGCCGCTTCGGTTCGCCTTCGCGCACGTGATAGATCTCGACTTGCCAGGTGCCCGGCGTCTTGCCGGGCGGCAGCGGAACGACCAGCGCATAGCGCGCATGTTCCTTCACTTCGCCGCGCGACAGATGGTGATTCAAATACAGGCGCGCCTTGCCGTCCGCACACGCTTGCGGCTCGCAGCCGCCAAGCTTGCTAACTTCGGGCATGGCGAGCGCTGCGCCCGGTGCCGGACACGATCTGATGCGCATCAGCAAGGGCGTCGCCTCGCGTATCAACGGCGCCAGCTGCTGCTTCATGGCCGCGTATTGCGCTGCGTCCAGGTGCACGGACAAGGCATCCATGCGCACCTGGCGCCCGCCGCAACCGTTGTCACTGGCCAGTGTCAGTACATCGCCGCCGCCCTTGCCGGCCTCGGCCTTGATCGCGCTGACCACTTGCCGCTGTTCGATCTCGGCGTGGACCAGCGCCGGCCACAGCAGCGTTGCAAGCAGCACATGCTTCACAAGGCGCGCCATGCCTGCTCCTTGCGCTGCAGTTCCGGCGCCGGCGGCGCCTCGCCGCAGCCGCCCTGGGCCTTGCCGGCCACATACTGGCACTCACTTTTCAGGCTGCCATCTTCGCGCCAGCTGCGGCTCCAGCCGTCGCGCCGGTCGTTCACATACTCGATGGCTTGCTCGGGCTTGCCGCTTTCGTACCACGAGCGCGACGTGCCCTGCTCGCGCCATTGGGCATCCCAGCGTCGTTCCAGCACCAGCACGCCCTGCGGACTGTAGCGCTGCAGGCTCAGCAGCCCGCCCTTGTCGCCGTACCGCTGGCGGCTTTGCACCTTGCCGTCGGGATAGAACTCCAGCGCTTCCCCGACCGGCAAATCGTCGACCTGCGTCATCCTGGCGTGCACGGCGCCATCGGGGTAGTAATTCGTCGTCACGCCATTGGACTTGCCGTCCTTCATTTCTGAACGGCTGGAGATTTTTCCATCCGGGAAATACGTGAGCATCTCGCCTTCCATCTTGCCGCCACGCAAAGTGTAGCTGGTGCCGGGCTTGCCATTTTCATCGAAGGTTTGCACGGGCCCGTCCAGGCGCTGGCCGTCGCGGTAGCGGCTCGTCTCGCTCAGCTTGCCCGTCGCGTGATAGCGCTGGTGCTCGCCCTCGGGCATGCCATGGCGCCAGTTGCCGCGCAGCTCCAGCGTGCCGTCGGGATAGTACTTGCTGCCGATGCCGTGTTGCCGGCCTTGCCCATCCTGCGCCACCTGTTTCTCGACTTTGCCATTGGGGAAATACGTCACATAGCCGCCCACCAGCTCGCCGGAGGCATAATCGGCGCGGTTGACCTGGCCGGACAGGCGCAACTTGTGGTCGGCGACGCTATAAATATCGACCTTCCATGTGCCTGGCAGCTTGCCTTTCGGCAAGGGCAACAGCAGCACGTTGGGCGCTTTTTCCTGCTCGACGGGGTAGAAACCTTCGTGCAGGTACAGCCGCGCCCGGCCATCGGCACAGGCGGCTGGCGTGCAGGCGGCGATCTGGCGCACGATGGGCACGCTTGCATCCTCGGGGCATTTTTTCAGGGTGACGCGCATGGGCGTCTTGCTGCGGATGTGCCGGGCCAGATCGGCTTTCAGCGCGTCGTACGGCGCCTCGTCCAGATTGACCGAGCGGGCATCCATGCGGATCTGCTTGCCGCCGCAGGCCGTCGTGCCGGCAATCGTGAACACGTCGCCGCCTTCGCTGTCGGGTTCGACGGCCATGCTTGTCAGCAGTTGACGCTGCACGATGTCCGCCTGCGCCAGACCCGGGGTCAGCAGGCAAGCGCCAAGCAGCGCGCATAAGGTCTTGATTTTCATGGTATTCCTTTAATTTTCCGTCGTGGCGGCCACGCCGGCCGGCACGAAGCTGACCCGGCCGTTACGATAGCGCACCAGCACCACCACCTTGGCCTCCCGCAATTGACCGTGCTGCACGGCCGGCAAGTAGGTCCAGCGCTTCACGCTGTCGAGCAGCACCTTGTTGAGCATCGGCTCCATCGGCAACTCGGCCGCCGCATAGCTGAGCGTGCCGTCGGCCGCAATGGTCAGGGTCAGGCGGTTTTCACCCGTTGCATGCTGTTCGTCCAGCACGCCGTAAGTCACGGTCGTCATCGTCTCGCGCTGCACGCCGCCGACCTGGTCCCGCAGCGGTGGCATGGCCTTGAGCCTGGCCGCCAGCAGCGCGCCATCGGCCAGCGCCTTGTCCCAGCGCTTCTGGTAATCCCACCCCTGAACCAGACGCAGCATCTTGGCGTTCAGGTCCATGCGTTGCATCGTGCGGGCGACGCCATTGTCGGACGGCTGGCCCGGCTCGGCGGGCAAGGCGTTCTGCACGGCATAACGGTAGGCCGTCAGCTGCGCCAGCGCCACCATGTTGACGGCATCGCGCTCGTCGCCGCCACGCAGCAGCGCCGTCGCCGCGATGCCCAGCCAGGCCGTGCCATCGGTCGGGCGTGCCCACAAGGCTTGCTCGAAGTACTGGCGCGCCGCCTGCGGTTCGTTCAGGCTCAGGTGCATGCGCCCCATGGCCGCCGCCACCAGATGGTCGCGCGGGTTCGCTTGCAGCAAGTCAAGATAGCTGGCCACCAGCGAAGGCTCATAGCCGGGCACCCAGCCCAGGCCTTCCAGCAAGGACGCGCGCAGCTGCGCCTGGACGGGGTCGCCGCCGTAGACAGACGATTTTTGCTCTCCGGCACGGTACAACAGCTGCAAGCCCCGCGTGACGGCGTCATCGTCGCCCTTGCTGACCGCTTGCGACAGGCTGCGCACGGCCTTGCGCGCATCGGACGGCTGGAAACCGGCCGCCTTGCGGGGGCGCCAGCTGAATACTTCCAGGCCGGCCGCCTGCTCGGCTTGGGCCTGCATCGCGGCCTTGTCCTTCGCCTCGTCGGGCGACGAGGTCCAGGCCGTAAAGCCGATCAGGAACAGCACGATCAGCAGCACCACAACGGCCCAGCCCTTGCCCGTGATGCCGCCCCCCGTGTTGCCCGCCACGGGGATGAAGACCGGCGCCTGGCCCGGCGCCGTATGGTGCGCGCCGCGCTGCTGCGGCAACGATGGCTGTTGCAGTTGCATCTGCTGCGCCTGCACGGACGCTTGCGCGGCCGAGGCGATGACCTTGTCGCGCGCGCAGGCCGCGCAACCGTGGCCCGCAAAATGCTGGTGTTCGGGATTCACGGCGCACACTGTCAACTTGCCGCCACTGCGCTGCGCATAACCGCGCAGCAATTGCGCCCAGTCGGCCGCCGATGGCCGCTGGGAGTTTGGCGACTGGGAAAACGCGCGGTCGAACATGGCGCGCAGCTCGGGCGGCATCAGCGCGTGGCCACTGGTGGCGTTCGGCGCCAGCAGCTTGTGGCGCTTGGCGCCATACGCGTAATAACCGTCGCGGATGCGGCCGGGAATATCGGTGGCCACCTGCGCATTGCCGGGCCGCCCGCTGTACGGGTGGATGCCGAAGTTCAGCAACTGAAAGATGACGACGGCCAGGGCGAAACGGTCCTGTGCCATTTCCGTGCCCGCAGGCATGCCCTTGCGCTGGAATTCCGGCGCCAGGTAGTCGGCCGTGAATTGCTCGGCAGGAAAACGTTCCGCATGGCCCTGGATGCTGAAACCGTCGCAATCGAGCATGGCGATGTACAGCGAATCGCGGTAAAAGCGCAGGTTCACGGGTTTTAAGTCGACCACGTAATGCTGCTGCTGGTGCAGCGCGTCGAGGACGGCGGCCAGGTTGGCGGCCAGGGTCAGCTTGGGACCGAGTCCCGTGGGCAAGCCGGCCGCGCGCGCTTGCCGCTCCTGCATGATCTGTTCCAGTTCCGCCGTTTGCGCCATGTCAAGCAGGGGCATGACGAAACCGGCGAAGCCGCCCTGGCCGTCGAACACGGCCGCTTGCGGCCAGGCGATCTGCACGTAGCGCTTGCCGTTTTCCAATTGGTCGGGCAATTCGGGCGACAGTTCCAGCATCGCTTCGAGCTTGCGCCGGTTGGCGGCCCGGTCCAGGTGCGGATGGTACAGCTTGGCCACCTGCGCGGGCGCGCCGGGCAGCAGATACACGCTGCCCGCCCCGCCGCTTTTAATCAGTTTGCCCAGTACCAGGCTGCGGACTTTATCGAGCCATATCTTGCCGCCCGGACTCAGACCGGGCGTGACTCCCTGCTTCCGGCTCATGCGCGCAAGGCCAGCAGCAGGGTCTTGTCGTCGCCCGTGATCTGGTGCGTGCGCGGGTCGGCCAGGGTGGACGCCAGCGCCGTATTGCCCAGCTCGCTGCTCTCGACCGTGCGCAGATAGCCTTGCACGGCATCCATGAACGGCGCGTACAGCGCTGCATTGTTCTTGCTCATGGCAAAGGGCATGCAGCCATCCGACATCAGCACGACGCCGCGCACGGCTTGCGGAATCGCCAGCAGGCGCAGCTGTTCGCGCCAGCGCTCGCCACTGATGAAATATGTTTCGTTGGCGTATTCGCCGTTCGCGGGCAGCGAGATCAGTTCGCCACCGTCCATCAGTTGCGCCACGCCCAGGCCATCGCCCAGGTGGAAGAAGAAGCCGGCCTCTTGCCCCATGACCACGCCCACCACCGTGCTGGCGTAGTCGTCCAGGGTGGCGTTGGCGGCGCGGGCGATGTCGTCGAGCGCGGCGCGGATCTGCGCCAGGGTAGCCGCCAGCGCGCCGTCATGCAGATCCTGCACGGTGGCGCCCTGCTCCAGCCGTCCGGCCAGCGCCTGCACGGTTTGCGCGGCAACAAACTGCGCGCCCTGCTCGCTGAGCCTGGCCGAACCGGCGCCGTCGCAGACGACGGCCACCAAAACGTCGTTCACGACGGCGTGCGCGTGCGCGTCCTGGCAAGGAATGTCTTTATCCAGGTGTGCCTTGCCCGTGACGGACGCGCCGAACACGCGCCAATGCTGATTTGCTATCGCCATGGATCAACGGGCTTTCACGTACTCACGACAGACCAGCCGTCCGTCGAAGCCAGCTGCGCCTGCGCGCCGGGGCGCGACTGCGACACCACCTGCATGCTGGCGCTCAGCCACAGGAACAGCTCGCGGAATTGCAAGCCTTTCAGCTGCTTCACGCCCCGTTCGCCACGGCTGGAAAACTGCCCCAGCGTATCGATGTTCGCATGGTCGCCCACGGCGATGGGGAAGATCGCCACTTTATTCGCCTGTTCAGCCGCGCGCGCCTGCTCGGCGCCGCGCTGCCAGCGGTCCGTCGGCTCGCCGTCCGACATCAAAAACAGCCACGGCCGCGTGTACGCCACACCCGCCGCGCGGAAACGCTGCTTTTCCTGCTCGATTTCGGCCAGGGCCAGTTCGACGGCCGCCCCGGTCGGCGTGGTGCCGTTCGCGGACAAAACGGGCGCCGTGAAATCCATGGCGTCGCACCAGGTGCTGGCCACCACGGCTTCATCGTGGGCGCCGTATTGAATCACGAGGATGCGCACGCGCTTGGCGGCGATCACATCGGACTTGAGTTCCTGTTCCAGCAAGGCCAGGCCATCGTTGAGCAGCGAGACGGGTTCGCCCGCCATGCTGCCGGAGCAGTCGAGCACGAGCACCAGCGGCGTGCGTTGTTCGGTGTTGTCGACCAGGGCGACGTCAGGGATCATTATGGATGTCATGTACTTTTGATAGAGTTGCAAAATAGCCTAGGCCCGAAGCTTACCCTATGGATATGTTTTCCATGCGTCCGATTGCTGCGGATGACACCCTGCGCTATCAAATACCTGACAAAAGCTCTAGCTTGCAATGAAAGCAACAAGGTCGTACACTGCGCCATTCTGCCCCGACGCTGGCGGCCACCCATTTACTGACGTTTTGGAAAAATAATGCAACAGAATCCTGAAATGGACTATGTCGGCTTTTGGCCACGCGTTGGCGCGACGTTGATCGACAGCTTGCTCTTGCTGATTATCATCATGCCGATGCTGATAGCCATATATGGCCGAAGCTACTTTTCGACCGATTCCTTGTTTCGTGGCCCGGCCCACTTCATGATTTCATGTGTCATGCCGCCACTGATTCAATTGGCGTTTTGGATTACCTTGTCTACAACACCTGGCAAGATGGCCATCGGCGCGATCATTGTCGATGCGAAGACGGGCAACAAGCCTTCTGCCGGCCAGTGTGTCAAACGCTGTCTCAGTTCTTACCTGTCCGCGCTACCGCTTTACCTGGGGTTCTTTTGGATTGGCAAGGACTCGCGCAAGCAGGGGTGGCATGACAAGATCGCTGATACGGTGGTGATACGGCGCAAGACCGCTGCAGTGCCGGCCTCTCCTGGCCTGCCATTGCAATAAGCAAACTTGATGATGATACCTCTCGCCAACTTGGACGAACATGCCCTTCGGGAAACGCATCAAGAGCTGTTTCGCCAGGGAGTTAAGGGAAAGTGTCAAGCTCCTGTCCGAAATGCAACGGCGTGCTTTGACAGCGAAAACCGTTGCGTTGCTGGAACTTAAATTCTGTCCGCGAGAAACAGAAGATTACGACGAACCGGCCAGCATCGGCGGGAGCATACGGGGGAACCTCCACGTTTTGCTCGACGCGGACATCCTTGCCGTCTTTTACCGTATGAATGACGATATTCGCCGTCATTCCCGCTTGCCACACGCGGGGAATGGCAAGGCACAGGTATAGCCGCCGCCCTGGCCAGCGTCCAGATAGCCCGCTTCCGCAGTGGCGCCATTCTGCAAGGTCACCTCATAACTGCCTATCCCGTGATCGGTATGGTTGTAGCCGCTTAAATTCACCGTCAACTCATGGCTTTCCTTGCCCATTGCCGCCTGTGAAACCGCCATGCAAAGACACAGGAAACCGATCAAAAGCGGTCTCATCGAAAAAATACTGCTGGTCATATGACTTCCTCGATCAGCATGGCATGCGACTCCGGTCCCATGCCCTGAGTTTATATTTATGACAATATTTTATTGTATCGGGGAATGTTAATCCGGGAGCACGATTACATCGGCGGCGGCGCATTGCGGTGGGGCAGCGTTTGTACTATCTTGATAGTTGCCCAGGACAGAAGGCAGCGAACAGACCTTCCTCACAAAGGTAGGGCGAATCGCTGCGCCACACCGCCCTTACCCAGTTCCGCACCTGCGCGCCTGCGGCACATTGATGTAGTCAGGATTGGGGGCAAGCATGGACACAGGTACAGCAACGGCGGATGTGGGGAAACTGATCGCCGCCATGTACGACTCGGCCTGCGGCGCGGGCGACTGGCCGCAGCTCGACAGCTTTGACCTGAGCGGCCAGCAATGGCAGGAACTCTTGCCGCATCTGCAACGCGCCCTGTGCCTGCAGCAGCGCCTGCGCGAAGCCCAACTGGCCAGCCACTGCGCGCTGGCGGCGCTCGACGCCATGGGCGCCATCGTGCTGGTGCTCGACGCCAACCTCGGACTGCGTTTCGCCACGCCCGCCGGCCACGCCTTGCATGCGGCGCAACTGGCGCACGCCGCGCCGCCCGACCTGGCGCGCGCCGTGCGCATGGTCATCGCCAGCACCGGCGGCGCAGCGCAATGCCAGTCGCTGCGCCTGGCGCGCAAGCAGCAAGGTCCCCTGGCCCTGACAGTCACCCCGCTTGCCGATTGCCAGCCCCCATGCGCGCTGCTGATCGCGCGCGATCCCACCCAAGCGAGCACGTCTGTCACTGCCTTGCGGCAGCTGTTCGACTTGACGCAAGCCGAAGCGCAAGTGGGCAAGGCACTGGCGCAAGGGGCCACCATCGAAGAAATCGCCGCGCGCGGCGGCATCAGCGTCAATACCGTCAAGACGCATCTGCACCACACCTATTTGAAGACCGACACGCGCCGCCAGGGCGAGCTGATCGCGCTGATCCACGGCGCGACGGCGCACCTGACCGTGTTGGATGCCTGAGGCCGTGTCATCCGATCGGATGATGTGCGCGGCATCTTGCCTGCCTACACTGGAAAGACCGGGCGCCCCCGCCTTGCCAAGGTCACCACGGCGCATGCGGGCCACCCGGCGTGATTTCCCTGGCATCGACAACAATATCGCCGCGCCGGCAGCGGACGGCATCAAAGTTCAAGGATGGGTAAAAAAATGAAAACATGGATCTTGGCCGGCACCTTGGGCATCTGCGCCCTGCTGGCAAATGCACAAACGCTTCCCGACAGCCAGACCGTCGTCATTCCAGGCGGGCGCATGCAGACTATCGAACTGCCCGCCCACAGGCACTTCATGAGCGCGCAAGAATTTTCTCCGTTCCGCGGCGGCTATGAGCTGTCGAACGGCAAGGTACTGTACCTGCGCAATATAGGCAGCATCGGCGCCATGATGTATGCGCGCATCGATGACCAGGAAGAACACCGCATCGTCGCCAGCGGCAGCAACAGCTTCGTGGCGCTCGACCGGCAACTGGCCATGCGCATCGACTTGCGCGACGATGGCAGCGTGGGCGGCGAAGTGCTGATGGTGGTGCCGGCCGAAAAACTGGCCAGCGGCGACATCGTGCCCGCCCATGTTCAAAGCATGAGCCTGGCTTCGCGTTGACGCAGCAAGCCGCCTTCCGCATGGGTGACAGCCATGAGCAAGCAATATTCTGTGCAACAGCAAAACGCGCTGACCTTGGCCGCCATCAAACAGACAGCGGCCTGGTGGCGCGCCCGCCCCCTGCCCGACGCCTTGCGCCAGTGCGCGGCCAGCCATGGCGTGGCGCTGGACGCGGCTATCATGCTCGACCTGCAACTGGCCTTCCCCGACCTCCCCCTCGTCTGCGGCAAGCTGCTGAGCGCCGATGGCCGCTTCATCCATTTCGAAATGGACCTCGACGACGACCTGCGTCCCTTGCCTGGCAGCGTGGCGTGGGACGACATCAGCGCCAGATTTGACTTGGCCCCACACAAGCGCGGCACGGGCGTGGGCTATGGGGTGTTGTGCAAGAAAGTGCTGCAGGAATTGAATCGCGGCGCGCCCTAGCCGAACCGCTGCCGGCACATGCTATGATCGGCGCCCCGATCATGAGACAGATGGCAACGGCACATGCAACACTCACCCGGCAACAATCCGCTCTCGACGCTGCTGCGCGGTGGCCTGCGCCTGCTGGCCTGGCCCCTGCTGGCTCTGGTCAGCGCCGCCTGCACCAGCACCACGCGCCATCCGGCCAGCGAGCCCACGCAAGTCGTCCTGCGCTTTACCTATGACGACGGCAAGCCGATGCGGCATGACGATTACCTGGCCCAGGCGCGCCAGGAAACATACATCAAGCGCTGCAGCAAGATAGGCAGCACCACTGTCTGCGACGTCGGCTCGGATCCACTGTTCATGGGCGGCGACGCCCCGCTGGACGCCAACGGCGAAGTGCGCGTTACCCTGCACTCTACCGGTCCCATCGGCAACAATCCGACCACGCATTGCATCAAGGGCAAAGGCTACGTCTTTGATTCCGGCGACTGGAAGCGCGGTCCCTTCAGCCCCGGCCAGGTGATCGAGATCCGCTACAGGATACGCGAAGTGGACATGGCGTGCCCCTGGTCGTCGGGCACGCCGCCGTGGTGGGACAAGAGTTAAGCCAGCCGGGGCCGGCTGGCCTGGCTTTACTGCAACTCGAACTCCGCTGGAGTCAAGCCCAGCTCGCGCGCGATCTTGCTGGCAACGCGCTGCTCATTGGCGTCGAAATTGCCGTCCGACGAAGCGACGGCGATAATCATGCGCACCAGCAAGCGCGACGCCTCCACATTCGACTTCATCTTGCCCAGCGCCTGATACGCCTTGGCTTCGCCGATATCCTTGTCGAACTCCAGCTGGCCGACATAGTCCTGGAAAGCCTTGATCACGTCCGTGGCGGTAAACACGGATAGCGCATCATTGCTTTCAATAAACTTCACCATCTTCTGCTTCTCTTCCGCACTGACGCTGCCGTCGGCCATGGCGATCAGGGCCGATCCGGCCATCGCGGCGTTCAGGAAATCCTTGTTCTTGTACTTCAGTGCCTCGGTTTTCAGTTCACTTGCCTTGGACTTCAGCTTGCTCAAAAAGGGAAACTCATGGCGTACCTCCGGGTTGGTGTGGGTGCGGCAGCGCTCTACGTTGCCACTCCCACCCAACTGAGGGCACATGCCTCAAATGCAAGCGGCGGGAACGAGCCTTGCCTCCGATAAAAGCATGGCCAAACCCAGAACAAGTGCCGGGGTCAGACCCGTCGGGTCTGACCCCAGTTTCTGCCTTGGGGTGAAAAACTGCCGTCAGCATACAAACACACAAAACATGACGAAAACGAATTAACTTGAAAATTGCCTTATTTGCAGTTGAAAAATAAATAATTTCATGGCAGCATGGAATTACATTTTCCATACTGCAAGGTTGTGATGGACAAGCAATTGCTGTTGATTTGCGCGCTGACGTTCATCATCCACATCATCGCCACCCTCGCCTACTCCGTGCGCATCGCCGGCATCCGCACGCGGCGCATCGCCGTCTCGCTGGCCCTGTTCAGCATTCTGATGCTGCTGTCGCGCACGTCGAATTCCTTCCTGGGGCCCTTCCTCGCCAAGCGCGTGGAAACGGGCATCGACCAGCATGTTGCCGCCGGCACGCTATTGCTGGACTTCCGCTGGCTGCTGTTCTCCGCCAGCCTGGCGACGCTACTGGGCGCGATCCTGATCCCCACCTTCCAGCGCGCCTTCTGCCGCGCCGTCGAGCATTTCCAGGTGCACAGATCGGTGCCGAAACTGCTGCTGCACGCCGTCTTCAAGGGCGGCTTGTCCTACCTCAAGACCTCCGCCAGCCTGCCCAAACCCGCCAACGTCACGGGCCTGCGCGAAAAATCTGGCGTTTCCGTCTCTATGACAGCCATGAACGTCATCGCCACAGCCCTGTGGACGGTCGGTGTCTTCGCGGCGTTGTACGCGGGCGTGCTCGACCCCAGCGTGCGTGTCACCTCCAGCACCCTGTCCTCCATCATCAACGGCGGCGCCACCATCATGATGGCCGTCTTCATCGACCCGCACATGTCGGGCATGACGGATGACGTCATCGAAGGCAAGATCGAAGAATCGCAGTTCAGGCGCGCGGTGGTGTGGCTGGTGGGAAGCAGATTGGCGGGGACGCTGATTGCGCAGTTTTTATTGGTGCCGTCGGCGGTGGTGATTGTGGGGGTGGCGAAGGGAATTTAATTTCATGACTGACATCTTTAACAATTAATACTTGAAATAGATAAAATAAAATAATGGACATAACATCAGCAATAAACCTTGCTATCGACAACATTCAAAAGGATGGGTTAACAGATGTCGATGTTTTCGCAACGCCATTTGAACTATCTATGATAAAAGGAGATTTGCGCGAAAAAATCGCCCAAGAAATAAAGGAGTCACTTAATCACAACTCACTACAATCTTTAAAAGTCTCACCAATAACCCACATTTTATTTCCTAAAAAAGAATTATTTGATTTTAGGAAGTGTGCGCATGTACAACCACTAGATGAAATGAAATACCTATCCCTAGTGCTTCAATTAGCAGTAAAAATTGAGAACATGAGAATATGCAAAGATAAAAAATACATATTCTCATATAGGTTCCACCCGCAAAAAGGAAATCTATTTGACTCAAATTATAACTACACATCATTTAGAGAGCACGTATCAAGAAAAACAAAACAAAAAAATATCAACGTGATGGTATCTTGTGATATTTCAAATTTTTATGATCGCCTAAATTTACATCGCTTAGAATCGATACTTACATCACTCCCTGAAACAAACAAAAAAGTAGTAAAACAAATTAACGAACTTTTACTTTTTTGGTCAAATAGGGACTCTTATGGCCTTCCTGTAGGCTCCAATGCAAGTAGAATACTAGCGGAAGCGGCCTTGATAGAAGTTGATAATTATTTAATTTCAAAAAAAGTGGATTTTTGCCGTTTTGTTGATGATTATCGTTTCTTTGCATCCGATGCGGCAATTGCTCACCATTGGCTATCACTACTTGTGGATAGGCTAAACAAAGAGGGTTTCTTTATTAATACAAGCAAGACTGAAATTAAAGATGTCTCAAACACAGATAGTGATGATGCAAATATATTTTTCAGAAGGCCACCATCTGAAAGGATGGCATCAGAAAATAAACAGCAAAAGCTTTTTATCGCAACTACCTCGACGTCCATTTCTATGCCTATGCCTATGCCTATGCCTATGCCTATGCCGCCCCCAGTTTCTGCTCCTACACAACCTGCAGAAACACAAAAAAATCAAAATGACACAGAAGATTTACCTAGCAATCAGAACATATCAAAAATCATTCGAGGCTATTCTGGATTAATACCCACGAAATTCAGAAAACTTACCACAAATGAAATAAAAAAATCAAGCAATATTAATATACAAATACTATTAGAAGAAACAACAAACTCGATGGTAGTCGATCCAAAAAGATTTATTCAAATAATTAAAGTAAGCATAGCCCAAAAGAAATTTCATATTTTGAGCAATGTTGTATCAATACTTAATAAATTTCCTCAATTCATTCCATATACCCTTGACGCTATCGCGAAAAATGAGAATGACATATCAGATGAGACAATTTCCGAAATATCAAAAAAATTAAGAAAATGGCTTACAGATTGGAACTCATCTGAATTTATATTAGTGTATATTGTTCGTTTTTTCGGGCGTGGAAGATTTACAAACAAAGAAATTCTGTTTGAATATTTTCGATCACTCCGTAGAAACGAGGGAAGCTACATAGGGAGAGCAGTACTAGAACAGTTAGAGCCTCTCGTAAATCGTGGAGAAGTATTAGAAATAAGAGATTATTACTCGCGAGCAGACTTGTGGGAGAAAAGACAAATAGCGAAAATGGTTGATATTCACATAGCAAAAGAAGAGAAAAAGCCTTTTTTTAAAAATATTTTATCCTTGGAAAATGATATTTTCATTAAAAACATATCAGGGAGCTTTGGACAAGATAGTCAGGCAGTTGAATAATACGATGAAAAATGACTTCAAAAAAATAAAAAGCCGCTGTCTCCCGACAGCGGCTTTCTCATTCCGACCCCAGCAGCAGCGCCTTGAACCCTAGCGCTGCCCTGCAAGCGAACTAATTACCCCACAAACTTCCGTGCATTCCTGAACATGCGCATCCACGGCGAATCCTCGCCCCACGCTTCAGGGTGGTACGACTGCTGGACGCTGCGGAACACGCGCTCCGCGTGCGGCATCAGCACGGTGAAGCGGCCGTCTGGCGTGGTGACGGAGGTGATGCCTTCCGGCGAGCCGTTCGGGTTGTACGGATACGCTTCGGTGGCGGCGCCCTTGTTGTCCACAAAACGCATGGCTTTCGTGACCTGGGTGATGTCGCCCGTTTGCGAGAAGTCGGCGTAGCCTTCGCCGTGGGCGATGGCGATGCCTGCTTGCGTGCCGGCCATGCCGTTGAAGAAGATCGATGGGGAATCCATCACTTCGACCATGGCAAAGCGGCCTTCGAATTTCTCCGACTTGTTGCGCGTGAACTTGGGCCACGCGTGGGCGCCGGGGATGATGGATTTCAGGTTGCTCATCATCTGGCAGCCGTTGCAGATGCCGAGGCCGAAGCTGTCCGTGCGGTTGAAGAAGCGCGCGAACTGTTCCGCCAGGCTGGCGTTGAACAGAATCGTCTTCGCCCAGCCTTCGCCCGCGCCCAGCACGTCGCCGTACGAGAAGCCGCCCACCGCGATGATGCCCTGGAAATCGTCCAGTTTCACGCGGCCCGCAATCAGGTCGCTCATGTGCACGTCGACGGCCGTAAAGCCTGCCTGGTGCATCACGTACGCCGTCTCGATATGCGAGTTGACGCCCTGCTCGCGCAGGATGGCGACACGGGGACGCACGCCGGTGGCGATGAATGGCGCGGCGATGTTGTCGTTCTGGTCAAACGTGACGATCGGCGACATGCCCGGGTCTTGCACGTCCAGCAGGCGGTCGTATTCGGCGTCCGCGCAGGCCGGATTGTCGCGCAGGCGGGCGATGCGCCAGCTCGTTTCGCTCCACAGGCGGTGCAGGTCCGCGCGCGGCTGGGTGTAAATGAGCTTGGCGTCGCGCGTGAATTCGATCACGTCGCGGTCGTTCAATTTGCCGATGATATGGCTGCAGGCGCCCAAGTTAAACGTGCGCAGCACGTCCATGACGAGCGACTTTTCTTCCGCGCGCACCTGGATGACGGCGCCCAGCTCTTCGCTGAACAAGGCACGCAGGGTCAGTTCGTTGCGGCGTTCCGCCACCTGGCCGGCCCAGTTCTTGGCGTCGCCCCAGTCGCTCGAGTGCTCGCCTTCCATGGTCAGCATGTCCAGGTTGACGGACATGCCCGTGTGACCGGCGAAGGCCATTTCCGTCAGGGTGGCGTACAGGCCGCCGTCCGAACGATCATGGTAGGCCAGCAGCTTGTCGTCGCTGTTGAGCTTTTGGATGGCGGCGAAGAAGCCTTTCAGGTCTTCCGCGCTGTCCACGTCCGGCGTTTCATTGCCCAGCTGCTGCAACACTTGCGCCAGGGCGGAGGCGCCCAGGCGGTTCTTGCCACGACCGAGGTCGATCAGGATCAAGGACGTATCGCCCTGGTCCGTTTTCAGCTGCGGCGTGAGCGACTTGCGCACGTCCGTGACTGGCGCGAACGAGGAAACGATCAGCGACACCGGCGAGGTGACGGATTTCGCCGCGCCCGTGTTCTCGTCTTTCCAGGTCGTGCGCATCGACAGCGAATCCTTGCCGACGGGGATGCTGATGCCCAGCGCCGGGCACAGGTCCATGCCGACGGCTTTCACCGTGTCGTACAGGGCCGCGTCCTGGCCAGGCTGGCCGCAGGCGGCCATCCAGTTGGCGGACAGCTTGATGTCGGAAATGTCGGCAATCGCGGCAGCGGCGATGTTGGTGACGGCTTCGCCCACGGCCATGCGGCCGGAAGCTGCCGCGTCGATGACGGCCAGCGGCGTGCGTTCGCCCATGGCCATCGCTTCGCCCAGATAACCTTCAAAGCTCATGGTGGTGACGGCGCAATCGGCCACCGGCACTTGCCACGGTCCCACCATCTGGTCGCGCACGGTCATGCCGCCCACGCTGCGGTCGCCGATGGTGATCAGGAACGATTTGTCGGCCACGGTCGGCAGCAGCAGCACTTTTTGCGCGACATCAACCAGGTCCAT
This sequence comes from Janthinobacterium sp. GW823-FHT03B06, assembly GCF_058796955.1. NCBI lineage: Bacteria > Pseudomonadati > Pseudomonadota > Betaproteobacteria > Burkholderiales > Oxalobacteraceae > Janthinobacterium > Janthinobacterium sp. GW823-FHT03B06. The sequence goes on from NZ_JBXAJE010000001.1 coordinate 1,021,508, forward strand.
GCCCGTCAGGTCGATGGCCGGGAAATCGTTGGCCACATGGACCACATCGCGCTGCATCTTCGGCGGCTTGCCCAGCAAGACGTCCATCGGCATGTCGACCGGTTCGTTGCCCAGTTCCGGGTCGATCAACTTCAGTTGACGTTCTTCGGTGGCCACGCCCACGGCGGCGAACAGGCAGCGTTCGCGTTCGCACATGGCTTTGAACAGCGGCAGGCTTTCCGGCGCGATGGCCAGGACGTAGCGTTCCTGCGATTCATTGCTCCAGATTTCCTTCGGCGCCATGCCCGATTCTTCCAACGGGATCTTGCGCAAGTCGAAAATCGCGCCGCGCTTGGCGTCGTTGGTGATTTCCGGGAAAGCATTCGACAAGCCGCCCGCACCCACGTCGTGGATCGAGATGATTGGATTGTCCGCACCCATTTGCCAGCAGGCGTTGATGACTTCCTGGGCGCGGCGTTCCATTTCAGGATTGCCGCGCTGGACGGAATCGAAGTCCAGGTCGGCCGTGTTGCTGCCGGTGGTCATCGACGAGGCGGCGCTGCCGCCCATGCCGATGCGCATGCCCGGGCCGCCCAGCTGCACCAGCAGGCTGCCGACGGGGATATCGTTCTTGTGCGTGTGCTGCGCCGAGATATTGCCGATGCCGCCCGCGATCATGATGGGCTTGTGGTAGCCGAACACGGCGTCTTTGTCTGCGCCGACGTTCTGCTCATACGTGCGGAAGTAACCGCCCAGTACCGGACGGCCGAATTCGTTCGAGAACGCGGCGCCGCCCAGCGGGCCTTCGATCATGATTTGCAGCGGCGACGCGATGCGTTCCGGCTTGCCGTATTGCTCCGCGTCCGCACGGCCAGCCAGCGGCGCCGTCACGGAAGCTGCCGTTTCCCAGCTGCGCACGGCGTCCGGCAGCGACAGGTTCGACACGGTGAAACCGGTCAGGCCAGCCTTCGGCTTGGCGCCGCGGCCCGTCGCGCCTTCGTCGCGGATCTCGCCGCCCGCGCCCGTGGAGGCGCCAGGGAAAGGAGAGATGGCCGTCGGATGGTTATGCGTTTCCACCTTCATCAGGGTGTGCGTCAGTTCCGTCGATGCCGCGTATTCGTGGTTCGCACCGCGCGGGTAGAAGCGCGAGACGGTGGCGCCTTCCATGATGGACGAGTTGTCGCTGTAGGCGACGACGGTGCCCTTCGGCTGCAGTTCGTGCGTGTTCTTGATCATGCCGAACAGCGACTTGGGCTGCGCCACGCCGTCGATGGTCCAGTCGGCGTTGAAGATCTTGTGGCGGCAATGCTCGCTGTTCGCCTGCGCGAACATCATCAGTTCCACGTCCGTCGGATTGCGGCCGGCCTTGGTGAAGGCGGCATCCAGGTAGTCGATTTCGTCTTCCGACATCGCCAGACCCAGTTCCGTGTTCGCCGTTTCCAGCGCGCGCTTGCCCTGCCCCAGCAAGTCGATCGATTCCAGCGGACGCGCTTCCAGGGTGCGGAACAAGTCCTTGGCGTCGTCGGCGCTGCGCAGCACGGATTCCGTCATGCGGTCGTGCAGCAGGTCGGCCACGGCCTGTACTTGCTCGTCCGTCAGTTTGCCGGCGCCGATGGCGCTGCCCAGGATGCCCGATTTCAGGTTGATGCGGAAAGCGATGCCGCGTTCGACGCGCTTGATGTGCGCCATGCCGCAGTTGTGCGCGATGTCGGTGGCTTTCGAAGCCCACGGCGAAATCGTGCCGAAACGGGGGATGACGAAGAATTCTTCGGCAGCGCCTTCCGTATTGTCAGCCTGGGCCGGCTCGCCGTACGTCAGCAAGGCGCCAAGGCGCGTGCTGTCGTCGGCCGTGAGGGGCGCGCTGGCATCGATGAAATGGACATAGCGTGCTTGCACGGCAACGATCGCAGGCGAGACGGCTTGCAGTTGGCTTAACAGACGGTGGCTACGGAAATGGGACAGGGCATTGGAACCCGGCAGTATCAACATGATTGGAAGGTGGTTGATGCAGCGTGGCTGCGGGTTAAAGGTAGGTATGACAATATCTTTCGTACGGCAAATTTCCTTTGCGCGCATTATACCCGTTTTACCCCTTCTTTATTACCGGAACTTATGGCTTTCCGGCCATTTTGCCCCTGAAACCGGCAGTTTTTGCCAACTTGCAACAACAGGTTCAGGCAATCACATAGCGGTTCTTGCCCTGGCGCTTGGCCAGGTACAGCGCCTCGTCGGCCAGCCGGTAACTGTGGCTCAGCTCCTTGTCCCGGTCCAGCTCGGCCACGCCCACGCTGATCGACACGAACTGTGCCGCATGGAAAGCCTGGCTGACGGCGGCGACCAGGGCGCCAGCGAAGGCGCGCACGGCCTCGCGGTCACCCGCGTAGACGATGCCGAATTCCTCGCCGCCCAGGCGTCCGCACAGATGGCTTTGCGCCTTATCCGCGATGATGGCGGCCGTGCGCATGAGCACCGCGTCGCCCGCATCGTGGCCCTGCTGGTCGTTGATGATCTTGAAATCGTCGATGTCGATCATCAGGAAATGCAGCATGCCGCCGTGGCTTGCGCCATGCATCTGCTGGGCCCGCTGCGTGAACATGCGGCGGTTGTTCAAGCGCGTCAGGCTGTCCTGGAAGGCCAGCCGCGTCAATTCCACCTTGGCGTGATAGTTACGCAGGCGCAATAAGCTGAAGCTGACGTTCAGCGCCAGCCCGAACAGCACGCTGACGGCGATCATCAACGGCACCCAGGGCTGGTCGGGCAAGCCAGCGTTGACGGGATACAGGCCGTGGCCCACGTTCCACCACACGCCCGCCACCACGGCCAAGTAGCTGAGACCGCCATTGAAGATGGAAGCGATGGCCAGGGTCATGAAGACACCCACGGGCAAGACCCAGAAGCTGGCGTGGTGGACAGCATCGGCCATGGTGCGCAAGCCGAAGGTCAGTGCCAGCACGGCGCAGGCCCCCGTCATGGTCAGCACGGGCAAGGTGGTGCAGCGGGCGCGCACGGCCAGGCTCGCCAACATGCCCAGCAAGGCCAGCACGGCGTGCGTCAGGTTCGGATGGTAGGCCGGCGGCATCAGCAGCCAGGCCAGGCTGAAGGCGATGATGCCCATCACTTGCGTGATCAGGCCGACCCGGTGCAATTCCGCAAAATACGTATGCTGCTGTTCGCTGTTGCCGCCAAAGGCAAGGGGAACGGCAATGCGCCGCAAGGTAGACAGTTCAGGAACGCGCATGACGGGTATCGACACCAGAGAGGGATAAAGCGCCCGTTAAAGCCTTGCGCATGCCTTGCCGCGACGTGGTGCGGCATGCAACAGGTGTTGCATTTTAGAATACTATCACGGTAGTCAGGGAATGGCCGGAAAAACAGGCGCCCGCACTGTCGCAAGGGGCGCTCGTGTCATGAAATACAACGCCGGACGGCGCTGGACGCGCCTGCCCTTGCGCACGGCACCCGATTGCATGCATTTTGCTGGCAGTGTCGGGCGGCTTTGCAGTATGCTGATAAAAAACAATACTGCCAGGCAGCTACATATAAGAAGAGTTCCCGCAAATGACCGAACAGATGAACGAGAGCTGAACCATGCCAGAAACTAGCGACTTATCTGTCCTGATCGTCGACCCGAACCCCAGCATGCGGGGCAATCTACACAATATGCTGAACCAGGCCGCCATCACCAAGGTGGAATATGCCGTCAATGCCGGCACGGCCATCCGCTTGCTGATGAAGAAACCGTTCGACATCATCTTGTGCGAATACGACCTTGGCAGCGGCACGGATGGCCAGGATGGCCAGCAATTGCTGGAAGACTTGCGCCACCATAAGCTGATCGGCCTGTGGACGATCTTCATCATGCTGACCTCGGAGGCCATCCACAGCAAGGTGATCAGCGCAGCGGAGCTGACCCCGTCCGACTACATATTAAAACCGTTCACCGTCGACGTGCTGAGCGGCCGCATCGCGCGCGCCATCGAGCGGCGCGCCGTTTTTCTGCCCACGTATCAGCTGATCGACAAGGGCGACCTGCGCGAAGCCGTGAAAAGCTGCCGCGCGGCCGAACTGCAGCACCCGCGCCTGGCGGCCGATTTCGCCCGCCTGCGCGCCGAACTGCACATCAGCCTGGACGAATGGAAGGAAGCGGAACAGCTCTACGCCGACATGCTGGCCACGCGGCCCATGGCCTGGGCGCACCTGGGCCTGGCGCGCACCCTGTTCGAACAGCAGCGCCACGAGGATGCGCAGGAAGCGCTGCTGGAACTGGTGGAGACCTATCCCCGCTTCATGGCCGCCTACGACTTGCTGGCGCAAAACCATGAAGCCATGGGCCAGCAACTGCAGGCCAAGAAAATCCTCGAGGACGCGGTGGCCATCTCGCCGCACATGGTGCGCCGCTTGCGCCACCTGGGCGGCATCGCCTTCGACACGGGCGACATCGGCGCGGCCGAACGGGCCTACAAGCAGGTCGTGACGAAAGCGAAGTACTCCGAATTCCGCGACCCGGAAGACCACGTCAACCTGGTAAAAACGCTGGTAAAAAAGGGCGACGCGCCGCAAGCGAGCGGCGTGCTGCGCGACATGGAGCGCTCCCTGCGGGGCAGCGCCAACGTGGAAGCATGCCGCGCCATCTCGGCCGCCATGCTGCATGAACTGTCGGGCAACGACATCGCCGCCGCCACCGAACTGCAACTGGCCGCCGCCGCCCTGGACGACGCGCGGGGCCTGTCGACGCAGCTGAAGGTAGGCCTCGTGCAAAGCTGCCTGAAGAACAACCTGGAACAGGCCGCGTCCGACGTCATGATGAAACTCGTCAACGAAGCCGACAGCGACGTGACGATGGAAGCGGCCGTCGATGTCTTTGAAAAAGCGGGCCGCCACGACCTGGCGCAAGGCATGGGTCAGCAGATCACGAACCAGGTGCAGGAATTGATGCAGGATGCGGCCAGCAAGGCGGAAAGCGGAGAACTCAAGGGCGCCGTCTTCGTGCTGCGCCAGGCCCTGCGCAAGACGCCGGGCAACCTGCCCGTGCTGTTCGCCTCCGTCGAGGCCATCCTGCGCCAGCTCAACATGCTGGGCTGGGAAGCCCCGCTCGCTGAACAGGCGCAGCACCAGATGCAGGTGATCCGCAAGATCGACCCCAGGCATCCGCAGCTGGAGTCGCTCAAGCAGCAGTATGCGGCTACGCAGCACAAGTATGGTATTGCGACCTGACTCTTGCCTGTGCCCTGCTTGTCAATCGACAACAAGCCGTTCGACAAGGTGGGCCGTCCCATCGCCGCCGTTTGCGCAATTGGAATACTCTCTTTCAAAATGAAGCCCGCTCACGCATTCGGAGCGGGCGCATCCGTATAGTTCGGCAGTTGTGTGACGTCAGCCGTTAAGCGTACGGCCGCCGTCAACGATGATTTCGGAGCCGACGGTCCAGCGGGACTCGTCGGAAGCAAGGTACAACACCGCCTTGGCCACTTCCTCCGGCGTGCCGAAGCGGCCGAACGGAATCGTTGCGACAATGTCCTTGTTGAGTTGATCGCGGTAGGCATCCGGGATGCCGAGCTTGTCGTACAGCGGCGTTTCGACGGGGCCGGGACTGACGGCGTTGACGCGAATGCCGCGTGCCAGCAGTTCGCCCGACAGCGTTTTCGACAAGTTCAGGAATGCGGCCTTGGTTGCGGCATATACCGATGAATGCGCCGAGCCCACGTGCGCGCTGACCGATGTGTTGAGCACCACCGATGCGGGGTTCGCGAACACTGGCAGCAGCGCCTGGATCAGGAAATAGGGACCCTTGACGTTGATGTCGAACGATCGGTCGAACATTTCCTCCGTCCACGCTTCGATCGGCGTCCAGACGGATACGCCGGCGTTGAGAAAGGCGATATCGAGCTGGCCGTAGTGCGCCTGGACGGCGCGCGCCAACTCCTGTTGGGCGGCGACATTGGCGGAATCGGCGCGTAGCACGAGAACCTCGGCGCCAAGTTCTTTCCTGGCCTTCTCGATGGATTCCGGAGTGACGCCGGTGACGATGACGCGTGCGCCTTCGGCGAGAAACTGCCTGGCTGTTTCGAGGCCGATGCCGCTGGTGCCGCCGGTGATAAGAGTACGTTTTCCTTGCAAGCGGGACATAAAATTCTCCTGTAGGTGATTCAGGGTCAGCCAGCATTGGCTGACCTGCCGTGGGAAGAACTATGCGCCCATGCTTGAAATTCGATAAGATCGTATCTTTGCATATAATTCATGCTCCAATTGCATGAATCGGGGAGAGTAACTTTGGACCGGTTTCTTTTGATGACATGCTTCGCGCGCGCTGTGGAGACGGGGAGCTTCTCCGCTGCCGGCCGCGACCTGGGCCTGGGGCAGCCCAACGTCAGCCGTCATGTGGCGGCATTGGAAGAGCATCTGCAGACGCGGCTGCTGCACCGCTCAACGCGCAAGCTTGCCCTCACGCCCGAAGGGGAACGCTACTATGCGGAAGTGCGGCGCATCCTTGACGCCGTCGACGAGTCCGAATCGTCCTTCAGGGAGAACGTCGATCCGTCCGGATTGCTGCGCGTCGCGTGTCCGACCGCTCTGGCGCATGCATTTGTGTTGCCGCATGTCCCCGCCTTCCTGGAGCGCTATCCCGGCCTGGCGCTCGATCTCCAGATCAATGATCGCTATGTGGGTCTGGTCGATGAAGGAGCGGAACTGGCAATTCGGATCGGCCATCTGGAAGACAGCGCCCTGCGCGCGCGGCGCATCGGCCTGTTCGAGCGCGTGTTCGTCGCCAGCAAGGGTTATCTCGCCAAACGCGGCGTGCCAGTCACGCCCGATGATCTGCGCGGGCACGATTGCGTGATCTACACCCTGCTGTCGTCGGGTGCCACATGGCGCTTCCGCGATACGGAAGTAGCAGTATCGGGAAAGGTACGGGTAAACTCACCCGAGGCCGTGCGCGAACTGGTCAATGCGGGACTCGGTATCGGACATGGGCCGCAGTGGCTGTTCGAGGAAGGACTCAGGAATGGCAATTTGCAGCTGCTCCTGACGGCGCACACTGCCCTGCCCGTCCCGGTTCAAATCGTCTATGTCGCAAACAGGCTGCTGCCAACGCGGGCCGTCGTGTTCATGGACTTCATCGCTGAAGCGTTTTCAAAGGTACCGGCACTGAACATCCGCTGAGCAGCCTCTGTCCGCCGCTTGCCGCCGCAAGCCAGAGCGGTGCCGTGAACACCCGTTCACGGCACAGGGCAAGGTTCGATCAGCGCGGGAGTTTATACCGTACCAGCAGCGTCGGTCCCTTGCCGCCGGATGGCGTCAGCAGAATCTCGTCACCGGGCTGCATCTCTTCATACATCACCGTGCAACAGGTCGGCATCGAGTGGCCGCGCGCCGGATACACGCCAACGTCCGTGTGCAGGGTCGCAGCGCGTACGTCCACGCTGGACTTGCCGGCCTTTCCTTCTTCTTGCAGCTGCTTGCGCAGTGCGGTGACGAAGTCCCCTTTGCTGAGCCTGGCAGGTGCCTGGCTGGCTGGCGGGCGAGTGCTTGCATCGTTTTTCATGGTAGTTTCTTTCAGTGTATACATTTCCGCCACTATATCATTCGCCCCTGGCGCAACGCGACCCGGAGGCGGAACGAGTCCATCGCCCCGGCCGGAGCAGCCGCGGCAGAGCGCCTGTTTCTGCGCGTGATAACGTCACAGTTGGCGACAACAGCCTGGCCCATCTTCTGCCGGGAGCGCTCGATGGGACCGGCGATTTTGCATGCTGATGATGCAGTTGCCATCAGAATCGGCGCGACATGGCGTCTGGCGTCTGGCCCAAGCAGAAGCTTGCGCTGGCCGCTTGACTTTAGCGTACTCCAAGGTGCTGCGACCACCGATAGAATCCGCCGCCACAAACGGCCATTCACGTTGAGGTGACAATGCGTGACTTTTCTCGCTTGATAATTCGTTATGCTCGTGGGCCGCTGGCGGCCAGAAGCGGCCGTCCAAGTTTGCGCAAGTGATAGCGTCAGTGCGGCGGCAGCCGTCAGATCAAACTGTCCTCAATGGAATATAGTTTTCCATTCAACCGATGTACTATCAAATTCGAGGAAATATCGATGGCACGGTTCCACGCTGCAGCGGCTTCTTTGCTCGCTATTTGTTTTTTACAGGTGGCCGCTCATGCAGAAGCTCTCTCCATCGATGCCACCGTACGCCAGAGGGTCATCGACGTGTTGCTCAAGCAGTTGAATGACTATTACGTGTTCCCAGAAGTGGCGGGAAGAATCAGTACGACTTTGCGTGCGAAGCAAAAGCACGGCGGCTACGACAGCATCACTGATGCGGAAGTATTTGCCAACGTGCTTACCGCTGACCTCCGTGAGGCTGGTCACGATAAGCATCTGCGTGTGAAAGCCCGTGAAACACCGCGCTCTATCGCAAGTTCGCCGGCGCCGGAGCAACGGGAAGAAATGCTCAAGCAGATGGTTGCTCGTGGCTATGGCATCGCGAAGATTGAGATTCTCGCAGGCAACGTAGGCTATCTCGACGTACACGGCTTTGACCGCGTTAGTGAGGCTGCGCCGGCGATCACGGCGGCAATGATGCAGCTGGCAGACTGCGATGCTCTCATTGTCGATGTACGCAACAATGGCGGCGGGGACCCGGCTGGCGTCGCCTTTCTGAGCAGCTACTTGTTCGACCAGCGCACCCATCTGAATGATCTGTATTGGCGCGATGGCGACCGCATTGTTGAGTTCTGGACTGATACTAACGTTCCAGGAAAGCACTACGGTCAACAGAAAGCGGTCTACGTGCTGACCGGTCCGCGTACTTTCTCTGCCGGAGAGGAGTTCAGCTACAACCTCCAGCAACTGAGGCGTGCGACGCTGGTGGGGGAAGTGACTGGCGGAGGTGCCAATCCGGGGCGTATGCGAGAACTAAGTCCATACTTCGTCGCATTCATCCCCAATGGACGCGCCATCAATCCCATTACGAAGACTAACTGGGAAGGCGTTGGCGTCACGCCCGATATCAACGTGCCAATTAGCCAAACACTCGTGACAGCACACAAATTGGCGCTTGAAAAATTAGCAGCGGAGAGCACCGATCTTGGGCACGCTGCGCGGTTGCGGGCAAAGTCGAGCGAGTTGACGCCATAGGAGAGGCTGCCGTACTACGTGTAACAGCAGTAACCAGAGGCTTGTGCATACGAAGCATTGCTATAGTAGCGGCCTTAGAGAGGTGGCGGATTCATGGCGCCAAGTACCAATGGCACCGGCCGTGCGACCGCGTAAAATCGGCCAAAAGCGGACGTCCAGACTCAGGGCGCAGTTTCAAGACAACCACGGGTTAAGATTAGCCTGCCACGGAAGCAATAACATGCATCATCCATACCTAGCGTTCTGCATTAACCAAGCTGGCGAACTTGTCATAACTCATCAGCGAGACGCAAATCGACAGCATCCGCTTGAAATGGAATTGCCACTTACAGAACTGGCAGGCAAAGGTCGCGAGAAGGCTGCGCAGTCGATTGGGGAGCTTACGCTTGCGTTGCTTGAGAAATGGTATCCAGAAGAGTTCGCTGCACATCCGGCGCTCAAGTCCGATACCCCTTAAGCACTCTAAGGCAAGCTATCGAAGCTACGGCTCAGCTACTGCAACGTCTGCAATGGGGCGGCTTCTGCCTCATGGTGACAAACCGTGAGCTTTGCACGAAGGCAAGATGCTATCCTCACCTGTTCGGCCGCGTTCGGCCAGAAGTAGCCTTTCGGAATCAATGATTGTCATTCACACCGCCACAACTTCAAGCAATCTAAGATTGAGCAACAAGAGGCAACAAAAATAAATCTGAAAGTGACGATATGGACAGCTATCTAGACCCCGAGCCTGGCAAGACCTACATAAGCCCTGGCCTTCCCGACTTCGATGATAAGAGCCGAATGGTACGAATAGCGACCAAACTGATTGAAAGTCCTGTCAGCTACGCTTTCGCCCACGTTAAAGACGAAGTTGTTCTTCGCCATAAGGAAGATGCAAAAAGCTGTATTACTGCGAAGTTTTTTGAAGACGACAGGAAGATGTTTGTCCTAAGTATTCAGGGCTACACCGTCGCCACAGACAAGCCTCACAATGCCAGCTTCTCCTTCATAGGTGAAGAGATTGGCAAGCTCGTGGAATTCCTTCACCATATTCAAGCCATGCCGCTTGAGGGGAATGGCCCAAAGAAAATCACAGACGAAGCCTTGAGGCGTCTGATCCTTTCAAGCACACAAGCAGAGTCGCTGTACAAGGACAACCAAGAGCTTTTTGCTGAGGTCATTAGATCAGCAATCACGAAAGACGACGTCATTGCCGTGGGCTATAGAAAGAGGCAACTGCAAACGTTCAAGCGCCTGCTGGAAGATCCCGGCTACTTTGAAGAGGTCAAAAAGCAGAAAGGGTGCAAAGACGAGGCGGTTTGGCAAAAATATTTTGAGAAAAATCCCTGGATTTTTGGTTACGGCTTGAGCTATCTGTATCTATCCTCACTGGACGACAACAAGCTGGAGCAGTACGTCCAAGGATTTACCGTCGCCCATCATGGCAAGCGGGTGGACGCACTTTTGCGAACACGAGGCGCCATCTCTAGCCTGTGCTTTGCAGAGATTAAAACCCATAAGACACCCCTGTTACAGAAGACCGCGTACCGTGGAGGTTGCTGGGCACCATCCGAAGACCTTGCAGGAGGTGTTTCGCAAGTTCAAGGCACTGTCGCAATGGCAAGTGACACGCTGCGTCACAAGCTGGCAATGAATGACGATAATGGCGATCCTACCGGCGAAGTAGCGTACAACTACACACCAAAAGCATTTATGGTCATCGGCAGCTTGCAAGAGTTCAGCACCGACAAAGGGGTAAGCGAAGAACGATATCGCTCCTTTGAGCTATTCAGGCAGAACACTACCAGCCCCGAAATTTTCACCTTTGACGAATTGTATGAGCGTGCGAAGTTCATCGTCATGCAATATGATAAATAGTATAAATCAATTCAAAAGCGAACTTACGCAGCTATTTCTAGTCTTGATCACGCATTCGCGTATAACGGCTGCTTTGGGGCGATAGCGGACGTACACGGCAGTCAGCGACACGACAGTCAGCGACAGGATGACCGGCAGGTTCTTGGCAGGAGTGATGCTATGGCTAAAGCATGCTGCCCGATGGGCTCAAGTCTCTTTTCGCCGCTTACCTGCGCTCCACCCTCGCCACCACCAGCTCGATCAGCTCCGCGATCAAGGGCCGGAACGTGGCGGCATCGCCGCCCTGCCCCAGCATCACGGTGCGCGTGGTCAGGTGCGAGAAGACGGCGTCGAACAGGATTTGCGGCAGATTGGAAAACGAGGTGTCGGGCGCGATGCGGCCCTGCGTGCGCTGCTGTTCCAGCAGGCGCAGGATCAGGGCGTGCCACACTTGCGGGCCGTGCTCGTACCAGGTCTGGCCCACGGCCGGCACGGCGGCCGCACCCGTGACGACGAGGCGATAAAAGTCTACATGGCGGGGGCTGGTGACGACCGCCACCAGTTCATCGAGGATCAGCTGCAAACCCTGCTCCAGGCCCGCCTGCGACGTATCGAGCTGGCGCAGCGCGATGATGAAGTCGGCGCACAGGTACTCGACCACGGCCACCAGCAATTCCTGCTTGCTGCCGAAGTAGCGGTAGGCGGTGGCTTTCGAGCCGCCCGCCTCGGCCACGATGGCGTCCATGCTGACGCCGTCGTAACCGGAGGCGAGGAAGAGGTCAGCCGCCGCCACCAGCAGCTTGCGCCGCCGCTCCTCGCTTCGGGTACTCGGGGAAGCGGGAACGGTACGCAACTGGGGCATGAAGCAAACTCTTACTGTGTCTTGGGAAGCGCGTATGCTATCACGTAATCCCCCCGGTCCGGGCTCTGGCGGGCGCCGCCCGCCACCACCACGACGTACTGGCGGCCCGACGTGGGCGACACATACGTCATCGGCGTGCCTTGCGAACCGACGGGCATCCGCGCCTTCCACACTTCACGGCCGGTGGCGATATCCATGGCGCGCAAATAGTAATCCTGCGTGCCCGCATAAAACACCAGGCCGGACGCCGTACTGACGCCGCCGCCCAGTGTCGGCATGCCCAGCGGGATGGGCAGGCTTGCGCGCACGCCGTGGATGACGGCATCGCGCACCGTGCCGGCCGGGCGCTCCCACACTTTCGTGCGCGTTTTCAGGTCAATGGCGGCAAACACGCCCCAGGGCGGGCTTTGGCACGGTATGCCCAGCGGCGAATTGAAGGCCTTGTGGTCGATGACAAACGGCGTGCCATCCATCGGATAGGTGCTGCCCACGCCGTGGCCCGACGTCAGCTTGGCCACGTCCACCGTTTCGCGCGGCACCAGCCTGACCACCTGCGGCATGCGGATATCGTTGACGAACATATAGCCGTTGCTTTCATCGACGGCCGCGCCGCCCCAGTTGAAGCCGCCGTAGTAGCCTGGATAAATCAAGGTCTCTTGCGTGCTTGGCGCTGTGAACTCCCCTTTGTAATTGAGCTTGCGGAAGCTGATGCGGCAAGCCAGCTGGTCGAAGAAGGTGGCGCCCCACATGTCGCGCTCCGTCAGCGTTTCCGCGCCGAGGGCCGGCATGCCGGTCGAATATGGCTGCGTTTTGGAGACCCAGTCGCCGGCCGCATGCTCTTGCGGCACGGGCTTTTCCACCACGTCCGCAATCGGCTTGCCCGTGCGGCGGTCCAGCATGAATATCTGGCCCCGTTTGGTCAGCTGCACCAGCGCGGGAATTTTTCCACCCTTGCCGTCCGGGACGTCGTACAGGGCGGGCTGCGCGGCCACGTCGTAATCCCAGATATCGTGGTGAACGGTTTGATACGTCCAGCGCTCGCGGCCCGTGGCCATGTCGAGGGCGACGATGGCCGACGAATACTTCTCTGTCAGCGGCGGACGCTTGCCGCCCCAGAAGTCCGGCTGCTCGTTCCCCGTCGGCAGGTAGACCAGGCCCAGCGCATCATCGAACGCGGGCGCCGACCACATGTTCGGCGTGCTGCGCGTGTAGGTCTGCCCTTCCGACGGCAGCTTCGTGATGGCCGGATTACCGAGGTCCCATGCCCACACCAGTTCCCCCGTGTCGGCGCTGTAGGCGCGCACGACGCCCGACGGTTCATCGGTCGAGCGGCCGTCGAAGACCCAGCCGCCAAGGATGATCAGGTTGCGCGCCACGGTGGGCGCGGACGTATAGGCGTAGTACGGCACGTTCATCTTGACCTTGCCCAGGCCAACCGTCAGGTCGACGGAGCCCTTGTCGCCAAAACCCTCGCACTGCTTGCCCGTCTGCGCGTCGATTTCGATCAGGCGCGCATCCATGGTCACCTGCACGATGCGCTTGGCGCACGCGCCCGCCACCGGCGCGCTGGCCGCCTGCATGCCCTCGAACTGGAACGGCTTTGTCACTTTCGCCGGCTCGTAGTAGCCGACGCCGCGGCAGCGGTTCCACGTCTTCGTGTTGGCCGGCTTCGGATCGAAGGTCCAGCGTTCCTTGCCCGTGTCCGCATCGAGCGCGATGACCTTGCTCGTCGGCGTGCAGGTATAAATGGTGTCGCCGATCTGCAGCGGCGTGTTTTGCGATTCGGACGCCCCTTCGGCCAGTTCGCCCGAGCGGTAGGTCCACGCCACTTGCAGCTGCTCGACGTTGGCCTTGCCGATCTGCGTGTACGGCGCGAAGCGCGTGCCCGACGGTCCATAGCCGTAATGCGCCCAGTTGGCGCTGCCGTCATTGATGGCCGCCACCGCATCCTGCTGCGGCTGCGCCGTGGCCTCCGTCACGCCATGCGGCTTGAACATCGAGGCGAAACCAGCCGCCAGCACGACGGCAAACAGGGCAGCGAAACCGCGCGACTGGCCACTGTGTGAACGCCCCGCCAGCCACGGATGCAGCAAGGCGGCCACGAGGCCGATGACGAGGAAAGGCGCCAGGCGCGGCACCATCGGCCAGAAGGCAAAGCCGATTTCCCACACGGCCCAGCTCAGTGTCGCGACGAGCAGCGCGGCGACGACGGCACTGGCCAGCGGTTTGCGGCGCAGATACAGCACGCCGGCGAGGATGAGGCCCAGGCCGGCCGGCAGGTAATACCAGGAACCGCCAAGGGTGATGAGTTCGATGCCGCCCGCCGCCAGGGCCAGGCCGGAAAAACCAAGAAAGATACCGAAAACCGTCAGGGCAAGCCGCTTGCCCCTGAAGACCGCCGGGATCGCCGGCGCGCCTTTATTTACTGAAGTGTCCATTTTTTATCCATGACGCCTCCCCTGCCCAGGCAAGCACGCCGGGGATGGCTGGTTTTTTAAATCTACGTAGTGAAACTGTACTGTACGGTTTCATTTTATGCCGATTTTTGATGCAAGGAAAGAAAAATTGACATGGGTGCTTGATTTTGGGCGGGGATGGAGAGCTGGCGGGGTTGTCGGATTACGCGCGTACGCGCTAATCCGACCTACCGGAATGCTGGACATGCGTAGGTTGGATTAGCGCAAAGCGCGTAATCCAACAAACACGGGGGCGCCGGGTGTTACAGGGATGCCATGTCGATCACAAAACGATACCTGACGTCGCTCTTGACCACGCGCTCAAACGCCTCATTGATATCCTGGATGCGGATGATCTCGATGTCGGACACGATATTGTGCTTGCCGCAGAAATCGAGCATTTCCTGGGTTTCCTTGATCGAACCGATCATGGAGCCGGACAGGCTGCGGCGCGCGCCCACCAGGCCGAAGGCGTTCACGGGCGGCACGGCGCCATCCGGGATGCCGACGATGACCATGTTGCCATCGACTTTCAGCAAGTTGATGTACTGGTTCCAGTCGATGGCCGCGCCCACCGTGCAAATGATCAGATCGAAGGTGCCGGCCAGCTTGCTGAACGTTTCCGCGTCGTTGGTGGCGTAGTAATGGTCGGCGCCCAGGCGCAGGCCGTCTTCGCGCTTCGACAGGGTCTGGCTCAGCACCGTCACTTCGGCGCCCATGGCGTGGGCGATCTTGACGCCCATGTGGCCAAGGCCGCCCATGCCCAGGATGGCGACCTGCTTGCCGGGGCCGGCCTTCCAGTGGTTCAGCGGCGAGTACAGGGTGATGCCGGCGCACAGCAGCGGCGCGGCCGCGTCCAGCGGCAGGTTGTCGGGAATCGACAGCACATAACCTTCCTTGACGACGATGCTGTCCGAGTAGCCGCCCTGCGTGGCCGTCTTGCCGTCCGCTTCCAGGCCGTTATAGGTCTGGATCAGGCCCGGCATGTACTGCTCCAGATCCACGTTGCGCGTTTTGCAGGTGGTGCAGGAATCGACGAAGCAGCCCACGCCCACGTGGTCGCCCACATTGAACTTGCTCACATTGGCGCCGACGGCCGTGACGACGCCCGCGATTTCATGGCCGGGCACCATGGGGAAGGCGGCACCGCCCCATTCGTCGCGCGCCTGGTGGATGTCGGAATGGCATACGCCGCAGTATTTGATCGAGATGGCCACGTCGTCTTCGCGCGGGGCGCGGCGCTCGAACGTGAACGGTTGCAGTGCGGAAGTCGGGCCCAGTGCGGCGTAGCCTTTGGCGATGGTGGTCATGAAAACTCCTGTATCTGTAATGTGTGGCGAGGGGTGACGCGTGCCGTGCATGCGATTGCACAAGTGTGCCCGAGATGCTGCGCCGCCGTTACCGCGATCCTGCAAGACCTTTGCACGATCCTCCAAATCTGCGTAAGATCAGCCCCTGCCCTCCCTCGCCTCACGCATACTGACCTCCATGCCCACGCCACTTACTCCGCAAGATGAAATCGCCGCCCTGATCATCCGCCACGCGCCGCGCACGGGCGACTTCACGACGGCCATCGGCAACCTGACCTTCCACCGCCAGTCGTCCGTCACGGAATCGCTGTTCCATGCGGCGCGCCCCAGCGTGGCCATCATCGCGCAAGGCGCGAAGGACGTCACCCTGGGCAGCGAAACCTTCCACTACAGCCGCATGCAGTATCTGCTGACGTCCGTCGACTTGCCGGTGCAGGTGCGCGTGGTGGAGGCGAGCGTGGAGCAGCCGCACCTGTGCGTGGTGCTGGGCATCGACATCGCCGACGTGGCCGCGCTGCTCGACAGCGAAAGCGCCAGCGGCGCAGCCGGCGCGGCGCAGCAGAAAATCCTGCCCGCCACGCGCGGCATTTCCGTCAGCGACGTGTCGGTCGAACTGCTCGACGCCATGCTGCGCCTCGTGCGCCTGCTCGACAAGCCGGAGGAAATCGCCACCTTGGCGCCCTTGATCCGCCGCGAGCTGACCTACCGCCTGCTCAATGGTCCCGTCGGCGCGCGCCTGCGCCACATGGCGCTGGCCAGCAGCCAGTCGCACCAGGTGGCGCAAGCCATCGACTGGATCAAGCACCACTACGCGCAGCCGCTGCGCATCGAGCACCTGGCCGGCATGGCGAACATGAGCATGTCGTCGCTGCACCACCACTTCAAGGCGATTACGGCCATGACGCCGATGCAGTACCAGAAGCTGCTGCGCCTGCAGGAAGCGCGGCGCCTCATGCTGGTCGAGCAGATCGACGCGGGCACGGCCGGCTACCGCGTCGGCTACGCCAGCGAGTCGCAGTTCAGCCGCGAATACAGCCGCCAGTTCGGCCGCGCACCCATGCGCGACGTGGGTCAGGTGCGCGCGCAGCTGAGCGGAGCCAGTGCCAGCGCTGACCTGGCCTATTCCGTCTTGCCGTAACCGCCGCCGCCCGGCGTCTCGATCACGAACACGTCGCCAGGAAGCATGGCGGTCTTGCCGATATGCGCGAGCTTCTCCACCATGCCGTCCGCGCGCTCGACGTAGTTGCTCCCCAGCGCGCCTGGCGCGCCGCCGTCCATGCCGAACGGCGGAATAATGCGGTTGTTCGACAAAATCGCCGCCGTCATCGGTTCCAGAAAGCGCACCCGGCGCACGCCGCCATTGCCGCCGTGCCAGCGCCCCGCGCCGCCGGAACCGGCGCGGATGCCGTAGCTGTCGAGGCGCACGGGGAAGCGCCACTCGAGGATTTCCGGGTCCGTCAGGCGCGAATTGGTCATGTTCGTCTGCACCACGTCCGTGCCGTCGAAACCGGGACCGGCGCCCGAGCCGCCCGATATCGTCTCGTAATACTGATATTGCTCGCTGCCGAACGTGAAATTGTTCATCGTGCCTTGCGAGGCGGCCATCGCCCCCAGCGCGCCGTACAGGGCGTTGGTGATGCAGGTCGAGGTTTCCACGTTGCCCGAGACGACGGAGGCCGGGTACTGCGGATTGAGCATGGAGCCGGTCGGGATAACAACGGTCAAAGGCTTCAGGCAGCCCGCATTCAGGGGAATCTCGTCGTCGACGAGGGTACGGAACACGTACAGCACGGCCGCCATGCAGACGGCGGACGGCGCATTGAAATTGTTCGGCAGCTGGACGGACGTCCCCGTGAAGTCGATGACGGCGCTGCGCTGCGCCACGTCCACCTTGATCGCCACCTCGATGCGCGCGCCGTTATCCAGGTCCAGCGCGTATGCGCCATCCTTCAGGGTGCCGATCACGCGCCGCACGGCTTCCTCGGCGTTGTCCTGCACGTGGCCCATGTAGGCTTGCACGACAGGCAAGCCGAAATGCGCGACCATGTTATGCAGTTCGTCGGCCCCCTTCTGGTTGGCCGCCACCTGGGCGCGCAGATCCGCCAGGTTTTGCCGGGGATTGCGGGCGGGCCAGCTGGCGCCCGCCAGCAGGGCCAGTGTTTCCGCTTCGCGCAGCAAACCGGTGGCGCCGTCGACCAGCTTGAAATTGTCGATCAGGACGCCCTCTTCCTCGATGCGCGTGGAATCGGGCGGCATGGAGCCGGGCGTGGTGCCGCCGATATCGGCATGGTGGCCGCGCGAACCCACGTAGAACAGGATGGCCGCGCCGTTTTCATCGAAGACGGGCGAGATCACCGTCACGTCGGGCAGATGCGTGCCGCCGTGATACGGGTCGTTCAGCATGAAGACGTCGCCGGGCCGCATGGCGCCCGCATTGCGCGTCATGACGGTGCGAATGCTCTCGCCCATGGAACCGAGGTGCACGGGCATGTGCGGCGCGTTGGCGATCAGGTGGCCCTGGGCGTCGAAGATGGCGCAGCTGAAATCGAGCCGCTCCTTGATGTTGACGGAATGGGCCGTGTTCTGCAGGCGCAGTCCCATCTGCTCGGCGATCGACATGAACAGATTATTGAAAATTTCCAGCATCACGGGGTCGGCATTGGTCCCGATGGCGACACGTTCCGGCACGGCGACGACTCTGCGCAAGATCAAATGGCCGTGCGCCGTCACGTCCGCGCGCCAGCCAGGTTCGATGACGGTGGTGGCGTTGGCGTCGCTGACGATGGCCGGGCCGTCGATAGTATCGCCGGGACGCAGGCTGTCCGCCCCATACAGGCCGCTGTCGCGCCAGGCGCCGGCGCAGTACATGGCCACCGTCTGCACGGGCGCCAGAGCGCCTTCACGGGGCGCATACGCGGGCGCGGCCGCTTCCGGCGCATCAGACGCGCCGATGGCTTCCACGGAAATGGCTTCGACAATCAGGGCGCGCGCCGGCATCAAAAAGGAAAAGCGTTTTTTGTATGCAGTTTCGAATTGCGCCTGCATGCCGGCGGCCGTATCGAACAGCACGACGAGGGCCGTATCCGTGCCTTCGTAGCGCAGGTGCACGCGATGCACGAGCGCGATGCGCTCCCCCGCCACGCCCTGGCGCAGCAAGTCGCCCCGCGCCAGGACGCCCAGGACCGCGAAATCGCTTGCCAAGTCCTTGCCCAAGGCCGCCTCGACGGCCCGTTCGCGCATCGCGCTCTGGTCGGCCAGGCCCATGCCGTAGGCCGACATCACGCCCGCCAGGCTGTGGATGAAGACCGTGCGCATGCCCAGCGCGTCGGCCACGAGGCAGGCATGCTGGCCGCCCGCGCCGCCAAAGCTGGTGAGCGTATAGTCGGTGACGTCGTGACCGCGCTGCACCGAAATCTGCTTGATGGCGTTGGCCATATTGCCCACGGCGATGGCAATATAACCTTCGGCCACCTGTTCCGGCGTCGAGTCCACCGTGCGCGCCAGCGCTTCAAACTGGGCGCGCACCGTGGCCGCATCCAGCGCTTCATCGGCGTCGGGGCCGAAGACGCGGGGGAAGAAGGCGGGCTGCAGCTTGCCCAGCATGACGTTGCAGTCGGTGACGGCCAGCGGGCCGCCGCGCCGGTAGCTGGCGGGGCCGGGATTGGCGCCCGCGCTGTCCGGCCCCACCTTGTAGCGGGCGCCGTCGAAATGCAGGATGGAGCCGCCGCCCGCCGCCACCGTGTGGATGCTCATCATGGGGGCGCGCATGCGCACGCCGGCGATCTGCGTCTCGAACACGCGCTCGAACTCGCCCGCGTAATGCGACACGTCCGTCGAGGTGCCGCCCATGTCGAAGCCGATGACTTTATCGAAGCCGGCCAGCGCGCTGGCGCGCACCATGCCGACGATGCCGCCGGCGGGGCCGGACAAAATGCTGTCCTTGCCCTGGAAGGCACGCGCATCCGTCAAGCCACCGTTCGACTGCATGAATTGCAGGTGCACGCCGGGCAGCTCCATCGCCAGCTGGTCGACGTAGCGGCGCAGGATCGGCGACAGGTAGGCGTCGACGACCGTGGTGTCGCCGCGCGCCACCAGCTTCATCATGGGGCTGACCTCGTGCGACACGGACACCTGCGTAAAGCCCGTTTCGCGCGCCAGCTGCGCCAGCCGCGCCTCGTGCGCGTGGTAGCGGTAGCCGTGCATCAGCACGATGGCGATGGCGCGCACGCCGCGCGCATGCGCGTGTGCCAGCGCGGCGCGGGCAGCCGCCTCGTCGAGCGGCGCGACCACTTCACCATGGGCGCCCAGGCGTTCATCGATCTCGATCACGTCGCCGTACAGCAGTTCCGGCAGGATGATCTGGCGCGCGAACAGCTGCGGACGGTTCTGGTAGGCGATGCGCAGCGCGTCGCGAAAGCCGCGCGTGATGGCCAGCACGGTGGGCTCGCCCTTGCGTTCGAGCAGCGCATTGGTGGCCACCGTCGTGCCCATCTTGATGGCGCCCACCTGTTCGACGGGCAAGGGCGCGCCGGGCGCAAGATCCATCAGCTGGCGCATGCCGGCCAGCGCCGCATCGCGGTACTGGCCCGGGTTCTCCGACAGCAGTTTATGCGTGGCCAGGCTGCCGTCAGGACGGCGCGCCACGATGTCCGTAAAGGTGCCGCCCCGGTCGATCCAGAATTGCCAGTCCATCGCCCTGCCCCCGCGCTTATGTGAGATGGCTATTGTAGCCGCCAAACAGGGGCGCGTTTCAGGCGTGCGCGCCTTGCCTTTCGCCCGCTTCGGCCTTATGTTGAAGACATGCTGACTAACGGAACACCCCATGACCCTGATCGACTCTGCCGGTAACACCCTCGCGCTGTACTCCATCGCCGAACTACGCGCCATCGAACAAGCGGCCCTGCGCGACCTGCCGCAAGGGCTGCTGATGCAGCGCGCGGGCCAGGCCGCCGCCAGCGCCGCCCTGAAGCTGCTGCACGCCCAGGAGGATGGCGACGAGACGGGCCACCGGCGCGTGCTGGTGCTGGCCGGCCCCGGCGACAACGGCGGCGATGCGCTGGAAGCGGCCGCGCACCTGGCCGCCAGCGGCCTCGAAGTGCTCGTCTGGCTGGCGCCCGAAGCACCGGCCACGTCGCCCGAACGCGAACAGGCCCTGAGCCGCGCCCGCAACAGCGCCGTGCGCTTCATGGAGGCGGCAACGTCCATGGCCTCGGCCGCCGTGGGCGCCGCGCCGTGGCACCTGGTCATCGATGGCCTGTTCGGCATCGGCGCGTCGCGCCCCCTGGAAGGCGAATGCCGCGACATGGCGCAGCTGGTCAACAATCTCGATTGCCCCGTGCTGGCGCTCGACGTGCCCAGCGGCCTGCATGCGGACACGGGCGCCGTCGACGGCGTCGCCATCCGCGCCACGCACACGCTCACCTTCATCGGCGACAAGCCGGGCCTGCACACGGCGAATGGCCGCGACTACGCGGGCGAAGTGGAAGTGGCGGCGCTGGCCATCGATCCGTCCCTGCTGCCGGAAGCCAGGGCCCAGCTGGGCGGCCTGCACCTGTTCGCGCGCCAGTTGCAGCCGCGCCGGCAAAATACGCACAAGGGCAGCTACGGCAGCGTGGCCGTCATCGGCGGCGCGCAAGGCATGGCCGGCGCGCCCATCCTGGCGGCCCGTACGGCCCTGCATGCGGGCGCGGGAAGAGTCTACATCGCCTTTCCCGATGTACCGCCCGCCTTCGACAGCGGCCAGCCGGAACTGATGTGCCGCCGCGCGCAGGACGTGGATTTCTCGGGCCTGCACTTTGCCGCGCTGGTGGCGGGTCCGGGCCTGGGCGACGACGCCGATACGGTGGAACTGCTGCAGCGTGCCATTGACAGCGACAGCCCGCTGCTGCTGGACGCGGACGCGCTGAACCTGATGGCGGCCGAGCCGGAGCTGCAATCGGCGCTGGCCGTGCGCACGGGCGCGGGCGCGACGATATTGACGCCGCATCCGCTGGAAGCGGCCCGGCTGCTGGACATGACAGTAGCCGAGGTGCAGGCCGACCGCCTGGGCGCGGCGCGCCAGCTGGCGGCGCAGCTGGGCGTGATCGTCGTATTGAAAGGGTCGGGCACGGTGATCGCCGCGCCCGATGGCCAGGTGGTCGTCAACAACACGGGCGGCCCCGCCCTGGCGACGGCCGGCACGGGCGACGTGCTGTCCGGCCTGTGCGGCAGCCTGCTGGCCCAGGGCTGGCCGGAATGGGAAGCGGCGCTCGGCGCCGTCTGGCTGCACGGCGCGGCGGCCGATGCGCTGGTGGCGGCAGGCAGCGGCCCGATCGGCTTGACGGCGGGGGAATTGATCCCGGCGATACGCAGCTTGATCAATGCCTTGTCGGCATAGGCATGCGGTGTGGTGGCGTTGGATTACGCTGCGCTAATCCAACCTACGGCCCGGAAGTCGGGTAGGTCGGATTAGCGCGCAGCGCGTAATCCGACAATCACCACCAGCAATCACACCAACCTGCCCGCCGCAATCGTGATGGTGCGGCCGCAACGGGCCGCAATTGAACTGTCGTGCGTGACGAGCACCAGGGTCGAACCCCGTTCGCGGTTCAGCTCGAACATCAGCTGGATCACGGCCTCGCCCGTGGCGGCGTCCAGGCTGCCCGTCGGTTCATCGGCAAACAGCAGCGGCGGCTCCGTCACGAACGCGCGGGCCAGGGCCACGCGCTGTTGCTCGCCGCCGGACAGGTATTTCGGATAGTGTTTCAGGCGGCTACCCAGGTTGACTCTGCCCAGCATGGCTTGCGCCTTTTCCTTCGCATCGGCGTCGCCCCGCAATTCCAGCGGCAGCATGACGTTTTCCAGCGCCGTCAGGTGGGCCAGCAGCTGGAAGGACTGGAACACGAAACCGAGCTTTTCCTTGCGGAAACCGGCGCGGCCGTCTTCATCGAGGGCGAAGATATCGGTGCCGTCAAGCACCACCTTGCCGTCGCTGGGCGTGTCCAGTCCCGCCAGCAAGCCGAGCAACGTCGACTTGCCGGAACCGGAGGCGCCGACGATGGCCAGCGTCTCCGCCGTTTGCACGGTAAAATCGACTTGATGCAGGATGGTCAGCTCACCATCGGCATCGGGTACGCGCTTGGCCAGCTGGACCACTTCGATGGCCGGCCGGGCATTTTGGCTGTTTTGACTGTTGAGTGCGGCGGGCCGCTGGGCCGCCGCGTCGGACGGAAGAAAACTGGTGGAAGTCGCTTTAGGGAATTCGGGCATGCTGATCTATCTTAAAAAATTTCGTGAACAAATAAGTGTCAAGGGCGGCAACCGCCTGCGGCGGCGCACGCTGTCCCTGCTTCCTGCGGCAGCCCTGCTGCTGGTGTCAGGCATGACGAACGCCTATTCTGCACCAAAAACGCTGCTGGTGCTCGGCGATAGTCTCTCGGCCGAGTATGGGCTGGCACGCGGTACTGGCTGGGTGGCGCTGCTGGAACAGCGGCTGCAAGCGCAAAAGAACGACACGCGCATCGTCAACGCCAGCATCAGCGGCGAGACCACCAGCGGCGGCCGCGCGCGCCTGCCCGGCCTGCTGGCCAAGCACCAGCCCGACGTCGTGCTGATCGAACTGGGCGCCAACGACGGCTTGCGCGGCTTGCCCGTGGCGGCCGCCGAAGCGAACCTGCGCGCCATGGGCGACGCCGTGAAAAAGACGGGGGCGCAGGTGGTGCTGGTGGGCATGCGCATGCCGCCCAACTATGGCCGCGCCTACGGTGAACAATTTTATGGCGTGTACGGCAAGCTGGCCAAGGAATGGAAGGCGCCGCTCGTGCCCTTCATGTTCGAGGGCATCGCCGACCAGCCGCAGCTGTTCCAGGCCGACCGCATGCACCCGAATGCGCAGGCGCACCCGACCATTTTGAAAAATATCTGGCCGCGGCTGGCGCCGTTGCTGGGGGCGAAGTAAACCGGTTCATAAGTTCACTCAATTTTCACCCCGAAAACCGAACTGCCGGGGTCGGACCCTGAGGGTCCGACCCCAGTCTTACGCCTGTGGGTTAAATAAAGTTCCCGACTCGCAGACAAAAAAATAGCCGCTCGAAAGCGGCTATTTTTATGCGTGAAAACTAAATCTTACGGCGCTGGCGCTGGGGCCGCTGGTGCGGTGACCGGTTTGACGATCTTCACCTTGGCCTTGGCTTTCAGGTATTCGACGTAGTCGAACATTTCCTGTTGCGCCAGGATGCCGCTGATCTGGTCTTTCTCTTGCTGGCGGCGCGCCGCGTCCACTTGCGCCGGCTGCTGCACCTTGGCGATGCGGTAGATGCCGTAACCCAGGGCTGGCAAGTCCACGCCCACGTACGCTGGCAGCTTGCTCGTGTCCGCCTTCATGACTTGCGCGATGGCGGCGCGGTTGATACCGTCCAGCTTGCTGCGCGACACCCATTGCGCCGCGCCGAAACCGCTCGCATCACCCGAGGCTTTCAAGGCGGCGAGCTTGGTCTCGCCCGCTTTCCTGGCCAGCTTTTCCGCTTCTTCCATGGTCACGCGCTGACGGATCATCGCTTCGACTTCGGCCAGCGGACGCTTCGAGGCGGGCTTGAATTCTACCACGCGGCCGGCGATCAGCACGTTCGGCGCGACGGTGACGGCTTCCGTGTTGCGCTTGTCTTTCAGCGAGTCGTTCGAGAAGATGGCGGTGAGGAACTTGGCGTTGTTGAACGGCGCCTTGCCCAGTGCCGGCGACGGCGTGCGCGACAGGTTGGCGGCGGTTTCCACTTTCAGCTTCAGCTTGTCGGCCACCGGTTTCAGGCTGTCCGATTGGTCATACACAGTCTCGGT
The DNA here is from genome assembly GCF_058796955.1 of Janthinobacterium sp. GW823-FHT03B06. Lineage (NCBI taxonomy): Bacteria > Pseudomonadati > Pseudomonadota > Betaproteobacteria > Burkholderiales > Oxalobacteraceae > Janthinobacterium > Janthinobacterium sp. GW823-FHT03B06. The sequence goes on from NZ_JBXAJE010000001.1 coordinate 1,045,891, forward strand.
AAAGACGGTAGCCATTTCCGAATACTTCTTGGCGGCAAATTGCTTGCGCAGGTCGGCCGTGATTTCGCCGCGTACTTCATCGAGCGCACGCACGTGCTGCGGCTTGAGCGAGGTGATCGTCAGGATGTGGTAGCCGAAATCGGAAGCGACGACATCGCTGATTTCGCCTTGCTTGAGTTTCGCGACAGCGCTCAGCAGCGGTGCCGGCAAGCCATCCTTGCCGATCACGCCCAGATCGCCGCCCTGTTCGGCGGATGCCGGATCTTCCGACTTGGCTTTCGCCACGGCGGCGAAGCTGGCAGGCGCCTTGCGTACTTCCGCCAGGATCGCTTCGGCCTTGGCCTTGGCGGCGGCCTTGTCGGCGGCCGATGCATCTTTCTTGACGGCGACCAGGATGTGGCTGGCCTGGCGCGCCTCTGGCGTCGTGTAGGCTTTCTGGTTCTTCGCGTAGTAGGCAGTCACGTCGGCGTCGCTGACGTCGACTTGCTCGCCCGCAGCGCTGTCGTCGAGCACGACGTATTCGATCTTGGCTTGTTCCGGGATTTCGAAGAACTTGCTGTTCTTGTCATAGAAGGCCTTGATCATGGCGTCCGTCACTTTGACTTCCGGCACGTACTGGGCGATCGGCAACAGCAGTTCCTGCACTTCACGCTCTTCCGAGGTGATGTCGGACAGGCGCTTGGACACGGTGTTCGGGGCGAAGGCCGTACCTTGCACGGCGCCCGCCAGTTGCTGCAGGGCCAGGTCGCTGCGGCGGCGCGCATCGTACTGCTGTGGGGACATGCCTTGGGCGGCCAGCATGGCCTTGTAGCGTTCCAGGTCGAATTTACCGTCCGGCAAGGTCAAGCCTGGGATTTCCAGCACTTCCTTTTGCAGCACGGCATCGCTGATGACCAGGCGGCTACGGCCCACTTCGGCGGCCACGGCGCGCTCGGCGATCAGGTTGTCGAGGATGCTCTTGCGGGCTTCCGGCGTGTCAAACATTTTCTGGTCGAACTGCTCGCCCATCATCTGGCGGTAGCGGTCGATCTGCTGGCGTTGCGCTTCTTCATATTGCTGCTGCGTAACGACCTGGTCGCCGACCTTGGCGATGGTGTTCGCGCCATCGCCGAAGCTTTGGTAGCCGCTGATACCGACCAGTGCAAAAGACGGGACGATGACCAGCATCAGAAGAAACTGCATCAAGCGTCGATGGGTACGAATAAATTCAAACATGGTCAGCCAATTCGGGATGAGTGGATCACTATAAAAAAAGGCGAACATGCGTTCGCCTTGATTTCTTCGGCGGAATGGACGGGACAGATGTCCACTTCCCCTTTAGATTCAACAACTTGGCGCTGGAACTAAAGCAGGATTCTGACGCCCAAGCCATTATCTCCTGATTCTACAATGCCCATAGCGCTATAGCAAGGGTAAATCAGGGCGCGCGCCCTGCCCTGGCGCCGCCTGAACGGCAAGGCGCCAGGGCAGGCATTAAACCGGGCGCAGCTTAAAGCGGATTTAAATCGAGGTGCGTTTTATTCAAAACGGCAGGACGGGATTCTAAAAGACGTCGCACCGAGATAATCTGGCGCTGAAAAAGAAAAACCCGCGCTACTTATTCAGCAGCGCGGGCTTCTATATTCTGGCGGAGCGGACGGGACTCGAACCCGCGACCCCCGACGTGACAGGCCGGTATTCTAACCAACTGAACTACCACTCCTTAAGAGCGTATTTTTTTGGCGGAGCGGACGGGACTCGAACCCGCGACCTCCGACGTGACAGGCCGGCATTCTAACCAACTGAACTACCACTCCGAAAAATACACAGTACTGCTTGCATTTGCATTCAAGGCTGCGATTCGCAGAACTTCAACCTTGAAATCGCGGCACCCGAAGGCGCCGCCAAATGTTTCCGGTGATTGTCACCTCACCGAAGTCCGTTAGTTTACAGCATCCTTCAAAGCTTTACCAGCTTTAAATTTTGGAACTTTTGCTGCTTCGATCGTGATCGCTTCTTTGGTACGCGGATTGCGGCCGGTACGTTCAGCGCGTTCGCTGACCGAGAAAGTGCCAAAACCAACCAGCGTTACGCTGTCGTTGTTTTTCAAAGTTTCCGTCACGCCGCCGATAACAGCGTCGAGTGCGCGCGCAGCGGCGGCTTTGGAAATGTCAGCTTTTTCAGCAATGTGGTCGATCAATTCAGTCTTGTTCACTAGCATCCCCAATTACAAAGGTATAAAACGTTTACCGTATCGTTGCGGCACTTTTGGCACCACAGCTGTCCGGCGAAAAAAATGTGCAGGCGTATTAAACAAGCCACACTGTATATGTGTCAAGCGCTTTGGGGGCGCAATTCACGTTTCAATATAAAACAAGCGCTCTAAAAGCGCTTGTTTGGGGAAAACAGGGGTAAAACGTTAGTGTTTTACTACCTCGCCGGCCGCGTCAGGCTTGGCCGCGGCGGCCGTGACAGCCTCCACCGCAGCGACGTCCGCCAACGCTTCAGGCATGCGTTCGAGGGCGATTTCCAGCACTTTGTCGATCCAGCGCACGGGCACGATCTCCAGCTTGTTCTTGACGTTGTCCGGAATATCGGCCAAGTCTTTCACATTCTGCTCTGGAATCAGGACCGTCTTGATGCCGCCGCGATGGGCCGCCAGCAGCTTTTCCTTCAGGCCGCCGATCGGCAACACTTCGCCGCGCAAGGTGATCTCGCCCGTCATCGCCACGTCGGCGCGCACGGGAATGCCCGTGAAGACCGAGACCATCGCCACCGTCATGGCCGCGCCAGCCGAAGGACCATCCTTCGGTGTCGCGCCTTCCGGCACGTGGATGTGGATGTCGCTCTTTTCGAACACGTCCGCCTTGATGCCCAGGCGCTGTGCCCGGCTGCGCACCACCGTGCGGGCTGCCTCGATCGACTCTTTCATGACGTCGCCCAGGGTCCCCGTGCGGATGATGCCGCCCTTGCCCGGCATCGACACGGCTTCGATGGTCAGCAGATCGCCGCCCACTTCCGTCCATGCCAGACCGACCACCTGGCCCACCTGGTTTTCTTTCTCTGCGACACCGAAATCATAGCGGCGCACGCCGAGGAACTTGTCCAGGTTCTTCGAGTTGACGATGACTTTCTTGTCGGACTTCTTCAGCAGCAGCATCTTGACCACCTTGCGGCAGATCTTCGACACTTCACGCTCGAGCGAACGCACACCGGCTTCCCGCGTGTAGTAGCGGATGATGTCGCGCAAGGCCGACTCGGCCACCGAGATTTCCTCTTCCTTCAAGCCATTGTTCTTGATCTGCTTCGGCAGCAGGTAACGCTGCGCGATGCTGGTCTTTTCATCTTCCGTGTAACCGGACAGACGGATCACTTCCATGCGGTCAAGCAAGGCTGGCGGAATGTTGTACGAGTTCGACGTGGCCACGAACATCACGTCGGAGAGGTCGAAATCGACTTCGATGTAATGGTCGGAGAACGTGTGGTTCTGTTCCGGGTCCAACACTTCCAGCAGGGCCGACGAAGGATCGCCGCGGAAATCGGCGCCCATCTTGTCGACTTCATCAAGCAGGAACAAAGGATTGCGCACGCCGACTTTCGACAGCGATTGCAGGATCTTGCCCGGCATCGAGCCGATATAAGTGCGGCGGTGGCCGCGGATCTCGGCTTCGTCGCGCACGCCGCCCAGGGCCATGCGCACGAACTTGCGGTTCGTCGCGCGGGCGATGGACTGGCCCAGCGAGGTCTTGCCCACGCCCGGAGGACCGACGAAGCACAGGATAGGCGCTTTGAGCTTGTCGACGCGCTGTTGCACCGCGAGGTACTCCAGGATGCGTTCCTTGACCTTGTCGAGGCCGTAGTGGTCGCCTTCGAGCACTTTTTCCGCATTCGACAAGTCGTTATTGACCTTGGATTTCTTTTTCCAAGGCAAGTTGACGAGGGTGTCGATGTAGTTGCGCACAACGGTGGCTTCGGCCGACATCGGCGACATCAGCTTGAGTTTTTTCAACTCGTTGGTGGCCTTGTCGAGCGCTTCCTTCGGCATCTTGGCCGAAGCGACTTTTTTCTCCAGCTCGTCGAGGTCGGCACCATCTTCGCCCTCGCCCAGTTCTTTCTGGATCGCCTTGACTTGCTCGTTCAGGTAGTACTCGCGCTGCGACTTTTCCATCTGGCGCTTGACTCTGCCGCGGATGCGTTTTTCCACCTGCAGGATGTCGAGCTCGCCTTCGAGCTGGCCCAGCAGGTGCTCGAGGCGCTTGGCCACGCTGAAAATTTCCAGGATGACTTGTTTTTGCTCCAGTTTCAGGGGCAGATGCGCAGCCACCGTGTCGGCCAGGCGGCCGGCATCGTCGATGCCCGACAAGGATGCCAGGATTTCGGGCGGGATCTTTTTGTTCAGTTTGACGTACTGGTCGAACTGCTGCACGATCGCGCGGCGCATGGCTTCGACTTCCGACTCGTCGCCCGGCTCGGACTCGAGCGGCGTCAGGTCGGCGATGAAGTGCGTCGGCGCATCGCTGATGTGGTTGATACGGGCACGCTGCGCGCCTTCGACCAGCACCTTGACAGTGCCATCGGGCAGCTTCAGCATTTGCAGAATATTGGCAACACAGCCAATTTCATAGATATCCGAAGGAGACGGCTCGTCCTTCGCGGCTGCTTTTTGAGCGGCAAGCATGATGCTCTTGCCCTGCTCCATCGCAGCTTCCAGCGCCTTGATCGACTTTGGACGGCCAACGAACAGCGGTATCACCATATGCGGGAAAACGACGACATCCCGCAACGGCAATAACGGCAGTTGAGTTTGCTCAGTTAATTTGGAAGTTGTCATGGCGTACCTTATAGAAAGCGTGTTTACGATGTTGGCGCTCGCTGCCAAAACACAAGACCGGCGAGAATAAATAATTCTGTGAAACAAACATTTTTCTGTCTATTTCGCAAAACACACCCGCATGACGGTAATAAATGCAGTTTTCACAGTAAAAAAGCCACGCGCAGCTAAGCGCCGCGAGTGGCTTTCCGATTGAAGCCTGCACTCATTGATTTAAATTGTACTGCCATGCATTAAGGAATCAAAATCCTTTTTATGCATTTGTCTCGGCAGTAATCAATTTTCTCCGGAGGCCTTGGCAGTCTCTTGATAAATCAACAAAGGTTTGGCGCCACTGGTGATGGTATTTTCGTCGATGACGACCTTCACCACATTTTGTTCGCTCGGCAGTTCGTACATGACGTCCAGCAAAGCATGTTCCAGGATGGAACGCAGGCCACGGGCACCGGTCTTGCGCGCCAGCGCCTTCTTGGCGATCGCATGCAGGGCGGCCGGACGAATCTCCAGTTCCGCGCCTTCCATCTCGAGCAGCTTCGAATACTGCTTGATCAGCGCATTCTTCGGCTCGACGAGGATCTGGATCAGCGCCTCTTCCGTCAATTCCGCCAGGGTGGCGATGACGGGCAGACGGCCGACCAGTTCCGGGATCAGGCCGAACTTGACCAGATCTTCCGGTTCCGCTTGCAACATCAGTTCGCTGGCCGAGCTTTGCGACTTGCTGCGCACGGTGGCCGAGAAACCGATGCCGCTCTTTTCGGAACGGTTGGCGATCACTTTCGACAGGCCGTCAAAGGCGCCGCCGCAGATGAACATGATGTTGGTCGTGTCGATCTGCACGAAATCCTGGTTCGGGTGCTTGCGGCCGCCTTGTGGCGGCACGGAAGCCATCGTGCCTTCGATGAGTTTCAACAAGGCTTGCTGCACGCCCTCGCCCGACACGTCGCGCGTGATGGACGGATTGTCGGACTTGCGCGAAATCTTGTCGATTTCATCGATGTAGACGATGCCGCGCTGGGCTTTCTCGACGTCATAGTTGCAGCTTTGCAGCAGCTTCTGGATGATGTTTTCCACGTCCTCACCCACGTAACCGGCTTCGGTCAGGGTGGTGGCGTCGGCGATCACGAACGGCACGTTGAGCATGCGCGCCAGGGTCTGTGCCAGCAGGGTCTTGCCCGAGCCGGTAGGACCGACCAGCAAGATGTTGCTCTTGGCCAGTTCGATGTCGTCTTTCTTGCCCAGGTGCTTGAGGCGCTTGTAATGGTTGTACACCGCCACCGACAGGATGCGCTTGGCAGTCTGCTGGCCGATCACGTACTGATCGAGCAAGGCGGCAATTTCTTGCGGCGTCGGCAGGTCGGATTTGGTACCGGTCACCGTCTCGATGCTCGACGTTTCATCACGGATGATGTCGTTGCACAGGTCGATGCACTCGTCGCAAATGAACACGGACGGGCCGGCGATGAGTTTCTTCACCTCGTGCTGGCTTTTGCCGCAGAACGAGCAATACAGTAATTTTTCGCCGCTAGAGGATTTTTTGTCTGACATAAGGCATTTTGGTTGGAACTGCATTAACAATATTGCAAAATCGCAAGCCGGAGTGCGGTAGTTGCCGGAAAGGCAGCTACCCATGGCGCAAGTCAACAACGTGCACAAGCTCCATGCTACCCGAAATAAAAGCGAAACGCCCGAACGTTTGATCGCCCGGGCGTTTACTTACTTGCTTAGCAATACCGGTAGGGGCTCATCAAGCGCGGCTGGTCAACACTTTGTCGATCAAACCATACTCAACGGCCTCGTCGGCGGACATGAAACGGTCGCGGTCGGTGTCCTTGGCGATCTGTTCGATCGTCTGGCCCGTGCGCTCGGCCATGATGCCGTTCAAGCGGGTGCGCAGGTAAAGGATTTCCTTCGCCTGGATCTCGATGTCGGACGCCATGCCTTGCGAACCACCGGACGGCTGGTGAATCATGATGCGCGAGTTCGGCAGCGAGAAACGCTTGCCCTTGGCGCCAGCGGCCAGCAGGAAAGCGCCCATCGAAGCAGCCATGCCCGTGCACAGGGTCGAGACGTCCGGCTTGATGAACTGCATGGTGTCGTAAATGGCCATGCCGGCCGAGACCGAACCACCTGGCGAGTTGATGTAGAGCGAGATTTCCTTTTCCGGATTTTCGCTTTCCAGGAACAGCAGCTGGGCGACAACCAGGTTGGCCATCTGGTCATTGACCGGGCCGACCATGAAAATCAAGCGTTCCTTCAGCAGGCGCGAGTAAATATCATACGAGCGCTCGCCGCGACCGCTTTGTTCCACCACCATCGGCACCAGGCCGAGCATCTCTGTGTCCAGCGCCGGATTACGGTTCATACCTGTCATTTCATTTCCTTGTGAAGCAGTTAGAGGGCGCCGCCCCGGCCTGACGGCCGGGAGCGGCATCCGGATACCAACTGGTTTACGCTTGTGCGTTGCTTCCCATCAGTTCGTCGAAAGCAACTGCTTTCGTCGTGACTTTCGACAGGCCCAACACGTAAGTGACGACGTTTTCTTCCAATACAAGGGCTTCGATCTCACCCAGACGACGACGGTCGCTGTAGTAGTACTTCAGCACTTCGCGCGGATCTTCGTAGCTTTGGGCGAAATCTTCGATCTGCGCCTTGACTTGCTCAGGCGTAGCCTGCAGGTTGTTATCGCCCACCAGTTGCGACAGGATCAGGCCCAGGCGTACGCGACGCTCGGCTTTTTCCGCGAACAGTTCTGCTGGGAAAGGCACGTCCTTGACGTTCATGCCGCGCTGCGCCATGTCCTGGCGGGTCATTTCGGCCAGGCGCTCGGAATCCTGGGCGATCAGCGTTTTTGGCACTTCCAGCTCAGCAACTTTGATCAGCGCGTCCATGACGGCTTCCTTGTTGCGTGCTTTTACGCGGCCAGCGACTTCGCGCTGCAGGTTGACTTTGATGTCTTCGCGCATTTTGGCCAGGTCGCCATCGGCAACGCCCAGCGATTTGGCGAATTCGGCATCGACTTCCGGCAGGTGCGCCCATTCCAGCTTTTGCAGCGTGATGGTGAACGAAGCGGTTTTGCCGGCCACGTCTTTACCATGGTAGTCCTCTGGGAACGACAACGGGAAAGTCTTCGACTCGCCCACTTTCAGGCCCAGGGTCGCTGCTTCGAATTCCGGCAGCATGCGGCCTTCGCCCAGCACGAAAGCGTAGCCTTCAGCTTTGCCGCCTGGGAATTCAACACCGTCGATCGAGCCGACGAAGTCGACGGTCACGCGGTCGCCGTTGGCAGCGATAGCCTCACCGCCGTCGCCGTGTTCGCCAGCTTCGCCCTTGGTGTGGAAGTGCACGCGCTGCTTGCGCAGGATGTCGATGGTCTTGTCGATTTCGGCTTCCGACACGTCGGCTTGCACGGTTTCGATTTCAACGGCCGTCAGGTCGCCGATGGCGACTTCCGGATACACTTCGAACGTGGCGTCGAAAGCCAGCTGGCCTTCGGCGGCTTCTTCTTTCGGCACGATGTTCGGGAAACCGGCCACGCGCAGATTGTTTTCGTTGGCGGCGTCGTTGAACGCGCGGCCGACTTTGTCATTCAGCACTTCGGATTCAATTTGGTAGCCGTATTGTGCTGCGACCATTTTCAACGGCACTTTGCCCGGACGGAAGCCCGGTGCCTTAGCCGTACGGGCTTGCACTTTCAGGCGCTTCTCAACTTCCGTGCGGACGTCCGTCAGCGGGAAGGAGATCGTGATACGACGTTCGAGTTTGCCCAAGGTTTCGACTGCAGTTGCCATGTAAAAAATCGTCCAAAAAATAAACACTGTTGGTGCGAGAAAAGAAGACCCGACCCCTTGCGCCATCACTGGCGCAAGACATGGGTCCAGCTTCACTCGCTCGCATATTCATCTGTAAAAGCACTGAAAACAGGACGATGGACCTGGTCTACCCGGCGGAGGGAAAAACCCGCACCAGGCACCAAACAATCCGCCGCTTCCAGTACTGCGACAGGGCTCCGAGCGTCCAACCCTGCTTCTCAGTAAATGCAGGGCCGGCCATCATTCGGTAAAGCGTGGCATTATAACAAAGGACTTCGGGAAAGTGGCTGGCTTTGCAGCCACGCCACAGAGGATACCGGCGGCGGCGAACGAATCGCTACAGCCTGGATGGCCCTGTCTTTACTCTTGCCCCGGCATTCTTTATTTCGCCAGAGACAGGCTTTCCAGCCTGCTTCGTTCATTAGTATATGCGAACTGGCGCCCCGTCCGAAACAAAGAAATGCGCTCCTGGCGAAGATTTCGGCCAAAAAACCTTTGATTTACCTCAATTTGGCCATTTTTCAGGCAAACCTAAGCCGCGCATCCCCTCTCCAAGTGAATTTAAAGGAGAAAACATCATGAGCGATAGCACACCCGGCAGTTCCAGCAACGCCAAAGCCAAGCTGCAAATGGTCCTCAGCCGCCTGCTCGACGGCGTCACGGACGACGATCTGCAAAAAATCCAGACGGAAGTCGATGAAATGGAATTGCGCATGAAGGGCGATGGCCACCACGACCACGACCACCCTACCGTCGCCTGACCCGGCAGTGGCTGCGCCTACCCTGCGAGCCGCTCCACCGGATGCGGACGTGCTGGCCGCCGTGGAAACGGCGCTGGTGACCCACCGCGCCTTTGGCGACAGCGGCTACATCCGCGACCAGCTGGCCGTCGCCTACCGGCGGCGCTTGCACAAGCTGGGCGGCACCCTGCCCGAGGCCGAACGGCTGGCCGGCGCGCTCGATACGGCGCCGCCCGCGCGCCAACGCCAGTTGCTGGGCGACACGGTGCTGCGCTGCGCCGTCCAGCACGCCATGCGCCAGCTGCACTTGGGTGACGAGTACGGACTGCCCCTGCCGCAATGCGCGGCACTGTTCCAGGCGGCCAGCGAGCACCTGGACGCGGGCCTGCCCGGCGGCCCGCTGGTGGCCCATCTGCCGCCCGTGGCACGCTTGCACGAGGGGCGCACCATGGAAGAAGCGGACACCGAATGTGACACCTACATATGGCATGCCTGGCAGGAAGGCACGCCGTATGCGCGCGCCTTTCTTGCCGTGATGGACGATAACTACGGCGCGCCGCTGGCCACCCCTACGCCGCAGGAACGGGCGCTGCTGCGCCGCGGGCTAGGCTTGCTGGAAACCCTGCTGCCCCGCCTGACGGCCAGCGCGCTGTCTCACGTGCAATTGATCGCCCTGTTTCCCAAGCTGGGCACGTGGCGCGGCAAGGCGTCCAGCTCGCAATTTCGCGTCAATGGCAGCGTGTTCCTGAACCAGGAGCTGATCGGCAACCCCTGGTGGCTGGCCGAACACTTGCTACACGAGTCGCTGCACCAGAAACTGTACGACTTCCGCCACGGCCACAGCCTGCTGGCGCCCGACTATGCGCGCGACGACGGCGCCAAGGTCTGTTCGCTGTGGAATGCGCCAGATATTGAAGGCAATCACTACTGGGATGCCCATCGCACCCTGGCCGCCTTTCATGTATATGTCCACCTGGCGTTGCTGTGCCTGCTGGCCGAGCGCCAGGAAGCGGCGCTGGCGCCACAGTACGGCCCCATCGGCCAGCACATGAGCGGCAGCCGGCGCGCCATCGACCGCGCCCGCTACCTGGGCGAACAATTGCACAGCACCACCTGGCCGGAACTGGGATTGGCCGGGCGCCAGATGACGCACTGGCTGCTGGACGTGCTCGACGCGCTCGACACGCAACGGCGGCCCGACGGCGCCACCTTGCACCTGCTGCTCGACCTGTACGAACGCCAGAGCCGCAAGCTCGACACTTTCCTCGCGCGGCAGCCGCCGCCCCGCAGCGACATGCTGGCCGCCCAGGCGCAGCAAGAGGTGGCGATGACGCGCGAGGCGCTGTACCTGCTGGATCAGGAAGCACCGCAGTCAACCCATGCGCAGGAGTACAACTGGCCGCAGGCACGGCAGCGCGTCTTGCAGGCACTTTGGCCGCTGACTGAAGATGATAAATTAATGGAAAGAAGCGGCTACCCGCAGGCGCAGGCACTGATTGCGCAGATGGTGCAACAGTCGAGCCGGCAACTGGGCGCACTCGGCGCACTGGGCTGATGAAACTGGGCTGATGAAATTAGTTCAGGGAAAATTTTGATGGTGCTGCACTTCCGGGCTGGAACAACCCGGATTGGTGCGGATGGGGAGACTCGAACTCCCAAGCCGAAGCACTGGCTTCTAAGACCAGCGTGTCTACCAATTCCACCACATCCGCATCTTTTGTACGCAGCTTGTACATACCACTTTGCTGCCGCCCCTGATTTTAACAACTCGGGAGCGATCTGGCTACCTTGGACTTGCAGGACAAGCTTGCGGTAAAGCAAAGGCGGCATTCTACTGGATTTCCCAGAGGGATGCCGCCTTTTTTTTGCTGCGCCTCAGAGCGCGCCACCGGCCAGTTGGCGGCATTTTTACCCTAAAGCAAGCACTGGGGTCGCACCCTCAGGGTACGACCCCGGCATTTTCGCCGTTCGGGTACATGGCGTATGCAGCATGCGGCCACCCGCCAGGGCACTACACAGCCGGCGTACCCGCTTCCCTTGTCGCAGGCTCCGGCTTCTTGACCCGGAACCAGGCCGCATACAGGGCCGGCAGGAACAGCAAGGTCAAGGCCGTTGCCAGGATCAATCCCCCCATGATGGCGACCGCCATCGGTCCCCAGAAGACCGAACGCGACAGCGGGATCATGGCCAGCGCCGCGGCGGCGGCCGTCAGCACGATGGGGCGGCAGCGGCGCACGGCCGAGTCGATGATGGCGTCCCACGGCGTGGAGCCATCCTTGATGTCTTGCTCGATCTGGTCGACGAGGATCACGGAGTTGCGGATGATCATCCCGAACAGCGCGATGACGCCCAGGTTGGCCACGAAACCCAGCGGACGGTGCAGCAGCAGCAAGGCAAACGCGGCGCCCGCCACGCCCAGCGGGCCCGTCAGGAACACCAGCAAGGAACGCGAGAAACTGTGCAGCTGCAGCATCAGCAAGGTGAAGATGATGAAGATGGCCAGCGGCAAGTTCGCCGCGATCGACGCTTCCGCCTCGCCGCTGTCGGCCGCCACGCCTTTCACGGTGATGCGGTAGCCGTCCGGCATTTTGGCCCGCAAGGCGTCGAGCTGCGGCGCCAGTTGCGTCGATACGGTGGCGCCCTGGATGCCGTCGACCACGTCCGATTGCACGGTAATGGCCCATTCGCGCTTGTCGCGCCAGACGACGCCCGGCTCCCACACAAAATGCACGCGGGCCAGCTGCGAGATGGGCACGGACTTGCCCGTTGACGTCGGGATATTCGTGTCGTTCAGCACGGAAATCGTCGCCCGTTCCTCCAGCGGCTGGCGCACCTGGATATCGATCAGCTTGTTGTCTTCGCGGAACTGGCCGATGACGGTGCCCGACAGGATGGTATTGGCCGCCTGCATCACCGTTTTCGAGGTGACGCCCAGCGCGCGCATCTTGTCCTGGTCCAGGTCCAGGCGCAGCACTTTCACCGATTCATTCCAGTTGTCATTGACGCCCACGGTGTTCGGATTGGCCCGCAGGATATCCTTGACCTGGTCGGCAATGGCGCGCACGCCCGCCACTTCCGGCCCCGTGACGCGAAATTGCACGGGATACGGCACCGGTGGTCCGTTCGGCAACAGTTTTACCCTGCCCCGCACTTCCGGGAAATCCTTCTTGAAGACGTCGATGATCTTCTGGCGCAGCTGCTCGCGGTCCGCCAGGCTCTTCGGCAGGATCACTACTTGCGACACGTTGGTCTGCGGGAAGATCTGATCCAGCGGCAAATAGAAACGGGGACTGCCCGTGCCCACGTAGCTGGTCACGCTTTCCACGCCGTCGAGCTTGCCGACGAACGCTTCGAACTTCTTGACCTGCTTTTCATTCGCGGCAAACGTCGTGCCTTCGGGCGACCACAGTTCCACCATCAGTTCCGGACGGCTGGAATCGGGAAAGAATTGCTTTTCAATAAAGTTGAAGCCGTAAATGCCCAGCGCGAAGATGGCCAGGGTGGCGGCAATCGTCGTCTTGCGCCATTCCACGCACCAGGCCACGGTGCGGCGGAAGCGGCGGAAGTTTGGCGTATCGAACAATTCATGGTCGTTATGCGCGTGCGGCTTGACCTTCAACAAGACGTAGCCGATGTAGGGCGTGAAGACGACGGCAACCACCCACGAAATGATCAGGGCCAGCGCATTGACGGAGAACAGGGAAAACGTGTATTCGCCGGCGGCCGACTTGGCCAGGCCGATGGGCAAAAAGCCTGCCACCGTGATCAGGGTGCCCGTCAGCATGGGCATGGCCGTCGACGTGTAGGCGAACGTGGCAGCGTCGAAACGCGACATGCCCTCTTCCATCTTGCGCACCATCATCTCGACGGCAATGATGGCGTCGTCGACCAGCAAGCCCAGCGCGATGATCAGCGCGCCGAGCGAGATCTTGTGCAAGTCGATGTCGAGCAGGCGCATGAACAGGAAGGTGACGGCCAGCACCAGCGGGATGGTCAGCGCCACCACCAGGCCTGGGCGCACGTCGATGCGCAGCGGCTTCGTGTGCAAGCCCAGCGCGACAAAGCTGACGGCCAGCACGATCAAAATGGCTTCGATCAGGGTGTGCACGAACTCGCCCACGGAGGCCGATACGGCTTCCGGCTGGTTCGACACGCGCTGCAATTCTATGCCAACCGGCAATTCGCTCTTCATGCGCGTGACGGTTGCCTGCAATGCCTTGCCCATGTCGATGATGTTGCCGCCCTTTTCCATCGATACGCCCAGGCCGATCACTTCCTTGCCGTTGAAGCGCATCTTGTCCTTCGGCGGATCGACGAATTCACGTTTCACGGTGGCAAAGTCGCCGAGGCGGAAAGTGGTGCCGTTGGCGCGCAATTCCAGGTTTTCCAAGTCCTTGACGGTAAGCATGGCGCCCGTCACGCGCACCTGCAGGTTGTCCGTCGGCGTCACCAGCACGCCCGTGGCGTTGATGCTGTTTTGCTCGGATAATTGCTGCACGATGGCGTCAAAGGGAATGCCCAGTTGGGCAAATTTCTTATGGGAAAAGATGATATTGATCTTTTCATCTTGCACGCCGAACAGCTCCACCTTCGAGACCTGCCCCACGGCCAGCAGTTCCTGGCGCACCTTGTCCGCGTAATCCTTCATTTCCGCATACGTAAAACCGTCGCCGGACAGGGCGAAGATGGAACCGTAGGTGTCGCCGAACTCGTCATTGAAGAACGGGCCCACGACGCCGGCCGGCAAGGTACCCTTGATGTCGCCGATCTTCTTGCGCACCTGGTACCAGGCGGCGGCCGTTTCCTTGGGCGGCGCCGATTCGCGCAGCTCCAGCAGGATCAGGGTTTCGCCCGGCTTCGAATAACTGGTGATTTCATTGATGTACGGTGTTTCCTGCAGCTTCTTTTCCAGCTTGTCCGTCACCTGCTCGGCCATCTGCAAGGCCGTGGCGCCGGGCCAGTACGCCTGCAGCACCATGGCGCGGAAGGTAAACGGCGGATCTTCATCCTGGCCCAGGCTGGCGTAGCTGAGCATGCCGCCGATCAGCAGCACGGCCATCAGGTAGCGCGTCAGCGGGATGTGTTCGAGGGCCCAGCGCGACAGATTGAAGCCGCCCTTCATTTGGCCGCACCCACGCTGACGGCGGCAGCGGCGACATCGGGCTTGCTGGCCAGTTCGGCGCCGAGAATGGTCACTTTCTGGCCCGGCTTGAGCAGGTTGACGCCGGCCGTAACCACCGTCTGCCCCGCTTGCACGCCCGATGTCAGCAGCAGCTCATTGCCCGCCACGCCGCCCACCGTCACCGGCACCAGCTTCACGGCGCCGTTTTCCACCACCCATACGGAGCTTTGCGACTTTTCATTGAACAGGGCCGTCAGCGGCACCTTGATCTGCGGCATGGCCGTCTGCGAGGCGAACTGCACCACGGCCGTCATGCCCAGGCGCGCTTGCGGCGCGTCCGGGATGCTGACCTTGGCCAGGTAGGTGCGCGTGGCAGGATCGGCCACGGGCGACACTTCGCGTATCTTGCCCGGCAAACCCTGCTTCGGGTCGGCCCACAGGCGCACGGTGACATCCTTGACCTTGCGCAAGGTCTCGACCTTGTCTTCGGGAATGCCGATCACGATTTCCTTCTCGCCGCTCTTGGCCACCTGCACCACGGGCGCGCCTGGCGCCACGACCTGCCCCACTTCGGCCTCGATGCGCGTGACGACGCCATCGACGTCAGCCACCAAGCTGGCATAGCCGGACTGGTTGGCCTGGCCACGGTACAGGGCTTGCGCCGCTTCCACGTTCGCCTGGGCCGCCTTGTAGGTGGCATCCTTGCCATCGAGCACGGCCTGGCTGACGAAATTCTTCTCGCGCAAATCCTGGTAGCGCTTCAGTTCCGCGCGGGCCAGGTCGCGGCTCGTTTCCGCGCTCACCAGCGAGGCCTTGGCCTGCGCCTGCGACAGCTGCAAGTCGGCGGGATCGAGCTGCATCAGCACTTGCCCCTTTGTCACGCTGGCGCCCACGTCCACCTTGCGCGCGACGATCTTGCCGCCCACGCGGAAACCCAGCTGCGACACGACGCGGGGCACGACCTCGCCCGACAGCTCGGCACTCACGTCAACATTACTACTAGACAACACGATGGCACGGACGGGACGCACGTCTTCCACTTTGACGGCAGGCTTGGAACAGGCCGCCAGGGTAGTCGCAAGGGCCGCGGCGGCAATCAGCCGCAAGGCAGGAAGTGCGGATGCGCCGGTCTCGCGGCGCAGGGTTTTCAGGGCAAACAAGGTATTTTCCTTTACTATGCGGGCTGCAATATTTTTATGCGGAGAAACTTTTTGCCTGTCCTTTGGGCCAAGCCAAACTTTTTCGCACGCTATATCCTTAAATTTGTGACAATATCAGTTTGGTCGTAGCGGAGGACGATTTTCCGCTAATGACTTTCTGGTTATTAATTATAATCGTGCGTAAAAGTTTTTAGTGACTTTTGCGTCATTAATCTTGAGACGTACAACGTCCGGCCACATTCCAGCGTTTGCGGGAGTGCCGGACAAACGCAAGACTAGAGAAGTGTGTTCATGCCTGTAGACCATTACGAAAATTTTCCTGTTGCATCATTTTTACTGCCGCGCCGCCTGGTGCCCGCCGTCGAAGCCATCTATGCCTTCGCCCGCAGCGCCGACGACCTGGCCGACGAAGGCGACGCCACACCGGCCGAACGCCTGGCCTTTCTACACGCCTACGAAGAGGCGCTGGGCCGCATCGCCCGCCAGGAAGGCCATGCCGGCGAGAACGCCGCCATGTTCGAACGCCTGGCCGCCGTCATCGCCAAGTTCCAGCTGCCGCTCAAGCCGTTCCACGATTTATTGTCCGCCTTCAAGCAGGATGTGGAAACAACGCGCTACGCCAGCTACGACGACGTGCTCGATTACTGCGCCCGCTCCGCCAACCCCGTGGGGCTGCTGATGCTGCACCTGTACGGTGCGGCCGATGAACAGAATGTACGCGATTCCGATGCCATATGTTCATCTTTGCAACTAATTAATTTCTTGCAAGACGTTGCCATCGACCAGCAAAAAGAGCGCATCTATCTGCCGATGGAAGACTTGAGCCGCTTTGCCGTCTCCGCCGCCGCCTTCGAGCGGCCCGAGGCGCACGGCAAGTGGAGTGCCCTGATGCGCTTCGAAGTGGCCCGCGCGCGCGCGCTGATGCTGTCCGGCGCGCCGCTGGCCCTGCGCTTGCGCGGACGCATCGGCTGGGAACTGCGCCTGGTGGTGCAAGGGGGCTTGCGCATTCTCGAATGCATCGAAGCCGTCAATTACGACGTGTTCCGACGCCGTCCCAAGCTGGAGAAACGTGACTGGCTGATCATTTTCTGGCGCGCCCTGCGCATGTCGCGCAAAAGCCTGCATCAAGAGACACAAGTAAAAACGGCTTTTCCCCCGTCGCCCACTCTGTAAGACGATAGAATAGCGGCTTCGATCTGCAACCCTTGCTCTTTTGACTATGTCTCCCGACGAATACTGCCAACAAAAGGCCGCCCAGAGCGGCTCCAGCTTCTACTACAGCTTCCTGTTCCTGCCGGCCGAGCGCCGCAAGGCCATCACGGCCCTGTACGCCTTCTGCCGCGAAGTCGACGATACGGTCGATGAATGCACGGACGAAGCCGTGGCACGCACCAAGCTGGTCTGGTGGCGCAAGGAAGTCAAGGCCATGTACGAGGGCAACCCCACACATCCCGTGATGCGCGCGCTGCAGCCGCACCTGGACATGTATCAGCTGGAAGAAAAGCATTTGCAGGCCATCATCGACGGCATGGAAATGGACTTGAACCAGACCCGCTACCTCGATTACCAGGCCATGAGCCGCTATTGCTGGCACGTGGCCAGCGTGGTCGGTATCTTGTCGGCAAGCATCTTCGGCGCGACCCGCCCGGAAACCCTGCTGTACGCGGAAAAGCTGGGCCATGCCTTCCAACTGACCAACATCATCCGCGACGTGGGCGAGGATGCGCGCAAGGGGCGCATCTACCTGCCGATCAGCGAATTGCAGCAATTCAATGTGACGGCGGCCGATTTGCTGAACGCGCGCCACAGCGAAAACTTTGAAAACCTCATGCGCTTCCAGGTGGCGCGCGCGCAAAAAGCCTACGACGAAGCGTTCGCCCTGCTGCCGGCGGAAGACCGCCGCGCCCAGCGCCCGGGCCTGATCATGGCCGCCATCTACCGCACCCTGCTCAACGAAGTCGAGCGCGACGGCTATCACGTGCTGAACCAGCGCATCTCGCTCACGCCGATCCGCAAACTGTGGCTGGCCTGGAAGACCTGGGTTCGTGGCTGACAGTAGCGTGAAGCAACGCTACGCCGTCATCGGCGCCGGCTGGGCCGGCTGTGCGGCGGCCATGGAACTGGCGCGCGCCGGCCATGCCGTGACCGTCTACGAGGCGGCGCGCACCTTGGGCGGGCGCGCGCGCCGGGTCGAACGGGAAAAGACGGTGCTCGACAACGGCCAGCACATCCTGCTGGGCGCGTACACGGAAACCTTGCGCCTGATCAAGCTGGCGGGGCAAGACCCTGCCGAACTGATCCTCACCCTGCCCCTGCAGATGCGCTATCCGCCCGGCACCAAAGGCATGGATTTTCTCGCGCCGCGCCTGCCTGCGCCGCTGCACCTGGCATGGGCCTTGCTGCGCGCCAAGGGGCTGCAGCGCGCCGACAAGCTGTCCCTGATGCGTTTTTCCACGGCCATGCGCTGGATGGGCTGGCAGTTGTACAACGATTGCACGGTAACCGAATTGCTGCAGCGCTTCGACCAGACGGACACCTTGAACCGCCTGATGTGGCATCCGCTGTGCCTGGCAGCATTGAATACGCCGCCCGAGCGCGCGTCGGCCCGCGTCTTCATCAACGTGCTGCGCGACAGCCTGGGCGCATCGCGCCGCCGCGCCTCCGACATGCTGATCCCGAAGGCGGACCTCTCCACCCTGTTGCCGGACGCGGCCGCCCGCTATCTGGAACAGCATGGCGGCGCGGTGCGCACGGGCGCCAAGGTGGCCGCCTTGCACGCCTTGCCCGATGGCCGCTGGCGACTCGATGATGGCGTCGATGATGGCGAACACTATGACGGCGTCATCGTCGCCACCTCATCCGTGCAAGCGGCCAGCCTGCTGCAAGGCGTGCACGACCCGCGCCTCAATGACGTTATTACCAAAATGCAGGCCTTCACGCCGGAAGCCATCAGCACCTGTTACCTGCAATACGACGCCAGCGTACGCCTGGACTTGCCGTTTTACGCGCTCGTCGATGCGCCAGAGCAACAGCACTGGGGGCAGTTCGTCTTCGACCGGGGCCAGCTCGACGCGAATCAGGCGGGCTTGCTGGCCGTCGTCATCAGCGCGTCCGGCCCTGCCGCCGAGCAAGGCCATGGCCCGCTGGCGCAGGCGATCGCTGCGCAGCTGGCGCAGGTGCTGCAGCGCCCGGAACTGGCGCAGCCGGCCTGGACCCAGCTGATCACGGAAAAGCGCGCCACCTTTGCCTGCACGCCGGACCTGGCGCGCCCCGGCAATGCCAGCGGCATGCCGGGCCTGCTGCTGGCCGGCGACTACACGGCCAATGATGACCGGACGCAGGACTATCCGGCCACCATCGAAGCGGCCGTGCGCAGCGGCGTGGCGGCGGCCAGGGTGGCGAACACGGGCAAGGCGGCAAAACAGACTTGACGGTGCATCCCGCCCTGGCGTCGCTCGCCCCCGCGAAATTGCATTCTGTCGCACCGTGCTGGTGCGCTCGCGTGCGCTTGGGTACAGTCTGATCATCGACAACGGCCATGCCAAGGAAAATACCATGCACCCCACCTTGCACTTGAAAAACAGCTTGAAAGCCATGGCGCTGCTCGCTTGTGTGCTGCTCGCCACCGTCATCGTCATTCACGGACAGCAAGTGCCACAAACGCCATTGCTGCTGAGCCAGGCAAGCATGCTGCTGCCGGCGGTGGGCTGAGGCGGCGAAGCGGAGTAACAGGAAGAATATGATGAACAAGCAAGACTATCTCGAGGCACTGCGGCGCGCGCTGGCAGGCTTGCCGCCGGACCTGGTGGCCAAGACCC
Source organism: Janthinobacterium sp. GW823-FHT03B06 (assembly GCF_058796955.1). Taxonomy (NCBI): domain Bacteria; kingdom Pseudomonadati; phylum Pseudomonadota; class Betaproteobacteria; order Burkholderiales; family Oxalobacteraceae; genus Janthinobacterium; species Janthinobacterium sp. GW823-FHT03B06. Next base: position 1,065,350 of record NZ_JBXAJE010000001.1, read on the forward strand.
TCGATTATTACGAACAGACCTTCATCGAAGGCGCGGCGGCCGGCCGCAGCGAGCACGAAATCGCCGACGACCTGGGCGACCCGAAAAAGATCGCCCTCACCTTGCGCAGCAGCACCCACCGCCAGGCGTTCGAGCAAAAGAAAACCCCCGTCAACCTGCTGCGCCTGCTCGTCTCGCTGGTGGGCCTGGCCATCTTCAACCTGTTCATGGTCGTGCCCGCCGCCGTGTACGCGGCGCTGCTGGCCGCCCTGTATGCGGCCGGCCTGAGCTTTTACCTGGCCGGCATCGCCATCACGGCCAGCGGCTTGTCCGGCGCCAACGAACTGGTGCTCGAGGGGCCGCTGCGCCACGTCTTCATTCATGGCGACGAGGGCGGCGAAGGCGACGAACGGCGCGAAACGCGCATCACCATCGGCGACAAGGGCATCGAAATCGACCATGTGCCCGGCCCCTTGCAGCGTGAACCGGCTGAAGCGGAGGCACCCGGCGCTTCGTCGCGCATGATGGAGCGGGCCGAAGCGCTGGCCGGCGGCGGCATCCGCATCTCCACCGACATGGACCGCGATGCGCGCACCACACAAACCGTCTTCGGCGTCGGCATGCTGCTCGGCGGCATCGCCATATTCCTGCTCAGTCTGGTGGTCACGCGCTATACCTTGATCGGTATCAAGCGCTATATCGCCATGAATGTCTCCCTGCTCAAAGGTCACTAGAAAGGCTGCCATGAAACGCTTGCTCAAAGTCGGCCTGTCCATGCTCTTGCTGGCCATGGTCCTGATCGCCATGTCGTATGCGGCGCTGCGCGCCAAGGGGATCAGCAATCCCAGCAGCGCTGCCGGCCGCGCCGTGCGCAGCGACACGCGCCCGATTTCCGCCAATATCAACAGCATCGATCTGGCCGGTCCCATCGACCTGGTGCTGCGCCGCGGCGCCACGCCATCGCTGAAAGTGAGCGGCGAACAACGCCTGCTGTCAAACGTCGACACGACGGCCGACGGCACGACCCTGCATATCGGCCCGAAAGGCATGCTGTTCCACCATCGCCAGCCGCTGCAGGTGGAACTGGTGCTGCCAAGCCTCGTGCGACTGGAAGTGCACGGCAATGGCGACAGCAGGATCACGGGATTTTCCGGCGACAGTTTCATCCTGGAACTTATGGGTTCAGGCGACGTCAGCTTCACGGGCCGCTACAAGCAGGTGCAAGCGACCGTCAACGGCAGTGGCGATCTCGATATCAATGCCGGCAACAGCGACAGCGTCGTGCTGGAAATGGTCGGTTCCGGGCGCATCGCCGCCAGCGGCAACACGAAATTCCTGCGTGCCGACCTGAGCGGCTCAGGCGACATCGATGCCGAACACCTGGCGGCCGACAAGGCCAGCGTCAGTCTGCAAGGCTCGGGCCAGAGCACCGTCTTCGTGCGCGACGCCGCCAACCTGACCCTGCGCGGCAGCGGCGACATCCACGTGCACGGCAACCCGCGCCAGCGCGAGACCCAGAAAAGCGGGTCAGGCGACATCATCTGGCATTAATGATGACGCAGTTCACAATCTACTGCGCGGCGCGATTTGCGGCTGGCGATGCTCGCTGCCTCGGCGGCCCCGTACCAGAGTACAGCTGCGCTTCTCAGCCACAACTCGGGGCCGCTCGCTACGATTGTGAGCTGCGTCGTGGCGTTGAAGCATTTCTCTTTCAGCAATTCTTTTCCAGCCAGGCCACGGCCTGCTCGCCGGCCGCCTTGCCTTGCGCCAGGCAGGCCGTCAGCAGGTAGCCGCCCGTCGGCGCTTCCCAGTCCAGCATTTCCCCCGCCACGAAGACGCCTGGCATGGCGCGCAGCATGCTGCCGTCGATGCCCTCGAAATCCACGCCGCCGGCGCTGCTGATCGCTTCATCGATGGGGCGCGCACGCTTGAGCGTGACAGGCAGCAGCTTGATGGCGGCCGCCAGCCTGGCCTCGTCGGCAAAGTCGGCCGCGCTCAGGCATTCGCGCAGCAGGCCCGATTTCACCCCTTTGATGCCCAGCCGGCTTTGCAAATGGCTGGACATGGAGCGGGCGCCGCGCGGGCGCGTCACTTCCTCGAACACGCGTTCATGCGTGTGGTCGGGCGCCAGGTCGAGCCAGATGGTGGCGTGGCCGTCGCGTGCGATCTGCTCGCGCAGCGCGGCCGACAGCGCATAAATCAGGCTGCCTTCGACGCCGCCCGCCGTGATGACGAACTGCCCCTGGCGCTTGATGAGCAAGCCGTCGATGTCATGCGCCGTGATGGCCACGGTCGCCAGCGGTTCGCCCGCATGACGGCTGCTGAAATGCTCGCTCCAGTCCACGTCGAAGCCGCAATTGGCCGGCGCCAGCGCTTCCACGGCCACGCCCTGCCCTTGCAGCAGCGGCACCCAGGCGCCGTCCGAACCAAGCCGCGCCCAGCTGCCGCCGCCCAGCGCGAGGATCACGGCGTCGAAGGCGCACAGGCGTTCGCCGTCCGGCGTGGCAAAGGCCAGCTGGCCGTCGCGCCAGCCCGTCCAGCGGTGGCGCATGTGAAATTGCACGCCCGCTTCGCGCAAGCGGTGCAGCCAGGCGCGCAGCAGGGGCGCCGCCTTCATGTCCGTGGGGAAGACGCGGTTCGAGGAGCCGACGAAGGTCTCCACGCCCAGGCCGTGCACCCAGTCGCGCACCTTTTGCGGCCCGAACTGGTCCAGCGCCGGTTTCACGCGGTGCGCCTGCCTGCCGTAGCGCGAGACGAAGGCCTGGTAGCCTTCCGCGTGCGTGATGTTCATGCCGCCCCGCCCCGCCAGCAGGAATTTGCGGCCGACGGACGGCATGGCGTCGAACAACTCCACCCTCGCCCCCTGCTCGCTGGCCGCCTGGGCGGCCATCAGGCCGGCGGGGCCGCCGCCGATGACGGCGATGTGAAAGGGAGGAAGGCTGGAATCGGTCATGGCAGGCTGAAAGACGGTGAAAACCCCGGCATTTTAGTCGAGATAAGGCCCGGAGATGGCAAGAATGCCAAAAAATGATGCATACTGCGCGCAGAGGCCGCAGCGACCGGCGGCTTGACTTCACGCGACAACGCGACGACAAGAGGAGAAACACATGGGCGCAGGATTCTGGATTTCCCGTTATTTGCTGGCCAGCTCGATCTTATTCATCATCCTGACGGTGGTCGAGTACAGCAAGGGCACGACCAGCCAGACCGACATCCTCAGCGCGCTGGCCTGGTCGCTGGTGGCGTCGGCCATCTTCATCGGCTCGAAATACTGGCGCTACAGGAAGGCCGTCGCCTGCGCCACGTGCAGCGGGGACAAACCGAAAACCAGATCGTCATGAAAAAACGGCCACTTCGATGAAGTGGCCGTCTTGTTTGAGAAACGGGATCAGCCGCCCGTTACGGGCGGGAAGAACGCCACCTCGTCGCCTTCGCCGATCACGGTGTCGGCATCGCACATCACCTGCTTGTGCGCCGTGCGCAGCGCGCGGCCCTGTGCCAGCGCGTACTCCCAGTTGCCGCCACGGGCAATCAGCCGGGTTCTCACCTCGCCCACCGTCAGCGGCCCGGCCACTTCCAGCACTTCGTGGCCCGTGCCCACCAGTTCGCGCACGCTGGCAAAAAATCGCAGATTGATCTTCATCGATACTTCCTTAGTACAGCAATTCGTTAAACGGAATAAAACGCAGCATGTCGCCGCGCGCAATCGACAGCCCCGGCGGGCAATCGATCAAACCGTCGCCCCACACGGTGGACGTCAGCACGCCCGAACTCTGGTTGGCGAACAATTCCAGCTCGCCCTCATCATTCACTTTGGCGCGCAGGAACTCGTTGCGCTTGTCCGCCTTCAGGCGCTCGAACGCGGCCGGCAGCTTGTAGCTGCGCGGCGCCAGGCTGCCCGCCACGCCCTGCAGGCGCAGGATGAACGGGCGCACGAACAGCAAAAACGTGACGAAACTGGAGACGGGATTGCCGGGCAAGCCGATAAAGAACGCCTCCCGCACTTCGCCAAACGCCAGCGGCTTGCCCGGCTTGACGGCGATCTGCCACATGTTCAGCCGCCCTTCCGCTTCCACGGCCGGCTTGATATGGTCTTCCTCGCCCACGGACACGCCGCCCGAGGTGATGATCAAATCATTGCCCTGCGCCGCCTGGCGCAGCACGGCGCGCGTCGCTTCCAGGCTGTCGGGCACGATGCCCAGGTCCGTGATCTCGCAGCCCAGGTTTTCCAGCAGGCCGCGCAAGGTAAAACGGTTCGAGTTGTAGACGGCGCCCGGCGCCAAAGGTTCGCCCGGCATGGCCAGCTCGTCGCCCGTGAAGAACACGGCCACGCGCAGCTTGCGCAGCACCGGCAACTGCGCCAGGCCCACGGAGGCGGCCAGGCCCATTTCCTGGCTGCGCAGGCGCCGGCCCGCGCCGAGGATTTCGCCGCCGGCGCGGATATCCTCGCCCTGGCGGCGCACCCATTCGCCCGCGTGCGGCACGTGGTTGACCGTCACCACGCCGTCCGCCGCCGTGCACTGCTCCTGCATCACGACGCAGTCGGCGCCTTCGGGGATCAGGGCGCCCGTAAAAATGCGCGCCGCCGTCCCCGGCTGCAAGGGCTGGCCCACGTGACCGGCCGCGATGCGCTGCGACACGGGCAGGCTGGCCGCACCGCTGGCGCAATCGCTGGCGCGCACGGCATAGCCATCCATCTGCGTGTTGTCGCGCTCGGGCACGTTCAGGGTCGACGTTTGCGCCGTGGCCAGCACGCGGCCGTTGGCGCGCATGGTGTCGACCAGCTCCACCTCGGTCACCGGGCGCGCCGCGCCCAGCATGAAGGCTTGCGCTTCGGCCACCGACAGCATGGGTTTGCGTTGTGCAGTCGGATCGCTCATCACAAGCCCGTATTGGCGGCGATGTACGCCTTCATTTTTTCCACGTCCGTGCCCATCACAACGAACTTTTGCGGCAAGTCCTCGATGTTTTCGAAGCCGGCCGGGCGTTCCGCGTCCACGCCCAGCGCTTCGAGGATGGTTTCGTTGAACTTGGCCGCCAGCGCCGTTTCCAGCACGATCATCGGCACGTTCGGCTCCAGGTGCTCGCGCGCCACCTTGATGCCGTCGGCCGTGTGCGTGTCGATGGTGATGCCGTAGTCGTCGGCCACGTCGCGGATGGTATCGAGGCGATCCTGGTGCGTGGACTTGCCCGACTTGAAGCCGTATTTGGCCACCAGCTTGAATTCATCGCCATCGCTGCCAGGTTTGCCGGAGAGGTCAAAGCCGCCATGCGTTTCCACTTTCGTGAACAGGGCGCGTACGCGCTCGCTGTCGCGGCCCACGAGGTCGTAGACGAAGCGCTCGAAGTTCGACGCTTTCGAGATATCCATCGACGGGCTGCTCGTGTGGTACGTTTCGGCCGACTTGCGCACGCGGTAGACGCCCGTGCGGAAGAATTCGTCGAGCACGTCGTTTTCATTCGTGGCCGCCACCAGTTTCGAGATCGGCAGCCCCATCATGCGGGCGATATGGCCGGCGCAGATATTGCCAAAATTACCAGATGGCACCGTGAACGACACTTTCTGCTCGTTGCTGGTGGTGGCCGCCAGGTAGCCGCGGAAGTAATACACGACTTGCGCCACGACGCGCGCCCAGTTGATGGAATTGACGGTGCCGATCTTCTGTTGGGCCTTGAACGGCAGGTCGTTCGACACGGCTTTCACCATATCCTGGCAGTCGTCGAACACGCCTTCGACGGCGATATTGTAGATGTTCGGGTCTTGCAGGCTGAACATCTGCGCCGTCTGGAAGGCGCTCATTTTCTTGTGCGGCGACAGCATGAAGACGCGGATGCCCTTCTTGCCGCGCATCGCGTATTCGGCCGCGCTGCCCGTGTCGCCCGAGGTGGCGCCGAAGATATTGAGTTCGGCGTCATGCTTGGCCAAGGTGTATTCGAACAGGTTGCCCAGCAGCTGCATGGCCATGTCCTTGAAGGCCAGGGTCGGGCCGTTCGACAGCGCCTGCAACATCAGCGTGGTCGATCCGCCCTTGACGACGTTTTCTTCGAGCACGCGCAGCGGCGTGATGTCGGCCGCGTTTTCGCCGGCGCGGGCGTTCTTGTAGACTGCCTTGGTATAGGTTTTCGCCGTCAGTGCCTTCAGGTCCGCGGCCGGGATATCGGTGGCGAACTTCTTCAGGATTTCGCAGGCCAGGTCGGCATACGACAATGTGCGCCAGGCATTGAGCTCGGCACCAGTGACTTGCGGGTAGTGTTCAGGGAGATACAGTCCGCCATCGGGGGCCAGGCCGCCCAGGAGGATGTCGGAGAATTGCTGCGGATTCGATGGCGCTTTGTCAGCGCGGGTAGACACGTAATGCATAGATTTGAAGAGTCCAGTTGAGCTGAGTGCGGTTGATCATGAATGGCAGCGGATATTATAGTGCCAGCGGCCGTCCAAGGCGAATCGCGTGGCGCCAGCCTGATCAAGATGTGACAATTGGAGAGCCTGCTTATTATCAAACAAGCCATAATTGTATGAGATCAAGCCAGGCGAGCATGACCCGCGTACGCACTGGCGCGCGCCGACGATTTAGGCCACACTGAGCTTTCTGCCCTGCAAAGTGCCAATAATGGAGTCGAAAACCGGCCATGTCGCTGAGTAAAAAACCATATCTGCAAAGCGCCGCGCTGCGCTCCGACGCTGTCGTCGACCTCGATCACTATCCGTTCACCATCCCCGCCATCCGCGACTTCGTGCACATGGATTTCCACCCCGACGTGACGTTTTTCGTGGGCGAGAACGGCAGCGGCAAGTCGACCATGCTCGAAGCGCTGGCCGTGAGGCTGGGCTTCGGCAAGGATGGCGGCACGCGCAACGTGCGCATCGCCCTGCCGTCGGACGAGGAATCGGGCTTGCATGCACACTTGCGCCTGAGCAAGAGCTATAAAAAACCCGAGGACAGCTATTTCCTGCGCGCCGAAAGCTTTTTCAACGTCGCCACCTACATGGACGCCATGCCGGAATACCTGGGCAGCTACGGCGGCAAGTCGCTGCACGCGCAGTCGCACGGCGAAGCGTTCATGGCGACCCTGATCAACAAGCTGCGCGGAAAAGGCTTGTATTTGCTGGACGAACCGGAGGCGGCCCTGTCGCCCAGCCGCCAGATGGCGGCTTTATCGGTGATCCACCAGCTGGTGCAGGATGACTCGCAGCTGATCATCGCCACCCACTCGCCGATACTGCTCGCCTACCCGAACGCGAAAATCCTGATGTTTACGGGCGGCGGCATCCATGAGGTGGCGTATGAAGACACGGAACACTATGCCGTGACGCGAGATTTTTTGAATAACTACCCGCGGAGGCTGGAGCAGTTGTTTGAGGAGGAGTGAGGTGGTGGTTTGCTGCTTTGGTGATGTGGGCTTGCTGCATTGGTGATGTCGGCTTACTTACTTATTTGGTGATGTCGGCTTACGCCCTGCGGGCTAAGCCGACCTACGCCGACATGCGCCGACCGGCGCCGACATGCGCCAACCTGCGTTGCTTGCGTCATGGCGTAGGTCGGATTAGCGCTGCGCGCGTAATCCGACGCCACCACCAGCGCATCAGCAAGCGGCGTGGTTGACTGTAATCACGTGGATGGCCAGGCCGCCCAAGGACGTTTCCTTGTACTTGTCCTGCATGTCCGCGCCCGTCTGGCGCATGGTTTCGATGACTTCGTCGAGGCTGACGAAGTGCGTGCCGTCGCCCTTCAACGCCAGCGAGGCGGCCGTAATCGCTTTCACGGCGCCCATGCCATTGCGCTCGATGCACGGGATCTGCACCAGGCCGCCGATGGGGTCGCACGTCATGCCCAAGTGGTGTTCGATGCCGATTTCGGCCGCGTTTTCGATCTGCTCGTTCGTGCCGCCCAAGGCCGCCACCAGGCCGGCTGCCGCCATGGCGCAGGCCACGCCCACTTCGCCCTGGCAGCCCACTTCGGCGCCCGAGATCGAAGCATTGCGTTTGCACAACATGCCGATGGCCGCGGCCGTCAGCATGAAGCGGCGCACGCCGCCGACCGGATCGCTGGGGCGGCAATCCTGCGCGTAGTAGCGCAGCACGGCCGGGATGATGCCGGCGGCGCCATTGGTCGGCGCCGTGACCACTCGGCCGCCCGCCGCGTTTTCCTCATTGACAGCCATCGCGTACAGGCTGACCAGGTGCACGGCGTCGTGCGGCAAGTCGTTGGCGCGGTTGTCCGACGCTTTCGCTTCCTGCGCCAATCGCCACAGTTTGGCGGCGCGGCGCTTGACGTTCAAGCCGCCCGGCAGGTTGCCCGTCGTTTCCAGGCCGTGCGCGATGCAGTCGCGCATGACGTGCCAGATGCGGTCCAGGCCCGCGTTCAATTCCTCGTCGCTGCGCTTGACGCACTCGTTCGCGCGCAGCATTTCAGGGATCGACAGGCCGCTTTCCACGCCATGCGCCAGCAACTGCTCCATGGTGTCGAAGGGGAAGACGACGCGGGCGGACGCGGCCGATTCCACGGCCGCTTCCGCCTGCGCCTCGCCCGCCTCGCGGATAAAACCGCCGCCGATCGAGTAATACACCTTGTCGACGCGGCTGCCGTCAGTCAGTTTCAACGTAAAGCGCATGCCGTTCGGGTGCTCGGGCAAGGATTCGCTCTTGTGCCAGATCAAGCCCGTGGCCGCCGTAAACGGCACCACGTGCGTGCCCAGCAGCGCGATCTCGCCGGCCGCCTCGATGGCGGCCAGCTTGCTGTCGACTTCGTCGGGTGCCACGTCCTGCGGCGTTTCGCCCATCAGGCCAAGAATGACGGCCTTGTCCGTGGCATGGCCCACGCCCGTCAGCGCCAGCGAGCCATACAGTGCCGCCTCGACGCCCACTACCTGGTCCAGCGGACCGTATTCGACCAGAAAACGCCGCGCCGCCACCATCGGCCCCACCGTGTGGGAACTCGACGGCCCGATGCCGATTTTAAATAGGTCAAATACGCTCATATCCATGTAGTGTCTCTTTATATTAGTATGTTTTTATGAATGCCGGTGCTGAATTCAGGCCGCCTTGGCCGCCTGCCCCGCATCGACATTGGCCAGCATGTCGGTGACCATCTGCTCGACGCCGATCTGCGCCTTCCAGCCCCAGTCGGCGCTGGCCTTGCTGTCGTCCAGGCTTTGCGGCCAGCTGTCGGCGATGGCCTGGCGGCTGTCCGGCTTGTAGCTGATCTTGAAGTCGGGCACCATGCGCACGATGGCCTTCGCCAGCTGCTCGGGGTTGAACGACACGCCGGCCACATTGTAGGACGAGCGGATCTTGATCGATGCCGCCGGCGCGTCCATCAGTTCGATGGTGGCGCGGATCGCGTCGGGCATGTAGATCATCGGCAAGGTGGTGTTCGCATCGAGGAAGCAGTCATAGCGCTCGCCGCGCAAGGCCGCATGGAAGATGGCGATCGCGTAATCGGTGGTGCCGCCGCCCGGAGGCGATTTGTAGCTGATGATGCCAGGGTAGCGGATGCTGCGCACGTCCACGCCATACTTGTTGAAGTAGTATTCGCACAGGCGCTCGCCGGCCAGCTTGCTGATGCCGTACATCGACGTCGGGTCCATCACCGTCATTTGCGGCGTGTTCACTTGCGGCGTGTTCGGGCCGAAGGCGGCGATCGACGATGGCCAGAAGATGCGCAGCGGCTTGCCCGCCTCGCCCCGCTCGCGCGCCAGTTCCAGGATATTGAGCAAGCCATCCATGTTCAGGCTCCACGCCTTCAGCGGCGCCGCTTCGCCCGTGGCCGACAGCATGGCCGCCAGCTGGTACACCTGGGTGATGTTCTCGTCGGCGATGATCTTCGCCAGGCCGTCCTTGTCCAGCACGTTCAGCTGCGCGTAGCGCCTGGCCTGGTACAGATTGTTCGTGCCGATGTCGCTGGCGATGACGTTGTCCGCGCCGTGCTGCTGCGCCAGCGCGCCCACCAGTTCACTACCGATTTGGCCGTTTGCGCCAACGACTAAGATGCGTTCCATGCTATTTTCCTGAATTCTTGTTAATTGGTCGTGGTCGTGGTGGTCAGCAGACCCAGTTCCTTGCCGGCCTGCTCGAAGGCGGCCAGCACCTGCACCAGCTGCTCGCGGGTATGCGCGGCGGACAGCTGCACACGGACACGTGCCTGGCCCATCGGCACGACCGGGTAGAAGAAGCCCGTCACCAGCACGCCCAGTTCATACAGGCGGGCGGCGAATTTCTGTGCCACGGGCGCGTCGAACAGCATCACGGGAACCACCGGATGGGTGCCCGGCTTGATGGTAAAACCGATGCGTTCGATCTCGCTGCGGAAGAACGCCGTGTTGTCATGCAGGCGGTCGCGCAGTTCCGTCGACTTGGCCAGGCGCTCCAGCACCGACAGCGAAGCGCCGGCGATCGATGGCGCCAGCGTGTTCGAGAACAGGTAGGGGCGCGATTTCTGGCGCAGGGTGTCGATGACTTCCTTGCGCGCCGAGGTAAAGCCGCCCATGGCGCCGCCCAGGGCCTTGCCCAGGGTGCCCGTGATGATGTCGATGCGCCCCATCACATTGTGGTGTTCGTGCGTGCCGCGGCCCGTCGCGCCCATGAAGCCGGAAGCGTGGCATTCGTCGATCATCACCAGCGCGCCGTACTGGTCGGCCAGGTCGCAGATCTTGTCGAGTTGCGCAATCGTGCCGTCCATCGAGAACACGCCGTCCGTGACGATGACTTTATGGCGCTTGCCGGCGGCAATCGCCGCTTGCAGCTGCACTTCCAGGTCGGCCATGTCGTTGTGCGCATAGCGGTAGCGGCCGGCCTTGCACAGGCGGATGCCGTCGATGATGGAAGCGTGGTTCAGCGCGTCCGAGATGATGGCGTCGTTTTCATCGAACAGCGGTTCGAACACGCCGCCGTTGGCGTCGAAGGCGGCCGCGTACAGAATCGTGTCTTCGGTGCCCAGGAAGGCGGAAATCGCCTGTTCCAGTTCTTTATGCACGGTTTGCGTGCCGCAGATAAAACGCACGGACGACAGGCCGTAGCCGTATTTTTGCGTGGCGGCAATAGATGCTTCCTGCGTCTGCAGGTCGCCGGACAGGCCCAGGTAGTTGTTTGCACACATATTGATCAGGGTACGGCCATCGTCGCACACCACTTCAGCGCCCTGGCGCGAGGCGATCACGCGCTCGGGCTTGTACAAGCCCTGCTGGCGCAGTTGATCGAGATTCTGTTGCAGACCGCTGAAAAAGGTGTTCTTCGCTTGCTCGCTCATGATATTCCTTGTGTCCCTGATGTATGCGTGTGGTGTGCGTGTGGTTTCAGCCGCCATAGGGGAAAAGCCGCCGCTTGACCGGTGCGCGCACAATGCTGTACCGTGAAGCGCTGTTTGAAGTCTACACGTTTCCGTGATTTCCTTCAAAATCCACTATTTCGAACTAAAATTCAATATAGTGGATATTACCCAAGCCTTTTGAACTTTGCAAGCCACCTGCCGATGAAAACCAGCGTTTCGACCAATTCTCCCCCTGAAGTGGGTGCCACCCTGCAACGGCTGCGCCTGGCGCGCGGCCTGACACTCGAGGATTTGTCGCGCATCGCGGGCGTGTCGAAGTCCATGCTGTCGCAGATCGAGCGCGAAAAGGCCAATCCAACCATCGCCATCACGTGGCGCCTGGCCAACGCCCTGGGCGTGCAGATCGGCGAATTGCTGTCGAGCGCGGAAAAAGCCGTGGAAACCATCCGCATCACGGATGCCCACGAAACCCCCACCCTGCCCGGCGACCACGCGGGCTACGTGCTGCGCATCCTGGGCCCGATGGAACTGGCCGGCAAATACGAATGGTATGAAGTGACCCTGGCGCCCGGTGGCGAACTGGCGTCGCAGCCGCACGACCCGGGAACCACCGAGCATTTGACGGTCATCCACGGCAACCTGGAACTGGAAGTGGGCGCGGCGAAGAAAAAGGTCAAGAATGGCGGCACGGCACGCTATCCAGCGGACCAGCCGCATACGATACGCAACCTGGGCAAGACGGAGGGCAAGGCTTTGCTGGTGGTGATCCATCGATAAGGCACGCCAGCAGTGCGCAATATGTCCATATGGCTATGCTAAGATTTTAGTATAGACAAGATTTCCAGGCCTGGATGTCTTCGCAGAGCGTCGCGGCACATCCCGGCTCGTCCCTCCGCCACACTGCGCCCGGCATCCAGGCCTCCACCGCCCACACGGAGCCACAGCGATGACCATTTCCGACAGCACCACCACCTTCCACGACAAGAAAGTCGTCCAGTACGACCCGGACCTGCCGTTCGACGCCTCGCCCGGCATCGTCTACCGTTTGTCGCTCGAATACGACGACAAGCGCAAGATGGACGAGCTGATCGCCGGCTTCCTCGCCAAGGCCGACAAGGGCGCGCTCGAAGCGCTGATCATCGGCATGTGGGGCGACCCGTACGAATCGGGCGCCGACGAAGTGATGGCCGCGCTGATCGCCCACGCGCCGCAGCTGCCGAAGCTGCGCGCCCTGTTCATCGGCGACATGACGTACGAGGAATGCGAAATCTCGTGGATCGTGCAAGGCAGCTACAAGCCGCTGCTGGACGCCTTCCCGCTGCTGGAAGAGCTGCGCATCCGCGGCGGCAATGAACTCGTCATCGAGCCGTTCGCGCACCAGCACCTGCGCCGCTTCACCATCGAAGCAGGCGGCCTCGATCAAAAGATCGCCGAAGCGCTGGCGCAATCGAGCATGCCGCAGCTGGAACACCTGGAACTGTGGCTGGGCACGGACGACTATGGCTTTTCCGGCGACGTGGACCTGTACCGCAAGGTGCTGACGCAACTGACCGTGCCGACCCTGAAATACCTGGGCCTGCGCGACGCGGAAATCGCCGACGACCTGGCCGTCTGGCTGGCCGAGGAACCGCTGGTGGCACAGCTCGACACCCTGGACCTGTCGCTGGGCACCATCGGCGACCTGGGCGCCGTGGCCGTGCTCAATCACACGCAGCTGGGGAACCTGAAGCGCCTGGACCTGTCGCACCATTACATTTCCGAGGAAAACCAGGCGAAACTCAAGGCGCTGCCTTTCGAGGTGGTGCTGGACGACCCGCAGGAAGCCGATGAAGACGACGGCGAAAGCTACCGCTACGTGGCCGTGGGCGAATAAGCGGAGCCTCGCCCTTTGCACATGCACCTCACCCTGCTGGCGACACAGGGCAGCAAGCGCGTGCGCCTGATGCAGGCGGCGCGCGCGCAACTGCGCCTGCCGCCCGCGCAAGTGCTGGAATGGCGCGACTGGCTGGCGCAGCCGGCGCTGCTCGAGGAAGCCTTGCGCCAGCCCGGCCTTATGAAAATCGAACCGCCCGGCGACGATCCCGCCGCCCACCGGCTGTTGCTGCAGGCAGGCTGCAGGCTGCTGGAGCGTCCGCCGGTCGCCGCGCCCGAACACGGCGAACTGCTGGCCATGGATGCGTGGTTTGCCGGTTTTACTTCCGCCATGACTGCCCTGGCGGCGCAATTGCTTGAGCTGCCGCACACGCGCGTCTTCAATGCGCCGTCCGACATCAGCCGCATGACGGACAAGCTGGCGTGCCAGCGCCACCTGGCCGCGCACGGCGTGCCGATACCTGACTTGCTGGGACCCGTGCACGGCTACGAGCATCTGCAGGCGCTGCTGCACCAGCATGACCTGGACCGCGTCTATTTGAAACCGCGCTACGGCTCGTCCGCATCGGGCGTCGTCGCCTACCGGCGCAACCGGGCCGGGCGCCAGCAAGCCACCACCTCGGCCGCCTTGCAGCATGGGGCCGGCCAGACGCGCTTGTTCAACGTCAAGCGCATGGCGCGCTACGAGACGACCGCCGACATCGCCGCCCTCGTCGACGCGCTGGCCGCGCAGGAGCTGTACGCGGAAGGGTGGCTGAACAAGCCCCGCTGCGGCGACAGCCATTACGACCTGCGAGTCGTGACCGTGGCGGGCCAGCCAGCGCACCGCGTGGCGCGCATCGGACAGCAGATGATGACGAATCTGCACCTTGACAACCGGCGCGGCGACGCGTCCGGCCTCTTGAACGCAGCCGATCTGGCCGCGCTGGAAGACACCGCCGCCCTGGCCGCGCGCGCCTTCCCCGCCAGCCACGTGACGGGCTACGACCTCGTGGTGCGCCACGGCCAGGCCCATGTGCTGGAAGCGAACGCCTTCGGCGACCTGCTGCCCGGCCTGCTCTGGCAAGGCATCGATACTTACACGGCACAACTGGCCCATGCTTAAAGAAACACCGATCATCCCCGACATGCACGCCGTCGTCGGCAGCCACGACATCGTCTTCCTCACGCTCGACACCCTGCGTTACGACGTGGCGCAAGCCCTGTACGAGGCGGGCGAATTGCCCGTGCTGGGGCGTTTTTTAGCACCGGGCGGCTGGGAACGGCGCCACTCGCCCGCCACGTTTACCTATGCGGCGCACCAGGCCTTCTTCGCGGGCTTTCTGCCCACGCCGGCCGCGCCGGGCCGCCACCCGCGCCTGTTCGCCAGTGCTTTTGCGGGCAGCGAAACGACGTCGCCGCACACATACGCCTTCGAGCAGGCGGACCTGCCCGCCGCGCTGGCCGCGCGCGGCTACCGCACCATCTGCATCGGCGGCGTGGGCTTCTTCAACAAGCAGACCGCCTTGGGCTGCGTGCTGCCGGCGCTGTTCCAGGAAAGCCACTGGAGCGCGGGCATGGGCGTGGCCAGCCGCCATTCGACGCAAAAGCAGGTGGCGCTGGCGACCCAGCTGCTGGCGCAAAACGATCAACGCACTTTTTTGTTCATCAATGTCAGCGCGCTGCATACACCCAACCGCGCCTACCTGCCCGGCTGCCGCGCCGACAACCTCGACAGCCATGCCGCCGCCCTGCGCTATGTGGACGGGGCGCTGGCGCCCCTGTTCGCCGCCTGCGCCGCGCGCGCGCCCACGTTCGCCATCGTCTGCTCGGATCACGGCAGCGCGTATGGCGAAGACGGCTACCGGGGCCACAGGGTCGCCCACGACAGCGTGTGGAACGTGCCGTATGCGCACTTTTTTATTCAACCAGATACGGCCGCCTCAACGCCGCCACCCCAGGAGTCCCCACCGTGAACCCATCCGAACAGCCGGGCACCCTGGCGCAGCGCATGCGCCACACGCCCTACCAGGCATATTCCTATTCGTATCCGCACAAGGCCGCCTACCGCGCCTTGCCGCAGTCGGCGCCGCTGGCGCCACTGTGGGCGCAGCAGGACCGTTCCGCCCTCTTCGCCTACATCCACATCCCGTTCTGCGAGATGCGCTGCGGCTTTTGCAACCTGTTCGCCATGGCCCGCCCCAGCGCCGACATGGTCGAGCGCTACGTGCAGCAAGTGCTGGTGCAGATGCGCGCACTCAACGGCGCGCTGGGCGAACGGCGCTTCGCCCGCTTCGCGCTGGGCGGCGGCACGCCCACCTACCTGTCGCCCGCGCAGCTGGACACCCTGCTGTGCGGCGCGCGCGACATCCTCGGCATCGACCTGCAGCACACGCCGGCCGGCATCGAAGCGTCGCCCGAAACCATCACGGCGGAACGGCTGGCCGTGTGCCGCGCGCATGGCATCGATCGGGTCAGCCTGGGCATCCAGAGCTTTGCCGCCGGCGAAATGCGCGCGCTGGCCCGTCCGCAGCAAAACGCCACCGTCCATCACGCCATCGGTCTGATACGCGCGGCCGGTTTTCCCACCCTGAACCTGGATCTGATCTACGGCATCGCGGGGCAAACCGTCGCCAGCCTGCTGGCCTCCATCGACAGCGCGCTGGCCTTCCGGCCCGAAGAGCTCTATCTGTATCCGCTGTATGTGCGCGAACAGACGGGTCTCGGCAAGGTAGCGCGCCGCCAGGGCGCGCAGTCGCTCAACCCCATCATGCTGGCGCGCGATGGCGACAGCCGTCTGGCCCTGTACGCGGCCGCACGCGACCATTTGCGCGCGCAGGGCTATGAGCAGGTCTCGATGCGCATGTTCCGTGCCCCCCATGCGCCGGAACAGAATGGTCCCTCGTACTGCTGCCAGAACGACGGCATGGTGGGCCTGGGCGCGGGCGCCCGCTCCTACACGTCGCGCCTGCATTATTCGAGCGAATACGCGGTGGCGCGGCTTGACACCATCAACATCATCGACAACTACCTGGCGCTCGACGAGGCGCGCTTCGCGCAGGCCGAACACGGTTACCAGCTCGATGACGAAGAACAGCGCCGGCGCTATGTGATCCAGTCGCTGCTGACGGAACCGGGCCTCGACCGCGACGCCTACGCGGCGCGCTTCGGCTCCCGCTGCGAAGCAGACTTGCCGCAGCTGGCCGAGCTGCACGCGCTGGAATTAGTGGAAGAAAATGGCCCGCTGCTGCGCCTGAATGACCGGGGCTACAGCTACGCCGACACCATCGGCCCCTGGCTGGCATCCGAGACGGTGCGCGCGCTGATGGCCGAAGGCGGCCAGACGTGCTGACAACGCAGCCTGGCGCTTTGTCCCTGCTGTACCGGGGCACGCTGGCCAGCTGCAATTACGCCTGCGGCTACTGCCCGTTCGCCAAGAAGCGCGACAGCCGCGCCGCGCTGGCCCGCGACGCGCGCGAAGTGGCGCGTTTTACCGGCTGGGTGGGGCAGCAGACGCGCCCCATCGGCGTGCTGTTCACGCCTTGGGGCGAGGCGCTGGTGCGGCGCCACTACCGGAGCGCGATGCAAACCCTGGCCAGCCTGCCGCACGTACGGCAAGTGGCGCTGCAGACGAATCTGTCCGGCCCCCTGGACTGGCTGGAGAACATGGACGGGCTGGAAAAGGTCGGCCTGTGGTGCACCTTCCACCCGGACCAGACGACCTTGTCCCGCTTTCTCGCCCGCTGCGCGAAGCTCGATGCCATGGGCGTGCGCTACTCCGTCGGCGTCGTCGCCATGAACGAGCACCTGGACGCCATCCGCGCCCTGCGCGCGGCGCTGCCCGCCCACGTCTACCTGTGGCTGAACGCCTACGACCGCCGTGGCCCCGGCTACTACAGCGAACAAGACCTGGCCGAACTGGACGCCGTCGACCCGTGGTTCGCGCAAAACCGCCGCCCGTCTCCCTCGCGCAATAAACCGTGCCTGGCGGGCGAAGCGTCGCTGTCCGTCGATGGCGACGGCGAACTGGCGCGCTGCCACTTCGTGCCCGAGCGGCTGGGGAATTTATATGAGGATCACCTGGCCGACATGCTGCAGGAACGCAGCTGTCCGCGTTTCAAGTGCGATTGCTACATCGGCTATGCGCAGCGCAAGGATTTGCCGTTTCAGGCGGTGTTTGGGGAGGGGGTGCTGGCGAGGATTACGGAAGCAGGCCAGCGTAGGTCGGATTAGCGGCGGCACGCCGCGTAATCCGACATCGTGCTGACATGACAGGTGGTGTCGGATTACGCACGGCGATGCCGCGCTAATCCGACCTACCCGGTTTTACTGCGCCGCCACCTTGGCCGGCTCCGCCACTGCCGGCGTCATCTTCAGCGAACGGCTGAGGAAGCCCCAGCGGTCGGCCACTTCTTCGATCTGCTTGGTCGTCGGCTTGCCGGCGCCATGGCCCGCCTTGCTGTCGATGCGGATCAGCACGGGTGCCGGACCGCCTTGCGCTGCCTGGGCAGCGGCGGCAAACTTGAAGCTGTGGGCAGGCACGACGCGGTCGTCGTGGTCGGCCGTGGTGATCATGGTGGCCGGATAGCAGCCGCCCGCCTTCAGGTTGTGCAGCGGCGAGTATTTCACGAGCGCCTTGAACTGTTCGGCGTCGTCCGACGAGCCGTAGTCAGGTACCCAGCCCCAGCCCACGGTGAACTTGTGGAAACGCAACATGTCGAGCACGCCCACCTGCGGAATCGCCGCGGCGAACAGGTCGGGACGCTGCGTCATGGCCGCGCCCACCAGCAGGCCGCCATTGCTGCCGCCGCCGATCGCCAGCTTCGATGGCGAGGTGACCTTGTTGTCCACCAGCCACTGCGCCGCGCCAATAAAGTCGTCGAACACGTTTTGCTTGTTCAGCTTGGTGCCAGCCTGGTGCCACGCTTCGCCGTACTCTCCGCCGCCGCGCAGGTTGGCCATCACGTAGACACCGCCCATTTCTACCCAGGCAAGATTCGCCACGGAGAAGCTCGGCGTCAGCGAAATATTGAAGCCGCCATAGCCGTACAGGTAGGTCGGATTCGTGCCATCGAGCTTCATGCCTTTTTTCGAGACGATGAACATCGGCACCTTGGTACCGTCGCGGCTGGTGAAGAATTGCTGGCGCGTTTCAAAGGCATTCGGGTCGAAATCGACTTTCGGCTGGCGGTACACCGTGCTCTTGCCCGACTTCATGTCGTAGCGATAGATGGTCGCCGGCGTCGTGAAGCTGGTAAACGAGTAGAACGTTTCCGTGTCGCCACGCTTGCCCGCAAAACCACCGGCCGAACCGATGCCCGGCAAGGCCACTTCACGCACCAGCTTGCCGTTCAGATCGACGATCTTGATTTGCGTTTGCGCATCTTTCAAGTAATCGAGCACCAGCTGGTTGTTGATCAGGTTGACGGCGACCAGGGTTTCCGCGCTTTGCGGCACGATCTCTTTCCAGTCGGCAGGAGCAGGTTTGCGCGTATCGATGGCGATCACGCGCGATTTCGGCGCCTTGTTGTCCGTCTTGAAGAAGAAGACGGGGCCGTCATTGTCGATGAACGAGTACGATGCGTCGAACTCTTCCAGCAAGCCCACGACCTTGGCGTTCTTCTGGCGCAATTCCTTATAAAAAACGCGGTTCTTGCGTTCCGTGCCCTGCGTGGCCGTGATGATCAAATAATTGCCGTCATCGCTGACGGTGCTGCCGCCAAACGCCCATTCCTTCTGGTCGGGACGGTCGAAGACGAGCACGTCGTCGCTTTGCGGCGTGCCGATCTTGTGGAAATACAGTTTCTGGAAATAATTGATATCGGCCAGCTTGGTCGCTTCGTTCGGCGCGTCATAGCGGCTGTAGAAGAAACCGGTGTTGTCCTTGGTCCACGAAGCGCCCGAGAACTTGGCCCACTTGATGTGGTCCGTCAAATCCTTGCCCGATTCGATGTCGCGCACTTTCCACTCGTTCCAGTCGGAACCGGACGCGGACGTGGCGTAGGCCAGGTACTTGCCGTTCGGGCTGATCGAGGTGCCGGCCAGCGCCACCGTGCCATCGGTGGACAGGGTGTTCGGGTCCAGCAGCAGGCGCGGTTCGTCCGTCAGCTTTTTCACCGTGTACAGCACGGCCTGGTTCTGCAAGCCATCGTTGCGGCTGTAGAAGTAGCGGCCGCCCTGCTTCGTTGGCGTAGAGAAACGCTCATAATTCCACAGCTTGGTCAGGCGCTGCTTGATCGCGGCGCGCTCGGGGATGGTGCCCAGGTACGACTGCGTCAGCTTGTTTTGCGCCGTGACCCACTCGCCCGTTTCCGCGCTGTTGGCATCTTCCAGCCAGCGGTACGGATCAGCGATGGTGGTGCCGAAATAGCTGTCTTGCTGATCGACTTTTTTGCTGACCGGATACGTCACGGGAGCGCCGTCGCCGGCCGGGCACGATGGCATCGCGGCGTTTTGCGCCAGGGCATTGCCACCGAAAGCGGCGAGCAAGCTGAATATGAGGGTTGCACTACGTAATTGCATGGGTTGTTGTCTCATTGTTGGATGTCGAGGAAAGCAAGCCGCACACACACCGCGGCTGCCCATGTTGACTTTCGCCAAGAGAAATCATAGCGCGGATTGCTACTTTTAAAGCACAGTTATCCGATGGATTTGCCGTCTTTTGTTTGGCAAATTCACATGGATTACCATGATAAATCTCGCTTTCGGTGGAATCGGCAAACTGACGTTCATACAAGAAACATTATCAAAAGCAAAGTCGTTTCATCAAGCTGTCATAAATCTTCTTTACTATCGGCAACATGTTCATGGCCCGTCCAGAGGCCGTGCCGCCACGTCCGCCTATGTACACTCTCGCCCTCCCCTCCGCCACCGCCGCGCCGGCCCCCGCGACGCCATCGAACGTGGCTTACCTGAAACCCCCATCGGCCAGCATGAGCATCGAAGGGACGGATGCCTTGCACGAGATCCTGGCGGGCCGCAAGCTCAGCGCGCTGTTCCAGCCCATCATCCACATGCACAGCGGCGACATCATCGGCTACGAAGGCTTGATACGGGGTCCGTCCGACAGCCCGCTGCACGCGCCGATGAATCTGTTCAAGGTGGCGCGCGCGCACGACCTGACCCTGGAAGTGGAACACCTGTGCCGCCAAGTCGTGCTTGAACGCTTCGCCGAACTGCAGTTGCCAGGAAAACTGTTTCTCAATGTCAGTCCCGAATGCCTGCTGCTGCGCAATGCCCGCCATGGCGAAACCCTGGAATACATCGAGCACATCGGCATCAACCCGGACCGTGTCATCATCGAACTGACGGAAAACCAGCCCACGTATGACTACGAGCTGATGCGCGAAGCGGTGCTGCACTACCGCAACATGGGTTTCCAGATCGCCATCGACGACCTGGGCGAAGGCTTTTCCAGCCTGCGCCTGTGGTCGGAACTGCGGCCCGAATACGTGAAGATCGACATGCATTTCATTCAGGGCATCAACAACGACCCCGTGAAACTGCAGTTCGTGCGCTCGATCCAGGAAATCGCGGAAAAATCGGGCACCCTGGTGATCGCCGAAGGCATCGAGGCGCAGACGGAATTGCTGGTCTTGCGCGACCTGGGTGTGGCGTTCGGGCAAGGCTACCACCTGGGCCGGCCCAACGCGGTGCCGGCGCGCGCGCTGCCCGCCGAAGTGGTGCAGGCGCTGGGGCGCAATGGCGTGGCCGTGTATCCGCAACGCAGCAGCCTGGAAAAGAACGGCGCCAGTATCCGCAAGCTGCTGAACAAGGTGGCGGCCGTCTCGCCGCAGTTCAATAATAACGAGGTCTACGACATTTTCCTGAAAGAACCAAAGTTGATGATCATCCCCGTCGTCGACGACGGCGTGCCGCTGGGCCTGATCAGCCGCTTCGAAATGATCGACCACTTCGCCCGCCCCTACCAGCGCGAACTGTACGGCAAGAAATCATGCAGCCTGTTCATGGATGCCACGCCCCTGATCGCCGACCACGAGACGAGCTTGCAGGAACTCAGCTACACCATGGTGCAGTCTGATGCTCACCACCTGTTCAACGGCTTCATCATTACCGAACACGGCCGCTACCTGGGCATGGGCACGGGGCACGACCTGATGCGCGAAATCACGCAGATGCAGATCAATGCGGCCCGGTACGCCAACCCGCTGACGCAACTGCCCGGCAACGTGCCCATCAACGAACATATCGACCGCTTATTGCACAGCGGCAGCCGCTTCTGGGTCTGCTATTGCGACCTCGACCACTTCAAGCCCTTCAACGATGTGTACGGCTACCGCAAGGGCGACGACGTGATCCAGCTGACGGGAGAAATTCTCAGCAGCCATTGCGACCCGAACCGCGACTTCATCGGCCACATCGGCGGCGACGATTTCATGATTCTGTTCCAGAGCGAAGACTGGGAAACGCGCTGCCAGGCCATGCTGGACGACTTCGCGGCCGCCATCCCCGCCTACTACAGCACCAGCGACTGCGAACGGGGCGGCTACATCAGCGAAGACCGGCAAGGCAAAAAAGTGTTTTATTCCTTGATCAGCCTGTCGCTGGGCGCGATCAAGGTCGAGGCGCACCAGTATTACACGCACCATCAGATCGCCACCCAGGCGGCGGAAGCGAAGAAACAGGCGAAGAAAATCCACGGCAACAGCCTGTTCCTGGACCGGCGGCAAGGCGCGGCCGTGGCCCGCATGGACGCCTAGCCAAGGTGCAACGGCGCATCAAATACGCACGAGGTCGGCAAACGCATTGCTGCTGCGCGCATCGGGCACGAATGCCAGGCTGATGCGCGCGCCATCGCGGCGTGCCTGCACGCGGTAGCTGCCCGCCGACACGTCCACGAACAGGCCGCCGTATGCCGTGTCCGGTTCCAGGCCGCCGCCCGTGACGTCTTCCCCGGCGCCGATGAAGACGCGGCCCGAGACGATGGCCAGGTGCACGCTCGCATGCGGCTCGGCAAGTTCCCCGTGCAAAACCACGTCATACGCGCCGTCGCCGCCCACGTTGAAAAACGCCGCCTGCCCCGCATTCACGGCCGCCAGTTCCGCGCTGGGGAGGCTCCACCAGTCGCAGTCATCGTCGAGCTTGTGGCGCAGGAGGGCCGGGTCGAACACGCACAAGGTCGCCGTGCCGGTCAGAATGCGGACGGAGGTGCCTGCCGTCATGCGGCCAGCGGCGCCGGCCCCAACAGGGGCTGGCTCTCCACGTACTGCGCGCTCGCTTGCGCCTGCCACGGAAAATGGCCATCACGCGACGGCCAGACGATCTGGTACAAGGTAAAATCATCGCCCTGGTAATACCAGCGCGCATAGCCGACGTAGTTGCGGTATTGCTCGACGGGCACGCGCACGAAGGCGCAGGGATGGCCTTCGAGCAAGGCGTCCGTGGTGGCCGTGAAATCCGTGATGGCGCCGCTGCGCACGGCATCGAGCGCCACGTCGAGTATCTGGTGGGCCATGGCGCGCGGCAAGCCCATGATCAGCAATTCAGGCTGGCCGAAGCTGTGGCCGGCGCCTATGGTAAAAGCATAGCCGGGCCCCTCTTCATCGGCACCGATGTGGACGCCATGCCAGCCATGCGTGGCGATGTCGTCGATAACTTTTTGCTCGGATGCATCCTCACCTGCCTGCCTTACCATGCTCCACCTTTCACTGTGCTGAAAACCGCGCCGCCTTCGCGGCATGCTCTTGGGCAATTATCGCATGCAGCGCGCATCGCTGCGCGCACGGCGCCGGCGCGTCATTCGACCGGCGGCAACGGCGGCGAGCGCACCTGATGCCATTGCCGCACGCGCTGCTGCGCCTCCTGCAGCTGCGCCGGCGCCAGCCTGGTGGCAGCCGCTTCCCTGGCCCTGACCGCCCCGCTATCGCCCCCCTCGGCCGCCAGCGCCAGCCACATATAGCCGCAAACGCGATCCTTCTCCACGCCGCGCCCGCTGTTATACATGCCGCCCAGGTTGTACTGCGCCAGCGCATGGCCCTGGCCCGCCGCGCGCGCATACCAATGCACGGCCAGGCCATCGTCTTGCGGCACGCCATGACCATTCGCATACATGACGCCCAGGTTATTTTGCGCGCTGGCATCGCCCTGCTCGGCAGCCGTGCGGTACCAGCGCACGGCGCACACCTCGTCGCGCTCCACGCCCTGGCCGTTGGCATACATCACGCCCAGGTTGAATTGCGCATTCGACGCGCCTTGGGCCGCCGCCTTCGCATACCAGTCCAGCGCCTGGCGCAAATCGCGGGCGACGCCGCGCCCGCCGGCAAACATGCCGCCGAGATTGTATTGCGCCATGCAATGGCCTTGCAGGGCGGCACGCCGGTACCAGACGACGGCGCGCGCCTCGTCCTTGTCCACGCCCTGGCCGCGCGCCAGCATCAGGCCCAGGTTGAACTGGGCGTCGGCGTCATCCTGCTCGGCCGCCCGCTGCAGCCAGGCGTAGGCACGCAGCTGGTCGGGCGCCACGCCCAGCCCTTCCGCATATGCCACGCCGAGTTGCCGCTGCGCCACGGCGAGGCCCTGGGCGGCGGCCTGGCGGAACCAGGCCAGCGCCTGGGCATCGCTTTGCGCCACGCCTTGCCCGCGTTTGTAGACGAGCCCCAGGTTCAGCTGCGCCTGGGCATCGCCCTGCAAGGCCGCCTTGCGGAACCAGGCCAGGGCCAGCGCATCGTTTTTTTTCGCTCCCAGGCCTTGCGCATACGCTTCGCCCAGCAAGGATTGCGCACTGGCCACGCCCTGCTCGGAAGCGCGGTAGAACCACGCCAGGGCCAGCTCGTCGCTCTGCAGCACGCCGCGCCCCTTGCGGTACATCTGCCCCAGGTTTTGCTGGGCCGAGGCATCGCCCTGGGCAGCCGCGCGGCGAAACCACAGCACGGCGTCTGCATCGCTCTGCGCCACGCCGCGCCCGTGGTAATACAGGGCACCCAGATGGTTCTGCGCGAAAGCCAGCCCTTGCAGCGCGGCCAGGCGCAGCCAGACATAGGCGCGCGTATCGTCCTGCGCCACGCCTTCGCCCTTCTTGTACATCAATCCCAGATTGAACTGGGCATACGCATTGCCCTGCTCGGCAGCCGTGCGGAACCAGATATATGCTTCGTGGCTATCTCTGGCAGTATGGTGCTTGTCCATGTGCGCCCCCATCCACATTGCGCTTGCCGGCAGCACGCGCAAAACGGCGGCCCAGGGCGGCGAAATCGTGTGTTGCTTAAATTTTAAATTCGATGCGGGGGAAGGACTTGAGCAGGCTCAAAGGAAATAACAAAATTATATCGTTTTGATGAGCCTGCTTAGACAGGCTAAGGCGCTCAGCGGCGCGATGAATGCTTTTGCAGGAATTGCGGCACCTTGCCGGTGGCCAGCTTGTTCAGCGACACCAGCAGGTCGGCATCGACATCGGCGATACCGTAGCTGCTGCGCAAGTGGCGGCCGATATGGATCAGCACTTGCGCCGCCACTTCCGCATCGGACTCGGCCCTGTGGGCGGCGCTCTTGAAGGCGATACCCAGCTGGCTCGACAGCAAGCCCAGCTTGTAGCTGGCCATGCCGGGAAACACGCGGCGCGACAGTTTCAAGGAACACACGAGCGACTGGTGCGCGGGCGTCAGGTTCAGCCTGGCGCTTTCGGCGCGCAGGAATTTTTCATCGAAGCTGGCATTGTGCGCCGACAAGGCGTCGCTACCGATAAAGTCCAGCAATTGCGGCACCACCTCGGCCACGGGCGGCGCCTTGTCCACCATGGCCTGCGTGATGCCCGTCAAGCCCGTAATGAACGCGGGGATACGCGCATTGCAATTGATCAGGGTCACATAGCGGTCGGTGATCCGCCCGCCCTCGATGCGCAGCGCCGCCACTTCCGTGATGCGGTCGCCCATGTCGGGCGACAAGCCGGTCGTCTCGAAGTCGATCATGACGATCGGTTTGTCAAACACATGCATGGGGCGCTCTTTCGTGGGTGCAACAGTGGGTGTATCGATAAAATGCGCAGGGCAAGGCGCCGCGTCGCAGACAGTACACTAGTACGGCAAGACGCGGCAACGCCGCCATGCACATTTTATCAGCCGAACTTGCGCACGGCGTCCAGCGCGAGGCCCGCACCGATGCTGCCGAACAAATCGCCCTCGACCTTGCGCGCGGCCGGTACCAGGGCGGCGATCTTTTCGCGCAACAAGCGCACGCCGCTCGAGCCGCCCGTGAAGAACACGGTGTCGACGGCGTCCGGCGCCACGCCCGCGTCGCGCAGCAGCCGCAGCACGGTTTCTTCCACGGAGCCGCACAGGTGGCCGATGGCGTCGTCGAATTGCGCACGTTTGAGCAACAGGCTTTGCGCGGGCGACAAACGGTCCAGCTCCAGCTGCACTTCGGCCGCGTCGGACAGGGCGATCTTGCCCTCTTCCACTTTCATGGCCAGCCAGTGGCCGGCGCGCTCGTCGATCAGCGTTTGCAGCCGCTTCACTTTGTCTTGCTCGCGCGCATCGCGGCACACGTCGGCCAGCTGTACCCAGATCTTCTTCGTGTAGGCCAGGTTGATCGTGTGCCAGGTCGCCAGGTTGAAATAATAGCTGGACGGCACTTCGCTATTGTTGTGCAGGCGGCTGCCATAGCCGAGCAAGGGCATGACGGAGGACAGGCTCAGGTATTTATCGAAGTCCGTGCCGCCGATGTGCACGCCGCCCGTGGCGAGGATATCGTCGCGCCGTTCCATCTTTTTCGCCCGTTCCGGCGACAGGCGTACGAGGGAAAAGTCGGAAGTACCGCCGCCGATGTCGGCGATCAGCACCAGCTCTTCCTTGTCGATTTGCGACTCGTAGTCGAAGGCGGCGGCGATCGGCTCGAACTGGAAGGCGACGTCCTTGAAACCGACGGAGCGGGCCACTTCGGCCAGGGTATCCTGCGCCAGCTGGTCGGCCTGCGCATTATCGTCGATAAAGAAGACGGGACGGCCGAACACGGCGGACGTGAATTCGCGGCCGGCGGACTGCTCGGCACGGCGTTTCACTTCGCCGATGAATTGCGCCAGCAACATGCGGAACGGCAAGGCGCGGCCACCCACTTCCGTCTGGCCATCGATGAGGCTCGTGCCCAGCAAGCTTTTCAGCGAGCGCATCAGACGCCCCTCGTAACCGGCCAGATACCCGGCCAGCGCCGCGCGGCCAAAACTGACTTCCTCGTCTTCCGCATTGAAGAAGACAACGGACGGTAAGGTCGTCTTGCCATCTTCCAGGCCAAGCATGGTGCTCTGCCCGGGACGCGCCCAGCCTACCGTGGAATTTGACGTGCCGAAATCGACGCCGCAAGCATTGGCCATGTCGACCCTTCCCTGAATAAAGGGGCGTTATGTTATCAGAAGGCAGGCCATTGCACCAGAAAAACCCGTTCAGCCCGGTGAACATCCCAAGCTTGCTTTGCATTCGGTACGGGCCGCGCGCAAAAGCTCCTGTTGGAAAATTGATGCCGGGACCCGACGGGACGCCTCCGCCCCTATGGCAGCGGCCCCTGCGACCATGACCATGGAAGGGCATGCATACCACTTGCCATTCAATCAAATTATTTGCAACATGGATAAGAAAACAGTCTTGCCACATGGAAATATTTTCGCTATGCTCATTTTTCCCGCCCAGGCCGCCACAAGCGGCCGGGCCTGCAGGAATACTTTGAGACAGGTTGCTTGCCAGACCAATATGCGAAAAAAGAATACTGTAGCCCGGACACCCGGCACCACTGCCCGCGCCATACCCGGTGCCGGACGGCGCGTGACCTCGTATGACGTGGCCCTGCTGGCCGGCGTGTCGCAATCGGCCGTGTCGCGCTGCTTCAAGCCGGGCGCCAGCGTCTCGCCCGCCACGCATGCCAAGGTCATGCAGGCGGCCATCAGCCTCGACTACATTCCCAACGCGGCCGCGCGCAGCCTGATCACGCGCCGCTCGAATCTGGTGGCCGTCATCATTTCCAACCTGGCCAATCTGTACTATCCGCAAGTGTTGTCCGACCTGAGCCAGCAAATCGCCCGCCAGGGCAAGCGTTTATTGCTGTTTACCCTGGAGCGCGAAGCGGACATCGGCAAGGTCTTGAGCGATGTGTGGCAATACCAGGTCGATGGCGCCGTCGTGGCCGCCTGCCTGTCGGACGAGCAGATGGCCGAATTCGGCCGGCGCGACGTGCCGCTGGTGCTGTTCAACCGCAGCCCGCGCGAACACGCCGTGCACGCGGTGCTGTGCGACCAGGGCGAAGCGGCGCGCCTGCTCGTCTCGCGCCTGGCCGAGGCGGGCCACCGCCAGTTCGCCGTCATCGACGGCCCCGGCGACTCGGCCGTCGCGCAGGAGCGCAAGACCGGCGTGCTGGACCGGCTGTTCACACTGGGCTTGCCCGCGCCCATCGTCGTCAGCGGCAACTACGATTACGCCAGCGGCGGCCATGGCTTGCGCAAAGTCATCGACCGCCTGGGACGCGTGCCGGACGCCGTCATTTGCGGCAACGACATCATGGCCATCGGCTGCCTGGACACGGCACGCCACCAGATGGGCATCCAGGTGCCGCTGCAAATGTCCGTGGCCGGCTTCGACGCGCTGGAAGCATCGGGCTGGCTCAGCTACGACATCACCACCCTGCGCCAGCCCGTGCAAAAAATGGCCACCGACGCCGTCGCCATGCTGGGCGAGCTGATGGAACGGCGCGGCGGCATCGCCGAGCGGCGCCGCTATTGTTCGTATCTGGTGGAAGGGAGTACGGCAAGGCTGACCGGCGCGCCTCCCCACTTCGGCATGATGGCCGCCGCCTGAAAAACGCCCATGGCGTTGTTGCCTGCCCCTCGCCGTACTCGCGTACTGTCTTCGGGGCGGCGCCTAGCCCTGGGCGTTTTTCAGACGTTCATAGTTCGCACACAAAACCTTGCACATAAAAAAACCTCGCATCGCTGCGAGGTTTTTTGTTGTGGCATTGGCTGCTCAACCGAAGATCTTGCCCTTGAGCATATTCAAGCCCTGGCTGACCAGGTCATTGCCTTCAGGTACTTGACCGTTCGGCGTCAGCTTGTCGATCAGCTGGGGCAGCAAGGCGGCCAGGCCGCCCGAGGCCGCGTCCGGGGCGACGCCCGCTTTTGCAGCGATCTCGGTGATCGTGTCGGCGCCCAGCGCATCCTTGATCTGATCGCCGGAGACGGGCGCATTGGCGCCGGTGCCGATCCAGCTGGCCACTTGGTCGCCCAGGCCGCTTTCCTGGAATTTCTGCAGCAGGCCGGGCAAACCGCCATGCTGGTTGACCAGGTCCATCACGCTGGCCATCAGTCCCGACGAGGCTTCGCCGTCCGCACCCTTGTTGCCCAAAGCGCTCATCGCCTGTCCTGCAAGTTGATCTAGCAAACTCATCGTATTCTCCTGAACGCTGTCAATTGGTGCCGCATACAGCGGCATCCGGTAAGGCCGGCGCATAGTCGCCGACACACGCAACAATTATACTATACATAATTCAAATGCTATAATTACAATTTAACAGGCGGAACAAAACCAGGCTCGGCCGCAGCCTCACCCACCTCCATCATATTTAGTTCGGCACAACATGCAAGCGTAAATTGACGAGTTACAAAACCGTGTAGAATTAATTTTCCTACTTACTGAGGAGTATCAACACATGAACATCAATAAAGCGGTAGACAAAGCCTACGAAAAAAAGACGTTCAAGGAAATTGCCGATGCCCCCGTCAATGCGCTGCAAGGCGTGAGCGAGAAGGATGCGGAACTGCTCAAGCAGGCGTTCAATATCAAGACCGTGCGCGATCTGGCGAACCTGAAATACTCGAAGTGGGCGCGCGCCATCGTCACCCTGGCCGATACGGAAGAATAAACCGGGCCATGCCGCAGGCATTCCCGTCAGCACGGCCCGCCCCAGCCGGCGGGCTTTTTTACGCCATGGCGGCTGGCAAGCCGGTCGCCGCGCGGAGGCGCGCTTGCCCACGCCGCTGACCCTGCCCGGCATCTGCTGGCCCCTGCAAGCGAGCACGGGCCATCTCGCCGTCACCACGCAGCATATCACCGGGCACTTTCGCGCCGGCGCGGGCTGCGATGCCATCGTGCTGTGCGACCTGCTGCCGGCTGGAAAATTTCGCAACGGCGCGGCGCGCCACTGGTGCCGCACGCACCAGTGCTACTGGGGCGCCAAGGCCGACCTGGCCGACTGGCAGGCGACGCGGCAGATGCGCTGCCGCCAGCACGCCAGCCCCATGGGCTATGTGCTGTATCCGGAACTGTTCGACCCCGGCCGCTTTCACGCCACCACCTTGCGCCTAGCCCCCGATGGCTTGCTGCAACTGCGCGCGCTGGCCAATGACGGCGGCAGCCTTCTGGCGCGCGACGCGGCCGCGCTGGCCATCGATTGCCGCGCCCTGCCTGGCCTGTTCCCGCCCGACATCGTCCAGCTGAACCTCACGCCGCCCGCCGCGCAAGCCTACGCCGCCGCCTTGCAGGCAGGCACGCCGCTGGACTGCAGCGACTGCGCCCGCTGCGGCCATCCGCACCTGGACCTGGGCAGCTTCGCGCTGGCGCCGCACCGCCGCCACAGCTGCGGCCATTGCGGCCATGACGCCTCGCACAGCGCCACGGCCATCGTCTCGACACCGCTGTGGCGCTTGCGCCAACACATCGCGCAATGCTTCTGAAGGTGCGCGCGCCCACAGTCAGCGCGGGCGCCTGCGCGTAGACTGGTCCCATCACTACCTCAAGGACTACCCCATGCCACACGCGCGACAGCAGCAAGACGATGACCAGCCAAGCGACGATGGCGACCTGTCCGACCTGCTCAGCGAATTGCGCATCCTCTTGCCAGGCGCGCAGATGCTGACGGCCTTTCTCATCATCCTGCCCTTCAATGGCGGCTTCGCGAAGATCGTGCAGACGGAAAAGGTCGTCTTCCTGCTGACGTTTTTCCTCTCCATGACCAGTCTGGTACTGCTCAGCGCGCCAGCCATCCAGCACCGCGTGATGCGCCCCCTGCAAGACCGCGAACGCTTCAAGCGCGTGGCCGACCGCATCATGATGTGCGGCGCCTTTTCGCTCGCGCTGGCGTTTATTCTGGGCACCAATCTGGTGATGTCGGAAGTCTTTGGCCACCTGCCCGGCATCGTCGCCAGCATCCTGATGGGCACGCTGATCGTCTGCCTGTGGTGGCTGCTGCCCCTGCACTTAAAACGCAGCAAGAAAATATAGGCGTGGCTGGCCGCCGCGGCTATTTTTGCAGAATGGTGATCTTGCCGTCCGCTTCCAGGAACGCGCATTTCATGTCCGGCAAGGGACAATCGGCCTCGCGCAGCGCTTGCTCGACATCGCCGCCCGCCACCCTGCATTTCTTGACGACATCATCGAAAATCACGCCATCGCGGCCCAGCAGCACGGGCGTGCCATCGACCAGCTCGGCGAGCTTGCGGCTGCGCGAGGTGATCCACGCAATCAGCATGTTGAGGCAGATCAGGGTCAAGGCCAGCACCAGGCCGGCGGGAACGGAATCGTCGCCACCGGACAAGGCATTCGATACGGCTTCGCTCAGCAACATGACCACCAGCAAGTCGAACGGCGTGAATTGCCCCACCGTCCGCTTGCCCGTCATGCGCACCATCAGCAGCAAGGCAAGGTAGACGATGACGGCGCGCACCACCAGTTCCCACACCGGCACCTCCAGATCGAACATGGCAATCCTCCCGACAGATGATTGCCTTATTTATACGTCTTTTTGCCCCGCCATGGCCACACCGCTGGCTTGTTCCAGCAAGGTTGCACGGAAGATCCCCACCAGCGGGCGCAAATTCACCTTGTGCCAGGCCAGCCACAATGGCGTGCGGTAGCTGAACCACGGCAGCTCGCGCACGACGACGCCGGCCGGCGCGTGCTGGCGCAGGCTGTGCTGGATCATGGCCATGCCCAGGCCCGCCGCCACCAGACCCAGCGCCGTCAGCGGCTCCGTTGCTTCCATGCGGATATCGGGCGTAAAGCCGGCGCGCGCGCAGGCGGCGATGAAGTTATCGTGTTTCAGCACGCTTTCCTTGTGCAGCACGGCAATCCACTCCTGGCCCGCCAGGTCGGTCGGGGTCAGCTCGGCCTTGCCTGCCAGTGGATGCGTTTCCGGCATTGCCAGCAGCATGGGGTCGCTCAGCACCTGCGCGCAATCGAGGTCCGGGTCGTTCGGCAACGGCGGTTCGCACAGCAAGGCGATGTCGAGGCTGCGCTGGCGCAAGCCCTCGATCTGCTCGGCCGAATGCAGGTTATACAGGGCAACGTGCACTTGCGGCCGCGTGGCGCGCAAGGTACGCAAGCCGTCCGGCAAGACGCCCGCATGCATGGCGTTTTCGATGTAGCCGATGCACAACCCCCCTTCATCACCGCGCCCCAGGCGCTTGGCCATCGCTTCCAGCCGGTTCCCGTGGGTAATAAAAGCGCGCGCTTCGGCCAGGAAAGTGTGGCCGTCGCGCGTCAGGCGGATGCGCTGGGCGCTGCGCTCGAACAAGGTCAGGCCCAGCTTCTCTTCGAGCTGGGCGATTTGCCGGCTCAGCGGCGATTGGGAAATATGCAGGCGCTCGGCGGCCCGTCCCACGTGTTCTTCCTCGGCGACGGCGATGAAATATTGCAATTGGCGTATGTCCAACATGCCAGACCTTTCAGGACTCAAGTTACGCCAATTATGTCTTGGACAGGCTTAACTTGTCCAGCTATTCTGTCCTCACTGACTCACTGATTGAAGGAAAAACACCATGACGATCAAACACTTACTGACAGGCAAACTGGGTTTCGGCACGGCGCCGCTGGGCAATATGTTCCGCAACATTCCCGAGGCAGAAGCGCTGGCCACCGTTGACGCCGCCTGGGAATCAGGCATCCGCTATTTCGATACGGCCCCGTTCTACGGCGCCGGCCTGGCCGAGCTGCGCCTGGGCGCCGCCCTGAAGCAGCGCCGCCGCGACGATTACGTGCTCAGCACCAAGGTCGGCCGCCTCATCCTCGACGAACTGGAAGACCCGGCTGCCCGCGAACTGGGCGAAAAAGGCGGCTTGTTCGAATTCGGCCGCAAGAACAAAATCGTCGACGACTATTCGGCCGACGCCACCCTGCGCTCGATCGAAGACAGCCTCAAGCGCCTGGACACGGACCGCCTCGACATCGTCTGGGTCCACGACATCGCGCAAGACTTCCATGGCGACAACTGGCTGGCGCAATTCGAGATTGCCCGCACGGGCGCCTTCCGCGTGCTGACCCGCTTGCGCGAAGAAGGCGTCATCAAGGCCTGGGGCGTGGGCGTGAACAAGGTGGAACCGCTGGAACTGACCCTCGATTTAAGCGAAGCGCAGCCCGATGCCTTCCTGCTGGCCGGGCGCTACACCCTGCTCGACCATGAACGGGCGCTGCAGCGCCTGATGCCGGCCGCGGCAAGCCAGAACGTCGACATCATCGTGGGCGGCCCCTACAGCTCGGGCATCCTGGCCGGCGGCGCGCACTTCGAATACCAGAAGGCCTCGCCCGAGATCATTGTCAAAGTGGAACGTATCAAGGCGATTGCCGCGCGCCATGGCGTCAGCGTGAAGGCAGCCGCCCTGCAGTTTTCATTGGCCAATCCGGCCGTGGCCGCCGTGA
Source organism: Janthinobacterium sp. GW823-FHT03B06 (assembly GCF_058796955.1). Taxonomy (NCBI): domain Bacteria; kingdom Pseudomonadati; phylum Pseudomonadota; class Betaproteobacteria; order Burkholderiales; family Oxalobacteraceae; genus Janthinobacterium; species Janthinobacterium sp. GW823-FHT03B06. Next base: position 1,098,069 of record NZ_JBXAJE010000001.1, read on the forward strand.
TCCCCGGCGCCAGCCGTCCCGAACGCCTGGCCGAAGATCAGCAAGCATTGCACAGCGTCATCCCCGCCGCGTTCTGGCACGACATGCGCGCCGAACAGCTGGTAGCCGCCCATGCTCCGCTGCCAACCGGCTCCAACTAATAGATACAAGGAACCAACCATGGCCCATACCACCACCTCGATCGACATCGCCGCCACGCCGGCGCAAGTGTGGCAGCTGATCGGCGGCTTCGACTCGCTGCCCGACTGGCTGCCCTATATTCCCAGCAGCACCTTGAGCGACGGGGGCCGCATCCGCCACCTGGCCACCCCGGCAGGCGACGTCATCGTCGAGCAGCTGGAAACGTATGACAACACGGCGCGCAGCTACAGCTATTCGATTCTGCAAGCGCCGTTTCCCGCCACGGATTACCTGTCGACCCTGCAAGTCGAACCTCTGGCGGGCGGCGCTGGCGCCCGCGTCACCTGGTCGGGCCGCTTCACGCCCGTGGGCGCAAGCGAGCAGGAAGTAACCGACTTGTTCCACGGCATCTACGTGGCGGGACTGGAAGCGCTGCAGCAATCCTTGGCGAAGTAACAAGCCGGGAAGACCATTTCCGCCACAGCCAGGTTTTCTTCGCCTGCCCTGTGGCGGAATCGCACCCATTCCGTGTTATCGTTAACAACAAGCGCCATCGCTGTTGTGTGCAGTGCAGCAGATTTTAGCCGCCGCCCAGCAGAGCTTGCCCGAATCTTTTACAATGTTGTCTTTGGGCAGTTCTCATCGCCCGAAAATACCGGCCAGCCGTCGACTCTGGTGGTGCATTGCCACTTCCGGCCGGGCCACCGCGCACCTCTCCACCCTGTCATTCTTTACCCAAACAACAAGAACATGCACGCCTCCGTAGACCCATTGATTCCGCGCGTCACCGCGCCTTTTGGCGCCGGCTATGCCGACCTGGCCCTGGCCATCGGCGGCCTCGCCATCGGCACGGGCGAATTCGCCTCCATGAGCATCCTTCCCGTGGTGGCCGACGACCTGAGCACGACCTTGCCCCAGATGAGTCACATGATCAGCGCCTACGCGCTGGGCGTGGTCATCGGCGCGCCATTAATCACCATCTTCCTGGCGCGCATGCCGCGTCGCCTGATGCTGATCTGTTTGATGCTGATGTTCGCCGGCGGCAACCTGCTCAGCGCCATCGCCCCCAACTACGGCTTGCTGGTCGTCGCCCGCTTCGTCGCCGGCATCCCGCATGGCGCGTATTTCGGCGTGGCAGCCTTGGTGGCGGCCGCGCTGGCCGAACCGGACCGGCGCGGCCAGGCCGTTGCCCGCGTGCTGATGGGCCTCACGGTCGCAAATATCTTCGGCGTGCCGCTGGCCACCTATATCGGCCAGACCCTGGGCTGGCGCTCGGCCTTTTTGCTGGTCGCCGCGCTGGGTTTGCTGACCATGCTGATGGTGCGCATCTTCGTGCCGATGGTCGCCGCCGGCGATTCCAGCCCGCGCCGCGAACTGGGCGTGTTCCGCCGCCTGCAAGTGTGGCTGACCCTGCTGATGGTGGCGATCGGCTTCGGCGGCATGTTCGCCGTCTACACGTTTATTACGCCAACCTTGCTGGAAATCACGAAAGTCTCGCCCCTCGTCATCTCGATCCTGCTGGCCATCATCGGCGTGGGCATGACGGTGGGTAACCTGATCGGCGGCTGGCTGGCCGACCGCTCACGCCTGTGGACCATCTTCGGCGTGCTGCTGTGGAACGTGGCCGCCCTGGCCGCCTTTACCTATACCAGCAGCAATGTCTGGTTGACGGCGATCAACCTGTTCGCCATCGGCGCTGGCATCGCCGTGGCTCCCGCCGTGCAGACGCGCCTGATGGACGTGGCCGGCGACGCGCAAACCGTGGCCGCCGCCCTCAACCATTCCGCCTTCAACATCGCCAACGCGCTGGGCGCCTGGGCCGGCGGCATCGCCATCGCCATGGGCATGGGCTTGCGCTCAACGGGCTGGGTCGGCGCCATGCTGGCCTGCGGCGGCATCGTCGTGCTCGGCATTTCCGTGCTGGTGGAAAACCGCAGCCGGACTGTGGGCGGTGTGCAGCCGGCTTGATGAGTACACATAGGTATGATAATTTTATTTGTATCGTTATCATTTCCTATATCATAAATAGAGATCGGTTCTCGCAATTCCTGCGCATCCGATTTCTTTACATGATGAAGCGTGCAGCCATGAACGAAGCAGTCATCGCCAGGTACAAATCTGAAAGCTGGCATCTGTGAATACAGCGACGATCTTCATTGACGAGGTCCTCGGTCGAGCGCAGCAAGGCATAACAGAACCATTTATTTGCCGAGGCGACGACGGAGCGATTTACTTTATCAAAGGCAAGGGAGCTGGTCGACGCAGCCAGATTTGCGAGTGGGTCTCGGCGCAGCTGGCGACGGAATTTGGCCTTCCGATCGCAGAATATGCATTGGCCGAAGTGGCTGAAGAACTCATTGAGGCAAATGCATTTCCCAATATCAGCCAACTCGGTAGCGGGATAGTATTTGCCTCGAGAGAACTTCCACATCCACAAGAGCTGACAGCGATCACACGAGACCTTGTGCCGGATCAACTGGCAAGCGATGTGTTGGTTTTTGATTGGTGGTTGCATAACGAAGATCGTCATTTGACCGAACGTGGCGGCAATCCTAACTTGCTTTGGGACATGCAGAACTCAGAATTGGTCGTGATCGACCATAACCAAGCCTTTGATCGGCACTTCAATCCAAGCAACTTCCTGAAAACGCATGTATTTGCGAGCAGGTGGAACGACATTTTCAGCGACCATTTTCAACGCGAGCACTACGCAAGCAAGTTAGGGGCAATTTTGTCAAGATTGGCGGGCATCCGTGCTAACATACCCAACTCTTGGTGGTATGTTGATGATGGCGTACCAGCAGATGTGACGTGGGATGAAATCGAGACCTGCCTGCAGCGTTGCCGCCAAGAAGATTTTTGGAATACCCCATGAAAAAGTTCGCCTGCCAATATGCTCTTTTGCGATTTCGCCCGTTTGTGGAAACCGGAGAGTTCGCCAACGTCGGTATCGCACTGATCGCCCCCGAAGCGCGCTTCTTTGGCTTCCGCATACTGAAGCGGTATGGCCGTATCACGCAATTCTTTCATCAGCTTGACCGTCAAATCTACCTGGATGGCCGCCAACTTTTTAAAGAAGAGATGGATCGCTTCGCTCTTGAGCTTCGTCGACTGGCATTGGATGGACGAAAAACGCAGCCCGACGTAGTGCTCGCAAGAAATCTGTTTGCTGAAGTAGTTCGCCCACGAGAAGCGATGCTGCAGTTTGCCGACCAGCGCGTCGTCCTGGCCGAGGATCCCAAGGCCAAACTTCTGCAGCTATTTGATCATTATGTCGAACGCAACTTTGTAACCAAAGAATATCAAGAGCGTTTATTGGAAAACAATGTTCGCAAACTCCTCTTCAATGCGCAAGTCGGCGCACGATATCAACGTGAAAAGGTTGGCACGGACGATTTCGCCGTAAACTTCCCCTTTGTCGACATGGTTGAAGGCAAAGCTGAGCGAGTGATCAAGCCCTTGTACCTTGCCCAAGGCGATAGCACCAAAATCCTCACGCATGGCGGTCAATGGGTTGATAAAGTACGGCGCTTACGCAAACGCAATGCACTACCACCAAAAGTGCTGTTCCCGGTTACGCAACCGGCAGCCAACACCAAGCCTTACTATGCATTCCAGGAGATTCGACAAGATTTGCTGACTGAAAATGTACAGGTCGTGGCCGCAGACGATGAACGTCAAATTCTCAAATTCGCTACTGACAGAAGCTGACTATAGCGCCTGATCATCATAGTAGTAGCGATCTTGAACGTGGCAGTACCGCTCAAAATGCCCATGCATGTCCAGGATCGCTACTCCGCAATGGCAAACGCCACCGCCGCCTCGCAGTGAATCGCCGTGGTATTAAATAGCGGCAAGTCGACATCGCCGGGCTGGATCAGCAGCGGTATTTCCGTGCACCCCAAAATCACGCCCTGCGCGCCTTGCCGCCGCAGTTTCCCGATGATGCCCAGGAAGATGTTCCGGCTGGCGTCGGTAAAGATATTCTGCACCAGTTCCGTATAGATGATGTCGTGCAGGATTTCCTGGTCGGCCGCATCGGGCGTCACCGTCGCGATGCCCTGCTGCTCCAGCGCATCGTGATAAAAGCGGCCCGCTATGGTCTGTTTGACGCCCAGCAAGCCGACCTCGCGCACACCCGACTGCCGCACCCGCTTCGCCGTTTCCTCGACGATGCTGATAAAAGGCAAGCCGATGCGTGGCACGACGGCCGGGGCGAAGCGGTGGGCGCCGTTTGCGCACAGCAGGAAGAAATCCGCGCCCATGCCTTGCAGGCGTTGCCCTTGCGCAACGAGGAATTGCTCGATGGCGCGGGAATCGGGCTGCGCCGCGTGCGCGACGAAATCGGCCTGGTCCATGCTGACCAGCATGATGCGCGCGCTGTGCGCGGGGCCGATGCGCGCCACCAGCATTTCATTAAGCAGGCGGTAATATTCCAGGGTGGAAGCCCAGCCGATGCCGCCGATCAAGCCTATCGTTTTGTGTTGCACGTCAATTCCAATCAAAATGCATGGCGCAAATTATATGTTGAGGCAAGTCAAGCAGACGCGGGGACAGGCTTATGCAACATCAAGACGGAGCGCGCGCGGGCCATAACGCACGGCGGAGGCATCGTCGGACTTTTTGACAGATTGCGCTCCAGACGCCAGATTATCCTGTTCAAACTGGCGCAATTCCCGCAGCAGCGCGTCCAGCTCCGTTTCACGGCAACGGCGCACCAGCCCTTCCATGGAATACAGGCCATAGGTATCGACCAGCCGGTAAAAACCATCCGTCATTGCCAGCAGCTGCGATTGCCTGTCCATGTCAAACGCGTACTGCCTGGCCTTGAATTCCCCTTGCGGATACATGCACAGTATGCCCGGCGCTTCATGCAAGTTCTGAAATGCGCGCCGGTCCCGCAGCATCGGCAGCAAGGCCGCGAATACTTCCGCCTTGTCCTCGATACCTTGCGCTTTTAACTGCGCAATGGCCGCTTTCAGTATGTCCTCCTGCGCATTCTCATAGGGATCGATATCGCGCACGTCCCCGGCTGCGCTGGAGACAAACACCTTGCAATCGCCGAGGGCATATATCTGTACAGCGGCGCCAGCGTCACCTTCGACAATACGCGCCCACGTCACGGCGGCAACAGGATAGGCATATGCAGGAATGTGCGCCAGATCAAGACGCGCCTGCACCTGGCGCTGCAAACCCGCCAAGGCCAGCTTGATGCTGTCGTGCTGGCTCAAGCCGGGCGCGACCACCTCGCTCAACAAGGCGGCAAAAGTCGACACGAACCAGGCGGCATCCCCCGCTACTGAATCGAAATAATTCTTTTCGGACACCGAGCTTGCGCCATCAAAAATCAGGATATCCACGATTCCCGCATTGTGCGCATAAACCGTTACTAGATCTTCATTATTCTTTGCGCCGGCGGCATCGGATACGTGGACAATTTTCATCAGTTGCATGGCTTCTTTTCTTAAGAAATGTAGGCAAGGCCGGTGCGGCCATCAGCCACCCAGGACATCATGCCGGTCCGACGTCGCGCGGCTGTATTCGCCCTCGAACGCGGCCAGGCTCTCCGCCTGCGCCCACAGGCTGGAGATATAGTGGAATTCATCCTCGAACGGCTGCTCGAAATCGGGTACGTCCGTCGCATACTCGCAATTGCGGCTCAGCATGACCAGCCAGTCGGGATAGCGAAGCGCCGGGTACAGGCGGGTCAGGATGGCGTCGAGCGACGACACGCTTTCCCTGCCCGCCAGATAAGCGGCGCGCAATTCGACGATGAATTTTCCCGCCAGAAACTGGTCACTGATACGCTGCACACCCCGGTAGCGCTCGATGATGGCCTCGGCCAGGGGCAGCACCTCATCGCGGCCGCGGGCGCTGGCCAGCAGCACGACCTCGAGGTCGTCGCCTTCCTCATCCAGGCGCAAACGCTCCACGGCCCAGTCGACACAGCGGTCCGCCGGGCCAAAACCCATGTGCAGTTGAAAAAAGGCGATTTCCAATTCTGTCAGTTGTTCCATGTTTTTCCATTCAATACCGGTGATTGTCATGCCGACACCGGGTGGAGTTCGCTTGCATCCCGTATCGCGGTTTCACGCATTTGTTCCCCGCCTGCCGCTGCCGAGCAAGGCTGACAGCCAGCGCGGCCACCGCTCCCGCACGCCGCCGTTGTCTGCCGAATCGCGCCAGCAGTCGTCATAGGGCTACAGCTCATCATGGGCCTTCGTGCTGCTGACCAGGCATCGCTGCGTCAGCAGCTCAATTCTTTCCGCCAGGGTCAGCACCGGAAACCGGCCGTCATCTGCCGTATCGGCCCCTTTCGTGGCCAGATCATACTTGCCATCCACATTGTAAAGTCGCGTATCGCCGACGACATAGTCGCGGCGGAATGACGTGCGCCATTGCGAATTGCTGCCCCATCCATGCGACAGGTCGTTGACAGGGCGTCCCTTGCGGCGGTCAGCCCAGTACAGCGTCGATGCGTCGGCGATGCCGGGCTTGAAAATTATCTTGCCAGCGCAGACATCGACGCCGCCACGCGAAAACAGCATGTTGCCGAGCATCACGCACGGCCATCGCCACGCCAAGATCGCGGCGCGCGCATGCGCAGACCCAGCGGGCTGCAGCTCGACTATCTCGTGATAAAAAGGCGAAAATTGTGCCGGCCGCAGCACCGTCATGCCCAGCGCCTCGACGAAAGCCTCATACTCGGCGAGCGACAGCGGTGGTCCGGCCCAGCCTTCGCCATTGCCGCGCCCCTGTTGCAAGGGCAAGACCAGCACCTGGCCTATGCGGCTGAACGCGTGGAGTACCCACAATTCCTCTTTGCTTGCCGGCGGAACAGGATTTCCTTGCCTTTGCGCAAATGAACGCAGCCAGCCCAGTAGCTGCGGATTGTCGCGCAACCAGGGAAGGAGCAGGTCCGCATACACGCCATCGCCTGCATAATTGAGCAAGGCATCGTGCAGCGCGCGGGCGCCATCCAGCAAGTCAGGCAGATGCCATTCTTCCTGGATCACGCTGCGCGATGATTGTTGATACAGCATATGGCGCTCACTACGCCTGCAGCATCTTTTGCAGCACCGCATCGAGCTCATAAAAATCTACGGGCTTGGTCAGGTGCAAGTCAAAGCCCGCGTCGGACGCCATCTTGCGGTCCTTGTCCTGGCCCCAGCCCGTGACGGCCACGAGGATGGCGTGCTGGCCGCAGGGCTCGCTGCGCAACAGCCGCGCCACGTCGTAGCCGTTCATGTGCGGCAAGCCGATGTCGAGCAGGATCACGCGCGGCATAAAAGTTTGCGCCGCCGCCATGCCAGCCGCGCCATCGTAGGCCGTGCGCACTTCATAACCGAGGATGTCGAGCGCCAGCGCCAGGCTTTCTGCCGCGTCGGCGCTGTCGTCGATGACCAGCACCTTGCCCTCGCGCGTGCCGGCCAGCAGGCGTCGATTGGGCTCGGGCGGCGCTTGCAGGGGCACGGCGGGCAGCGGCAGGCGCAGCTCGAACGTGCTGCCCTGCCCCACGCCGTCGCTGCGCGCACTGATGCTGCCGCCATGCAATTCGGCCAGCCCCCGCACGAGCGACAGGCCGATGCCCAGACCGCCCTGCGCGCGCGACAGGGCCGGCTCCAGCTGCGAAAACATGTCGAAGACGGTGTCCAGGTGTTCGGGCGCGATGCCGATGCCCGAATCGCGCACGGTAATGTGTACTTCGTTATCCGTGCAGGCCACTTCCAGCCCGATGACGCCGTTGGCGGGCGTGTACTTGACGGCATTGGTCAGCAGGTTGGCGATCATCTGCCCCAGGCGCGTGGCATCGGCGTCGAGCCAGATCGGCTGCGGCCATTGCTCCACGTGCACCTTGTGGCCCGACTGCGCCGCCAGCTCCGCCACGCTGTGCAGGGCCGCTTCCACCACGGGCGCCAGCTCCACGCTGGCGCGGCGCAATTCCAGGCGCCCCCGCGTGATGCGCGACACTTCCATCAGATCGTCGACCAGGTGCGTCATGTGCCCCACCTGCCGTCCCAGCACGTCGCGGGCCCAGCGCAGCTGCGGGTCGTCCAGCTGCGCCAGGCGCAGCACTTCCAGCACGTTGCGGATCGGCGCCAGCGGATTGCGCAACTCGTGCGCCAGGGTCGCCAGGAACTCGTCCTTGCGCCGGTCGGCGGCCGCCAACTGGTCGTTGAGCTCGCCTGCTTCCTTGCGCGCCAACTGCAGCTGCTGCTCGTATTTGCGGCGGTCGCTGGCGACAAAGACGGCGATCTCGTCATAACGCACGCCCTCGTGCACGCGCCGCACGGCGTTGAACAGCATGGGGATGGATTGCCCGTGGCGCTGGCGCATGTCGAGCAGGATTTCCGACACGCTGCCCTGCACCTGCATCAGCGGCAGCCAGTGCGTCTGATGGAACACACGCCCGCCGATGGTCAGCAAGTCCTGCAGTTTCTTTTTCCCGAGCAATTCCCCGGCGCCATAACCGAGCCAGCCGCAAAAGGTGGCGTTCGCCTGCACGATGGTCCCGTCGGCCGTGCACAGCAACAAGCCGCAGGCCGCGTGCTGGAACAAGGTACTGGTATCAGGCAAGGAAGGCATCGCGTCCCGCATTACAGGTGCAGGCCGTCGAGAAAGTGGCGGATGGCGCGGTAGCTGGCATCGGGCACGCTCATGTGCGGGCAATGGCCTATATTCTCGACCACGTGCAGGCTGCTGTGCGGCAGCGTTTCGCGCAAGTACACGCCCACGGGCGGCGGCGCGATGAAGTCGTCGCTGCATTGCACGATCAGGGCCGGCGTGCGGTTGTGCGGCAAGATGGCGCGGTGATCGGACAAAAACGTCGCTTGCGCGAAATGCCGGGCGATGGCGGGATCGGTGCGGCAAAAGCTGCTTGCCAGGTCTTTGCCCAGCGCCGGCTGGCCGGGCGCGCCCATGATGGCCGGCGCCATGCCGGCGGACCAGCCCAGGTAATTGCTGTCCATGGCATCGAGCAAGTCGTCGATATCGGCACGGCTGAAGCCGCCCCGGTAGCCGGCCGCCGCATCGTCGACATAGCACGGCGACGGCGCCAGCATGACTTGCGCGGCGAACAGGTCCGGCTCGGCGATGCTGGCCAGCAAGGCGCTCATGGCGCTGACGGAATGGCCCACGCAAATGACGGGGCCGCCGCCGACGGCATGAATGATCTGGCGCAAATCGGCGCCATGCGCGTCGAGCCGCGCATAGCGATCAAAATCATAGGCACCTAAATCCGAAGCGCCGCTGCCGACCAGGTCGAACAGCACGGTGCGGTAACGGGGACGGAACAGCGGCTCCAGATAGCGCCACATGGTCTGGTCGCAGCCAAAACCATGCATGAATACCATGGTGGCTGCCGCGCCTGCCTGCGATGCACCGCTGCGTTCGCTTACGCGGACATTGTTCCGATCTTCTATACGCATGCCGCTTCAGCCTTGGATATTTCCATGTGGAATGTAAATTAATTTATTGCTAGCATCTTAACATGCGCGATTTGACCTTGGGCAACACCATTGGCGCTGGACAAACGCCTGGCCACGGCGGATAATGAGAACGATTCCCATTATCAAACTACCAGGCGTATGCCTGGCGTTTTCCTGTGCGCCGCTCTGGCGCCTGCTGGCGGCAACAAGCCGGTTTCATGTTGAAGGTTTGTACCGCATGCGCGCTTTCTGGACTGTCATACACCGCTGGGCCGGCCTGACCATCGCCCTCTTCCTCATCGTCGCGGGACTCACGGGCGCCGTCACGTCGTGGGACCATGAACTCGATGAATGGCTCAACGCCGACATCATGGACACCCCGGGCCGCGGCCCCCTGCAGGCGCCGTTCGCGCTGGCGCACAAGGTCGCGGCCGCCGATTCGCGCGTGGAAGTCAATTACATAACCCTGGGCCTGGAAGAAGGCCATGCGGCCGCCTTCATGGTGCGCCCGCTGACCGATCCGGCCACGGATAAACCGTTCGTGCTCGGCTACAACACCGTTTACATCGACCCCGTCACGGCGCAGATCACGGGCACGCGCGATTCGACGGCCATTTCCCTGTCGCGCCGCAGCCTGATGCCGTTCCTGCGCCACCTGCACTACAGCCTGCACGTGCCCGCGTTCTGGGGCACGGACCGCTGGGGCTACTGGCTGATGGGGAGCGTGGCCCTCATCTGGCTGCTCGACAGCATGGTGGCCTTGTATCTGACCACGCCGCGCCGTTTGCGCCAGCGCGCCCCGGACGAGGCGCCGCGCCACCGCGACGCCGCCAGTTGGTGGCAGCGGTGGAAACCGTCGTGGGTGGTGCGCTGGGCGGCCGGCGGCTACAAGCTCAATTTCGATCTGCACCGCGCGGGCGGCCTGTGGGTGTGGGCCGTCATCATCGTCGTCGCGTTCACGTCGTTCTCGCTGAACCTGTACCGCGAAGTGTTTTATCCCGTCATGTCGCTGGTCTCCACCACCACGCCGGGACCATACGAAACGCAGACGCCGGCGCCGTACGGCAGTTACATCACGCCCGTCATCGGCTTCGAGCAGGCGGTGGACATCGCGAAAAAGCAAGCCGTGCAGCGCGGCATCACGGCGCCCATCGGCGGCATTTATTACGGCGGCAATTATTTGTTCTACAACGTCTCGTTCTTCGACCCGGCTGACGAGTTCGGCGCGGCCGGCATGGGCTTGTCGAACCTGTACGTCGACGGCATGGACGGCAGCATCATCGGCCAGCACAAGCCGTGGGAAGGCACGGCCGCCGACGTCTTCGTGCAACTGCAATTCCCCCTGCACTCGGGCCGCATCCTCGGCTTGCCGGGGCGTATTTTGATGTCCTGCATGGGGCTGATGGTCGCCATGCTGTCGGTGACGGGCATCGTCATCTGGGAAAGAAAGCGCCGCGCACGCCGGCTGCAGGCGAAAAGCCGCTGACACCCACCTCAAGTAGCGCCCCATAGGGCGCAGGCGGACTGACTCAGCCTGCGCCGCACGCTTTGCCACCGGCACGATCATGTGCAATGCGCAACGCCCCTCGCACCTCCGCACTTTGCACCACAGTCGCCGGCACATGCCGGCCGTCTGCGCTGCGCGCTTGCCGTGCGCCAGCCATCCAAAACACTCAAATGCAGTTTACTTGCATTAGCATGGCGTGCCGGCTATTATTGCAACTCGATTGCATCTATGCCATCGCGCTGCGCCTGCATCCCGCGCCAGCACCCCATTCCGCCTTTTTAGAGAGATCCATGCGCCATCACGTATTCGCAGCTGCCATGCTGTCCACCGCCCCGCTCGCTTATGCGGCAGACGACGTCACCCTGCAAACCATCAAGGTCCGGGCAGACAAGCCTTCAAACATCGACAGCGTCGTTCTGGTCGAGAATACGCAAGCCCAGAACTGGACGCTGGGCGGCATGCTCGAGCATGTCTCGGGCGTGCAAAGCAGCGCCTTCGGGCCGAATGCGGGCGCACCGGTGATCCGCAGCCTGAGCGGCAGCCGCGTGCAGATCCTCGAAGACGGCCAGTCCATCCTCGGCATGAATGCGCTCAGCGGCGACATCAACATCCCGTTCGATCCCCTGTTTGCGCGCAGCGTCACCGTCAACAAATCATCCGATAGCGTGCGTTTCGGCGGCAATGCGATCGGCGGCAGCGTCGACGTCGATTCGGGCCTCGTTTCCCGCAAGATGGAGAGCACGCGGAAGGTTGTGGAACTGGTGCTGCGCAAGGGCTTCAACGATGCCGATGCGCAAGGCTTGCGCGCGAATTTCAACGACGGGCAGCGCTTCTCGACGAATCTGCAGCTGTCATTCCAGAAGATCGGCCATTACGATATTCCCGGCAACAGCAAGGCCGGCGTGTGCAACAGCCAGCTGTTCCCTGCGAAGGGCGGCGTGAATACGTTTTTGGCCGACAGTTGCCAGAAAGAAGCGCGGATCCAGCAGGTCTACAACAAGGCGTCGCAGCCGTTTATCGACCAGTTCATGAAGGAAAATCCGGACTGGGCGGACGGCGATTTTTCCTTCTATACCAATCAGCCGACCTCCGTCTGGCAGCGCAAGACCTACGTCAACCCGGCCAACCCCGCCTACGTGCCGGGCACGCCATCGATGACCCAGAACAAGATCAACCAGGACGTCACGCCCGATTACCACGGCACCCTGGGCAACAGCCACGCCAGCAATGCCCACTTTGGCATCGGCACGACCTACTTTTTCGATCGCGGCTACGTGGCCGTCAGCCTCGATGCGAAGGAAAGCGAATATGGCGTGCCGGGCTTTTCCATGGAAAACAAGTCGTTCGGGGCGAACTATGACGAGGGGCTGCCCGTCGGCGTGATCATCAAGCAGGATAAATATGCGCTGGAAGCGCATCTGCGCGACCCTGTTGCGTACCTGGAAAGCGCGCAATTGCGCGTGTCTCGTCTGAACAATGCGTCGGGAGAGCGTCTTGGCGCTACCAAAGCCAACGACTACCGGTTTGACACGAATCAAGCCGAGCTCCTGCTGGCGCAGCGGCGCGCCGGTCCCTTGAGCGGCTTGCTTGGCCTCAGCTACAAGGCCAGGGATATCACCGGCAGCGGGACGCAACTGTACCTGCCCGACGCAAGCACGCTCAGCCGCGCCCTGTTCGTCAAGCAAAACCTGGAATTCGACTGGGCCACCTTCGATGCGGGCTTTCGCCATGAAAACGTGGAGCACGATATCCGCAAGAGCGGATTCAGGACGTCGAGGAATGCGAGCAACTCCACACTCGAGGACAAGTCGTTCAGCCTGAACAGCTACAGCCTGGGCGCTTCAACCAGGCTTGGCCAGCTGTTCGGCGCAAAGCTGCGCTACTCGGCGTCGGAAAGAGCGCCCGACGTCAATGAGTTGTATGCGAGCAACCGCCACTATTCGATCATGACCCAGGAAGAGGGAAATCAGGACTTGAAGACCGAGCGCGCGAGGAATACGGAACTGACCGGTTTGTTCGCCAATCGCGGCTTCCAGCTGTCCGCGACGGGCTACGTCATGAAATACGAGAACTATCTCTACCTTGGCCATTCGGGCGCCCAGATGGCCAATCGCCTGCCATTAAAATACTGGAAGCAGACCGATACGACGGTCAAGGGATTCGAGATCGATGCCTCACAGACCGTTCAACTCGGCGCCTACGGCAAGCTGAACCTCTCCGCATTTGCTGACCTGGTCAAGAACAAGGCGGACAATCCCGACAAGCTGCGCGCGCACAATGACGGCGCCTACCTGCCCAACATGCCCACCAACCGCTACGGCGCCAATCTGCAGTGGGAAAACCAGGGCTGGAAGACGCGGTTGTCAGGCACCCGCTACGACAAGCAGAAGTACCTGGGCAAGAGCGTCAGCGAGGAAGTGCCGCTCGACGGCTACACCATGGTGAACTTCCAGGTAAGCCGCGCACTGCAGGTGCCGGATTCGCCGTTTGCCAGCGTCGAGGTGTTCATCAGCGGCAGCAACCTGCTCAATGTCGATGCCAGGCCGCACAACTCTCCACTGAAATACATCGCGCCCTTGCCGGGCCGTGGCTTCCAAGTTGGCCTGAGCGCCAGGCTTTAAGGCACGCTGCCGTTGCGCTCCCGCCCCACCAGCGCCAGCAGGCTGTCGCCCCGGTTGCCGTCGCAGCAGACGGCCACGCCATCCGTGAAGTCAGGGGACGTCAGGCGCGTCAGCACGCTGCCCGGGGGCATTTCCAGCGCCAGCCGGGCGCCCCGCTCCCACGCCAGGCGCGCGGTAGCGGCCCACTGCACGCGTTGCGCCATGTTGGCGGCCAGGCTGTCGCGGATGCGCGCCGGGTCGAACAGCGCGCGCGCCGCACTGCTGCTCAGGTAGACGAGCGACGGCCGGCGCATGGCCACGCCGTCGAAAGCCGCGCGCAAGTCCAGCGCGGCGCCTTCCAGCAGCGGGCAGTGCGACGGCACGCTGACGGCCAGGCGCTTGGCCTTGCCGGCGCCATGCGCGAGGGCCAGCGCCATCACGGCCTCCAAGGCAGGTTCGCTGCCGGCAATGGCGATCTGGCGCGGCGCATTCAGGTTGGCGATATACACGGGCGTGGCGGCGCCGTGTACCCGGGCCAGCAAGGGTTCGAGTTGCGCCAGATCAAGGCCGACGATGGCCGCCATGCCGTAACCGGTGGGATACGCCTGCTCCATCAACTGTCCGCGCCGCGCCACCAGGCGCACGGCATCGCCGTAATCGAGCGCGCCGGCGACGACGGCCGCCGCATACTCGCCGATGGAAAAGCCGGCCACCATGTCGGGCAGCGCCCCGCGCGCGCGCAAGGAGCGCGCCATGCCCACGCCCGCGATCAGCAGACACAGTTGCACGGCCCGCGTCGACGCCAGCGCGCAAGCCGTGTCCAGCGTCAAGGGATCGCAGCCCAGCACTTCAGCCGCCTCGGCCAGGGTATCGGCCACCGCCGCGTCGCCGGGCAGCGCGTGCAGCGCGTGCAGCATGCCCGGAGTCTGGGCGCCCTGGCCGGGAAAGGTGAACAGCACGCTCATGCCGGCTCCCATGGCGTGGCCGTCAGCACGGGACCGCGATCCGTCTTCAGCAAGACCCGGCCCCGCCCCGCCGCCCACTCGGCATACGCAAAGCCGCCATGGCCCGTGTCGATCTGCAGGTCCAGCCGGCATGCCGTGACAGTCTCCGCGATGGCGCGCAGGGCCTCGGCTTGCGCGGCGTCCGGCGGCGCGGCAAGGCGCAGCACAAGATCGAGGTCGCTGTCGGCCCGCAGCACGGGCAAGCCGCTGGCCAGGGCAAATCCCACGCCGCCCGTCGGTCCCCAGGCCCAGCCCGTGGCGTCGAGCAGGGGCGCGACCTGCCGCAATGCGTCCAGCGCGGCGCAGGAGAAATCAGGCACTGGCGCGCAGGCCAGCATTTCCGGCGTCACGCGGCGCACGACGGCGACCGCCTCCACTTCGCACGCCTGCCGCTCGCTGCGCAGCAGGCCGCGCACACCCACGGGAATGCGCCCGGGCCCGCAGCTGGCGCGCCGCACCACCAGCGGCGCGGCGGCCAGCCACCCGGTATCGGCCCAGGCAGGCATGGATGCGCCGTCCGGCAAGCCGGACACCCACAGCAAATCATGCGCGCGCCAGGCGTCCATCAGGCCACCACCGCCTTGACGGCGAAGAACAGCAGCGAAGGTCCCAGCAGACAGCCCAGGCCCGTGTGGAAGGTGGCCACCAGCGCGCCATACGGCACCAGTTTGCGGTCGGTGGCGGCCAGGCCCGCCGACACGCCGCTGACGGTGCCGGCCAGGCCGCCGAAGACCATCGCCGAACGGGGCGTCTTCAGGCGCAGGAAGCGCGCCGCGACGGGCGTGCCCACCATCACGAGGATGGCCTTGATGAGGCCTGCCGCGATGCTCAGGGCCATGACGTCCGAGCTGGCGCCGATGGCCGCGCCCGTGACGGGGCCGACGATGTACGTGACGGCGCCGGCGCCGATGGTGGTCATGCTGACGGCGTCCGAATAGCCAAACGCGTAAGCGACGCCGGCGCCGACGAGAAACGGCAGCACCACGCCCAGCAGCAGGGCCACGAGGCCGATCAGGCCCGCCTTGCGCGCCTCGGTCGCCTGCACTTCGAAGGCGGTGGCGACGATGGCAAAATCGCGCAGCATGGCGCCGCCCATCAGGCCGATGCCGCCGAACAGCGATAAATCGGCCAGGCCCTTGTGGCCGCCGCTATGCACGCCGCCCCAGTAAGCGAGCCCCAGGCCGATCACGATGGCGATGGCCGAGCCGTGCACGCGGCCGAAGGTCAGGTATTTCGACAGCGCCATTGAGACCAGCATGATCAGGCCGACAAAGGCGAATGCCGTCACCAGGCCATTGTGGATGGCGGCTTTTTCAAAGATTTCAAGCATGACGGTGCTCCTTGACGAGAATCTGGTCCGAATCGGTAGCGGCGACTGCGGCCGGGTTTTCCATGCGCGCGGTTTCCATCCGGTTCATCAGCGAGATCACGGCGCCGCAGACGACCACGGAACCGATGGCGGCCAGCACGGCCACCGGCCCGCCGCGCAGCGCCGCGACCACGTCCTGCTGCGCCGCCATGGCCACCACCACGGGAATATACATGGCGCCCCAGTATTCGACGCCCCGTTCCGTCATCTGCGGCAGCCATGCGCGGCGCTGCATGTAGAGCCGGGCGCAGATCAGCAGCAGCATGGCGATACCCACGCCGCCCACGTTGGTCTTGACGCCCATCAGCTGCCCGAGCAGGTCGCCCAGGAAGATGCCGAGCAAATGGCACAAGGCCAGCAGTGCGGTTCCGTAAATGATCATGATTGTCTCCGTTATTGGAATAGGAATGACTTGGTGTCTTCTCTGTTATTTCACTTACCACTGCTGCCGTAGCACCTCCCTGACTTTTGCCGACGCCTGGCGGTGCGGCGCGCCCAGGCGGCTGGAAAGATCCCTTTCCGGATCGGCGCGGATGTCGGCCAGCGCCGCCTGCAGGCTGCCCTGCACCTGCGCCAGATCAAGCTCCGACGGCGCGTCCGGCTGTGCCACCTGCAAGGTTTGCCACAGCAGGCCCAGGGTCGCGTAATTCTTGACGTCATAAGCCATCGGTGGAATCGTCGCAGCCAGCGCTTCCAGCGCTGCCACCGTGCGCAGGGTGATGCGCGCGGCCGACGCCTTGCCCATGGCGTGCACCATCACTTGCGGATCGTCGAGCGCGATCAGGCGGTTGGCCTGATAGCCGTGCGCGAGGAACGCGCCCGACATGGCCTTGCCGACGATCAGGCCGATGACGGGATGGCCGGCCAGGCGCGCCTCGACGTAAGCCCCCGCCGCGCCGGCCAGCGCCTGGTGGATGCCGTACGCCTCTTCGCGCCGGCCATACGCCTGGCTGGCCACGTCGATGACGGCAACAAACGGCCGCTTGACGGCCAGGTCGCGGTCTTCAACAACCACCTGCTGCACGGCGCGCGCCAGCTGCCACGCCTCGACCAGGCCGATTTCACCCGTGCGGGCGCGCGTAAAACGGTTGTCCGGGTCGGGCAGCACGGCCAGGTAGCGCGCCGGCTCGCCCGCCAGCGGCGCGTCGACCACGCGCACGGAAGGCGGATAGCCGTCCAGCGGCGCAGTGTTATTCGTGAGTGCCGCCAGCCAGACGGCGCCGCGGCTCGTATCGGTGATGGCGTTCATGCTGCGGCTCCTTTGCTGTAGATCAAACGTACGGCTTCCGGCGTGGCTTGCACGGCCGCGTCGACATCGGCCAGGCGCGCCAGGTAGCTTTCCGCCTGGTCGCTGCGGTGCCGGGCCGGCACGCCGCGCGCGAACAGTTCGGCCACCGTGGCGCGCATCTGCGCCGTGTCGTCCGCCACATAGGCGTCGGCCAGGCCGCTCTTAAAACGCTGTTCGCCGCCCGTCAGGCTCCATATAAATGGCTTGTTGCGCGAGTCGAATTCGTCCACGCCCGCCTCCTGCTCGATCACGGCGGGGCCATTGAGACCCAGTCGCGCTTCACGCGTCACTACTAAATAGCTGCACAAGCCCGCAGCGATCGACATGCCGCCGTAGCAGCCCACCGTGCCGGCCGTGATGCCGATGACGGGCTGGTAGCGGCGCAGGTCGACGATGGCGGCATGGATGTCGGCAATCGCCGCCAGGCCCAGGTTGGCTTCCTGCAGGCGCACGCCGCCCGTCTCGAACAGGATCACGGCGCGCGTCGGCACGCCCTGGCGGTTGTCGCGCGCCGCCAGTTCCAGCGCGCCGGCGATCTTCGCGCCGCCCACTTCGCCCATGCTGCCGCCCTGGTAGGCGCCCTCGATGGCCAGCACCACGGCCGGCTGGCCGTCGAACAGGCCCTTGGCCACCACCACGCCGTCGTCCGCCTGGGCCGTGACGCCCTGCTGCGGCAGCCACGGCGACGCGATGCCGCAGAACGGATCGAGCAGTTCGCGCATGCTGCCCGCATCCAGCAAGGCTTTAGCGCGGCTGCGCGCCCCCCGTTCGATGAAGCTGTCGCGCTCAAGCAGTTGTTGTAATGTACTCATGCCGCCCTCCCCGCTTGCAATTCTTCGTAGGCTTGCTCGATGCGCATGCGCACCACGCCCGGCGTGGCGCCGCAATCGTTGATGACGATGCGCGCCGCCGGCAGCGGCTCGCCGCCGAACACGCGCAGCAAGAGCGCGTACCATACGGCGCCCTTGCCGTCGACGGAGGTGTTGACGACGATGCGGGTCACGCCATCGTCGGCGGGCTGCAGCAGCACTTCCAGGTCGCCCGAACCGACGACGCCGGCCAGCGCGCGCCCCGATGCCGGCCGCCCGGCGGGGAATGTGTAGTCACGCGTCTCCATGCGCTTCTCCTTCTTGTAATCTGTCCAGGAACAGGGTCGCCGCCAGCAGATCGGCCGCGCCGCCCGGCGACACGCCGCGCGCCAGCGCCACCGATTCCAGCGCCAGCATCGCCTGCGTGCCGGCCGCAGTGGCCGCGCCGCCGGCCGCCAGCACCCGCGCCGCTCCCGCCTGCAGGTCCAGCAAGGCCGCCTCGCCGCCGCGCGACAGCACGCAGGTGTCGTCCAGCTGGCTGATAATCGCCAGCAAGGCATTCAGGCGCGCCGTCGTTTCGTTGTCGCCGCGCGCCCGCGAGGCGTGCAGCTGCGCCAGTCCGGCACCCGTCACGAGGGGAAAGCCGGCGCGGGCCTGGCCCCGCGCCCCGTCCACCTGGTACTGGCGGCACGCCAGCTCGCCCTTGTTGCCGGTGGCGCCAGGCGCGCCACGATCGTGCAACCGGGCCAGCGCGCCGGCCCGCGCCGCCACGGCGTGCGGCGCCAGCGACGCGCCGCGCGCGCCCTGCTGCGCCGCCGCCGTCGCCAGCAGGCCCAGCGCCCAGATGGCGCCCCGGTGCGTGTTCACGCCGCCCGTTGCTGCCAGCATCAACGCCTCGCCATCGCGGCCGATGGCGCCGATGCGCTGGCGCAGCAGGTCGTCGTCTTCGCTCTGCGCGCCGGCGTCGGCCATGGCGGCAAACACGGGTTCCAGCACGCAGGCCGAATGGCACATCAGGGCCCAGTTCAAGTCCGTGTGCGCGCCCCGGCTGCGCAAATCGACCAGGCCCGGTTTCGGCGTCAGGGTCACTTCATCGAGCAGCGCCTGCAGCACCTGCCGCCCCAGCGCAAACGAGCGTTCCCGCACCGGCGTCATTGTCATCGTCGTCATCATCGTGCTCATTACCAGCTCCTGAATTTGGCGGGTGGTTGATACAGGCCGTCGGACCATTCGACCAGGTCGGCGATGCTTTTCGCGGCCAGCAGCGAGCGGTTCGCTGCGCCGCGCTGCACGCCGATATCCTCGGGCAGCGCGATCAGGCCGTCGGCGCGCAATGCCGCCGTCGTTTTCGGGTCGTGGCGCAGGCCGATGGGCGTCACGCCCGCGACCGCCGCCAGCATGGCCTTGCGCTCGTCGAGCGAACGGGCCTTGTACAGGTAGGCGATGCCTTCTTCCGTCAGCACGTGGGTGACGTCGTCGCCGTAGATCATCACGGGCGCGAGCGGCATGCCGCTGGCCTGGCCCACGGCGACGGCATCGAGCGATTCGACGATCGTCGGCTGGCCGCCGTCCTGGAACGTCTCGACCATCTGCACCACCAGCTTCCTGCCGCGCGCCAGCGGGTCGTCCGTCTCGATCAGGTCGAGCCAGGCCGGCGTCGGGTGGCGCCGGCCATGCGGGTCGTGGCCCATATTGGGCGCGCCGCCGAAGCCGGCCAGGCGGCCATTCGTCACGGTGGACGAATTGCCCAGGCCATCCATCTGCAAGGTGGCGCCGATGAACAGGTCGACCGCGTACTGGCCCGCCAGCTGGCACAGGGCGCGGTTCGAGCGCATCGAGCCGTCGCGGCCCGTGAAGAACACGTCGGGCCGCGCGGCCGCATAGCCTTCCATGCCCAGCTCCGCGCCGAAGCAATGCACGCTCTCGACCCAGCCCGTTTCGATGGCGGGGATCAGGGTGGGATGGGGGTTCAGCACCCAGTTGCGGCAAATCTTGCCCTTCAGACCCAGCTGCTCGCCATACGTGGGCAAAATCAGCTCGATGGCGGCCGTATTGAAACCGATGCCGTGATTGAGCGACTGCACCTGGTGTTTTTCATACACGCCGCGGATCGCCATCATGGCCATCAGCACGTGCACGGGCTTGATCACGCGCGGGTCGCGGGTAAACAGCGGTTCGATGAAGAACGGTTTGTCGGACTGCACGACGAAATCGATCCACGAGCCGGGCACGTCAACCCGGGGCAAGTCGCTGACGTCGTCCACGATCTGGTTCACCTGGGCGATGACGATGCCGTCGCGGAAGGCGGCCGATTCCACCAGGGTCGGCGTGTCCTCGGTGCTGGGGCCCGTGTACAGATTGCCCTGGCGGTCGGCCATGTAGCCGGCCACCATGACGACGTTGGGCGTGAGGTCGACGAACAGGCGCGCATACAGTTCGATATACGTGTGGATGGCGCCCACCTCGAGCAAGCCATCCTGCAGGAACTGGGCGATGCGCAGGCTTTGCGTGCCGGCAAACGAAAAATCGAGCTTGCGGGCGATGCCCCGTTCGAACAGGTCCAGGTGCTCGGGCAGGCTGACGCTGGGCATGATCAGGTGCAGATGGTGGATCTTGTCGGGGTTGACCTGGGTCAGCATGCGGGCGAGGAAGTCGGCCTGCTTCTGGTTATTGCCTTCGAGGACGACGCGGTCGCCCGGCGCGAGCAGCGCTTCGAGCACGGCGACCATGTCGCCCTGTTGCAGCACGGGGCCGCTCGCGTAGTGGCGCACGGCGTCGAGGCGGCGGCGTTTCTCGGTGCGCCGCGTGTCCCATTGTTTTTGCCGCTGCACTGGCGCTGCTGTGGCGGTTGACATCATGCCTCCGGAATGAGCTATCGAATCCAGACGATAGAACGAAAGCGCCAGCGCGACAATCAATCTGCTAGCATGTTCATTACTCTGAAGTTAATGAACTGCCGTTAAAAAGGGTAGGCATGGCCATCAACGAAGAAATTACCTTGAAAAAGCTGGAAGTTTTTCTCAGCTTCATGGAATTGAACAACCTGGCGCGGGTAGCCGATGCGCTGGGCCAGAGCACGGTCAGCGTGCACCGCGCCCTGCACTCGCTGGAAGACGGCTTGCGCTGCCCCCTGTTCAAGCGCGAGGGCCGCAGCCTGATCCCGCTGCATACGGCCTACACCTTTGCCGAATCGGCGCGGCGCGCGCTGGCCGAATGCGAGGAAGGCGTGCGCAAGGTGCGCGAAATGTCGGGCATCAACCCCGTGCGCCTGAAGATCGGTTCGCTGTATTCATTGACCCTGCACTGCATCCCGCAGCTGGTGATCGCCCTGAAACTGCGCCGGCCGGGCCTGGACATCGACCTGACCCTGGGTTCGAACCGCGACCTGCTGCAAAGCCTGGCCGACGGCCGGCTGGACGCCATCATCATCGGCGTGCAGGAAGACGAACAGCATGCGGGCCTGGTGGCCGTGCCCCTGTTCCAAGACGACATCTTCCTGGCCGCGCCGCTCGCCTCGCCCTATGCGGGCGCGGCCTCGGTGGACTTGCAACAGTTGCGCGACGACAAATTCGTCACGCTCAACGAGGGATTCGTCACCTCGCAAAGCTTCAACCACGCATTCGAGCTGGCCGGCTTCGTGCCCGACACGGCCATGAGGGTGGGCGACATCTTCTCGCTGATCAACCTGGTGAGCGGCGGCATCGGCTACAGCCTGCTGCCAGGCAGAGTGCGCGCCTTCAGCTCGCGCATCGAACTGCTGCCCCTCGACGCGCGCTACGGCTCGCACCAGCAAATCACCCTGTTGATGCAGAGCAGCCGCGAGCGTGATCCCAATTTGCTGGCGCTGGCGGCGGAGTGCAGGTTGTATGGGCGCAGGGAGCCAGCCAAGTGAGTGGCAGAGCGAGGTCAAATCACGGGTGAAGGGTTTTGGAACTGCATACACCATAATTTCATCTGCATACTTAGGCGCGCACCTTAGCCCCCAAGCGAAGCAAGCATGGCAGTTGCCGTCCACCTCGCAGCCGGGAGGATCGCGCAGTGAATGAGCAACTTATTCGGTATAGTTACAGCCGAGGTCGTGTCAGAATACCGGAGCTGACGCTGTCGCCAATAGCATTCGCCCCTCCTTATGCGCTATTGTTGCAAGACACACCCTCTATGCAACACCTGTCCGCATGGTTGCTCGACCTCTAAACGAATCTATTTAACATCACATAAAATTAGTTAAAATTTCAAAAAATAACTTAAAATTTATCAATTACGGCCGACTGTAAATGGCGGACTTAATCTCACCTAGTAGATTTAAGAAATTTTTAGCATCTTTAGCTGCAAGCCCAATGGACATCGCACGTATCAACCTTTCATGAAGTGCCGATGTTATGGGATCAAGTCTATCTATCGCGTGCGCCATTTCAATTTCTGAAAAACTTAAATTTTTATACGTCGCCATTCCTTCAGCGGATCCAGGATTGGGGATATATTTTGCGAAACTAATATCTTCCGTACCTATTTGAAGGTAACGAAGATGACTGGAATATTTAAATCCAGAATCTAACGGATTTATGATTGATAACTTCTTATTTTTTACATACTTATCAACCCTTACTCCTTTCCATCTATTGCAATCGACACATGCCGGTATAAGATTAGCGAGTTTAAACGTAAGAGATGGATAAATACTTTTAGGTAATACGTGTTCAATATGCCAGCTGTAGCCATAGTGCCCAACAGGACGTCGGCAGTAAGAACATATTCGCCCATATTTTTCATAGATCTTCTTCTGCGCAACTTCGCGAATGAAATCATATGTTTTTCTTTCTGCCAAGGAAAACTTAAATGTTTGCGATGTACCATCACGCAGCTTCAATATTTTAGAGTTTTCCGGTGATGAGAAGGCCGACCATGCTTGGGTACCATTTATTGAACCCGATCGAATAAGCATCACCAACTTAGCGAGATGTCCAAGTTGGATCGAATCCACACATAAAGATTTCATATTTATCTTAACCTTTTAGAGACATCATAAGTCCATGCTCAATAAGTTCTAATGCCATATCTATTTGCTTTTTGACTTGATCGGATAGACCAACTGCCTCTCGAAGGTCGAGTAAAATTTTCTTGGCTTTTCGCTCATTTTCACCTCCAAAATCTTCTGTGGCGCTCAGAACGGCGTCGGCAATTTCCAAGCTGACCTCGCGTGCGTGATATGGAGCTGTCTGAAAGTAACGAAGTACAAGTTGATCATGACTGGCAACCTCAGCGAATGTATGGAATTCACATGTCACAGGAGCTGCACCAGGGCCTTCTTCACCAGGGACTTTGCCTTCAGCCCTTATATGACGCATGACAGCAACTTTATTAAGCTGACTTTGAGGATCATACCTAGCAGCCTCACTTATTACGATCGGCGCATGTGTTGCAATCACTGCGTGAAAACGTTTAAGTCCGGAAAGCAACGACATCAAAGTGCCGTGAAATCCCATCTGCCAATGAAGATGCAGGCTAATCTCTGGTTCATCGATGAGAAAAACTACACCTTCTTCCATCACGCTTAATATTTTTGCGAATAACAATGTTCGGTTCTGTTCTCCTGTACTGAGAAATCCAAAGAGAAGCAGTTGTTCACTTGGTAGTCGAACATAGAGATCAAAATCAATATTGAGTTCCAGATACCGTAAAAATACTCTTATTTGAGGAACCGTCAGGCGTTCGAATCGCCCCCCACCCTTGGAAATTCGATCAAGCATAGATAAGGATGTGGATGTTAGCAAGTCTGCACGTGCCTTGCCACGCGTAGTTTTTACATCAATACGCTCCTCAACTTCTCTTTTTAAATCTTTCCCAAGCGAGAAGGAGAAATCCATTTTTACAGTATTAGACAGTTTCTTAAGAAGGTTTCGATCACGCAACATAGCCTGAAGAATTAATCGACTTAATTGTCGATCAATCGCAGAATGAAATACTGCATTGGGTGCATTTTTCGCCCCCAGATAACGGACGTTACCAACATTTACAGTTCTGAATTTAAATTTATCATAAATGGAATTAGCGATGCAAGCCACCGGACGTAGAGGACGTGTGTGTTCAAGTTGCTCTGCCAATTTACCTAAGATGCTGCTTTTTCCAGTTCCATTATTACCGATTAGATAGGTTACTTTACCTTCGCGCATATACTTAGTTGCCAATTGAATCCGGCCCAATAAGTCTTGAACCAACTTATCCGATGCCTCCGTTGCATCCGTCTCGATTTTTCTGGCCATCTTGCTCTTCCTATT
The DNA here is from genome assembly GCF_058796955.1 of Janthinobacterium sp. GW823-FHT03B06. NCBI lineage: Bacteria > Pseudomonadati > Pseudomonadota > Betaproteobacteria > Burkholderiales > Oxalobacteraceae > Janthinobacterium > Janthinobacterium sp. GW823-FHT03B06. The sequence continues at coordinate 1,122,469 of NZ_JBXAJE010000001.1, forward strand.
TAGCATATTAGTTTTAAATACTATATTTGCTAGATAAGAAATTTGCAATGATTAGTTGAACAAGAGAAGATTGATAGCACGAATTGGACACTTTCATAGCAATGGCCTGTGGGACATGTTCATGTCGCTCGGTTAATGTGTAGTGCCAAGACTCGGTCAGAGTAACGCTGCGGCATGGCCTTATAGTTCGATCTCAACTTCGTAATTTAGGTAGTGTGGGAAGGTCTATTGTAATCCTTGTTCGATCAACTGCTTTGGTACAATGCGTTTGTTTTTCAATAGTAGCGACATACAGCGCGACGACACGCACCTGTGTAAAACACGACCTTGGCACGGATCTGGGGGACGAGTGGAATCCTTGATGAAAGGATTCGAAACTGCATTCACAACTAATCTCGTCAGACTAGCTAGCAGGCTCTTTTAAATGGAATTTCCTAAAAAAATGCCGTGCAGGCTCACCTGAACGGCACTATCCTTCAGAGGGCTTTCCGTGTTAAGCCGATAAAGAAAACTTTCTCGCTGATATCAGTCACACGATCACACCGCACTATCCCAAGGCGCCGACAACCGCACGGCACAGTTAATCAAGCCCACCATCGAATACGTTTGCGGAAAGTTCCCCCACATCTCTCCCGTCACCGGGTGCGTGTCTTCCGACAGCAGGCCCAGGTGGTTGCGCGCCAGCAGCATGGTTTCGAAGATCTTGCGCGCCTCGTCTTTCCTGCCGATGCGCGCCAGGGCGTCGATGCGCCAGAAGGTGCAGATGTTGAAGGCTGTTTCCGGCTTGCCGAAGTCGTCGGGCGCTTCGTAGCGGCGCATGTAGGGGCCGTCGCACAGCGATGCTTCGAGCGCGTCGACGGTGGCGATGAAACGCGGGTCCATGGGGTCGATGAAGTTGACTTCCGCCATCAGCAGGACGGAGGCGTCGAGGTCGCGCCCGCCCAGGCTTTCGGCAAACGCCTGGCGTTCCTCGCTCCACGCTTCGCGCAGTAATCTCTCGCGGATCAGCACGGCGCGGCTGTTCCAGTGGTCGGCGCGGTCCGACAAGCCCAGTTTATGGGCGACCTTGGCCAGGCGGTCGCAGGCGGCCCAGCTCATCAGCATGGACGAGGTGTGGACGCGGGCCCGCGTACGCAGCTCCCACATGCCCGCGTCCGGTTCCGCATGCAGCCGGAACGCCTGGTCGCCCACGGCTTCCAGCGCGGCAAACTCGGCCTTGCCGGCCCGGTGGAACAATCGGTGGTCCAGGAAGGCCTGCGCCGCACCTAATACAATGTTGCCGTAGACGTCGTGCTGGAAGTGTTCCTGCGCCTGGTTGCCCACGCGTACGGGGCCGTTGCCCCGATAGCCGGGCAAGTGGTCGAGTATCGATTCGGGCAGCTGCTCTTCCAGGCCGATGCCGTACAGGGGCTGGATGTGGCCACCTTTCGAGCGGGCGACGATATTCGTCAGCCAGCGCAGATACTCTTCCATCGTGCCCACCTCGGACAGGCTGTTCAATGCCCGCACGACGAAGAAGGCATCGCGCAGCCAGCAGTAACGGTAATCCCAGTTGCGGCTGCTGCCCGGCGCTTCGGGGATGCTGGTGGTCATGGCGGCGATGATGGCGCCCGTGTCTTCATATAAAGACAGTTTCAAGGTGATGGCGGCGCGGATGACCACGTCCTGCCATTCCAGCGGCACGGCCAGGCGGCGCGTGTAGGTGCGCCAATAGTTGATCGTTTCCTTTTCGAAGATGCGCGCCGTCTCGTCGATGCCGCCAGCCAGCGTTTCATCAGGGCCCAGCAGGAAGTTGGCCGTGCCACCCAGCACGAAATACGTTTCGCTCAGCACATAATTGAGCGAAACATCGGTGTTCAGGCGCAAGGTCTGTTCCGGCCCCACATAGCGGATGTGGTGGCTGCCCTGCGTGATCTGCGGCGCCAGCCGGCCCCAGTCGTAGCGGGGGCGCAGCCGTACGCGGATGCGCACGGCGTGGTCGAGCGGCCGGACGCGGCGGATCAGCATCAGCGGGCGGAACATGCGGTCGCGGCTGAGGAAACGGGGGGCGAAATCCGTGATCTCCACGCCGCGCCCCTGCGTGTCGTACAGCCGCGTGCGCAGCACGGCCGTGTTTGGCTCGTAGAATTGCTCGCTGCGCGCAAAGTTCTCGATGTCGATGGCCCACACGCTGCCGTTTTCCGTGTCGTCCAGCAAGCGGTTGAAGACGGGATCGCCGTCGAAACGGGGCAGGCAGGACCAGACGACCTGCCCCGCCTGGTCAATCAGGGCGTTGAAGGCGCAATTGCCCACCACGCCGCAGTTCAGCGATGCTGGCGCGGGCGGCGTGCTGGCAGCGGACGCGTTCGCGCCGCTGGGGGTGTCATACGATGTCGTCATGGGCTACTCCTTCGATGTCGGGGATACGGCAGCGGCCAGCAGCGCAGTGCGCAAGGCGCCGGGGCTGGCCAGGCGCAGGGTGGCGGCGCTGGGGCCGCTGCCCACTTTGACGCCCTGTCCGCCTGCTTGTTGTACAAAGGCAAAGCCTGCCTCGTCGGTGGTGTCGTCGCCCGCGAACACGGGCCGGCGGCCGGCGAAGGGGCTTTCCTGCATGAAGGCGGCGATGGCGCCGCCCTTGTCGGTGGCGGCCGGCTTGGCTTCCAGGACCATTTTGCCATGCAACAGCAATACCCCCGGGCACGCTTGCACGGCGGCCGTCATTTCCTTCAGGCACAATTGCTCAAGGTGTGGTGCCAGGCGGTAATGCAGGGCCACGGCGCCCCGCTTCCGTTCCACCAGCAAACCGGGGTGAATCGCCGCCAGCGCCTGCGCGCGCGCCAGCACGGGCGCCACATCCGGCGTGGCGGCCACGTGCAGCGCGCCATCGGCACCGCGCCGCTCCACGCCGTGCACGCCGGCAACCGGCAAGACCAGGGGCGCCAGCATGGCGTCGATCTGCGCCACGGGACGGCCGGAAATGAGGGCCAGCGCGCCGCCATGGCGCTCGGACAGCAGCACCAGCGCTTCGATGACGCCGGGCGCCACGCGCACGCCGTCGGGCGTGGGCGCCAGGTCGACCAGGGTGCCGTCGAAGTCGAGGAAGACGGCTGTTCCGCGCGCACTCAGCAGCTGCAACAGGGCCGCGCTATCGTCAGGGATATCGGCCATCACATCCCCTTGCGCCGCTTGATGCGGCTGTGGGCGTCGATCTTGGTCATGACCTTGTCGCGCTGGCGCAAGCGGGCCGCGTCCAGCAGCATGCGCCCGGCCCAGCGGTAGACATTGAAATGTTTGACTCTCGCCCGCATGCTCTTCATGCGCTCGCGCTGTTCCACGGGCGGCATCACGAGGGCGCGGTACAGGGCGTCGGCGCCCTGCTCGATGTGATACGGGTTGATGATCAGCGCTTCGTGCAGCTCGCGCGCGGCGCCCGTGAATTGCGACAGCACCAGCACGCCCAGCTCATCGTCGCGCGCGGCGATGAATTCCTTGGCCACCAGGTTCATGCCGTCATGCAAGCTTGTCACCATGCACACTTCCGAGGCGCGGAAATAGCGCTGCAGATCGTCCTGGCCATGGTGCTCCGCTTTCAGCACGATGGGCACATAGTCGCCGCTGCCGAAGCGGCGGTTGATGCGCTCGACCATCTTGCGCACGCGCGCATCGAAACTTTGATATTCGTCAAGCGAAGCGCGGCTGGGGGCGGCGATCTGCACGAACGTAAAATTGCCCACCATGCCGGGCTGCTGCTCCAGCATGCGCTCGACGGCCTGGAAGCGCTCGACGATGCCTTTCGTATAGTCAAGGCGGTCCACGCCGATGCCCAGCAAGTGGTCAGGCGCCACGCCCAGTTCGGCACGAATCTGTGCGCGGCACGCGGCCACGTCGGGCTGCGCCGGGTCATCCTCGGGCCAGGCGATCGAGATCGGGTAATCCTCGACCTGCGTCATCTCGCCGCCATACGAAATGGTCGACGCTTCCGGCTCGATGCGGGTTTCCAGGTAGCGGTCCACCGTTTCGAGGAAATTCTTGCGGTGGAACGGCGTGTGGAAGCCCAGGATCGTGCTGCCCAGCAAGCCGTCGAGGATTTCCTCGCGCCATGGGCAAATGCCGAACGATTCCGAGTTCGGCCAGGGGATATGCCAGAAGGTGATAATCGTCGCCTTCGGCAAGGCTTCGCGCACCATGCGCGGCAGCAAGGCAAAGTGGTAATCCTGCACCAGCACGACGGGATTGTCCGTCTTCGCCTCGGCGATCACGGCGTCGGCGAAGCGGCGGTTGACCTTGACATACTGCTCCCAGTCAGACGAGCGGAACACGGGGCGCACGTGGGCGATATGGCACAGCGGCCACATGCCCTCATTGGCGAAACCATAATAATAGCCCTGCTCTTCCTCTTCCGTCAGCCACACGCGGCGCAAGGTATAGCTGGGATTATCGGGCGGCACGGGCACGTGGTCGAGCTTATCGACCGTCTCGCGGTCGGCGGAACCGGCGCCATGCGCGATCCATGTGCCGGAGCACGCGCGCATCACGGCTTCCACGGCCGTCACCAGGCCGCTGGCCGGGCGCTGCACGCGGATATCACCGCTGCCGTCATCGGCTTTCGTGTGGATATACGGTTCGCGGTTCGACACGACGAGCACCTGGTCGCCCTGCAGGTCCGCCTCCAGCAAGGCGCGCAGCTTGTCCGGCGTCCAGTCGGACGACCAGCCGTTATCGCCCTGGCGTTCCAGATGGTATTCCTGCAGCAATTCGCGCAAGTCGCCGATCAGCGGCTGCATTTCCGGCGGCGGCGCGGGCGCGGCGGCGGGCGCCGTGGCGGCGGCCACTGCACCATTGCTTTTCGGCAGCAACTCGCCCCGCAAGATATCCTTCACGGCCGACAGCCAGCCGCGCCAGCTCAGGTGGGCGACGAACACGGTCATCAGGGAAATGAGCACGGCCAGCACGGCCAGGAAGGCAAAGATGAAACGCTTGGTATCGGTATTGCGGCGCTCGACAAAGCTCATGTCCTGCACCAGCACCAGGCGGCCCAGTTGCGATGCGTCCTGCATGACGGGGGTTTCGCTCAGGTGGACTTGCCCTTGCGGCAATTGCGCCAGGGATTTGTACAGGCCGCCCGTCGATGGCGTGCTCCAGCAGCCAATGGAAGTTGGGTATTGCGCGGACTGGTACAGCAAGTGCCCCCCGTTGTCGCAAAAGCCGATGGCGATCAGGCGTTCATCGCGCGTGGCGCCCTGGAACAGTTCGCCGATGCGCGCGGCGTCTTGCGCAGGCAGGTATTCGGTGAGCGAGGGGCGGAGGGTTCCAGCGAGCAATTCAGCCCGGCTGTCGAGGTCGCGCACATACCAGCGCAGGGTAATATTGTCCAACAGGGGTACCACGATATAAGCAAACAGTCCCAGCACGAGGGCAAGCGGCAGAATGAAGCGCAAGGACATGCGGAGTGATCGTACTATCATCGGTTTCCTTTGCAAAAACAAAAAGCATGGCAAGTATGACTATGTTTCCAATGCGGCGACGCCCGCTTGTTTTCCGTACTGAAACGTCAACGTGGCATGGCGCAGCGCAGCAATTTCTTCCAGTATCCGCCTTGACCGAAGTCTTATCCGTACGGCAACGCACGCCCCCGCGACGTCATCTGCCCGTAAAATAGCCGCTTCCGACATCCATTTCACTTATCAATAAGGAGTTTTCGCCTATGGATCTCAGCACGTTTCACTCGCTGATGGGAGGCCCGCTGCGCTCGGCGCTGACCGTGCTCGTTTCCGCCCTGCTCGTCACCCTCGTCGCCATCGGCGTGCACCGGGCCGGCATCGGCTTGCTGAGAAGACTGGCCCATGGCCACGCGCTGGCCAGCAACGTGGCGCGCGTGGCCTTCCGCGCCAGCCAGCTGTGCCTGATCGTCTTCGGCCTGCGCATGGTGCTGGCCAGCGCGCCCGACGACACGCCGGGCCTCGTCGCCATGTCGCACCTGGCCAGCGTGGCGCTGATCATCGCGCTGACCTGGCTGGCCATGCAATGCATCGAGTCGCTCAGCATCACGATTTCCCAGATCAATCCCGTCGACGCGGCCGACAACCTGCGCGCGCGGCGCCGGATCACCCAGGCCCGCGTGCTCACGCGCAGCGCGCATGCCATCGTCGTCCTGCTGGGCGTGTCCTTCGTGCTGCTGACCTTGCCCGGCGCGCGGCAGATCGGCGCCAGCCTGCTGGCCTCGGCCGGCGTGGCTGGCCTGGTGGCAGGTATTGCCGCCCGGCCCGTGCTCGGCAATTTCATTGCAGGGCTGCAAATTGCGTTTTCGCAACCGATCCGCATCGATGACGTGCTGATCGTCAATGGCGAGTGGGGCACGGTGGAGGAAATCAAGGGCACCTACGTGGTCGTGCGCGTGTGGGATGAACGCCGGCTGATCGTGCCGTTGCAATGGTTCATCGAAAATCCGTTCGAGAACTGGACGCATACCTCCTCCGACATCCTCGGCACGGTGTTCCTGTGGCTCGATTTCAGCATCCCGATCGAGCCCCTGCGGACGGAACTGACGCGCATCTGCGCATCCGCCAAGCAATGGGACGGCCGCGTCTGCACCGTGCAGGCGACGGATTCGAACGAGCGGGCCGTGCGCGTGCGTTTCCTGATCAGCGCGGTGGATTCAGGCACGGCGTTTGAATTGCGCTGCCTCGTGCGCGAGCAGATGCTGGCCTTTATCACGACCAATTATCCGCACAGCCTGCCCCGCTTGCGCTCCACGCTCGACCCGATCGAGCTGCACGCCATGCAGGCGCAGAACGATACGGTGCAGTTGTACAAGGCATAACAAAACCTGCGGCGCGCTGCCCGGGCCCATGCGCCGCTAGAATAGGAGCATGAGCACCACCGCCTGGTTCATCCTGATCGGTTGCCTGATGCTGGCGCGTGGCCTGGGCGCCGACGGCATCGCGCGCCTGCCATTGACCTCGGCCATGGCTTACCTGGGCGTGGGCCTGCTGCTGGGCCCCCTGTTCCTCGGCCTGTTCTCGTTCGACCTGGTGCAACAGGCGCCCCTGCTGGAAACCCTGACGGAAATCGCCGTCCTCATCTCCCTGTTTTCCGCCGGCGTCAAAATGCCCGTGCCCTTCAGCCTGGCACGCTGGCTGCCCTCGCTGCGCCTGGCGTGGCTGTCGATGACCATTTCCGTGGCCCTCGTGGCGGCCTTTGCCTGCCTGGTGCTGGACCTGCCGTTGGGCGCGGGCATCCTGCTGGGCGCCATCCTCGCGCCCACCGACCCTGTGCTGGCCACCGACGTGCAGCTGCGCCATGCGGGCGACAGCGAGCAATTGCGCTTCATGCTGACCAGCGAGGCGGGCATGAACGATGGCAGCGGTTTTCCTTTCGTCATGCTGGGCCTGGGCTTGCTGGGCTTGCATGAACTGGGGCCGCATGGCGGCACCTGGCTGTGGCGCGATTTACTCTGGGCCAGCGCGGGCGCCATCGCCCTGGGCGCGGCCGGCGGCGCGCTGCTGGCCTGGCTGGGCTGGCAGCTGCGCGCCAAGGAGCCGAAGCATGAAGTGCTCGATGACCTGGCGGCCCTGGGTCTGATCGCCCTCGTCTACGGCGTCTCCACCTGGCTGCACGCGTGGGGCTTCCTGGCCGTCTTCTTTGCCGGCGTGGCCTTGCGCCAGACGGAACTGCGGCTGGCCGGCGCGCCGAAAGACCGGCAAGGCTTGCTGCAGGCGGAGGAAACCCATGCCGTGTCCGCCGCCAAACCGCACGACAGCGAAGTGACGCTGACCGTCAGCGGCGAAGCCCTCGTCTTCAAGGAACATCTGGAACGCCTGTCCGAACTGACCCTGGTGCTGTTGCTGGGCGGCGCCGTCACGGCCGCCGCCTGGAGCTGGCGGGCGTGGAGCGTGGCGCTGTTCCTGTTGCTGGTGGCGCGTCCGGCCAGCGTGATGCTCGGCTTGCTGGCTTCCGGCACCAGCGTGCGGCTGCGGGGGCTGGCCGCCTGGTTCGGCGTGCGCGGCATCGGCTCGCTGTACTACCTCAGCTATGCCATCGCGCATGGCTTGCCGCGCGGCCTGGCGCGCGAACTGGCCGACATCACCCTCGTCGTCGTCATCCTCTCCATCGTCGTGCACGGTCTGACGGTCAAGCCTTTGCTGGAACGCTACTGGCGCAAGTAACTGGCCAAACAAGCACCCGCCGCTCCCTTTGTCATTGCTGCAAAGCAATGATTTGTCAATTGCCCCTATGGCGGACGGAAATATTGTTAAGATAATTAAAAATGGCAAAAGAGAGAATCAATGAAACGACGAAGCATGCTGGGACTGGGCGTCTCACTGGCCCTGCTGCAAACGGGCTGCGCCACCGATCCGGCCAGGCTGGCGTGGGAAACGGAATTTGACGGCTTCATGCGCGATGGCCTGGCCCGCACGGAAACGCCGGGCATGAGCGTGGCCGTGGTGCGCGGCGAACAAACCATCTTCGCGCGCGGCTATGGCTGGGCCGACATCCAGGCCGGCAAGAAGGCGGATGCGAACACGGTGTTCCATGTCGCCTCCGTCAGCAAACTCGTCACGGCCACGGCCGTCATGATGCTGCTGGAACAGGGCGCCTTCCAGCTCGACGACAAGGTGGCGGCCTACCTGGACTTTCCGCTCATGCATCCGAAGTTTCCCGACGTGCCCATCACCTTTCGCCATTTGCTCAGCCACACCTCGGGCATTTCCGACGCCGTGTACGACAAGACGACGGCGTTTGCCGTCCAGGGCGACCCGCGATTGCCCCTGCGCGACTTCGTCAAGGGCTATCTGTCGCGCGGCGGCGCCTGGTATGACGCGGATGTGTCGTTTGCCGCCCGGCCCGGCACGGAATGGCGCTACAGCAATGTCGGCATCGCCCTGCTCGGCTATCTGGTCGGCCGTTTGAACCCCGATGGGCTCGACGCCTACACGCGCGAGCACCTGTTCGAACCGCTGGGCATGGACAGCACGGCCTGGAACCTGGCCGGCTTGCCGCGGCGCGCCGTCGTCGCCCAGCCGTACGCGCACAAGGAGCCGGGCCTGCAAGTCCTGCCGCCCGTCGGCTACCCGGACTGGCCGGCCGGCCTGCTGCGCAGCTCGGCGCAGGACTTCGCCCGTTTCCTGGCCATCTACAGCAATGGCGGCCGGGTCGATGGCCACCGCTACCTGCAAGATGCCACCCTGCAACTGTTTTTCGCCCCGCAAGCGGCCCCCGTCGTGCCCGCCGATTCATCCGTGCAGCAAGCGCTGGTGTGGCTGCTGCGCGACGTCGACGGCCGGGCGCTGGCCACGCACAGCGGCGGCGACCCGGGGGCCGCGTCCGTCGTCTGCGTCGACCGGGCCCGCAAGACGGCCGTGCTGGCCTTCGCCAACGTCAGCGCCGACAAGGAGTTTCGTTCATTCCAGAAAGAAGTCGTGCTGCGCCTGCTCGCGCACGGGGCCGGCGGCGCGCCAGCGAGGTAGGCATGGCGCTTGTGTGAACGGGCGCACGGTAGCGCCTGGGCAAGAACGTATGCTGTACTGGTCGAACTTGACCATCAACGAGGAGACCAGCATGACGAACCGCATCGGCAACAAGGACGTGGCGCAGCAGCGCAGCAAGAGTGAAAAAGCCCGCATCAAGGCGCAGAACATCGCCGCCGAGGCGGTGAAGAAGGCCGAGGCCAGGGCCAGGTACCGCAACGCCGTCAAAGGCCAGCCGGGTCTGCCCGCTGCCGGCAGTTAGGCGCCGAACCAGCCGCGCAGTTTCTCGGCGGCACGTTCCTTGACCTCGGCCGTGATGTAGGTGGCGACGGTGGCGACGGCCGCCGCCAGCACGGCCAGGTCATCCGCATAGCCGACCACGGGCGTGATGTCGGGAATCGCATCGATGGGTGAAATGAAATAGCCGAGCGCGCCGTAAATGGCCGTCTTGGCCCACAGCGGGGTGTTCGGCTGCTGGGCCGCGTAGTACAGCCACAGGGCTTTTTCGATGACTTCGCGCCCCGCCGTCTTGGCGAACTTGACGACCTTGTCCCAGAAGCTGTCATCCGTGTATTTCTTTTCATACTGCTTGTCGGCCTGGGGGGCGTGGTCTTCTTCCAGATTCTTTTTTCTGCCAAACATCTGCTGCTCCTGTCTGCCGCGCACGGCGTTACGAATGCGCACCTTAGCATAATGGCGCGCCGGGTGGGCGGCCTGCAAGGTCAGCTATCGTCATGGAAATATCTGCCACCACCACGGCCCGCACCGCCGGCCTGCGCTACACGGGCGACCATCAGAACGGCATCGCCCGATCGGGCAAGCCCGGCAAGTTCCGCTACCGCGACGAGGACGGCCAGATCGTGCGCGATAGCGCCGCCTTGACGCGCATCAAGGCGCTGGCCATTCCGCCCGCCTGGACGGACGTGTGGATCTGCCCGCACGCGAATGGCCATTTGCAGGCGACGGGCCGCGACGCGCGGGGCCGCAAGCAGTACCGCTACCATGCGCGCTGGCGCCAGGTGCGAGACGAAGTGAAATATGAGCGCATGCTCAGCTTTGGCCGCGCCCTGCCCGCCATCCGCGCGGCCGTCGCGCGCGGCATGCAGCTGCCGGGCTTGCCACGTGAAAAAGTGCTGGCCACCATCGTGCACCTGCTGGAATTGACGATGATGCGCATCGGCAACGAAGAATATGCGCGCGCGAACAAATCGTTCGGCCTGACCACCCTGCGCACGCGCCACGTGCAGGTCGACGGCAGCGCCGTGGCCTTTCACTTCAAGGGCAAGAGCGGCGTGCGCCACGATATCCGCCTGAGCGACCGCAAGCTGGCCACGGTGCTGCGGCGCATGCGCGAGTTGCCGGGCCAGGAACTGTTTCAATACATCGATGACGATGGCGCTCGCCACGGCGTCGATTCGGGCGACGTCAACGATTATCTGCGCGAGGTGACGGGCGAAGACTACACGGCCAAGGATTTCCGCACCTGGTCCGGCACCCTGCTGGCCGCGCTGGCCCTGCAGGCGTTCGAGCAGGTCGATTCCGATGCGCAAGCGAAGAAAAACATCGTGCAGGCGATCGAGTCCGTGGCGAAAAAACTGGGCAATACGCCGACGATCTGCCGCAAATGCTATGTACATCCGGCCGTGCTGGAATCGTATCTGGAGGGCAGTTTATTGGAAGGCATGCGCGCGCGGGCGCAGGAGCAATTACGGGAAGAACTGCCGGCGCTGGCGCCGGAGGAAGCGGCCGTGCTGGCCTTGCTGCAGCAGCGCCTGCAGAGTGCGGTCAAGCCTGGCGCGCGGGCTGGCGCTGGCACTGGGCCGACAGCGTGAGGGCATCGCTGCGGCACACGGGCAAGGTGCCATGCCCCGCTTCGCGCGCCACGGGGGCCGGCGCGGCATCGCCGTTCTGCGCCTCGCCCGCATTCATCCAGGTGGCCGCCAGGGTCGAAAAGGTGAACAGGCAGATCAGCAGGAATGGCTTGTTCACGTGAAGGGACTGGCCTGGCTTTTGCATCGCATACTCCGTCGGACTGGTTGGCTGTTGCAGCATGGACACGATCATCGCGTGTTTCCACAAGGCATACAATCAGACGGTTTCGACAAGATGGGTAGGACAGCGCTGACAGACTCAGCCATAAATGCCGATGTCGGCAGATTTGACACCTGCTCCGGCCCGTCCCAGACTAGCCCTTGTTTTTGCAGCATAATCCAGACAGGAACGTTTCCTGCTTGACCTCTCGCCTGGGCACGCTTGGCGCCAGTCAACGGGGGAACGATCATGAGCTTTATCAAACAAGTGCTGCTGGCGCTGCTGCTATGCGCAATGTCGGCCGCGCACGCCACCAGCATCGGCTACACGGCAACGTCGCTGGGCGGCACGCAGTGGCGCTACGACTACACGGTCAGCAATACCACCTTGGCCGTGCCCATCGAGGAATTCACCTTGTTCTTCAGCGTGGGCACCTACGCCAACCTGCAGAGCGTCTCCACGGCGCCGGGCTGGGACGTGCTGCTGGTGCAGCCCGATCCCGCCATTCCCGCCAGCGGCTACCTCGACGCGCTGGCGCTGGCCGGCGGCATCGTCCCCGGCGCCACGGCCACGGGCTTTTCCGTCACCTTCGATTACCTGGGCGCGGGCAGCCCCGGCGCCCAGCCGTTTAGCATCCTCGACCCCGTCTCCTTCATCGAACTCGACACGGGCATCACGCAGCCGGCCGCCGTGCCCCTGCCCTCTACACCATGGCTGCTGCTGGCCGGCGTGCTGGGCTTGGCGTGCCTGCGGCGCCGGCAGCTGGCCGGCGCCGCGCTGGCCACAGGCCTGGCGCTCGGCCTGTGCGCCTGCGGCGGCCCCAACGATCCCACGCAGTCGCCCGCGCCGAAGGTCATGCTGGCGGCAGCGGCAGCCACCGTCCAGGCCGCCGGCGACTTTGAAGTGACGATGCTCGATAAAGTGGCTGAACAGCGCGTCAGCCGCACGGTCTGGGACTACACCTACCGCGTGCACATCCGCAACAATGGCAGCGAGGCGGCCGGCAATGTGCAAGCCGTGCTGGCCAGCGCGCCAGAAGGCAGCACCATCATCGATGGCGACGTGCAGGCCGGCAGCATCGGCGCGGGCGCCACCGTCACGCCCGCTGACACCATCACCCTGCGCATCGAGCGCAGCATCGCCTTCCAGAGCGCCGGCCTGACCTGGACTTTCAGCACCAGCACCGGCATCGCCCTCGACCCCGTGCGGCCCGCGCAAGTGGTCGTGCTGCCGCTGTCCGGGCTGGGCTTTCCCGACGGCGCCGACAGCGTCAAGGCCAGCGGCGCCGTCACGGACGTGCTGCTGCAGGAAGGCAGCCTGCGCTTTTCCACGCCGGGCGACACGGGCGTCGACCAGCATGCGCAATTTTCCCTCAGCAAGGGCGGCAAGGTCACCATCCTGGATCTGCTGATCCAGACCGAACTGCCGACGGCCGTGGAAACCTATGTGGAGCCGAACGACGACGGCAGCGTGCCCGCCGCGGCGCCCGTGCTGGCCATCACTGGGCTGGGGCCGAACAACCGCCTGCAGCCGGGCGGCATGGCGTTCCGCCTCGTGGGCGCGCCGCCGCTGGCCCTGCAGGACGACAGCGACGGCCTGCTGTCGATGCCGGACGGCGCGGCCATCAGCCTCAAGAGCTACTGGACGTTCGATACGGCCAGCGGCACCTTCGCCATCGGCGCCACGGCCATGCAGCAACTGCTGGCATCCTTGCCCAACGGCAGCTACGACCTGAACCTCAATTTCGTCTCGCAGGATGGCGAGTTCACGGCCAGCTATGCCTTGATCGTCATCAAGTCCGGCATCGTGCTGCAAGGACAGCTGCGCACGCCCGCAGGCGGCAATGCCACGGGACTGGCCGGCAAGAAAATGTTATTGGCCGGCTACAACAACCGCCAGCGCCAGGTGGCCGTGGTCGACGCCACGGGCGCCTTCCACTTCGATGGCGTGCTGCCCGACACCTACCAGCTGACCTTGAACGACCTCGTCCATCCGAACGTGATCAGCGTCAGCGCCGTCGTCTTCAACAGCAGCAGCAACGTCAATGTTGACATCGTCTACCCGTATGCGGCGAGCCCGGCCTTGCGCGCCGAGGCGAAGACCTATACCGCCGGCAGCGTCACGCAGGATGGCGCCGCGCCGCCCGCGCGCGAGGTGCCCGCCAGCCATCGCGCCGCGGGCGACGTCACGCCGCAGGATGACGCGGACAGCAAGACCTTCACGGCCACGGCCGCCGCGCAAAACCAGACCATCAGCTCGCCCATCGCCTTCACGGTGCCCAAGGACACGAAAAACGTGGGCGTGAAAATCACCGTCAGCACGGCCGAGTATCCCGTCTACACGACGGCGCAAAGCCAGTACAACGATACCTGGTCCTATTCCGTGACGGGGCTGCCCGGGGTCAACCTGGCCGCCGCAGGCGCCGTCAACCAGAGCCACTTTACGCAGGGCACCATCGTCAGGACCGAGTGCGTCGATGTCAGCAAGCAAACCAGGGATGGGGCATTGACCCTGGGCGGCAATGTCAGCGCCACGAATATCGGCGACAGCGCTCTGGCCACCGTGACGACGGTGGAACTGAGCCTCGCGTGCAAGGGCTTGAAGGTGACGCTGGCAAAATTCCTTTCGCCCAACAAGGATGCCCACCCCGTGTTGCAGCCGATCAAGTTGACGGGCAATCTGGCGGGACCGTATGTATCCGTGTCGCAAGGAAACGCCACGGCCACGCACACCTTGCCGCTGGAATTGCACTACACGCCGGCGGCGGCGACGATTACGGAAGTGAACATCGGCATTGCGTCCGGCGGCGGCGACCCCGCCTTCAGCACGCAGAATTTATTGTCCCAGACCAATACCAAGACGGCCGGCACCGTGAAATTTCCCAGCCTGCTGCTGCCCGCCTTTGCCGGCACCAAGCTCGACAAGAAGGCCGTCGTCACGGTGCGCCTGAAGGGCCGCATCGACAATACCGATGCCAGCTCCGACCCGGCCGAAGGGGGACAAGTGGCGTTCAAGGGCGACACGGCCTATATCCCCCTGTACCTGGCCAACGACGAGGCGGCGCTGGCGGCGCGGCGCTACGGCACGCGCGATCCTGGCGGCGATTCGTGGGCCACGCGCCTGGCCATCGCCTGGCTGGCGGGCAAGGCTTACCGTTTCGACGACATCAGCGGCCAGCACGTGACGCAGACGGCAACGGGCCGGTCCATCCTCGGCCACAGCGGCCACAGCGACGGCCAGCAGATCGACCTGCGCTACGCGGACGGCGCCGGCGGCTATACGGACGCGCTGGGCGGCCAGAACGACGGCGCCGCCATTCACCAGCTGATCAACGACGCAAAAGCGGAAGTGGTGGCCAACCCCGCGCAAAAGCCGAAACTGGCGGCGCTGCAGGCGTGGATCGCGGCGAACCGGGCCATGCTGGCCCAGGAAGCGGCGCCGGCCAGCACGCGCATCATCTACATCGGCCCCAGCTTCATCAAGCTGGCCCTCGTCGACGGGCGCTTTTCCGCCGCGCCGGCCGACAAGATCCCCGGCGCGGGCGCCTGGACCAAGCCGGCAAAAGTGCACATCGAGACGGGACACCTGAGCCACTGGCACATCAGCCTCACGGCCCATCCGTAGGCAAGGTCAGGCGGGCAGATCGGACAATTCCAGCTCCGAAAACCCCGCCCGCCGCCGCGCTTCCAGGTTGAACGGGCCGCGCAGGGTGGGCGCCTCGTAGCGCAGCGCCAGCTCGGCATACGTCGCGCGCAGCTCCAGGCCGCGCTGCCCGCACAGGTAGCCGTACCAGCGGTTGCCGATCTCGACGTGCCCCACTTCGTCGCGCAAGATGATGTCGAGGATGGCTGCGGCGGCCATGTCGCCCGCCTGCGCCAGCTTGGCGCGCAGCGGCGGAATCGCATCGAGGCCCCGCGCTTCCAGGGTGCGCGGCACCAGCGCCATGCGCGCCAGCACGTCGCCGCGCGTCTTGTCGACCATTTCCCACAGGCTGTCGTGGCCGGGGAAGTCGCCATACGTGTGGCCCAAGACCTGCAGGTGCGCCTGCAGCATGGCAAAGTGCGTCGCTTCCTCCTTCGCCACGCGCAGCCAGTCCGTATAGTATTCGGCCGGCAGGTCCGGGAAGCGCCACAGGGCATCGAGCGCCAAATTCATCGCGTTGAATTCGATATGCGCGAGCGCGTGCACCAGCATGGCGCGCCCTTCCGGCGTGATCATCGAACGCCGCCCCACCAGGCGCGGCGGCACCAGTTCCGGACGCTCGGGCCGGCCCGGCACGGCGCCCGTGGGCGCCAAGTCCGCCTGCGCATCGAGTGCCAGCGGCGCCTCGGCCATGGCCGCCACCATCGCCACCTTGGTTGCCGGGTCCGGTTCCAGCAGGCAGGCCAGCGCAGTGCTGCGTAACTCGCGCAATTGCGCCGGCGCGGTCGAAGTCGATGGGGTTGGCTGCATGGGCATACTTTCGTGCGCGTTTCAATGAGGGGCGCAGTGTATCAAATTGCCTGCCCCAGCAGCCAATCGAACAAGGCCTGCACCCTCGCCGGCAGCGGCCGAGCGGCATGCACGAGGTAATACGCCTGCGGGCTGGGCAAGTTGAAAGGGCCGAACGGCAAGACCAGCTGACCGCTGGCCAGCCACGGCTGCACCAGCTGGCGCCGGCCCATGGCCACGCCCGCATGGTGGATGGCCGCCTGCGCGCACAGGTCGGCGCGGTCGAAACGCAGGCTGCGCGCCGGCAAGGTCACCTCCGGCGCCTGCCCGTCCAGCCACAACCGCCACTCGGCGTCGGGCGCGCAGGCGGGCCAGGCCAGGGTGTCGTGCAGCAGCGTCGCGCTGGACAGCTGATGCGGCGCGTCAAACAAGCCGTGTTCGCGCGCATAGTGCGGGCTGCACACGGGCGCCAGCCATTCCTCCATCAGCTTGCGCGCGGCCAGGCCGGGAAAGTGGCCGTCGCCATAGTGCAAGGCCAGGTCGACCTGGCCGGCGCGAAAGTCCACGCTTTCATTGCCCACGCGCAAGTCGATCGACACGTCCGGATACTGTGCAGCGAAGCCTGCCAGGCGCGGCACCAGCCAGCACTGGGCGATGGACGGGCGCGCATGCACGGTGATGCTGCCCGCCAGCGCATCGCCGCCGGCCAGCGCCGCCTGCAAGCCATCCCAGCCGATTTGCAGGGCGGCAAAGATGCGCTCGCCGTCGGCCGTCAGTTTGACCTGCCGCGTCAGGCGCTGGAACAGCCGCAAGCCCAGGCTGCTTTCCAGCCGCGCGATGCGGTGGCTGACGGCGCTGGGCGTGAGCGCCAGTTCCTGCGCGGCCAGCGCGAAGCTGGCATGGCGCGCCGCCACGAGAAAGGTGTGCAGGTTGGCGAACTGGCTGGCCGTCAGCGTGGACATGCGCGGCATGCCGGGCGGCATCACGCGGATCCGGCCGCCAGCAAGGCGCGGCCGCGCGCCACGTAGGCAGCCATTTCCTGCTCGGGCACCATGCTGCCGCCCGTACCCCACACAAGGTGGGTGGCCGTTTCCAGCTGCGCCTGGTATTGCGGCGCGGCCAGCACGGCAGGGATGCCCGCGAAACCGGCCACGGCGGACGGTTCCAGGCGCAAGCCTTGCGTTTGTTCCAGCGTCGCCAGCAAGCGATACAGTTCTTCATCGGTGACGGTGGCGTAGCCGTCGATCAGCCGCTGCATGGCGCGCCCGACGAAGCCGGACGGGCGTCCCACGGCCAGTCCATCGGCGGCCGTCAGGTTGTCGATGCCGATTTCCTGCACACTGATTCCCTCGTGCAAGCCCGTGTGCACGCCCAGCAGCATGCACGGCGAGTGGGTCGGCTCGACGAAGACGCAGTGAACAAAATCGCCAAAGGCCAGCTTCAAGCCGAAGGCCACGCCGCCGGGACCGCCGCCCACGCCGCACGGCAGGTAGACGAACAGGGGGTGATGCGCATCGACCGCGACGCCGGCCGCTTGGAACTGGGCTTGCAGGCGCTGGCCCGCCACCGCATAGCCGAGGAACAGATCGTGCGAATTTTCATCATCGACGAAGTGGCAGGTGGGGTCGTTCTCCGCCTGCTGGCGCCCCGCTTCCACGGCCACGCTGTAGTCGGTCGCGTACTCGACGACGGTGACGCCGTGGCTGCGCAATTTATCCTTCTTCCATTGCCGCGCATCGGCTGACATGTGCACGGTGGCGCGAAAGCCCAGACGCGCGCTCATGATGCCGATCGACAAACCCAGGTTGCCCGTGGAGCCGACGGCGATCGCATACTGGCCAAAGAAGGCGCGCACGGCGTCGCTGGCCAGCAGGCTGTAGTCATCGCCCTCCTTCAGCAAGCCCGCGTCCAGCGCCAGCATTTCCGCATGTTTCAACACTTCATAGATGCCGCCACGCGCCTTGATCGAGCCGGAAATGGGCAAATGACTGTCCTGCTTGAGCCACAGCTGACCGCTCGTCATGTCTAAGGCCGCCTGCATGGCGGGCAGCGGCACGACGGGCGACTCGATGACGCCGCCGCTGGCCTGCGTTTCCGGAAACGCCTTGGCCAGGTACGGCGCGAAGCGCGCCAGGCGCGCGCTGGCATCGGCCACATCGTCCGCCGTCAAGCCCACGTCCTTCAAACCCTCGGCCGCCGGGGCGATGCGGGGATTGAACCAGCTCAAGGGCTGCAAGGCCATCAGTTCTGTAATCAGGGGAAATTTTTCGCGCAGCGCGGCGATGGCGGGAGTGGGCAGCATGGCAACCTCGTGTAGGAACAAGCCATGATTAGAGCGCATCCGGGCGCCGCTGGCAAACGATGGTTGATCAGGCAATGCATGAGGGAATGTCATCTATCCCGCATTCATCCCCAGGCACTAACCTTGGCCCATAGCTAAATTTAATTCTTGAAGGCACTATCGATTAAAGAAAAATTTCCACAAAGTCACAAAAATAAGTTATCTTAAAGGCAAATAAAGGAGACATTTTTTCTCTTTTCTACCGAGGCAAAAATGCGCTCCAAGAATGACAAAGTTACTGCTACGAATATGGATATCCTCGACTGCGCAAGGCAGGACGATTTGACGGCTCAAAAGGTCGAGGTCGGCATTATTTTCCAGGAAATGCTCGATACCGCCACGGCCGCCGCCTACCTGGCCAAGAACAAGGTGCCGATCGCCACCGCGCTGCGCGTGCTGACGGGCTCACGGCGAAAAAAGAGCGGAGGCGGAAGTTGATGGCTCTGCGGCCGGTGAGCGGGGAATGGTCTGCCTGAACAGCTCAGGACTTCAAGGGAGGAGGCGCCACTTCATACCAAACCCGTATCCCTCGCTCAACCTTGGCTAACGCCGTCCAGCCTCGCGTTTCCGTGATGGTTTCGATGTTGACCGGACGAACGCCGGTTTTTAACAGCCATTCATTGGCCAATACCAGCGACCGGTCCATGCCATCGGAAAGCGGACTGCCCGCAGTGGTCGAACGAAAATCTTTAAATGCGATCATGGACACCTTTTATTCAGTCAGCTTCATTTGAGCAGATAAAGCCTTCAGCCTCCGCTATCGCACCCATGTGCGCCAAACGCCTGAAGCAGGCGCCAGAGAGCATAACAAATTACCGTCGAGAAACATGCGCACATTGTCACGACCACATGGCGCTCGCCGATGCGGCGTTGCCAGCGTGCGCCTTCCCCCCGCATCGGCGGCAGGAAGACGCACGTTGATAGCAGGCTTAGAACTTCAGCTGCAGCCCCAGGTCAATCGACCGTCCCTCGGCCAGCAAGGCTTGCAGCGCCCCGCCGTTCGCTTTCAGTCCAGACAGATACACGCCGCCGAGCGGGTCCGCATACGCGCGGTTGAACAGGTTGCTCACGCCGGCGCTCAGGCTGGCCATCTTGTTCAATGCCACGCTGCTGCGCAGGTTGACGAGCGCATAGCCGCCCGTTTCCGGTTCGAAGCGGCGGGCATCGACCCTGTCCTTGCGGGCCACGATCTTCGTTTCGATGCGGTTGCTCCAGGCGCCCAGCTTGTGCTCGACGGCCAGCAAGGCGTTGAACGGCATCATGCGGTACAGGTCGCCGCCATCGCTGCGCTTGCCCCGCGTGTAAGCCGCATTGCCCGTCGCCATGAAGCGGCCCCAGCGGGCGCTGCTGGCCAGCGGCAGCTGCCAGGCCAGATTCGCGCCGTACAATTTGGCGTCGTGGTTGGCAAAGCGCAGCAAGTTACCGTTCGCGCCCATTTTCATGTACGGGTGGAAAGGCGCCAGCACGTCGACGTCGATGTAATTGTCGACCTTGCTGTAATAGGGATTGACGCGCAGGAACCAGCCCTCCTCGCCGCCGCCATGCCAGTCGGCCGTGAACGCCGCCGTGTACGCCGTCTCCGGTTTCAGGTCGATATCGCCCACATAGCCGTTGCCGTCGCCAAACCAGTTGGTCATGGTCATGGCCATCGAGCCGCGGCCCCACGAGTAGCGCTCGTACAGGTTGGGCGAGCGCACCTTGCGCGCCAGCGCGAATGCATAGCTGCTGGCCGCATCGGGCGTGAATGTCGCTTGCGCGGAGGCATCGATATTCGTGTCGCGCTGGCTGCGGCTGCGCGCATTGAAGGCCTTGGCGGCCATCACGTCGGGCATGTTCATCATATTGGTGCCGTACGATTGCACGTCGCCCGACTCCATGCGCACGGATTCGCCGCGCACGCCCAGCACGCTCGTCCAGCGCGCATCGTGGCGCGTTTCCAGTTCGCCGAACAGCACGGTGCGGTCGCGCTTGCCGTCATTGATGTTCAGGTAGGTGCGCGGTCCCATCATCATGGAACCGGGCACGGCCGGCCAGTAGTCGTCGAGGCGGAAGCCGTGCCACTCCTGGCCCAGGCGCAACTCGCCCGCCGCCATCGGCAGGCTGGCCATCAGCGCATAACCGGTGTTGCGGCCATGCGTAATCATCGGCATCGTGCCCTTGCGCTCGGGCGTGAAAAAGCCCATCTCGTGGTCCGTCTGCTGCCAGTAGGCGCGCGCGTCCAGCACGCCCCAGGCAAATGTACCCTGGTAAGCGAGATTGGCGAACTGGCCATGGTTGTCCGTCATGTCCATGTACTGGTTGGGAAAACCCTGGTACGGGATGTGCTGCACGCCGGCGCGCAAGGTCAGCTGCTGACCATCGCCCTTCGCCGCCAGCACGATGGCCTGGTTGATGCTTTCAAACATGCTGGCCAGCACGGTATTGCCGTGGCCATCTTCATAGCTGTGGCCGCGCGTATAGGCGCCGCTGTAGCCGATGCTGAGCACGTCGCTGGCGGCCGTGGCGTGCACGCTGGTCGCCACGCTGTTGTTGACGCTGCGCCCCGACACGGCAAAGCTGCCTTGCGTGAGCAGGCCCGCGCCCGGCCGGGCGAAGACGGGCGCGTTCGATTGCACCTCGATGGTGCCGCCGATGCTGTCGCCGCCCGCGCTGACGGGGGTCACACCCGCGATCAGGCGGATGCGCTGCACTTGTTGCGGATCAATGTACGACAACGGCGCATTCATATGATTGGCGCAGGCGGACGTCAGTTCCATGCCGTCGATGCGAATCTTGAGGCGGTCATCGGCAAAGCCATTAACCACTGGCAAGCCGGACACGCCGCCGCCGGCCGCCACGCTGTAGCCGGGCGTGCTGGATAGCATGAGCGCCGAGTCGGCGGCAGGACGGTAGCCGTCGCCTATGGCCGTGACGATGACTTTCATTTCCGGCAAAACGGTGGTGCCTGCTTCATTGTGGGTTTGCGCCACGGCGGGCATGGCGATGGCGAGGGAAATCAAGAACGGTAAATGTTTCATGGTGCTGCTTTCAGATGCTGTATAGGTAAGATGAACAGGCGCAAGCGCAACACAGCACATGGCCGCGCGGCGCAAGGCAGTTCAGGGAAAGGGACAGATCAGAAAGCGGTGGGAGGCCCGCGGGGCTGGACAGGTGTCCAGGCGAACAGGGGCGTGGCGGACTGGTAGAACAGCTCGGGCAACAAGCCCGTGAGGAGCTCGCCGGAAGCGAGCACGAGGGTGGTGGGCGGAATCGACAAGGTGTCCGCATGCATGCTGCAGCACGGGCAATCGCCCATGCGCATGCCCGATTTTTCAGGCGCGGAGGGTTCCTGCGCATCGTAGCGGGCGGGCATGGCTTGCATGCCGCCCGCCACCGAGCAGATTTCCAGGCTGGGCACGGCCAGGCCGCTGGCGACCGTCAGCGCGCGCGACACCGTAGGGGCGAGCGTGGCCAGGAAGATGGCGATACACGCGATCCACAGGACGATGCCGGCCTTGCCTTTGCTGATGAACATGGCAACATTGTATCAGGGCAAGGCCCCTGCGCACAGGGCGCAAGTCAAACCTTGCTTACAACGCCTAACAAAACCGTAGCGAGCGGAAGGGAGCTGTGGCTGAGAAGCGGAACTGTGCTTGAGCACAGTGAGCATCGCAGGCCGCAGATCACGACGCGCAGTAGGTTTTGATAGGCGTTCTTACAAATCCACCTTCATCGACAGCTTGATAGCGCGCGGTGCGCCCGACGCCAGCCGCGTGCCCGCGCCGGCCCAGTAGCGCTTGTCGGCCGTGTTTTCCACGTTCAGCTGCCACACGACGGCCTTGTCCATCACGCGGCTCGCATAGCGGGCGCCCGCGCTGAACAGGCTCACGCCGCCGAGGAAGGCCTGGTTCAGGTCGTTGACGGGACGGGCGCTGTAGTAATACGCGCCGCCGTTGACAGACAAGCCCGGCACGGCGTCGAAGGCATAAGCCAAGAAGGCGCTGGCCGTGCGTTTCGACGCGTTTTCCGGCGCCTTGCCATTGTAGTCGGCGTTGATGTGCGCAAAGCGCGGGGCGAGCAGCTGGGCCGACGTCTGCCACGACAGCTGGCGCGTCAGCTTGCCCTGGGTCGAGAGTTCCAGGCCGCGGTAGCGCTGTTCGCCATCCGACGTGAAGACGTTGCTGCTATTCGTGTAATAGCCGGGGCGCGTGATGTCGAACAGCGCGGCGGACAGCAAGGTGCCGCCCGGCGTCAGCCAGCGCGCACCGAGTTCCTTCTGTTTGCTCACGCCAGGCGCCATCTTGACGCCCTGGTTCACGGTGCCTGTCGGGCCCGTTTCACCCTCTTCCAGGCCCCGCGCCGTGGACGCGTAAAACGACAGTTCGGGCGTGGCCTTGTAAATTAGCGAGGCCATCGGCGTCGTCTTGCTGACGTCGTAGTGGCTGGCGCCCTGGTCGCTCTGATAACTGCTGCGGCGCACGCCGATGACGCTTTGCCACTGCGGGCTGAAGACCATGCGGTCGAGCGCGTACAAGCCCGTGTCGCGCGTCTCGAGCGCGGCCGTCGTCGGCGCCGTCGGCTTGGGACCGAACACGACATTCGTCACGGGCACGGGCTTGTACAGGTTTTGCGAAGCGATCGTGTAGTTGCTCTGGTAGATAGGATCTTGCGACTTGTCCGTGCGCGAGGCGCCCAGGGTCAGTTCATGGGCAATCAAACCCGTATTGAAGTTGCCGGCCAGTTCCGCGCGCAGCAAGTCCGACGCCGTCACGCTGTGCTGGATATTGCCCGTGATGCGGCCCGCGCCCGTGGCCAGCGCCGCCGCGTTATTCAGGCGGAAGATCGCCAGGCGGCGGTCGCGCGCCGTTTCCGAGTGGCCCGCTTCCACCGTCAAGGCCCAGCCATCCGTGATGGCGTAGTCGGCGCGCAATTGCGCGTTTTTCGTCTGCGCCTCGAAGTTCGACCAGTCCGGGCCGATCAGCTGGCGCGGGTCGACGGCGCGCGGCAAGCTGATCACGCCCTTCACGGCGGTGGGCAAGGCCACGCCCGCCTGCTCCGTCACCTTGCGGCGGTCGTATTCCAGGTCGGCCTTCAACAGCAGTTTATTAGTCACCCGCCAGTCCAGCGCCGTGGAGAGAAAGCTGCGGTTGCCATTGCCGACATGATCGAGGTAGGAACCCAGGGTGCCGCCGGCCGCATTGATGCGCACGCCGAATTCCTGCTGCGCGCCAAAACGGCGGCCCACGTCGACATTCGCCACGGCACTGCCCCGGTCATCGAGGCTCAGGCCCATGCTGGTGACGGGCTGGCTGCCAGCCCGCTTGGTGACGAAGTTGACGACGCCGGCCGGCGACGTAAAACCGTAGTACAGGGCCGAGGCGCCCTTCAGCACTTCCACGCGCTCCTTGTTTTCCATGGGCACTTGCGAGAAGTTCATGATGGGCATGGAGCCATTGAGGCGGTAATTCGTGCGGTTTTCCACGGCGATGCCGCGTATCACCAGCTGATCCCACGTTTCGCCGCCATTTTGCTGGCGCGTCACGCCCGCCGTATTGCGCACGGCGTCGTACAGGCCGGACACGGCTTGCTGCTCCAGCAATTCGCGCGTGATCACGTTGACGGTCGACGGCACGTCCATGATGTTGGCGCCGCGAAAGCTGCCCGCCTCCGTCGTGACGGGCACCAGGCCTTGCGCGCGGGTGCCCGTCACTTGCACGGCTTGCATGACTTTCTCATCGCCAGCCGTCAGATCGTCCTGGCCGCTGGCGGCATGGGCCGCATGGGAAGCGAAGGCCAGCGACAGGGCCGCGGCGACTGGAAGTAAGCGGGTGCGGGGAGAGACGACAGACATGACATCGGGCTTTCAATGAGAAAATATGTACGGATGGAAACTTACGGTTAGCGCGCATGATACCGATAATGAGAATCATTATCAAGTAAGAGTGGGTTTGTGTGAGTTTTACAGAAGAAACAAGGCCACCGTGGCGCCTGTTATCACTTGAACACGTTTGGATTTTGCAGACGAGGCCGCAAAGAGGCATACTGACAGTCACGGCGCGCAGGATGTGCCGCCCCAACAAGATCAAAAGGTAAGTTCGTGAACACAATCGACAACAAAAGCGTGCAGACGAAAACATTTCGCTGGAAACGCTGGCAGCGCTGGGCCGTCGGCACCGGCTGCGTCCTCGCCGCCTACAGCGCGGCCGGCTTCTGGCTGGTGCCCTACGTCATCAAGAATCAGTTGCCCAAATTTGCAGAAAAAGAACTGGCGCGCCAGGCCAGCATAAGCTCCGTACGCTTCAACCCGTTCACCTTGCGCCTGGAAGCGGACCAGATCGCCTTCAAGGAAGCGGCCGGCGCGGATGGCCAGAGCGGCGCGCCGCTGCTGTCCATCGGCGCGCTGGCCGTGCAGCTGGAATGGAAATCCATCGTGCGCCGCGCCTGGAGCCTGGCGGAAATCCGCATCACGGCGCCGCAGGCGCAGTTGACCATCACGCCGGACGGCAAGTTCAACCTGGCCGAAGTGCTGGCCACCTGGCAACGCAACCATCCGGACAAGAGCGACGGCGGCATGCCGCGCCTCGTCATCGGCCACTTTGCGCTGGAGCAAGGCAAAGTGGACTGGCAAGACCAGAAGGCCGGTTATGCGGACAACTTCACGCCGATCAACTTTACACTCGACAATATCTCCACCTTGCCCGACGCCAACGGCAGCTACAGCCTCAGCGCCGACGCGGCGCGCGGCGGCAAGCTGCACTGGCGCGGCACGGCCTCGCTGAGCCCGATTCGTGGAGAAGGCGAGTTGATACTGAACGACGCTTCCCTGCCCGGCCTGGCCGCGTATTTGAAGGCGTACACGCGGGCGACGGTGAGCAGCGGCAAGCTGTCGGCGCGCCTGCCCTACGCTTTTTCCTATGCCGACGGCAAGCTGGAAGCGACCGTCAAGGGCGCGGGCCTGGCCTTGCGCGACCTGGCACTGGTGCAAGACGGCAAGGGCGCGCCATTTACATCGCTGGACACCCTGGGCATCGCCGGCGTGAACGTGGATCTGGCGCGGCAGAGCGTCACGATCGACAAGGTCAATCTGTACGGCGGCAAGGTGGCCGTGCGGCGCGACAGCAAGGGCGAGATCGACGTGGCAAACCTGATGCTGCCGGGCAATCCCGCACCTGCAGCACCGGCCGCCGCGCCAGCCAAACCTGGCAAGTGGAAGGTGGATTTAAAACAGCTGGCCCTGGCCAATGTGGACGTCTCCGCCATCGATGAAACCGTCTCGCCAGCCCTGCAATTGAGCGCCAGACAGTTGCAACTGCAACTGAAGCTGGGCTTGCAACAAGGGCCAGCGGGCATGGCCACCGTGATCGACGGCGCCAATTTCAGCCTGGCCGACCTGGCCATGCAACGGGGCGCGCAAACGCCGTTCAAGCTGGCCCAGCTGGGCTTTACGGAAGGCAAGATCGACCTGGCGGCGCATAGCGTGCACCTGGGCGCCGTGACGGCCAGCGGTGCGCAGATCGACCTGGCGCGCAACCGCCAGGGAGAGTTTGCGATTGCGCAAAAACTGCCCGTGTTTGCCTCCGGCAAGGCCGACGCAGGCAAGGAAACCCCTTCCGCGCCGTGGTCCACGACGGTAGACAAGGTGGAACTGAGCAAGTTCGGCGCCCGTTTCGATGATGCGGGCACGGGCATCAAGGGCACGCTGCAGGATGCCAGCCTGTCGCTGCACAAGGTCAGCAACGACATGAAGCAGGCGCTGCCGTTCGAGCTGGGCGTGGGCCTGCGCGAAGGCGGCTTGCTCACGGCCAACGGCAAGTTCGTGCCGGGCACGGGCGCCGTCGATGCGCAACTGAATTTGAAACAGCTGACCCTGGCACCCGTGCAACCGCTGCTGGCGCAGCATGTAAAGCTGAAGCTGGCGGGCGGCACCCTCTCCGGCAGCGGCCGCC
Source organism: Janthinobacterium sp. GW823-FHT03B06 (assembly GCF_058796955.1). Classification (NCBI taxonomy): domain Bacteria; kingdom Pseudomonadati; phylum Pseudomonadota; class Betaproteobacteria; order Burkholderiales; family Oxalobacteraceae; genus Janthinobacterium; species Janthinobacterium sp. GW823-FHT03B06. The sequence continues at coordinate 1,148,643 of NZ_JBXAJE010000001.1, forward strand.
TGACGACGGGCGGCGGCGCGCCGAAAGCGCCGAAAGTACGCTATGAGGGCGGCGTGGATATCGCCGGCCTCGTGCTCAATGAAACGGATGGCAAGCGTTTTGCGTCATGGAAAAGCGTGCGTGCCGACAAGCTGACTGCCAGCGTGGGTCCCGATTTTGTCGACATACCCGAGCTGCGCGTGGTCGAACCGAATGCGCAGCTGATCATCGAAAACGACCGCAGCCTCAATGCCCAGCGCCTGCTGGTGAAGGCGCCCGAGCCGGCCACGGCACCCGCTCCTGCTACCGCCAGCGCGCCCGCCGACGCCGCCTTCCCCGTACGCGTACGCCGCGTGCGCCTGCAGAATGCCAAGCTGGACTTTGCCGACCTGAGCCTGCGGCCACAGTTTGCGGCGAAAATCTATGAATTGAACGGCGTCGTCACGGGCCTGTCGACGAAGCGCGATGCGCGCAGCCAGATCGAGCTGGACGGCCGCATCGACGAATTCGGCCTGGCGCGCGTGCGCGGACAATTAAATCCCTTCGCCCCGACCGACAACACGGACTTGAACGTGGTCTTCAAGAACGTCGACATGGTATCCGCCTCGCCGTACACGATGAAATTCGCCGGCTATAAAGTGGCGGAAGGCAAGATTTCGCTGGACTTGCAATACAAGGTGCGCAACCGCCAGCTCGACGGCACCAACCAGATCGTGCTCGACAAGCTGACCCTGGGCGAACGCATCGACAGTCCGGACGCCCTGAAGCTGCCGCTGGAATTGGCGCTGGCCATCCTCAAGGATAGCGACGGGCGCATCGACCTGGGCCTGCCCGTGTCGGGCGACATGAACGACCCGCAATTCAGCTATGGCGCGCTGATCTGGAAAGCCGTGGGCAATGTGCTGACCAAGATCGTCACGGCGCCGTTCCGCGCGCTGGGCAACTTGCTGGGCATCAGCGCCGACAAGCTGGAATCGATCGACTTCGATGCGGGCAGCGCCGTGCTGCTGCCGCCCGAGCGGGAAAAACTCAAGCAGTTGGCGCAGATCCTCGCCAAGCGCGAACAGCTGAAGCTGGCCGTGCCGGGCCAGTACAGTGACACGGACGGAGCCGCCCTGCGCGCCCAGGCCGTGCGCCGCGCCGTCGCCGCCAAGGCCGGCATCAAGCTCGAAGCGGGCGAAGAACCGGGGCCGTTGAACCTGGGCGAACGCAAGATCCGTGGCGCCCTGCGCGACCTGTATGGCGAGCGCTTCGGCAAGGCCGAGCTGGACAAGCAGAAAAAGGCGGCGGAATCAACTGCGCCTGCCCCAGCGGCGGCCTCCGCCAGCGCCTCCGCGCCGGCGGCGGCCAAGATTCCCGTCCTGCAACGCCTGGGCAAGCTGATCGAGGGCGAGCCGCAAGTGGCCGACACGGGCGCTTTCTATACCGGCTTGCGCGAACAGCTGGAAGCCAAGCAGCCCCTGCCTGCCGATGCCTTGATTAAACTGGGTGCCCAGCGCAGCGCGGCGATTGTGGCCGCCCTGCAGCAGGACGGCACGCCGGCGGCCAGGGTCAGCGCGGGCGCGCCGGAAAAAACGGAGGCGGCGCCGGGCAAGCTGGTGGGCTTGAAGCTGGGATTGGCGGCACAATAAGATATGGAAACCATCTGACGCATGAAAAACCTCGACAAGGTAGCACCCTATACATCGTCTGTCGCGCAAGGCGACTGGGGCACAATGACAACGTTACTTGCTGAAACAGCAATATCGGCCAAAGACAGCATCTCCTTTGCTGACAAGACGCTGCTGGCTAATTACGTCTACAAAAAAAATGGCACCTACAAGCTGATATATACGACTGTCGCGATGGATGGCAGTATTGAAAACTACGCCGAGGATGACGGCATTTTGCCGACACTGTTCCTGAGTCCGGATCAGGAAAATTATGTCTCCGTCATCCCCTATCATCCTGATAAAGAACTGGAAATCAGCATTCCCGTCTTTCATCGTGACGGTGTGGAATTACCAAAGGGTAACCGTCCATTTACAGGAAACTTCATTGGAACGACGGACTCGTATTCGATATTTCACGATGTGCCTTTTGAAGATAACAAGCCGGACAAAATCCTTGCCATCGAGTTTATCAATGGAAAACTGAAGAAGAAACACAATGCCAAAATCCCCCTGCCCGCAAATAACCGCATCGCCATTTGCGACAAGACGATTCATTTGCTGGCCAATGACGGCAGCATTCTCCTGCACCGGGAGATCGATGAAAAAGGCAACGTCCTGCGCTCGCGGGAAATGGACGCGAACGATATCGATGTTTTACAGATACTGAGCTCATCGTTCGACAAGGATTCTTATCTGCTGGCGCAAGACAACGATAAAATCATTCTCGAAAAAATAGATGCGGCTGGGGCAAGCGAAATCATTGCATTGGTGGACTTTGCCGATCCACTGTTCAATACATGGCAACCAGTCGACATCGCTGACGACACTTTTGTCACGCGTTTCAATACCGAGTTTGGAAACGGCTGGCTGACCACGAAAAATGATGAGTTATTGGAAATATTCTATAGCAAAGGCGAGCAAGGCTACCGGAACTTGCTGACAAACGCGCTTTTGCCCATACCCCGTGACAAATTGATCATTTCCAGCATCAACAAGACCACGGAGCATGCTTATGCGGTCGTGTTCTACTCGATGGCCGACGATACAGCGGAGAATGCCGAACTCATCGTCTTGAATCGCCGCTTGCCATAGCGTCGCGTCGGGCACCTCAATGGCGGCGCATCGGCGGCATGGCCAGACCATGCCGCCGATGCGCTTCACTTACTTATCCTCTTACTTCGCTTTCCCCGCCTCCTTCACCGCCTCATCCGGCAAGGCAAACGCCACCAGGCTGTCGCCCATCTTCGTGCCCAGCGAACCGTGGCCGCCGGCCATCACCACCACGTACTGCTTGCCCGTCTTGTCGGAGACATAACTCATCGGCGTGGCCTGGCCGCCGGCCGGCAAGCGGGCTTTCCATACGGTTTTGCCGTTGCGCACGTCGTAGCCGCGGATGTAATAGTCGAGCGTGCTGCTGAGGAAAGCCACGCCGCCGCCCGTCGTGCTGATGCCGCCCAGGCTGGGCACGCCCAGCGGCAAGGCGATGGGCACGGGGGCGCTGTCGCGCGTGGTGCCGTTTTTGTGCATCCACACTTTTTTCATGGTGCGCAGGTCGACGGCGGCGATATAGCCCCACGGCGGCGCCTGGCACGGGAAGCCCAGCGGCGACAGGAAGGGCTTGATTTCCACGGCAAACGGCACGCCCGTCTGCGGCTGCAAGCCCATTTCCGTGCCCGTGCCGCCCGGCGCATTGGCTTGTGCGCGCGGCACCAGGCGCTCCAAAAAGCCCATGTAATCGGGATTGACCAGCAGCAACTGGCGCACGGGATCGACGGCCGCCCCGCCCCACTCGAAGATGCCCAACGGGCCGGGCGAAATGATGGCACCCTTGATCTTGCCTTCGGCCACCGTCTGCGGCGTGAACGGCCCTTCGTAGCGGTGCTGGCGGAAGATGATGCGGCACGCCAGCTGGTCGAACGGTGTCGTGCCCCACATGTCCGTTTCGCTGATGTGCTTCTCGGGCAGGAACGTGAGCGCCGAGAACGGCTGCGTGGGCGACAGCTTGTCGCCAGGGGCCGCGTTGGCGGTCGGCACGGGTTTTTCCGGCGCCGGCACGACCAGGCTGCCGTCGCGCCGGTCGATCACATAGATGTCGCCCCGTTTCGTCGTGGCGACCACGGACGGCACCTTGCCTTTCGGCGTATCGATGTCGACCAGGGTGGGCTGGCCGCCGATATCCATGTCCCAGATATCGTGGTGCACGGTCTGGTAGACCCAGCGCACCTTGCCTGTCGCCAGGTCCAGCGCGACGATGGCGCTATTGTATTTCTCGCCATGCGGATTGCGGTTACCGCCCCACGTGTCGGGCGTTTCATTGCCCATCGGGATGTACACCATGCCCAGCTTTTCATCGACGCTGGAGACGCCCCAGGAATTCGGTGAATTGTTGGTGTAGGTCTTGCCATCGGCAATCGGCGCCGTGTCGTCGGGGTTCGAGGCATCCCAGTTCCACATCAGCTTGCCAGTGACGGGGTCGTAGCCGCGAATCACGCCCGACGGCTCTTCCGTGGAAAAATTGTCGGTCACGCTGGCGGCCATCACCACCACGTTTTGCGCCACGGCCGGCGGCGAGGTCGGCATCAAAAAGCCCCGCTTCTTCATGCCCATGCCGTGGTACAGGCCGATCACGCCGTTTTCGCCAAAGCTTTTGCACGCTGCGCCCGTATCGGCATTGACGGCGATCAGGGTCGCATCCATGGTCGGCGCGAAGATGCGGCGCGGACACTCCATGCCGGCCGCCTCGGGCGCAGGGTCGCCCTTGGCGCGGCCCGCGTTGACGTCCCAGTAGGCCACGCCGCGGCAGATCATGTGCTGGTAGCTCGACGCGTCGCGGTTGATCTTCGGATCGTGGCGCCACAGTTCCTTGCCCGTGTCCGGATCGAGCGCGATGACGATGTTATGCGGCGTGCACAGGTACAGCATGCCGTTCACTTTCAGGGGCGTGACTTCGTTGGCGATCTCGCCCGGGTCGTTCGGCCCCTTGAAGTCGCCCGTGTGGTACACCCACGCCTGTTTCAGCTGCGCCGCGTTGGCCGGCGTGATCTGCGCGGCCGGCGCATAGCGGTCGCCATAGCCGGAGCGGCCATACGCGGCCCAGTCGTTGGGCGCCACGCCCGGCGCGAAATCGCCTTGCGGCGCGGCCGCCATGTTCTCGGCCGGCACTTCGCCATGCAAGGTGTAATAGTCCTGGAACAGCGAGAACACGCCCACGGCGGCCGTCAGCACCACGGCCGCCGTCAGGGCGCTCTTGCCCGCGTCGCGCGGTTTGGCCCCGGCCGTCAAGGGCGGATCGAGGCGGCGGTCGACGAACGGCAGCAGCAGCCAGACGGCGGCGGCGAACCAGATATCGAGGCGCGGCAGCAATTGCCACCAGTCGAACTTCACTTCGATGACGGACCAGATCAGGGTGGCGAACAGCAGCAGCGCGAGAAACAGCTGGGCGCTGCGCCGCCCCTTCCACACGAGCGCGCCCGCGACGAGCATGCCGATGCCGGCCACCACGTAATACCAGGAACCGCCGAGGCTGACGAGCCAGGCGCCGCCGCCGGCAAGCGCCAGGCCCAGCAAGATGAAGATGACTGCGGTGATGACAAGCAAGGGTCCAGGCCGGGCAGAGGCAGTCATGATGCTCCTTTACAAGAGTCAGTCGGCGGCACGCGCCTGCGCACCGTATTTGATGGCAATCAAGCAAATCCCATTTTTTCACTAATCGGCAAAGCGTGCCACACGCGAGAACGGGCGCCGCGTGCCGTGTGGCTTTTTATACACGGGCTGACCGTCGAGCCAGCCACAGCAGTACGATTTTGATGAAAATCATTGAATAAAATAAATTAACAACAAATTTCTCGAATAAAACGAATTTTTATCGTAGAATGAAAAAAACACTGAAACCAACCACTTTTCTTGCATTTCACTTCACTGGAGCGGCGCCCATCATGACCATCGCTAAACGGCTGTACGCATTGATTCTTTCCGTCGTCCTCGGACTGGCCGCTCTGGCGGGTTTTGGCATCTACCAGATGGACCGCGTGTACACGGCGGCCAGCTATGCCACCGTTAACACAGTGCCCAGCCTGCTGACCTTGAACCAGGCTTTCGTGCCGTTCGCGCAGATGCGCACGGCCGTCTGGCAGCACATGGCCAGCAAGGATGCGGCCGGGCGCGACAAGCTCGAAGCGGGCATCAGGGAAGCGCGCGCGGCGGTGGGCAAGGCGCTCGACCAGTATGAAAAAGACGATGTCACCGACGAGCAGGACCGCGCGCTGCTGGCCGCCGACCGTGCCGTGCTGGCGCGCTACGACACGGTGCGCGACAAGGTGCTGGCGCTGTCGAAGGCGGGCGAAGTGGACGCGGCACGCGACTTGCTGATGGAAAACCAGCCCATCATCAAGGAACTGGTCGACGCCCTCGCCGCCCACCACCGCTACAACGAAAACGTGTCCGCCAAGGGCGCGGCCGATGGCGCCGCCGCCGCCGCCAACGCGCGCTGGATTTCCATCGGCCTGGCCCTGGCCGTGACGGCGCTGGTGGCCGGCATGGGTCTGCTGCTGGCGCGGCGCATCGCCGCTTCGCTGGCCGGCGCCATCGACGTGGCCCGCACCATCGCGGGCGGTGACCTCAGCGTGCAAGTGAACACCGCGTCAAACGACGAGGTGGGCCAGCTGATGAAGGCCATGGCGGACATGAGCGCGAGCCTGGTACGCATCGTGGCCGAAGTGCGTTCCGGCACGGACAGCATCAGCATGGCATCGGGCCAGATCGCGGCCGGCAACCTGGACCTGTCGGCGCGCACGGAGCAGCAGGCCGGCTCGCTGGAAGAAACCGCCTCGGCCATGGAAGAACTGACGGCCACCGTGCGGCAAAACGCGGACAACGCCCGCCAGGCCAAGCAAATGGCCGTCAGCGCCTCGGACAAGGCGCAGCGGGGCGGAGCAGTCATGGACGACGTGATACGCACCATGGAAGCGATCGACAGCTCGTCCAACAAGATCGCCGACATCATCAGCGTCATCGACAGCATCGCCTTCCAGACCAATATCCTGGCCCTGAATGCGGCCGTGGAAGCGGCACGCGCCGGGGAACAGGGGCGCGGCTTTGCCGTCGTGGCCACGGAAGTGCGCAACCTGGCGCACCGTTCGGCGGCCGCCGCCAAGGAAATCAAGGTACTGATCGGCGATTCCGTGGAACAGGTCGAACAAGGCGGCAAGCTGGTGCGGCAGGCCGGCGCGGCCATGACGGAAGTGGTCGACACGGCACGCGGCGTGACCGACATCGTCAGCGAAATCTCGGCCGCCAGCGCGGAACAAAGCACGGGCATCGAGGAAATCAACCGCGCCGTCACGCAGATGGATGAAGCCACGCAGCAGAATGCGGCCCTGGTCGAGGAAGCGGCGGCCGCATCGCAATCGCTGCAGGAGCAGGCGGCCAGGCTCGCTGGCGTGGTGGGCGCCTTCAAGCTGGCGCCAGGACAGGCCGGCCCGGCGCCGCAAGCGCCAGCCGCGCGGCGGCCCGCACAGCACAAGGCGGCGCTCAAGCTGGTCGCCACGCGGCCCGCAGGCCAGGCCAGAGCCGCGGCACCGGCCACCGCCGATGCGGGCGACTGGGACGTCTTTTAGGCCCGCCATCCCGCAGCATCACTTGCCTAGATAGCATTCATTGGAGCACAGTCATGAACACCCTCTTCGCCATCCCCCCCTTCCTTCGCTGCGAAGACCTGTCGCTGATGCGCACGGCGCTGGCCCTGGCCGGCCTGGTGTTGCTGCTGGCCGCCCTGCTCTGGCGCCGTACCCGCGGGCGTCAGGCCGGCCGCGCGGCACCGGCCGATCTGCATGCACTGTTGCAGATGCGCAAAATGGTCCCGCCGGCCAAGGTGGCGGACAGCACACCGCCGCCGCCAGCGCCCAGGGCGCCGGACACGCCGCCGTTCGACGCGGCCCGCCTGGACGCCATGTTCGGCTACGACCGGCGCCTGCAGGGCGAGATTCTGGCCCTGTTCGTGGCCGAGACGCGCGACCGCCTGGCCGGCATCGCCCATGCGCTGCGCTGCGAACGGACCGCGCCGGCGCGCGTGCTGGCGCAGGAAATCCTCGACGGCAGCCAGTCCATGGGTCTGCTCCCGCTGCAGGCGCTGGCGCGCCAGGCCGTGCACGCGGGCTTTTCCAACGATATCGGCGCGCTGCGCCGCCTGCATGCGGAACTGCTGATGGCGCTCGACGCGCTGTCGCAGGCCGTCACGGTCCTGCAGACGGCGGGCGCGGCGCAAGCCGATGACCGCAGCGGCGTCGGGAGCCGGCCATGAGCGCGCATATCGACCTGGCGCACCTGCCCGGCGGCGCCATTCTGCCTTCGCCCGCCGGGCGTTGCCACTGGCTGGCAAACTTGTGCGAGCAGCAGGTATCGCTCGATGAACTGGCGGAACAACTGGGCTGCGATCCCGCCCTGACGGGCAAGGTCATCGGCCTGGCGAATGCGGGCGTACCGCCGGGCGAGCGCACGCATGCGGCGGTCAGCGCGGCGATGCTGGCCGCCATCGGCTTGCCCGCCCTGCGCCAGGCGTTCGCCGCGCCGGCCCTGCCGGCGGCCACGTGCGCGCACTTCGACGCGCAGCGCTACTGGTCGCACGCGCTGGCCATGGCGTGCGCCGCCCGCGTGGCCGGCGACGCGCTGCAGCTGGCGCCGGCCGATGAGCTGTACAGTTGCGGCTTGCTGGCCAACTGCGGCCAGCTGGCCCTGGCCACCTGGCATCCGCAGGAGTATGGAGAACTGCTGGGCCAGTACGGCAATGGCGCCAGGGCCCGGCTGCTGTGCGCGGAGTCGCAGCGCTTCGGCCGCCACCAGTTGGCGCTGTCGGCCATGCTCATGCAGGGCTGGGGCATGCCGGACATCCTGTGCGACGCCGTGCGCTGCCATGCCGCGCCGCCCGGCTTCGGGCGGGCCGGGCGCATGACGGACCTGGCCTGGCTGCTGAAGCTGGCCAGCGGCTTCGCCGACCTGATATTGCGCAACGGCGCGGGGCCGCGCGGACCGGTCCTGGCCGCCGCGCGGGTACTGGGCCTGGACAGAAACGACATGGAAACCCTGCTACGCCACAGCAGCGCCGAGTGCAGCGAACGGCGCGATCTCCTGGAACCGCAGACGCATATTGCCCCCGGCCGCACGCGCACGCGAGTCCGGCCCTCCGCACGCGAGGTTTTTAGTGAATTCATATAATTCGTTGAAATTGATTTTTTGAGCCCGATTGCGTATCATTCCCTTCAACTATATCCGCGACCATAAAGCCCATCATGCACACTGCAGACGTTTGCACTACCCAAAAGGCCGCTGAAATCCTCGGCATCTCGGTCACCTCGGTGCAACAACTGGTCGAGGCCGGCGTGATCGAAGCCTGGAAGACCAAGGGCGGCCACCGGCGCATTCCCCTCGCGGCCGTCGAAGCCTACAAGGGCAATCCCGGCCAGCCGGGCCAGGACCAGCGCGCGGCACGGGCCAACCGTCCCGTGCCATCGGGCCGTCCACCGTCCATCCTCGTGATCGAGGACAATCCCATCGAACGCGCGCTGTATGAAAAACAGATCGGTTCATGGGGCTTGCAGGCGGACTTGCGCTTTTGCGAGAACGGCTACCAGGCGCTGATGGAAATCGCCCGCGACCAGCCCGACATCCTGCTGGCCGACATCGTCATGGAAGGCATCGACGGCTACGAAGTGATCCGTACCATCCTGGCCGACCCGCTGCTGGCGGACATGCACATCGCCATGCTGTCGAGCCTGACGCAGGAAGAGCTGGAAGAACGGGGCGGCGTGCCGCCCGGCGTGGTGTTCTTTGCCAAGCCCGTCAATTACGACGAACTGCGCGGCTATCTGCGCGCCTGCTGCGCCGGCCATGCGCGGCGCAACAGCCTGGCCGCCTAGCGCGTCACCTTCCCGCCACCGCTTTCCCCTCGCTACGGAGCCGCCATGCCAGCCTATCGCCACATCGATCCTGCCGTGCTGTTCCACGCCACCGGCCACGACCTGGAGATGTTCCGCGCCCTGTCGCAGACCTACCTCGACACGTCGCCGGCCATGTTTGCGCGCGTCGAGCAGGCCGTGCGCGGCGGCGCGGCGCAAGCCATCGTGCATAGCTGCCATACCTTGCGCGGCACCGTGGCCCTGCTGGGCGCCAGCGCCCTGGTGGCGCGCCTGGCGGCACTCGAGCAGCTGGTGCGCCATCAAGGTGCGGCGGCAGCGGACTGGCTGACCGAAACGGCGGCGCTGCTCGGCGCGGTGGAGCAGGAGGTTCGCCGCAGCATGCTTGAATACACGGGCGCGCAGGAATGAACGCGCGCCAGGCCGTCCTGCGCCTGGTGCACCGCTACCGGCCGCGCACCATGACGACCGTCGTGGGCCTGGTGCTGGTGGGCCTGCTGGCGCTGCGCATCGCCGTCTCCGGCGTGCTGCTGCACCGCGAAGCCGTCGATGACTGGAAACAGGACCTGTCGAACCTGTCGCTGCTGCTGGCGGAAAACACGGCGCAGAGCATGACGGCGGCCCGGTTGGTGCTCGACAGCGTCAGCAACGAGATCGAGGCCGCCGCCCCCGCGGACGCGCAGGCGCTGGCCGCCGCCGTCGGTACCCAGGCCATGCACCAGACGCTGCGGCACAAGATCGGCGGCGTGCCGCAAGTGGACGTCGTATCGATCGTCGGCAGCGACGCCAGCGTGCTGGCCTTCAGCCGCGCCTTTCCCGCGCCGTCCATCCGCCTCGGCGAGCGCGATTACTTCGAGTATCACCGGCGCCACCCGAACGGCGGCATGCACGTCAGCGCGCCCGTGCAAAACAAGGGCAATGGCGCCTGGACCTTCTATATCAGCCGGCGCATCAGCGGACCGGACGGCCGCTTCCTGGGCGTGGTGCTGGTCGGCCTGTCATGCGACTTCTTCAGCAAATTCTTCCAGAGCACCAGCATCGGCGAACACACGGCCTTTTCCCTGTACCGCAGCGACTACACGCTGCTGGCCCGCTGGCCGGCCGTGCCCGAGATGATGGGCAAGCGCAACCTGACGGGCAGCACCTACCGCCTGCTGGAACAGGGCAAGAGCGATGGCGTGCTGCAGGTGGACACGCCGCGCGCGGCCGAACAGGGACGCACGGTCGACCGTCTGGCCGGCATCCGGCTGGTGCGCGACTATCCGCTGGCCGTCAACGTGACCGTCACGGACGCGGTGTATCTGGCGGGCTGGCGGCGCATGCTGCGCACCATGGGCGGGGCGGCCGTGGTCAGCCTGCTCGTGCTGGCCGGGGCCATCGCGCTGATCCTGGCCCTGCTGCGGCGCCAGGAGCGCGACGCGGCCATGGCGCTGGCGCTGCAAACGCGCGCGGAAGCGGCGAATGCCGCCAAGTCGCGCTTCCTGGCCGTCATGAGCCACGAGATCCGCACGCCGATGGCGGGCATCGCCGGCATGGCCGAGCTGCTGCAGGACACCGCGCTCGATGCGTCGCAGCGGCAGCATGCGCAGCGCATCGGCGATGGCGTGCAGCACCTGATGCGCATCCTGAACGATATCCTCGACCTGTCCAAGGTCGAGGCAGGCCAGATGGGCATCGAGCTGCGCGACTTCGACCCGCGCCTGCTGCTCGACGACGTGCTGGCGCTGCACCGCCCGCAGGCCGATAGCAAACAGCTGTTCCTGGTCAGCGAAATCGGCAACAGCGTGCCGCCGCTGATCTGCTCGGACCGCACGCGCCTCGCGCAAATCCTCGGCAACCTGCTCAGCAATGCCATCAAGTTCACGCCCTCCGGCACGGTGACCGTGCGCCTGCACCTGGAACCGGCCACGCCGGACGGCGCCAGCGCCTGCCTCGTCGCCATGGTCAGCGACCAGGGCATCGGCATGACGGGGCAGCAGCTGAGCCGCATCTTCGAGCCGTTTTGCCAGGCCGACGACAGCATCAGCGGCGCCTATGGCGGCACGGGGCTGGGCCTGACCATCTGCAAGCACCTGGTGGCACTGCTGGGCGGCGAGATTTTCTGCAGCAGCGCGCCCGGCGCCGGTTCCCGCTTCACCGTGCGCATCCCCTGCATGCCGGCCCAGGCGCCGGAGCCGGAGCCGGAACCAGCGCTAGTGCCGCCATCGGAACCGGCCGCCCCGCCCGCCACAGCCTCGGAAGGGGGCGCGCGCATCCTGCTGGTCGAGGACACGGCGCTGAACCGCCAGCTGGTGTGCCTGCAGCTGGGCGCGCGCGGCTACCGCATCGACACGGCGGAAAACGGCGAGCTGGGCTTGCGGGCGCTGGCCGAGCAGCAGTACGACCTGGTCCTGATGGACTGCATGATGCCCGTCATGGACGGCTACCAGGCGTGCCGGGCCCTGCGCGCCCGCGAAGCGGCCAGCGGCGCGCCGCGCCTGCCCGTCATCGCCCTCACGGCCGGCGTCACCGAGGACGACCGTCAGCGCTGCATGGCGGCCGGCATGGACGATTATCTGTCCAAGCCGTTTACGGCCGCCCAGCTGCGCGAAATGGTCGACCGCTGGCTGACGCGCCAGGCGGCGATACGCGAAGTAACCCCCAATAAATTATTGTAATTTCTGACTTCCATAACCGGCGCTGTGCTGTGTTGCCCGCAGCTAGCAGTGCTCGCACTGCGTCACTGCAGGCGCCTTGCACAGCATCCGGTTCTGTTCGTCATAAATTCACAATAATTTCCCGAGGATTACTTAGCCGCCCGGGCCGCGCACAAAACAACACTTTTCCTCGATAAATCATTTTAATCGTTAAAATCAATTATATTCGCTATAATTGATAAAACGACGCGCCAGCGACGCCGGGCATCCTCGCACAACGGCACAACTGGCAGACCTTGCGGAGGCGGCATGCGGCAGCACAGATACTGGAAGGCCATGGCCTGGGAGCGTTGGGAGCGTTGGGATACGCGTACCCTGCTGTCGCTCTTCATGGCCGTGCTGCTGGCGGGCTTGTGGGGCATCACCATGCTGCAACTGCGGCACGCCTACGACGCCGCCGTCGCCGGCGCCGGGCGCGATGCGCGCAGCATGGCGCGCGTCTTTGACGAACACGCAATCCGCACGATCGAGGCGGCGGATCAGGCGGTCACGTATTTACGCAGCCGCTACCAGGCGCTGGGCAGCCGCCTCGACATCGTGACCGATCTGCGGCAAGGCCTCAATCCCGGCCCCCTGTACAACCTGTTTACCATCGTCGACGAACAGGGCGACATGGTGCTGTCGAGCCGCCCTTTCCAGCCCACCAACCTGGCCGACCGAGAGCACATCCGGGTACACATGCAGCGCGACAGCGGCGAACTGTATATCAGCAAGCCGGTGCTGGGCCGCGTGTCGAAAAAATGGTCGATCCAGATGACGCGCCGCATCAACCATGCCGATGGCCGCTTCAAGGGCGTGGTGGTGGTCTCGATGGACCCGTATTACTTTACCCGCCTGTACGACGAAGTCGACCTGGGCGACAACAGCTCCACCGAACTGGTCGGCAACGACGGCGTGGTGCGCGCGCGCCGGGTCGGCGCCGTCGACACCATCGGCCAGGATATCGGCGGCAGCAAGGTATTTTCTCTGATGCAAGGTAAAACGCGGGGCGGCTTCACCGAACGCAGTCCCGTCGACGGTGTCCTGCGCTTTTACGCGTTCGAAAAACTAGCCGGCTACCCGCTGTACATGCTGGTCGGGCTGGACCGCGACACGGTATTGGCCGACTACGTCTCGCGCCGCGACCAGGCCTTGCTGATGGCGGCCATCACGAGCGCGCTGATCGTGCTGTCGTGGGCCGCGCTGGTGCTGCTGATCGGCCGCCTGGTCGACAGCCGCGCCAGGGCTATCGCCGCCAGCGAGGCGAAGTCGCGCTTCCTGTCGAACATGTCGCATGAATTGCGCACGCCCCTGAACGGCATCCTCGGCTTTTCCGAGCTGCTGCTGGAGCAGCTGCGCCAGCCGGAACAGGCCGCCTACGCGCAAACGATACAGGACAGCGGCCGCCAGTTGCTGGCCATGGTCGAGGCGGCGATGGAATTGAGCGCGCTCGAACAAGACCAGGTAAGGCTGCAGTCCAGCGCCGCGCCATTGGACCAGCTGCTGGAACTGGCGCTGGCGCCGCACCGGCCGCGCGCGGCCCGCAAGGGCTTGCAGCTGGCCGCGCACGTGGCGCCCGCCACGCCGCCGAGCATCGATTGCGACCGCGTGCGCCTCGTGCGCGTGCTCGATATCCTGCTCGATAACGCCATCCGCTACACGGCTGCCGGGCGGGTCGACGTGCACGTCATGCACAGCGGCGCGGACCTGCAGATCGAAGTGCGCGATACGGGTATCGGCATCGCGCAGGCGCAGCAGGGCGTCATCTTCGACAAATTCTCGCAGGCGGACGACTCGCCGAGCCGCGCCCATGACGGCGCAGGCATGGGCCTGGCCATCGCGCGCCAGCTCGCCGTGCTGATGGGCGGCAGCATCGGCGTGGCATCCGCGCCGGGCCAGGGCGCCGTCTTCCGCCTGCACCTGCCCCTGTCCCTTGGGGGCAAATTGGCCACACTATCACATGCATAGTTGTGCGCAAAAGTTGTTCTCAATCCATATCGGGTATAGCATCGCCACATGACCTATCACACAGATGCGGCGGCGGTGCGCAGACAATGGATCGAATGGCTGTTCTTGCTCCTCGGGCTGCTCATCGTCGCTGCCGCCCTCGCCTATGCGCATCTGGCCGAGGCGGCGCGCCATGACGCGGCCGAACGCGAGCGCCTGAGCGTGCTGACGGCGCTGCTGGCAAAAAATATCGAAGTCGACCTGGAGGCAACCAACCTGGTGCTGGGCGGCGTGATCCGCGACTATCTGGCCGCCGGCACGGCACCGGACGCCGGGCAAGCGCTGCCCCGGCGCCTGGCCGCGCTGGTCGACGCCATGCCTGGCGTGCGCACCATGCTGGTCATCGATGCGCAAGGCAAGCCGGTCGCCACCAACATCGCGGAACTGGCGGACCAGGATTTTTCGCGCCGCGGCTACTTCCAGACGGCGCGCGACGCCCCCGATGCGCGCATGCTGTACATCTCGGCGCCCTTCCATACCTTCAAGGGCGACCTGGTCATCACGGCGTCGCGCATGGTGCAGGACAAGCAAGGCCGCTTTGCCGGCGTGGTGGTGGCCACCTTCGCCCCCGAATACTTCACGGCCAAGTTCCGCACCGCCATGTACGCGCCCGACGTCTGGGCCGTGGTGCTGCATGGCGACGGCCGGCAGTTCCTGAATTACCCGGCCAGGACTGCCAATGGCGCCAATATGGACGTCCCCGGCAGCTTCCTGCGGCGCTTTCGCGACAGCGGCTATCAGGCGGGCGTCCTGAGCGGCGTCGACATTGCCGGCGCCCCCACCGCCCCCCGCGTCATGTCCATGGCGACCATCGCCCCGCCGGCCCTGCACATGGACCGCGCCCTCATCATCGGCCTGAGCCGCGAAGAAGCGGCCATCGCCGCCCCGCTGCAACGCCAGGCGCTCGGCTACGTCCTTTCCTTTGCCGTGCTGGCGCTGGCCGCGGCCAGCCTGCTGTTCTGGAGCCAGCGGCGGCGCCGGCAGCAGGCCGCCTGGCATGCGGAGCAGGAAACGGAGCGCCAGGCCATGCAAGCCGTGTCCGACAGCGAAACGCGCTTTCGCACCCTGATCGAAGACGCGCCCGTGGCCATCGCCATCCTGCGCCACGGCCGCTTCATCTACTCGAATCCCCGCTACCGCAGGCTGCACGGCTACACGGCGGATGACAATCTGAACGGCCTGCCCTGGTCCGCGATGATTTCCGCGCCATCGCTGGCGGCGCTGGCCGCCAATGAAGCGCTGATCGAGGCGGATTCGCCCAGCGAACAGGTGTTCGAGGCCGTGGGCTTGGGCAAGCAGGGCCTGCCCGTGCCCATGTACAAGACCACGACGCGCGTGGTGCTCAAGGATGGACCGGCGACCCTGATCTTTGCCCAGGATATTTCCACGCAAAAGCAGGCCGAAGAGGCCATGCTGCTGGCGCGCGACGCGGCCGAATCGGCCAACCGCAGCAAGGCAGAATTCCTCGCCAACATGAGCCATGAAATACGCTCGCCGCTCAACGCCATCCTCGGCATGGCCTGGCTGCTGGAACGCGACGGCCTCGATGGCGAAGCGCTGCTCATGGCGCGCAAGATCCGCGCCGCCGGCCAGTCCCTGCTGGGCATCATCAACGACGTGCTCGACGTATCGAAAATCGAGGCGGGCCACATGACCATCGAACGGGCGCCGTTCCGCCTGGCCGACGTGATCGAAAAGATCGCCGCCAGCATGGGTGTGGCCGCGCATGACAAGCCGATCGAAGTGCGCATCGGGCCGCTGCCCGATGGCGTCGAGCAGGTGATGGGCGACGCGCTGCGGCTGGAACAGGTGCTGGTCAACCTGACCAGCAACGCCATCAAGTTCACCGCGCAAGGCGCGGTCGAGCTGACGAGCACGCTGGAGAGCCGCGACGGCGACGCCGCGGTGCTGTGTTTCAGCGTGCGCGACACGGGCATCGGCATCGCGCCCGAGGTGCAGGAGGCGATCTTTTCCGCCTTCGCCCAGGCCGACAGCTCCACCACGCGCCGCTTCGGCGGCACGGGACTGGGCCTGACCATCTGCCGCCAGCTGGTGCGCCTGATGGGCGGCGCCATGCGCCTGACAAGCGTCATGGGCCAGGGCAGCACATTCAGTTTCACGGTGCCGCTAGAGCTGATGCCCGCCAGCGCCCCGTCCTCGCCCGACATGCAGGGCTTGCGCGTCTTGCTGGCCGACGGCAAGGCCGATTCGCGCGCCGGCGTGGCCGCCGTCGCGCAGGGCCTGGGCTGGCGCGTGCATGCCGTCTCCGGCGGCCAGGCGGCGCTCGAGCATGCGCTGGCCTGCGCCGAGGACGCGCGGCCCGGCGTCATCGTGCTGGCCGCGCGCATGCCGGACATGGACGGGGAAGCCACGGCGCGCGCCCTGCGCGAGCACCTGCCGCCGCAGGATTGCCCCATCGTGATCCTGGCGGCCAGCGGCGCACCGGCGACAGCGCCCGCGCGCCGCCATACGGACCCGGCCAATCCGGCCGATGCCATCCTCAACGAACCGGTGACGGCTTCCAGCCTGTACAACGCGACGATGGAAGCGCGCCAGCGGCGTGCTGAAGCGGCCGGCCTGGACACGGGCCACGCAGCGCTGGGGGCACGCGTGCTGGCCGGCGTGCGCGTGCTGGTGGTCGACGACAGCGACATCAACCGCGACGTGGTCAACCATATCCTGTGCGACCAGGGCGCCCTGCCCTCGTTCGCCTGCGATGGCCAGCAGGCGCTGGACTGGCTGCTGGCCCACCCGTCCGACGTCGACATCGTGCTGATGGATGTGCAGATGCCCGTCATGGATGGCTTGCAGGCGACGCGCGCGCTGCGCCAGCTGCCGCAGTTCCAGGACTTGCCCGTGGTGGCCCTGACGGCCGGGGCGTTCCGGACACAGCGCACGGCGGCGCTGGAAGCGGGCGTGAACCATTTCATCAGCAAACCGTTCGACGTGCCGCAGACCATCGCCCTGATCGCGAGCGCGCACCGGCGCCATGCGCAAGGGCTGCCGGCCCTGCCGCCGGCAGCGACCGAAGCGGCGACGCCCTTGCGGGCAGGCGGCGCGGCGCCCGTGATCGACCTGGCGCAAGGGATGGCGCAGTGGCTCGACGAAGCGCCCTACCGCCAGCATCTGTCGCACTTCGGCAACACTTACCGCAATACGGTGGGCGCCATGCGCGCGCTGCTGGCGGCCAACGCACGCGGCGACGCCGCCGCGCTGGCGCACAAGCTGGCCGGCGTGGCAGGCAGCCTGGCCCTGCCGGCCACCCTGCAAGCCGCCCAGCAAGCCGAACAGCTGCTGCACGCGGGCGACGATGCGTCAGCCGCGCTCGATGCCCTGGAACAGGCGCTGGCGCACGCCATCGATGCCGTCGCCGCATTCACGGCACAGACGCCGGCGCCCGGCCAGCCGGCCATGCCAGAAACACAACATGGCAGCGCATGCCAATGATAGACTTGCCAATATGAAAATTTAGGAGACACCATGATCTGGTGCAGGGATTTGCTGTTGAGAGCCTTCATGCTGGGCATGCTGCTATTCGTCGTGGGCGAATCGCTGTCCTACTGGGCGCCGGAAATCAAGAAACTGCTGGCCTGGCGCCCGTTCTGACGCCAGGCTAGCCTTCGCGGCCATCCACCCTGGCGCGCCACAAATAAGGCGCATACACGCACGCATACAGGCCAAAGGCCAGCGACCAGCACGCGCCGGCCGCCAGCAGCAGCGGCATGGACAGCGCGGCGGGACCGACGGCAGCCAGCAGGCGCGCCAGCGCGCCCAGCTGGATCAGCCAGTACATCGCCGCTTCCGCCCTGCCGCCCTTGAGCGCACGTCCCGTGTGGCCCAGGGTGGTGCGCGTCATCATGCCAATGATCAGGCCCGCCATCGATCCCACCGTCAGCGCGTGCAAGGCGGCGCTGGCCGGCAGCAGACCCAGGCTGGCAGCCGCCAGCAGCGCAAAGCCGATGCCGATCCACGCATACGACAGGTGCAAAATCCACAGCAGCGGCACGCGCACCGTGCGCTGCGGCTGCCAGGCCAGCAGATTGGCCAGCGATACGCCTGCCGCGCACAAGGCCAGCGGCGCCGTCAGCCAGGCGGGCGCACCGGCCAGCCACGCAATCGCGGCCGCCGCCATGCAGGCCACGGCGACCAGCGCGCGTTTCGGGCTGGCCACCGGCGTGCTGCCAGGTGCGCCATTGCGGGTAAACATGGGAATGACGCGCGCGCCGATCACCGATTCGATCAGCACGATGATGAAGATGGCCGCCTGCACGGGCACAAACAGCGACAGCGGCAGCCAGCCCAGCACGGCCGCGTGGAACAGGGCATTGGCCAGCGCCAGCAAGGCCAGCAGACCGACGAGAAACAGATTGCGCGTATTGCCCGAGCGGCGCAGCACCTGGTACAGGGGCCAGGCGGCCAGCGGCAGGAACAGCCAGTCAACCAGCGCCGGCAGCAGGCCGGGACCGCACAGCATGGCCACGCGTCCCGCCAGCCACAGCCCCGCCAGCGCCATCAGCGGAGCGCCGTGCGGCGTGGGCAAGCCCGTCCAGTTGCGCCCCGCCGTGTAGAGGAAACCGACGACGACGGCCAGCGCGAAGCCGAACACCATTTCATGCATGTGCCATCCCAGGCCCACCTGCAGACCGCCAGGCAGCAGGCCCCCATAGCTGGCCAGCCACAGGGGAATGGCGATGGCCGCAAACACGGCCGCCAGCAGGTAGAACGGGCGGAAGCCCAGTTGCCAGACGGCGTGGCCGGCATGCCAGGGAGCGGCGCCTGCTGTCGTGGAAGGTGGAGAAGGTTCGCTGATCGGGGTGATGGCCATGATGGAGTCGCCTTTAAAGATATATTCAATATACTACTTTAAAAGCGCAGATGCCGCCATCGGCATAAAGGACTAGAGAGATAGCGAGAAGTCACCATGGGGTCTGACCCGGCGGGTCCGACCCCGACTCGGGCTACTTGCCCTGGCGGTGCTCGACCGCGTACACGGCCGCCTGCACGCGGCTCGTGAGGTTGAGTTTTTTCAGCACGTTCTGCACGTGGATCTTGACCGTGCTTTCGGCCAGGTCGAGGGTGCGGGCGATGCCCTTGTTGCTCTCGCCGCGCGACAGGCAGTCGATGATTTCCTTTTCGCGCGGCGTGAGCTTGTCGAGTTCCGACACGGGCTCCTCGCGCCGCGTGCCCGCCTGCAGCTGCGCCACCAGCTTGCCCGTCATCGCTTCGGCGATGACGACTTCGCCGGCCGCCGCGCGGCGGATGGCGCGCACCAGGTAGTCGGCGTCGATATTCTTGATCAAATAGCCACAGGCGCCCGCGCGCAGGGCCGTGGCCAGGTCTTCGGCGTCTTCCGACACGGTCAGCATGACGATGGCCGTATCGGGGCAGTCGTGCTGCATCAGCTGCAGCGCTTCCACGCCGGACATGCCGGCCATGTTCAGGTCCAGCAGCACCACGTCGGGCTGCAGCTGGATGGCGCGCTTGATGCCTTCCACGCCATCGGCCGCCTCGCCCACGACGGAAAAGTCCGTATGGCGCTGCAGCAGCGAGCGTATGCCGCTGCGGAACAGCGCGTGGTCGTCCACCAGCATGACGGTGATCGGTTTATCGGGAGTCTCCATTTTTTTATACTTTCAGATAGTGGCTTAGGCGGCGCGGCGCTGCTCGCGCGACAAATGCAGTTCGACGGTCGTGCCGCCACCGGGGCAGGCATGCACGTCGAACGTGGCGTCGATGCGCTGCGCGCGCTCGCGCATGATATGGATGCCGACATGGCTGTCGCCCTTTTCCAGCACGGCGGCAGCGTCGAAGCCGACGCCATTGTCGCTGATCGTCAGCGTAAAATCCTGGTGATCGGCGAGACGCACCTCGACGTGGCTGGCCTGCGCGTGCTTGCGGATGTTCGACAGCGCTTCCTGCACGATGAATAATAACTGCAATTGCTGCTCGCGGGGGAATGGCGCGCCGTCGACGTCGGCCAGCAGCTCGGCGTCGATGCCCGTCTGGCGGCGGAATTTGTCGAGCGCCGCGCGCAGGGAGCCAATCAGGTCATCCTCCATCAGGCGGCTGCGGAAATTGGCCAGCAGTTCGCGCACGTCCTCGTAGCTTTCCTTCACGCCCGCGTGCAGAGCCGGCACGATGCCCGCCACCTCGTCGAAACGCGCATTGCGCACGGAGTCGTCGAGCATCTGCACCTGCAGGTTGAGGAAGTTGAGGCTTTGCGCGATGCTGTCGTGCAGACCCTGCGCCACCAGGTTGCGCTCTTCGGAAATGGCCATCTCGCGTTCGCGCGCGGCCAGGCGCAGGTTTTCCAGCGCGATGCCCAGTAGCTGGCCCAGGGTTTCCAGCAAGGCCAGTTCGCGCGCGGAAAACACGCGCGCATGGCGGAAATGCAGGTTGAAAAAGCCCAGGTGCTGTTCGTGCGCGTGGATATGGAAAACGGAGACGGTGGCAAAGCCCTCGCGGTGGCAGCGCAGCTCGTGCGCCTTGTCGATGCGCCGCATGTCGTGCACCTTCGCCACCTTCATCTCGACGGCCGTGCCGCACAGGCAGTCGCCCACCTTCAGGCAATGCTCGGACGCCACCAGTTCTTCGGACAGGCCCGTATGCACCACCATGTGCAGGTTGCCCCGCTCGGCGTCGAGCACGCGCACGGTGGAGCCGTCGGCCTCGAAATAATCGACGATGCGCTGCATGAAGCCGCCGCAGATGTCTTCCAGCGGCTGAGGGCGTTGCAAAAAGGCCGCGCTTTCGTACAGCAGCGCCAGCTCGCGGTTGCGGTATTCGAGCGTGGCCGTCTTGCTGCGCACGCCCTCTTCCAGGTTGCCGTACAGCGCCTGCAGGCGGTCGGCCATCTGGTTGAAGCCGCTGGCCAGCTGGCCGAATTCGTCATTGCTCTCGACGGCCAGGCGCACGCTGAAGTCGCGCTCCTTCATGCGCTGCATGCCCAGGCGCAGCCGCGTCACCGGTTCGATGATGAGCATGAACATCAGGTAAATCATGCTGACCGTGCCGATGACGGCCATGCCGACGAGGATCAGCTGCGAGGCGCGCAGCCAGAAGGTGCGCTGTTCGCTGTCGTGCTCGATCAGGCGCACCAGCTGGTCCACCTGTCCCACGAAGGTGTCGGCGTCATGCTCGAACTGGCGCGCGCGCACAATGGAATCGGCGGCCAGGGCGGCCGGACGCAAGGCACTGCGCCAGGCGACGCCGATGCGGTCGAATTCGGACTTGATGGCCGTGCTGGGGGGCAGGAACAGGGGACGCTGCGGGTCGCCGTGGCCGATCTTGGCCAGGGTCTCATCGATCAGCAGCACTTGCTGGCGCGCCTGCTCGCGGGCGTCGCTGGCAAGCAGCAGGGTCAGGCGGTAGGTCTGCATGCGCAGCCGGCCCGTCTCGTTGATGGCGGCCGAACTGCCTTCGAGCTGCCACGACAAAAACAGGGTGCAGCCTATGGCACTCAAGGCCAGCACCAGCATGAGCAGCAGCGCGCCGACGATCTTGGTCGACAGCTTCTGCCAGGAGGAAAACATCGCCTTGAATTTCATACCGCCCTTGAATGTGAATGCAAACTGCCTCAGCCGCCCGTCTGTGCCATGAACCGGATGATTTTATCGGGCTGCGTATTGAAATCGTGCTGCTGCGGCTTCAGTTCGATGGCGGCGCGGATCGCCGCCTCGATCTGCGCATCCGTGGCCCCGCCGCGCAGCATGGGGCCAAACGCGAATTTCTCTTCCTGTCCCAGGCACAGGTACAGGGTACCATCGACGGACAGGCGCACCCGGTTGCAGGTGGCGCAAAAATGCTGCGACATGGGCGTAATGAAGCCGATGCTCGAGCGTCCGTCGGGGGTCGCCATGTAGCGCGCCGGCCCTCCCCCCAGTTCCATCGCCTGCGGCACCAGGCCGAAGCGGGCCGCCAGGCGTTCGCGAACGGGACCCAGCGGCATGTAGCTGGCATTGCGGCCCGTGCTGCCCATCGGCATGGCTTCGATCAGGCGCAGGATGAACTGCTGCTCGATGCAGAAGGCCGCCATGGCCTCGATCTGGCCGTCATTGACGCCGCGCATGGCCACCATATTGATCTTGATCGGGTCGAAACCGGCCGCCTTGCCCGCCATCAGGCCATCCAGAATGGGCTGCAGGCTGTCGCGCCCCGTGATCTGCTGCATGCAGGCGCGGTCGAGCGAATCGAGGCTGACGTTGATGCGGTCCACGCCGGCCGCGCGCAAGGCCACGGCATGCTTGCCCAGTTGGGTGGCGTTGGTCGACAGCGACAGGTCGTCCAGACCGGGCAGCGCGGACAGCCTTTGCGCCAGCTGCGGCAGATTGCGCCGCAACAGCGGTTCGCCGCCCGTCAGCCGCACGCGGCGCGTGCCGAGGCGCACGAAAATGCCCAGCAGGCGCTCGATTTCGTCGAACGTCAGCCAGTCCTTCGGCTCCTCGAAGCCGCGAAAACCCTTGGGCATGCAATAACCGCAGCGCAAATCGCAGCGGTCGGTGACGGACAGCCGCACATAATCGATCGAACGGCCAAAACGGTCCTGCAACTTGACGCTACCCATGACGCTACTCCTGATTCTTCCGTGATTGTAAAGGCTGGGGCACGATCTGGCTGTGCCCCAGAAGGCCTAGCGGCCTACGCCTTTTTAGCTACGCATTTCTACTTACTGAACCAGCGGGCTGGCTGTGCCTTCGAGCTCGATACCGGCAATGTCCGCCCGCCCCACGAGCAGGTGCAGGTACTGGTGCACGGCGCGCTGCCACGCCGCCCGCGCCAGGCGGTCGGCGATCTGCGCCTGCACCGCTTCGTACGGGATGGCCTTGCCTTCGACCCGGCGCTGCACCTGCACGATGTGGTAGCCGAAGCGCGTTTCCAGCAAATGGCCGGCCAGCGCGCCTGCCTCCAGGCGGAACACGAGGGCGTCGAATTCCGGCACGCTCTGGCCCGGCGACAGCTGGCCCAGGCTACCGCCCAGGGCGCCGGACGGACAGTTCGAATACTGCGCCGCCAGTTCGGCGAAGCGCTCGGGCGCCAGTTTCAGGGCATCGAGCACGGCTTGCGCCGTCGTGCGCAGCAGCTCCAAAGGCGCCTCCGGCGTCACCTGAAACAGGATGTGGCGCGCCTCGACCAGCGCCCCGCTGCGAAACAGCTGCGGGCGCTGTGCATAAAAGGTGCGGCAAGCCGCATCGTCGGCGGGCGGCACGCGCACTTCCTGCGCGAACAGCGCCTCGATGCGGTCATCAATACTGCCGCCCTGCACGCCGAGGCGCTGCGCCTCGGCGTGCAGCAGCCGGCGCAGCACCAGTTCATGCACGGCCTGTTTCAGCGGATTGCCGGCACCGTCGTGATGCGGCAATTCCTGCGCGATGTCGGCATCGTCGATATCGATGCCATTGACGGAAATTCCCATAATGATTCTCCTTTCAATGACCACCTTAGCGGCGGCGAACTAACTGATAGGCGCGACCAAGATAGCCGATGGCGCCAAAGCCGCTCCACACGTGCACCAGACGGGTGAACGGGAAGATGACGAACAGCGACATGCCCATGAACAGGTGCAGCTTGAACACCAGCGGCGCATCGACGATGAAGCTGGCGGCGTCGCCGCGCAAGGTGACGATGTGCTGCGCCCAGTTCATCAGCAAGACCATCATGTGGCCATCCATGTGCGACGCCGAGACGAAGATCGAGGACAGGCCCAGCAGCAAGGTCAGCAAAATCCACACCATCACCAGCTTGTCGCCGGCCGTGGTGACGGCGCGCAGCCGTGCATTGCCGAAGCGGCGCGCCAGCAGGATCAGGATGCCGGCCAGGCACAGGCCGCCCATCACGCCGCCGGCCGCCATGGCCACGCCCTGCTTCAGGCTATGCGACACGCCCAAGGTATCCCACACCCAGACCGGGGTCAGCAAGCCGGCCGCATGGCCGAACAGCAGGCCGATGATGCCGATGTGGAACAGGATATTGCCCAAACGCAGGCTGCCGCGGTGCAGCAGCTGGCTGGAATCGGACTTCCACGTGTATTGCTCGCGGTCGAAACGGATCAGGCTGCCGAGAAAAAAGATGGCCAGCGCGATGTATGGATAAATGCCATACACAAATTGATGCAAATAATTACTCATGATGTACTCTCCTCATGCGGGCGCGCTTCAAGCGGCGCGGCGCGGCTGCGGGTGAAAATGCACGGGATGGACGCCGCCCGGGGCTTGACGCAGCAAGGGCTCGACGCCATCCGCACCGGGACCGAAGGTTTCCAGCGCTTCATCCATGTCGCGCACCGGCGGTTCGGCCAGCATTTCGGCCGCCACGGGACTCAGGCGTTCGAGCACGGTGAAGACGGGCGCATACGGGCTGCCGTTGGCCGTCAGCTTGCGGCCGATGTGGGCCAGCACGTGGACGGCGTCGCCCAGCAGCGGCGCCGAGACTGCCTCGTCGAGCTGCGCCAAAAACTCCAGGAACAGGGGCACGAAGTCGGGCAAGTCGTCGCCCACCATCTGCAGGCCGTGGCGCTTGTATTCCTCCATCAGGTCGACCATGGCCTGGCCCCGGTCACGCGATTCGCCGTGAATATGCTCGAACAGGTGCAGCGAGTGCGAGGGATTGCGGTCGAAGGTGGCCACGTACTGCTGCTGCAGGTCGATCAGGCTGCTGCTTTCCAGGTGCGCCAGCAAGGGCCGCAACAGCGCCTGCTGCTCCGGCACGGCCGCCAGCGCGGCCTCCAGTTGCGGCAGGTGCGCGATCAGCTCGGGCTCCGGGTACAGCAGCAGGCGCGAGAGGACTTGATAGTGATGCATAGCGTGTGTCATATCGTCTCCTTAAGCGCCAGGCGCCGTTTTGCGCGACTTCGGCATCTGCATGAAGATGGCCGAACCGTGTTTTTTCTTGCCGAACAAGGTCGGTTCGCTGCTGCCGTCCGAGCAGCCGTTGCCGAAGCTGAAGCCGCACGAACCCTTCTCGTTGAAGCTGTCCTCGGCCATTTCCTTGTGGCTGCTGGGGATAACGAAGCGGTCTTCGTAATTGGCGATGGCCATGATGTGGTACATGTCCTCCACCTGCGCCTGGGTCAATCCCACTTGCTTGAGCACCGTGAGGTTCTCCACCTTCTCGACCGTCTTGCTGCGCATGTAGGCACGCATGGCCAGCATGCGGTCCAGCGCCGTGACGATGGGCGGCTGGTCGCCGGCCGTCAGCAAATTGGCCAGGTACTGCACGGGAATGCGCAGGCTTTGGGTGTCGGGCAGCATGCCGTTCACGCCCAGCTTGCCAGATTCGGCGGCTGCCTGGATCGGCGACAGCGGCGGCACGTACCACACCATCGGCAAGGTGCGGTATTCGGGATGCAGCGGGAACGCCACTTTCCACTCGACGGCCATCTTGTAGACGGGCGACTTGACGGCAGCATCGAGCCAAAGGTCCGGGATGCCCTGGCGGCGCGCCTCGGCGATGATGGCCGGGTCGTGCGGATCGAGGAACAGGCCCAATTGCGCCTGGTACAGGTCCTGCTCCTGCGGCACGGAGGCGGCAGCCTCGATCTTGTCGGCGTCGTACAGCAGCACGCCCAGGTAGCGGATGCGGCCCACGCACGTTTCCGAGCACACGGTAGGCTGGCCGGCCTCGATGCGGGGGAAGCAGAACGTGCACTTCTCCGCCTTGCCGGACGACCAATTGTAGTAAATCTTCTTGTACGGGCAACCGGAGATGCACATGCGCCAGCCGCGGCACTTGTCCTGGTCGATCAGCACGATGCCGTCGTCTTCGCGCTTGTACACGGAGCCGGACGGGCAGGACGCCACGCACGTCGGGTTGAGGCAATGCTCGCACAGACGCGGCAGATACATCATGAAGGTGTTTTCGAACGTGCCGTACATCTCCTTCTGCATGTTGTCGAACAGCTTGTCCTTGCTGCGCTGGGCAAACTCGCCGCCCAGGTCATCTTCCCAGTTCGGGCCCCACTCGATTTTTTCCATCTTTTTCCCCGTCAGCACGGAGATCGGACGGGCCGTCGGCGGCGTCTGCGACAGCGGCGCGCTTTGCAGGTGCTCGTAGTCGTAGGTGAACGGCTCGTAGTACTCGTCGATGGCGGGCAGGTTCGGATTGGCGAAGATATTGGCCAGGATCTTCAGACGGCTGCCCTGGCGCGGCTCGATCTTGCCAGAGTCCGTGCGGCGCCAGCCGCCATTCCACTTGTCCTGGTTTTCCCACTGCTTCGGATAGCCGATGCCGGGTTTGGTTTCCACGTTGTTGAACCATGCGTACTCGACGCCGTCGCGGCTGGTCCACACGTTCTTGCAGGTGACGGAACAGGTGTGGCAGCCGATGCACTTGTCCAGGTTCAGCACCATGCCGATTTGCGCTCTGATTTTCATACTATGCTCCTTCTTCCTGCAACGGGCCTTCGAGCCAGTCGACCTTGTTCATCTTGCGCACCAATACGAATTCATCGCGGTTGGAGCCCACCGTGCCGTAGTAATTGAAGCCGTACGCCAGCTGGGCGTAGCCGCCGATCATGTGCGTCGGCTTGGGCACGGCGCGCGTGACCGAGTTATGGATGCCGCCCCGCTTGCCCGTCATCTCCGCGCCGGGCACGTTGATGATCTTTTCCTGGGCGTGGTACATCATCGTCATGCCGGCCGGGATGCGCTGGCTGACGATGGCGCGCGCCGTCAGGCTGCCGTTCACGTTGAAGACCTCGATCCAGTCGTTGTCGACGATGCCGGCAGCTTGCGCGTCGGTCTCCGACAGCCACACGTGCGGTCCGCCGCGCGACAGGGTCAGCATGCGCAGGTTGTCCGAATACGTGGAGTGGATGCCCCACTTCTGGTGCGGCGTCAAAAAGTTCAGCGCCAGTTCCTTGTTGCCGTTCGGCTTGGTGCCCAGCAGCGCTTCCGTCGTCTTCGTGTTGATGGCCGGCTTGTACACGCACAGCCCCTCGCCGAAGTCGCGCATCCACAGGTGATCCTGGTAGAACTGCTGGCGGCCCGTCAGGGTGCGCCATGGGATCAGTTCATGCACGTTGGTATAGCCGGCCGTGTAGCTGACTTCCTCGCTTTCCAGGCCCGACCAGGTGGGCGAGGAAATGATCTTGCGCGGCTGCGCCTGCACGTCGCGGAAGCGGATGCTGTCATGCTCGCGCGGCAGCGCCAGATGCGTGTGCTCGCGTCCCGTGATGGCGGACAGCGCAGCCCAGGCCTTGACGGCCACGTGGCCATTCGTTTCCGGCGCCAGCGACAGAATCATTTCGGCCGCATCGATGGCCGTATCGAGGCGCGGCTGGCCCTTCGACACGCCTTCATCGAGCACCGTGCGGTTGATGCCGCGCAGGACCTCGACTTCATGGCCCGTCTTCCAGGAAATGCCCTTGCCGCCATTGCCGATGGTTTCCAGCAGCGGTCCGATCGAGGTGAACTTCTTGTAGACGTCGCGGTAATTGCGCTCGACCACCGTCATGTTCGGCATGGTCTTGCCGGGAATCGCATCGCATTCGCCGGCGCGCCAGTCCTTGGGATCGAAAGGCTGGCCCAGTTCGCCCGGAGTATCGTGCATCAGCGGGGTGAGGATGATGTCTTGCTGGGTGCCCAGCAGTTCGCCGCCGATTTCCGAGAACTTCTCGGCGATGCCCTTGTAGATTTCCCAGTCCGACTTCGATTGCCACAGCGGCTGCACGGCTTCGGACAGCGGATGGATGAACGGATGCATGTCCGACGTATTCAGATCGTCTTTTTCATACCAGGTGGCCGTCGGCAGCACCACATCGCCATACAAACACGTGGTCGACATGCGGAAATCGAGCACCACCAGCAGATCGAGCTTGCCTTCGGCGGCCGGGCGCACCTTCACCTGTTTCGGCGTGATGCAGTCGTCTTCGTCGCTGAGCAAGCCGTTCTGCGTGCCCAGCAGGTATTTCAGGAAGTACTCGTGGCCCTTGCCCGAGCTGCCGAGGATGTTCGAGCGCCAGACAAACATATTGCGCGGGAAGTTGGCCGGATTGTCCGGATCGTCGCACGAGAACTGCAGCTGGCCCGCCTTGATCTGGTCGAGCGCATACGCGGCCGGCGCCTGCCCTGCCGCCTTGGCGGCCTTGGCCACCTCCAGCGGATTGGTCTGCAGCTGCGGCGCCGATGGCAGCCAGCCCATGCGCTCGGCCTTGGCGTTGTAATCGAGCAGGGTCAGGTCGCCCGTGCCGCCGGCCGCCGATGGCGAGGCGATGTCGCCCGTTTCCAGCTTTTCATGGCGCCACTGGCTCGTGTGGGCATAGAAGAACGAGGTGCCGTTCATCTGGCGCATCGGGCGCACCCAGTCCTGGGCGAAGGCCAAAGGCGTCCAGCCCGTTTGCGGACGCAGTTTTTCCTGGCCCACGTAATGGGCCCAGCCGCCGCCCGACTGGCCGATACAGCCGCACATCATCAGCATATTGATGATGCCGCGGTAGGTCATGTCCATGTGGTACCAGTGATTCAGGCCAGCGCCCACGATGACCATGCTCTTGCCGCGCGTCTGGTCCGCGTTTTCCGCGAACTGGCGCGCCACGGTGATGACGTCGGCGCGTTTCACGCCCGTGTGCTTCTCTTGCCACGCGGGGGTGTACGGCACGTCGTCGTCATAGCTCTCGGCCACGTTCTCGCCGCCCAAGCCACGGTCGATGCCGTAGTTGGCCAGGGTCAGGTCGAATACGGTGGTGACGAGGCCCGTCGTGCCGTCGGCCAGGCGGATGGTTTTCACCGGCACCTTGCGCAGCAGCATGTCGGACGCGTCCTTGCCGCCGAAGTAGGCAAAACCCACTTCCGTGACGGCGTCGCTGTCGTTGATCATGGAGAGCATCGGCACGATGGGCGCGCCGCTGCCGCCGGCCTTCTGTTCCAGGTTCCACTTGCCCGACTCGCCCCAGCGGAAGCCGATGGAGCCGGCCGGCGCGGTGATGGCGCCCGTGGTTTCGTCGATGACCAGGGTTTTCCATTCCGGGTTGTTGGTTTCGTCGAGATTGTTGTCCAGGTGCGAAGCGCGCAGGAAGTAATCGGGCACCAGGGTGCCGTTATGCTCCTTGAGCAGCACCAGCATGGGGAAGTCCGTGTACTGGCGCGCATAGTCGCGGAAGTAGGCGCTCTGGCCTTCCGAGTGGAACTCCTTGAGGATGACGTGGCCCATGGCCAGCGCCAGCGCGGCATCGGTACCCTGCTTCGGCGCCAGCCAGATGTCGCCGAACTTCACCATTTCGCCGTAGTCGGGCGAGATGGCCACGGTTTTCGTGCCCTTGTAGCGCACTTCCGTGTAGAAGTGGGCGTCCGGCGTGCGCGTCATCGGCACGTTCGAGCCCCACACCATCAGATAGGTCGAGTTGTACCAGTCGGCCGATTCCGGCACGTCCGTCTGCTCGCCCCACACTTGCGGGCTGGCCGGCGGCAAGTCGCAGTACCAATCGTAAAAGCTCAGGGCCACGCCGCCGATCAGCGACAGGTAGCGCGTGCCGGAAGCGTAGCTGACCATGGACATGGCGGGAATCGGCGAGAAGCCGACGATGCGGTCCGGGCCGTATTTCTTGATCGTCAGCGCGTTCGCGGCGGCGATGATTTCATTCGATTCTTCCCACGTGGCGCGCACGAAGCCGCCCAGGCCGCGGATGGATTTGTACTGCTGCGAGCGCACGGGGTCCTGGCT
Organism: Janthinobacterium sp. GW823-FHT03B06; assembly: GCF_058796955.1. Taxonomy (NCBI): domain Bacteria; kingdom Pseudomonadati; phylum Pseudomonadota; class Betaproteobacteria; order Burkholderiales; family Oxalobacteraceae; genus Janthinobacterium; species Janthinobacterium sp. GW823-FHT03B06. The sequence continues at coordinate 1,178,517 of NZ_JBXAJE010000001.1, forward strand.
GATCCAGTCCCAGGCCGTGACGGGGTCCATGGTCTTGCGCGCTTCGCGCCACATTTCCATCAGGCGGCCGCGCACCATCGGGTATTTCACGCGCTGGGCCGAATACACGTACCAGGAATAGCTGGCGCCGCGCGGGCAGCCGCGCGGTTCGTGGTTGGGCAGGTCGGGCCGCGTGCGCGGGTAGTCGGTTTGCTGGGTTTCCCAGGTGATCAGGCCATTCTTGACGTACACCTTCCAGCTGCACGAGCCGGTACAGTTCACGCCATGCGTGGAGCGCACGATCTTGTCGTGCTGCCAGCGCTGGCGGTAGGCGTTTTCCCAGGTGCGGTCTTCATCGACCACGGTGCCATGGCCGTTGGAGAACGGCTCGGCGGGCTTGCTAAAAAATTTAAGACGGTCCAGAAAGTGACTCATGCTACCTCCACATTGCGCCGCAGGAGCGGCGCCAGGTCATAAAAACGCTGCAAGCCGAATGGCCCACGCGTCGATACAAACAGTCTATCGACGCGCCCTGCGCGGCGGTATTGGCAAGAAGTCGGTTTCCGGCACCAGGAATGCATAGGCACGTAGTCACCCGGATAGTCACTATTGCCTATGGGCGCCGCGACCGTGCTGCGGTATACCTGTCGTCATCGTTCAACACAGAGAAAGAGCACCATGTCGATTACCGATTACGCCAGCCTGCTGCACAGCGCCCGCAACCAGGAGCAGCCGCAACGCCTGCTGTTCACCTTTACCCAGGCGCAGGCCCAGCCTGGCGGCCAGGGCAAGTCCCTCACGCCCGTGATGTGCGCCGACAAGCTGCCCGATGAACTGGGCAGCTTCGAGACATTGAAGGAGGAGTCGAAACAGATGCAGACGCACTGGGACGTGGTCTTCGTGGCGGGACTGGCGGGTCGCGAGGGCCAGCCGCCCGCCGCGCAGGAATGCGAAGCGCCCCTGCGCGCCATGGTGACGGCCATCGAGCAAGGCCGCATCGACAGCCTGCTGGCGTTTGACCGCAGCGGGGATTTATTGCGTTTTAGCTGAGGGAAGTTGTCGGATTGCGGCCTGCGGCCTCGGCGGCCCCGCCTAATCCGACCTACCAGATGCAGGCCGGATTAGCGTAGCGTAATCCGACACATTCTTGACGGCACGTTTCGGATTACCTGGCCGCATCCGGCCAAGGGCGCTCATGCAGATGGCGCGCCCGCTCTATCGGACAGACGAGCGGCAAAAACTGCTGCTGGCGCGCCGAATAGGCCATCAGCGCCCCGCTGTCGATGTCAAAATACCAGCCATGCAGTTTCAATACGCCCTGCTCCACCCGGCGCTTGAGCCACGGGTAGGTGAGCAGGTTGTCCAGCGACTGCAGGATGCTGGCCAGTTCGCACGCATGGTGCTGTTCCTCCGACGAGCGGTGCGCCAGGTCACGCCGCACGCGCTGCGCCACCGGTTCGGCGATGCGCATCCACTGTCCCACGAAGTCCGTTTCCTGCCCTTCCGCGCGCGGCTGCGGTTCCAGCAGCGCGCGGATGCCGCCGCAGCGCGCATGGCCCAGCACGATGACCCTGGCCACTTCCAGCTTGCAGACGGCGAACTCGATGGCCGAACTGACGCCGGGCGGCGCGTCAGGCGTGCACGGCGGCACCAGGTTGGCGATATTGCGCACGACGAACATGTCGCCCGGGTCGCTGCCCGTCAGCAGCATGGGATCGACGCGCGAATCGCAGCAGCCGATCAGCAGGGTCGTGGGCCGCTGCCCGTCGCGCAGGCTGTCGTACAAGGTTTGCGGCTCGCTGAAATACTGCTGCTGAAACAGGCTGAAGCCGTTGACGAATTTTTCCAGTTCTTCCATGACATACTCTCATTTCCTCAACGTCTGGCAAGAACGACTTGCCAGACATTCCAACTTTAGCAAGGCATCGGCGCATTCTTGCGCGCATAGCACCACCAGGTGATGGCGATGCAGCTGACATAAAAGCCGATGAAGCACCACAGGGCCGCGTCGGGGCTGCCCGTCAGCGCAATTGACGTGCCATAGCTTTTCGGGATGAAGAAGGCGCCGTAGGCCGCCACGGCCGACGTGAAGCCCAGCACGGCCGCGCCTTCCTTGTTGGCGTCGACGATCGCTTGTTCCTGCGCCGCCTTGCCCTTGCCGGCGGCCGCGCGCTGGTGCTCCGTCAGGAAGATCACGGGGATCATGCGGAAGGTCGAGGCATTGCCGATACCCGTGCCGGCGAACAGCAGCATGAACATCCAGAAGAAGCCGTTGAAACTGCCCGCAGTGTGCACACTTCCGCCGGCTTGCGGCATGAAGTACAGCACGCCCAGCACGGCGCCTATCATCAGGAGGAACGACCACAGGGTGACGCGTGCGCCGCCCAGTTTGTCGGAAATCACGCCGCCGGCCACGCGCGCCAGGGCGCCGACCAACGGTCCCAGGAAGGCGTAATCGAGCGGGTTGACGTCGGGGAACTGGATCTTGATCAGCAGCGGGAACGCGGCCGAGTAACCGATGAAGGAGCCGAAGGTGCCCGTGTACAGCCAGCACATGAGCCAGTTGTGCTTGCGCTTGAAGATCACGGCCTGTTCGGAAAACGACGCCTTGGCCGACGCCAGGTCATTCATGCCGAACCAGGCCAGTAAAGTCGACAGCGCGATGAACGGCACCCAGATGAAGCCCGCGTTTTGCAGCCACATCTCCTTGCTCACGCCATTCTTGACCCAGGTGAGCGAATCGCCGCCCCAGGCGCCGAAGACGGCGAACGTGATCACCAGCGGCACGACGAACTGCACCACCGACACGCCCAGGTTGCCCAGGCCCGCATTCATGCCCAGCGCGAAGCCCTTGCTCGCCTTTGGATAGAAAAAGCTGATGTTGGCCATCGACGAGGCGAAATTGCCGCCGCCGAAACCGCACAGCAGCGCCAGGATCAGCATGGTCGGATAACCGGTGTTCACGTCCTGCACGGCCAGGCCGATGCCGATGGCGGGAATCAGCAGCGAACCCGTGGAAATGGCCGTCCAGCGGCGGCCGCCGAAGATCGGCACCATGAACGAGTAAAAGATGCGCAAGGTGGCGCCGGACAGGCCCGGCAAGGCCGTCAGCCAGAACAGCTGGTTGTTACTGTAGGTAAAACCGATGTTGGGCAGGTTGACCACCACCACGCTCCACACCATCCACACGGCGAACGCCAGCAGCAGCGCGGGAATCGAAATCCACAGATTGCGCGCGGCCGTGGCCTTGCCCGTGCTTTGCCAGAAACTGGGAGTCTCAGGCTCCCAGGTATTGATCATATAGCGGCTCATGCTTTAACTCCTGCAGGTTGAGTAGTTGGTGCCGCACGCAGCGGCTTGAACGAGAAATGCATCCAGACGAGGGAAACGCAGACGGTGCCGTACAGGAGCATGAAGGAGCTCGAACGCACGCCCGTGAAGTCCACCAGGGCGCCGAACATCACGGGCAGGATGAAGCCGCCCAGGCCGCCGGCCAGACCCACCACGCCCGAGACGGCACCGATGTTGTCGGAAAAATCATCGCCGATGAACTTGAAGACGGACGCCTTGCCGACAGCCATGGCGATGCCGACGATGAACAGCAGCACGGTGAACCACAGCGGCGACAGGCCGATATGGAAGGCCAGCGGCCCCGTGACGGTCTCGATCACCATCTGCGTTTGCGGATACGACAGCAGGAAGAAGCACACCCAGCACACCCACATCACGGCCCAGGTGACTTTCGCCGCACCGTATTTGTCGGAGATCCAGCCGCCCAGCGCGCGCAACACGCCGCCCGGCAGCGAGAAGCAGGCGGCCAGCAGCGCCGCGTGCTTCAGATCAAAACCGTATTCGGCCACGTAATACTTCGTCATCCACAGGGCCAGCGCCACATAGCCGCCGAACACCACCGAGTAGTACTGGCAGTAGCGCCACACGCGCGGATCCTTCAGCACCTTCATCTGGGCCGAAAAACTTTCGCCCGATGGCGCCAGGTGCGATTTGTCCGTGTACGAAAACAGCCAGAAGATGATGGCCGTGGCCAGCATGGCCACCGCATACACCTTGGGCAGCATCTGCCAGCCGAAGGCGGCGACGATGCCCGGCGCGACGAACTTGGTCAGCGCGGAACCGGAGTTGCCGGCGCCGAAAATGCCCATCGCCAGGCCGCGGCGCTCCTTTTCGTACCAGCGCGCCACGTACGGCGTGCCGACGGAAAACGAACCGCCCGCCAGGCCCACGAACATGCCCAGCACAAGGAAATGCCAGTAGGCGGTGGCGTAGGAAATCAGGTAGATCGGCACCACGCTGGCCAGCATCAGCAGGAAGAAGACGCGGCGTCCGCCGTATTTGTCTGTCCAGATGCCCAGCGGCACGCGCACGAGGGAGCCCGTCAGCACGGGCATGGCGGCCAGCAGGCCGAATTGCGTTTCAGTCAAGCCCAGGCTGGTCTTGATGGGGATGCCCAGTACGGCAAACATCATCCAGACTGCAAAGCAGATGGTAAATGCGAAGGTACTGCTGATTAATACGGACGCCTGCTTGCGCCGCATGCCCGGTTCGACTGCCTTGTTACTGCTGTTACTGTTCTTGTTAGTGCCATCTAGGGTAGCCACGATGTTTCTCCATGAATGCACTGGCCGTCTGGCCAGCCGTCCCGACCAGCTTACGTGGCAGCGGCGAAAGGCACTATCGGCCACAGGGTGATTCTGGGAAGGCAATCTGGATAGCCGCATCGGCAAAAGTGACTAGATGACGGGGTGCGCGCCTAGCCTGGATGGCGGGTGTTTTACAAACCGGCGCATTTTTGGCACACTCGGCACCGGCACAATAGGAGCGGCATGGAAAACAGAACGGAAGCAGATGAAATCGTCACGCGCGTGGCCGGGCACGGCGATGTGAAAGCCATGCTGGCTTGCGATGCCTATGCCCAGACGCACCCGGAGCGCGGCGAGGCCGTGCGCGCCGCCGTCGGCAAGGGCCACTGCCAGGTGGCCCTCCGGGCCGGCCAGGTGGCCGGCTATATCCTCACGCACGGCGACTTCTTCGGCCACGATTTTGTCTCGCTGGTGGTGGTCTCGCCCGTGCACCAGCGCTGCGGCGTGGGATTGCGCCTGCTGGCGGCCGCCGCGGACGCGTGCCAGACAGGGAAGCTATTCACCTCGACGAACCGGTCGAACGGCGCCGCGCAACGGCTATTCGCCGGCGCGGGCTTCGTGCGCAGCGGCCGGATCGACCATCTCGATGAGGGCGATCCGGAGTTCGTGTACGTGAAATTCCTGCCTTAGGCTCGTCTCATCCCGACGGCGTATGGTGCGGAAGGCCAAAGGCGGCTATGCTGGCGCCACCATCAATCACCGCACAACATCACGCATGGATTATCTGAGCCTCAAACATTTCCACATGGGCTGCGCCGCCGCCAGCGGCTGTCTTTTCCTGTTGCGCGGCGCCTGGATGCTGCGCGCCTCGCCCGCCTTGCAGCAGCGCTGGGTGAAAATCCTGCCGCACCTGGTCGACACGGCCCTGCTGGCCAGCGCCATCGCCCTGGCCGTGTGGAGCGGCCAGTCGCCGGGCAGCCAGCCCTGGCTGGCCGCCAAACTGTGCGCGCTGGTGGCCTACATCGCGCTGGGCACCATTGCGCTGAAACGGGGCAAGACGCCGGCCGTGCGCGGCGCCGCCTTCGCCCTCGCCGTGCTGGTATTTGCCTACATCATCGCCGTGGCCGTCACCAAACAGGCCTGGCCGCTGTAGCACCAGGCAAGCGCATCAGAAGATGTAGCGCAGGGTAACGCTGGCGTTGCGCGGCGCCCCCCAGTACCCCTGGTTGTACATGCCGAGCTGGCTGTAGTAATGCTTGTCGAACACGTTGTTGATGTTCGCCTGCAGGGACAGCTGGCGCGACAGCGCGTATTTCGCCATCAGGCTGGCCACGGCATAGCCGCCCTGCTCCACGCGCTCCGTGCCATCCGGCCCCGTGGCATCGCGGTAGGCGCCGCTCTGCCAGTTCACGCCGCCGCCCACGGACAAGGCGCGCCAGCCGCCAGGAAGCTGGTACGTGGAAAACACGCGCGCCAAGGTCTGCGGCACATAGCTGTTCAGGCGCGCGCCCGTGTTGTCCTCGGCTGCGGCATGCGACACGCTGGCCGAGACGTTCCAGCCCTTGGCCAGCTCGCCCGACACGTCCAGTTCCACACCCTTGCTGGTGGTGCCCGAGGCCGCGTAGTACGCCTGCGTCAGCGAATTGCCGACAAAATGGCCCGTGTCTTCCTGCGCCAGGCCATCCTGCGCGATGCGGAACACGGCCAGCGCCGCATTGAGTTTACCGCCGAAATACTCGCCCTTCACGCCCGCTTCCACATTCTTGCCTTGCACGGGGTCGAGATAGCGGCCAAACCGGTCCTGGTAGCCCTGCGGCTTGAAGATCTTGCTGTAGCTGGTGTACAGCGCATGCTGCGCATCGATATCCCATACCAGGCCAGCATATGGCGTGACGGCGTGCTTGGCATACGCATAGCCGCCGCCCCAGTCGTCGACGTGGTCCGCCTTGTAGCGGCTGTAGCGCGCGCCGACGATCAGCTTCAGGGGATCGGCCAGCGAAAAACGCGCCGTGCCATAGATGCCGCGCTGCTGCACCGTGTCGAGCAGCTTCCAGCGCGAGAAATTCGGGTCGTTCCAGTCCGGCTCCGGCGTCACGCCCTGCCACTGATGAAAATTGCCGTAGTCGACGCTGCCGCCGGCAATGCCGGGGTTGCTGGCGAACTGGTTGCTGCCCGAGACGCCGAACGCCAGGTCGTGCGTGCGGCCCAGCAGCTGCAGCGGCCCCTGCACATAGGCGTCGACGCTGTCCTGGCGCCGCGTGCCGGAGTAAAAGCCGGCGTAGCCCGTCACGCCCTGGCCCGTGGCCTTGTCCGGCCAGGTATTGGCGAAAAGTTCGGCCGCCGAGTAATTGCCCCAGCCGTGATTCAGCATGGCCGTCAGGTTCCAGCCCTTGCCCAGTTGCTGCTCCAGGCGCAGGAAGGCCGTCTGGCTGGTGCTGAACCAGCGGCTCCAGGTGGTGGCCGTGGTGGTGGAGCGGGAAAACGTGGCCCGTTCGCCATCCGCGTACCACAGCGGCAGGCCGCCGTACATGCCGCCGCGCGGGCGGTTGTCCTGGTATTCATAGCCGGCGATCAGCACGCTGCCGGGCGCCAGATCCGCCTCCACGGTGGCGTAAGCCATGGCCTTCTTGCCATGATACAGATTCACATACGATTCGCTGTCCTGGTAGCTGGCCACGACTCTTCCGCGCACCTTGCCATCAGCACTCAGGGGTGTGGACAGGTCCGCGCTGGCGCGCGCATTCTGCCAGGAACCCAGGCTCAGGGCCGCATTCCCGGCCAGCTGCGCCGACAATGCGCGCTTGCGTACCAGGTTGATGGTGGCCGACGGTTCGCCCGCGCCCGTCAACAGGCCCGTGGCGCCGCGCACGATCTCGACCCGGTCGTAGGCCGTCATGTCCAGCGTGCTGTCGCCCACATTGAACGCATTGTCGACCGTGGTGGGAATGCCGTCGTACTGGTAGCTGGCGATGGAAAAGCCGCGCGCGAAGAACGAGGTGCGGTCGCTGTCGTAGCGGTTGATGGCGATGCCGGCTGCGTTTTGCAGCACCTCTTCCACCGTTTGCAGGTTCTGGTCATCCATCTGCTGGCGCGTGACCACGCTGACGGCTTGCGGCGTCTCGCGCACGGACAGGCCCAGGCGCGTGGCCGAGCGCATGGTCTGCGTCGTATAGGCGCCGCTGCCTTCCGTCGCGCCGTTCGCATCAAAGCTGGCGCTGACCTTCATCTCGGGCATGGTCTGACCGCCATCGGCCGCTGCCGCGTCGAGCACATAACCGCCATTGGCCTGCGGCACGGCGCGCAAGCCCGAGCCGGCGACGATGGCGCCCAGCGCTTCAGGCACGCTGTAGCTACCGGTCAGGCCGGCGCTGCGCTTGCCCGCCAAGGCGGCGGCCTGGTAGGAAATCATGGTGCCCGTCTCCTGGCCGAAACGCACCAGCACCTGTTCCAGGGAGCCGGCCGGTATCGCCAGCGCGATGCGCACCGCATTCGCGGCCTGGGCCGCAGGAGCGAAGATGGTGGCGCCGCCAGCGGCGAGCAGCCACAGGGCCTGACTGACGGCCAGCGCCGCCACGCTGCGGCGGCAGGTACGGGAGGCGGAAGAAACGTGAATAAGTGGTGTGCTGGGCATGCGGACTGTTTTCCTGAAAGTGAATGAAGGGTTCACTTGCTATGTCACGCGAAAATCGCAAACCCCTCACTTTTCAAAAAATATTCATGCATGCTGCCGATGCGGCACCACGCTCACCCAGAAGCGCGTGGTCTGGCGCACGTCGACGGGCAAGGTGCGCGTCAGCATGTCGAGCACTTGCGTCGTGTCGGCCAGCGGATAGATGCCCGACACGCGCAAGTGGGCAATGGCCGGATCGCAGGCCAGACGCCCATGGCGGTAACGGGCCAGCTCGCCGATAAACTCCGCCAGCGGCATGTCGTGCGCCACCAGCATGCCGGCCGTCCAGGCATCCGCGCCGGCAGCCAAGGTCCGAACGGCGCCGATCTGCGCCGCCGTAAAGCTGGTTTGCTGGCCCGCCTGCAGCCTGCGCGCAGCATCGGGCGCCTGTTCCAGTTGAATATCGACGGCACCGGCGAACACGCCCAGCTGCGTGCGCTCTCCGTCCACGCGCACGGCAAAGCGCGTGCCCACCGGTTGCAAGCGGCCTTGCGCCGTTTGCACGACAAATGGCCGGCCGGCCTGATCGCGCGCCGTGCTGACCATGATCTCGCCTTTGACTACCGTCACCAGGCGCTGGCCCGCGTCATAGCGCACGTCGATGCTGGATGCCGTATTGAGCGCGATGCGCGTGCCGTCGTCCAGCACGACGTGGCGTAATTCTCCCGTGCCCGTGCGGTAGTCGGCAAGCCAGAAGCGCGCCTGCTCATCGCCGCCCGCCAGCCAGGCGCCGCCGCCCACGGCCAGCAACGCCAGCAGCTTGAGCGACTGCCGGCGCGCCGCATTCGCCTGCGCATGGACCGGCTTGCGCGCCAGCGTGCCGTGCGCCAGCGGCGCTGGCAAGGCACGCATGCGCGCCATGCAGCCCTCCACATGCTGCCAGGCTTGCTCATGTTCGGGGTCGCTGTCGCGCCAGGCGCGCCAGGCCTGCTCCACTTCCGACGTGGCGTCTCCGGCCTGCAGGCGCACCAGCCATTCCACCGCTTGCAGGCTGGCCGCTTCCGGCGTGAAGGCGCCCATCACGATGCCGGATGGGCAAAGAAACACTGATGCATGGCTTTGACCAGGTAGCGCTGCACGGTCGCCAGCGAGACATTCAATTCCAGCGCGATGGCCGCCTGCGGCATGCCATCGAGCTGCGACAGCAGGAACGCGCGGCGCACAGCAGGCGCCAGGCCATCGAGGCGGCGGTCGATGTCGAACAGGGCTTCGAGCAGGATCGCCTGCGCCTCGGGATCGGGCGCGTGCTGCGCCGGCAGGCTCGCCAGCGTTTCCAGGTAAGCCGCCTCCAGGTCGCGCCGGCGGTACAGATTGCCCAGCACGCCCTTGGCCACCGTCGTCAAAAAGGCGCGAGGCTCGCGCGCGGCGATGGCTTCGTCGCGATTGAGCAGGCGTATGAAGGTGTCGTGCGCCACGTCGGCCGCGTCAAAGGCGTTGCCCAGCTTGTGCCGCAGCCAGCCTTGCAGCCACCGGTGGTGTTCGTGATACAGGCTGCCCACCTCCTGGTGAGCGCCGGGTTGGGCAGCCGACACGTCGCATACTCCCTGATTCGCAAATAATAATGATTCGCATTCTATATCCATGCGCTGCTGCGGCGCAAGCGCCCTGCCAGCGCTTGTTTGACGCGCTTCTTTCCAAAATTTCCTTGCTGATCGTATCCGGTGGCGTAGCCTGCATTGCAAATTCAGCAGAACGCGCCCGGCTACGCGGCAATGATAGTATCGGCAACATCATCGACAAGCCGGCCACCCTGGCCATGCATCCCCCATTGAAAGGCGAACATGCTGCTATCCGAATTGCTGACCAAACTGACCTGCGGTGACCTGGAAGGCGAGGAGCTCGACGAGGCCGTCGCCGCCATCACCGCCGCGCCTTCCGCGCCACGCGACGAGTGGATCGACAGCGATGCCCAGGCCTATGCGCTGGAGATCCTCTCGCAACTGGGCGGCTATATGGCGTCGAGCGACAAGCTCGATGAGCTGCACGAACAGATACAGGACATGTTCGACGACTTCCCCGACTTCCCGTACGAACTGCTCAAGGCAGGCCGCGGCAGCGCGCTGCCCTATTTCGAGTGGCTCGATACGGAACTGGTGCAGCGCGCCGTGGACGAAGGCGGCTATGAGCTGATCCAGATCGACGGCAACGGCTCCGACGAAATGGATGCGCTGCTCGTGTACCGGCGCGATACAAACGACATCATCCAGGCCGCGGCCTTGATGGGCGTGACGATAGGCCGGCCGCTCACCTACTATCGCGGCATCGAAGCGATGGCGGGCAAGCGGCCGGGCTAAGCACCCACGCCTATTGCATCGGCAAGGCGCTCACATCGACGGCGGGCGCCTGGCCTGTCGCGGGCCGCGTGAAGTTCTGGCTGGTCTTCACGTAGTCGGCAAAGAAGCCGCCGTTATGCAGGTAGAACCTGCCGTTTTCCACGCCGCCCGCGTAATCCATGCGCTGCGCATTGGTGGCCGTGGCGTCGCCCGTGAAGCGCCCCGCCGTCACTTCCGACCAGGTGCCGGCAACGTTCCTCGCCCACTGGTTGCCGAACTGGACGCGGCGCTCCGTGTAGCCCAGGGTATCGATGAAATTCTCGAGGAAGGAATGCACGCCCGTCAAATACGTGGAAATCGCCGGCCGCTTCCAGGTGGCGATGTAGCGCCACTTGCCCGTCTCGGGCGCGAAGAACCAGGCCGAGTAATCGCTGCCGCCATTGCCGTCGGGCCGCGCGCGCGTGATGAAACGGTACGTCGTGCCGGCCGCCCAGTTATACGACAGATAAGTCTGGCCGCCCGTGCCCTCGCCGCCGAACGCATTGTCGACCACGCCGGCGCCCTTGCTGACCAGGGTGGTTTTCGCGCCATTGTCGGCATCCCACACGGAGAACAAGATCCAGCGCTCGCTCGGCGATTTCACCTAGATGCCCATGTAGCCCTGACTGAAGCCGTTGGCCATGAAGTAGGAGCCGATCGCGTCCTGGCCCTGGGGAATCGTCATCTCGTTATAGAAATACTCGGTATTGGCGGGCACCGTGTAGCCCATGTGCACGGACGGGCCGCGCCGCGACCAGTAGTAATTGGCGGGGTCGTTGGCGTAGGTCAGCGCGGCGTTCGACGTCACCTTCAACGCCGCAACGTCGCCGAACGTTTCCTTGACCCGGGACAGTCCCTGCAAGTCGACCTTTACATAGCCGGCCTCCGCCACGTTCACCGTGCCCACGGCATAGGTCTTGCGTTCCTTGCCGGCCAGCTTGACGTCGAACGGCGTGCCGTTGACCTTCACGCGGATGGTGCTGTTGCCGCCATCGGCCAGGCTGGCGTCGAGCGCCACCTGCACGGGTCCCGCCCCGCCCACGCGGAAGTAGGTGCTGGCGACGGCAGCGGGATTGCTCCAGCCGGACAGGCCGCGCTCGCTGATGACGGCGCCCTCATTCCCGCTGGTGATGAAGGCGTTGCCGGCCAGTTCCACGGTGGCGGACGTGGCGGGCGCGGCCACGGTGGCGGCCAGCAAGGCCGTATTGCCGTTGCCCGTGGCGGTGGCGCCGCCGCAGGCCGCCAGCAGCAAGGGCATGACGGGAAGGATGGCATGGAATAATGCACTTCTGTGTTTCATCGACGTCTCCTGGTGGTGAAGCTTTGCGACGGGCGAACACGGGCCTGCGCACCTGCGCCGCGGTTGAAAAACGCATGGGGATAGAAAAAACCCGCTACGGCAACTGGTGCGGTAGCGGGTCGTTAAGGCTTAGTACTTGCCGTCGAGGGCGAAGATCGGTTTGCGCGATTTCCACTGCCCGCCCGTGAAGTCCGGGAAGTCCAGGGTCTGGAAGTTGGCGGCGATCGATTGCTCGGACAGCGGCGTGATGGCGCTCCACGTCACGGCATCGTAGATATCGATCGGCATCGGCGCGTTGGCCTTCAATGCTTCGACAAAGGCGTGGATGACGAAGAAGTCCATGCCGCCGTGGCCCGCGCCCTCGGCTTGCGCCGCGTACTTGCGCCAGACGGGGTGTTCATACTTGTCCTGGTAAGCCTTGAAGTCGTCCCACTGGTGCGGCTTGCTGACGCCCTCGATATGGATGGAATTGTTCAAGTCCATCCACAGGCCGTCCGTGCCTTGCACGCGGAAGCCCAGCGAATACGGGCGCGGCAGACTCGTATCGTGCTGCAGGATGATGGTTTCGCCGTTTTCGCACGCCAGGGTCGTGGTGACCACGTCGCCCAGCTTGAACTTCACCTTGGCGTTCGCATGCTGCGCGCCGCCCGGCTGCTTGACGATGTAGTCGTGCAAGCCGCGCGCCTTGGTGGCGAAGGCGTTGATGCGCGTAAAACGGTTGCCGCGGTTGATGTTGGTGTACATGGCGCAGGGGCCGATGCCGTGGCTCGGATACAGTTCGCCGTTGCGCTCGACCGAGTGCTGCGTGCGCCAATGGGCTTCCGACCAGCCCTTCTCTCCGAATTCGACGCCGCCGCCGTACGGCTTGGCCGGATTGCCGCTGTTGAATTTGACGGAGCGCAGATCGTGCTGGTAGCCGCCCTGCAGGTGCAGCAGTTCGCCGAACAGGCCGGCGCGCACCATCTGCAGCGCCGCCATCACGTCGCGGCGGTAGCACACGTTTTCCAGCAACATGTAGGGCGTGCCCGTCTTCAGCTGGGTGTTCAGGACATCCCAGTGGTCTTGCAGGGTGATGCCGGCCACCACTTCACAGCCGACGGCGATTTTCGCCTGCATGGCGGCGATGGCCATCGGCGCATGGAATTCCCACGGCGTGGCGATGATCACGCCATCGAGGCCGCCCGCGTCCAGCATGCGCTTGTAGGCTTTCTGGTCGCGGTCTTCGCCATATGTGCGCGGACGCGGCTTGCCGGCTTTTTCCACCTGGCCCAGCGCATGTTTCAGCATGATCGGTTCGATATCGCACAGGGCAACGACTTCCACGTCGTCGCGGCGCACCAGTTCGGCCAGCAGCACCTGGCCGCGCATGCCCGTGCCGATCAGGCCCAGGCGGACCTTGTCGCGGCCGGCGGCGGGTGCGGCGTTGGCCTCGCCAGGCAGCAAGGCGCTGCCTGCCATGGCGCCACCGGCCAGCGCGGCGCTGACGGAAAGGAAATTGCGTCGATTGAATTGTGTCGTCATTGGTCTCTTCTCGCTTCCATTGGTAATGATCGTCGCCGGTCCGCCGCGCGGCGGGCCGGTTGCAGTTTAATAAGTGTATTCCGCCGTGAAGCGCACGGAACGCGGCGCCGTGCGGCCGGCCACCTGCAGATAGCTGCGGGCGATGGCGCCATGGTCTTCGCGCGTTTCGTTGTAGCGGGTCACGGTCTGGCTGTTGAACACATTGAACACGTCCACTTTCAGGCTCAGGCCCTTGACGGCGCTGGGAGTATAGGCCAGATTCATGTCCAGCTGGGCTTGCCATGGCAGGCGGCCCTGGCTGCCGCGCGGCGCCGGCTTGCCATTGCAATAGAAGTAGGAATCGCCGTAGTCGTTCTCGAACTTCAGGTTATCGGGCAGCGCGCCGATGCAGTTGCGCGGCGCCCCCGAAGTCAGCGACAGGTTGGCGCCGACCGTCACGTCCGGGATCACCTGCATGAAGCCGTAGGCCTTGAACGCATGGCGGTGGTCGCCCGGCAGGTAGCCGTAGGCGTTGTACATCAGTTCCTTGTGGTCGTCGCTGACCGTCAGGCCCACGTCGCCGCCGCCGATGCTGTCCGTCTGGCCTTCCATATTGCCCTTCAGCGCAGACAGGGTGTAGGTCAGCTTGCCGTACCAGCCGTTCGTGTACGGGTGCTCGACGAACAAGTTCAGGGCGCGGTAGGTGCGCGATGGCAGCGGGTTGCCCCACTCGGCCGCCGAGATGTCCACGCGGCGCAAGCCCTTGCCGTCGTCGAAGTCCACCATCAGGCTGTTGTCGCGGCCCGGGTTGATGATGGCGCACTGGAAGCCGCCCCAGTTGCTCGTGTCGACGCTGTTGCGCGTGGCCCAGGCTTGCAGCGGACGCGCGTCGCAGGTGTCGTCGTTGGTGTCGTTCAGCTTGCGGTACAGGACGCTGGCGCCCACCACCAGCTTCTTGCTCAGGGCGCGTTCGAAACCGAGCGAGAATTCATCCTGCGACAGCGGCTTCAAGCCGATGGCCGTCACTTCGCGCGCATCGCGGCTCTGGCCATACGCGTTGTTGGCCGAATACGGCTTGCTGATCGCGTGCAGGCCCGTCGGCGCGCCCGTGACGGGATCGACACCCGTGTAGGTGTACATCTCGCTGGTGGCCAGGAAGGGGCTGGCCATGTTGCTCGACAAATTCGATGGCACCGGCAGGTGGTAGCGGCCGCCGTTGGCGAAGAATTTCAGGGTGCCGTCGCCCAGGTAATCCCAGGTGGCGCCCACGCGCGGAGCGATCATGTTGCGCTGCGAAATGAAGGCCACGCCATCGGTGCTGTAGTTGGTGAACTGTTCGCGGCGCAGGCCCAGGTCCAGCAGCACCCGTTCCGTGACCTGGTAGTGATCCTGGATGTATTGCGCCGATTGCACGCTGGTCGGACGCGCCAGGTTGGCGTTCAAGTCCTTGCTGACGTAGTAGCCTTGCGCGCCGTAGCCGCCGCCCTGAGCCGGCGTTTCAAACGCGCCGTTGATCGGGCGGTTCGGATCGGTCGCGCGCTGGTAGCTCCAGCGGTAGCCGCCGGCCAGGCTCAGGCCCACCTTCGACTCCACGTCGATGCGGTCGATGCCGCCGCGCAGCGAATGCTTGCCCAGCTTGTATTCGAGATCGAGTCGCTTGGCTTTCTGGCGGTCTTCCGACGACGGGTCGACCAGGGTGCCGGTCACCGTCTGCGGATTGGCGTACGTCAGGCCCGGCACCTGGGTCGATGCATTCGACGACGTTTGCGCCAGCAGCGGATTGTAGCCATTTGGCGTGCGCGTGTGCGAGGTGCGCGATTCGCCCATCATGGCCGTCACGGTCAGGTTGTCCGTCAGGTAGCCCGTATATTTGAAAATGTCGATGTTGGCGCCCGGCGCGGCCGACGAGCCGCAGCAGTTGACCGTCGTCTCGCCCTTGCCTGCCTGTACGCCGTTGCTCGCATGCGTGGCGTAGCTGTAGCCATACGCCTGGCTGTCCGTCTTCGTGCGGTCATACAGCTTGGTATATTCGAAGTGATGGTCGTCCGTCAGGTTGAAATCGAGCTTGGCCGTCATGCGGTCCACCTTGCTCTGGCTCGTGCTCCAGCCGCGCGCCAGGGCCGTGCCCGAGTCGGCGGTGGCGGCGACGGCCTGGCTGTCGGTGCGCGTCTGTTCCAGCGCCACGAAGGCGAACAGCTTGTTCTTGATCAGGGGACCGCTGCCGTACAGGCCCACCACCTTGCTGGTGCTGCCGTTGTCGCGGTTCCAGTACAGCAGGTTGCCGTCCGTCTTGGAATTGGCGCCCGTGTTCGGGTAATACGTGTTTTCCGGCTCGCCTTTCAGCGAACGGGGAATGATGGAGACCTTGCCGCCGAATTCGACCTTGTTGCCGCCGCTCTTGGTGGTGATATTGATCACGCCGCCCGTGGAGCGGCCGAATTCCGAACCATAGCCGCCCGACAGCACCTGCAGGTTGGAGATCGCGCCAAACGGCAGTTCCGACGCGCCCACCTGGGTCAGGATGTTGGTGATGGGGAAGCCGTTGACGTAGAACGCGTTTTCCGACTGGCCCGAGCCGCCGATCGATGGCGCATTGCCGTACACGCTATTGGTGCCGCGCGACACGCCCGGCGTCAGCTGCACGATGGAGGCCACGTCATTGCCGACCGGCAGCGCTTTCAATTCCTTGGCCGTGAAGATCACGCCATTGTTCGTGTTCGACACGTCGATCGGATTGCGCGACGCCTTCACGACGACGGTCTGTTCCTGGCCCACGGGGCCGGCCGCGCTGGCCGGGCCGAAGTTCGCTTCGGCGCCCGCGCCGATCAGGGCTTCGACTTCCTGCGACGCTTCGACCGACCCGGCGCGCAGCACGCGCACCGCGTAACGGCCCGGCGGCATGGAGTTGGCCACATAGCGGCCCGACGTATCCGGCGTCAGGGTGCGCTGCACGCCCGTCGCCAGGTTTTCCAGCACCACGGTGGCGCCGGCGGGCGCGCTCACTTCGCCGAAGATGGTGCTGGTGGCGTTCGACTGTGCCCAGGCCTGGCCTGGCACGCCGGCCGCCAGGGCGATCACGATCGCGGCGGCGCGGCTGATGTCGCGCAATTTGAGTCGGGTGGTATGCATGTGTCTCTCCGTCTATATCGAGGGTTATACGCGCCCTCCCCGCTCCAGGGCGAAGTCGGGGGGATGCAATTTTTATGGTGAGCGTCGGAAGGGAGAGCCAGGCAGCCGTTCCTTCCGGGAAATCAGTCCGTCTTGGCTGATTTTCGTTTTCTTGGGATTACTTTAAAAAGAAAAATAAGTATCGTCAACAAAAAGAAAGTTACAGCGCAAATTTATCGCTAAATTCAGTAAATAAAGACGTTTTATCTTTCGATTCAATCCGTCATGCGGCAAATAACTTTCGTTATCGTGGCGTGGCGGATACACGCGCCGGCAAGAAGGCGGCCCGCAGGAGACATTCCACACGGCAATCCCGATGGAAAAACGCGAAAGTAGCCATGGCAATCCCCTTTCACTTACGTTTATCTTTCGTATTGCGCATTTCGGAATATTGTCTTTTTCTTTTCATGACGATACCCCGGCCCGCTGGCAGGCCGGGGCGGCGTCACGTCTTAAAAGAACTTGTAGCTGGCCGACAGGGCAAACTGGCGGCCGAACAGGTCCTGGCTATGGTTGTAGCCTTCCCAGCCGTTCGGGTCGTAGTACGGCTGCTTGTTGAACGCGTTCTTCACGTTCAGGCCCACGTCCAGGTTCTTGAGCGGCTTCCAGCTGAAGGCCAGGTTCACCGTGGTGTACGACGGCGCGCCCTTGCACTGGCCGGCCGGCAGCGATACCGAGGCGGCGGTGCAGTTTTCCGGCGTGTTGTCCTTGTCCCACGGACCGTAGGCCCAGCGCGTCTTGCCAGAATAGTTGATGAAGACGCTGCTGACGAAATTGCGGTAGCTCCAGTCGGCGTTGACGGTGGCGCGGTAGCGCGGCGAATCGTAGTAGCCGACGGTATTGCCCTTGATATCGCTGCCGTCTTCGCTGTCGTGGGTGTCGCGCTTGCGGATGGTGGCGGCGATGCCGGTACTCAGCTTGCCCCAGTCGCCGAGCGCAAAGCGCGTGCGCGCGTCGATGTCCACGCCGTCCATCAGGGTGCGGCCGCGGTTCGAATACGAGTTGATCAAGCCGCCCAGGTTGCCCACCGAGTAGCCCGGCACGCCGCCCGCGCACACGCCCGCGTTGGCGGGATTGGCGCACATGGCCGCCACCGCCGCCATATTGCCCCGGTCCGTGTCCGTCAGGTCGTTGCGGATGGCGCTCGATGTACCTGCCAGGGTCGGGCCGTACTTGTCCACCAGTTCCGTAAACAGTTCGTTGAAGTCCTGGCGCACGATTTCGTCGCGGCGGTTGATGAACCAGTAATCGATGGAGATGCTCACGTCCTTGGCCGGCTGCAGGACCAGGCCCACGGTGGAAATCTTGGCCTTTTCCGGACGCAGGTTCTGGTTCGGCGGCGTCAGGCCGCCCACCGTCGTCGAGCAGTTCGAATTGAGCAGGCTCTTGCCCAGGTCCGCATCCGTCGCCACCCTGGACTTCATCAGGGCGCGCGCCATGGCATTCGTCTCATCGCAGCGCACCGTGTCGCGGATGCCGCCCACCTGGGCAAAGACGCCGCCCGAGCCCGATTCAGCCAGGTTGGGTGCGCGGAAGCCTTCCGAATACGTCCCGCGCAGCATCAGGTCGGGACGCGCGCGCCAGATCACGCCCAGCTTGGGCGCCAGGTTGGCCGAGAAATGCGGGTATTTGTCCAGGCGCGCGGCCGCATTGACTTCCAGGGTGTCGGAAAGCGGCACCACCACTTCGCCAAACACGGCGGCGATGGTGCGCTTGCCATCGAACCAGGAACCGCCCTGCTGCGTGATCAGGCCATTGGCCGCATCCGCGTTGCCGGGCGTGAGGAAGCTCTCGCGCATCACGTTGGTGCCCACGGCGGCGCGCACTTCGCGCTCGCCCAGCTTGAACAGCGTGCCTTCCAGCTTGGCGTCCCACGTCATCAGCTTGGTCCACGATTCGATGGCGAAGGTCGGATAGGCGGCACGCAGCAGCGCCGCATTGGCTTCGCTGATTTCGCCGAACTTGTAGGCGGGATTGTCGGAGATATACGTGCGGCCGCTGACGGGATCTTTCGTGAACGGGCCAAACGCCTGCTTGAAGCCATTGATGTTCACGTTCGCCGTCTGGAACAGCGTGGAATGGCTGCCCGCCACGCTGAGCGCCGTTTCAAAATCCCAGCCGCCGCCGATGCTGCCGCGCAGGCCGACGAGCGCGCGGTAGTTTTCATCGACATTCTTCTGGCCGAAGTGGCCCGTGGCATCCTGCAACAGATAGTTCAGGCCCGCCGCGCCGCCCATCTTGGCCACCATGTCGGCATCGAGCTTGCCCTTCAGGTAGACGTTGTTGGGACTCAGGAAAGGCGTGGCGAAGGTGTTCAGGGTAGTGCCCGTATTGCGCGCGAACCAGTTGTTCGTGCTGCCGCTGTTGAAGCTGGAGGGACCATTCTCGCCGCGCATCTTGATGTGGGTGAACGCACCTTCCGCGAACGCTTCCATGTCGCCGCCCAGCTTCAGCCGGCCGCTCAGGTAGGCCGTGGCGCGTTCCGAGGTGGGGCCCGTATCGAGCTGGTTGGGCAGCGCATTCCACACGCAGCGCGTGCCCGACGCCTCGGTGATGCTGTTGTTGCAGCCGGGCGCGGCGCGCTGCGTGCGCGCATTGTTGTTGGCCTTGTCGAAGACAAAGAAGGTCCCCGGATTCATCACGCCCGGTTCGCTGCCCACGCCCACGCGCATGTTCGGGATGAAATTGGGATTGTTCACATAAAAATACGAGGGACGCTTCTGCCAGGTGTCGGCCAGCGCGATGCGGTCACGCTGGTAGACGTTGACGGAACCGTAGATGTTGTAGCCGTCGCTGGCCAGGTCGCCCACGCCATACAGCACGCTGGCCTGGCGTTCGCCGTACGCTTTCACGCTGGGCGAAAACTCGCCGTTGGCGCGCGCCTCCAGGCCTTGATACGACTTCTTGGTGATCACGTTGATGACGCCGGCGACGGCATCGGAGCCATACACGGCCGACGCGCCGTCCGTCAAAATCTCCATGCGCTCGATGGCGGCGGCGGGAATGGCGTCGATATTGACGAACATGGTCTGGAAGCCGGCCGGCGCGCCGTAGAACGACAGGCGGCGGCCATTGAGCAGCACCAGCGTGCCCTGCGCACCGAGGCCGCGCAAGTTCGCCTGCGAGCCGCCATCGGAACCCGTGAACATCGAGCGGAAGTCCTGCTGCGCCGGACGGGCCGCGGGCAGGTTGTCGAGCACCTGCAGCAAGGTGAGCGCGCCCATGTTTTCGATCTGCTTGGCGTTGATCACCTGCACGGGCGACGCCGTTTCCGCATTGATGCGCTTCAGGCTGGAACCCGTCACTTCGACGCGCGCCAGTTTTTCCTCCTCCGCCGCCAGCGCCGTCGACGCCAACGCGGTTGAGCCAAGTCCGACCGCCACCATGGCGGACATCAGTTTTTTCAAGTGCATTCCCATCTCCCTTTTATAAGTGATTTGTTTTCGTCAGGCTGCAAGAGCCCCTCCCCGGTCCGAAGAGGGGCTCGTTGTTAGTGAAATGATTGAAGTAGTTAGCGCGGCTTGACTGTCGCGCCCTCCGTGCCGGTCAGCACGGCGTTGGCCCAGTTGCCGCAGACCTGGGCCGGGTGGGCGCCGCGCGCGCCCAGGGTGCGCAAACTGAGCTGGCTCAGGCCGCGCACGTCGATTTCGGGTTTGACCACCCCGGGAGCCGTGACCAGGCCGCTGTCATACAGCAGCCGTTCACCGCTCCAGACCTGGAATTGCAAGCCGCCCGCGCTGCGGCAGCTATCGTCCACGCCCAGGTCGGCGCGCAGCAGATTCCAGTTGCCCGCCAGCTGCAAGTCGATGCGGCTGGCGGGTCCCACGCCGAGGCCCTTGCGGAACCACAGCCCGTTCATGCGCATCTCGGCGGCCTTGCCGGCCGGCCGGTCTTTCGCGACAGTCTTCGGCAGCGCCAGGTCCGACAGATAGCGCTGCACCTCTTCTGCTTCGGCCACGCGGTGTTCTAGCACGCGGAATGCGGACAAGGTCACGGGCGCCACGTCGCTCGCCAGCGCCGCGTCGAACGCGCGCGCCACCGGCCCGGCTTGCGCCGCCGTCACCATCGGGTCGGTGGATGCGGCGCCATCGCCTTCCGGATTTTGCGTGCTCATCACGCGGAAGCGCAGCAAGCGCCCGGCCGTGGCGGGGAAATTGATCGTCTGCGTACCCTCTTGCAATTTGAGCGTGCCGCGCGCAAGCGCCGCGCCCCACTCGCCGTTGTTGTCGCCAATGTAGATTTCGTAATCCCGCACCTGGCCATGCTTCCAGTGCTGATCGTTGCGCGGCGCCAGTTCGATGCCATCGACGAGGCGGCGTTCCGTAAAGCCGATCACCCATTCATGCGGTCCGCTCTTCACGGACGGACTGCGCACGGTGCGGAACCACGTCTCGGGCTTGCCGTCGAAGGCGTTTTCCAGCGGATAGCCGCTTTCTTCCGCAGGACGCGCCACCACCTGCATGGCGTCGGCCGGCAAGGCGCGGCCCGGCACGGGGGCGACGGGGAAGTCGGCATCGATACGCGCCACGCCCAGCGCGCCGGCCACCTGCAAGGCCAGGGGCTGGCGGATATCCTGCGCCGCTACCTTCACGTGCAGGGTGCCCTGGCGGTCGGCAGGATCGAAGAACCAGGCATCAAGCGCCTTGTCGTAGGCGGCGCGGTCGGCGGATGCCGCGAGCAGCCGTTCGCCCGCCTTGACGGCGGCAGGTCGCTGGCCCGCCAGCATGCGCAGCGCATAGCCGCGGCGCGCTTCCTGGCCCTGGTACTTGCCATCGACGGCGCCGATGTCGACCTGCACGTCGGCGCCCGTCTGGCGCATGCGGATGATTTGCTGGCTGAAGGCGCCGCCCTGGTACTGGCGCGTGTTGCCGTCGTCTTCATACAGGGTGTATTCGGAATCGCCGTGCGGGTAGATATCGAGGGTCAGCTGGTCCTTCGGTTTCTGGCCGTCGTACAGCATTTCCGGATACATGGGCAGGATGGCGCCGGCGCGCACGAACACGGGCAGCTTGTCCAGGGTCACCTGCATATCGAGGTCGCGCCCTTTCGCGTCCGCCGTGGCCTGGCGGCCATCCCAGTAGTCGTACCACGTGCCTTGCGGCAGGTGGATGCCCTTGCGCCAGCCGCCGCTGACGGCCTGGCTGCGGTAGACGGGTGCCACCAGCACGTCGCGGCCCAGCAGGAATTGATACTTATACGCTTCCGTGTAGGCGGCCGGGTCTTGCGGATAATCCCACATCAGGCCACGCACCAGCGGCGCGCCCGATTGCTCCGCTTCGCGCACCAGGGTGTACATATATGGCGTCAAACGCATCTTGAGCTTCAGATAGCGGCGGTTGATGTCGCGGTACGGTTGCTCAAACCACCACGGATGCTTGCGCTCGGCCGCGGCCCAGCCGGACATGCCCATCAGCACGGGCGTAAAGCTTTTCCACTGCAAGTCGCGCAGATAGGTTTCCGGGCTGCCGCCGAAGATGGCGTCCACGTCGCCCGAGGCATACGCCTGGCCGGACAGGCCCGAGCCGATCAGGGTCGGAATGTGCCAGCGGATGTAGTCCCAACTGGCGCTCTGGTCGCCCGTCCACGCCACGGCATAGCGCTGGATGCCGGCCCAGCCCATCACCGTCCACAAAAACGGGCGGCTGTCGGAGTTGTTCAGGATGCCGTCGTACGCAGACTTGTTCGCATCCATGGCAAACTGGTAGCCCTTGCCCGTCCACGCCACGTCCAGCTTTTGCACGCGGCTGCCCGCCTGGCCCACTTCCCAGGCGATCTTGTCGACGCCGTTTTCCGTCCACAGGCCCGTGCGGAAGCCATAGCCGGCCAGGCCCTTCACCGTTTCCGGCAAGTTCGTGTAGCCGCAGCCATAGCCGTCGTTGGGCAGTATCCAGCCGCCTGGCATGTCGTGTTCGCGGTACTGGCGCGCCACGGTTTCCACCACGTCCGGCGTCTTGCCGGTGGGGCCGTCAGTCCAGCCTTTGGGCACGGAACCGGGCTTTTTCACGTTGTCGCCATCGTTGTAGCAATCGGCGTCGCCGTATTCGAGCGCCCAGCGCGGCAGCATGCGCGCGCGGCCCGTCAATTCCGTGTAGCGGGCGACGACGTCGCGCAAGTCCTTGCCGACGAAGAAATACGCATCGAAGCGCCCTTCCGCGTGCTGCAGCGAGATCTGTTCCTTGTCGCGCAAATCGTAGTGCCCGTCGGACCAGGTATTGCGCAGCACGCCCCAGCCTCGTGAACTCATCAAGAATGGCGCGGGATTCGGGCGGTCGCCCTCTTCCCAGCCGCCCGAATACGACACGGGCACCTGCTTGCCCTTGAATTCGAAGCGCCCATTTTGCTGGCCGCCGCCGAAATAACGCTCGCCCGGCTGGCTCGACAGCACCTGCACGCCCTGCTTGTCGTCGAGCGACAGCGGCTGCACCTCGCGCCACAGCGGCACCGCATCGCCCTTGCGGTACAAGGTAAGGCGCAAGGGCTTGCGGTCGATGCGCAGGTTCAGGGCTTCGGTGCTGATCAGGATATGGTCGGGATGCTCGCTGATCTCGTATGCCACTTGCGCGGCGGGCTGGCCCACGACGATGGGCGCGGCCTTGTCGCCGGGACCCGTCAAGCCCCCCTTGCCGCCCGCCTGGATGCGCAACACGTCCGCCTGCGGCAGGCTGATACGCAGCTGCATGCCCGTGTCGCTGCGCAGATCCCAGCCCAGCGCCTCGCCCTTGGCCACGTCGGCCGCATGCACGGCGGAGAGCGACTGCAGATTGCCGATGGGCGCGGCTTGCAGGCCAGGAGCGGCCAGGGTGGCAAGGGCAGCGAGGACACAGGCGGCAAGGGCGCGGCGGGGAAGCGGGAGAGGTTTCATCTGCGGGCTTTCAGAAAATCGAAGTGATGGAAATACTTTAAGAAGAAAAATAAATATCGTCAATCAAAAGAAAGTTCCTGGACCGATTTATTAATAAAATGCCCAGAATTGGCGCATTTTTCTTACGTTTCACCAAAATGTCACAAAACATACTTTCGTTATCGTCGCATTTCAGCGACAGGCGGCGGCACGACTGGGTTTCATGCGGCAGCGCAACATGATTGATGTCCAGAAAAGCACCAGTTCGACGCCATTATTTCGCAAGCCACACAACTATTTACTTTCGTTTTACTTTCGTATTTGACTTTTCGAAATTTAGTATTTATGCTTTCTCCAACAAACACTTTACTGACCTCTCATGACTACCCTTCTTCAGCGTGACATTCAAACCTGGCGCGACATCGGCGGCCTGCACACGGCCGAGGAAATCGCCCATCAGCCCGCCATCTGGCGCGCGCTGGCCGGCATTTTGCGCAAGGAGCAAGCCAGTCTGGCCGCCTTCCTGGGCGACGCGCTGTCCCATCCACAGCAGCGCGTGATCCTGACGGGCGCCGGCAGCTCGGCGTATGTGGGCGAAATCGTCGTCGACACCTTGAATGCGGCCTGGCCCGCGCAGATCCGCGCCATCGCCACCACGACTTTGTTGACGCACCACGAGCTGTACCTGGAGGCGGATGCACCCACCCTGCTCGTCTCGTTTGCCCGCAGCGGCGACAGCCCGGAAAGCCTGGCGGCCGTGGAGCTGTTGCGCCAGGTCGTGCCCGGTGCGCGCTTCCTGAACATCACCTGCAACGCCGATGGCAAGCTGGCGCGCCAGGGCGCCAACGACAGCAATACATATAACTTGCTGATGCCGGAAGGCAGCTGCGACCGCGGCTTCGCCATGACCAGCAGCTTTAGCAGCATGCTGCTGGCGGCCCTGTCGGTACTGGGCAAGGACGTCGACGTGGCGCGCCTCGAGACCCTGGCGCAGCTGGGCGAAGACGCCCTGCGCGACTGGTCGGCTCCCGTGGCGGACCTGGGCTCGCAGCCGGTACAGCGCGTGGTCTACCTGGGCAGCGGCCCGCTGGAAGCGCTGGCCAAGGAAGCGGCATTAAAAATCCTGGAATTGACGGGCGGGCGCGTGATGGCCATGGCGAATACGCCGCTGGGCTTCCGCCATGGCCCGAAATCGGCAGTCACCACGGAGTCCTTGGTGATCCTGCTGCGCAGCAGCAAGCCATTGGCGCGCCAGTACGAAGACGACTTACTGCAGGAACTGCAGCGCGACAGCGTGGCGCAGACGTGCCTGACGGTGGGCATCGGCGGCGACTTATCTGCCAACTTGGCGGCCGACGCGCCGGCCTGGCCCGACGCCTGGCTTGCCCCGCTGTGGCTGCTGATGGCGCAGCAATATGCGCTGCACCAGTCCGCGCTGCTGCAACTGCGCCCCGACAATCCATTCGCCGGCGGCATCGTCAACCGTGTCGTGCAGGGCGTCACCATCTATGGCCATGACCAATTCTAATTCCATCCAGGGCTTTCACGGCATCGACATCGGCGGCAGCAAGATGGAGCTGGTCGCCTTTGCCGACCGCGACGGCGCGCTGACCGAAACGTTCCGCGAGCGCGTGGCCACGCCGGGCGACGATTTTGCCGCCTTCGTGCAGGCGATCGTCGACCTGGTGGCGCGCGGCGACGCCGCCCTGGGCACGACGGCGCCCGTCGGCATCGGCTTGCCCGGCGTGATCGACAGCGCCAGCGGCCGGCAACTGAGCTCCAACGTGCCGGCCTTGAACGGCCGCCTGGTGGCGCAAACCCTGCAGCAAGCCTTGCAGCGCCCAGTCGCCATCGGCAACGATTGCCAGTGCTTCGCCCTGTCGGAAGCGCAAGGCGGCACGGCCGACCATGCCGCCAGCATGTTCGGCGCCATCCTCGGCACGGGCGCCGGCGGCGGCTATTGCGTGGGCGGCCAGCTGCTGCGCGGCTTGAACGGCGTGGCCGGCGAATGGGGCCACTGGAGCCTGCCCGCCACCCTGCTGGCGCAGCACGGTTTGATCGATTACGCCTGCCCGTGCGGCAAGGCTGGCTGCCTGGAACGCTACGTCTCCGGCCCCGCCATGAGCAAGCTCCACGCGCATTTCGGCGGCGACGGCGCCGAGCCGCTGGCCATCGTGGCACGCGCCAACATGGGCGACGCCGTGGCCGAACGCACGGTGGCCGTGCACCTCGACGTGCTGGGCCACGCGCTGGCCGGCCTGGTACTGGCCTACGACCCGCACGTCATCGTGCTCGGCGGCGGCCTGTCGAAATTGCCGCACCTGTACGACAAGCTGCCGGCCGCCGTGAAGCGCCACCTGTTCCCCGGCGTGCACGTGCCGCCCATCCTGCCGCCCCGCTTTGGCGACGCCGGCGGCGCGCGCGGCGCGGCCCTTTTGATACGACAACATATAAAGGCGTCAACATGATGAAGCAAGCGGAAAACCCGGGTTTTACCCTGTCGCCCATCCAGCAAGTGATCAAGGCGCACCGCCGCGGCGAGCGCGTGGGCCTGTACGCCGTCTGCTGCAGCCACCCGAGCGTACTGCGCGCCGCCATGCGCGTGGCCAGCGAGTACGACACCGTGCTGCTGGTCGAAGCGACCTCGAACCAGGTCGACCAGTTCGGCGGCTACACGGGCATGACACCAAACGTTTTCCGCGACACCATGCTGGCACTGGCCCGCGAACAGGGTTTCCCGACCGAGCGCCTGGTGCTGGGCGGCGACCATCTGGGTCCGAACGCCTGGCAGCACCTCGACGCGGCCACCGCCATGGCCCACGCCGAGACCCTGATCGCCGCGTATGCGTCGGCCGGCTTCCATAAAATCCACCTCGATTGCAGCATGCGCTGTGCCGATGATCCCCTGCAGCTCGACGATGAAACCGTGGCCGCCCGTTCGGCGCGCCTGTGCATCGTCGCCGAAACGGCGGCCGCCGCCGCCGGCTTCGCGCCGCCCGTCTACGTGATCGGCACGGAAGTGCCGGTTCCCGGCGGCGAAGCGTCCTTGGCGCAGGCCGGCGCCGTCACCAGCCCGCAAGCCGCGCGCCGCACCCTCGACGTGCATTGCCGCGCCTTCCTCGACAACGGCCTGCACGACGCCTGGCGCCGCGTCATCGCCATGGTGGTGCAGCCGGGCGTCGATTTCGACCAGAGCAGCATCCAGCACTACGATGCGCAGGCCGCCGCCGAGCTGTCGGCCTTCGTGGCCGAGCAGCCTGGCCTCGTGTTCGAAGCCCACTCGACCGACTACCAGCGCGAATCGGCCCTGCACGCCATGGTGCGCGACCATTTCGCCATCCTGAAAGTGGGCCCGGCCGCCACCTTCGCCCTGCGCGAAGCGCTGTTCGCCCTGTGCCAGATCGAGGAAGAACTGCTGCCGGCGCACGCCACCTCGCAGCTGATGCAGGTGCTCGACGACGTGATGGTGGCCAAGCCGAAGAACTGGATCAAGCATTACCTGGGCACGCCGGAAGAACAGCGATTGATGCGCCGCTACGGCTTGAGCGACCGTTGCCGCTATTACTGGGGCGAGCCGGAAGTGGCGGCCGCCTTCGGCAAGCTGCTGGCCAACCTCGATGCCGTGGCGATTCCGCTGCCGCTGCTGAGCCAGCATTTGCCGGAACAGTATCTGGCCGTGGTGCAGGGCAGCCTGAAAGCGGAAGCGCCAGCCTTGATCGAGCACAAGATCGGCAGCTTGCTGGCGCAATATGCGCGCGCCTGCAACCGCAATGCGGCAGTGGCCGTCATTGCCGAAGCGGCAATCTGTTAAGCTCGGTATTTTCATTTTTTACTGAGCCCGCCACCATGCGAAATACCAGCCAACGCCGTGAATCCATCCTCCAAATGCTTGCCCAGCAGGGCTCGGTGCAGGTGACCGATCTGGTGGAAAAGCTCGGCGTGTCCGCGGTCACCATCCGCAGCGACTTGAATGCGCTGGAAGCGCAAGGCATGGCCACGCGCAGCCACGGCGGCGCGACCCTGACGCGCACGCCGCCGCCCGAGCATACGATACGCCAGAAGGATGCCATCAACCACGAGCAGAAGGAGCGCATCGGCGCCTACGCGGCGCGGCTGGTGGAACCGGGCGACAACATCATCATCGACTCGGGCACCACCACCATCTCGCTGGCGCGCCATCTGCGCGACGCCACCGGCGTGACGGTGGCCACGAATGGCCTGAACATCGCGTGGGAGCTGGCCGACGCGCCCGGCGTGGACCTGATCCTCACGGGCGGCCTGCTGCGCAAGCAGTCGCTGTCGATCCAGGGCAGC
The DNA here is from genome assembly GCF_058796955.1 of Janthinobacterium sp. GW823-FHT03B06. NCBI lineage: Bacteria > Pseudomonadati > Pseudomonadota > Betaproteobacteria > Burkholderiales > Oxalobacteraceae > Janthinobacterium > Janthinobacterium sp. GW823-FHT03B06. Next base: position 1,206,199 of record NZ_JBXAJE010000001.1, read on the forward strand.
CAGGCCGAAACCTGCTTGCAGGCCTACAGCTTCGACAAGCTGTTCCTGGGCGTGGACGGCTTCGACCTGCAGTTCGGCGTCACCACCCACCACGAAGCGGAAGCGAGCCTGAACCACAAGATGGTGGAACGGGCCAAGAAAATCATCGTCCTCACGGACGCCTCGAAGTTCGGCCGCGTCAGCCTGCACCGCATCGTGCAGCTGGACCGCGTCGATACCGTCATCACCGATGCCAGCATCAGCCAGGAATACCGCGAAGGGCTGCACAAGCTGGGCATCGAACTTTTTATAGCGGAATAACACATGCTGAGCGGCAGAATCCTTACCCCATCTGGCTGGATCACGGGCACCATCACTTTTGACCAGCGCATCGTCCAGATACAGGAAGACCCTGCCGCCGACAGCGCGCTCACCATCCTGCCCGGCTTCATCGACCTGCACGTGCACGGCGCGGCCGGCGTCGACATCATGGAGGGCGCAAACGCGGGCGCCACGGTGGCGCAGGTGCATGCGCGCCACGGCACCACGGCCCTGCTGGGCACCACACTGACGGCCAAGGAGCCGTCGATCGTGCGCGCGCTGCAAGGACTGGCCGGCGTTATCGCCGAACGTCCCGCCAACGGCGCGCGCATGCTGGGCGTGCACCTGGAAGGACCGTTTTTGAACCTGCACCGCCTGGGCGCGCAGCCGCCCGACGTGGTGCAAGCGAGCCTGGCGCTGGTGCAGCGCTTCCATGCCATCGCCCCGATCAAGGTCTTGACCATGGCGCCGGAAATCCCCGGTCACCTGGAGCTGATCCCGCAACTGGCGGCGATGGGCATCCGCGTGCAGATCGGCCACAGCGCCGGCACGTATGACGATGGCGTGGCCGCGCTCAAGGCCGGCGTCTCGGGCTTTACCCACCTGTACAACGGCATGACGGGCATGACGCACTACGACCCGGGCATGGTAGGCGCGGCGCTCGCGCATGCCGAATATGCGGAAATCATCCCCGACCTGCAGCACGTGGCCAAGGGCGCCCTGCGCGCGGCCCTGCGCGCCATCCCGCGCCTGTACGGCGTGACCGACGCCACCTCGGCCACCGGCATGCCCGACGGCGAATACGGCCTGGGCACGCAGCGCGTCTATAAATGCATGGGTTGCGTGCGCCTGGCCACGGGCTCGCTGGCCGGCAGCGTGCTGACCATGGACCAGGCCCTGCGCAATTTCGTCGACCTGGGCCTGGACCTGGCCGACGCCTCGAACCGCCTCTCGCTGTACCCGGCCGATTATCTGGGCGAATCCGAACGGGGCCGTTTGGCACCGGGCGCCTGGGCCGATATCGTCGTCCTCGATTCCACACTACAGCCCGTGTCTGTCTTCGTCGAAGGCGCGGCCATCGATCTTTCCATCCGCTAGATTCCGTCTCTAGAACCAGCCCCCAACCTCAACCCCGTCCCGGAGTTACCATGCACGACACGTCACACAAGGCCCCCGTGTGGGCCATGCGCTACCTGCTATTTATTGCCGGCATGGGGGGATTGCTGTACGGCATAGACATCGGCATCATCGCCGGCGCCCTGCCCTACCTGGAATCGACGGCCTCCGTGGCCTGGAAACTGACGGCCCAGCAGCTGAGCTTTATCGTCGCCGCCGTGCTCCTGGGTTCGGTGCTGTCGTCGCTGTTCGCCGGCGCCCTGGCCGATATCCTGGGCCGGCGCTGGGTGATGTTCCTGGCCGGCGCCCTGTTCAGCGCCAGCATCCCGCTGATCGCCCTGGCCGACGGCTACATGCCGCTGCTGCTGGGCCGCCTGCTGCAAGGCATCAGCGGCGGCTTGATCGGCGTCGTCGTGCCCCTGTACCTGGCCGAATGCCTGCCCGCGCAACAGCGTGGGCGCGGTGCCGCTCTGTTCCAGCTGCTGCTGACCATCGGCCTGGTAGCGGCCGCCCTGATCGGCCTGCTGCAGGCGCAGACGGTGGAAACGGCCACGCAAGCGGCGCAGTCGTTGCCGGAAGCGGGCCGCATCGCCGCCATCTTCGCCGCCAAGGACCACGCCTGGCGCAGCATCTTCTGGGTCTGCCTGGCGCCTGGCCTCGTATTCACCATCGGCGCCCTGCTGCTGGCCGAATCGCCGCGCTGGCTGGCGCGCCGCGGCCGCGTCGAACAGGCGCGCCAGTCGCTGCTGCGCACGCGCCTGCCCGCCGCCGCCGACCTGGAACTGCGCGAAATGCTCGACACGCCCGAGAACGCGGCCAAGGCCAGCGGCAATGCCAGGGCAAAAGACCCGCTCTTGAGCCGCCGCTACGTGCTGCCCTTCCTGCTGGCCTGCCTGATCCTCGCCTGCACGCAGGCGACGGGCATCAATTCCATCCTCGCCTATGTCGTCAATATCCTGAACCAGGCGGGCCTGTCGGGCGCCTCGGCCAACATGGCGGACGTGCTGTTGAAGGTACTGAACGCCGTGATGACGGTGGTGGCCGTGCTGCTGGTCGACCGCAAGGGCCGCAAGTTCCTGCTGATGCTGGGCACGGGCGGCATCGTCGTCTCGCTGCTGGCGGCCGGCTTGCTGTTCCGCGGCGCCGAAGCCCACCTGGCCGACGTGCGCCCCGCCATCGCCGCCCAGGTGCAAAACGACGGCCTGGCCGTGCACCTCGATGCGGCCACCTTGACGGCCCTGGGCGCGGCCGCCGACGGCACGCCGCAGCAGCTGACCATCGCCTACGCCTACGGCCCGTTCACCAACGTGAAAAGCCTGCGCAGCGACGACCCCGTGCTGCGCCAGGTGACGATCGCCCGCGAAGACGCCGTACAGGCCGACAGCGTGATCGGCGTGTTCTTCCGCAAGCTGCACCTGAACCCGTTCGCCGACCCGGCCGCCGGACGCGAGGCGCCGCTGCGCATCGAGAAGGCCAGCCTGGGCCCCGTACCCCCGTCCACGCACGGCTGGCTGGTGGCGATCGCCATCTGCGTGTTCGTCTCCAGCTTTGCCGTGGGACCGGGCGTGTGCGTGTGGCTGGCCCTGTCCGAGCTGATGCCGACCCGCATCCGCTCGAACGGCATGAGCATCGCCCTGCTGGTCAACCAGTTCGTCTCGACCGTGATCGCCGCCATCTTCCTGCCGACCGTGGGCTTGCACGGTTATTCGACCCTGTTCTTCTTCGGCGCCGGCTGCACCGTGCTGTATTTCCTGGCGGCCGCGTTTTTGTTGCCGGAGACCAAGGGCAAGACGCTGGAAGAGATCGAGGCGCACTTTTCCAAGTAAGCCCGAGTAACCAACTGTAGCAGTCTCCTTTCCAGCCCCGGCCCACCGTCCGGGGCTGTTTTTTTGCTTGCCGGGCAAGTTGACAGGGCTGGCGCGCACGGTAGCGTACGGTTTTCCTTCTGGAATCACGGGCGCGTGGGCTAGAATCTGGCTGCGTCGTGCTACTCACGAGGCGGCAATGGCGCCATGACAAAAACCACCAGGAGACACAGTGAGCTTATTTAGAACCAAGAATTTGGATGACATGATTGCCCACAGCAAGAAGCCGGGAGGTCTGGCCAAGGTGCTGGGGCCGTTCGACCTTGTGCTCATGGGCATCGGCGCCATCGTCGGCACCGGTATTTTCGTACTCACCGGCACGGGTGCGCTGACCGCCGGCCCCGCCCTGTCGCTGTCCTTCGTCGTGGCGGCCGTCGCCTGCTGCTTCGCCGCCCTGTGCTATGCGGAATTCGCCTCCACCGTGCCCGTGGCCGGCTCCATCTACACCTACAGCTATGCCACCCTGGGCGAGCTGGCCGCCTGGATGATAGGCTGGGACTTGCTGCTCGAATACGGCCTGGCCGCAGCCGCCGTCTCCGTCGGCTGGTCCGGCTATTTCCAGTCGCTGCTGTCGGGCTTTGGCATCGCGCTGCCCGTGGCCCTGACGGCCGCGCCGGGCGCCCTGCCCGGCGTGACCACCTTCATCAACCTGCCGGCCCTCGTCATCATGCTGCTGCTGACGGCCATGCTGGGCTGGGGCGTGCGCGAATCGGCGCGCCTGAACAACATCATGGTGGCCATCAAGGTGGGCGTGGTGCTGCTGTTCATCATCTTCGGCGCGCGCCACGTGCAGCCGGCCAACTGGCAGCCCTACATGCCGTTCGGCTACCACGGCATGCTGAGCGCCGCCGCCCTCGTCTTCTTCGCCTTCATCGGCTTTGACGCCGTCACCTCGGCCGCCGAGGAAGTCAAGAAGCCGTCGCGCGACCTGCCCATCGGCATCATCGGCTCGCTGGCCGTGTGCGCCGTGCTGTACGTGGTGGTTTCGGCCATCATGACGGGCATCGTGCCGTATCAGAAATTCCTCGGCGTCGACCATCCCGTCTCGCTGGCCCTGCAGTATGCGGGCGAAAACTGGATCGCCGGCTTCGTCGACCTGGGCGCCATCCTCGGCATGACCACCGTGATCCTCGTGATGGCCTTCGGCCAGACGCGCATCATCTTCGCCATGTCGCGCGACGGCTTGCTGCCCAAGCGCCTGTCGACCGTGCACCCGCGCTTCCACACGCCGTTCTTCGCCACCTGGCTGGTCGGCATCGTCTTTGGCCTGATCGCCGCCACGATCCCGCTCAACATCCTCGCCGAGCTGATCAACATCGGCACCCTGGCCGCCTTCACCATGGTCTCCGTCGCCGTGGTGGTGCTGCGCAAGAAGCGTCCCGACCTGCCGCGCGCATTCCGTTGCCCCGGCGTGCCCTTCGTGCCGGCGCTGGCCGTGATCCTGTGCGTAGGCCTGATGACTTTCCTCAGCTGGGTCACCTGGATGGCTTTTTCCATCTGGCTGGTGATCGGCCTGGCCATCTATTTCGGCTACGCGCGCCGCCGTTCGCTGCTGCATCCGCAACAGTAAGCCCGTCACTGCGCCATCGCAGTAAGATGGCGGTCACGCAACCGTGCAGGCCGCCATCCATGCAACCTTCCCCCGACCTTATCGCCCAACTGGACCAGAGCACGGACCAGCTCAAGCGCGCGCGCCTGCGCAACATGCAGTGGCTGGCCGCCGGCCTGCTGCTGCTCGCCGCGCTGGTCTTCGCCGTTGCCCGCTCGCAACGGGGCGGCCATCCCGCATGGGGCTATGTGGAGGCATTCGCCGAAGCATCGATGGTGGGCGCGATCGCCGACTGGTTCGCCGTCGTCGCCCTGTTCCGCCACCCGCTTGGCATTCCCCTGTGGCATACGGCCATCATCCCCAACAGCAAGGCGGATATCGGGCGCAGCCTGGGCGCCTTCGTGGAAAACCATTTCATTACCGAGCAAGGCATCGCCGAGCGCATCGTGCAAGCCGATCCCGCTGCCCGCCTGGGCGCCTGGCTCAGTGACGAGGTCCATGCGCGGCAGCTGGGCATGGCCAGCGCCGGCGTGGTGAAACAGCTGCTGGCGATGGCCGACCACGACACGCTGGGCCGCCTGCTGCGCGAGCAGGCCAGCGCCTACCTCGGTCAATTGAATGTATCGGACGTGGCGGCCGACTGCATCGATGCGCTGATCGCCGACGGCAAGCCGCAGCAATTGCTGGACTTCCTGCTCGACCGGGGCGCCGCCTACCTGGACGACGAGGCGCACCACGCCGCCATCGGCGACTTCGTGCTGGGCGCCTTCCAGATCGAAAACACGCTGGTGAAAAAGGCCGTGAAGGCGTACGAGCCGCGCATGATCGCCTCGCTGCAAAAATTCGCGCTCGCCGTGCGCATCGACCCGGCTCACCCGCTGCGCCAGCGCATCGCCGGCTGGATCGCCGACAGCGCGCTGCACCTGAAGGCCGACCCGCAGTGGCAGGACACGGTGCGCCGCTACCAGCTGCAGCTGATCGCCAGCGATACGGTGCAAGCGATGCTGGGCGAGCTGTGGGACGCCATCCGCGCGCGCCTGCTGGCCGACCTGCACGCCGACGCGCCCGTGCTGGCGCAAGCCGTCGCCAGCCTGGCGCGCAACACGGGTCAGGTGCTGGGCAAGGACGAGCATGCCCGGGCATGGCTGAACGGCGCCATCGTCGCCGGCAGCGGCGCGCTGGTGCGGCGCTACCGGGGCGAAGTGGGCGCCTTCATCGCCGCCCGCCTGGACTTGTGGAGCAAGGAAGAAATGAGCGAGCGCATCGAACTGGCCATCGGGCGCGACCTGCAATTCATCCGCATCAACGGCACCATCGTGGGCGGCCTGGCCGGCCTGCTGATTCATGCCGTCAGCCAGGCGGTGTAAGCGGGCTTTTCCAGCGCCAGCGCCTGGCGCGGCATCACGCCAGCTGCGGTTTCAGCAGGCTCGTCACTGATAACTGCTTGCGCGGCGCGGCAGCCCGGGCTGCCGGCCGGGCTGCCGCGCCGGCCGCCACACTGCGCACCAGCTGGAAGGAATCGACCAGCGTCGCCAGTTGCACGGCCTGCTGCTGCATGCCGGCCGCGGCGGCGGCGGCCTGCTCGACCAGGGCCGCATTTTGCTGCGTCACGTCGTCCATCTGGGTGATGGCCTGGTTGATTTGTTCGATACCCTCGCTCTGCTCCTGGCTGGCCGCCGTAATGTCCGCCATGTAGCCGGCCACCTGGCGCACCGACTGCTCGATATCGCCCATCGTCTTGCCGGCATCCTGCACCAGCCGGCTGCCCGCCCCCACCTTGTCCACCGAATCGCCGATCAGCACCTTGATTTCCTTGGCCGCCTGCGCCGAGCGGTGCGCCAGGCTGCGCACCTCGGACGCCACCACGGCAAAGCCGCGCCCCTGTTCCCCGGCCCGCGCCGCCTCGACGGCCGCATTCAGCGCCAGGATATTCGTCTGGAAGGCGATGCCGTCGATCACGCCGATGATGTCGACGATCTTGCGCGAGCTGTCCTGGATTGAGCCCATGGTGGCAATCACCTGCGACATGGCTTGTTCGCCCTTGTGCGCGGTCTCGGAGGCGGTACTGACGAGGCGGTTCGCCTCGCGCGCATTGTCGGCATTCTGCCTGACCGTGCCGGTCAGTTCTTCCATGGACGACGCCGTCTCTTCCAGTGCGCTGGCCTGCGACTCCGTGCGCCGCGACAGGTTCGCATTGCCTGCGGCGATTTCCTCCGCGCCGCGGCCCACCACGCCCGTCGATTCCTTGATTTGCCCGACCAGCAGCTTGACGTTCGTCTGCAGGACGCGCAGCGCCTGCGCCACCGCCGTCAGTTCGTCGTTGCCGCTGGCGCTGATGTTGCCCGACAGGTCGCCCGCGCTCATGCGCTCGATATCGCCGCGCATGCGCTCCAGCGGCACCACGGCCGCGCGCTGCACGGTGTAGCCGCCGGCCGCGCACGACACCACGCCGCAGAGAGTGCTGAACAGCATCGGCATGCCGGCGTGTCCCGACGCCACATAGGAGATGGCCGGCCCGGCAACGAACAGCAGCGCCAGCGAGCCGAACACGAGGGACATCCGGGCGCGCAGCGTCAGTTGCGCCAGCGGATTCAGGCGCCGCACGAGCGAGCGGTGCATGGCCACGCCCTCGCGCACTTCCAGCGTCGTGCCGCCTTGCTTGATGGCCTGGTATGCCTGCTCGGCAGCGGCCACCTGTTCCCGGCTGGGCTTGACGCGGATCGAGGTGTAGCCCACCATCTGGCCATTTTCCAGCATCGGCGCGGCATTCGCTTCCACCCAGTAGTAATCGCCATTCTTGCAGCGGTTCTTGACCATGCCCGTCCACGCCTTGCCGCTCTTGATGGTGCGCCAGAAGTCGGCGAAGGCCTCGGCCGGCATATCCGGATGGCGCACGATGTTTTGCGGCGCGCCGATCAGCTCCTCGGCCGAAAAGCCGCTGATATCGATGAAATCCTGGTTGACATAGGTGATGTTGCCCTTCAGGTCAGTCTTCGATACCACCGTCTGACCGTCATGAAGCACATATTCCCTGTTCGTTACCGGCATATTTGTACGCATTTCTGTCTCCCCTGTCCTACACAAGCGAATGGCGGCGCCACCCGAAAAGAAGCGGGCTCGCGCCCTGGCCTGAACAACACTGCTCTTTCCTGCACAGATCCTGACAAGTGACGAGAGGCGCCTTGCCAACAACTTGCCTCTATTTGCCATCTTTTTGACTTAGATCAAATTCATTTTGCTCCATGATTTAACCAATTACAACATTTAAATAAAAAATTTAAACGAATTTATCACTTTTGAAATGATGACAAATGGATAGATTTTCGCCTCAACAGAGGAAAAACACAGCGTCTCGAGGCAATATTGCAAACAAGACGGCAGTTGCACGGCAAACACAAATCATTAAAATCATGAAATTCATTGCATTCTATTTTATTTGAGGTATGATGATTGATATGGGGAAACGAAAACGATGCGACGACATCGTGCCTTTCGCCACTCGGGAAATCCGCACCAATGGAGATACGCATGAACAAAGTCCTGGCCTTGCGCTTGCTCGACGCCGCAGAAGACGCTGCCGTCATCATCGACACCGCTTCACGCATCCAGTATGCGAACGACGCCATGTATGCGCTGAGCGGCTATGCGCAAGGCAGCCTGGCGGGCCAGCAGATCGAGGCGCTGCTGCCGGATGCCGTGCGCGAGCAGCATGGCGCGCAGATCGGCGCCTATCTGGCCGGCGAAAAGAAGTCCAGGGTACTCGGGCACAAACGCCATTTCGCCATTCGCCACCACGACGGCTCCATGCTGCCCATCGTGCTCAAGGCCATGGACCTGGGCAAGCTCGGCGACGAAAACTACATGGGCGCCTTTTTCATCGACCAGCGCCGCGAGCGCGCGCTCGAACAGCAGAATGCGGCCCGTTGGCAGCAGTTGCAGCGCATCGCCCTGAGCGACCCGCTGACCCATCTGCCCAACCGCCGCGCCTTCGAGGTCGAAGCCGTGCGCGCGGCCGCGCGTGCCAGACGCGCCCACACCCCACTGGCCATCGGCATCGCCGACATCGACTTCTTCAAACACGTCAACGACCAGCATGGCCATGCCGCCGGCGATGCCGTCCTGCAAACCATCGCCGCCGTGTTCCAGTTCCAGGCGCGGGCCTCGGACGTCGTCGCCCGCGTGGGAGGCGAGGAATTCGGTTTCCTGTTCCCGCATACGAACATGAGCATGGCCTGCCAGGTGGCCGAGCGCATACGCCGCGCCGTGGAAGAGACGCGTTTCGAGTTCGGCAAGCTGTCCATTCCGGTGACGATCAGCATCGGAATGGCGCCGCTGCCCGACAACGGCGACTGGAAGGCGGCCTTCATGCAAGCCGACGCCGCGCTGTACCAGGCCAAGAATAATGGCCGCAACCGCGTCGAGCAGGCTTGAATCCCGCCCGACACCCTTCGCAGTTTCATGCATCACGCAGCACCTGACAGGAGCAAGCACATGGAAACCATCACGACACATGCCGCAGCAGCGAGCCAGCTGGCGCAAGCGGATGCCCGGGAATTGCTGGTCTTCGGACTCGGCAAGGAAGAATATGCGATCGACATCGGCCTGGTGCAGGAAATCCGCGGCTACGGCGCCGTCACCCGCATCGCCAACGCACCCGCCTTCCTCAAGGGGTTCATCCACCTGCGCGGCAGCATCGTGCCGCTGGTCGACCTGCGCATCGCGCTGGGCCAGGCCGAACCCGCGTACGACGCCTCGACCGTGGTGATCATCCTGATCTTCGCGCATGGCGCCACCGGCATCGTGGTCGACCGCGTGGCTGACGTGGTGCCGCTGGCGCCGGCGCAGATCAAGCCGCCGCCGCAGCTGCACGGCTCGGCCATGGCCGGCCACGTGACGGCCATCGGCGCCCTCGACGAGCGCATGCTGATCGTGCTCGACATCGACAGCCTGCTGGCGGGCATGGGCATGCACGCCATGGGCAAGCTGGCCGCCTGAGGCGGCTGTCGCCGTCCCGCCCGCCATCTGACCGCCATCCGCCGGAGACACCATGAGCATCCTGATCGTCGATGACAACGACACCAACCTGAGCCTGCTGGCGACCCTGGCGGGCAAGGCCAGCAGCATCGAACCCGTCTGCATGAACGATCCCGTCGATGCGCTGTACTGGTGCGAGTCGCATGTGCCGGACCTGGTCTTGCTCGACTACCGGATGCCCAGCCTGTCGGGCAACGAGTTCCTCAGCATTTTCCGCAAGATGCCGGGCATGGCCGACATCCCCATCATCATGGTGACCACCGAAAACGACCACGCCGTGCGCAAGCAGGCTTTTTCGCTGGGTGTGACGGAGTTTCTCACCAAGCCTGTCGACACCATCGAGTTCAGCCTGCGCGTGCGCAACCTGCTGGCCCTGCGCACGGCGCAAACCATGCTGGCCGACCGCGCCAAGCTGCTCGAACACGAAGTGGAACAGGCGATCGCCAACGTCACGGCCAGGGAGATGGAACTGGTTACGCGCCTGGCGCGGGCGGCCGAATTCCGCGACCCCGAAACGGGCGCCCACATCATGCGCATGGCGCGCTACTCGGCGCTGATCGCCAGGGAGCTGGGCCTCGACGCACAATGGCAGGACCTGCTGCTCAAGGCGGCGCCCATGCACGACGTGGGCAAGCTGGCCACGCCCGACCATATCCTGCTCAAGCCGGGGCGGCTGGACCCCGATGAGCTGGCCATCATGCGCCAGCACGCGAAAATCGGCGGCCATATCCTCGCCGGCAGCGACTCGCCGCTGATCCGCCTGGCCGAGGAAATCGCCTGCGGCCACCACGAAAAATACGACGGCAGCGGCTATCCGGACGGCCTGGCGGAGGAGCAGATACCGCTGTCGGCGCGCATCGTCGCCGTGGCCGACGTCTTCGACGCGCTGAGTTCGGAGCGCCCGTACAAGCCGGCCTGGCCGTTGGCCCAGGCGCGCCAGTACCTGGAGCAAAACAGGGGCAGCCATTTCTGCCCGCGTTGCCTCGACGCCTTCCTGGGCGCCTGGGACGAGGTGCTGGCCATCCGCGACAGCCTGCCCGACCCCGTCCCGCAACACGCCCACCCACTGTAAGCGAGGAGCCCGCCATGCGCGTGCAACAACTGATCCTGAAAAACCATGCCGACTTCGATGCCGCCCTGGCGCCCCTGGCCGCCATGGCGCCCGACCTGGTGCTGGTGTTCGGCGCCTGCCCCTACTTTGCCACGCCCGGCCTGAACGCGGCGCTGCGCCGCCAGCTGCCCGGCGCCGTCATCGCCGGCTGCTCCACGGCCGGCGAGATCGCCGGCAAGCGCGTCTACGACGACAGCTGCGTCATCACGGCCATCCGCTTCGCCCGCACGACGGTGGCGATTGCCGACGCCATCATCTGCGACATGGCGGACTCGCACGAGGCGGGCGAGCGCCTGGCGCAGGCGCTGCCGCAGGACGGTCTGACGGCCGTCTTCATGCTGGGCACGGGCGTGGCCATCAACGGCAGCGCCCTCATCGCCGGCCTGCAGGCGAACCTGCCGCCGGGCGTGACGGTGTCGGGCGGGCTGGCGGCGGACGGCGGCGCCTTTCGCCAGACCTGGACCCTGGGTCCGCGCGGCGCGGCCGACAATACCATCGTCGCCGTCGGCCTGTACGGCGAGCATATCCGCCTCGGCTACGGCAGCCATGCGGGCTGGGAGGCGTTCGGCCCCGCGCGCAAGGTGACGCGCTGCGTCGACAACGTGCTGTATGGCCTCGATGGCGCGCGGGCGCTCGACATCTACAAGCTGTACCTGGGCGACCATGCGCGCGATCTGCCCGCGTCGGGCCTGCTGTTCCCGTTTGAAATGCTCACTGCCGCGCATGAAAAAAGCAATGTCTTCCGCACCATCCTCGCCGTCGACGAAGAACAGGGTTCGCTGACCCTGGCCGGCGACATCCTCGCCGACGGCTACCTGAAGCTCATGCATTCCAGTACCAACCGGCTGATCGACGGGGCCGAGACGGCCGCGCGCGGCGTCGTGCCCCATGCCGATGCGCAGGGCGACCAGCTGGCCCTGCTGGTCAGCTGCGTGGGCCGCAAGCTGGTGATGGGCGACCGGGCCGAGGAAGAGGTCGAAGCGGTGGCCGACCTGCTGGGCGGCGCGTCCTGTATCGCCGGTTTTTACTCCAACGGCGAAATCGGCATCGCCCAGCCGCATGGCAGCTGCCAGCTGCACAACCAGACGATGACCGTGACTGTGTTGAGCGAAGCATGAACCGCACCCTCGCCCGCCAATTGAACCGCGTCTGCGATATCGACTCGGAAAGCGCCTGCGCCGCCTTGCTGGAACAGGCGCAGGCACTGTGCGGGAAAGCGGACACGCCGCGCGAACTGGCCGGTTTCCTGGCCGGCTTGCCAGCCCTGCTGCAGCGCATCGACGGCGCCTACGATCAGTCCGAACGCGACCTGGACTTGCGCTCGCGCAGCCTGGAACTGAGTTCGAATGAACTGAGCATGACGAATGACCTGCTGCGCACGGAACTGGCCAGCCGCAACCGCGTGATCCAGTCGCTGCGCGTGGCGGCCGTGCGCCTGCTCGACAACGACGAATCCGGCCTGCACCTGCCGCAGGAAGGCGATATCGAGGGCCTGTCGGTGCTGCTGGCCGAACTGGTGGCGCAGCAGGAGCTGCGCCGCATCGAACTGCAGAACCAGCGCTTTGCGATGGACCAGCACGCCATTATCAGCGTCACCGATACGGCCGGCGTCATCATCTACGTCAACGACAAATTCTGCGCCATCAGCGGCTTCGCGCGCGAAGAGCTGGTCGGCCAGACGCACCGCCTGATCAACTCGTACACGCATCCGGACGCCTTCTTTGCGCAGATGTGGCAAACCATTACGGCCGGCCGGGTCTGGCATGGCGAAATCTGCAACCACGCCAAGGATGGCGGGCAGTACTGGGTGGACGCCACCATCGTGCCCTTCCTCGACGCGGCCGGCAAGCCATACCAGTACATCGCCATCCGCACGGAAATCAGCGACAGCAAGCGCATGGCCGAGACCATCGCGAAAAGCGAGCGCGAATACCGCAACGTCGTCAACAGCCTCAATGAGGTGGTCTTCCGCACGGATTTGCGCGGCGCCTGGACCTTCCTCAATCCCGCCTGGCACACCATCACCGGCTTCGACGCCGCCGACAGCCTGGGCAAGCATATCCTGCAATTCGTCGATGCGCGCGACCGCGAGCGCGCCGCGGCCGGCCTGGCCCAGCTGCTGGGCGGCCAGGTGGACAGCATGCGCCATGAAGCGCGCTATGTCACCCGCGACGGCGACGTGCGCTGGATCGACGTGTGCGCGCGCGCCGAACGCGATGGACTGGGGCAGCTGGCCGGCATCACCGGCAGCCTGACGGACATCACGGAGCGGCGCCAGGCGGCGCGCGAGCTGCGGCACAACCTCAACTTCGTCGATGCGCTGATCGAGACCATTCCCATCCCCTTGTACCTGAAGGACGTGCACGGCCGCTACCTGCGCGCCAACCGCGCCTTTTGCGCCTTCTTCCATCTCGACCAGGCGCGCATCGCGGGCCTGACGGTGGCGGACATCCTGCCGCAGCAGCAGGCGCAGCAAGCGCGGCAGCACGACGTGGCGCTGCTGCAGGACCGGGGCAACCACACATATGAAGACCGGGTGATCGTCGGCACGCGGCAGGTCGATGTCCTGTGCAGCAAGGCGGCCCTGCTGAAGTCCGACGGCAGCCTGCACGGCCTGGTGGGCACCATCGTCGACATTTCCAGTCAGAAGGCGGCCGAGCGCGCGCTGCTGCTGGCCAAGGAAGTGGCCGAATCGGCCAGCCGCTCGAAGAGCGAATTTCTGGCCAACATGAGCCACGAGATCCGCACGCCGATGAACGGCATCCTGGGCATGACGGACCTGGTGCTCGATTCCGACCTCGATGCCCACCAGCGCAAGTACCTGGAAATCGTCAAGGCCTCGGCCGACGCCCTGCTGTGCATCATCAACGACATCCTCGATTTCTCGAAGATCGAGGCGGGCATGCTGACCCTGGAAAGCATCCCCTTCGACCTGCACCGGTTGCTGCAGGAAACCATGCGCGCCCACGCCATGCGGGCGCAGGCCAGCGGCCTGGAACTGGTGCTCGACGTCGATCCCGCGCTGCCGCACACCCTGCTCGGCGACCCGGGCCGGCTGCGCCAGGTACTGACCAACCTGGCGGGCAACGCCATCAAGTTCACGCCGCAGGGCGAAGTGGTCGTCAGCGCCCGGCTGCGCGCCAGCGGCGACGGCATGGCCCGCCTGCGCCTGTGCGTGCGCGACACCGGCATCGGCATCGCCGCCGACATGCAGGAGGCCGTCTTCGACGCCTTCCAGCAGGAAGACGGTTCGACCACGCGGCGCTTCGGCGGCACGGGCCTGGGCCTGTCGATCACGCGCCGCCTGGTGACGATGATGGGAGGCCGCATCGGCCTGTCGAGCGAACTGGGCAAGGGCAGCTGCTTCACCGTGGACCTGGCCTTGCCCATCGGCGAACAGCAGCCCTTGCCGTCGCCCGGTGCCTCGCTGGCGGGACGCGCCATCCTGCTGGTCGACGACAATCCCAGCAGCCTGACCATCCTGCGCCGGATCTTCGAGCACAGCGGCGCCATGGTCACGGCCTGCGAGTCCGGCGAGGCGGCGCTGGAGCACTGCCGCGGCGCCTTGCCGGCGGACTGCATCATCATGGACTTCGCCATGCCCGGCATGAATGGCTTCGACACGGCATCGGCGCTGTCCGCCCTGCCCCACTGGAGCCAGGTCCCCGTCGTCGTGCTGTCGTCCTGCGGCAGCCTGGGCGACGCGGCGCGCTGCCGCGAACTAGGCATCGACGGCTACCTGCTCAAGCCTGCCAGTCCCGAGGAATTGCTGGCCATCACCATGAGCGTGCTGGGCACCTGCCGCGGCATGCCCAGCGCCGCGCCCGTGGCGACGCGCCAGACCGTAAGCGAAGGCACGCCCGGCCTGGACATCCTGCTCGTCGAGGACAACGCCATGAATCGCGAACTGGCCACCGTGCTGCTGTCGAACGCGGGCCACCGCGTCACGCATGCGGCCAACGGCCGCATCGCCCTCGATTGCCAGGCCGCCGGCCATTTCGACATGATCCTGATGGACCTCCAAATGCCGGAAATGGGCGGTTTCGAAGCCACCGCGCAGATACGCGCGCGCGAAGCGCAAGGCATGCCGAGAAGCGTCATCATCGCCATGACGGCCAGCGCCTTCGAAGGCGACCGCGAACGCTGCATCGCCGGCGGCATGGATGACTACCTGTCCAAGCCGTTCCGCGCGGCCGCCTTCCACAGTCTGATCGAGCAGCATGTGCTGAAAATAAACAAGCACACGCCGCGCTTCGGCTACGGCGCCGCGCTGGCCGAGGCCGACGCCGACGTGATCGGCATCATCGGCGCATCGTTCCTGACCGCCCTGCCGGCGCAGCTGGCGGCCTTGCGGGCGGCCATGCAGGAAGGCGACCGGGCCACCGTGAGCCGGCAAGCCCACACCCTGGCCGGCCTGCTGGCCAACTTCCGCGCCGCGCCGGCCGTCGCCATCGCCGCCGCCATCGAGCGCGAAGCAGCCAAGGCGCCGCAGGACGCGTTGCTGGCGCGCCTCGATGCGCTGGAAGAGCAGTTGCGCCTGTTTGTGCAGGAAACGGAGGCGGCCATCCAGGCGGCAAGCCACATGCTGCACGCATCCGGCCAAACTTGATGTAGATCATAATTTTTTAAACAAGCTCTTGCTATCCTGTAAAAAAATGACAGGAGCCGTGGATGAGCAAGACGCAGCCGAGCGATGCGCAGCACAACGTGGAACATGAGCGCCTGGGCAGCGCCTGGCAAGGCGTACCGGCGCCCGACTACCCGGAAAGCGCGCCGGAAGGCGCCTCCCTGGACCTGCTGCTGAATGCCTGGCTGGGCAAGTTTACGGGCGGTATTTCGCCGGCAGCGCTGGGCAACGCCTATGCCGACTGGCTTAGCCATCTGGCGCTGGCGCCATCGAAACAGCAGGCGCTGCTGCAGGAAGCGTGGAAGAAGATCGGCCGCTGGCAACAGTACGCCATGCAATCGGCCATCGCTGGCGGCGCCGCCGAGCCGCCATGCATCGCGCCGCTGCCGCAGGACCGGCGCTTCGAAGACCCGGCCTGGCGGCGCTGGCCCTACAACCTCGTCTACCAGGGCTTCCTGCTGCAGCAGCAATGGTGGCACCGCGCCACCACGGGCGTGCGCGGCGTCGCGCCGCACCACGAGGATGTCGTCACGTTCACCGTGCGCCAGTGGCTCGACATGCTGGCGCCGTCGAACTTCCTGCTGACCAATCCCGTGGTGCAGCAAGCCACCCTGGCAAGCGGCGGCGCCAACCTGACGCGCGGCATGATCCACGCGGCCGAGGACTGGCAGCGCGCCGCCATGGGCGCGCATGCGCCCGACCGGCGCACGTATCAAGTGGGCGTGAACGTGGCCGTCACGCCGGGCAAGGTGGTCTACCGCAACGACTTGATCGAATTGATCCAATACGCGCCCGCGACCGCCAGGGTGCATGCGACGCCCCTGCTGTTCGTGCCGGCGTGGATCATGAAGTTCTATATTCTCGACCTGTCGCCGCGCAATTCGCTGGTGCGCTACCTGGTGGGCCAGGGCCACACGGTGTTCATGATTTCCTGGAAAAATCCGCTGGAAGAAGACCGCGAGCTGTCGCTGGAAGACTACCGTCAGCTGGGCGTGATGGAGGCGCTCGACGCCGTCATCCGCATCACGGACGCGCCTCAGGTGCACGCGGCCGGCTATTGCCTGGGCGGCACCCTGCTGGCGATCGCCGCCGCGACAATGGCGCGCGACGGCGATATGCGCCTGGCCAGCCTGACCATGCTGGCCTCGCAAGTGGACTTCAAGGAGCCGGGCGAACTGTCGCTGTTCATCGACGACAGCCAGGTCAGTTTCCTGGAAGCGGCCATGTGGAAGCAGGGTTATCTCGATACGAAACAGATGGCGGGCGCCTTCCAGCTGCTGCGCTCGAACGACCTGATCTGGTCGCGCCAGCTGCGCCATTATCTGCTTGGCCTCGACGAACAGGACAGCGACCTGATGGCCTGGAATGCGGATGCCACGCGCATGCCCTGCCGCATGCATTCGGAATACCTGCGCCGTCTGTTCCTGCACAACGACCTGGCCGAAGGGCGCTACCGCACGGCGGGCCGCCACATCGCCCTGCCCGACATCAAGGCGCCCGTCTTCGCCGTCGGCACCCTGACGGACCACGTGGCGCCGTGGCGCTCCGTCTACAAACTGCAGCTGCTGACCGACACGGACGTCACTTTTTTGCTCACCTCGGGCGGCCACAATGCGGGCGTGGTCTCGCCACCGGGCCAGCCGCACCGCAGCTACCAGCTGGCCACGCACCGCCACGACGCGCCCTACATCGACGCGGACAGCTGGCAGCGCGAGGTGCCGCACCATGACGGTTCGTGGTGGCCCGCCTGGCAAGCCTGGCTGGCAGAACGCCCTGGCGCGCAAGCGGCGCCGCCGGCCATGGGACCCGACCTGGGCGATGCGCCGGGCAGCTACGTGCTGCAGACCTGACAACCAACAACCGAGGAAAACGCCATGCCCTACACCACCCTGCTGGTCCACGTTGACAATTCCCGCCATTGCGCCCAGCGCATCCGCCTGGCCGTGCGCCTGGCCGTTGCCGAAGGCGCGCACCTGATCGGCTCGGCCATGAGCGGCATTTCGCGCTACGCATATGGCGGCGGCGTCAACGCGCTGCAGTTTGCACCGGCGCAGATGCAGGCGCTGCGCACGCAGGCCAGCGAGGCCTTGCACGACTTCGAGCGCATCGCCCGCGAGGAAGGCCTGGGCACCTACGAAACGCGCTTCGTCGACGACGACGCGCAAGGCGCGCTGCTGCTGCAGGCGCGCTATTGCGACCTGCTGATCCTGGGGCAAACGGATGCGCAGGATACGCCGTCGCGCGTCATCGCCGGCACGGCCGAATACCTGATGCTCCATTGCGGCCGGCCCGTGCTGATGGTGCCGCACGCGCCTTGCGCCGCGCCAGCGGCCATCGCGCAGCATCCGCTGCTGGCCTGGAACGGCAGCGCCGAAGCGCTGCGCGCCATCACCGATGCGCTGCCGCTGCTGCAGCGGGCCCGGCAAGTGACCCTGGCCGTCGTCAATTCGCACGCCCAGCCGGCCGCGCACGGCGAGCAGCCGGGCGCCGACCTGGCCTTGTATCTGGCGCGCCACGGCGTCAACGTCGAGGTGCTGCAGCACGACACGCCGCCGGGCCAGGACGTGGGCACGGCCCTGCTGGCCATGGCGGCCCAGCGGCACTGCGACCTGGTCGTGATGGGCTGCTACGGCCACATGCGCCTGCGCGAGGCGCTGCTGGGCGGCGTCACGCGCACGGTGCTGCAAGAGATGACGTTACCGGTGCTGGTGTCGCACTAGCGGGGCCGGCAGGCCATCGGCCTTCCTTCACGGGAGTACGGCATGAGCAGCGCATCGGCCGCCAGCACGCGTTGCCACGCCCGCCGCCTGCTGTTGCCAGGCACGGCCGCATTGACGGCCCTTCTGCCTTCGGCGACCCGGACCGCAAGCATAAACCCAGCAGCCACGCCTCGCTGACCTCGCGTCCCGTGGAGTTGGCCGCGCTGATCCTCGAGGCGGCTGCGGCGGTGCTGGTGAAATAGGCAAAAAAGAAGGCTCCCGGGTTACAGGAGCCTTGTGGCGCCGGACAGGCAATGTGGTCCGCACCGGCAGCTCTGGGGTACAGCGCTGGCCGGACCGCTATCCACGCCAAGGAGGTTCAGCCACCTGCCGTCAACCGCATTGCCATGCCACTTCATCGTAGCAGCTGATTGCGCGGCAAAACTCTCCAATATTTGCATGCCGGCCATCTGCCGCTACAGCCACCCTTCGCGCTTCAGGCGCCGGTGCAGCCAGTAGCAGCCGGCGATGATGACGACGATCACGGCCGGATAGCTGCCGCGCCACTTCAGTTCCGGCATGAATTCGAAGTTCATGCCGTACAGGCTGAAGACCATGGTGGGCACGGCCAGGATGGCGGCCCAGGCGGCCAGGCGCTTGACGACCTCGTTCTGGCGGATCGAAATCTGCCCCAGCGCCACCTGCATGGCCGAATTGACCAGCTCGCGCATCTGCCCCGCCGTGTGCGTGACCCGTTTGACGTGGTCGAGGATGTCGCGGTAATAGATGCGGTTTTCCTTGGGCACGATATCGCCATGGAAACGGATCAGCTGGGTGCAGATGTCGTGCAGGGGATTGACGGCCGCATCGAGCTTGAGCAGCTCCGTCTTGAGCTGGTAGAAATCCTGCAGCTTGTCTTCGCTCAGGCTGGGCTTGAACAGCTGCAATTCATAGTGCTGGAAACGGGCCTGCAAATGGTCGATGCACGGCTGGTACTGGTCGACGATGAAATCGATGATGGAATACAGCACGTAGCCGGGGCCGCTGGCCAGCTTCTCGGGCACGCTTTCCTTGCGCTCGCGCAGCTTCGCATAGCCGGCCGAAGGGCCATGGCGCACCGTGATGATGAAGCGGGGGCCGAGAAAGACGTGGGTTTCGCCGTAGACGATGGCGTCGCCGTCCAGGGTGGCCGTGTGCATCACCATGAACAGCGTGTCGCCGTACTCTTCCAGCTTGGGCCGCTCATGCGCGCCCTGCGCATCCTCGACGGCCAGTTCGTGCAATCCAAAGGCCGATTGCAGCGCCTGCATGGCCGTGGCGTCGGGGCTGGCCATGCCGATCCAGACGAAACAATCGGGGTCGCCAAGAAAGTCGCCCACCTTGTCGATGTCGAAGTGGGCGATCTTCCTGCCGTCGCGATACGCTTCGCAATTGACGACGGCGGCGTGGGTACTGAGGTCCATGGTGATTTTCGGCTGGTGGCGGCAATATTATTGGGGGGCCAGTATAGCGGAAATGCCATGATGGCCATGCCCACTGAGCCAGCGCATTGACATTCGGGCGCGTCAATGTAAAATGAGAACCATTCGCATTTAAGAAGGGCCTGCATGCGCCAGCGGCACGGGACTTCCGCGCCAACTGGAGTGTGCCGTGACGTATGCCGTATCCCCTGCCGCCGATCCTGTCGCACTGCTGTATGGCCAGCACCATCCCTGGCTGCTGCGCTGGCTGCGCGGCAAATTGTCCTGCACCGATCATGCGGCCGACCTGGCGCAGGATACCTTCGTCAAGCTGCTGGCCACGCCTGGCGAACCTGCCGCCACTCTGCGCGAACCGCGCGCCTACCTGACCACCGTGGCGCGGCGCCTGCTGATCGACCACTACCGCCGCCAGTCGCTGGAGCAAGCCTGGCTGGCCACCCTGGCGCAGCTGCCCGCGCCCGCCGCGCCATCGGCGGAGGAGCGTTTGCTGATCCTGGAAACGCTGCACCAGATCGATGCCATGCTCGACGGCCTGGGCGCGAAGGTGCGCACGGCCTTTTTGCTGTCGCAGCTGGAAGGCATGGCGTATGCGGACATCGCCGCGCGCCTGAACATCAGCGAGCGCACCGTCAAGCGCTATATGGTGCAGGCGTTCGAGCAATGCATCCTGCTGCTGGCCTGACATGGGCGCAACCCTCGATGCGCGCGCCGCGCGCGTGGCGGCGCACTGGATGATGCGCCTGCAAGGCGGCGAACTGGACGCTGCGGCGCAGCAGGGCCTGGCCCGCTGGCGCGCCGCCCACCCCGACCATGAAACTGCCTGGCAGCGGGCCGAGCAAGTCTGCCGCACCTTCGGCATGCTGCCACCGCCGCTGGCCATGCCGGTGCTCGACCGTCCGTCCGGCGCGCCGCGCCGCGCCGCCCTGAAAACCCTGGCCCTGCTGATCGCCGCCGGGCCAGGCGGCTGGGCCATGCTGAAAGTGCCGCCGTGGCAGGCATGGACGGCGGACCTGCGCACGGCAACGGGCGAATTCCGCCATCTTGCCTTGCCCGACGGCAGCGCCTTGAGCCTGAACACGGCCAGCGCCGCCGACCTCGGTTTCAGCGACGCGCTGCGCCTGGTCCAGCTGCGCGCCGGCGAACTGCACGTGGCGACCAGCCCCGATCCGCTCCAGCGTCCGTTCATCGTGCGCACCAGCAACGGCAGCATCCGTGCCCTCGGCACGCGCTTCACGGTGCGCCAGGAAGACAGCCTGTTCGGCGCGCGCACCCAGGTGGCCGTTTCCCAGGGCGCCGTCGAAGTGCGGCCCGCGAAAGGCCTGCCCGTCATCGTGCAGGCGGGCTGGCAAGCCAGTTTCGACGAAGCGGCGGCCAGCGCGCCGCAGCCGCTGGCGCCGCATGCGTCCGCGTGGACCAAAGGATTGCTGTACGCAGACGATACGCCGCTGGCCGACGTGCTGGCGCAGCTGAGCCGCTACCGCCACGGCGTGGTGCGCTGCGACCCGGCCGTGGCGCGGCTGCGCGTGTCGGGCGTGTACCAATTGCATGATACGGATAAATTATTATCACTATTACAAGCTTCGCTACCCATCCGCGTGCAACGCCACAGCCGCTGGTGGATTTCCATCGAACCCGCATCAATATTTTAAAAAAATGTCCCTTTCGCGCATGTGCCCCGTCAATCCACACAGGACCAACACATGAACGAAGGGAAACAAGCAATGAAGCACTACCGCAACACCAGCATGACCCTGGCCCTGTTGGGCAGCCTGGCCCTGACGCCGCCCGCATTCGCCCAGCATCAGGAAGCGCCCGCGCGCCACTACCAGGTGGCAGCCGGCCCCCTCAGTACCGCCCTGTCCGCCTTTGCGGCCGAGGCGGGCGTCAGCATTTCCGGCGCCGCCAGCCTGTACGCGGGCTTGAACAGCCGGGGCTTGAGCGGCAATTACCAGGTGTCCGACGGCTTTGCCCGCCTGCTCGACGGCAGCGGCCTGATTGCGGTCGACCAGGGCGGCGGCCACTACGCCGTGCGCAGGCTGCCGTCCGCCAGCGAGGCAACCACCCTGCCCGGCATCGCCGTGCGCGCCACGGCCGAGCGCAGCACCAGCACGGAAGGGACGCATTCGTACACGACGCCGGCCACGGCCAGCGCCACCGGACTGGTGCTGTCCTTGCGCGAGACGCCGCAATCGGTCAGCGTCATCACGCGCCAGCGCATGGATGACCAGGACTTGCTGACGGTGCGCGACGTGCTGCGCAATACGCCCGGCATCGCCGTCAACCAGTTCGACACGGAGCGCAGCACCTTTTCCGCGCGCGGTTTCGACGTCGACAATTTCCAGTACGACGGCGTGCCCACCACGTATAAGGTGCAGTATTCGGGCGGCGAATCGGAAATGGACTCGCTGATCTACGACAGGGTCGAAGTGACGCGCGGCGCCACGGGCTTGCTGACGGGCGCCGGCTACCCGTCCGCCTCGATCAATCTGGTGCGCAAGCGGGCCAGCGCCAGGCAGTTCGAGGGGCAATGGTCGCTGGCGGCCGGTTCCTGGAGCGATTACCGGGGTACCGTCGACCTGGCCGCGCCGCTGAACGCAGACGGCTCCGTGCGCGGCCGCGTGGCGGGTGCCTGGCAAGACCGCAAGTCGTTTACGAATGGCTATTCGAACCAGCGCCAGCTCGTCTACGCCACCGCCGAGGCGGACCTGGCGCCCGGCAGCGTCGTCATGGTGGGCGCCAGCTACCAGAAGAACGACCCGAAAGGCAGCAACTGGGGCGGCTTCCCCCTGTGGTACAGCGACGGTTCGCGCACCGATTTCGACCGTTCCGTCACCACGGCGCCCCGCTGGGCCGCCTGGGCCACCGAGCAGACGAATGTGCACGCCACCGTGGAACACGCGCTGGGCCAGGGCTGGAAGGCGCAGGCGCAAGCCATGTACAGCAAGCACACGGAAGACACGCCGCTGCTGTTCCTGGCCGAACGGCCCGACCGCATCACGGGCCTGGGCATGCTCGGCTACCCGAACCGCTACATCGGCTCGCGCGACCAGAGCAGCGCCGACCTGAAACTGTCCGGCCCATTTACCCTGGGCGGACGCGAACATGAAGTCATCGTGGGCGCCAATTACACGGTGCAGCACGCCGAATTCAGCGTCAAGGAAGCGCTCGATCCCGAACCGATCGGCAATTTCCTCGCCTGGGATGGCAGCTACCCGCAGCCGGCCTGGGGCGAGCCCGTGCTGTCGGAGAAATACACGACCAGGCAATATGGTGCCTACGGCGCGGCGCGCCTGAACCTGGCCGACAGCACCAGACTGATCGTCGGCGGACGCCTGAGCCGCTGGGACAAGGACCGCATCGGCTATGACGGCAGCGCCCGCTTCGCCTTCGCCAAAAGCAAGTTCGTGCCCTACGCGGGCCTGGTGGTCGACCTGAACGACACGTATTCGATGTATGCCAGCTACACGGACATCTTCCGCCCGCAGGAAAACCAGGACCGCGCGGGCGCCTGGCTGGACCCGCTGACGGGCCAGAGCATGGAAGTGGGCGTGAAGGGGGAATTTGACGGCGGCCAGGCCAACGGCTCCATCGGCCTCTTCGAGATCAAACAGGACAAGCTGGCCCAGCCCGACGGCGCACACCGGGTCCCCGGCACCACCACGCAAGCGTATTACGCGGCGCGCGGCGCCACCAGCCGCGGCATCGAGGGGGAATTGTCGGGCCGCCTGGCGCCAGGCTGGAACGTGACGGCCAGCGCCAGCCACTTCCGCGCCAAGGACCGCGAGCAGCAGGATATCAACACCCTGTCGCCCCGCTCGACGGCGCGATTGTTCACCACCTGGAAAGTCCAGCCCGGCCTCACCGTGGGCGGCGGCGTCAACTGGCAAAGCAAGTTCTACTTTGACGATGCGGGCCCGAACGGCAAGGAGCGCGTCACGCAGCAAGCCTACAGCACGGTCAGCCTGATGGCCACGTACCAGCTGTCACGCCAGCTGACGGCCCAGCTGAACGTGGAAAACGTGCTCGACAAGAAATACATCAACATCAACACCTATGCGCAAGGCACGTATGGCGCGCCGCGCAGCGTGCGAGGGACCTTGACGTACCGGTTCTGATGTAGCAGTCCCTCGTTGGCGTGCGCGCAGGGCGGGCACTGGTAGCAACACGATTCGTGCCTATCTGAGCTCGTCCACATGCGCGGTCGCGTATTTCACGTGCAACTCAACGTTAAAAATCGGCATATCGCATCGCTTCCATTCAGATGAATTCATGCGAACATCCGCTATACATGGCCCCGCCAGAAGAGGAACATGCTCAGCTTCTGTATTCAATCGTCCTTCCGACACGATCTTGATATTGTCGTCATGCATTACCTTCCTGATTGCGTTCGCAATCACCCGGGCGCGTAACTGCGCCTGCTGCACATACTTATTGCCATCTTTATCCTTGGGAAGGACCACATCCTTGCCAACGCCTTGCACCAGCACCAGCATGCTGCGCGGAACACCGGCGCCACGCACTGTCAGGACGGCGTCGTGCAGCCGCTCCAGCATATGAGCATTCAACTCGTCACCACGCGATGCCAATCCCAGCTCATGCGTCAGTTCGAAACACATATCGATCGCCGGACTGCTGGTAATGACACGCAATGACGCCGAATCAAAACGGAGGATAGTTTCTCTCCGCACCACTTGTTCCGTGCCGAAGATCGTCGATCGATCCGGTCCTCGCAGGCTGAAACTCACAAGAGAGGTAGTGCCTATGCCTGTCCACAATACATCCGCACCGTGCAATAACAGTCGCCCTGCTGCAGTGCGACGACAGTCCAGAATGGGCCTGCCGATCAATTCGCTGGCGCGTTCAACCGCATCCAATTCCGCCTCAGCTACCTCGATACTGACGTTCGGGCTGCGAATACCCATGGCTTCGAAAGCCAACTGCGACAATCTGGTGGGGCCAGCGTAAAAGAGTACGACGGCAAGGGGCAAGAAAAAGAAAAAGAAAAAGAAAAAGAAAAAGAAAAAGAAAAAAGCATATTGCCACCAAACAATTGGACGTAGGGAGCCGCGCGCAACCGCGTCTGCCGGCCAGCCTGATTTCACCGCAATCAGCATCCACAAGGTGAAAAGACCGGCCAGGAAGAAGCCTATCCATAACAAGGTAAAAACCATCAAGCCTTTGACGAGAACAAGACTCAACATCACGATGAATACAATAATGGAAAATAACACTGGAAAGGCGCCACGCAGCGGACCCGGAATGTTATTTAATGGACTGCTGCTACTTCTCGTCGCTGCCTTGCGAAACTGACGTATTCTTGTGGGAATCCAACGCAAGCCGGGCCACCAGCGAGAAGTCGGAAGGGCCGCTATTTCCTGCATATATCGCCATGGACGAAACGACGATAATTTTTTACGCCTGAACCGGCATTTACGCCTTAGCCAAATGGCAAGCTGCAGCACCCAAAATGCCGAGAAAGTGCCATACATCCAGAATAAGCCATATATGAAACTGAAGGCCAGCGCAATGAACACAAACAAAGTTACCTCGCCTGGCGCCAAGGCGGAAGGGAAAAATTGAATTGAAAACAAATATGAAAAGATGACGATGGCCCCAATGGCAAGGGCTATCTTGTAGGCCAATGATGCCAGGTGATTGACGTTTTCCAAGCGTGCGGCATTGGCATCGTTTCTCTGTGGCACCTCAACTGGCGTTGGCGCTTCTGTCGGCGGGGAGGATTGATTTCCGGATAACATACCCCTCCCCCCGTTGACATAATGGACCATGACACTGCACAAAGGACGTTGCACAGGCGTATATAGATCTAAAAATCAGACCTCCAGTTTGCAAAATAATTCACGCCTCACTAAAAATAGCAGCACGCCACTGTTTGGCGCATGGATAGACGATGCAACGCCCCTGCAGCCCTGCCCCATTCCCCTGCCGCATCCCGACGGCAACTGTTATCAATAGCGGTAATTCAGGCTCAGCATGGCATTGCGCGGGTCGCCGTAACTGACTCTGCGGCCCGTGCTGATGCCGTAGTAAGCGCGGTCGGTCAGGTTGTTGAGGTTGAACGACAGGGCAAGCCGGCCGGAGAGCTGGTAGCGCACCATGGCGTCGAACACGGCATACGAGCCCTGGTGCACGGTGGTCATGCCGCCGCGCACGGCCCGGGTCTGCTGCCAGGTATGCGATTGCCAGCGGGCGCCGCCGCCCACGGTCAGGCGCGGTATCGGCTGCCAGGTGCTGTACAGGCTCAGCTGGTCTTCGGGCGCCAGGGTATTGACCTTGCCGCCCGCATCGCGCGCCACCTTGTGCGTGTAGCCGGCCTGCAGCTGCCAGCCCGGCATCAGCTGACCCGACACTTCCAGTTCCACGCCGCGCGAACGCACGCCGTCGATGGCGCGGTAGGCGTCCATGCCCGTCACCTTGTTGACCGCATCGACGGACTCGGCGAAGTTGTCCTGCCGCACCTCGAAGGCGGCCGCGCTGGCGTTCAGGCGGCCGTTGAGGAACACGCCCTTTACGCCCGCCTCGATATTCTTGCCCAGCACGGGGTCCAGGGTCCTGTTGTCGACATCGCGGCTGTTTTGCGGACTGAAGATGTCGCTATAGCTGGCAAACGCCGTCAAATTCGGCGCGAAGTCCCACGTCAGGCCCGCATACGGCGTGAAGATGGACGACTCGTCGATGTCGGCCGTGGGGTTGACGTAGGACGACAGGCGGCCGCCCAGAATCACGTGCACGCCTTGCGGCAGCGAAAAGCGGCCCGTCGCGTACACGGCCTTCTGGCGGATGACTTCGCGCGCCGTGTCCAGTACCCACTGCGGCTCTGGCACCTCGCCACGGTAAGTATAGATATTGTCGACCTTGATGAAGGAATACGGGCTGAAGACGTCGTCCGACTGCTTGCGGTAGGCGTTCGCGCCCACCACCAGTTCATGCGTGCGGCCCAGCAGGGAAAACGGGCCCTTGGCGTACACGTCCAGGCCATTGCTGGTGGCGTCGCTGTTGTACTGGCGCGCCGTGACGGCCGTGCCGCTGCCGTCCGCCTTCGGAAAACCGTCAAGGTAGGCGACGGGCGCATACAGGGCGTTGGCCTGGTGGATCAGGCGCAAATTGGCCAGCCAGCCATTGTCGAAGGTGTGCTCGAGCGAAGCGAAGACGGATTTGGCCTCCGTCTGCTGCGTGCTCCAGGTGGGCGCGCCGTTGAACGAGCGGGGCATGGTGAAACGCTTGCCGTCCGCGTCGAACAGCGGTGCGCCGCCCCAGTCGCTATTGCGCGGCACCGTGTGCTGGTAGTCGGCGCCCACGGTCAGCAAGGTGCGCGGCGACAGATCCGCCTCCAGCGTGCCGTACGCCAGTTCGGAGCGGCGCTGGTAGCGGTCGACGAACGAGTGCTTGTCCTGGTAGGACGCGACGGCGCGCGCGCGCACGCTGCCGCTGGCGTTCAGGGGACCGCCCACGTCCGCCATGCCGCGGTAATTGCTCCACGATCCGGCCGACAGGTCGGCCAGCGCGCGCAATTCGCGCGTGGGTTTCTTGCGGATCAGGTTGACGGTGGCGCCCGGCGTGCCGGCACCGCTCATCAGCGCATTCGCGCCCTTCAGCACCTCGACCCGGTCGTACAGATCCATATTGGCCAGCGATTCGCCCAGGTTCAGCGAGGCGTCGCGCGTCCACGGCAAGCCGTCGTAGCTGAAATTGTCGAGCGAAAAGCCGCGCGCATAATAAATCGTGCGCTCGCTGTCGATGTGCTGCACATACACGCCCGGCGTGTGATTGAGCACCTCGCTCAGCTGCACCAGGCCGAAATCATCCATCTGCTGGCGCGTCACCACGCTGACCGCGTGCGGCGTCTCGCGCGGCGACAGCACCAGGCGGTTCGCCGTGCTGACGGCGCCCGTCGTGTAGGAACCCGTGTCCTCCGTCACCTGGCCCAGGTAGTTGGTGGTGATGACCACTTCCGGCATGGTCACCTCAAGCTGGGCGGCGGCCTGCGGCGCGGCTTGCGCGGCGCTTTGCACGGTATACACGCCGCTGTCCGTCTTCAGCAAGGCCAGCCGCGTGCCCTGCAAGGCGCGGCGCAAGGCTTGCTCCGCCGTGAAATCGCCGTGCACGGCCGCACTGCTGACGCCGCGCGCCAGGTCCGCATCGATGGAAATGCGCACGCCGCCACGGCTGGCAATGGCGATCAGACTGGCATTGAGGGGCTGGGCCGGCACATCGTAGCGCATGGTGGCCGACGTGACGTGGGCCGGTGGCGTCTGCGCCAGGACGGTGGGCGCGGCGCAGGAAAGTAACATTACAGCCAGGGGAATCTGGCGCATCAACAATGGTGGCATGCTGGGACTCTATCTTGATGGTGAAGGAAAAGTGGGGCTACACCAGGTATGAGTCGCGGCGCGCCGAAAGTGACAGTGCCGGCGCAAAAAATATCTCAGCTTGTCTTCAGGTCGAGTCCCGTCCACCAGCCGCCAGGGCCCTGGCGCAAGGTCAGGGGCAGGGTTTCGGCCAGGGCCAGCAGGGTGGCGCCGCTGTCGTCGAGCGAATAATTGCCGGACACGCGCAGCGCCGCCGCCTGCGCCGTGATGTCGATGTAGCCGTGGCGGTACGGGCGCAAGGCGGCCACCACGTCGCCCAGCCGCTCATCGACGGCCACCAGCATGCCCTGCTCCCACGCCGTCGCCTGCCCTGCCGCCATGCCGGGCAGCAGGGTCAATCGATCCTCGTCAAACCGCGCCGCCTGGCCCTGGCGCAGCACGCGCGCCAGGCCTTTGCCGGCCGGACGCACGTCGAGATCGCCCCGCACGGCCAGCGCCACGGTGCCGCGCGCTTCGCGCCGCAGCATCAGCTCGCCGCCCAGCGCCGTCACCGCGCCATGCGCGCTGCGCAGCACGAAGGGCGCGTTGGCAACAGGTGCCACGCGCGCCAGCAACTGGCCCTGGCGCAAGGCGACTTGCCGGTGTTCATGACGGACATCCGTATCGGCCGAGGAGCGGGCGTCGAGGGTCAGCACGCTGCCATCGGCCAGCGTGTAGCGGCCCCGCCGGGCCGTGGCCGTGTGCAGGTCCGCGCTCCAGTCCGGCAAAAACGGGCTGCCGCGCAGCAGCCAGGCGCCGCCGAACGCCGCGCCCGCCAGGCACAGGACGCCCTGCAGCCATTGGCGCCGCTGGTCATCGTGCCGCGCGGCGCGCGCCAGGGTATGCCCGACGGCCGCCGCCCCGCCCGCTGCCTGCAGCGGGCCGACGCTGTGCTCGACAGCCTGCCCCAGCGTACGCCAAGCGGCCGCATGGCGCGCATCGGCGGCCAGCCAGCGGGCGAAGGCCTGGCGCTGTCCTTCGTCCGCTTCGCCCGAACTGAGTTCGACCAGCCAGCCGATGGCGGCATCCTGGACGGACGAAGCAACGCTCATGCCGCGTCCGCCACCGCCAGGCAGCAGCGCAAGCCCTGCGCCATGTACTGGCGCACCATGCTGGCCGACACGCCCAGGCGGGCGGCGATCTGCGCATACGTCAAGCCGTCGAGCTGACTCATCAGAAAAGCGCTGCGGGCCTTGGCGGACAGGGTATCGAGCGCGCGCGACAGGCGTTCCAGCGCTTCGAGCAGCACGGCGCGTTCCTCCGGCGACGGCTGGACGGCATCGGGCAGCAGCGCCAGGGTCTCCAGATACGCCTGCTCGATATCGCGCCGCCGCCACTGCTGCAGCAAGATGCTTTTCGCTACCGTCGTCAGGTAGGCGCGCGGCTCGCGGATGGCGGACAATCTTCCCGCATGCAGCACGCGCACAAAGGTTTCCGACACCACATCCTCGGCTTCCGCCCGATTACGCAAGCGCAACAGCAAGCGCTGCAGCAGCCAGCCCTGGTGGCCCGTAAAGAGGCTGGCGGCCAAGGCGGCGTCATTCGGGGGAAAAGAAAAGGCAGACAAGAGCGGATCCGGCGATATAAATGATAATGATTCTCATTATATGGCAGGGACTGGAAGATGTCGCGCAATTTTGCTAAAGTTGTCCTACGCAGGCAACACCACTGATCGCACGCGCCGCGCGCAGGGTGTTGATTTGACCTCCATCCCATTGGACACTCGCCATCGCATGCATGCATCCCCAGTCCCGGGCACCGAAGGATATGCCGACAATGCCGGACAGCTGATCACCCGGTATACCGGCGTGATCGCCGCTGATAAATACAAAGTGGTCAGCCACCTGCTGCCACGCCGGGCAGGCGCCGTGCTCGACATCGGTGCCGGCACAGGCGCCGATTCGGCGTGGCTGGCGAGCCTGGGGCACAAGGTGGTGGCAGTGGAGCCCGTCGCCGCGTTCCGGGAAGCGGGCATGCGGGCGCATGCGTCGCCCGATATCGAGTGGGTGGACGACAGCCTGCCCGCGCTGTCAGTGATGACGGCGCGCGAAACCAGGTTTGACCTGGTTGTACTCGCCGCCGTCTGGATGCATCTTGCAGCGGAAGAAAGAAGCGCGGCGATGGAAAACATCGGCCAGTTGCTCAAGCCTGGCGCGCTGCTCGTCATGTCGCTCAGGCATGGCCCCGCCCCGGAGAACCGGCGCATCTTTGACGTCTCTGCCAGTGAAACGATCGCCCTCGCGGCACGCCACCATCTGAAGGTGGTGCTGAGTGCGCAGGCGCCATCCGTTCAGCAGCAGAACCGCCACGCGGGAGTCAGCTGGTCCTGGCTGGTTTTTCAGCGATGAGAGATGCCGCAGCAGGCTAAGAGCCTATCCCAGTAGATGAATACATCCCCTGCTGGCGCCCCTCAGAAGCGGGGAGTGCGTTGATCGTCGTCGCGTGGCTCGCCACGCGTCCTCCTCACGCCTTGTCCGCACTCCTGATGAACTGCCAGCAGAAGACGCTCCCTGCTGGGATAGGCTCTAAGCCGTCGACATGACCGCATTCAGGGCACGCCGCAATTCCTTCAGCCGGGGCGGCTTGCCCAGCACGCAGTTGACGTGCTCGGGATAATCGCTGTCGGCCGCCAGGCGCTGGCCCCAGCCCGTGAGCATGATGATGGGCGTGGCCGGCGAACAGCGGCGCACGGCGCTGGCCACCTTGCGCCCGTCCACGTGAGGCATGCCCAGGTCCGTGATGACCACGGCAAAATCCTCGTGCCTGTCGCGCGCGGCCAGGAAGCTATCGATGCCGGCCTGGCCCCCATCGGCCGACACCACGTCGTGGCCATCGATTTCCAGGATGTCGCGCAGGGACTTGAGCACCATCGGGTCGTCGTCCACCACGAGGATGCGCAGGCGCGGCGGCACAAGGTAGGCCATGTCGGGCGCTTGCTGCCCCTCGTCCGCGGCGCAGGCGGGGAAAACCAGGCGCACCGCCGTGCCCTGCCCCGGCGCCGTGACGATGTCGATGCTGGCGCCATGGCGCTCCATCATGCCGTACACCATGGCCAGGCCCAGACCCGTGCCACGCTCGCCCTTGGTGGTGAAAAACGGTTCCAGACAGCGGCGGCGCGTATTGTCGTCCATGCCGATGCCCGTGTCGCCCACTTCGATGCGCACCTGCCGCGCCGCCTCGCCCGCTACGTCGGCGCAGCTGGTGCGCACGCTCAGGGTGCCGCCTTCCGGCATGGCGTCGACGGCGTTGAAGACCAGGTTCGTCAGCGCTTCGCGCAGCTCGCCCGCGCTGCCGGACAGCATGGGCAGGCCGTGCGCCAGCTCCGTGTGCAGGGCGATGACGATGCCGCGCTGCTGCGGCATGTCGCTCCAGCGCGCGCGCGTCAGGTCCAGCACCTGCTGCACCACCAGGTTCGCGTCGATGGGCGAGAGCGCCAGTTGCGGTTCGCGCTGGCGGTAGAATTCGCGCATGCGCGCCACGGTGGCGGCCACGTCGTCGATGGCGCGTTCGATCACTTCCAGGCAGTGCCGGCCCTGCGGACTGAGATTGGTTTCCGTCTCCAGCAGCGATTCCGTGTACAGGGCCACGGGGGAAATGGCGTTATTGATATCGTGCGCGATGCCGCTGGCCATCTGCCCCAGCGCGCGCAGGCGCTCCTGCTGCATTACCGACTGCTGCGTCTGGCGCAAATCGTCATACGCGCGCTGCAGCGCGCCGTAGAGCCGCGCCTGGTTGGCGGCCAGCGCCACGTGTTCGCTCAGCTGGCTGAGGAATTCGCACTCGCCGCTGGTAAAGCTGTGCGCGGCGCGGCGCGCCACGATGAGGATGCCGAAGACCGTGTTTTCGGCCGGCAGCGGGGCCATGACGAGGGCGCGCAGCCCCCCTTGCGCCAGGCGCTGCGGAAACGGGAACGCCACGTCGGCGATGTCGGCTTCATACACGAGCTTGCCGCGCACGCAGCTCGACAGGCCATTCTCGTCGATGGGAATGTGCGCGTGTTCGCCCATCATGAACGATAGCGCCAGCGCCTCGCTGCGCACGCCCACGCACATCACCTGCAGCGCGTGTTCGGACGGTTCGTACAGGCAAATGCAGCTGAAATCGATGGGCAGCTGCTCTTCCAGGCTGCGCACCACCACCTGGAAAATGCTGCGCAAATCCTGCCGCTCGCCGATCGAGCGCGTGATCTGCTGCAGCAGGTTCAGGCGCTCAAGCTGTTCATGCACCTTGCGCTCGGCCAGCTGACGTTCCTGTATCTGCGTTTCCAGGGCCGCATTCGCCTGCGCCAGTTCGTCGCGCGAGACGGTGGTGCGGCGCAGCTTTTCCGTCATGCCGTCGAAGGCGCGTGCCAGGTCGCCGATTTCATTCCGGGTATGCACGCCGAGCGCAAAATCGAGCTTGCCTTCGCCGACGATCAGGGTGCCCTGGCGCAGCTTCTCCAGCGGCCCCGTGACGCTGGTCATGGTGAAATAGATCAAACCGGCCACCAGCGCGATGATCATGCCGCCGAACAGTATCACGGCCACGTTGGCCTGCTGCTGGGCGTCCAGCACGCCTTGCCGGCTCAATGCGGACAGCCGCATCGCATCGGCGATCATGCCCTGCACCTTGCCCATGATCTGGCCGGACAGGCGCGACTCCAGCTCGCCCAGCACCTCGCGCCGCTGCGGGTCCTGACCCAGCTCGCGGTGATTGGCGACAAACAGCTCGAACAGGCCGTCCACGCTTGCCAGGTCGCGCCGCAATTCCCGCAGCAGCGCGCGTTCCTCGCCGGCGGCGAAGGCCGGCGTGGCCAGCAAGCCGCTGGACAGCGACTCGCTGCGCAGCTGCCACTGTGCCCGCGTGCGCGCGCCATGGTGCAGCGCATATTCGATCGACAGGTAGCGCAGCGACGTGACGGCTTGCAGGATATCGGCCGCCGCCTTGTTCTTCGCCAGTTCGCGCTGCATCGCCATGCTGGTGGAGAACAGCACGGCGACGATGATGGCCACGAGCAGCACGCAAAACAGTTCTGCCAGCTTGAAGCGCGTGACGATTTTCACGGTGGCCTTCTCAATGGATGACCGTCACGGCCGACGGCGCCACGGCTTCCAGGCCGTCCAGGTAGACGGCATCGAGGAAGTTCGGCATCTCGCCGTTCCCGGCCAGGCGGTTCTTGATGGCCCAGCGCGCCTCGTCTTCCAGCGCCAGCAGCAAGCGCTGGTCGAGCACGATGCCGAACTGATAACCGTGCCAGGCTGCCTGCAGGCGCTGCGCCTCGCTGGCCGACGCCTTGGCAAACAGCGCGCGCGCGGCATCGGGCTCGTCCCGGCAAAAGCGCGCGCCGGCGATCAGTGCGCGCAGCACCTTGCGCATCGTCGCCGGGTGGCTGCGCACATAGCCGCCCGTGCCGGCCACGTTGAACAGGCCCGCATACACGTCTTCGCCATAGAAGATGGCCGCATTGCCGGCAATGGCGTGCGTCATGCCCGTCAGGAACGGTTCCCAGCCTGCCGCCGCATCGACCTCGCCCCGCGCCAGCGCCCCGGCCAGCTGGTCCGGCGTGTAATTGCGCACGCTGACTTCGGCGGGCAGCAGCTTCTGGCGGTTCAAAAAGGCCTCGAGCGTGAACTGGCCGGATGTGCCCAACGTGACGCCGATGCGCTTGCCCTTCAGGCTCGCGGGCGTGGACACGCCGCGGTCCAGGCGCCCCACGATGCCGTGGTCGCGCTCGGCCTCGAAGATGCTGGCGATGATGACGACGGACTGGTTCTGCAGGCTGGCCAGCACCACGGGAATATCCGACACCGTGCTCAGGTCGGCCTTGCCCTGCAGCACGGCTTCCAGCGAGGCCTTGCCCGACGAATACGGCTGCAGCAGCGCGTCGATGCCTTCGCGCGCGAAATAGCCGTGCGCGCGCGCGGCCAGCACGGGGCAGCTGCCCACATACTCCGCATTCACGGCCAGGCGCAGCACTTCCACGGGGCCGGGCGGCGGCGCGGGACGGGCAGCGAGCCGCCAGACGGCCACGGCGGCCAGCGCCAGCAGCGGCAGTGCGGCCGCCAGCCAGACCGCCCGCCGCGCCGGTGCCGGGCCGTTCATGCGCTGCACTGCGCCGTGGCCGATTCCAGCGCGCTGTTGACGGCCTCGGAAAACGCCGCCACGTCGATCGGCTTGGTCAGATAGCGGAAAAAGCCCGCCGCCAGCCCCTGGCGGATATCGCCGGGTCCGGCCACGGCCGTCAGCGCGATGACGGGAATGTGCGCGGTGCGGGCATCGGCACGCAGCAGCTGCATGACTTGCGTGCCGCTGATGTCGGGCAAGTCGCAATCCATCAGTATTAGCTGCGGCAGGTGGCGGCGCGCCATGTCCAGGCCCGTCTGCCCGTCGCCGGCAGACAGCAGGTCGAGATCGGGGCGAAAATGCACCAAGCCCGCCACCAGGGTCACGTTCAGGGGATTGTCTTCCACATACAGCAGCGTCTTGCGCTCCGGCAGGGGCATCGTTTCAGCGGGCCGGGCAATGGCGGACAGGCGCGGGCTTTCCTGCAGCGGGTAGCGCGCGGGGCAACTGTCGATATCGAGCCAGAAAGTGCTGCCGCGCCCGGGCGTGCTGGTCACGCCTATGGTCGCCTGCATGGCTTCGGCCAGGCGCTTGCTGACCACCAGTCCCAGGCCCGTGCCCTCCTCGTCGCGCCCATCGCGTCCCAGGCGGTTGAAGGGCTGGAACAGCACCTCTAGCTGCGCGGCGCTCAGCCCGCCGCCCGTGTCGCGCACGGACAGGCGCAGCTGCCGTGCATCGACGGGCTGGCAATCGACGTGGATCTCGCCCTGATCGCGGTTGTACTTGACGGCGTTCGACAGCAGGTTGAGCAGCACCTGCTTGAGGCGCGTGCGGTCGGCCAGCACGTGCACGCTGCCCGCTTCGACGAACGTCAAGGTGATGCCGCGCTTGCGCGCCAGCGGCTCCATCATTTGCCAGCATTCGTGGTAAATGCCGGCCAGGCCCACGGACTCCATCGACAGCGCCATATTGCCCGACTCGATTTTGGCGATGTCGAGGATATCGTTGATCAAGGTCAGCAAATGCCGGCCGGCGCCGAAGATGTGCGAGGCAAAGGTTTTCTTTTCCTGCGCCGTCGAGGGGATGGAGTCGGACGTGAGCATCTGCGAAAAGCCGAGGATGGCGTTGAGCGGCGTGCGCAGCTCGTGGCTCATGCTGGCCAGGAAATTGGTCTTTTCCTCGTTCGCCCGCTCGGCCACTTCGCGCGCCAGCCGCAAATCCCGGTTCATGGCGTCGAGTTCGGCCGTGTGCTGGCGCAGCAGCAGTTCCAGGCGCGCATTGGCGATGCGCAGCTGGCGCGTCTCCAGCGCCCGCGCCAGTATCAGCAGGATGCCCGACACCTTGAACGGCTTGACGACGTAATCGAGCGCGCCCGCCTTCATCGCTTGCACGGCCGAGGCGATCGTGCCTTCGCCCGTCATGATGATGCAGGCCAGGTCCGGATCGATCTTGCGCGCCGCTTCCACCACGGCGATGCCGTTCATGCCCGGCATCATCAGGTCGACCAGCAGCAGGTCGAACGATTCGACGGCCAGCAGGGCCAGCGCCGCCTCGCCCGAAGCGAGCCCCGTCGTGTCGTACGCCTGGCCGCGCAAGGTGTCGCACAGGGCGCGCACGTGCGCCAGCTCGTCATCGACGATCAGTATCCGGGGCGGCATTGATGATCTGTTCATGCATTCTCCTGGCGGCATGGCCTTGCGGAGAGGGAACTTGCCCCGCAGCATGCGTTCCGAGCATAGCATCTGGAAATTACCAAAAATACACGCTTTGTCACGCGCGCGCCGGCGCCGGGCAGATGTCAGCTCATGACGGGCAGTCCGCGCAGCAACTTGTCGAGGGTCAGCGGATAGTCGCGCACGCGCACGCCCGTCGCGTTGTAGACGGCGTTGGCGACGGCCGCCGCCACGCCGCAGATGCCCAGCTCGCCCACGCCCTTGGCTTTCATGGGCGAGGACATGGGGTCCGTTTCATCGAGGAAGATCACGTCCTGGTGCGGGATGTCGGCGTGCACGGGCACTTCGTAGCCGGCCAGGTCGTGGTTGACGAAGAAGCCGCGGCGCCGGTCGACCACCAGTTCCTCCATCAGGGCCGCGCCCACGCCCATGGTCATGGCGCCGATCACCTGGCTGCGCGCCGATTTCGGGTTCAGGATGCGGCCGGCCGCGCACACGGCCAGCATGCGGCGCACGCGTACTTCGCCCGTGTCGCTGTCCACGCCCACTTCGACGAAATGCGCGCCGAACGTCGATTGCTGGAATTTTTTATCGAGCTCGCCGTATTCCATATGGTCTTCCGCGACGACGTCGCCATGGGCGGCGGCGGCGGCGAGCGGCACGCTGCGTTCGCCCTGGCTGACTTGCCCATCGGAAAAGCGCGCCTCCTTTTCATCAAAGCCCAGCTTGCCGGCGATGGCCTGACGCAGGCGCACGCAGGCAGCGTACACGCCGGCCGTCGAGCTGTTGCCGCCCCACTGCCCGCCCGAACCGGCCGAGACGGGAAAATCCGAGTCGCCCAGACGCACGACGACCCGGTTCAAGGTCACGCCCAGCATTTCCGCCGCCGTCTGCGCGATGATCGTATAGCTGCCCGTGCCGATATCCGTCATGTCCGTTTCCACGGTCACGATGCCGTTGCCATCGAGACGCACCCTGGCGGCGGACTGCATGACGAGGTTGTTGCGGAAAGCGGCCGCCACGCCCATGCCCACGAGCCAGCGGCCGTCGCGCCGCATGCCCGGCTGCGCTGCTCTCTCTTTCCAGCCGAATTCCACGGCGCCCGTGCGCAGGCAGTCGATCAGGCGGCGCTGGGAAAACGGCCGGCCCGGTTTTTCCGGGTCCACCTTGGTGTCGTTCAGGATGCGCACGACGATGGGGTCCATGTTCAATTTCTCCGCCAGCTCGTCCATGGCGATTTCCAGCGCCATCAGCCCCGGCGCCTCGCCCGGCGCGCGCATGGCGTTGCCTTCTGGCAAGTCGAGCACGGCCAGGCGCATGGCCGTCATGCGGTTGGCCCCCGCGTACAGCAGGCGCGTCTGCATCACGGCCGTTTCCGGCTGACCGCCCTTCAGGTCGCCGGACCACGATTCATGGCCGATGGCCGTGATCTTGCCGTCGCGCGTGGCGCCGATGCGCAGGCGCTGGATGGTGGCGGGCCGGTGCGTCGTGTTGTTGATCATCATGGGCCGCGTCAGGGCGACCTTGACGGGACGCTGCGCCGCCCGGGCCCCCAGGGCCGCCAGCAGCGCTTCGGCGCGCACGAACAGCTTGCCGCCGAAGCCGCCGCCGATATACGGCGAGACGATGCGCAGCTTGTCTTTCGGCATTCCCAGGGTGCGGGCCAGATCGCCCCGGCCCCAGTCCACCATCTGGTTCGCCGTCCAGACTGTCAATTTATCCCCCTCCCAGGCGGCAATCGAGGCGTGCGGCTCCATCATGGCGTGCGACTGGTCAGGCGTCGTATAGGTCGCGTCCAGCCGCACTGGCGCATTCGCAAAGGCGCCGGCGAAGTTGCCCGTCTTGCTGTCGGGCTTGCCGTCCTTCGGCTTGGCCGCCGTGCCCTTTGCTTTGGCCAAATCGAAGGCGCCCGGCTGCTCGATATACTTGACATCGAGCAACTGCGCGGCCGAACGCGCTTGCTCGAACGTTTCCGCCACCACCAGCGCGATGGCCTGGTGGTAATGCTCGATCTCCGGCCCGCCCAGCAAGGTGGCTGTGTTCATCTTGCCTTTGCCCAGCTTGCCCGCCGATTCCGCCGTCACCACGGCCAGCACGCCGGGCGCGCGGCGCGCGGCGCTGGTGTCGATCGAAGCGATGCGCCCCTTGGCAATCGCCGCGCCGACGACGTGGCCGTAGGCGGCATGCGGCGCGGCCTTGTTCTGTTCATACGCGTACGGCGCCATGCCCGTGGTTTTCAGGGGGCCGTCGATGCGGTTCGTGGGGCGCCCCACGACCTTCAGCTGGTCGATGGGATTGGTGGTCGCAGGTGTCGTGAATTTCATCGCTCTAGCCTTTCTTCGCTGGTGCTTGCGCCAGGACGGACGCCACGGTGCGCTGCGCCAGGGTCAGCTTGAAGCCGTTATCGGCCGTCGGCCTGGCGCCGGCCAGCAGGCGTTCGCTCACGGCGGCCGCGCCAGCGGGCATGGCCTGCTCGGCGGCGGCAATTCTCCACGGCTGCGGCGCGACGCCGCCCAGGGCCAGCCTGCCCGTGCCATCGGGCAAGATGATCGCCGCGACGGACACCAGCGCGAACGCGTACGAGGCGCGGTCGCGCACCTTGCGGTAGACGTGCGTGCCGCCGATAGGCCGGGGCAAGGTCACGCTGGTGATCAATTCGCCCGGCTGCAGCACCGTTTCTAGCTGCGGCGTACTGCCCGGCAAGCGGTAAAAGTCGGCGATGGGGATGCTGCGCGTGCTGCCGTCGGCCCGCACCGTGTCGATGCCGGCGTCGAGCACGCGCATGGCGACGGCCATGTCGCTCGGGTGCGTGGCGATGCACGCCTCGCTGCCGCCCAGAATCGCCAGCGGCCGGCTGAAGCCGGCTATGGCCGAGCAGCCGCTGCCCGGCACGCGCTTGTTGCAGGCCTGGTTCGTGTCATAGAAATACGGGCAGCGCGTGCGCTGCAGCAGGTTGCCGGCCGTCGTCGCCTTGTTGCGCAATTGCGCCGAGGCGCCGGCCAGCAAGGCGCGCGACAGCACGGCATAGTCGCGCCGCACGGTGGCGTGCGCGGCCAGGGCCGTGTTGCGCACGAGGGCGCCGATGCGCAAGCCGCCGTCCTTCGTCGTCTCCACCTTGTCCAGCGCGAGGCCATTGACGTCGATCAAATGCGCGGGCGTCTCGATTTCCAGTTTCATCAGATCGAGCAGATTCGTGCCTCCCGCGATGAAGCGGGCGCCCGGCGTAGTCAAGGCGGCGGCCGCCGCTTCGGCCGGCGTGGCGGGCTTTTGATAGCTGAACACTCTCATGCGGGCCTCCCCGCCACCTCGGTGATGGCTTCGATGATGTTGGAATAGGCGCCACAGCGGCACAGGTTGCCGCTCATGCGTTCGCGCAATTCTTCGGGCGTCACCGAGGGGGCCGCGTTCAGGTCCGCGCTGACGTGGCTGGGGATGCCCTGGCGGATCTCGCCCAGCGCGGCGACGGCCGAACAGATCTGCCCCGGGGTGCAGTAGCCGCATTGATAACCGTCATGCGCGATGAAGGCGGCCTGCATCGGATGCAGTTTCTCCGGCGTGCCCAGCCCCTCGATGGTGGTGACCTTGGCGCCGTCATGCATCACGGCCAGGGTCAGACAGGCATTGATGCGCTGGCCGTCGAGCATGACGGTGCAGGCGCCGCACTGGCCATGGTCGCAGCCCTTTTTGGTTCCCGTCAGTTGCAAATGTTCGCGCAAGGCGTCGAGCAAGGTGGTGCGCGTGTCGAGTTCCAGGCTGTGGCGCCGGCCGTTGACGTTCAGGCCGACCTTCATCAGGACGGGCGGCGCCTGTCCGGATTGGGCCGCGCCATGGGCCGCTTCGGCCGCCCCCGTCACGCCGGGCACGGCCACCGCCGTGGCCGACAGCGCACCGGCGATCAGCAAGCCGCGCCTGCCGGCATTGATGTGATTACAATCTGTCATCTTGCGCTTCCTCCTGGCTGTGGACTGGCTGGGTGGGCGCATGCAGGCCCGAAGCAGCAGTCTGGCCGCCGGATGCCTAAGCGTCTGTACGCGAACGAACGTTCAGCCTCAAGCTGCGCCGGGTCGTGCCGACGCCGCCCTGCGCCGCGTAGCCCGTGTGGCGGGCGCAATGGTCGAGCGCCTGGCGCAAGGCCGTATCGACGTTGCGCAGCGACATGTCGTGCCGCTCGGCCACTTCCTGGCGGGTCAGCTCATCCACGCGCAGCGCTTCGAGCACCTGCCGGTGGCGCCGCGGCAGCAAGTCGACGGCTTGCGCCAGCCGCCGCACGTCGGCATGCAGCTCGGCCAGGCGCTCCGGTCCCGCCGCCTTATCGGCGAGGAAATCGACGAGGCCGGCGACGCCATCCTCCTCGTCCGCATACAGCCAGGCGCGATTGCGCCGCAGACTGTCCATGGCCGCGTTACACGCCACGCGAAACACATAGGCGACGGGGCTGTGCGCCAGCGCCGCACCGTCCCCGGCCGTCAGCGCGCCCAGGCGCAGCCAGGCGTCGTGCAGGCTGTCGCTGGCCAGCTCGGCGCAGCCCAGGTGGCGCGCCAGGCGCCGGTGCAGGGCCGCGTAATTGCCTTCCAGCACCGCCTGCAGCCTTGCGCCCTGCCCCGGCGCCGGCGTTGACACGGGCGCCATATCATTGGCCGCCTGCATGCGGGGCCGGATGGCGGGCCGGTACCAGGCCATGCCTGCCTGCCGCATGGCACCTGTCATGCGCAAGGGCAAGGCGCCAGCCATGCCGGCCATCATGGCGACAACCTGCTGCGCTCTTGCGCCGTCAGCTGGCGCGTGGCCGATTCCGGCAGCGTGCCCAGACCCAGCACGCGCACGGCGCTGCGCGGGTTGTAGTCGGCCGCCTCGGTGCGTGCGCCGTCCTGCGGCGCCGCTTGCGCGCTGTCGGGCGGTGCGTCGTTGCCAAAGCCCAGCACGCGCACCGTGAACACGGACGGCTGCGCGGCACGGGTGGCGGCGCGCTCGCGCTGCACCACCTCCTGGGCGGCGGCCGTGGCCTGCGTGGCGGCCGCGCTGGCGTTGGTCATGGCGGCCACGTTGACGGACGCCACCGTCGGCATGCCCTTCGCTTCGCCCTTGACCTGGATGTTCGCCGCGTTCACTACCGTCAGCGCGGCAAGGTTGACGCTGCCCGAGACGCGGATGCCCGCCTCGCCCGCGTCGATGGTGCCCAGCGGCGCCAGCAAGTCCACGTCGCCGGCCGGCACTTCCGCGATCGGCGCCAGGGTGGCGATGCCGGCGCCCGTGCTCGGCACGTCGGACGACAGGGTCACGTTGCCCCAGTTGTCATACACGCGCTTGGGCGGCGTGTAGACGATGGTCGACTTCGAGCCGCGCCCCGCGTTGATGTCGCCCTCCGACGACCAGCCGAGGATATCGCCGCCAAACGTCGTCATGACGCGGCTTTGGCCCAGCAGGATGCTGCCGTGCGAGAACAGCTCGATATTGCCGCCGCCCTTGGTGATGACGCCCGAGGTCGACGGCGGCGCCTCGCCTTCGATGCCGAACACCTGCTTGCCGCCAGGCGTCAACAGCTGGATGTCGCCGCCGAAGTTGGTGTGCACGTAGCCGCTGCGGGGGAAATAGTCCCAGCGCTGCTCGCCGTCGTTCCGCTTGGCGTAAAGCCCGCGGTACATGACGATGTCGCCCGCATAATCGATGGCCTTGCCGCTGGCGTCCTTGGCCGGCGCCAGGGCCGCGATGGCATTGCGGCTGCGCAGGAAACTGCCGTAGCGGGCGCTGTCCGCATCGTTGAATTCGCGCCCGCCCGCCTTCAGTTCCGCGAAATACACGTCGCGGGCAAAGACGCGCTGCTGCGGCTCGGGCAAGGCCAGATAAAAGGCCTGCGCCTCGGCGGCCGTGCCCTTGAAGCCGTAGCGTTCATTCAGCCAGGTCGTCAATTCGGTCGCGTACGACTTCACCACCTTGCCGGCCTGCTCGGCCAGCGGCACGCCCGCCTGCGCCACGTTGGCCGGGTCAAGATACGGCTTGACGAAGCGCAGATAGTCGAGGCCGGCCGCGCCCACGCCCGCCTGCATGGCGATGCCGGCGCCCGGGCGTTTATCTCCGGCGACGACGGGACCGAGGCTGACGACGCTGCCCTTGTCCTGCATCAATATGTTGCGTCCCGCGCTGATATCGAGCGTGCCGGGGCCGGCCACGTTGAAGGAGCTGTTCAGGATATCGCGCCCGGCCGAGACCACCGAGACGTCAAACGCATTGTTATGCACGAACAGGTTGCTGTAATTCCTGAATATCATGCCGCTCGTGTTCTCGCTACCGTCTATACCCTCAAGCAATGCCGTGCCGCTGCTGACGATATCGCGGCCCGCCTTCATCCACACCGGTTGCGCCCCCTCATACCAGGTGGTGCCCGCATGCCTGGCGTCGTAGAACGCGACCATGCGGCCGCTATTGACGCCGATCAAATCGCCCTTCACGGCATAGATGCGGGCCGCTTGCGTGCCGCTGTTGGCGGGCCCGGCGGCGGAATCGGGGCCGAAGGCGAACAGCGGGAAGTTCGAGCGCGTCGCCGGCGCGCCCGTGCTGGAAATGTTGCCCGTCACGGGATTAGCATCGGCCGCATTCGCGCTCCAGCCCACGAAGGCTGGCTTGAACGGCGTCGCCATGCTGTCCGCGCCGGCGCCGGACTGGCTGACGGCATAGCCGCCCGCATAGATGGAATCGCCAGCCAGCCACTCCAGCTGGGCATTCGGCGATGGCGCCAGCACCAGCGGCTCGGCATAGCTGTTGGCGCTATTCCAGCTGGCGGTTGCCTTGCCGT
The DNA here is from genome assembly GCF_058796955.1 of Janthinobacterium sp. GW823-FHT03B06. Lineage (NCBI taxonomy): Bacteria > Pseudomonadati > Pseudomonadota > Betaproteobacteria > Burkholderiales > Oxalobacteraceae > Janthinobacterium > Janthinobacterium sp. GW823-FHT03B06. The sequence continues at coordinate 1,248,852 of NZ_JBXAJE010000001.1, forward strand.
AGTACAAACTGCCATTCGGCGCCGCGACGCGCACGATGGACGGGTAAACGATGGCCAGGTCGGTGGCCGTGCCGACCGGTGCCGTCAACGGCGTCATATTGCCGCCGGCGGAGAACAGGTCGAGCGCCGTGCGCGGCGTCCACAGGCTGAACCAGCTGTAGCCGACGCCCGCCTCGCCCGCGGCGCTGGTGAACGGGGATGCGCTGAGCAAAGGCACGCGGCCGGGGTCGGCCACGTCCTGCAACACCTGGTCGCCCAGGGTCGCCACCGTGAAGGTGGCGTCGCCCGGCACCAGGGTCATGCCGCCCTTCGGCGCGGCGCGCGTCGCGGTGAAGGCATCGTAGGCGCGCGTTTCCAGCGGCACGTGCTGGGTAGGCTGCGAGCCGTATTCCAGCGCCACGCTGCCCAGTTGCGTGGCCGACGTGGCCGCGTGGCCGCGCACATCGACCAGCGCGCCATTCATGTGGTTGAGGCCTGCCGTGCCGGCCGGATTGAGGGCGCCGCCAACGCGCAGATCGAGGTCGCCGCCGCCCGTCAGCAGCAGGCTGCCATCGGCCTGCACGCGGCCCGTGCCGCCCACGGCCAACAGCAGGCCCTGCGAACGGGTATTGATATTGTTGTCAAAACTGCTGCCGGACAGCAGCGCCTGCACGCCCGCGTCGCCGGCCACGTCGGCGCGCACGTTGCCGCCGCCCAGGGTACCGAAGCCCGTAAAGCCCAGCAGCTTGTCGGCGCCCTTGTTGCCGCTGGCATCGCCCACATAGCTGCCGAAGTTGATCCACCACGCCGCCGGCTGCGCCTGGCCACCCGTGGCGACCGCGCCGCTGCCCTGGCGCCACAGCCAGTTGCCGACGGCCGCGCTGTCGTGGCCGCTGTCCGAACCGACGGGACGCAGATTGATCGCGCTGCTGCCCGTCATCAGCGAGCCCGTCAGGTTGCCCGCCACGTTCAGCAGCAGGTTGCCGCCCTGGTCCGGGTACCAGGCGCGGTACACGCTGTCGGCGCCGCCGTCGACCAGGTGTTCGTGCGCACCGTCAGGATTGCTCAGCACCTTGCCGTCGGCATTGCGGCCGCGCGCCTGGTTGTACGGATCGCCGGCCGATGTCGCCACGGACGACATGCCTGCCGTGTACACGCCATACAGGCTATCCATGCGCAGGTCGCCGCCGCTGACCAGGTCCAGGTCGCCCGTGCCCGTGCGCAGCACGCTGTGGCGCAGGCTCGAGGCCTTGTAGTCGAACGTGGCGTTGGCCGTGCCGCACCAGGTGGGCTTTTCCTCGCAAACCGTCGGCCACTTGAGCGCCACGGGGTCGAGCAGGTCGCCCGCCTTCACGTTGTCATCCGCAAACTCTTCCGCGCCGGCCTTGGTCCACACGTAGGCCACCTTCAGCACGCACAGGGACGGGTCGCTGGCGCAGAGCTCCGCCACAGTCTGGCCGAACTGGCTGGTGAATTCCTCGGTGATGACTTCGCCCGCCACGATGCCTTCGACGCCCAGTTCCGCAGCCGCTTCGCTCCAGTACTGCACGCCTTTCGGCGGCACGAGGATGCCATACATGCCGTAATGGCTGTCGGCCAGGCGCAGGGTGCCGTGGCTTGGGTGCGCCTGTACGCTGCGCGTGTCAGCCGCATCGAGGTCGGCACCGGCCACCAGGCGCATGCCCCAGGCTTGCGAGCCTTCGGCCAGCATGGGCGCGATCGCCCACAGCTTGCCCTGGCTGCCCGCCACTTCCGGGCGCAGCTGAATCGACTTCACATCGGGCATCAGCTTGACGTCGGTGCCGGACGGGATCAATGCGCCCACGGCCAGCGCCAGGTTGCCATCAAGTACGAAAACGCTGCGTTCGCCAGCCACGCCCGGCAGCGGCACGCCCTTGGGCCAGCTCATGGCGCGCACCTTGACCGCTTGCGCCAGCACGCTGCCCGCATCGAGGCGCATGCCGGGCGTAAACACTTGTTGCGTCGTCAGCAAGGTGCCGGCCGCGTGGACGATATTGCCGTCGCTGTCGCGCACGGCGGCGGCCAGCACGGTGCCGGCCCGCACCGTCATGGCCTGGTCCAGCACGACGGCCACGGGCAGGCGCGTATTGGCCTGCAGATTGAAACCCTTGACGGGCACGTCGTAATTGAGCGCGATCCCGCCCGGGAACAAGGTGCCGTCGGCCAGGGTCACGCCCTGGCCCGGGACGATGACGTCGCTGCCATTGATGTCGCGCCCCGGCAGCAGGACCCAGCCGCCGTCATCCTTGGTGGCGGGCGGCGGCGCGAAGCCGTCGTTGATGCTGCCGTAGATACTCAAGTCGCCGCCGGCGCGCAGCAGCAGGCTGCCCACCTCACCCGACCCGCGCACATTTGTTGCCTGAAAGCGCGGATTGAGGCTGGCGTAGCGCATGCCCGACAGATCCAGGTCGCCCTGCACCACCAGGTCGCCGTCCGCCGTCTTGCTGACGATATCGACGCCGGGACGCAGATGCAGCGCATCGGCATACGCGGCCGTGGCCAGGCCCGCCAGCTTGATATTGCGCAAGTTCGTGTTGGCCAGCGCCGCGTCAATGAAGGCGGTGCTGTCCGCATGCTTGCTGTCGAGATATGCCTGGTTGATCACCTGGTAGGGGCGGCCGCTGGCCGACAGGTCCGCGGCGTAGGCCGCATCGTCGTAGCGCTGCATGGCGTTGACGGCGATCGATTTCGCGCCGCGCACGGTAAAACCGCCGCCGGTGGCGATGGCGATATCACCAAAGGTGGCCGCGTCCGCATCCGTGCGGGAACCGCCGCTGCCCAGGCGCGGCGCGCTCAGTTCCACCGTGCCGCGCGCGGCGCCGTCGTATTCGCCCTTGCCCTTGCCGGCCACGGCTGCCGTGGCATGGCGCACGTCGATCTGCGCGCCGCCGGCCAGGCTCAATACGCCTTCGCCCGCGTTCAGTTCGACCATGGCCCGGTTCGGGCTGTCGATGATCTTGCCGTAGCTGTCGACGCGCAACAGCGTGCCATGCGCGTCGAGCACGGCGTTGCCGGCCAGGGTGAGACCATGCTTGCCGGCCAGGCGGATGCTGCCCACGCGCTCGCCGCTGGCGTCGATCGTGCCGGCCACCGTCAGGCGGCCGTTGTCGAGCGATACCTGCACTTCGCCCGCCTTCAGCTCATTGGCTATCGTCAGGTCGCCCTGCTTCAGCTGGAAGCTGCGCGCACCCGTCACGCCGCCTTCGTTCAGGCGCGTGTTCAGCAACGCGAACCGGCTGTCCGGCGCGCCGCCCGCGCCCAGCGTTTGCGCGCGCACGTCCACGCTGCCCTTCTTGTACGGGACCATGGTGCCGCCCGCGTCGTAGCTGCCGCTGGCGCCGCCCAGTATCTTGCCCTGCAAATCCACCATGCCGGCCGCGCCATCGAGGGCCACGGCCTTCAGGCTGCCGGCGCGGTTGTTCTCGGCCGACAGGTCGATCACGCTGCCCGCGCCCTGGCCGATATCGCCGGCGCGGCTGTCCAGGATCACGTCGCCGCCCCAGCTGTATTTGTCCACGTCGAAGAAGGTGCTCTTGCGGCCCGCCATGTCGATGCGCGCGCCGTCGGCCACGGCGATGTCGTACTGCGCGTTGATGGTCAGCTTGCCGCTCGGCAGCACCACGGCCGTCGCCACGCTCACGCTGTCGCCATTCAGCGCCAGCTGCGCGCCCAGCGCAGCGTTATTCTTGACGGGAGCCGCTGGCGCCGTACCGGCCGGCGCCGCCACCTTCAGCGCGCCGCCCGACGTGTAGCTGTGCGCGGAACCCGCCTCGCCCGTCAGCAGCGGCGTGCTGATATTGAGGTTGCCGCCGCTGTACTGGAAACCCTTGCCCGTTTCATATGCGCCCTGCGCCTGGTAGACGGACAGGCTGCCCTTGTGGTTGGCCGTCACCTGGCCCGACGCCTTCAGGTTGACGTTGGCAAAACCCAGCGCCAGCCGGTCGAACGAGGCGACGCCGGCCGGCTGCGTGAACGGGCCGAAGCCGAAATCGATGCGTTCCGCTTCCAGGTTCAGGGTGCCGCTGCCCGTGCCGGCGCCATGCGTGATGACATTGCCGGCCGGCGACAGGGCGCCGCCCCAGATCAGGTTGGCGGTGCGGATGGTCGCCACGGTGTCGGCGCCGCCCTGGCCATACATGGCCGGCGTGGTCAGCACCAGGCGGTCCAAGGTGGATTTGCCCGTGCCCTTGTCGTAGGTGTCGAGCACCACGTCGCCATAGAAATTGACGCTGTCGGCCGCGTTCAGCATCAGCGCCTGCAGGGCTGGCGCGCCGGTGCTGGTGTCGCCGCGCAGCAGGCGGTCCAGCACGCCCTGGTTCATGGCCAGGCCGCTCGAGCGCGTGCCGTTGGCCTGGGCCGCCGCCAGCGCCTCGCTGCTGCCCATGTTGATGGCGCCCACGGCCAGGCTCAGGTTGCGCGTGCCGTAGCGGGCCGTGTCGTCCAGTGCGAAACTGCCGTTCGTCGACAACAGCAAGGTGCCTTCCGAGTACAGGCTCGCTGTTCCTTTGTCGGTGCAGATGTCGCCGCACACGCCGATGCGGATGCCGCCGCGCGCCGTGCCGCTGACGGGCGCCACGTTGAGCAAGCCGTTCGAGGCGGCCAGCATGTGCACGTCCGCGCGCCTTTTTTGGTAGATAAAGCCGTCGTTGGCGTCGTACGCGGCCTTGCCGCGCCCCACAGTGCTGATGCCGGCGCCGGGCGCGATATCGATCAAGCCGTCGCCCAGCAGATAATTACTCGGGTCTTGGGCAACGAGGAACACTTCCGGCGCCGACAGGATGGCGCCCGCGCGCAGGTAGATGGCGCGCGCCGTGTTGAAACCGAAGTTCACGTAGTTGCCGCCCTGGCCATATTCCACAGACGGTGCATTGCCCACCACAATACGGGCCGCGCCGATATTGTTCAGGCTTGAGGCACGCACGCTGAGCTGCCCGGCGACGCTGGCGGCCGGCGCACCGTCGGCGAGGATTTCAATGTCGCCGTCGGTGACATTGCTCGACGCCAGCACCACGGTGCCGCCGTAGCCGCCCTCGGCCGTGGAGAATTTGCCCGTGCCCTTGAACTGGAACGTGTCCGGGCCGCCGCCTTGCGCCAGGGTCAGCTTGAGCGTTTTCGCGTCGGCAGGCAGCAGTGCGCGGGGAATGCCGCGCGTTTTCGCATCGGCCAACGCGAACGCCGCATAGCCGGTTTCGTTGTATTGCGAATACGTGCGCAAGACCTTGGCCGGCGTGAGTATCAGCTGGCTGGCCAGCGGCGCGCGGATGTCCGTGCCGGCGATCGACAGGGTGCCGGGCGCGGCCCAGGAACCGTTGCGCAGCGGCTGCGCCAGCGAGCCGGCGCTGCCTTGCCCCGCCAGGCCGTTCAGTTCCACGCGGAAGGCGCCCGGCAGCAAGGCATAGGTCGACGGCATCAGGGTGTAGGTGCCGGCGGGCAGACCCGGCACGCCGCTGCCTATCGTCACCTGCCGGCCGATGGCTGCATCGGAGGCGCCCTTGTCGCCGCCCGATGGCGCCTGCGGCGCTTGCGCGCCCGGCACGATGGCGTACACGGGGTTGGTTGCCAGACCCGGCAGGATGAAGCCGCCATTCGCGCCTACCTGCACCAGCGGATGCGTGCGCGCGTCGGTGGAGCCGCCGCGCCCGGAAATGAAACCTGCACCCGTCAGTTCGCCGCCGCCCGACAGGTCGAGCAGCGCGCCCGGCCGCACGTCCACGGCCACGCCGGCGATGTCCACGCCGATGCGCAGGCCGCCCTGCACATTGATGCCGCCCACGCCCATCAGGGTGACCGGCTTGCCGTTGACGTTCCAGGTCTGGCCATCGACGGTGCCGCCATACGGCATGACCAGGCCGGCACCGCTGACGGAGGTGATACTACCTGGCAACAAGTTAACGGTCAGGCTCCTGTCGTTCTCATAGCCGGCCGCGCCGATGGCCAGGCGCCCCAGCGGCGCGCGCACGACGCCGCCCTGCTCGATGTGCGCGGCGGCCAGTTCCAGCGAGCCGAAAGCGGAATACGGCATGAGCGGCACGTCAGCCGTGCTGCGGGCGATGTTCAGGCTGTGGGCCGGATCGTAGCCAATCTTGCCGTTGACGATACCATAGCCGGCCCGCACGGCGGCGCCGGCGCCCGTTTCCGGGTACAGCTGGGCCGCGCTGAGGGTCATGTCGCCCGGCGTGGACAGCACCGTCGTCGGCTGGTTGCCGTCCCAGCCCAGCGGCGACAGCAGAAAGCGCACGTCGCCGCGGCTCGTCAGGCGCACGTCGTCCGCCCGAATGTCGACCAGGCCGCGCACGTCGATCAGGTCGCCAGCTATGCTGACCTGGCCGGCCATCGGCGCCTGACCCGCCGTACCCGGCGTGACATAGAAATCGCGTCCCGCCGGCTTGACGCTGGCCAGGCGCACGTACGGTGCCGCGATGCCAACCTTCGCGCCGGGCTTGCTGCCTGGCGCCAGCACGGGCGCGCCATACAACTGGAAGCTTTGCTGCAGCGTCAGCGACACGTCGCCATCGAAGGAGGCGGCGCCCAGCAGGGCCAGGTTGCCGAAGCCGCCCGCCTCCACTTGCTCGACCGAGTAACGGCCATGGCCGTACTGGAGCGCCTGCTGGCCGTCCTGCGCACCGATGCCTGCGACCAGGTCGCTGGCAAGCTGGCGCTGCGAGAGGATCAGCTGGCGCCCCTGCAGCACCTTGTCCGTCGCCAGCGTTTTCAGGTAGACCGGGGTGCCCGTGGCCACGTACAGGCTGCCGCCCGCCGCGCCCGCACCGCCCGCCTTGGCCAGCAGCTGGCCATCGAGATACAAGCCGTTGTTCGACGCCAGCGCGATGCTGCCGCCCGCGCTGGCCACGTCGACAGCCGCGCCATTGACGTCCAGCACCGCATGCGCGCCGGACGCGTCGAGCACGGCGCCGTCGCGCACGACGACGAACAGGCTGGCCGCCGACGTGCTGCCCTGCGCATGGTCGATTTCGCCGCCGACGACGATGCTGCCGCCGTCCGCCACCTTGCCGTAGCGCCGGCCCTGCGCATCGGTGGCCGTGACGGCGCGCGACGCGACGTCGAGCACGGCATTGTCGCCGATCCAGATGGAACGGCCATGGCCGGCCGCTTCCACCGCTTCGGACACGTTCACGTCCACGCCCACGCCGCCCAGGCTGATCTTGCCGCCCCACGCGTTCAGGCGCCCGTCCACCGTCAGCTGGCCCACGCTGGCCAGCTTGATGGACTGGCCCGCATCGACGCTCACCACGGCGCCCTTGCCTATCAGCAATTCAGCGCTGGCCATGTCGGCCGCGCCGGACAGGATATCGCCCACCTGCAGGGCCAGGCTGGCGCCCTTGCGCTGGGTCAAGGTGCCCTTGACCGGGTTTTCCGTGACCTGTTCCGGCGTCCACAGGGCCAGTTTTTCATTGTCCACTACGCGCAGCACGGGCATGCGCACGTCCACCTGCGTGCCGTCCGCGACCGTCAAGCCCTGCTTGCCGACCAGGCTGTAGCTGGAAAAACCCTGCTCAAAAAAGTCGCCGCCCAGTTGCAGGGTGCCGGCCTCGGGTTTTTCAGTTTTGCCGATCAAAATCTTGTTTGCCTGTAATTCCAGCTTGCCGCCGCCGGCAACGCCATGGCCGCGCACTTGCGCGCCTTCGCCCAGCACCAGGTCCGATGTCGTTCCGTAGCTGGCCAGGCTCACGTTGCCGCCCTTGCCACCCTGCTGTTTCGCCTGCGACAGGATGGCCGCGCCCGAGCCGGCGTCGATCAGGCTGCCGCTGCCGACGCGCACGTCGCCATTCGCCCGCAGCGACACATTGCCGCCGTTGATATACGGCAGGCCGGCGGCGGCCAGCGGGTCGCGCAGCACGTTGCTGAGCAGACCGCTGGTATCGAGGCTAACGCCATCGGCCAGCACCAGCTTGCCCGCTGGCCCGCCCGGGTTGACGACCGTATCGACCATGCCCAGCGCGCCGAGCTGGTTCAGCACATTGCCGGCCATGATGCTGCCGCCATGGCTGCGCAGGCTGGCGTTGATGGCCACGTCCTTGCCGAACAGGGTGATGTTGCCGCCGTCGGCCACCTGCAGCGCGCTGTCGACCGTGATCGCGCCTTTCGCGGCGAGGCGGATGGCGCCCAGATGTTGGTCATTGAGCAAGTTGGTATCGAGCAGCAGCTTGCCCTGGCGCTCTGAAGCCAGCACGCCTGTCACGTCGAGGCCGGCGGCGATGCCGTCCTGCACGCGCGTCAGGCGCACCTCGTCCATGACGGCCGACAATGCGTGCTGCAGCACGCCCGTGCGCTTGTCGAACATCGGCTGGTACTGGCCGACGATCAGCTGCCCCCGCTGCGCGGCGGCCAGCTGCGACTGCTGGTAGCCGTCGAGCAGGGCATGCGGCGCCTGGGTCTGGCGCTCGCCCTGGAAGACCTCGCCCGCGATGCCCCCTTCCAGCACGGCCGAACCGGTGGCGACCACCAGCTTGCCCGCGTCGCGGCCCACCGTGTAGCCGTTTTCCAGGCGCTGTTGCGCGGCGATCAATGGATTGGCGTAGAACGCGCTGGCATCCTTGCCCCAGCGCGCATGTTCTTCCTCATAACCCTTGTATACGCCCGCGTACGGCAAGTCGGCCGGCGCGCCGCCCGCCTCATGCAACTTGCCGTCCAGGCCTTTGAGCCAGGTCTGGCGCACCGCGCCCGTCTGCACGTCCAGGGTGCCGCCCGACAGGTTGATGGCGGAGCCAAGCTGCGTGACGACATCCTTGCCGCCGAAGCTGACGGTGCCGCCCTGCGCCATCCACTCGCTGACGGAATGGCCCTGCGTGCCCAGGTAGCCGGCCACTTCCAGCAAGCCGCCGGCCGTGTACCAGCGGTCGCTGTCGTAGCCGTTCGTGCCTTTCGGTACGAACACCAGCTTGCGGCGGTCGACCCAGATACTGCTGTTGAGCAAGGCCTTGCCGTCGCGGTTGACGGGCGCGTCGCGCTGCTCGTTGCCCTGCACGTTGATCTCGACATTGTTCGCCTCCATGGCCACCTTGACGCCCACGGCGCCGGAGACGTCGAGCTGGGCGCCGTCGCGCAGCAGGCTGCGGCTGGCGGCGTTGACGGCGATCTGGCCGCCCGTGGCCAGGGTCAGCGAGTCGCCGAGGAATTCCACCGTGCCGGCGCTGCCGATCTCGATGCGCGACTGGTCGCGGCGGTCGCTGACGGCAACGATGTTTTCCGTGGACGTCGCGGCCGGGCCGCGCATGGCGTCGCGCTGGCTGTCGAGCGCCGTCGTCTTGCCGTCGTCCTCGATGACGATGGCCGTGGTGGCGCCCCGTCCCACGGTGACGGCCGCGTCGCTGCCCAGCGCGTTCAGGTGCACGGTGCCGCGCGTGGCGGCCGTGGTGGAGGCGAGCACGACGCCTTCCTGGCGCACGTCGCGCCCCGCCAGAGTAACGTCGCCTTCGCGCGCTTGGATCAGGCCCGTGTTGACGACCTTGCCCGCCGTGCTGCCGGCCGCGAACTGCGGCGTGACTTCGCTGCCGCGCGTGCTCGACAGCGGATTGCCATCCGTGCCCACGCCTTTTTTAATGGTAAAACTGTCGCCGGCGGCCAGCAGGGCCTGGCCCTTGGGCGTGGCGATCTCGCCCGCCTGGTGCACTTCCTTGCCCAGCAGCATCACGTAACCGCCGCCTTCCGTGCTGCCCTTGGGCGCATTGCTGGCCAGGCGCGCGCCCGCCTGTACCTGTACCTTGCCGGCCGCGTCAGTAAATGTCGTGGCGCCGGCCGTGCCGGCGCTGTAGATGCCGTTTTTCTGGAATTGCGTATCGCTGATGCGGGCCGCGGCCGCCACCAGGCTGCGCGTGTCGACCTGGCTCGTGCCGGTAAACACGATGCCGTTGCGGTTGACGAGCAGCACCGTGCCGTCGGCCTTGATCTGCCCCTGGATCTGGCTGGGGCGCGCTTGCGGATCGTTGACCCGGTTCAGCACGGCCCAGTCCTTTTGCTGCTGGAAGGTCAGGGTCGTATCCTTGCCCACATTAAATGTTTCCCAGTTCAGGATGGCCTTGTCCGCCGTCTGCTGCACCACCACGGCCGTCTTGCCGTTCGCCACCGTCTGCACGGGCGCCTGGGCATGGAGCCAGCCGGCCGTCAGGCTGTTGGTGTCGACCTGCAAGCCGCCCTGCGCCAGGCCGTTCGGCGCGCTGGCGCCGCCGGCGGCACTCTGGCGCGCCTGCGCCTGAGCCGCTTGCTGCGCGGCGATGGCGCGCGCGGCCAGGTTCAGGTTGTTGAGCGAGCGTTGCAACTGCTGATTGGCCTGCTGTTGCTGGCCCTCGGGCCGGCTGCCCAACGGCAGCGGCTGGCCATTCGGCAATCGGCCCGAGGTGGCAGCCGTATTCTGCGCCGCCCCCTTGGCCGCGAACCAGCCGCCGCTGAACGCCTGCTGCGCCCGCGCCGGCGTGCTGAAGGCGCCCGCCATCAGCATGGTGGTCAGTGCGTAAGCAAGCGGCGTGAGCCGCAGGCGGCTGCCCAGCGTGGAAGTACGCTGCGCGCCCGTGTCAACGGTTGGGACTGGGCGCTGGGCAGTGTGAAGCTTGGTCATGGCAATGGTTTCCTGGCTAGTGGGATGGGAACGGAGCCTGGCGTTAGCGCAAGCGTCCATGCCTCCATGACGTAGCTGGGCGGCGGAAGGGATAATGTTTTTTGAAAAATATTTTGATACGCGTGCCGCCGGGGCATCCGGCATCCGCCGAGATCAGCTCAGCAAGACGATGCCGCCCGGAAAACTGATCATTTCTGCTCCCGTCAAGTCGCGTATCATCGCCAGCGCGCCATCCATCTGGCGGATGGAAAAGCGCATGCGCACGAGGCGGCGGCCCAGTTCGGGATTGCGCAGCAGCACGCGGCCGGGCCGGTAGCGGTTGATTTCATCGACCACCTGGGACAGCGGCTTGCCGGCAAACGACAACGCACCCGTGCGCCAGGCGCTCGCTTCGCCCTTTGGTGCGGCCGTGGCCGCCTGCGCGCCCCCGTCGTCGTACACCAGTTGCTGTCCTGCATCAAGGGTCTGGCGCCGCTGCTGCCAGACCACCTCGACGGCGCCCGCCAGGCAAGTCACGCAGACGGCGTCGCCCGTGTGGCGCACATTGAAGCGGGCCGACTGCGCCAATAAACGCCCCGCGCCCGCCACCACCGACACGGGCTGGCGCGCGCCGCTGGCGAGGATTTCCGCTTCGCCGCCCAGCAGTTCGATCGACTCGGGCGCCCGCACATCGATGCGCGTCTGCGTATTCATCTGCACCGTCATCTGCTGCGACAGGGCCAGTTGCCGCTGCTCGCCCGTGCCCGTGCGGTAGTCGGCGCCAAGCTCCTGCAGCGACGGCCAGGCGCCCAGCGGCGGGCGCAGGGCCAGCACGGCCACGCCGGCCGCCAGCGCGCCGCCGAGAAAAGCGCGCCGCCCTGGACGGAGCGGGAACGCCAGCACGTTCGCCTGCGGCGGCACGGCGGCGGCGCGGGTCAAGGCGGGATCGAGCGCCTGCCACACCTGCCTGAGTTCGCGCCAGGCGCGCGCATGCGCGGGGCTGCGCGCGCACCAGGCGCGCAAGGCGTCGGCGTCGGCCTGCGTGAAATCGTCGGCACGCAGGCGTACCCACCAGGCGGCGGCTTCCCGGCCGATGGCAGTGTCGTCATGTTCAACAAGGTCGCGTGGATCGCGGTCGGAAGCGGTCATGGGATTCATCAATATTTACGGCGGCCCGACACATCGCTGCGCTGGGCCGCATCGGCGTCGGCCATGCACGTTTTACAGTGTTGCATGGCGGCCTGCAATTCTTTCTTCACCATCGCCACGGAAATGCCGAAGCGCTCGGCGATCTCCGCATTGAGCATGCCGTCGATGCGCGCCGCCGTCAGGATGGCGCGGCGGCGCGGCGACAGGCCCGCCAAGGCCGCGTCGAGCGCCTGCACGTCGAGCCGCGCCGAGACGATGCGCGCCGGGTCGCTGATGTCGTCGCCCGTCTCGTCGGCCATGTGCATCAGCTCCTCGCGTTCGCGCTCGGTGACGATGATGCGGTCGCGGCGGTAGGCATCGGTGGCGATATTGGCCGCCATGCGCAGCAGGTAGGCGTCGGGATTATGGACGGGCGCGGCGGCGGGACCGGGCGCCACCATCGCCTCGAGGCGCAGCCAGGTTTCCTGCAGCGCATCGGCCGCATGGTGCTTGCAGCCGACCACGCGTTCCAGGCGCCAGCGCAGCACGGCATAGCGCGCACTGAGGTGGCCTTTGAGCCTGGTGCGCAGGTCGGGCAGGCTCATGGCGCGGAGATTCCTTGCGCGCCAGCGGCGCAATCGACTTCGCTGCCCGGCCCTTGCGGCAGCAGCAGGATGGAGACGGGCTGCGGCATCGACGGCAGCGGCGCCGCGCCAACGCGCATGCCCAGCACCACGCGCGCAATCGCCGTGTCGCGCGCGCGCAAGCCCGTGCTGTCGAGCAGGTGCACGCGGTCGACGACGCCGGCGCGGTTCAGATACAGCTGCAGCGCCAGGCGGTAGCCGCCGGGGCGCGTCTGCGCGGCGCGGCACAGCAATCCCAGCAGCACGTGCTGCAGCCGGCCCACATAGGCCGCGTGGTCGCCGCCGCCCTGCGTGGCGCCCGGGATGTCGGCGGCGGCCAGCATGGCGGCTGGCGGCAGGTCCGCTGCGGCTAACGCCGAAGCTGCGGCCGGGGCATACACGATGACGGCTTGCGCGTCGGACAGGCGGGATTGCAGCCCCGTGCCCTCCAGCAAGACTTGCAGGGCCGCGCCCGCCGCATAGGGGCCGCGCACGGCGGCCGACTGGCGCTGCGCGTAACGCTGGTCGATCAGCACGGCGATGCCCGTGCGGCGGCTGTACAGGTCCAGCGCGTCGCCGAGGTTTTGCGCGGCGATATCGAACTGCAAGACGGCGCCGTCGGCCGGCTGCGCCCGCACGGGCCCCACCGCGGCCAGGAAACCCAGCAGTACCAGGTATCCGGCCAGCGCAAGCACATGAACGGATGCCGGGCTGCCTGTCATATCGCTATCGTGTCGCTATCGTGTGAGGAGTAAAGCGGACGCCTGGGGTGTTTACAATGAACAATCCTTGCGTCAACTGCAACAGACTACACAGCAAACATGACGGCTTCGTGACATGCTTATCACCAATAAATTTCGCCATGCGGGACATCGGACGCGGCAATGATTTCGGCTACACTGGCTGCTACTTTCCCTTTCAGACGCCTGATGATCGAAAAGAATCTGCCCGAGCTGGTCATGCTGAAGCGCCTCATCGACGAGGGCGGCAGTCACCTGGAAGTGGCCGCGCCCTGCAGCATCGCCATCGATGGACGCGCATTTCCCGTGTATTCGATCGCCATGGGCAATCCCAGCCCCGACGTGCCCGTGCTGGGCTTTTTCGGCGGCATCCACGGCCTCGAACGCATCGGCACGCAAGTGCTGCTGTCCTTTTTGGAAAGCCTGGTTGCGCGCCTGCGCTGGGACGCCACCTTGCACCAGCAGCTGGAAACCATGCGCCTCGTGTTCATGCCGCTGGTCAATCCGGGCGGCATGTGGCAAGCGACGCGCAGCAATCCGCGCGGCGTGGACCTGATGCGCAACGCGCCATTGAGTGCGCGCGAAAAAGTGCCGTTCATGCTGGGCGGCCAGCGCTACAGCCCCCGCCTGCCCTGGTACCGGGGCGCGGCCGGAGGGCCGATGGAGGCGGAAAGCCAGGCCGTGTGCGACCTCGTCGAACGCGAACTGCTGTCGCGCCAGTTCAGCATCGCCCTCGATTGCCATTCCGGCTTCGGCTTGCGCGACCGCATCTGGTTTCCGCACGCCCACACCAAGGTGCCGATCGAACACCTGGCCGAGATCGGCGCGCTGGAAGAGCTGTTCAGCCAGAGCTACCCCAACCACAACTATGTGTTCGAGCCGCAAAGCCGGCAATACCGCACGCATGGCGACCTGTGGGACTATCTCTACCTGAACGGCACCAGCTACACGGGCCGCGTGTTCCTGCCCCTGACCCTGGAAATGGGCTCGTGGCTGTGGGTCAAGAAAAATCCGCGCCAGCTGTTCAACCGGGTCAGCATCTTCAACCCCACGGCCGCGCACCGCTTGCAGCGCGTGCTGCGGCGGCACCTGGTGTGGTTCGATTTCCTCATGCGCGCCGCCAGCAGCCACGGCCGCTGGATGCCGGAAGGCTTGCTGCGCAAGGCGCAGCGCCGGCGCGCCCTGGCGCAATGGTACGAATCATGACCACGCCCATCTGGATTTTATTGCGCGGCCTGATGCGCGAACAGCGCCACTGGGGGGAGTTTCCCGCCACCTTGGCGCGCGCCCTGCCCGGCGCCCGCATCGTCACGCCCGACCTGCCCGGCAACGGCACGCGCCACGACGAAGACAGCGCCACCCGCGTGGCCGCCATGGTGGAAGACTGCCGCCAGCACTTGCTGGCGCGCGGCATCCCCGCGCCATACCACTTGCTGGCGCTGTCCCTGGGCGGCATGGTGGCCGTCGAATGGGCAAGCCGCTATCCGCAGGAAATCGCACGCTGCGTGCTCGTCAACACGAGCATGCGGCCCTATAGCCCGTTTTACCGGCGCCTGCGCTGGCAAAACTACGGCGCCCTGCTGCGCCAGTTGCTGGCCGGCGATGCACGCAGCCAGGAAGCGCTGATCCTGCGCCTGACGAGCCGCAGGCACGCCCATGGCACCCCTGCGCTGCTGGCCGACTGGCTCAGCTACCAGCAGGAATATCCGGTCAACCGCTGCAATGCGCTGCGCCAGCTGCTGTCGGCCGCCCGCTACCGCGCCCCGGCGATTCCCCCGGCGATGCCCGTGCTGGTGATGGCCGGCGCGCAAGATCAATTGGTCGACCACCGCTGCTCGCAGCGCCTGGCGCGCGCCTGGCAAGCCGACTGTTTGATCCACGGCGATGCGGGCCACGACTTGCCGCTCGATGAGGGCGAATGGGTAGCGCAGTCGGTGGCGCGCTGGCTGGGGGAAGAAGTGACAGACCACGGCAGGACGGCACAATCATCATGCAGATAACAAGCAGCAGTACGGAGCAACTGGCAGCGCTGGCGGAGGCCGGCGTGCACGAGCACATTTTCCCGGGCGCGGCCTGGGCCATGGGCACCATCGACGACGGCGTGGCGGGCGCGGCCGGGCGGCTCACACCCGAGGCTGCCAGTGCCGCGATGCAGGTCGACACCCTGTTCGACATCGCTTCCTTGACCAAGATCATCAGCGTCTGGTCGCTGACGGGCCGGCTGCTGAAGCAGGAACGCCTGGGCCTGGACACGCGGCTGGCCGACGTGCTGCCCGGCACGCACGGCTATGCGCTGGCGCCCGTCACGATTTTCCAGCTGCTCACGCATACGGCCGGCCTGCCGCTGCGCGCCCGCCTGCGCGCCAGCTATGGCGAGGTGTACGACGATATCGTGCGCGGCGTGCTGCGCGAGCCGCTGGAAGGCATACCAGGCCAGGCGGTCGACTACACCGACCGCGCGGCCCTGATCCTCGGCCTGGTCATCGAGCGGCTGCTGGGCATGCCCCTGGACCAGGCCCTGGAAGAACATGTGCTGCGGCCGCTGGGCATGGCCGCCACGCGCTTTGGCCCGCTGCCGGCTGCGCATGGCAAGCTGGTCGCGCCGACCGAGTATTGCGAGCAGGCGGGCGCGCACCTTGCCGGCGTGACGCATGATTTTTCGACGCGGCTGCTGGGCGGCGTATGCGGCATTTCCGGGCTGTTTTCGAATGTGCCCGACCTGCAGCGCTTCCTGCAGGCGATGCTGGCGCCGGACCGCCATGACGAGGTATTCGACGCCGGCTGGGTGCGTGATTCGCTGACGGTGCAGACGGGTTCCTTGAGCCCGTCGCGCGGCCTGTTCTGGCACCCGGCGGCAGGCAGCGGGCCGCAGGACGACATCTGGTGCCACCAGGGTTTCACGGGCACGGCCCTGTGGATCAGTCCCCGGCGCGGCCGCTATGCGGTGCTGCTGGCCAATAAACTGTACTACACGCGCGATTCCGCCCGGGTCAACGCGCTGCGGCACGCTTTCATGCGCCGCGCCTTCGGTCTTTGAACTTTATAGCCGCAAGCTCACGATGATGGCCAGCAGCAGCGCGCCGGCGGCCGCCAGCAGCGAACTATTAAAACTGTGCGACTGCGCATACAGGCTGCCGGCCAACACGGGGCCGATGATCTGGCCCACGCCATACACCACCGTCATGCCGGCCATCATGTTGGTGCCCGCCTTGACGGCTGCCCGCTGCGCGGCCGGCATGGCGATGGTCACCGTGCCGACGAACGTGCCGCCGACGAGGATGGCGCTGAGCAGGTAACCGGCGGCCGAGGGCGCCAGCACGGGCAAGACCACGCCCAGCGCCTGCAGCAGCAGGTTCAGCCTGAGCGCCTGGCGCGTGCCCAGGCGCTCGTGCAGCCGGTGCCACAGGAAGCACGAGGGCGCCGCCCCGAGGCCGAACACGGCCCACACGTGGGCGGAATTCAAGCCGGGCAAGGCCGCGCCGACCAGCACGGGCAAATACGTGGCCGTGACGATGTAGCCGAGTCCCGCCAAGCCGTAGATCAGCACCAGCGGCCACGGTGCCACGGACGCCAGCGCCGAAGCTGCCCTTTGCGCTGGCGCGTCCAGCGTCGCCAGTCCGCCAGCGGCAATCGCGGGTGCGGCCGCCAGCCCCGCCAGCGCGGCGACGCCGGCCAGCAGCAGCCACATGCCTGCGCTGTGCCAGCCCAGCTGCGATGCCAGCACCAGCAATTCGGCCGAGACGGCGATGCCCACGCCCACGCCCGCGTACAGCAGCGGCGCGCTGCGGCCATGCCGGCGCTGTTCCAGCAGCCACAAGGAAGCGGCCACCATGGCCAGGGCGCTGAAGACGCCCGCCACGCCCCGCACCGCCACGATGAGCCAGACGGGCATCGGCACGGCCAGCACGCCCAGGCACAGCGCCGTGCCGGCCGCCGACCACAGGCACAGCCGGTGCGCGTCGTGGGCCCGCGCGCGCATGGCCAGGATGGCGCCCAACAGGTAACCGGCATAGTTGGCCGAGGCGGCCAGGCTGCCTTCGCGCAAGCTCAAGACGCCTTCCTCGACCATCTGCGGATAGATGGCCGTGAAGGCGAAGCGGCCAAAGCCCATGCCGATGGCGAGAATGACCGCCGCGGCGATAGCCGAAGGCAGCCTGGACGCCCCGCTCACGGCGCCGCCTCGCCGAGCAGCGCCAGCAAATGCTGAAAGGCGGGCACGTCGAATCCGACTCTCCACACGAGCACCGTGTCGGCTTGCCCGGCGGACAGCGTTGTCAAGGTGGCCGGCGCATCGGACAGCGCCAGCACGCTGGCCGGCAGCACGGTCACGCAGGCGCCGGCCGCCACGCAGGCGATCATGGTGTGATACGAACTCAGCTCCTGCACGCGCCAATCGGTCGAACCTGCAACGCCCAGCAGCTCTTCGGCGATGCCGCGGTAGGTGCAGCCCTGCGGAAAGGCCGCCAGCGAGCGCGTGCGCACGTCCGCGGCACGGCGCGCCTGCCCTTCGCTGGCCGGCAACAGCAAACACAGTTCCTCGCGCCACGCGGCGGTCGATGCCAGCCCCAGCTCTTCCAGCGCGGCGGCGCCGCCGAACGCTGGCGGCAAGGCGACGAAAGCGCAGTCGAGCAAACCCGTGCGCACTTGCTCGATCAGGGGGCGCGACGGCCCCGTGCTCAGCGCCAGGCGCGTGTCCGGATGGCGGGCGTGATACGCGGCCAGCAGCGCCGGCAGGCGGCTGGCCGCCGTGCTTTCCATGCTGCCCACGCGCAGGGTGCCGCCGTCGCGCCCGCCCGTGACGACATGCCGCGCCTCTTCCGCCAGCGCCAGCAAACGCTGCGCATACTCGAGAAAGCGTTCGCCCGCCGCCGTCAGGGCCATGCGTTTATTGGCGCGCACGAACAATTCCGCGCCCATATCGGCTTCCAGCTGCTGGATGCGCGTGGTGACGCTGGACGGCGCGCGGCCCAGCCTGGCTGCGGCCTGGGTGACGCTCAGTTCACTGGCCACGGCGCAAAAAATCGTCAGGGATTCCATGTCCATCATGTTCTCAATTCAAGAATTATCATGCTATTATATTCTTCAAATAAGAATATTGCACAATGTCCTCAATTTCATGAAGGAAACATCATGAGCACGTCCCAGCGCTTCCTCGACCGTCTCGGCTTGCAGCACCCCATCATCCAGGCGCCGATGGCGGGCGTCTCCACGCCGCGCATGGCGGCCGCCGTCTCGAACGCGGGCGGCCTCGGTTCGCTGGCCATCGGCGCCGGCACTGTGGCGCAGGCGCGCCAGATGATCGCCGACACGCGCGCGCTGACGGACCGTCCCTTCAACGTGAATGTGTTCTGCCATGCGCCGGCGGTCAGGGATGCGCGGCGCGAGGCGGACTGGCTGGCCCATCTGGCGCCCCTGTTTGCGGAACTGGGCGCGGCCGTGCCTACGGAACTCGACGAGATATATCAAACCTTTCTCGGCAATGAGGCAGCGTTTGCCCTGCTGCTGGAGCTGCGCCCCGCCGTCGTCAGCTTCCATTTCGGCTTGCCGGCGCGGCAGCAGATCGCCGCCCTGCGCCAGGCCGGCGTCTACACGATGGCCACGGCCACCAATCTGCGCGAGGCGATGCTGATCGAACAGGCGGGCGTCGACGCCATCGTGGCGCAAGGCGTGGAAGCGGGCGGACACCGTGGCGTCTTCGACCCGCAAGCGCCGGACGAGCGCCACAGCACCAGCGTGCTGCTGCGCCTGCTGGCCGGCCGCACTGCTCTCCCCCTGATCGCGGCCGGCGGCATCATGGATGGACAAGGCGTTCGCGCCGCGCTGGACCTGGGCGCCGCAGCGGCCCAGCTGGGCACGGCGTTCGTGCTGTGCCCGGAATCGTCGGCCAATGCGGGCTACCGGGCCAACCTGCAAAGCGAACGGGCCGCAAGCACGCGGTTGACCAGCGTGCTATCGGGCCGACTGGCGCGCGGCATGGTGAACCGGCTGATCGAACACGGCGAAGCGCCGGGCAGCCCGCCGCCCGCCGACTATCCCGTCGCCTACGATGCCGCCAAACAATTGAACGCCTTGGCCAGCCGGCACGGCGACAGCGAATTCGCCGCGCAATGGGCCGGCCAGGGCGCGCCGCTGGCGCAGGAAATGGGGGCGGAGGAACTGGTGTCGGCACTGGCAAGGGAAATGGCGGCCTGATGCCGGGATGCTTCTGGCAATACGGAGGCGCATCCCGGCCAGTCACACCACGGCAGCGCTGAATGACTCGGGCCGCCGCGCAAGCAGGTGAGACAGCCGCTGAAGACCGGCCTGCAAGCGTCCACGGTCCTTGATGCTGCCCAAAGAGATGCGAATGGCGTTCACGGATGCGCTGCCCGTTGCGAACGCCTCCGCCGGCGTGACGGCGATGCCGTAGCTGGCGGCTGCGAGCGCAAGCTGCGAGGAGTTCCAATACGCGGGCAACTCGAGCCATACATGCAGACCGTCTCCGGCGCCGCTGTAGCGTCCCGCCAGCACATCGCGCGCCATCCGGTGGCGCAGGCGCGCCTCCTTGCGTACGCCTTCCATCAATCTGTCGGCCGAGCCGTCGAGTATCCACTGCGTGGCCAGGGCGGCCGTCAGAGGAGCGACCATCAGCGCAAATGATCTTAGCGCGACCAGGAAACGCTCGCGCTCCGCCGGGTCGCGTATCAGCACGAAGGCGACACGCAAGCCGGGCGTCAGGCATTTCGACAGCGTCGAGATGTAGAGCACCTGTGCCGGGGCAAACGCGGCAACGGGCGGCGGCGGCGCATCGGCAAGAAGCCAGTAGGGATCGTCCTCGACGATGCGTACATTGCAGCGCTGCGCAATGCCGGCCAGCTCCCTGCGCCGGCGTTCCGGCATGGTGATGGCGGTCGGGTTCTGCAATGTCGGATTGAGGTAGACCAGCGCGGGCTGGTGCTGGCGGCACGCTTCCTCTAGCAGCTCAGGCAGCATCCCGTGCTTGTCCGCGCCCACCGCGATGACGTGCCGGCCGAACTGGGCCGCTGCGGCACGCAAGCCCGGATAACTCGTCGGCTCCGCCAGGATCACATCGCCAGGCTCCGTCAGCGCAAGGATCAATGCGGCGATCGCCGCTTGCGCACCGGGACAGACAACCACCTGCCTTGAATCCAGAGGTCCGAACATCGGTTCCAGCCATCTTGCTCCGGCCTTGCGGTCGGAGTCGCTTCCCCCGCCCAAGTGATAGGTCATCAGCAACTCATTATCGGCGCGCATCAGTACTTGAGACAAACCTTGTCGCAACATGTCGTCGAAGTCCACGCCCTCGGGCGGTGGCGGCGTATTCATGCTCAGGTCGAGGATAGCGGTCAATTCGACTTTCGGCGCCGCGACATACGTGCCGCGCGCGCCGCGCCCCTCCAGCAAGTTGCGGCGTCTGGCTTCGTCGTAGGCGCGCGTGATCGTCGTCAGGTCGACGCCCAGCTGTGCCGCCAACTGGCGCTGCGTCGGCAGACGGTCGCCCGCTGTCAGCGAGCCGTCTGCCACCGCCACCTGCAAGGCATCCGCAATTTGCAAAAAACGTGGCCCCTTGTTCCCGGCCAATCGCGGCAACCAGCCCGTCAAATTTTCATCTTGTATGGTTTTTAACTGGGACATTTTGTCTCAATGTATGGAGATTGTTTTAAGGTAGTATGCCTCATAACGTGCAGCAACACCATCCTTGCATGGCAGTCGCAGACGTTTTTTCCTCACTCATCCGCATGCGGCGCATCGCTGCGCTCGATACCGTCGTTATTTCAGAGCTGGCTATAATGAAAGAGTCAAACAGGATGCCTGGGGGGATAGTGGAAGAAAAAGTTGGAACAGAAGCTGCTGAAGCAGCAATTTGAGGCAGTGCGCCTCACGACAGATAGTGTCAAGTAATCAAGTAATAGACTGGAAATACGCAAAATGATCGATTGGACCCCTATAGTCTTCGTGACATTCAAGGCACTCGTGCTCGCCACGGGCATGTTCTTCGCCATCAAGTGGCATTACGATCAAGGCAAGAAGGATAAGGACAAGGCGAAGCAGAATCGCGCGGTGCTGCGCGCGAGCGGCAAGGTGGTCGCCATCTTCGCGCTATTGCTTCTGGCACTCGGGATCGTCACCTTCTTCGTCGTCAGCATGGTCGGTCTGGACATGACCATGCCCTGATGACAGAAGGCGCCGGCCGATATGCAGCGATGCGGCAGCAATTTCCCGCCGCGGTGTTTCGCGCAGGCCTGCCTCAGCAAGCGATTGGACGGCGAGCCTTTGGTTTTCTACGTCCGGCGGCTTCCCTCAGGACGTCTGCCGCGGGAGCTGTTCGGCAAGTCCGATGAGGATGCCTTCGGGACCACGGATGTAGCAGAGCCGATACATGTGCTCGTACCGGACTACTTCGCCGACCAGCTTCGCGCCGCGCTGGACGAGCCGGACGAGCGTATCGTCGATATCCTCGACGGTAAACATGATACGCAGGTAACCGAGAGCGTTCACTGGGGCGTCGCGGTGATCGGCGACCACGGCCGGCGCGAGGAAACGGGATAACTCGAGACGGCTGTGACCGTCCGGCGTACGCATCATGGCAATCTCGACGCGCATGCCGCGCAGACCGGTGACGCCATCGGCCCAGTCGCCTTCAATTGGGGCGCGCCCTTCGAGAACGAGACCAAGTTCGGTGAAGAACGCAATGGCGGCATCGATGTCTTCCACGACGATGCCGACGTTGTCCATGCGCTTGACTGTCATATTGCCTCCTGGGTGTCTAAGAGCCCCGCTACGGCAACCTGTGCCGGAACGTCGGCTCGATATTGCGCGCATGCAGCCAGCGCACGATGTCCTCCAGTGTAGCGTCCTGCAGCAGCAAGCCTGGCTGCGTAACGGGCTGTACCGCCGGTAATGGCGCGGCGACGGGCGCGAGAACGGGCACGGCATCAGCCAGCCCCGCATGTCCCTGCAGCTTCGCCAGCGCCTGCGCGAATTGTGCCGGAGTGATGCTGCGCAAGCTTTCCAGGAAACCCAGCTGGGCGGCGGGCGGCGGCGGCATGTCCAGGCCCGGCTCGTCGACGAAGGCGGCGCCCATGCTGGGATGAATGAAGGCGGCCCACTTGCCCGACGGCTGCAAGGCGGGCGGCAGCGCCACCTGCGCTACGTAGTCTGGCGGCGCGACGGCGAGGATGTCGGTCGACGCAGGCAAAAAGGTCGAGCGCAACAGCTGCACGAACTGGCGCGCCTGGGCAACGGGCACGGGCGTGGCCAGAGACAGCCATAACTGGAACGCCGCGCCCGAGATACTGACGGCGGGCGCAGGCAAGTCCAGCTCGTGCTGCACGGCATTGGCGATCATGCACAGCGCGCTCCAGTGCGCCTCGCCGCCACCCTTGCCGCCAAACTCCAGCACCAGCGCGCGCGTCAGGCCGCTCTCGGTCACGAGCTGTACCACCACCGTCTGCTCGCCCGACAGGTGGCGCGCCAGCACGGCCGGCGTCAACGGCTGGACGCCGCCCTGCGCATCGACGTAGTGCTGCTGTTCCTCGAACAGATACAGGCGGGTGAGTTCGGAAATCAGTTTATGCATGGGCGGCCTCGTAATGACGTTGAGCAACACTTGCCAACGTGCCCCGATTATAGCCTTCCCGCCCTTGACGCACCTTCGCTCCCGGCGCCAAACACCAGCCAGCTGGCCGCGGCGAACAGGCAGGCGGCCATGCCGCCGTACAGCATCACGGCACCAAAGCCTTGCGCGAGCGCAAGCTGGGCCACGCCGGCGCCACGGCGGCCGCCGAAGCGTTCGGGCAATTGCTGCGCGAATGGTCAGCCGCTGCGGCGACGTGACCTTGCAAAAAAGTGTAGCCTTCGCAGCTGGGCATTGTCAGGCCAAAGGACCTCCTCCCCATGACATCTCGTACTTTCCTCGTCACCGGCGCGACACGCGGCATCGGCCATGCCATCTGCACCCTGCTGCATCAGCAAGGCCATCGGGTGATCGGCATCGCGCGGCACGTTGCGGGCGTCGACTTTCCGGGCACCTTGGTGGCCTGCGATCTGGCCGATCTGGCGCAGACGGCGCAGGTTCTCAAGGCGCTGGAAAAACAGTTTGATATCGATGGCATCGTCAACAATGCGGGCATTGCCTCGCCCCAGCCGCTGGGTCAAATCGACTTTGCCACCTTGCAGAGCGTGTTCGACCTGAACGTGCGCGCCGCCATCCAGGTGACACAGCAGTTCGTGGATGCGATGAAGCAGCGCCGCTATGGCCGCATCGTGAATATCTGCAGCCGCGCAGTCTACGGCAGCGTGGACCGCACCGCCTATTCCGCCGCCAAAAGCGCCCTGGTCGGCTGCACGAGAACCTGGGCGCTGGAGTTGGCCCAGCACGGCGTGACGGTCAATGCGATCGCCCCAGGCCCCGTGGAAACGGCACTGTTCCGCAAGGCGCGCCCCGTCGGCAGCGAAATGGAACGCCAGGTGCTTGCCACGATACCGATGCGGCGGCTGGGACAGCCGGATGAAGTCGCTGCCGCCGCCGGCTTCCTGCTATCGGAGCAAGCCAGTTACGTGACAGGCCAAGTCTTGGCAGTGGATGGCGGAGGCAGCCTCGGCGGGCGCGCGTGAGCCATCCGCACCAGCAGCATGGCGCACGCGTTTTTCTTGCTGCTTGCCCCCTTGCGCTATCCCGGGCTTTGAGCCAGCGCAATCGTTCGCCGGGCATGACCAGCCACCGCACGAACACGCATTTACCGGCGGCTCCCGCAGGACTATAGTGGCGTCTTCCCAACCTGTTCGAGGATAGGATCGCCATGAAACTCTTTTACTCGCCGGGCGCCTGCTCGCAAGCACCGCACATTATTTTGCGCGAAACGGGCATGCCATTCACCCTGGCCAAGGTCGACCTGGGCCAGCACCGCACACAGGAAGGCGGCAATTACTATGAACTCAACCCGAAAGGCCAGGTGCCGCTGCTGGCGCTCGACGATGGGACGACCTTGAGCGAAGGCCCCGTCATCGCCCAGTACATCGCCGAACAGGCCGGCAGGCAGGACCTGCTGCCGCCCGTGGGCAGCTTTGCCCGCTACCAGGTGCTGGAATGGCAGAACTACATCACGTCCGAGCTGCACAAATCGTTCAGTCCCCTGTTCGATCCCCGCTTCGATGCCGCCACCAAGGCCTTGTTCATCGAGCAATTGGGCAAAAAATTCAAGTGGGTGGACAGCCGCCTGGAAGGCCGGTCCTATCTGACCGGCGACACGTTCACGGTCGCCGACGCCTACCTGTTCGTCATCACGGGCTGGGCGCCGAACGTGGGCGTGGACTTGTCCGCGCTGGCAAATCTGCAAGCCTTCCTGGGCCGAGTGTCCCAGCGCGACAGCGTCAAGGCTGCTTGGGAAGCGGAAGGATTGAGCAAGGCCGCTTGAACGGCCGTGTCCCTGCATGCCCGGCTCTGTGCGAAAATGCCCGCCTTCGCCATTGCCGGACTTTGCCCATGCCGCACGCTGCCTTCGC
This sequence comes from Janthinobacterium sp. GW823-FHT03B06, assembly GCF_058796955.1. Lineage (NCBI taxonomy): Bacteria > Pseudomonadati > Pseudomonadota > Betaproteobacteria > Burkholderiales > Oxalobacteraceae > Janthinobacterium > Janthinobacterium sp. GW823-FHT03B06. The sequence continues at coordinate 1,273,400 of NZ_JBXAJE010000001.1, forward strand.
TACCCTTGCTGCCCTTTCCGAGCGCGACGCGCGCCGCATCGCGCGCCACGCCCAGGCGGCCGATACCGCCCGCTTGCTGCATCCGGTCCAGCAAGCCTTGCTGCACCGGCGCGGCTGGCTGACGATGCTGGCGCCGCGCAGCGCGGGCGGCGCCGAGCTGCCCCTGCCACACGTGGTGCGCCTGGAAGAAGCCGTGGCCGCCGTCGATGGCAGCATGGGCTGGGTGCTGACCCTGTGCGCGGGCGCCGGCTGGTTCGCGGGCTTTCTGGCGCCCGACATGGCGCGCGCCATCATCGGCACGCCGCGCGCCTGCCTGGGCGGCAGCGGCGCGGCCACCGGGTACGCGGAGGAAGAAGGCGACGGCTACCGCATCACGGGCAGCTGGGACTACGCCAGCGGCGCGCCCATGGCGACCCACTTCACCCTGAACGCCCGGCTGCGGCGCGCTGGCCAGCCCCTGCTCGACGAACAAGGCCAGCCGCGCATCCGCGCCTTCCTCGTGCCCGCCGCGCTGGTGCGGCTGGTGCCCTCGTGGAACAGCATCGGCATGCGCGCCAGCGCCTCGCACAGCTACCGCATCGACGGCCAGTGGCTCGGCAAGGAACACGGCTTTACCATCAGTCCCGCGGCCGCGACGGCCGACGGCCCCCTGTACCGCTACCCGTTTTATTCGCTCGCCTACGTGACCCTGGCTGCCAACGTGGCCGGCATGACCGCGCATTTCATGGAATTGGCCGAAGAATGCATGCGCCACCGCCGCCACGCGCGCGCCGGCCTGCCGCTGCTGGAGGTGCCGGAAGTATTATCCATGTTGCAAGACAAGCAAGACGCATTCATCGCCGCCCGCGCGCGCTTTTATGCCGTGCTCGATGACAGCTGGGCAACGGTGGCTGCCGGCGCAACGCTCGACGCGGACGCCATGCAGGCCGTGCAAGAGCGTGCGCTGGCCCTGGTCGCCGCGTGCCGCGCGGCAGTCGACGGCCTGTATCCATACTGCGGCCTGTACGCGGCCCGCGAAGACAGCGCCATCAACCGCGTCTGGCGCGATTTCCATACGGCCAGCCAGCACTCCTTGCTGCTGCCATAAGGCGCTGGAACGCAGCTCCCGATGGCGGGCATGGCCGGTTGGGCATGCGAACGCCATGCCAGCCGGATTGCCTGATAATATGGGGACATTGCTACTTCTCGCTCCCTCTTATCCATGCACGTCAACACGCTCAGCAGCCTTGCGCAACTTTTGGCCAGCGCCGAAACGGAAACCCTGGCCTTTCCCACCAGTATCAACACGGCCCTGCTCCTGCAAAAGGAACTGGCCAACCCGGATTGCCACTCGGCCGACATCAGCCGGCTGCTGCTGTGCGAACCCACCTTGTCGGCGCGCGCCGTGGCGCTGGCCAATTCGGCCATGTTCGCGTCCGGCCACACGCCCGCCATCACCAGCGTGCGCGCCGCCGTCGAGCGGCTGGGCCACCGCAACCTGTATGCGCTGGCGACGGCGGCCGTCATCCGCCAGCTGAACGCGGGCATCCGCGACGAAGCCTTGCGCGCCCGCGCCACCCAGCTGTGGGCGCACACAGTGCATGTGGCGGCGCTGGCGCATGCGCTGGCAGGCGCCGTCACGCAGACGGATGCCGATACGGCGCTGTTCGCCGGTATCGTGCATGAAGTAGCCGGATTTTATTTGCTGGCCCAGGCCGACAAGACCCCGGGCCTGTACGCCGAGCTGGAAACGCAGATGGCCTCCACGCTGGAAGTGATCGGCCGCGCGCTGATGCGCCAGCTGGGCGTGCCGCTGTCGGTGGCCGATGCCGTCAACGCCTTGCCCGGCTCGACCATCATGTTGCCGCCCGAAGGCTTGCGCGACACCCTGCTGCTGGCCAAGGCGCTGGCGCCCGTGCCTTCGCCGCTGCCGCAGGCCTACGTCACCATCAGCGCGCCGCTGCAGGCTTACCTGGAGCACGACCCCGTGCTGCAGGCGCTGCGCACGCAGCCGTCGGCCGAAGCGAAGGCCCTGATCAAGGTGCTGCTCAGCTGACGGCCGATCTGCTATGATGGCGCAGGCCCGGACGGACCCGGCCCGCTTTCATTGACGTGCACTGGAAAACTGCCTTGACTACCTCCCTACGCATGCTCGGCCTGGCCGCAGCTCTGACCATGGCGTGCAACGCCAACGCCGACAGTTTCGTTTCCTCGGCCTCCAGCGCCGGCTCCCAGTCGAGCGGCAGCATATCCGATTCGCTCAACGGTTCGAGCAACAGCTCCTCGCGCGACAACAAGGTGGCCAATGGCCCCTACCGCATCATCGACGTGGCCGCCGTGCCGGGCCGCGACGGCATGACGCGTTTGACCATGCAGGCCGAGGCCACGGCCACGCCGCTGGTGCTGGACTTGCCGCAGGCGGCGCTCGACAAACAGCAGCTGGCGCAAGGCGACATGGTGCATGCGCAAAACCGCGCCTACGGCATCGAATTCTCGCGCAACGACACGCGCACCGCCTTCTTCCTCGTGCTGGCCGACGACTGGTACGGCGAACTGGCCACGCGTCCCGTCAGCCTTTGATTCGTTTTCTCCCGCACCGCCCGGCACTGCTGCTGGGCGTTTGCGCCATCTTCAGCGCTGGCGCCGCCCAGGCAGACACCTCGCTGGCCTCGTCGCGCTTTTGCGACCGCGCGCAGGAACTCACGGCCACGGAACAGGACCGGCTGCTGCGCTTTGCCGCCGTCGTGCGCGAGGAACTGGCCGCCAGCGAAGGCAGCGTGGCCCTGATCAGCCGCTCCGGCCTGGACCTGGCGCGCTTCGGCATCCGCTATTCGCACGCGGCGCTGGCCTGGCGCCACGACAACGACAGCGGCTGGTCCGCGCGCCAGCTGTACTACGCCTGCGACGAAGGCCGTCCGCGCATCTTCGACCAGGGCACGGCAGGTTTCGCCATGGGCACGGCCAATCCATCGCTCGGCTACATCTCGCTGGTGAAACTGCCGGCCGAAACCGTGCCGCCCCTGCGCCGCGCCCTGCTCGACCCCGTGCGCGTGCAAGAGCTGCTGGCGGGCCGCTACAGCGCCAATGCGTACGCTTTCAATTTGAAATACCAGAACTGCAATCAGTGGGTGGCGGAAATGCTGGCCGCCGCCTGGGGGGAGCTGGCCGCGGGCAGCGACTTGCGCGCGCGGGCCCAGGACTGGCTGCGCGCCGCGCCTTACAACCCCGCCGCCGTCGACGTGGGCGCCCGCTGGCTGATGCTCGGTTCCATCTTCGTGCCCCTGGTGCACATGGACGACCATCCGCCCGAAGCCATCGGCACGATGCGGCTGGCAGTGAGCCTGCCGGCCAGCCTGGAAGCGTTCGCGCGCCAGCGCCTGCCCGCCAGCGAGCGCGTGGAAATCTGCCACGACGGCAAGCAGGTGGTGGTGCACCGGGGCTGGGAACCGGTCGCCGACGGCTGCGTGCCCGGCCCGAACGACCGCGTCATCGCCCTCGACGATACGCCGCACGACACGCCCTAAGCAGTCCGGGCGGCCAGCGCCGCTTCGACCTGATCGAGCAGGTGCGCAGGCTGCGGCCCCTGCCCCATCAGGCGGGCCACCTCGCCGCACGCCAATTGAACCTCGGGCGCGGCCAGCAAACGCGCCAGCTGGCGCCGCATGCGCCCGGCCGACAAACGCCTGGCCAGCAAGACATCGCCTACCCCGAGCCGTTTGATCCGCCAGCCATTGTCGAACTGGTCGTAGGCGAACGGCACGATCAGTTGCGGGATGCCCGCGCGGAAGGCATCCGCGCTGGTGCCGATGCCGCCATGGTGCACCACGGCCGCCACGCGCGGCAGCAGGGCCGCGAACGGCGCGTACGCCTGCCACATGACGCTGGGGGGCAAGTGCTGCGGCAGCTGCGCCGCATGGGACGTGAGGAACAAGCCGCGCCGCCCCAGCCGCCGCAACACGTCCAGGGCGATGCTGAAATAGCGTTGCGCGTGCTGGTGCCCGGTCCCGGGCGTAAAGACGATGGGCGGCTCGCCCTCGCCCAGAAAGCGTTCCAGCTCCGGCGGCAGCGCCGCGGCGCCATGCGGGGCGGCGCCGGCGAAACCGGCTTGCACGAAATGCGGCGGCCAGTCCGCCTGCGGGGCGGCGAACCAGGCGGGAAACAGCCCCAGCGAGGCATCGGGCGCGGCCAGCATGTGCGCGAAAAAATGCGCTTCGGGCGGCAGTCCGTGCTGCGCGCGCGCACCGTTCAGGCCAGGCAGCAGCACCGGATCGACCATGCCGCGGTGGATCATCCGCCACAGGGCCTGGCGCCAGGCGAGCGGCACCCAGGCGGGAATGCGCAGCGAGCCGGCCGCCAGGAAATCATGGCTGCTGCACAGGTTCGATGGCGCCAGATAGGCCGCGACGATGCGCAGGTCCGGGCGTACCGAGCGTGCCAGGGCGGCCATCGGCACGAGGAAGGGATGGCACAGCACCACGCACTCTTCACCGTCCGGCAAGCCTTGCACGACGTCGCGCACGGCGCCCAGGTACGGCACGAGGCCGCGCCACACGACGCCCCAGCCCTTGCGCTCATCCCACAGGCCCGGGTCGCCCAGCATGGCCTGCCCCTCTTCCTGCGTGCCGAAGGTGCGATACGGCAGCCTTGACGCCTGCGCAGCCGCTTCCTGCCAGCCCGGCACCAGCAGCAGCACGCGCCGCCCCCGTTGCCGCAAGCCCTGCGCCAGCGCGATAAATGGTTGCATGTCGCCGCCGGTGCCGTTGCTGGCAACGATGACGAGCGGCGCCGACGGGTGGCGGTCATCCGCCATGGTGGCCTCCGTGCCTGGCGGCGCTCATCGGTGCGCCCCACGCGCCGTCAGTTGCAACATCATGTCCCACTGGTCGATGCCGGGTCCGAAGCCATCGGGCGTCACCTTGACCGGCACGAAGCCGAAGCGCGCATAAAAGCCCTGCGTGTGCTGGCTGGTGTTCATGCTCACCCCGGCCACTTGCGGCACGGCGCGGATGGCGTCCAGGCGCGCCTGCGTCAGCGCGCGGCCCAGTCCCTGGCCGTGCACGTCCTGCGCCACCATGCCCCAGCACAGGCTGGCGACCGTGCCGCCCGCCTCGATCGCATGGCCGCCGCAGGCGACGATGCGCGTTGTTCCCTCGACCGCACGTTCGATGACCAGATACGGCTGCGTTGATGCTTCCAGCCAGGCGACGAAGGCCGCGCGCTCGGACGGGTCGAAAAAGCGCGGCGTATTGCCGTCGAAAAGAGCCAGGCAGGCGTCGCGGTCGCCGGCCCGGTAAGGACGTACTGTTTGCATTTTGCGTACTCAAAAGAACATGAACGCCGATTATACGGGCTGCGCGTTCAGGCCAGCTGTTCCGAACCGACGATATGTACACCCGGCGCGGCGGCCAGCGCCGCTTCCAGCAGGGCGGCGGCGATGCGCGGCGCGGGATTGATGCGCCAGCGGCGCGGCAGCACGGGCCCCAGCACGCGCAGCAGGCGCAAGGCGGCACCCTCGCCCGCGCGCGTCACGTCGCGCTCGCCGCCGATCAGCCCGGGCCGCACATACGTGAGCGACGCAAAACCCAGCTGCTCCAGGTCGCGTTCCAGTTCGCCCTTGACGCGGTTGTAGAAGATACGCGAGCCGGGATTGGCGCCGGCCGCGGAATTGAGCGCGTACGCGCGCGTGCCGGCCGCCAGAGCCAGGCGCGCCACGGCCAGCGGGTAGTCGTGGTCAACGCGCCGGAACGCCTGCCGCGTACCGGCCACCTTCATGGTCGTGCCCAGGGTGCAGATGACGGCATCCATCTGCCACCACGGCGCGCCGGGCGGCAAGCGGTCGAAATCGACGAGCGGCGCATCGAGTTTGGGATGCGCGGGCAAGGGCTTGCGCACGGGGGCGACGATCTGGCTGACGCGCGCGTCACTGAGCGCCAGGCGCAGCACTTCGCGGCCCACGAGGCCGGTGGCGCCCACAAGCAATAATTTCATGGCTTTCCCGTTAAAGTTGCTGTCAGCCACCACCATACACGGAACTCAGGACAGGCGCAGCGCCAGCGCCGCCAGGGTCGCCAGCAGCACGGGCACGGTCAGCACGATGCCGATGCGGAAGTAATATCCCCAGGAAATGTGGATATTCTTGCTGTCGAGCACATGCAGCCACAGCAAGGTAGCCAGGCTGCCGATGGGCGTGATCTTCGGGCCCAGGTCGCTGCCGATGACGTTGGCGTAAATCATCGCCTCGCGCACGGCGCCCTGCGCCGTCGTCGGGTCGATGGCCAGCGCGCCCACCAGCACCGTCGGCAGGTTGTTCATCACGGACGACAACAAGGCCGTCAATACGCCCGTGCCCAGGGCCGCGCCCCACACGCCGTACTGGGCACTATGGTTCAGCAGTCCCGTCAGGTACGCCGTCAAGCCCGCATTGCGCAAGCCGTACACGACCAGATACATGCCCAGCGAAAAGACGACGATTTGCCATGGCGCATGACGCAGCACATGGCGCGTGGAAATCACGTGCCCCTTGCCCGCCACGCCCAGCAGCAGCGCGGCTCCGACGGCGGCGATCAGGCTGATGGGTACGCCCAGCGCTTCCTGCGAGAAAAAGCCCACCAGCAGCAGCGCCAGCACCAGCCAGCCGGCGCGGAAGGTGGGCAAGTCGCGGATGGCGGCGCCCGGGCGTTTCAGCTGCGCCACGTCATAGTCGCGCGGGATATCCTGGCGGAAAAAGATCAGCAAGGCCGCCAGGGTGGCGCCCACGGCGACGACGTTGACGGGCACCATCACGGACGCGTACTCGGCAAAGCCGATCTTGAAATAGTCGGCCGAGACGATATTGACCAGGTTCGACACCACCAGCGGCAGGCTGGCCGTGTCGGCGATGAAACCGGCCGCCATCACGTAGGCCAGGGTGGCTTTGGCGGAAAACTTCAATGCCCGCAGCATGGCGATGACGATGGGCGTCAATATCAGCGCGGCGCCGTCGTTGGCGAACACGGCGGACACCAGCGCGCCCAGCAAGACCAGCAAGGTAAACAACTTGCGCCCGCTGCCGCCGCCCCAGCGCGCCACGTGCAGCGCCGCCCACTCGAAGAAGCCGGCCGCGTCGAGCAGCAGGCTGATGATGATGACGGCAATAAACGTGCCGGTGGCATTCCACACGATATGCCAGACGACGGGGATGTCGCCCCAGTGGATCACGCCGGCCAGCAGCGCCGCGCCGGCGCCGATGACGGCGCTCCAGCCGATGCCCAGGCCGCGCGGCTGCCAGATGACGAGGGTTAAGGTGGCGAGAAAGATCAGGAAGGCGGTGAGCATACGGCAAGGTTCCGGAGAGGGCAGCAAGGCGCGCAATCGCGCCAAGGCCGGTGAGTGGATGCAATGATTCCATAATACTGGAAATATCAAATAGAATCAAAGCCATCATTCACCTGACCGCAACTGGCCGGCACGGCGCCTTGCCAAGCCCTCCCTATTCCGATAGCTGCACAGCTTTTTTATCGAAAAGGAACCAGCTCGTATCGACCTTGACGAGCAGCTTGGTCGGCGACAAATACTCGGCCGTCACGGAAACAGCATCGCAGTCTTCCTTCAGGACGATCAGGCTGGCCATGGAATTGCTGCGTATATTCGTCTTGTACGCCGTATGATATTGCTCAGGTTCCCCTGCCGGCCATGCCAGTTGCGTATCCTGGGCTACCTTGGACATCTTTTCCGGCGCCGAAAACGTTCCGTCATAGCCGTGATAACTGACGCAGACGCTGACGCCATCGCCCGCATCGACCCGGAATTCCCGCGCGCCGATGTCCACCGGCGCCACCAGCGTCTGATAATTCATCTGCCAGCGGCGCTTGGTCGCACTTTGCGCCCAATCGTAGATCAGGGCCACGCCCGCCTTCGGGTTATAGGCGACCGTGCGCACCGCGCCTTGCAGCAAGGGGTTCCAGACTGACGTTTTTATGTCGCGGCTGCGGTAGGCGTCCGTGGCATCCCCGGTGGCGACCGACCAGTCGCTCGTCTCGGCCGCATGAAAATTGATCAGCCTGCCATGTGGCTGCATATAAAACAGCGGCGCCCCCGGCGCAACGGGGCTTGCCGCCGGCTCGGCCTGGCCTATGCCGGCGTCCTCATATCCCTCTCCCGCGTCGAACGTCAGCGCATTCTTGTAGCGCGTGGCGCGCCTTATCTTCTGCTCCGGCAAACTGCCAAATTCATCATAGATGCCGCCCGAAATGAAAATACTCTTGCCTTTTGACACAAAGGTAAACGCATTGTTGTCCGCATGGCTGTGGTTGATGGCGCCAAGACGGCTGGAACGGAAGAACAGGCTGGAACGCTGCGGATAGGCCGTATTGGAATGCATGGCGACCACGCCCGCATCCTCGAACAGATACGTGCGTTTCAAGATGGGCAGCACGGCGGGCTCAACGGGCGGTCTGATTGCCGTCAGAAAATAATGATGGAAAGGCAAGGCAAAGGACTGTGTCTGCTCAATATTGTCCCGGTAATACCATTCATCGACAGGATTCTGCGATACCTGGGCAAACAGGCGGTAGGAGTTCCAGGCATAGGATTCATAATCCCCCGTCAGGTTGCTGCCGTCGCCGAACGTGCCGCGCACCTTGCTCCAGCGGTTCCGCACCGTCTGCGCATGGAAATTATCGCCGAACTGCCGCAGCGCGGGGATACGGCTGAGATCCACGTTGGCCATCAACAGATACGAGGCCAAGGCCGGCGCATAGGCATTGAGCGTGTTCCACGCGTAACTGACACCATTGCCGAACGCGCTGTCCGTGCCGCCACCCCACGTGCCCGAACTCGTGATCAGCGTTTCCCAGGCAGTGGTAAAACGGTCAACCGGCGCCAGCGGCTTGCCTTTTGCATTGCAGGACTTGTCATATTCGGCACCCTGTTCAAACGTCACGTCGCCGGCCGGTCCCTGGCCGACGGCACCGGCCGACAGCATCAGGGTTTGCACCGCATAATAGGCCGCGGCCAGCACATGGGAGTCATACGGATTGGCGCGCAAACTCGCCTCCATCTTGTACATCAGCGGGTTGAGCCGTTGGTTGATCACATTGATCAGCACATAGCGGTCCGCCGTGGTCATGTTGTTGTAAAACATGTCCAGCCCCTGGGCCAGGGTGAGCATGATCTGCCTGTTGGCCTGGTCCTGCTGGCATTCGCCGGTAGCGCCGTCGGGCGCCCAGCTGGCCAGCTGCAGCAGGCGGGCGATGGCCTGTGCGTGATACCGCTGGTCGCCCTTGAGCAGCGCCGCCACGGACAACCGCTCTATCCCCTGGGCAGCCCTGAACGCTGCGTCGGCGATAACTTCCGGTTTCAGGCCGATGGGCTCCGCGGGCATGGCGTACTTCGTATTGGCCAATACCTGCTCCGCCTCGGCCAGGTACGTTTTGTAGGATGCCGCCAGGGGGCTGGCCTGCACGGCGGCGTGGATGGCCGACGCTTGCATGACCTGGCCATCGGCCGCCAGCGGAATCAAGCGCGGATGCAAACGCGGTCCTATCCTGGCGATGACTTCGGCGGCGGTGGGCAGATCGGGCAGGTTGTCGACGGCATTGCCGTCGAAATGAAAGCGCCGGACCGCGCCGGACCTGCTCTGGCCGTTCGGCAGGCGATACTGCACCTGCCACGTGTACAGCCCGGTTTCACTCAACAGTTCCGGCAGGATCAGCGAGGTACGCGTCGTGGTTATCTGCAATGGACTCTTTCCGCTAGGGAAATTGAGCGTCAAGACCATCTGCGTGGCGTTATAAATCTCCGGCCAGACAAACACGGGGTTGCGCACCTTCACCGAGGCGCAGTCGCGCGGCTCGATGCGCGCATACTCATGGCTGAGGACAAAATCGGGCTCCTGCACGGGTTTGCAGCCGGTCGCGTACGCTTCGGGAATATAGTCCTTGTCCAGCACTATCCCGGGAGACAGTTCGATGGTACGTGTGGCGGTTTCCACCCCGCCGGGAGTGCTGGCCGTCAAGGTATGGCGTAAGGTGGAGGCATCGCCGGCCGCATACCTGACAATCTGGCTGTTGCCGCTGACCGGCACGCCATTGAGCGTGACCGTGGCTGCCCCGCTCACCTCCCAGTGCAGGCGCACCGGCTGGCCCTCAACCACCTTCAGGTGATCGGCATCGAATGCCAGGATCGCGGGCGCAGCGTGTGCGCCGCCTATGCAAACCGATAACAACAGCGCGACATGGGACTGACGCATATCTACTCCTTTTGCAATGTGAACCAGAAAAGACACCAGTCCCGCAGAACACTGAGGAATAGTGATGTTACAATTATAATAACATCAAGGCGGCAGAACGCTTGTTATTTTGAAATCATTTCCACGCACGACAGGCGCGCCCCATACGCATGGCGGCAAGCAACAGCGGAAAATGGCGATGCGTCAAGCCCGCGTAGCATTCCGAAAGCAGATTCGCCGGCAATCAAGCCATCTTATGCCTGCACATGGTGTGCGCTACGCACCGCCCGGCGCACCGAGCACGGCTTCGACTTCCGCCTTGCACTGCAATAGCGCCGACAGCAGCTGTTCCCGCTGGGCGTGGAAACGCAGGGCCGGCACGCCCAGCGACAGCGCGTAGCGCTCGCTCGTCCCCGTGTTCAGGGCCACGCCGATGCCGCACACGCCCGGCGCGTGCTCTTCCATATCGACGGCGTAGCCCTGCGCGCGTACCTGTTCCAGGTGCGGCAGCAGTTGCGCAAGCGCCGTGATGGTCTGGTCCGTGCGCGCTTCCAGGCGTTCGCCGAACAGCCGGGCCAGCGCGTCTTCCGGCATCTGCGCCAGCAAGGCCTTGCCATGCGCGGTGCAGTGGATCGGGTAGGCCGTTCCCACGGCCGACACGACGCGCAGTTCATGGTCGGAACAGTACTGGTCCACCGACACCGCATGCAGGCCGCGGTACACGCACACGTCCACCGTTTCGCGCGTGCGCCGGCCCAACGCTTCCGCATACGGCCGCAGGACCGCCACCACGTCCGTATGCGCCGACGCCGCCAGACGCGCGATGGCCGGACCCAGCTTCACCCCGCCGGCGCCGGAACTGACCAGTTGCTGGGCTTCCAGCGCGGCGACGATGCGGTGCACCGTGGTGCGCGGCAAGTCCGCGCCCTTGGCGATCTGCGCCAGGCTCAGGCCGCCCGTCTGGTTTTCCAGCGCGCGCAGCACCGCCGCCGCGCGCGCAATGACTTGCTTGCCGCTATTACCTTCGTTTTCTTCACTCATTTCTTTACCCAATTGTGCATGACGATAGCTGCCGTGATGGCATTGACCGGCATTGTACATGGCCCTATAATTGTTCCATCATTCGGAACAGTGTTCCGATTAACGGTTTTTTAACATAAGCACCGGGGAGGCGCATGTCCAGCCGCAGTATATCGAAGACAGCAACGTGCACGCTCCTTTCCGTTGCCAGCCTGACCATCATGGTGGGATGCGTGCTGGTCCCGGGATTGCCGTCCATCGCCGCGCGGCTCGGCGTGGCCGACGCCGCCAGCTGGCTCGTCACGCTGCCCTCGCTGGGCGTGGTGCTGTCCGGCCCCTTCGCCGCCATGCTCATGCAGCGCCTGGGACTGCACCGCAGCCTGCTGGCGGGGCTGTTCCTGTACGGCTTGCTGGGCGTCTCGGGCATGTTCCTGCATGGGCACGTTGCCGTGTTCGCCAACCGTTTCCTGCTGGGCGCGCCGACGGCGCTGGTGATGGCCTCGGGCACGGGGCTGATCTCGGCCCTGTTCAGCGGCCAGGCAAGGCTGCGCATGATCGCCAGGCAAGGCATGACGATCGAACTGGGCGGCGTGCTGTTCCTCGCCCTGGGCGGCCTGCTGGCCACAGCGGGCTGGCGCTATCCCTTCCTGCTGTATCTGGCTTCGTGGGTGCTGCTGGCATGCGCCTGGCGCTGCGTGCCGGCACTTGCCCCTGCCGGGGATGCCGGCATGGATGGCGCGCCGCCAGCGCCCGGCCCGTCGCGCGCCCTGCTCTTCGTCCATGCGCTGGCGGCACTCTCCATGACGGTGTTTTTCGCCGCCATCATCATCCTGCCCCTGCGCCTGCAGCAGCTGGGCTGGAGCGAGGACCGGGCCGGGTATTTGCTTTCCTTCGTGTCGCTGGTGGCCGTGGCGGCCGCCTGGCTGATGCCCCAGGTGGTCCGGCGCCTGCATGAACACAGTACCCTGGGCGCCGCCTTCGCCTGTTATGCGCTGGCACACCTGTTGTTCGCGGGGGCCGCCGCGCTGTCCACGCTGCTGGCCGGCGCCGTGGCGCTGGGGATGGGCTTCGGCCTGTCCGTGCCCCTGTGCACGCACATGACGGTCGAGCGCAGCCACTTGCCCAGCCGCAACCGCAACCTCGCCTATCTGTCGATGGCCATCTTCGGCGGGCAATTTCTCTCTTCCTTCATGACGTATCTGCCCGGCAGCCACGCGGCGATGTTTGCGGCCACGGCCGCACTGGCCCTGCTGGGCGCGGCCGTGGCCGCCGCCCCGCTGCTGCGCCGCCGCCCGGCCGGCACCACCGCTGTTTCCACCACCCACACTGAAAGGTAAGACCATGGATCTCAACGACGTCCACGCCCTGCTGCACCCCGCTCCCCTGGCGCTGGAAACGGGCTTTGAACGGCTGCCCAGCGGCGTGCTGCACGTGGCGTGCCGCACCGACTTGCCAAATTGCACTGGCGAGATGTTTGAATGGTGGTTCCGCTCGCGGCCCGACACGGAGCGCTACCTGATGTGGCACCCGGTCGACCATCTGGCCAGCGACTGGATCGAAGGCAGCGCCGGGACGCACGTCGGCTCCATCCATCTGGCGGAAGAATTTTTCAGCGGCATGCCGGCCGAACAGCTGGCCATCCAGTTCCGCGATCCCCGTGAATTCTTCGAGGGACGGCAATACGAGGCGGCGCGGGCCGAGGGCCGCATTTCAGCCGCCGTGTGCGCCAGGGTGGGCATGAGCTATGCGCCGCCCCGCACCGCGGACGGCGCCGTCATCGGCGGGCGCCTGCTGCACATGGGCCGCGACACGGCCTGGGGCATGACCTTGCGCAGCCATTTCTACATGGGCCAGGACTTGCCGGACGCCGGCCACAGCCCGCAAGAGATCGCCGCCCTCTTCCCCGATGCATTCGCCCGCGCCCTGCTCATGCATTGCTACAACGAATTCACCTTCCTGGCGCAATTCCTGCGTTCCCACTACCAGGCGAAGCACCGCGACAGCGTGCCCGTGGCGCTGCCCTGGTAGACGGAGGTTTACTCCTCGAGGCCGCCACCCAGCGCCTTGTACAGCGCCACGGCCGACTTGAACTGGTCGCGCCGCGCGTCGAGCAGGGCTTGCTGGGCCGCATACGACTGGCGCTGCGCGTCGAGCAATTCCAGGCGGCTGTCCTGGCCCGCGTCGTAGCGCAGCTGCGACAGGCGCTGACGCTGCCGCGCCGCCGCCACCACGCGCTCCTGCGCGGCGATCTGCTGCGCAAACGTGGCACTGCCGGCCAGGCCGTCGCGCACCTCGCGGAACGCCGCCTGGATCGCCTGTTCGTACTGCAGCACGGCCACGTCCTTGCGCAGGCGCGACAGCTGCAGTTCCGCGCGCAGCTGGCCGCCCTGGAACAGCGGCTGCGTCACTTGCGGCGCGAACGACCAGCTGCGCGCGCTGCCGCGGAACAGGTCGCCCAGTTCCGGGCTGGCAAAGCCCAGCGACGCCGTCAAGGACAGGCGGGGGAAGAAGGCGGCGCGGGCGGCGCCGATTTCCGCATTCGCCGCCGCCAGCGCGTACTCGGCTTGCAAAATATCGGGACGGCGCGCCAGCAAGTCCGACGGCAGGCCGGGCGGCAGCTGCGTCAGCACGGGCTGGCCATCGAGCGGCCGGCCGGCGGGCAAGTCCGTGGGCAGCGGCGCACCGAGCAGCAATTCCAGGTTGTTGCGCGAAAGTAGACTGGCCCGTTCGCGCGCCTGCACGTCCGCTTCCGCCGTGGCCGCCTGCCCTTGCGCTTGCGCGACGTCCAGGCCGCTGCCCTGCTGCGCGCCGTGCAGGCGCTGCGTCAGGACCAGCGCCTGGCGCCAGTCAAGCAGGGTTTGCCGGGCCAGCGCCAGCTGTTCCTCGGCCAGGCGCTGCTCCAGGTAGGCGTCGGCCACGGCGCCGATCAGGGCCATATGCGCGGCGCGCTGGCCCTGCTGCGTGGCCAGATAGCGGGCAAACGCCGCGTCCGACAGCGAGCGCAGACGGCCGAACAGGTCGATCTCGAACGCGCTCATGGCGATGCCGGCAGTGAACTGATTCTGTGTCACAGCGTCGGCGCCGCGCTGGCGCACGCCGCCCGCATTCGCGCCGATGGCCGGATAGCGGCCCGCATCCTGGATCTGGTACTGCGCCCGCACGGCTTCCACATTGAGCGAAGCCACGCGCAAGTCGCGGTTGTTTTCCAGCGCGATATCGACCAGGCGCTGCAGGCGCGCATCGAGCAGCATCTGGCGCCAGCCCAGGTCGGCCGCAGTGTCGGCCGCGGCTGGCGCGGCAATCTCTGCATAGCTGGCTGGTATCGGTGCCGCCGGCTTGACCAGCGGCGGCGTCAGGGAACACGCCGACAAGGCCAGCGCGGCCAGGGGCGTGAGAAAAAATAAACGCATTACAACTCTCCTTCCACCGCCTTGACGGCGATGCGATCACTGCGTTTGTTGAAGTACGTGCCCATCTTGTCGACGGCGCCCAGCACCACGACAAAGAACACGGGCACGAAAAATACGGCCAGCACGGTGGCGGTAATCATGCCGCCGAACACGCCCGTGCCGATCGCGTGCTGCGTCTCGGCGCTGGCGCCCGTGGCCAGCATCAGCGGCACCACGCCCAGCGCGAACGCCAATGACGTCATCAAAATCGGGCGCAGGCGCAGGCGGGCCGCTTCCACCGTCGCCTCGACCAGCCCCTTGCCCTGCGCCTGCAACTGGCGCGCATACTCGACGATCAGAATCGCATTCTTCGCCGACAGGCCGATAATGGTGATCATGCCCACCTTGAAGAACACGTCGTTCGGCATGCCGCGCAGCATCACGGCCAGCACGGCGCCCAGTAAACCCAGCGGCACCACCAGCATCACGGAGACGGGAATCGACCAGCTTTCATACAGGGCCGCCAGCACGAGGAAGACCACCAGCATCGACAGCGCCATCAGCATGGGCGCCTGCGACGCCGATTCCTTCTCTTGCAGCGACTGGCCCGTCCACGCCAGCGCGAAGCCCGGCGGCAACTGCTTCACGAGCCGCTCCATTTCCAGCATGGCGTCGCCGCTGGACACGCCGGGCGCCGCGCTGCCGGAAATGCGCGCCGATGGGTAGCCCTGGTAGCGCACCAGCTGCAGCGGCGACTCGCTCCACACGGGGCGCACGAGTTCGCCCAGGGCCACCATGCCGCCCGCGTTATTGCGGATGCGCAAGGCCAGCACGTCGTTGAGCTGCATGCGCGACGGCGCGTCGGCCTGGATGATCACCTGCTGCATGCGGCCCGCGTTCGGAAAATCGTTGACATAGGTCGAACCCATGGCCGCCGTCAGCATGTCGGCAATCGCCGTAAACGATACGCCCAGCGCTTCGGCCTTGGTGCGGTCGATATCGAGGCGCACGCTGGCGCCGGGCGGCAAGCCGTCCGGATACACGCCCGCCACCTTGCTGCTTTGCGCGGCCAGGCCCAGCAGCTGATTCTGCGCCGCCTGCAGGGCCGCGATGCCCTGGCTGGCGCGGTCTTGCAGGCGCATCGAAAAGCCGGACGAGTTGCCCAGTTCATCGATGGCGGGCGGCATCAGGCTCATGATCACGCCCTCCTTCGCCTGCGACATGGCCGCCTGCGCCAGCGCCACTTCTTCCTGCGCCGTGGCGCCGTTGCGCTGTTTCCAGTCCTTCAGCATGGTGAAGGCCAGGCCCGCGTTCGGTCCCGCGCCGGAAAAGCTGAAGCCGAGGATCGACTGGTTCACTTCGATGCCGGGACGCGTGGCCACGTGCTGCTCGTACAGCTTGACGACATCGAGCGTGCGCTCCATGGTGGCGTCGGACGGCAGCTGGATCGAGGTGATGAAGTAGCCCTGGTCTTCCTCGGGCAGGAAGGCCGACGGCAGCTGCATGAAGGCCACGCCCAGCGCCGCGACGATGGCGCCGTACAGCACCATCGAGCGGCCGGCGCGTTTCAGCATCGCCACCACGCCTTTTTCGTAGCGGGCCGTCATGCGCTCAAACTGGTGGTCGAACCACAGGAAAAAGCCTTTTTTATCATGGTCATGCGGTCCGATCGGTTTCAACATCGTGGCGCACAGGGCCGGCGTCAGGGTCAAGGCCAGAAACGCCGAGAACAGGATCGACACGGCCATCGCCAGGGTGAACTGGCGGTAGATGGCGCCCACGGAACCGCTGGCCAGCGCCATCGGGATGAACACGGCCGTCAGCACCAGGGTGATGCCGACCACGGCACCTGTGATTTCGCGCATCGCCTTCGACGTCGCTTCCTTCGGCGACAGGCCTTCGGTCGCCATCAGGCGCTCGACCGCTTCCACCACGACGATGGCATCATCGACGATGATGCCGATGGCCAGCACCATGCCGAACATGGTCAGCACGTTGACGGAGTAGCCGGCCATCAGCATCACGGTAAATGTGCCCATCAGGGCGATCGGCGCGACGATGGCGGGAATCAGGGTGTAGCGTATCTTTTGCAGGAACAGGTACATGACGAGGAAGACCAGCACCATCGCCTCCAGCAAGGTGACGACGACCTTTTCGATCGATATCTTCACGAACGGCGCCGTATCGAACGGCACCGAGTACTTGATCCCGGCCGGCATGGTGTGCGCCAGTTCGGCCATGCGCGCACGCACGGCGGCCGCCGTCTGCACGGCGTTGGCACCGGGCGACAGCATGATGGCGGCGCCCGACGCGGCTTGGCCGTTTTCGCGTATGCTGAAATTGAAGCTTTGCGCGCCCAGCGACACTTTCGCCACGTCGCCGATGGTCACTTTCGAGCCATCCGCGTTCGCGCGCAGCACGATGGCGGCAAATTCGGCCGGGGTTTGCAGCTGGCCCTGCACCGTCAGCGGAATCGTCACGCGCTGGCCGTGCACGGCGGGCGAATCGCCGAGGCGGCCCGGGGCGATCTGCGCATTCTGCTGCGCGATGGCGGCCGTCAGCTCGCCCATGGCGATGTTGTACGACACCAGCTTGGCCGGGTCGACCCAGATGCGCATGGCCCGCTCGGAACCGAACAGCTGCACCTTGCCCACGCCGGGAATGCGGCGCAGCTCTTCCGTCACGTTGCGCGCCAGGTAGTCGCCCAGCGCCACTTCATCGTGCTGGCCATTCTCGGAAATCAGGCTGACGATCATCAGGAAGCCGGACGACGCCGATTCCACCGTCAAGCCGTTTTGCCGCACGGCTTGCGGCAGGCGCGGCTCGATGGCTTTCAGGCGGTTTTGCACGTCCACCTGCGCCATTTCCGGGTCCGTGCCCGGCTGGAAGGTGACGGTGATCGAGGCCGAACCCGAGGTATCTGTGGACGACTCGAAATACAGCAGGTGCTTGACGCCCGACAGTTCGCGTTCGATCAAGCCCACCACGGAATCGTTCATGGTTTGCGGCGTGGCACCCGGATACACGGCACTGATGCTGACGCTGGGCGGCGCCACGGAAGGAAAACGCGCAATCGGCAATTGCGGTATGGCGATCAGTCCGAACAGGACGATGAAGACCGCCACCACCCACGCAAAGACGGGGCGGTTGATGAAAAATTGAGGCATGTCGTTAGACTTTCATTGGATTCAAATGGCGCATCAATGCGCTTTGGCGGCAGCTGCGGCTGCCACGACGGCCGGCTTCCATGGCTGCGGCGCGGCGGTGGCGCCCGGCTGCAGGCGTTCCTGGCCTTCGATGACGACGGTGTCGCCCGCCTTCAGGCCGCCGCTGACCACATACTGGTGCTCGACCACGTCGCCCACGGCGATCGGTTTCAGGCTGGCTTTGTTCGTGCCGTCCAGCACCCAGGCCTGCGCCTGGCCGCCGCTGCTGCGCAAGACGGCTTGCTGCGGCAGCAGCACGCCGTTGGCCTGCACGGCGCGGGCGATGCGGGCGCGCACGAACATGCCGGGCAAGAGCTGGCGCTGCGGATTGTCGACCAGCACGCGGATGACGGCGTCGCCCGTGCCCGCATCGACGCTGATGCCCGAGAACAGGATGCGGCCCGTGACGGGATGCGGCTGGCCGTCGGCGCCCAGAATGGTCACGGGCAGCTTGTCCGCGCCACCCGTACCCGAGGCTTGCAGCGCGGCCAGCGCGGCGGCCGGCTGGCGCACGTCGACATACACCTTGTCGATCTGCTGGATGCGCGCCATCGGCGCAGCATCGGCCACGCCTACGAGCGCACCTTCGGTCACCAGTTCGGAACCGATGCGCCCGGCAATCGGCGCCTCGATGCTGGCAAAGGCCAGGTCCAGGCGGCGCCGCGCCAGGGTCGCGCGCGCCTGCGCCACGGTGGCCACGGCTTGCTCGCGCTGGGCCACGGCGTCGTCATACGCCTGGCGGCTGATGGCGTCCGCTTCCACCAGCGGTTTCAGCCTGTCTGCCTGGCTGCTGGCGCGGTTCGCCGTGGCCACCGCGTGCTGCAGGGCGGCGGCGGCCGAATCGACGTCCGCCTGGAATGGCGCCGGATTGAGCTGGAACAGCTTCTGTCCCGCTGTCACGTCGGCGCCCTGCTCGAACTGGCGGCGCAGCACGATGCCGCCCACCTGCGGGCGGATATCGGCCGTGCGGAAGGCGGCCACCCGGCCCGGCAATTCGTCGCTGAGGACGACGGGCGCCGCCTGCAGCTTGAGCACCGTCACGGCGGCGGGCGGCGCGGCCGCTTCTTCCTGCGCGGGTTTGGAACAGGCGGCAAGGCTGAGCAGTGCCGCGGCGATCAACATGTTTTTCTTGGTGAAGTGGCTCGGATGCATGGTCTTTCTCTATGGCAGATCCCAACCGGCGGTCCGGTCGACAGATAAGCGCAGCATAAAAGGCCAAGGTGGATATTTCGTCAAAGAAATGTGGAGATTCGATGGAGAGAAAGAAGAATGCTAGACTATTTGCATGAACTATCATCACAGCGCCAGCCAGCCCTCTTTTCTTGCCACCACGCCCCCTTCCGCCCTCATCCTGATCGCCGAAGATGAACCGCAAATCGCCCGCATCCTCGCCGGTTATCTGGAGCGCGACGGCTACCGCACGGCCTTCGCCCTCGATGGCCAGGAAGCGCTGCAGCAGCACCTGGCGCTGGCGCCGGACCTGCTGCTGCTCGACGTGCAAATGCCCCGCGTCGACGGCTGGGCCGTGCTGGCCGAAGTGCGGCGGCGCGGCGAAACGCCCGTCATCATGCTCACAGCCCGCGACCAGGATGCCGACAAACTGGCCGCCCTGCGCGTGGGCGCCGACGACTACATCATCAAGCCCTTCAACCCGGCCGAAGTGGTGGCCCGCGTGGCCGCCGTGCTGCGCCGCTCGCGCGTGCGCCACCACCCGGTGGGCGGCCAGCGCCTGCGCTGCGGCCCCATCGAAATCGACCAGGAAACCTACGTGGCCAGCGTGCTGCGCGACGGCGCGCCCGTGCCTTTGAGCCTGACCTTGACGGAATTTCGCCTGCTGGCGCACCTGGCGCGCACGCCGCGCCGCGTCTGCAGCCGCCTGGAATTGCTGGAGTCGTGCATGCCCGAAAGCAATTCGATGGAACGCACGGTGGACAGCCACGTCAGCAAGCTGCGCAAGAAGCTCGAGGAAGCGGGCGTGATGAACATGCCGGCCAGCCTGCGCGGCGTGGGCTACCGGCTGGAAAGCGACGCCTGATGCGCTTCACTGGCCTGAACCGGCAGATCGTGCTGTCGATGTCCGTGCTGATGGTGTGCAGCATCCTGATCATCTGGATCGGCTCGTGGATCTTCTTCGCCGTCGCCTTCAAGATCGATCCCGGCATGCTGTCCGAGCCCGACGACTGGTCGCCCAGCACCGTCGAATGGCTGTGGATCTTTGCCATCACCATTTTCGGCCTGGGGCTGGCCGCCTTTTTCGCCTTCAAGCTGGCCGCGCGCATCTTAAAACCGATCAATTCCGTGATGGACAGCGTGCGCCGCGTGGCCCACGGCGACCTGTCCGCGCGCGCCTTCGCGGGCGACCGCAGCCTGGGCGAGACGGCCATGCTGGTCGACGACTTCAACAGCATGGCCGAGCGCCTGCAGCGGGGCGCCAAGGAAAGCGAAACGTGGAATGCCGCCATCGCGCACGAATTGCGCACGCCCGTGACCATCCTGCGCGGCACCTTGCAGGGCGTCGTCGATGGCGTCTTCAAGCCCGAGGAAGTGCCGTTTTCCAGCCTGCTGGCGCAAGTCGAGGACCTGGGCCGCCTGATCGAGGATTTGCGCACCCTGAGCCTGGCCGACAGCGGCCACATGCAGCTGCGCATGGCGTGGACGGACCTGACCCTGGAAATCGAGGAAGTGGGCCGCCTGCTGGCGCAGGAGATGGAAGCGGCCGGCTTTACGCTGCAGCTGCACCTGTCCGACCATCCCGTCTGCTGCGACGCGGCGCGCATCCGGCAAATCGTGCTGGCCCTGCTCGACAACGCGCGCCGCTATGCGCATCCGGGCCTGCTGCGCGTGCGCACCCGCGTGCAGGCCGGCCAGTACTACCTGAGCGTCGAGGATGCGGGCCCCGGCATTGCAAAGGAACTGGCGCCGCACGTGTTCGAAGCGTTTCGCCGCGGCGACAGCGACGGCGGCGACCTGAACGCGGGCAGCGGCCTGGGCCTGGCCGTGGTCGAAGCCATCGCGCGCGCGCACGGTGGCAGCGCCGCCTGCACACGCGGCAAGGCGGGCGGCAGCGTGTTTACCGTCAAGTGGCCGGTCGAGCACGGCGCGCCGCCGGCCGCCGCCTAGGCAAGACCGTCGGCGCGGACCATGTCGACAAAGGCGCGCAGCACGGCAGGCATCTGCCGCCGGCTCGGGTAGTACAGGAAGTAACGGGACGGCGGCGGCAGGCAGCGCTCCAGCACGCACGCCAGCCGGCCCGCCGCGATATCGGCGCGCGCGTCGGCTTCGTACACATACGCCAGTCCCGCCCCATCGCGGGCCGCGCGCAGCATCAGTTCATCGTCGTCGAACATCAGCGGACCGCCGACGGCGATGCTGACGGCTTCCCCATCCTGCCCGAACTCCCACACATACTGGCGCCCGCTGGGAAAGCGCCGGCCTATGCAGGCGTGCGCCAGCAAGTCGCGCGGCGTGCCTGGTGCGCCATGCGCCGCCAGGTAGGCGGGCGACGCCACCACCACGAACGGCTGCGGCGCACCCACGGGCACGGCGATCATGTCGGCCGCCACCTGTTCGCCGAAGCGGATGCCCGCGTCAAAACCGTCGCGCACGATATCGATCATGCTGTCATCGGTGACCACTTCGACCTGCACGCGCGGATAGCGCGCGACAAAACCGGCCAGCATGGGCGCCAGCAGCAGCCGGGCGGCGGGACGGGGCACGTTCAGGCGCAGCGTGCCTGCGGGCACATCCTGCAAGGCGCTCAAGTCTTGCAAGGCATCGTCGATTTCGCGCATGGCCGGCGCCAGCCGCGCCAGCAGCTGCTGCCCCGCCTCCGTCGGCGTGACGCTGCGCGTGGTGCGGTTCAGCAGGCGCACGCCCAGGCGCTCTTCCAGCGCGCGCAATGCGTGGCTGAGGGCGGAGGCGGACACGCCCCGCTCCAATGCCGCCTTGCGGAAGCTGCGCAGGCGGGCGACGGCGGCAAAGGCCGTCAATTCGTTGAGGTCAGCCATTGTCGAGGAAAAAATTCATGAAAAAAATTCAGTAATACATACAGGATTAGCCATCTTATCGCATGCTGTTCCTTCATCCATACTCCTTGCATCTTTTTTTGAAGAGGAGTGAAAAATGGAACACAGAACACTGGGCAACTCCGGCTTGCGCGTCGCCCCCATCGGCCTGGGCTGCATGGGCATGAGCTTTGCCTATGGCGGCGCCGACGAGGCCGCCTCGCTGCGCGTGCTGCACCGGGCCGTGGAGCTGGGCGTGACCCTGATCGATACGGCGGAAGTCTACGGTCCCTACGCCAACGAGGACTTAGTAGGCCGCGCCTTGAAGGAATTACGCGGCAAGGTGAGCATCGCCACCAAGTTCGGCTTCAAGATCTTGCCGCACGGCCAGGGCGTGGAACGCATGGCCGGTGTCGACAGCCGCCCCGAACATATTCGCCAGGCGGTGGAAGGGTCGCTGTCCCGGCTCGGCATCGAGTGCATCGACCTGTTGTACCAGCACCGCGTGGACCCGGCCGTGCCCATCGAAGACGTGGTCGGCGCCATGGCCGAACTGGTACGGGCGGGCAAGGTGCGCCACCTGGGGCTGTCGGAAGTGTCGGCCGCCACCCTGCGCCGCGCCCACGCCGTGCATCCGATTGCGGCCGTGCAGTCCGAATACTCGCTGTGGAGCCGCGACGTGGAAGCGGACGTGCTGCCCGCCTGCCGCGCGCTCGGCATCGGCTTCGTGCCCTACAGCCCGCTGGGCCGGGGTTTCCTGACGGGACGGCTCGCATCCAGCGCCGCGCTGGCGCCAGACGATTACCGCCACAGCCTGCCCCGCTTCCAGCCGCCGGCGATGGCGGCCAACGGACATCTCGTTGCCGAATTGCAGCGCCTGGCGGCGGCGTGCGGCGCCACGGCGGCCCAGCTGGCCCTGGCCTGGCTGCTGGCGCAAGGCGACGACATCGTGCCGATTCCCGGCGCCCGCAGCCTGGCCCACCTGGAAGAGAACGTGGCCGCCGCGCAACTCACTCTGAGCGGCGCCGAGCTGGCCGCCATCGGCGCCGCCATCGCGCCCGCCAGCGTGCAAGGCGAGCGCTACCCGGCAGTGGAGCTGGCCATGGTGGGGCTGTAAAGGGCAAGAGACAGCTCATCTATACAACTCTCTTTGAGGGGCCGCACTTGAAATGGCTGAATCCGCTATCATTTCCAATCTGAACTATTCACTCTGAAAGGGATTCACATGTCCGATTTGCTCGAAACACTGCAATGGCGCTACGCCACCAAGAAAATGGACCCGACGAAAACGGTGCCGCAAGACAAGGTCGAGCGCATCCTGGAAGCCGTGCGCCTGACGGCCAGCTCCAGCGGACTGCATCCTTACGAAGTGTTCGTCGTGACGAATCCGGCCCTGCGCGAGCAGATTAAGCCGCACGCGTGGAACCAGTCGCAAGTGACGGACGCCTCGCACCTGCTGGTGTTTGCCGCCTGGGACAATTACACGCCCGAGCGCATCAACGCCCGCTTTGACCTGGTCAACACCGTGCGCGGCTTCAAGAACGAAGGCTGGGAAGCGTACCGCCAGCAGATCCTGGCCACGTATCCGCAGCGCGATGCCGAGACCAACTACCAGCACGCGGCGCGCCAGGCGTATATCGGCGTGGGGACGGCCCTGATCGCTGCGGCGCAGGAAAAAGTCGATTCGACGCCGATGGAAGGTTTTGATCCGGCCAAGGTCGACGAGATCCTGAAGCTGCGCGAAAAAGGCTTGCGCTCCGTCGTCATGCTGCCGCTGGGCTACCGCGCCGACGAAGGCGACTGGCTGGTGGACCTGAAAAAAGTGCGCCCTGCACGCGAGCAGTTCATCACCGAGCTGGCGTAAGCGCCTCGAGCGTGACTGAAAAGCGGATGCCCTCGCCGGCATTCGCTTTTTTTTCGTTCAGGCCGCTTGCGGAAAGCGCACCGTCACCTGCAAGCCCCGCCCCGCCTCGCCTTCGGCCAGTACAATGTCCGCCTGGTGGTGCTCGGCGATGTGGCGCACGATGGACAGGCCCAGGCCGCAGCCCCAGGCGTCGTTGCCGTCGGGACGGAAGAAGCGGTCGAACAGCCGTGCATGGTGCTGGCGCGGCACGCCGGGGCCGTTGTCCGATACGCGCAGCAGGGGCCGCCCCTCTTCCAGCGCCGCCTGCAGATCGACCCGGCCGCCCTGCTGCGTGTAGCGCAAGGCGTTGTCGATCAGGTTATTCAGCAAGACCTGCAAGCCGTCGGGATCGGCCTGTACCAGCACCGGGGCCGGCAGCGTTTCCACCACGCCCAGGTCGATCGCGCGGCTGTCGGCCAGCGCGCTGTGGTCGGCCACGGCCGCTTCCAGCAACTGCCCCAGGTCCACCGTGTGCAGCTGGCTGGCCGTGAGCGCCGTTTCATGGCGCGCCAGGCTGAGCAATTGCCGCACCAGGTGCGTGCTGCGGTCCAGCCGTTCATGCAGGCGCCCCAGCGCGACGCGGCGCTCTTCCTCGCTGCCGGCCCGTTCGGCCACCTGCAGCTGCAGTTTCAGCGCCGTCAGCGGCGAGCGCAATTCATGCGCGGCATCGGCGACAAAGGTGCGCTGTGCCGTCAGCGCCGCTTCGAACTGGCCCATCAGGCTGTTCAGCGCCAGCGCCACGGGCCGCAGTTCGGGCGGCATGTCGTCGGCCGCCAGCGGCGTGAGCGCTTCCGGCGAACGGCCGGCCACGGATGCGGCCAGCCGGTGCAGCGGCGCCAGCGCGCGCCCCACGACGGCGACGATCAGCAGCGCCAGGATCAGCGCGAACACCAGCAGGGGCGCGCCGGCGCGCATGGTCATCTGCCAGGCCAGCTGGTCACGCACGGCCTGCGCCTGCGCGACCTGCACGTAGCGGCCGCGCCGCGTCTCGCCGTACAGGCGCCAGTCCTCGCCGTGCAATGTGACATCGGCAAAGCCGGCCAGCGCATAGCGCGGCAATGCCGGCTGGCCCTGCAGGATGGGCAATGGCTTGCCGTCCTCGTCCCACGCCTGCAGCACGAACGCCTCTTCCGGCTCCTGCGCGGCGGCCAGGCCCGCCTGCGGCTCGAACTCGTCGGGCAAGGCCACGGCCAGCTGGCGCAGCTGCAAGTCAGCCAGTTCATTGGTTTCTTCCAGCAGCGAGCGGAACAGCGAAATGCCGGCGCCGAGCACGCACAGCAAGGTGGCGGCCAGCAAGCCGAGCAGTAATTGGCGGCGGATGGTCAGCAAGACGCCACCCGCATTTTGTAGCCCACGCCGCGCACGGTCTGGATGGCGTCCGCGCCCAGCTTCTTGCGCAGCTGGTAGACGTACACATCGACGGTATTGCTTTCCACTTCGCAATCCCAGCCGTACAGCTTTTCGCTCAGCTGACGCTTCGACACCACCTTGCCCGGATGGTCGAGCAAGGCGCGCAGCACGGAAAACTCGCGCGGCGGCAGCTTGATCAGTTCGCCCTCGAACGTGACGTCGTGGCTGGCCAGGTCGAGGATCAGCGCGCCATGCTCGATGACGGAGCGCGAACGGCTGACCCGGCGCCGCAGCAGCGCGCGGATACGCGCCAGCAGCTCGTCGAGGTCGAACGGTTTGACCAGGTAATCGTCGGCGCCGCTGTCGAGTCCTTCCACGCGGGCCGGCGTGCCGTCGCGCGCCGTGATGATCAGCACGGGCAACTCGGCGCCCCGCGCGCGCATGGCGCGCAGCACGTCCATGCCCTGCTTGCCGGGCAAGCCCAGGTCCAGCAGCATCAAATCGTAGGCGAAGCCGGCCAGCGCCAGCTCCGCATCGTGGCCGTCGCGCACCCAGTCCACGGCATAGCACTCGCCGCGCAAGCCCTCGACCAGGCTTTCTCCGATCATCGGATCGTCTTCCACCAGCAACACGCGCACCGGGTCCCCTCGCAGTCTTGAAAATACCGCTATCTTAACGTGGCTGGGGAAAGTGGGCTTGCGCCAGTCGAAGTCTCACAGGCTCCGCGGACTGCGGGCTGCGTCATGTCCGGGTGCGCATCGCGCAGGCCGGGATGTGATGATCGTAGACGAACGGTTCGGCGCTGCCAGGCATGCCTTTCGACACGGGCCTGGCAGGCCTGCGACAGGCCCTGGCGGATGCAGGGCCTGTGCGGGTGCAGCAGGACGCTTACTGCGCCAGGTAGCGTTCCGAACGCGGGCCGTACAGCAAGCCGTTCGGCACGCCGGCCGACAGCAGGCGCGCATTCGCCGTGCCGGCGATAGGATGGCTGGCATCGGTGCTGGTGTTGATGATCTGCTTGACCGCCGCCGTCACCAGGGCGCCGATCAGGCCGCCGCCACCGCTGTTGTTGCCTTCGTTGCTCGATGCGCTGGCGGCGCCCTGCCACAGCAAGGCGCCCGTCTTCAGGTCGACCAGCTTGGCATCGACCGCCACCACCGTCACGCTGTCGATCACGGCGTACGTCGTGCCGTATTTGGAGATCGTCACGTACAGGCCCGCATCGGCGCCAAAGATCTCGTTGAGCTTCTTGGCATCGACGCCGTGGATATCGGCCGCGTTCGTCAAGCCGTTCTGCTTGAAGGTTTCACCAACCACGGCCACCGGCAGCACGTAGTAGCCCGCTTCGGCCAGCGGATAGGTCACTTGCGCGTAGACGCTGTTGCCGGCATTGACTTCCGGCGAGTTGTTCAACGGTGGCAAGACCACGATCGAGCGGGGCTTGGCCGCCTTGAAGGCGGTGTAATCGTATGCCGCCTGCTTGGTGGCGCAACCGACCATGAAGATGGCGGGACCCAGGCACAGGGCCATTTTCAACATGCGCGACATCATAATTTCTCGCCTTTTTTCAATTTACCCAACAGGAAGTCCATGTACGGCGTCGATTCCGGGAACAGTTTTTTCTCGTCTTCGAACTGCGCGGCGACCTGCTCCGGCTTGCCGGCGATCGAGTACAGCATGCCCAGGTGGGCATGGAAGCCCGGCGGTGCATGATTACCCTTGGCAGCGATCACTTGCAGGTCTTTTTCCATGGCGGCCATCTGCTGCTCCGGGCTTTCGCCCTTCAGGTATTCGTACACTTGCGGCTGGTAGCCTTCCCATTGGTACAGGGTCTTCGATTGCGTGGCGCAACCGGTCAGGGCGGCACAGGCGAGCATGGCCAGCAGGGCTGCGCCCTTGTTCATCATTGTTGTCATGGGATACCTTATTGTTTGCGCAATGCGCCCGCTTCGACGCCAGCCACCAGGCGCTCGACCGCTTCGCGCATGGCCAGGTCCAGGACTTTGCCGTTAAGGGTGGCGTCATAGCTGGCGGTGCCGCCAAAGCCCAGCACTTCGCGGTTCGACAGGCTGTATTCGCCGGCGCCGCCGGCCGAATACACGACTTCCGAGGTGGCGATATTGACGACGTTCAAGGTGACCTTGGCATATGCCACCTGCGTCTTGCCGCGGCCCATGATGCCGAACAATTGCTTGTCGCCCACTTCCTTGCGGCCGAATTCGGTCACGTCGCCCGTCACGACAAAGTCCGCGCCCTTGATGTTCTGGCCCTGCTTCTTGAAGTCAGCTTCCTGC
This sequence comes from Janthinobacterium sp. GW823-FHT03B06, assembly GCF_058796955.1. Taxonomy (NCBI): domain Bacteria; kingdom Pseudomonadati; phylum Pseudomonadota; class Betaproteobacteria; order Burkholderiales; family Oxalobacteraceae; genus Janthinobacterium; species Janthinobacterium sp. GW823-FHT03B06. Next base: position 1,300,752 of record NZ_JBXAJE010000001.1, read on the forward strand.
TTGAGCTCGGCCATATTGTCGCGGTCGAGGACGTTGAAGCGGTTGGATGTTTGCAGGTGTGCAATCAGAATCGTCTTCGACTGGCTGCCCAGACGATCGACACCATCGGAAAAGATGCCGCGCATGAAGTTGGAGCGGTTGTCGAACTTGCCGACAGCGATCAGCGTGCGTGGACCGACGTAAGGTCGGGCCGCACTGGCGACTGTGGGAACAGCCAGGGCTTGCGACGATTCGGAAGCGCAGCCAGCCAACGCCGCACCAATCAGCGCTGCCATCAACAACGCGCCAGGTTTATTCTTGTTCATAGTGCCCTTAAGATATGGAGGATCAGGAGCAACCCGCAAAATTGAATTTTGGCAAGTTAATTTCCTAATTGCAATTATATGAGATTGCATGTCTCACAATTCTCTCCAAAAGTAACGATGACAGAATTTGCATTGTTGACTGCCATGACAGGCGCGGCCCTGCTTGACTTCCAGGCTCCTGTTCATTAACTTGGCAGTAAAAAAGCGTGTCGTCAGCGCCACAGCCGCTGTCCCGCACAGACCTTGCCCGCCGATTGCCCCGCCCGGCGCCCACTCCACGCTCTCACATAAACGGGTATTGAGGCCATGCCGACACACGATCCTTCCCCGTCCCATCCGCTGGCCACGGCGCTGGCGCTGTCGCTGGGCGCCGCCGTCGCCCTTGGCCTGTCGCGCTTTTCCTATGGCTTGCTGCTGCCGCCCATGCGTGACGATCTGGGCTGGTCCTACCTGCTGGCCGGGGCCATGAACACCTTCAATGCGCTCGGCTATTTTCTCGGCGCCCTGGCCACGCCGGCGCTGATGCGCCGCCTGGGCGTGTGGCGCCTGCTGATCGCCGGGTCCCTGCTGGCCAGCGTCTTCATGCTGATGTCGGGCCTGGTCAGCGATACGACCGCCCTGTTTCTGCAGCGCGTGTGCGCGGGCGTGGCCAGCGCCTTCATTTTCATCGCCGGCGGCGTGCTGGCGGCGCGGCTCGGTTCCATGCACAGCCAGCGCGCCGGCTTCTACATCGGTTTGTACTACGGCGGCACGGGCTTCGGCATCGCGCTGTCAGCCCTGCTGGTGCCGGCGGCATTGGCCGCCGCGCAAGACCACGGCGCCGCACATGCCTGGCAATGGCCGTGGCTGGCCCTGGGACTCGCCTGCCTGGCCGCCACCGCCCTCATGGCCCTGCCGGCGAAGGCGATCGGCGAAACGCCGCGCGCCGTCGACACGCCGCGGCGTTTCGCCTGGCGCGACTTTTCTCCCAGCCTGGCTGGCTATTTCATGTTCGGCGTCGGCTACATCGGCTACATGACTTTCGTCATCGCCCTGCTCAAGCAGCAAGGCATGCGTGCCAACTTGATCACCGTGTTCTATACGGTATTGGGCCTGGCGGTGGTGGCCTCGTCGCGCATCTGGGCGCGCATGCTCGACCGCTACAAGGGCGGCGAATCGCTGGCGATATTAAATGGCGTGCTGGGCGCAGTCACCATCCTGCCCGCGCTGACGAGCTTTGTGCCCGTCGTCTTCCTCTCCGGCCTGGTCTTCGGCGCCGTGTTCCTGTCGGTGGTGGCGTCGACCACGGCCCTCGTGCGGCACAACCTGCCGCAACAATCCTGGACGGCCGGCATCAGCGCCTACACGACCGTGTTCGCGCTGGGCCAGATCGCCGGCCCCATCGCGGTCGGCTGGATCGCCGACGGCCCGGCGGGACTGGAGCGGGGCTTGATCGCCTCGGCCATCGCCCTGTTCATCGGCGCGGCATTGGCATCGCGGCAAAAGGCGCTGGCGGCGGGCGCATAGTAGACTGCAAGCCTGGCCCAACCTCACAGAAAGCACACGATGACCGCCGATGTACGAAAACTCCCGGCAGCGATGGATGCCGAAACCCTGGCATTCATCCAGAGCCTGTTCGCCCTCGTGCGCGAAGGCGATACGCAGCAACTGGGCCCCATGCTTGCCCAGGGCGTGCCGGTCAACTTCCGCAACGAAAAAGGCGACAGCCTGATCATGCTGGCCAGCTACCATGGCCACCTGGAAACATCGCGCCTGCTGCTCGAAGCGGGTGCCGACGCCAACGTCCCCAACGACCAGGGCCAGACGCCGCTGGCCGGCGTGGCCTACAAGGGCTATCTGGAGATCGCCGAACTGCTGCTCCAGCATGGCGCGCATGTGGAAGGCGCCAGCCCGGACGGCAAGACCCCGTTGATGATGGCCGCCATGTTCAACCGCCTCGCCATCCTCGACCTGCTGCTGCAACACGGCGCCCGCATCGATGCCGTGGACAGCCGCGGCATGACTGCCGTCAAGCTGGCCAAGAGCATGAATGCGCAGGAGACGCTGGGCCGGCTGGTCGGCTTGGGACAGACGGCTTAGCCGATGCAAATCTCGCCAACAGTTTTGCGACTGGCCTCAAGCTACAAGCTATACCACACGCCTCAAGGCTAAGATCGTGCACAACTGGCCGACTCGCCCCTGGCGTTCCGGCTTGTTGAAACGGTCGCGGCTACTTGCCATTCTGGCTGATTAATTCAGGCCATATGCGAACACTTCCTCTGGGAAAATAATATCAATGCCTTCATCACGTTTAAAATCAAGCAAAAGCACAATGCGCGTAGCATTGCTCCGATTCCATGCCTCATGTTCCTGAGTGTCATCAAAGACAAAACAGGAACCAGGCGTCCATGTGCGTATCTGGTTCGAAACGCGCAAAGCACAATTTTCGGGAGTAACCAACCCCAAGTGGCAGCGCAATACATCGTTCGTATAGCCACGATGTGGCGTTATATGAGTATTAGCAGCCATTGATGAAAAACCCGCAGTCACCATGCCAGGAATTCCCTCGATAATTTCGGTTGTACGCGGACACAGGTTACAAAATTCGAGATTCTTCTCACCAAAAACATACAGGCCAAATACTTTCCAGTCGCCGTCATAAATATCCCTCTCCGGCCACTCCGTCCAACAAGCCGCCCTTAACGCAACAAGCTCATCCCTGATCACCAACCATTCATTTTGTAAACGAGCAAGAAAAGGGAATTCAATGGCTTCTATAAACATAATTCGCCTACCCTGTAAGTTTTGAAAAAATCATGCACTATCGCTCTTTATTTCCAAACGTGAAAAATATCCCCTGAAGTATAGTCATGCAATGAGCTACCAGCAACACCAGAACGAGAGAAGCATATAGAGAGGTGGATAGACAGTGGCTATTCTGCCATTTTAAGCAGGACAGTAATCGAGCCGTATCGGTATTTAATAAGCGCAACTTGTCACAGATAGACATAAGCAAGGCTGAGATCGTGTACGAATGGTGGACCTAACACCGCCCCCGCTCCTGCCAGCTCTCCATGCATCAATTAATTTTTTAAAAACAAATTTCATTAATTATTAACACGCCAACCAAACCGCCAAACCAAAGAAAATATTAGTTTTTCTTAACTACTCATAATTCGAATTAATAAATTCCTCCTCAGTCATTTTATCCGCACGGTATCCCTTTATGCAACCGACCACTTCCCCCTTATCTTTCATAACATACACACCAATCATCAACCCAGATTTTAGCAAATAGTCAATCCTGGAAATTTTAATATAATCTTGGATTTTTATTAGCACATCATAAATTTCCTGCGTTTTCCCCAATACATACTCAACATAATTATTATTTTTTCGTCTTTTCACAGAACGGAAAAAACCTTCAGCAGCCCTAACATAATCACCAGCAGTTATATCATGAACAAAATACTTTTCTATAACAGAATTTAATATTATGGACATTTCAATGGGTAGCGGACAAGGCAATTCAAATTCCATTGGATGCAATATTTCAATCATAATCTTCCTCACTTTATTATCGCTTAGTTGTTTTTAATGACGTCATCATATCCAGGGGGATGGGGTTAGGTTGAGCTAGTCCGTGCGTGACACCGGCCGTGCGGGCTCGAGCGACGCGCCAGTCGACCATTTGGCGCGCCAAAACTCGCTACGAAAGCGAATTGATCAGCACTTACTTAGGTGATCAATACGCTGCCGGTTGCAAGCATATTTCGAAGATCATCTAAACCACCTAGCTGGACTTCCCACAACCAAAGCTGACGATCGCCAACACGCCGCAAAGAAGAGAATGAATCTGCACGAATAATATCTTCCAAGGTCTGAGAAGCTGAAACCTGTGCATTTAATTGTGTATCATTTAGGACGTTTACTGGATACACATCTCGAATTTTTTGGAAGCGTACTTCAGGTAGTGACGCATACCATTTATTTAAACGCTTTCGATCCTCAGCCGTCAGCTTTCCAACGTCCAGACCCAGGACATGGAATTCGGGTTTCTTTTCAATAAATTCAGAAAGAGCATACCCAAAATCCCAGTGCCTCAGACCAATACACGACATTAAAATTCTTTCAAAAATATCGCCGCCAAACGCCAAGAAGCGCTCTTCAATTGCCAAACAAAACAACGTCTCATCAATCTCTTCAACATAACTTAAAGAGGCCGAAGCAAAACTATCATAACCAGGCTCTGCGCTGCCTTCTGGATTTGCAACCAATGACATAACATGAATATCAGAAAAGCCAGATTTCAGCGCCTTTGTGTATACTCTTCCACCAATTTTTGTTAACTCGCCTTTATAACCTAAACCTTCGGCCGCAAAATATGTTGGTGCAATCCCGATACGATGGAAAATTGACGTAACTAAATCATGGAATGCCTTCAAGCCATCAGCACCTGGAGCTGGAGTCGTGTAACTATAAAGTCCTATTGCAAATGCTTTCTCAGTCATCGAATTCTCTTATCATGGTTTTGGTGTGCGTGTAGGAACGACCACTTTTGGTGGAAGCGGCGTGAAGCCCTGTGCTCTGATCTGCGCATCCAAGGCGGCTCGCATCTGCCGCCAGATTCTTCTAGGCGATGAGGCCTTCATTTCAGCACATCAGCAATCGCAGCGCACCGAGACGCCCAGAGATACGCCAAGGTCGCAGCGCTGCGCTGTCATGCTGTCATTAGAGCAGTTTCGGGCGCACGATAGCGACAGAGACGAGGCGATGGCACGCGCTTATCTATCGAGCGCTTTTACCATGTCCCATATCGCCGCCGCTTTTCACGTCTCGAGCAAGACAGTCAGTCGAGCCGTATCGGCATTTAATAAAGCGCAACTTGCCAAAAAAAGAGACGGCCAAAGCTGAGATCGTGTACAAATGGCGGACCTGACCCCGGGACCGACGGTTTGCCGCGTAACATTGTAACGACGCACCAGCTCGGCCTGCGACTCGGTCGATTCCCGTATTAGGCGGAAGGAAAGAGTGTACTCAAAACATGCCGAGCCTTGAAGAGGGGGCCAGCTACGGATGGGGCCATAATCACACAAATCTAAATACTTAGATCATCGGAGAAACTCAATTTTTCATTATTTCATCCTCCCATTTTTTCAAAAGAGTAGAAAATTTTTCCCTGTCAGGATTTGAAAATGGGCACGCCGATATTGATCTAGACACTATGAGGAATAATTTTCTCCTCAATACCTCATCATCATTAAAGCCGCCCAAACCTGCAAGAGTTTTAAAGTATCCATCTCTATTTTTAATTATTTCAAAAAATCATCCCCTCTTGACTCAGTCACACCAATTAATATTGCCTCATGAATTGGATTGATTAAATCCACCAATGAGAAATCATCAAAAAAACCTTCAAAGTCCGATCTAATTCGGCGTATTTTTTTTAAAAATTGAGGGTTTTTTGCTGCAAAAACTGAGAGAAATTTTCATATGACTAATGGTTTACTGGGTTATACGGAGAGCGTTTTCCGAAAGTTTTAGTATAGGTTTGTATATATTTTAACTCAAGCTCCTTTGCATTTTTCTTCCCCTCTGCCGTACGCAATAAATCGACATCTAGTGCTATATCTTTTTTCGCGAAAACACGCTGATGCTCTGTAAACCGTGTAAGGTAGTCACGACCTGTTTCCCCGAAGTAAAGTAACTCTCTCGATTTTGCATCCCGAATTACATAAACATCATGTGGGCCAGACGCCGATAAACTATTTCCGTGAACACCATCTAAACTATTTGACCATTTCGCATATCCACTTTGATAGCCACCTGAGACCCCACCATACTGTCGCTGAGTGCCGGCACCCATTCCTGCAGTGTCATTTTTCCACCATTTTGCTGATACGAGCGCCAAGCATCCAATCGAGCAGTTAATCGGGGGGAGATATCTGAAACTGCATTCGTGGAACCTTGATTGGAAATGGAGTCTGGGGGACGGGGTCAGGTCCGGTATTCAAACACGACCTCAGCCATGCCAATGTCCAAACCTCTGCGCGATCTCAGTGGCAATGCGTACGAATCAGATAACGTCTACCGCATGACGCGACCACTACGCCTTGAATTTCCCGGCGCCCTCTACCACGTTACTTCGCGCGGCGACCGGCGTGGCACCATTTACCGGGACGATACCGATCGCCTTGCCTGGCAAGAGGTACTAGCCCTGGTCTGCGAGCGGTACCATTTTGTCGTGTACAGTTTCTGCCAGATGAGCAATCATTATCATCTGCTCGTTGAAACGGTCGAGGCGAATCTGTCGCAGGGCATGCGCCAGCTGAATGGCGTTTATACCCAGCATTTCAATCGGCGCCACAAGCTTGTCGGGCACGTATTGCAAGGCCGCTACAAAGCCATCTTGGTACAGCAGGAAAATTATCTGTTGGAATTGGCCCGCTACATCGTCTTGAATCCAGTCCGGGCGCACATGGTGGCATCACCCGGCGACTGGTACTGGAGCAGCCATCACTACGTTTTGGACGAAGCAGCGTCTCCATGCTGGTTGTCGCGTGACTGGCTCTTGAGCCAGTTTGGCGCCACGCGCGACGAGGCGGCCGCCAACTATTCTCGGTTTGTCGCGGCCGGTATGGGTGAAACTAGTCCGCTCGCCCACACTTGCCACCAGATGCTACTGGGCGATGACGCCTTTGTTTCGGCACACCAGCAATCGCAGCGGTCCAATGCATTCAAAGATGCGCCAAGGCAGCAACGCCGCGCAGTCACACTGTCACTCGCGCAATATCAGGCCCGCTATGCCGACAGAGACGAGGCAATGGCACGCGCGTATCTGTCTACCGCTTTTACCATGTCCCATATCGCCTCCGCTTTTCACGTCTCGGCCAAGACAGTCAGTCGAGCCGTATCGGCATTTAATAAAGCGCGACCTGCCGCAGATCGAGACGGCCAAGGTTGAGCTCGTGTACGAATGGCGGACCTGACCCTGGCTCCCTT